>NZ_JBIAJD010000002.1:677067-765209 GCF_042871765.1 Micromonospora sp. NPDC005553 | reverse complement strand
GCCCATGCTGGTGCCCACACCCAAACCCACACCCACGCCGCCCACACCCACGCCGCCCACGCCCGCGCCGCCTACGCCAGTGCCCGCGCCGACGACGCCGACGCCCGCGCCGACATCGAAACCGACGCCGGAGCGGACAATGACGCCCGGGCCCGAGGCGCAGCCGAATTCCGCGACGCCACAGCCGAAGACGGGTCCGACGACGCGGCGGACGTGTTCGTGCCGGTCACCTTCGACGGGCCGGACCTGGCGGCGGTGGCGGAACACTGGGGCGTGGACGTGCCGGCAGTGCGGCACAAATTGACCAGCACGCGGTTCCGGGTCGCCTTCTGCGGATTCGCCCCCGGATTCCCCTACCTGACCGGGCTGCCCGCCGAGTTGGCGCTGCCCCGGCTGGCCACCCCCCGTCCCCGGGTGCCGGCCGGCTCGGTCGCATTGGCGGGCCCGTACGCCGGCATCTACCCGGGCGCCTCCCCGGGCGGCTGGCTGCTGGTCGGTCGGACCGACCTGGTGCTGTTCGACGTGGCCGCGGACCCGCCGGCCCGACTCGGTCCGGGCACCACGGTGCGGATGGTGGCGGCGTGACCCGCCTGGCCGCCATCGAGGTGATCCGCGCCGGTGCGCTCACCACTGTGCAGGACCTGGGCCGGCCCGGCTGGGCGCACCTGGGCGTACCCCGGTCCGGCGCCCTCGACCCGGGTGCCCTGCGGCTGGCCAACCGGCTGGTCGGCAATCCGGAGCACGCGGCCGGCCTGGAGATCACCCTGACCGGCTGCACAGTGCGGTTGACCCGGGCCGCCACGGTGGCGGTCACCGGCACCGAGGTCCCCGTCCAGGCCGGTGTCCGGCCCGGTGACACGGGACGCCCGCTCAGCGTGCCGGCCGGGACGGTGCTGCGGATCGGTCCCGCCCGGCGGGGCGTACGGAGTTGGCTGGCGGTGGCGGGCGGCATCGACGTGTCACCGGTGCTCGGGAGCCGGGCCACCGACACCCTCTCCGGGCTCGGCCCGCCCCGGCTACGGGATGGTGACCTGCTGCCGCTCGGTGATCCGGTCGGCACCCCGGCACCGGTGGATTTGACAGTGTGCCCCACGCCGCCTGAAGAGCTGCACCTGACGCTGGGTCCCGGTCCTCGCGAGGACTGGTTCACGCCGACGGCGTTCGACCGGCTCTTCGGCAGCGCGTACACCGTCAGCCCGGTGAGCAACCGGGTCGGTGCGCGGCTCGCCGGCGCGGCGCTGCCCCGTGCGGTGGCCGGCGAACTCCCCAGCGAGGGCATCGTGCTCGGCGCGGTGCAGGTGCCGGCGGACGGGCAACCCCTGATCTTCCTCGCGGACCATCCGACCACCGGTGGATACCCCGTCATCGGGGTGGTCACCGACGTGACCCCGCTCGCGCAGGCCCGGCCAGGTACTACCGTCAGATTCCATGGACCTCAACGCTGATCTGGGCGAGGGATTCGGCATCTGGCGACTCGGTGACGACGAGGCGCTGCTGAGCCTCGTGACCTCCGCCAACGTCGCCTGCGGCTTCCACGGCGGCGACCCGTCGACAATGCGGCGGGTCTGCGAGGGCGCAGCGCGACGCGGGGTCGCGGTGGGCGCGCAGGTCGGCTACCGGGACCTGGCCGGCTTCGGCCGGCGGCACATCGCGTACGACTTCGCCGAGCTACGCGACGAGGTGACCTACCAGTTGGGGGCGCTGGACGCATTCTGCCGGTTGTTCCGCACCCGGGTCCGCTACCTGAAGCCGCACGGCGCGCTCTACCACGCGGCCAGCACCGACGAGTCCCAGGCGGCGGCGGTGGTCGCCGCCGTCAGCGGTTACGACCCGGAGCTGCCCGTACTCTGCCTTCCCGGTTCGACGCTCGCCCAACTCGCCGTGGGCGCTGGCCTGTCAGTGGTTGCCGAGGCGTTCGCCGACCGCGCCTACCTGCCCAACGGGGCGCTGATGCCGCGCGGCACCCCCGGCGCGGTGATCACCGACCCCGAGCAGATCGCCGAACGGGCGGCGCGGATGGCCACCGAACGCAGCGTGGTGGCTGTCGACGGCACTGTCATCCCCTGCTCGGTCGACTCGATCTGCGTGCACGGCGACACGCCGGGCGCGGTCTCCGCCGCCGAACTCGTCCGCGCCAGCCTGATCGACGCCGACATCACACTGGCCCCGTTCGCCTGACCGGAGGGGCCCAGCTGGGCCCCTCCGAATCACGTCAGGCGTCCAGGCCGCGAAGCACCAGCGGCAGCCGGGTCACGGCGCCGTCGACCACCCGGACCGGTACGCCCCAGTCCTGTCGGGTCAGGTGGCACGCCGCGTGCTCGACGTCCGCGTCACAGGTCGCCGCCTGCGCTGTCACCTGGAGCACCCCCGCGGTGACCTCGCCGTTGAGCACCAGCCGGCGGGACAGCTCGGTGCCCGTGCCGGCACCGTCCATCAGCAGTTCCGGTGGGGACGCGGAGACCACCAGCCGGGTCGACGGCCCGTACGTCTCGTCCAGCTTCTGCCCCGGCGCCGGGGTGAAGACGATGTCCAGGGTGACCTCGCCGGCGGCGACGTCGGTCGGCTTGCGCTCGGTGCGGTGCCGTGGCCCGTCCACAGTGCTGGCACCCGCCGCCGACAGGGCGCCGGGGGCGAGCCGGGTCAACCGGTGTGCGGCGGACTCCACCACCAGCACCTCACCGGACGGGGTGAGCACCAGGTCGCTCGGCTCCGCCAACCCGTCGGCGACGGTGGAGACCTGGTTGCTGGCCGGGTCGAAGCGGCGCACCGCACCGTTGTACGTGTCCGCGATCAGCACCGAGCCGTCCGGCAGCGCGCACACGCCCAGCGGGTGCTGGAGCAGCGCCGACTCCGCCGGGCCGTCCACGTGCCCGAAGTCGAACAGGCCCTGACCGACGGCGGTGCCCAGCACACCGTTCTCGACGTACCGGATCGAGCTGGTCTCGCTGTCGGCCACCCAGAGCCGGGTGCCGTCGGCGGAGGTGGAGAGCCCGGACGGCTGGGCCATCCACGCCTCGGCCAGCGGGCCGTCGCGCAACGCCTCCACTGTGGTGCCGGCGTACATGCCGGCGGTCCGCTTGATCGGGTCGAACCACCAGAGCTGGTGGATGCCGGCCATCGCGATGATCAGCTTGTCGTCGTACCAGGCCAGGTCCCACGGCGACGAGAGGTCGACGGCGAACGCGTCGTGGGCGTGGTCGTCGACCTCAGCGCGCCACTGCCGCCCACTGCCGGCCACTGTGACCACCTCGCCGGACTCCAGCCGTACGCCGCGCAGCAGGTGGTTGACGGTGTCGGCCACCACCAGGTCGTAGCCGGCCACCTCGGCGACGTGCGTGGGCAGCACGCATACGCCCTGCGGCTCGGAGAACGTCGCCGCTGCGGCCGGGCCGTCCGCCCGGCCGCGCTCGCCCGAGCCGATCCGGCGCACCGGCGTCTCGCCGTCCGGGTCGACCTCGACCAAAGAGTGTCGGGCCGAGTCCGAGACCAGCAGGTTGCCGTTGGGCAGCAGCACCGCCTTACCCGGGAAACGCAGCGCCGTCTCCGGTGCCGGCGGCGGGACGTACGGGCCGTTCCCCCGGTGCAGGGTGCCCTTGGCCTCGTGGGTGGTGATCAACTCGTCGATCAGTCGGGCCAGCCCCTCGGCGTGCCCCTCGCCGGCCATGGTGGCCACCACGTAACCCTCGGGGTCGATCACCGACAGGGTCGGCCAGGCCCGGGCCGCGTACTGCTGCCACATGTCCATCTCGGGATCGTCGAGTACGGGGTGGTGCACCCCGTACCGCTCCACCGCGGCGGCGAGCGCGTCGGCGTCCTTCTCGTGCTCGAACTTCGGCGAGTGCACGCCGATGACGACGAGCACGTCGCCGTACTTCTCCTCCAGCGGGCGCAGCTCATCGAGCACGTGCAGGCAGTTGATGCAGCAGAACGTCCAAAAATCCGCAATGACGATCTTGCCGCGAAGGTCGGCGAGCTTGAGGTCGCGTCCACCGGTGTTCAGCCAGCCCCGACCGCGCAGTTCGGGAGCCCGTACTCGTGCGCTCATGCACCCATCGTGCCTGACCACCGGCCCACGCCCGGCCGGAGGGGGCGAGATTCGGTACCACCTGCGGGTACGACGACGGCGGGGCCACGGTTGCCCGTGACCCCGCCGTCGGTGCGGCTACTTTGCGGCCGGCTTCAGGCAGAGCACCCGGTTGGCACCCTCACCCGGCAACACCACGTGGGGCTGCGTCGTGTCGGTGCACTTCTCCTTGGCGTCCACCTTCGAGACGATCGTGAACGCGCCCGCCTCGCCGCAGTCCGCCGCCGAGGCGCCGGCCTGCCCGGACTGCTTCACGCAGGTGCCGACCGCCGGGTCGAAGGCCGGTGTGTCGTTTCCGCCGACCTTGCCGAGCAGAAGCAGCAGGCCGAGCGGCACCGCCAGGATGAGCATCGCGGCGATCAGCACCGCGGCCAGCACCCGGCCGTTGCGTACCTTCGGCGTCGGGGGCTCCACCTTCGGCTCGTCGACGGCGTCCGGCTTGAACGCGTCGAACCGGCCATGGTCCGACTGGCCGGCCTCCTGGCCCCAGGACGGCGTGGGCTGCGGCGGTGGCGGGAACGACGGCGGGAAACCGCCGCCCGGCACCGGTTCGGTCGTCGGCCCGCCGTAGCCCGGCGCGCCGGAGCCCGGGCCGCCGAAGTTCGGCGCACCGAAGGTCGCCGTTCCGTTCGGGGTGCCGGCGGCAGACGCCCCGGGGCCGCCGAACGGGTCCGCCGGCGGCTCGGCACCGGAGTGCGGGCGGGTGCCGTTCACCGGCCTGTTGTTGCCCGGGGCGTCGACGAAGGACGGCACACCGGGCGGGAACGCCGGCGGCGCCTCGTTGAACGCGTTCGGTGCGGGCTGCCGGTCGTCGAAGCGCGGATCGGCCGGGGGCTCGCCGCCCCAGCCGGGCCCAGCCTGCCGCTGCGCGTCGTTCTGCCAGTCGGGTGCGGGCTGCTGCCGCTGCGCGTCGTTCTGCCAGTCGGGAGCGATCTGCCGCTGCTCCTCGTGCTGCCAGTCGGGCGTGGCCTGTCGTGGCGCGTCGTTCTGCCACTCCGGAGCACCCTGACGGTCGGCGCCCGGGTCGCCCTGGAACGCCTCCGGCTCCGGCTCGGCCTCGGGCTCCGGTCGTGCCGGACGGCCGTACACCCGGGGTTGCGGGTTGGCCGTGCCGGTCGGTCGGATGGCCTGGTCGGTCGGGGGCATCACCCTGCTCGCCAGCGGCACCGAAGCGCTCGCCGTGGCCCGGGCCGCCGCGCCGGCTGCCGACTCGGCGTCCGACACCGGTACGACCGCGCGGCCCGCTCCGGACTCGGGCGAGGTGCGCGGGGCGGGTACCACCGCGCCGCTCACGGAGACGTCCTCGGGGCGGCCACCGTACTGCGCGGCGGCGTCCGGGGTCTCCCGCTCGGCGTAGGCGGGCTGCTCGGGGATCGGAGCGAACTGGGCCTGGGGCGCGTAGTCGGACGGCGGGACGGCAGCCAGGCTGGCACCCGGGACGCGCTGCTCCTGCGGGGGCAGCGGCACCGCGTTCGCCGGCGAGATGCCCGGCGCGGGCCCGGGCTGGTAGGCCGGTGCCTCGTCGCCGCGGTCCGCCTCCCAGCCTCCACGGGACTGGGCGGAAGCTTCGGCCTCCGCGCGACCCCACACCTCACCGGGGGCCCACGGCTCGGCCTCCGGCACGCCGCCGGAGTTGCCCTGGGCGGCGTTGTCCGGGCCGGCGGCCCAGTTGGGCGCGCCGCCGCTGGTGGGCACGCTGGCGCTGGCACGGGCGGGGAGGTTGCTCGGCTCCGCCGGGGTCCACCCTGCCTGCTCCGGCCGCTCGGTCGGCTGCTCCGGTTGGGAGAGCACCCAGTCGGGCTGCTGTGGACGGCCCTCGGCCTCGGCCCAGGCGGCCGGCTGCGCGGGCTGGTCCTGCCGCGCGTCGTTGCCGTCGTTCCACGATGCGGGCTGCGCCTGCTGCTGCGCGGCCCACCCGCCGGAGTTGGCCGGATCGTCCTGCGCGGGCCAGTTCGTGGCCGGGGCCGGGACCTGGGCGGCGCCACGGGCCTGGCTCGGCTGGGCGGCCTGACCCCAGCCGGGGGCGGGCTGCTCGGTCGCTTCGGCGGGCTGGCCCCAGGCCGGTGGCGACTGCTCCGCCGGCGTCCACACCGGCTGGTCGTCGCGGGCGGCGCCGGCGGCGGGCCAGCCGCCGTTGCCGGTGGCCTGCTCCTGCTGGGCGCCGCCGGACCAGCCGGCGGCCTGCGGTGCGTCGGATTGCGGAGATTCGGTCGCCCGCCAGTCGGCTGCGGGCGGGTTGGCCTGCGCCGCGCCGCCCCAGCCGCTGGCCGGGTCCTCCTGGGCGGGCCAGGCGGCGGTGGCCGGGGGAACCTGCGCGGCGCCCCGTGCGGCTGGCTGGGCCTGCACCCAGTCCGGCTGCTCAGCGGGGGCGTTCGGGGTCCAGGTCGGTGCGGGTGCGCTCTGCTCGGCGGGCGTCCAGCCCTGCTGCTGCGCGGCCCAGGGTTCGGGCTGTGCCGGGGTCGGCGCGCCGTCGTTGCCGGACCATGCGCCGGGCTGCTGCTGCGGCGGCTCGCTCGCGCCACCACCGGCGGCCCAGGCGGGCTGCGCCGGGTCGTTGGGCTGCGCGGCGGCGGCACCCCAGGCGGGGGCCGGCGGCTGCTCAGGCTGGGTCGCCCATGCCGGCGCCGACGGGTTCGGTCGCGTCGGGGGCGGGGGTGCCCAGCCCAGGTCGGGGCCGGCGGCGTTCTGGCCGTTGTCCGGCTGCGCCGGGCGGTCGCCGTACGGCGCCGGTCCGCCGGCGCCCGGTGACACCTCGTCCGGCTCCTGGCCGGGTCGGTGCGGGCCCTCGGACGTCATGGGTGCGCCTCCTCCATCACATGTCGGCTCGCCGGTGCCGATCGGTCTCCTCGGCGTGGCTGCCGGCGTCACCGGCGTACCGCTGTGCCGGCTCCCCGCACGGTATCGGGTGGTGGCACGAACCGTCCAAGGAGCACTGCTCGTCACTCACCGTGGCCGGTTGATGTCGAGCAGTTCCTGTCGGCTCGGCCTCTGCCGGGTCGGCGGGCGGCGACCGAAGCCCACCGTACCGGGCGCTGCGGCAGGGCGGAATCCCGGTGGTGGTGTCTGGGAAACGCCGATGGCCCACCCGGTGGGCCGGGTGGGCCATCGATCTGGAGGAGGTGAGGAATGTAGTGGAGCGTCAGCTCATGTGACGCTGGGCGATGACGAGGATTTCCTCGCGAACCGCCGGCGAGTTCGCCGAGCGCAGCGCGTGCTCGATGGCACGGGCGCGGCGGGTCGCGTCGCGGTGGTTGCGGATTCGCTCGATCATGCTGCTCATTGGTGGGTCCCCCTAGCTATTCGGTTGTCAGCCCCTGATGCATCTATTCAACAGCAGAAGCCGGCGAAATTCCATCGATTATTAGGTGAGCTGAGACACCTGCCTAACAATCAAAGGTCAACAGGCCGCTTGGCCGACGGTTCCTTCGCTCAGCGGACACGGCCGGTGTGCCGGGCGTTAACCCGTGGCACACCGGCCGTGGCTGGCGTTCTGAGACGATCAGGTCCAGGCGAGCAGCGCCGCCTCCGGATCCGTGAGGAAGTCGCCGACGTCCCGCAGGAACTTCGAACCCAGCTCACCGTCGATGATCCGGTGGTCGAAGCTCAGCCCCAGCGTGGTGACCTGGCGAACCTTGACCTTGCCCTTGTGCACCCAGGGCATCTCCCGCACCGCGCCGAAGGCCAGGATCGCGGACTCACCCGGCGGCAGGATCGGTGTGCCGGTGTCCACCCCGAACACGCCGACGTTGGTGATGGTCAGGGTGCCGCCGGACATGGCCGCCGGCGAGGTGCGGCCGGACTTCGCCGTCTGCACCAGGTCGGTCAGCGCGTCCGCCAACTCCCGCAGCGAGAGGCGGCCGGCGTCCTTGACGTTCGGCACGATCAGGCCGCGCTCGGTGGCCGCCGCGATGCCGAGGTTGACGTACTCCTTGACCACGATCTCGTCGCCCGCCCAGGTCGAGTTGACCATCGGGTGCCGTTGCACCGCCAGTAGCACCGCCTTCGCCACCAGCAGCAGCGGCGAGACCCGTACGTCGCGCCACTCCCGCCGGCCGCGCAGCCGGTCCAGTGCCTTCATCGCCCGGGTCACGTCGACGGTCAGGAACTCCGTCACGTGCGGGGCGGTGAACGCCGAGCGGGACATGTTCTCGGCGGTCAGCTTGCGGACGCCCTTGACCGGGATGCGCTGCTCCCGGTCCGCGCCGAAGCTGGGCGCCGTCGTCGCCGCGATCGGCTCGGCAACCACAACGCTCGCGCCGTTCGCCGCCTGCTGCACGTCCTCCCGGGTGATCGAGCCGAGCGGCCCCGACCCGGTCAACGTGCCGAGGTCGACCCCGAGATCCTTGGCGAGCTTGCGCACCGGCGGCTTGGCCAGCACGGCTCCCCCGCTTGCCCCGCCGCGTCGATCATGGACTTGTGGTGCCGGAATCGTGGGAGTCGGGGCCGGTTTGTGACCCACCACAACTCCATGATCGACCCCAGCGGGGGCGGCGGGCGCGGGGACCGCGTTCTTGCGGGGGCGGCGCTTCGCGGCGGTCGTTCGCGGGCCGTAGCCGACCAGCACCGCCGTCCGCCCGCCCGGGGCCGCACCGCCGATCAGACCGGGTTCGATCATGCCCTCGGCCGGTGCCACCTCCACCGCCGCCAGCGAGGCCGCCGACGGGGTGGGCAGGTCACCGCTGGGCGTGGCAGTGGTCGACAGCGCCTCCAGCGGCCCGGCACCCGGGTCGGTGTCGATCGCGATGATCGGCGTACCGACCTCGACCGTGGTGCCCTCCGGGTGGTGGATAGCCTGGACCTGGCCGGCCCACTTCGCCGGGATCTCCACGGCCGCCTTCGCCGTCTCCACCTCGACGATCGGCTGGTTCAGCTCGATGGTGTCGCCGACCTTGACCAGCCAGGCCAGGATCTCGCCCTCGGTCAGCCCCTCGCCCAGGTCGGGCAGGTTGAACGTCTTGATCCGGGACATGTCGCTCACCAGCCGAAGGTGCGGTCGACGGCGTCGAGCACCCGATCGAGGTCGGGCAGGTACTCCTCCTCCACCCGGGCGGCCGGGTAGGGGGTGTCGAAGCCGGTCACCCGCAGCACTGGCGACTCCAGGGAGTAGAAGCACTCCTCGGTGATCCGGGCGGCCAACTCGGCGCCGAGGCCGATGTTGGACGGCGCCTCGTGCACCACGACCACGCGGCCGGTGCGCTTCACCGACTCGTACGCCGCGGTCAGATCCAGCGGCGAGAGCGAGCGCAGGTCGATGACCTCCAGCTCCCGGCCGTCCTCGGCGGCGGCGGTCGCCGCCTCCAGGCAGGTCCGCACCATCGGGCCGTAAGCCAGCACGGTGACGTCGGTGCCGGGCCGCACGACCCGGGCCGAGTGCAGGGGGTACGCGTCGGACAGCGGCGCGTCCAGGTCGACCTGGCCCTTCTCCCAGTAGCGCCGCTTGGGCTCCAGGAAGACGATCGGGTCGTCCGAGGCGATGGCCTGCTGGATCATCACGTACGCGTCCTGCGGGTTGGAGCAGGTCACCACCTTCAGGCCGGCGGTGTGCGCGAAATACGCCTCCGGCGACTCGGAGTGGTGCTCGACCGCGCCGATGCCGCCGCCGAACGGGATCCGGATCACCATGGGGATGCTGAGCTTGCCGCCCGAGCGGTAGTGCATCTTCGCCACCTGCGACACGATCTGGTCGTACGCGGGGTAGACGAAGCCGTCGAACTGGATCTCGCAGACCGGCCGGTAGCCGCGGATGGCCAGACCGACAGCGGTGCCGATGATGCCGGACTCGGCCAACGGGGTGTCGATCACCCGCTGGTCGCCGAAGTCCTTCTGCAGACCGTCGGTGATCCGGAAGACGCCGCCGAGCTTGCCGACGTCCTCGCCCATGATGATGACCTTGGGGTCGTTCTCCAGGGCGCGGCGCAGACCGGTGTTGAGGGCCTTTCCGATGGTGAGCGTCTCCGTGGCCATCAGTGGGCGCTCCCCTCGAACGACTCCATGTAGCGGCTGAACTTCGCGCGCTGCTCGTCGAGCAGCGGAGACCCGTTGGGGTAGACGTTGTCGAACATCGTCACCGGTTCCGGGTTCGGCATCTCGAGCACCCGCTCACGCAGGTGCACAGACTCGCGGCGGGCCTGCTCGTCGACCTCGGCGAAGAAGCCCGCGTCGGCGATCTGCTGCTTCTCCAGGAAGGCCTTTACCCGGGCGATCGGGTCCTTGGCCTGCCACGCCTCGACCTCGCTGGCGATGCGGTAGCGGGTCGGGTCGTCGGAGGTGGTGTGCGCGCCCATCCGGTAGGTGTACGCCTCGATCAGGCTCGGGCCCTGCCCGAGGCGGGCGTTGTCCAGCGCGGTGCGGGTGACCGCGTACGTGGCGAGCACGTCGTTGCCGTCCACCCGTACGCCGGGGAAGCCGAAGCCGGCGGCCCGCTGGTAGAGGGGGACACGGGTCTGCCGCTCCAGCGGCTCGGAGATCGCGTACTGGTTGTTCTGGCAGAAGAAGACCAGCGGCGCGTTGAACACGCTGGCCCAGACGAATGCCTCGTTCACGTCGCCCTGGCTGGTGGCGCCGTCACCGAAGTAGGCGATCGCCGCCTCGCCGTCGTCGGTGCCGGTCTTGCCGTCGATGGTGATGCCCATCGCGTAGCCGGTCGCGTGCAGGGTCTGCGCCCCGATGACGATCGTGTACATGTTGAACTTGAACTCGTTCGGGTCCCAGCCGCCCTGGTCGACGCCGCGGAACAGGCCGAGCGGCATGATCGGGTCGATGCCCCGGCAGTAGAGGACGCCGTGCTCCCGGTAGGTCGGGAAGGCCATGTCCTGGGTACGCAGCGCCCGCCCGGAGCCGACCTGGGCGGCTTCCTGGCCGAGCAGGCTGGCCCACAGGCCCAGCTCGCCCTGACGCTGGAGAGCGGTCGCCTCGGCGTCCAGCTTCCGGACCAGCACCAGGTCGCGGTAGAGACCGCGGTATTCCTCGTCGGTGAAGTCGACGCGGTACTCGGTGCCGTCCGGCCCGATGGCGCTGTCGATCCGCTCGCCTTCGGGGGTGAGTAGCTGCACCAGCGTGGGGTCGCCGGCCGCGCCCTTCCTGGAGCGGGGTGCAGCCCGCCTGCTGCGGGTGGTGCCCCCGGGGTCGCCCTTTGCCATCGGTGTCTCCCTGTCGTGTCTGCGTCGGCACCGGGGGGTCACCCGGCCGCGCAACTCGTGCGCCTGCCCGGCTGCTGCCGGACCGGTTCCTGGCGGCCGCGCCTAGCCCCGGTGGGGGTTGCCGCACGGCGTGATCCGGGGTCTGGCCGAACCCGGATCGGGAGCGCCGGCGCTCAACCGCGCCTGCCGCGAGGGTGCGCGGAGGTCACGGCTGCGTTGCCGTCGTGCTCCATATTCGCAGAGCAGGTGAGCGCGCCCACAGTACGCCTGCCTCCGCAATCCGACTGCCCATGCTTTGACGCCGTTTGTCGCCATCATGCCGGCCGGCGTTTCCCATGCGTTGCGGCACGATTCGTCACCGTTCGGGCAGCACTGCGTGTCGACACGCAGTGGAGGTTGGCTGACCCAGGGTGACTGCGCGAGGCTGATTCCCGCAGGATCGCGCCTATCGGGTTATTTGTCGGGTTCTACCCTACGGCGGCGTCCATTCATGTCCTCCGACGGCCGACGACTAGGGGTGTGCGGTGTACGAGCCAGGTGACGGTCCCGGCACACCAGCGCTCGGTCGGCACCGGTCGGCTGGCGGCTATCGCCGGGTGGTCGGTGTCCACCGGGCCCCGGGCGCCGGTGGCACCTCCCGCGGTTACCTGCTTACCGTCGCGCTGCTGGCCGGCACGGCGTCGATGCCCATCCTCGCCGCGATCAGCGCGGGCTCGGCCACCCCGGGCAGCAGCGCCCTACCGGACAGCGGCATCCCGTTCATGCCGACCCCGTCCGTCGGGCCGGTGGTGATCCCCATGCCGATGACCAGCCAACCGGCGCTTCCCCCGCTCGGCACACCCAGCGTCGGCCCGACCAGCGGCTGGCTGCCGGCCGCGCCGTCGCACGCGCGGGGAGGGCCCGCCGCTGCCGATCCCGGGCCCGCCCGGTGGACGACCGCCCCGCCGGTGGCACCGAGACCCACGCGGAGCATCTCGCCGCCGGTACCCCCGCCCGTCGCTCCGCCACCGCCGACCGACCCGGACCCGACCGATCCACCGGAACCGACCGATCCGCCAGACCCGACCGACTCGCCGGGCCCGGAACCGACCGATCCGCCAGACCCCACCGACTCGCCGGGCCCTTCCAGCTCGGCCGATCCCGATCCGACCCCGACCCTGACGGTGGACCCGACGCCCACGCCGACCGACGACGCGACAGCGACCGCCGTGCCGACCAGCACCCGGTCCGTCCCAGCCCCCACACCCACGCCGCCCGCGGTACCGACCCGCCGACCCGGCCCGGTGATCCCGTCGCCGTCGGCCGTCGCCCCGACGCCCAGCGTCAGCCCGGCGCCACTGGCCGGACCGACCTACCCTGCGGTCCCGCCGACGGTACGGTGACGATCAGGCGCGACCCGTCCGGCGACGGCGACGGCGCTCGGCGGTAGGCGCGTACCGGAGGGGGTGGCGTGGGCGGCGGTGCGGAACCCCGCCCGGTCACCACCCGGCCCGGCCCGGGGCTCCGGATCGCCCGGCTGGTCACCGAGGTGACCGCCCCGGCGGTACTCGTGTCGCTGCTGATCATCACGGTGAGCTGGCGCAGCGCCAGCCGCCCCGGTCAGGGCCTCGTCTGGGGTCTGCTCGCCACTCTCTTCGTCACCGGCATTCCGTTCGCCTACATCGTCGGCGGGGTACGCCGGGGCCGGCTCACCGACCACCACGTCGGCCGCCGGGAGCAGCGCCGGGCGCCGCTGCTGGTCGGCCTCGGTTCGGTCGCGGCGGGGCTCGCCCTGCTCGCCGTGCTCGGCGCGCCCCGCCCGCTGCTGGCACTGGCGGTGTCCGGCCTCGTCGGCCTCGTCGTCGCCGTGTCGGTCAGCCACTGGTGGAAGATGTCGATCCACTCGGCGGTGGCCGCCGGGACGCTGGTCATCCTGATGCTGACCTTCGGGACCCGGCTGGTCGTCGCCGCACCGCTGCTGGCGGTGGTCGGCTGGTCCCGGGTACGGCTGAAGGACCACACGCTGGCACAGGTGCTGGCCGGAGGTGCGCTCGGCGCCCTGATCGCCGCGGTGATCTTCGGTTCGCTGCGCTAGCCCGACCCGAAACCTGCGGCGCTGCCTGGGCCCAGGACCCGCTGCGCTGGCTCGACCCACAGGGGGCTGCGCTGGCCGGGCCAGGAGGGCGATGCCGGCCGGGCCGAGGGCGAGCGGCGCGTAGCCGCCCACCCTCAGACGCCGTCAGGCGCCGTCGTCGGCGAGGCGGTGGCGGTTCGCCTCGATCCACGCGTCCAGCGCGGCCGGGTCGTCCGGGTCCACCCCGTCGGCCATCAGCTGCGCCACCGCGGCGGTGGCCGCGCTGCGCCGCTCACCGGTCGAGTAGAGGCGGGCGAACTCCGGCACCATCTCCTCGATCGCCTCGTCGGTGCGCGTCGTCGCCGCCTCGGGCAGCCCGCGCTGGCGCGACGCGTACCGCGCCCAGGCCCGCAGCACCCGGGGGAGCATCGCCGCGTCGTCCATGTCCAGCACGGCCCGGCGGTGCACCCAGTCCAGCAGGAAGAGCCCGGACACCGCCGGACTCCAGCGCATCGGATCGGCGTCCGGGAAGCTCGCCGAGTGGTCCAGCAGCAGGCTCAGGCAGAAGTGCAGCGAGGCCAACTCCGGGCCGTCGACGGCATCCAGCCCGAAGCGGGCGGCCTCCGGCGCGGCGAGGAACCGCCGGACCAGGTCGGTGCGCTCGGCCGCGGAGAGCGGCTCGACCTCCGCCGGACCGGTCGGGTCGGCAGCGGTGGGCAGCACCGCCAGCCGGGCCCCGACCAACGCCCGGTCGGTGGCGAGCGACCCTTCGCCGGGCAACTCGCCCAGGTCGTCGGTGACCGCCAGATGGCGAGCCACCTCGCCCCGGAACCGGGCTGGATCTTCGGTACGGAACCAGGTCAGCTCGTCGTCGGCGCACATCTGCCGGACCTGGTCCAGGATCCGTTCGGCCGGCCCGCCCACGAAGATGTCCTTGGTGATCCCGATGTTGTGGTCCACCAGGGCCACCAGCGCGTGCTCCGAGCCGCCGGACTCGTCATCGTAGGCGAAGGTCGCGAGGTAGGAGGTCTGGTCGCCGTACACGTCGCCGTACGCCCAGGTGCCGGTGAGGTGCACCCGGCCGAGCTGGGACGTCCAGGTGGGCGCCTGGCTGCCCGGGCGCACCCGATCGGCACCCACGGCGGTCGGAACGAGGGTGGCGAAGACCTGCCGGATGGTGGTCGCCGCCGCGACCCTGCGGCGGGCGGTGGCGGCGAGGAAGCCGGTGACGAACTCCCGTACGGCGGCGTCGCGGTCGGTCTCCGCGATCGCGTAGACACTGCCCAGCAGGGCGCTGCCGAGCATCTCGGCGTCGAGGGCGGACTCCAGCTTGGTCACGTCGCGTGCGGCGTGCAGCACCGCGTCGTAGGGGGTCTGAGGCGTGGCCATGCTCCGACCCTACGCCGCCCGGGGCGTACGCAGAGCGGTAGCGAGCCGTGCGGAACGTCAGCGGCGTGCGGCGTCCCGCAGCGCGTCGCGTGCCTGGGCGTACGAGCCGAGCACGGTCCGTACGGGTGTCAGTACGTACTCGTCGCCCACCTGGGCGACCCGCGCCGTCAGCCGCTGGTCGGCGCGGGCCCGGGCGCGCCGGGCGGCCAGGCGCACCACCGGCCGGGTCAGCGCCGCCACCAGCAGCCCGGCCAGCAGGCCGCCGAGCAGCAGGACGGTCGGCAGCGGCACCTGGCCGACCATCGGGTTGTCCAGCGCGGGCAGGCCGAGCGCCCGCAGCGCGTAGCCGAGCACCAGCCAGCCCAGCCCGACCACGGCGGCGAGGGTGACCAACCACTGCACACCGCCGACGAGCCGCCACCACAGTGGGCGACGGTCGAGGCCGAGGTCGGTGCCGGCGATCGTGCGATCCAGGGCGTCCGGCAGGTCGCCGAGGCGGGACCGGGCGGCGGAGGTCACCGCGCCGGGCCAGGCCGCGGGCAGGTCGGCGGCGGCCCGGTCGGCCACCGCGCGGATGGCGAGGCCGAGCGCCGAACGCTGGGCGGCCGTCGGGTCCGGTACCGAGGTGGCCGCCACCAGGCTCTCCGCCGGGTCGGCCTGGTCACCGGTCGGGCCGGGCAGGTGCAGCCGACGCAGCGGGTCGGGCCGCAACCGCCGCCAGCCCCGGACCACGGGCCAACCGGTGGCCGCGCCGGCCCGGTGCCGGTACGCCCGCTCCACGGCCTCGGTCACCGCCGGCACCCCGGCGGCCCCGGCCAGAGCCCGGTTCAGCCCGTTGACGGAGGTGTCGTCCGGCCCGCCCGCCGGCCGGGCCGAACCGACCAGCTCGTCCAGGCCGGCGACGACCGTGTCCACGTCACCCGCGAGCCGGCGCAACGCGGCCTGCCGCTCGGCGACCGTGCGCTCCAGCGCGTTGCGCAGCCCGACCATTCCGGCCGGATCGATGGCGGTGGTGGCAAGCAGGGGCACCCCGGTCAGCCCGTCCGTGTCGAGCAGCCGACGCAGGTCGTCCAGGACCCGGGGCACCTCGGCCGGGGGCAGCCGGTCGGCCTGGTTGAGCACGACCAGGGTGACTTCCCGGTGCCTGTGGAACTCGCGCAGGTAGCTGTCGTGGATGACCCGGTCGGCGTACTTCTGTGGGTCGACCACCCAGACCACCTGGTCGACCAGGCCCAGGAGTCGGTCCACCTCGAGCCGGTGCGATCGCTGCACCGAGTCGAAGTCGGGCAGGTCGAGCAGGATCAGCCCGTGCAGGGCCGTCTCGTCGTCCGCGTCCAGGGCGCTCTCCCGGACGAAGCGGTGTCGGGGCAGCACGCCGATCCAGTCGAGCAGATGGTTGGCGCCCTCCAGCGGCCCCCACACGCAGGCGTGGGTGACGCCGGTGGTCGGCCGGCGCACCCCGACCGGCGAGAGTTCCAGTTGGGCCAACGCGTTGAAGAGGCTTGACTTGCCGCTGCCCGTGGCACCGGCAAGGGCGACCACCGTGTGGTCCCGGGACAGCGCGAGCCGGGTGCCGGCCCGCTCGACAAGGGTGTGCGCGGGCACCAGGTCGGCGTCCGGCAGCAGACCGTCCACGGCGGTCAGGAACCGGCGTACCGCGTCCAGGCGGGCGATCAAGGCGTCGGCGTCGACCCGCTGGTCCCCGCGGAACACCTCGCGTACCCGGCCGGCGATGTTGCTCACCGGGAGCCCTCCTCGTCGGCGGCGGACAGGCCGCTGCGGTGCCGGGCCAGCTCGACCCGGCCGGCGGCCCGGCGCAGCCCGTCGCCGGCGTCCGCGGCGGGGCGGGCATCGGCGGTGCGGCTCAGGAAGCGGTCGGCCTCCGCGTCGAGCAGCGTCCGCACCCGGGCCAGCAGGTCGGTGCGGGCCTTCGCGGCGAGGGTACGCACCGCCTGGTCGCCGAAGATCGCCTGGAGGACTGCCTGCGCCGCGACAGTGGTGCCGGCACCGGTGGCCAGTTCCAGCCCGGTCGGGATGAACGCGGTGGAGGCGAAGACGGCGATCATCACGGCCAGCCCGGTGGCGTTCACCGCGTACGCGGCGGTGCGGGCCACGAACCGCTTGTCACCGCCCTCGACCCGGACCAGTTCCAGCACGCCGCGCTGCCAGTCCCGGACCATGCGCTCGGCGCGTTCGGGTAGGTCGTCGCTCGGGTGGGCGAGCGCCGGGTCGAGCAGCCCGGTGCCGGCCGGCTGTGCCTTCCACCCGGTGTACGCGGACTCGGCAGCCTCCGAGGCCACCCCGCGCAGCAGCGTCACCAGTTGGGACTCGATGGCGTTGCGCAGCTCGACGGCGGGCGCCGGCCGACCGGTGACGGCGGCCACGACCCGGTCCCGGAGGCGGCCGATCCGTGCCTCCAGCGTGCGGAACAGCTCGCCGGTGCCGACGAACTCCTGCCAGCGGGCGAGCACCTCACCCCGGAGCAGCCGGCCGTCCTGGAGCCCCTGCTCGACGGTGCGCTCGGCGCCCCGGTACGCGGCGCGGACCCGTTCGTCCAGCCCGTCGGCGGCGGCGAGCTGCTCGTCGGCGGCGTCGGCCAGATCCTCCACGGCGGGGTGGAGCGCGGCCAGCGCCCCGTCGAGGGTCTGGCGGACCACCGCCGCCCGCGCGTCCGCGTCGGCGGCCAACCGGGCGAACCAGTCGGCAAGGGGGGCGGTGACTCCCTCGGGCAGCAGCCCCTGACCGTCGACCCAGGTTTCGGGCAGCACGAACAGCGGCGCCCGGCCGAGATCCTGCTCGGCGAGCATCTCGGTCAGGTGCGCGGCGATCTCGTCGGTGGCCTCGGCGGGCACCCGGTCCAGCACCATGGCGATCACGGCGCCGCGCGCCCGGGCGCTGCGCAGCAGCTCCCAGGGCACCGCGTCCGCGTACCGGGCGGCGGTGGTGACGAAGAGCCACAGGTCGGCGGCGGCCAGCAGTTGGGTGGCGAGTGCCCGGTTGGCGTCGACGACCGAGTCGATGTCGGGCGCGTCGAGGAAGGCCAGCCCGGCGGGCAGGGCCGGGGCGGTGACGAGGTGCAGGGCGCGCGGATCGTCGCTCGGCTCGGTGGTGCGGGTCAGACCGGGCAGGAGCTCTCCCTGCCGAAACCAGGCCGCGTCGGACGGGTTGCAGACCAGCACCGGGGAGCGGGTGGTCGGCCGGAGCACGCCGGCGGCGCTGACCCGGGCCTTGACCAGGCTGTTGACCAGGGTCGACTTGCCCGCGCCGGTGGAGCCGCCGACCACCACGAGCAGTGGGGCGTCCAGCCGGGCGAGCCGGGGCAGGAGGTAGTCGTCGAGTTGGTCGGTGAGTGCGGTGGCGGTGTGCCGGGCGGGGCCGGCGGAGGGCAGCGCGAGGGGATAACGGGTCGCGCCGATCGCCTCCCGGAGGCCCGACAGTGCGCCGGGGAGGCTGTCGTCCCCGGTGGTGGCGGGGAGCTCCTCCGCGGCGGCCGGCGGGTCGGTGCGGGCTGCGACGGCGGGCGCACCGGAACGGGTGGCGGGATCGCCGTGCGTCGTCACCGCTAAAGCGTGCCCGACCGATGCAAGGGAAGACAACCGGACGGTAATAACGGCTGGGTTGCGTCGGGTTGACTCAAGTCACCTTGACGATTGGCCAACGCGTGGCACTATTGAGTCAAGTTCACTCAACTTGTGGTGGGGCCCGCTGCGGGCGGTGCTCGCCAGCAGCCCACGGGCGATGCCCGTCACCTGCACAACCTTATGAAGCGAGGAAGCGAAGATGGCACGTGCGGTCGGTATCGACCTCGGCACGACGAACTCCTGCGTCAGCGTTCTCGAGGGCGGTGAGCCCACCGTCATCGCCAACGCTGAGGGTTCGCGGACGACTCCTTCGATCGTCGCGTTCGCCCGTAACGGCGAGGTGCTCGTCGGTGAGGTCGCCAAGCGCCAAGCGGTGACCAACCCGGACCGGACGATCAGGTCCGTCAAGCGCGAGGTCGGCACGAACTGGTCCGTCGACATCGACGGCAAGAAGTACACCCCGCAGGAGATCTCGGCCCGGACGCTGATGAAGCTCAAGCGGGACGCCGAGGCGTACCTGGGCGAGCAGATCACCGACGCGGTGATCACCGTTCCGGCCTACTTCAACGACAGCCAGCGCCAGGCGACGAAGGAGGCCGGTGAGATCGCCGGCTTCAACGTGCTGCGGATCGTCAACGAGCCGACGGCCGCCGCCCTTGCGTACGGGCTGGACAAGGGCTCCAAGGAGCAGACCGTCCTGGTCTTCGACCTCGGAGGCGGCACCTTCGACGTGTCGCTGCTGGAGCTGGCCGAGGGCGTCGTCGAGGTCAAGTCGACGAGCGGTGACAACCAGCTCGGTGGCGACGACTGGGACCAGCGGATCATCGACCACCTGGTCAAGACGTTCCGTGGTGAGCACGGCATCGACCTCTCGCAGGACAAGATGGCCCTCCAGCGGCTCCGCGAGGCAGCCGAGAAGGCAAAGATCGAGCTGTCCGCCGCCACCACCACCAACATCAACCTGCCGTACATCACCGCCGGCGCGGCCGGCCCGCTGCACCTCGACGTGACGCTGAGCCGTGCCGAGTTCCAGCGGATGACGCAGGACCTGCTGGACCGCTGCAAGGGCCCGTTCGAGCAGGCCGTGAAGGACGCCGGGATCAAGATCTCCGACGTCGAGCACGTCATCCTGGTCGGTGGTTCGACCCGGATGCCCGCCGTGACCGACCTGGTCAAGCAGCTCACCGGCCGTGACCCCAACAAGGGCGTCAACCCGGACGAGGTGGTCGCCGTCGGCGCCGCCCTCCAGGCCGGCGTGCTCAAGGGTGAGGTCAAGGACGTCCTGCTGCTCGACGTGACCCCGCTGAGCCTGGGCATCGAGACCAAGGGCGGCATCTTCACCAAGCTGATCGAGCGCAACACCACCATCCCGACCAAGCGTTCCGAGGTCTTCACCACGGCCGACGACAACCAGCCGTCGGTGCTGATCCAGGTGTTCCAGGGTGAGCGGGAGATCGCGGCGTACAACAAGAAGCTCGGCACCTTCGAGCTGACCGGCCTTCCGCCGGCGCCGCGCGGCGTGCCGCAGATCGAGGTCGCGTTCGACATCGACGCCAACGGCATCGTCAACGTGCACGCCAAGGACCTGGGCACCGGCAAGGAACAGAAGATGACGATCACCGGTGGCTCCTCGCTGCCGAAGGACGACATCGAGCGGATGCGCCGGGACGCCGAGGAGCACGCGGAGGAGGACAAGCGTCGCCGCGACGACGCCGAGACCCGCAACGTGGCCGAGGCGCTCCAGTGGCAGACCGAGAAGTTCCTCGCCGAGAGCGGCGACAAGCTGCCCGCTGAGAACCGCGAGCAGCTCAACGAGGCGCTCGGCGAGCTGCGTGGCGCCCTCGGCGGTCAGGACATCGAGAAGATCAAGTCGGCGCACGAGAAGCTGGCTCAGGTCTCCCAGCAGGCCGGTTCGCTGCTCTACTCGTCTCAGGCCGAGCAGGGTCAGCAGCCGGGTGGCGAGCCCGGCCCGGGTGCGACCGGCGCGACCGGCGCGACCGGCCCGCAGGCCGGCGGCGCCGACGACGTGGTCGACGCGGAAATCGTGGACGAGGACGGCAAGAAGTGACCGTCGGCCTCCGACACGTTTCCACCGCGAAGGGGATGAGGTAGCCGCATGACGCAGAAGCCACGAGCCGCCGACCCGGGCGACACCGGGTCGACGCCGGGTGGCTCCGCGACCACGGAGCCGACCGGCGACGGGGAGCGGGTCGTCATCCGCAACAACCGTAAGCTCGTCGACACCGCCGAGCCGGAGGGGACCGCCGCGGACGCGGAGACCGGTGTGCCGGCCGAGGGTCTGGTCGAGGACGCCGAGGTCGTGGTCGATGAGATCGAGGTCGAGGTCAACTCCACCGACGGGCCGGAGCCGTCCGGTCCGGCGGTGGTGGACGCCCCGGCGCAGCCGGTGGACGGTGGCCGTGCGGGCACCTCGCTCGGCGCCGAGCTGGAGGCACTACGGGCCGAGCTGGACGAGCGGACCAGGGATCTCCAGCGGGTGTCGGCGGAGTACGCCAACTACCGCAAGCGGGTCGACCGGGACCGCAGCCTCGTGCAGGAGCAGGCGACCGGCTCGGTGCTGGCCGCGCTGCTGCCGATCCTGGACGACCTGGACCGGGCCCGGGAACACGGCGACCTGGTCGGGCCGTTCGGCACGGTGGCGGAACAGCTCACCACCGCGCTGGGCAAGTTCGGCCTGAACGCCTTCGGCGAGCAGGGCGACCCGTTCGATCCGACCCGGCACGAGGCGGTCGCGCACCAGACGTCGGCCGACGTCAGCGAGCCGACCTGCGTACAGGTCATGCGACGCGGCTACCAGCTCGGTGAGCGGCTGCTGCGCCCCGCGCTGGTAGCGGTCGCGGATCCGGAATAGTGCCAGACAGTGAGCAGGCCGTCCCACCCACCGCCCAGCGGTGGGTGGGACGGCCGGGCCACCAGGGTCGGAAGGAGGTGGACCGGTGAGTTCGAAGGACTGGATCGAGAAGGACTTCTACGCCGTGCTCGGCGTGGACAAGGCCGCCTCCGCGGATGACATCAAGAAGGCGTACCGCAAGGTGGCCCGGGAGTCGCACCCGGACCACAACCCGGGCGACCCGAAGGCCGAGGATCGATTCAAGGCCGCGTCCGAGGCGTACAACGTGCTGTCGGACAGCGGCCGCCGTCGCGAGTACGACGAGATGCGTTCCCTCTTCGGCTCGGGCGCGTTCCGGCGCAACGCCAGGGGTGGGGGTCAGCCGGGCGGCATGCCGTTCGACGTCTCCGACATGTTCGGTGGCGGCGGAGGCGGCGCCGATCGTCGCTTCGGTGGCGCCGGCTTCCAGGACCTGTTCAGCTCGATCTTCAGCGGAGGTCAGGCCGGTGGGCAGGCCGCGCCACGCGGTCCGGCCCGTGGTCGGAACGTGGAGACCGAGGTGGCGCTGGACTTCGGCGACGCCGTGCGCGGGGTGACGCTGCCCCTGACGTTGCGCGCGCCGGGAGTCTGCGACACCTGCCACGGCAACGGGGCGAAACCCGGCACCCAGCCGCGTACCTGCCCGGTCTGTCATGGTGCCGGCGTGACCACCCGCGACCAGGGGTCGTTCAGCTTCTCCGAGCCGTGCCGCAACTGCCAGGGCGTCGGCACGGTGGTCGAGGAGAAGTGCCCGGAGTGCCACGGCAGCGGCGGTGTCACAAAGACCCGCACCATGAACGTGCGCTTCCCCGCCGGTGTGGCCGACGGTCAACGCATCCGGCTGGCCGGGCGCGGTGAGCCGGGCGAGCGCGGTGGCCCGGCTGGTGACCTCTTCGTGCAGGTCAAGGTTCGGCCGGACGAGCTGTTCGGGCGTACCGGGGACGACCTGACGCTGACCGTGCCGGTCACGTTCGCGGAGGCCGTGCTCGGCACGGACCTGCGGGTGCCCACGCTCGACGGGGCGGTGACCCTGCGGGTGCCGCCGGGGACGCCGAGCGGTCGGGTGCTGCGGGCCCGGGGCAAGGGTGTGGTCCGCCGCGACGGGCAGGCCGGTGACCTGCTGGTCACGCTGGACGTGGTGGTGCCGGCCCGGTTGTCCGACGAGGCGCGCACGGCGCTGGAGTCGTTCGCCGAGCAGACCCCGCCGGCGGCCCGGGAACATCTCGACGCGCGGGTGCGTCGAGTCAGTTAGTCCGGTGGAACGGACGCGGAGGTGAGCGGGATGTCGGGCGAGTTCCTCGGTTCGGGCGACCCTGCCTACGAGGCCAAGGTGTTGATGATCTCGGTGGCGGCTCGGATGGCGGGGATGCATCCGCAGACCCTGCGCCAGTACGACCGACTGGGGCTCGTGCAGCCCGGCCGAGCCGCTGGTGGCGGGCGTCGCTACAGCGTCCGCGACGTCGTGCTGTTGCGCGAGGTGCAGCGGCTCAGTCAGGACGACGGGATCAACCTGGCCGGCGTCAAGCGGATCATCGGGCTGGAGCGGCTGCTGGAGCAGGCGCAGCAGCGGGTGGCCCGGCTGGAGGCGGAGCTGGACGCCGCGTACCGCCGGGTGGCGGAGCTGGAGTCGCTGGCCCGCTTCCCGGGCCGGGATCTGGTGCCGACGAACCGCACGTCCACCGCCCTGGTGGTGTGGCGCCCCCGCCGTACGCCCGATCGCTGAGCTGCCGCTCACCCGGATCTTTCTTCTCGGCCCGGACCGCGCCGGATTCCCGGCGCGGTCCGGGCCGCTTCGGTTAGCCTGTCGATAAGGGTCCAATCGGCTTAATCTGGACCTACCGGCATGGCGAGGGGGAGCGATGGCGGAACAGGCGAAGAAGGTGGCCCAGCAGACCGAGGACCGGTTGGAGAACCTGGCCGAAACCGTCCGCAAGAAGTTCGACAAGGTGACCGAGGGGACCTACCGGGACCGGGTCATCGGGGGCCGGTTCGCCGAAAACGGCGACCACACCGGCGAGCGGGGCCAAGCCGAAACGGAACGCAAGCAGGACTGACCGGTAACCAACGTACGGGCCGGGACCCACGGGGGGTCCCGGCCCGTAAGCACGCCACGCACCGCGCCCCGCACCCCGCACCCCGCGCGCAATTCCGCGATCTTGCAGTTTGGGATGACGGAATGTCTAGCTTCGCGCAATAGGTCGGAACAGAAAGTGCAAGATCGGCGAGAGGAACGGAGCGAAGCCGGCAGTTCAGCCGAGGCGGCGGTTCTCGCGGACCAGGCCGCCCTCGCACCAGTCTCGATATACGAAGAGGTCCGGTCGAGCCAACAGCACCCGGCCGTTGTGCGCCCAGACCTTCATCAGCTCGTCGCCGTCACGCTCGGCCTGTTCGACGAGCTTGCGGAAGCGGCGCTTGGGATGGGCGCGGAAGTTCGTCCGGATGCCGTCGGCCGCGTAGATGTAGAGGCAGTGCAGCGCGAACCGCCGGGCCGGGCAGGTTGAATCCATCGCTAACTCGAAGAGTGTCAACACCAGCCGGTCGCCGGAGACCAGCAGGTCCCAGTCCGGTGGCATCGACGCCAACGGCACTGAATCGGGCTTGTACGCCCAAGCTCGCAACTCCGCCGGAGTCGGATCGACGGGGTTGGCAAAGCCGTGGAACGTCGACTCCTGCACGCTCACCGGCTGACCTTCCGCTCTCGCCCGCGTTTGGCAACGCTGCCTGCGGACCCTGGCTGCTGGGGCGAAACGGTAACCCGCCGTCGGGTGCTGCGGTAGTACCCGCGAGGAGCAATTCCGCAACCGTTGGCATGGGCGGGTCGGTTGCATCGATGACGCAGCCGATGATGTCCCCATGACCATCCACGTACGACAGTTAGAGCGAGGCGCCGAGGCCGAGTTCGTCACGGGGCTGGAGTGGCTTTTCGCCCCTCCCGGTGGCCGTCCCGGGGATTGGGACCGGGATCGTGCCGTCGAGCGGACCGCGCAATTGCTCGCCCACGAAGACGTCGCACTCTTCGCGGCGCGATCGGGTGAAGGTCAGCTGGTCGGTGTGGCCAGCGTCTACGTGGACATCCTCTCGGTGCGCTTCGGCCGTCGGGCTTCGATCGAGGACCTCGCTGTGCACCCCGGGTGGCGCTCCCGGGGTGTCGGCTCCAGCCTCCTGACGGTGGCCAGGGCATGGGCGCACGAACACGGTGCCGACTACGTGTTCCTGGAGTCCGGCCTCGCCCGGACCGAGGCGCACCGCTTCTACCTCCGCGAGGGTGCGACCCATGCGGCTGCGGCGTTCAGGTGGACCTCAGTGCGGTGAGTCGATGACCGGGGCCGGCCCCCGCCGCTGCGCCGCCGCGCGGTTGCGCAGCCACCGCTTGAACCACGGGAAGTCCGGCAGCCGGGCCAGGATCGGCCCGGTCACCACGGTGATCAGGACGTACGTCGCGGCCAGCGCTGCCAACCGCGGCTCGACGCTCCCGGCGGCCACCGCGAGACCGGCGATGACGATGGAGAACTCACCTCGGGGTACGAGTGCCAGGCCGGTCCGCCATCGACCGGGTTCGGCGATGCCGACCCGACGGGCAGCGAGGTAACCGGTGGCCGTCTTCGTCGCCATGGTGATCACGGCCAGCGCGAGCGCCGGCAGCAGCACCGGCGGAATGTCCTGCGGGTTGGTGGTCAGGCCGAAGAAGACGAAGAACACCGCGGCGAACAGGTCCCGCAGGGGCGAGAGCAACTCGGTGGCGTGGTGCGCCACCGGGCCGGAGAGCGCGATGCCGACGAGGAACGCGCCGACCGCCGCCGACACCTGGAGCGACGCGGCGATGCCAGCGATCAGCAACGTCAGACCGAGTACGCCGAGCAGCAGCGCCTCGGGGTCCTTCGCCGACAGCGCGGACGAGATCAGGTGGCCGTACCGGATGGCGACCACCAGCACGATCAGCACGGTGCCCACCGCGACGGTGAGCGCGATCCCGCCGCCGAGCAGGCCGGTGCCGGCCAGTACGGCGGTGACGAGTGGCAGGTAGAGCGCCATCGCCAGGTCCTCGATGACCAGCACCGAGAGGATCACCGGGGTTTCCCGGTTACCGAGCCGGCCCAGGTCGGCGAGGACCTTGGCGATCACCCCGGAGGAGGAGACCCAGGTGATGCCGCCGAGCACCAGGGCGGCGACCCAGTCCCAGCCGAGCAGCAGGGCGAAGGCCGCGCCGGGCAGGGCGTTGAACACGCCGTCGATCAGCCCGGCCGGGGCTGCCGAGCGGAGGTTGCCGACCAGTTCGTTGGCCGAGTACTCCAGGCCGAGCATCACCAGCAGGAGGATGACGCCGATCTCGGCGCCGACCGCGAAGAACTCCTCGCTGGCGGCGAGCGGAAGTAGCCCGCCGTGCCCGAACGCGAGCCCGGCGAGCAGGTAGAGGGGAATGGGCGAGAGGCCGAAGCGCCGGCTCAGCCGGCCGAGGAGGCCAAGCAGCAACAGCAGCGCACCGACTTCGATGAGCAGCGTGGTGAAATCGTGCATCCGCCTCAGCCGTCCGGGTCACTGTCGGCGAGGATGGCGGACACACCGTCGAGACCTCTGCGGGTCCCGACGACGACCACCACGTCGCCGGCTGCGAAGCGGAAGGAGGGGAGTGGCGAGACGATCACTTCGCCTTCGCGCAGCACCGCCACGATGGAGGCGCTGGTGCGGGTACGCGCCTTGGTGTCGCCGAGCTTCCGGTTGACGTACGGAGAGCCGGCCGTGATGGCGATCTGCTCGGTGAGCAGACCGGCGGCCTGCTCGCGGAGCCCGGAGAGCTGACCGAGCATCAGCGACGCGCCGAGGATGTCGGCCAGAGCCTCAGCCTCGTCGTCGGTGAGCGGAATGTCCGCCTGGCAGGCATCGGGATCGTCGGGATCGTAGAGAACGAGATCACGGCGGCCATTGCGATGGGAGACGACGCCCAGGCGACGTCCGGACTCCGTCACCAGATCGTGACGTACCCCGATCCCGGGTAGGGCGGTCTGCTCGACACGTACTCGCACCAGCCAAGGCTACCGCTTGATGAACAATCCGCAGATCTTGGACGGCCACCGGTGGTCAGACCAGGCCCTGCGCAGCTCATCGGCCGTGATCGACTCGGCTTTCATGATGTCGCGGTGTCCTGGTGGTCCGGACACCCCGACTTCCGGAAAGCCGAGTCGATCAAGCGCTGGCGGTCAGCGGAGGCTGGCGAAGAATTCGCGGATGTCGGCGACCAGCACCTCGGTCGCCTGGTGGGCCGCGTAGTGGCCGCCGACGTCGCCCCGGCCGTCGATGTCGGTGTCGTACGCCGTCCACCGGACGATGTTCGCGTGGTCCCGCTCGGCGAAGCGGCGGATGGACTGGAAGTCGCCGGGGAACATGGCCAGCGCCGTCGGAGCGGTGGTCGGCTCGGTCGGCGGCTCGCCGGCGTGTGCGTCCTCCCAGTAGAGCCGGATCGCCGAGGCGGCAGTGCCGGTGAACCAGTAGAGCGCCACGTTGGCCAGGATGAAGTCGGCGTCCAGGCTCTCGTCGAAGAGCTGAGCGTTCCAGGCGAGCAGCCCCACCGGCGAGTCGGAGAGCGCGAACGCCAGGGTTTGCGGCTGCTGACTGTGCACCTGGTTGAAGGAGAACTTGTTCTCGTAGAACCACTGGAGGTGCCCGAGCGCGGCCTGGTCCGCCTCGGAGAGCCCGGCGAACTCGGCCGGGTCGCCCGAGGGGAACGAGAAGAGCTGGGTGACGTGTACGCCGAGCACCCGCTCCGGATCGATCCGGCCCAGCTCCGGCGCGATCATCGAACCGGCATCGTTGCCGACCGCGCCGTAGCTGTCGTACCCCAGTCGGTCCATCAGCTCGGCCCAGGCGCGGGCGATGCGGAACCGGTTCCAGCCGGCGCTGCGGGTCGGGCCGGAGAAGCCGAAGCCGGGCATTGACGGGACGACCACGTGGAAGGCCGGCGCGTCCGGGTCGGTCGGCTCGGTGAGCGGGGCGATCACGTCGAGGTACTCCAGCACCGAGCCGGGCCAGCCGTGGGTGAGCACCAGCGCCGTGGCGTCCGGCCGGGACGACCGGACGTGCAGGAAGTGGATCCGCTCGCCGTCGATCTCGGTGACGAACTGCGGGTGGGCGTTCAGGCGGTCCTCGACGGCGCGCCAGTCGAACCCGCCCCGCCACCTGTCGACGAGGGCCCGCACCCGGTCGTTGCTCAGCCCGTACGAGTCGCCCGCGCCGGGCAGGTCGGCGGGCCAGAGGGTGCGGTCCAGCCGGACGGCCAGGTCGTCGAGGGCGGTCTGCGGGATCTCGACGCGGAACGGGCGGATCGCGGTGTCGCTCATGGCAGAACTCCTTCGGAACGGAATGTTTCGTTCTGCGATCACGATAGCAGAGCGGAACGATCCGTTCCACTGCTAGTCTGAACGCATGTCAACGACGTCTGGCAAGACCCTCGGCGGTCGCCGCGCCCAGGCCGCCCGCAACGACGAGGTCATCCTCGAAGCCGCCCGCGCCGTCTTCCTCGACGACCCGAAGGCCCCGATCGCCGCCGTCGCGGAGCGCGCGGGCGTCGGCATCAGCGCCCTCTACCGGCGGTACGCGGGCAAGGAGGACCTGTTGCGCCAGCTCTGCCACGACGGGCTGCGCCGGTACGTCGCGGAGGCCGAGGCCGCCCTCGCCGAGCCGGACGACTGGGCCGCGTTCACCGGTTTCCTGGCCCGGGTGGTCGACGCCGACGTGCACTCGCTCACCGTCCATCTGGCCGGCACCTTCACCCCGACCGAGGAGATGGGTCGGGACGCGGTGCGCGCCGGTGAGTTGGCCGCCGCGCTGGTCGACCGGGCCCACGCGAGCGGGCGGCTGCGCCCCGACGCGGTCGTCCACGATCTGGGGTTGTTGTTGGAGGCGTGCGCCGCGGTCCGCGTACCCGATCCGGAGCGGACCCGCCAGCTGCGCCGTCGCCAGCTCGCGGTCCTGGTGGCAGGCCTGTCGTCGGTGCCGGACGAGGGCCCGCTGCCCGGCCCGGCCCCGGCGGCCGGGGAGTTCGACTGGCGGTGGCGACGCCGGGAGTGATGGGCGTCACGCGCTAAGGTTGAGCGGAATACGCTCAACTCTGGTTGTGTCCAACCCAGTGGACAACGCCGATCCGGGGGAGCCCATGAACACCGAAAGACTCACCACCAAGAGCCGCGAAACCATCACGGGCGCTGTGGCACTGGCCAACCAGCGTGGCCACGCCACGGTGGAGCCCTGGCACCTGCTCCTGTCACTCCTGGACACCGACGGCTCGACCGCCACCGGTCTGCTGCGCGCCGTCGGGGCCGACCCGACCGAGCTGCGCCAGGCCGCCCAGCGCGCTGTCGACAACCTGCCGGCCGCCCGCGGCTCCAGCATCGCCGAGCCGACGTTGGCTCGGGAGTTCGTCAACGCCATCGGCGCCGCCGAGCAGATCGCCCGGCCGCTGGGCGACGAGTACACGTCCACCGAACACCTGCTCGCCGGCCTGGCCCGGGTGGGCGGGGCGGTGTCCGGCGCGCTGAAGACCGTCGGTGCCACCGAGGAGGCCCTGGTCGCCGCTTTCCCGACCGTGCGCGGTGGGGACCGTCGGGTCACCACCGCCGACCCGGAGCAGACCTACCAGGCCCTGACCAAGTACGGCGTCGACCTCACCGCCAGCGCCCGCGACGGCAAGATCGACCCGGTCATCGGCCGGGACTCCGAGATCCGTCGGGTCATCCAGGTGCTGTCCCGGCGTACCAAGAACAACCCGGTGCTGATCGGCGAGCCCGGCGTCGGCAAGACCGCGATCGTCGAAGGCCTGGCCCAGCGGATCGTCACCGGCGACGTGCCCGAGTCACTCCGCGACAAGAAGCTGATCTCGCTGGACCTCGGCGCGATGGTCGCCGGCGCGCAGTACCGCGGCCAGTTCGAGGAGCGGCTGAAGTCCGTCCTGGAGGAGATCAAGAACTCCAACGGGCAGGTCATCACGTTCCTCGACGAGCTGCACACCGTCGTCGGCGCCGGCAAGGGCGAGGGCTCGATGGACGCCGGCAACATGCTCAAGCCGATGCTGGCCCGTGGTGAGCTGCGGATGGTGGGTGCCACCACGCTGGACGAGTACCGCGAGCACATCGAGAAGGACCCGGCTCTGGAGCGCCGTTTCCAGCCGGTGCTGGTCGGTGAGCCGACCATCGAAGACACCATCGGCATCCTGCGTGGGCTCAAGGAGCGCTACGAGGTGCACCACGGCGTACGGATCACCGACGCAGCGCTGGTGGCCGCCGCGACGCTGTCCGACCGTTACATCACCGACCGGTTCCTGCCGGACAAGGCGATCGACCTGGTCGACGAGTCCGCGTCCCGGCTCCGGATGGAGATCGACTCGCGTCCGGTCGAGGTGGACGAGATCGAGCGGGCGGTCCGCCGGCTGGAGATCGAGGAGATGGCCCTGGCCAAGGAGCCGGACGCCGCCTCGGCCGAGCGGTTGGAGCGGCTCCGCAAGGAGTTGGCCGACAAGCGCGAGCAGCTCACAGTGCTCTCCGAGCGCTGGCAGACGGAGAAGAGCCACATCACCAAGCTCTCCACGGCGAAGGAGGAGCTGGAACGCCTCGGCGGTGAGGCCGAGCGGGCCGAGCGCGACGGCGAGCTGGAACGCGCCGCCGAGCTGCGCTACGGGCGGATCCCCGCCCTCAAGGTCGAGCTGAAGCAGGCCGCGGAGGAGCTGGCTCAGCTCCAGGCCGACGGCGCGATGCTGAAGGAGGAGGTCGGCGCTGACGACATCGCCGCCGTGGTCGCCTCCTGGACCGGCATCCCCGCTGGCCGCCTGCTCGAGGGTGAGACGGCCAAGCTGCTGCGGATGGAGGAGTCGCTGGGCGGCCGGGTGGTCCGCCAGACCGAGGCGGTCGGCGCCGTCTCCGACGCGGTACGCCGTGCCCGGGCCGGTATCGCCGACCCGGACCGCCCGACCGGCAGCTTCCTCTTCCTCGGCCCCACCGGCGTCGGCAAGACCGAGCTGGCCAAGGCCCTCGCCGAGTTCCTCTTCGACGACGAGCGCGCCATGGTCCGCATCGACATGAGCGAGTACGGCGAGAAGCACTCGGTAGCTCGCCTGGTCGGTGCCCCACCCGGCTACGTCGGTTACAACGAGGGCGGTCAGCTCACCGAGGCGGTGCGCCGACGGCCGTACTCCGTGGTGCTGCTGGACGAGGTGGAGAAGGCTCACCCGGACGTCTTCGACGTGCTGCTCCAGGTGCTCGACGACGGCCGGCTCACCGACGGCCAGGGCCGCACCGTGGACTTCCGTAACGCGATCCTGATCCTCACGTCCAACCTCGGGTCGTCGGTGATCAGCGACCTGACGCTCGCCGACGAGCAGCGCCGCGAGGGGGTGCTGGCCGTGGTCCGGTCGCACTTCAAGCCGGAGTTCCTCAACCGGCTGGACGACATGGTGGTCTTCGCCTCGCTGCGGGGGGGCGACCTGCGCTCCATCGTCGACATCCAGTTGCACCGGATGCGCCGGCGGTTGGCCGACCGCCGGCTGGGTCTGGAGATCACCGATGCCGCCCGGGACTGGCTGGCCGAGCACGGCTACGACCCGATCTACGGTGCGCGACCCCTCCGTCGTCTGGTCCAGACCGCGATCGGAGACCAACTCGCCAGGGCCCTGCTCTCCGGGACGATCCGAGACGGCGACACAGTCAAGGTCGACCTGGCCGATGCGAAGGAAGGGTTGACCGTCACCGCCGCCTGATCCGTCGCACCCGGGTCGATCCCGCCTCGCAGGCGGGGTCGGCCCGACCCGTTCTCCGCCCCCCGACGCCGCCCCACCGGGACGCTCCGTAGCTGCCAGATCACCAGACAATGATGAGTTTCTCCAGGTGCGCGGGGTTGTTACCGTTCCCGCCGACGCACTTGGGGAGGTGGTCGGCATGAACGGTCCCGTGGCGTACCTGGTGACGACGTTGGGGTGTCTGATCGGAGTCGCCGGGGTCGTGGTGGCGTTGGTGGCGGTGCGCAAGGGCCGTAAGGCCGCCCGGCCGGCGGCACCCGCGGACCCGTTCCGGGACACCGACAGCGACGCGCTCCGCGGCGACCCGCGCAGGCTCAAGCCCGGCGACATCGTCGAGATCCGCCGGGTGTCGTACGCGGTCCGGGGCTCGGTGCATCTGAATGAGGGCGGCTGGAGCTGGGCCGAGCACCTGCTGGACACCGCCGAGGGCGACAAGCGCTGGCTCTCCGTGGAGGAGGACCCGGACCTGGAGCTGGTGCTCTGGACCGTCGAGCCGGCCGCCACGATCACCCCGGGTGCGTCCGCCCTCGACTTTGCCGGCCGCCGCTACGCCCTGGAGGAGTCCGGTCAGGCCCGCTTCACGGCCACCGGCAGCACCGGCCTCGACCCCAGTGGCACCCTTCGATACCACGACTACCGGGCCCAGGCCGGCGAACGGCTCTCCTTCGAGGCGTACGGCCAGGCCGGCTGGGAGGTCGCCCGGGGCGAGCAGTTGCACCGCGCCGACGTGATGGTCTACCCGCAGGCCGGGCCGGAGGCCAGCTGAGGTGCTGGTAAGCCTCCACACCCCGTACGTCGACACCTGCGCCGCCGACCTGAGCCTGGCACTCGGCGGCCCGGAGCGGCCCGCGCTGCACGTCCGCGACCTCACGCTGCCCGGGGACGTCCGGCTACGGCTGCGCCTGCTCGGTGCGTCCCACCAGGTCGTGCTGGCCGAAGCCGGCGGTGCGGCCGAACTCACCGAGACGGTCGCCTGCCTGCCGGGTCGGCCGCCGCACCTGCCCGACACCCTGCACGACGAGTCGGGCGGCTACCGCTTCACCGCCGCCGTGCTGCGCCCCGCCGACGGTGAGTTGCACACCCGGATCGCCAGGCTCCGCGCCGACCTGGCCGACGACCCGTACGCCCTGGTCGGCGTCTTTCCCGGCGACCCGGACGCGGTCACCGCGCTGGCCGTGCGCGCCGACCTGCCGCACGGGACGGTCGGCTGGCGTACCTGGCACGCGTACCCCCAGACCAACGAGCTGGTCCTGACCGAGACGGTGGTGGCACTGCGATGACGTACCGACGCTGGTTCGTGGTGGGCGTGGCAGCGGCCGTGGTCGGTGCGATGGTCGCGGCCTTCGCCCTCGTCAACGGCACCTTCTCCCCGCGCGCCTACGTGCAGGACAGGTATTCGCGAGCGGCCAGCCGGGACATCGGCCGGGAAGCGACCGCGTACACCTCGCCCAAGTCACCGACCGCTGTGGCCAAGGAACTGACCGACGCGTGGAATCCGTCCGACCGGTACGCCGACGGCAGCGGCGTCTACCTGCGCTACGACGACGACTCGGTGGTGATCCTGCCGATCGCCGCAGGCTCGGTGATCCTGCTCGAAGACATGGACACCGCTCACCCCCGCTACCACTCGACCGTCGGGTCGTACTGGGGTTGGGGACGCGGTAACAGCGTTCGGGGCGGCGGCCCCGGCACCGGCAAGTAGCCCGACGCCTGACCCCATCACCTGGAGCCCTCCGTGCAGAACCTCGTCACCGAGGCCCGGCCGCACTGGCGGCTGGCCCGCGCGGCGGTGCTGGTCGCGGTCTTCGTCTGCGCGGCCTGCGGGCTGGTCTACGAGCTGGCCCTCGTCGCGCTCGGCAGCTACCTGATCGGCGACACCGTCGGGCAGGCGTCGATCGTGCTCGGCGTGATGGTCTTCGCGATGGGCGTGGGCGCACTGCTCGCGAAGCCGTTGCAGCCCCGGGCCGCCGCAGCGTTCGCGGTGATCGAACTGACCCTGGCCCTGCTCGGTGGCCTGTCAGTGCTCGGCCTCTACGCCGCCTTCGCCTGGCTCGACCTGTACGGCCCGGCGCTGGTCGCCACCGCCTTCGTGCTGGGCCTGCTGATCGGCGCGGAGATTCCGCTGCTGATGGTGATGTTGCAGCGCATCCGCGAGCAGGCCGCCGGCAGCGCGGTGGCCGACCTGTTCGCTGCCGACTACGTCGGCGCGCTGCTCGGCGGGCTCGCCTTCCCGTTCCTGTTGATCCCCGTCTTCGGCCAGCTCAAGGGTGCCCTGGTGGTCGGCGCGGTGAACGCGGTGGCCGGTCTCGCCCTGGTCTGCACTGTGTTCCGGAGGGAGCTGAGCCTCCGGGCCCGGCTCGTCCTCGGCGCCGGCTCCGTCGTGGTCGCGCTCTGCCTGGGGTACGCCTGGGTGACCGCCGCCGACTTCGAGGTGACCGCCCGGCAGCAGCTCTACCGGGACCCCGTCGTGTACGCCGAACGCTCCCGTTACCAGGAGATCGTGCTGACCCGGTCGGTGCGGGAGGTCGGCCACGCCGACACCGACCTCCGGCTGTTCCTCAACGGTGATCTTCAGTTCAGCTCGGTGGACGAGTACCGCTACCACGAGGCGCTGGTGCATCCGGCGATGCGAGGTCCACGTGGCGACGTACTGGTTCTCGGTGCCGGCGACGGCCTCGCCGTCCGGGAGATCCTGCGGTACCCGGACGTCCGCCGGGTGACAGTTGTCGACCTCGACCCGGCGGTGGTGGCGCTGGCCAGCACCGTGCCGCAGCTGCGGGCGCTCAACGGCGGCTCGCTCGACGACCCCCGCGTACGGGTGGTGAACACTGACGCGTTCGGCTGGCTGCGTAGCGCCGCCGAGCGCTTCGACGTGGTGGTCGCCGACCTGCCCGATCCGGACGAGACGGCCACGGCCAAGCTCTACACCGTCGAGTTCTACGCGCTGATCAGGTCGGTGCTCGCCGAGCAGGGACGGCTGGTGGTGCAGTCCGGCTCGCCGTACTTCGCGCCCCGCTCCTACTGGTCCATCGACGCGTCGGTGCGGGAAGCCGGCTTCGCCACAGTGCCGTACCACGTCGACGTGCCGTCCTTCGGCGACTGGGGTTTCCTGCTCGCCACGGCGGGAACCGCCCCGCCGGTGCTGGAACTGCCGGCCGATGCTCCCCGGCTGCGTTTCCTCGACCCGGACGTGCTGCGGGCGGCGGCGGCCTTTCCCGCCGACCGCGCCCGCCTGGACGTGCCCCCCAGCACCCTCCTCCAACCGAGGGTCCTCGACTACGCCCGCACCGAGTGGCGCGGCTACTGACCCGCACCACCAGGCGGCCGTGTCAGGAGAGTGTCCGCTCATGGCGCAAACCTCGTGATCAATGGGGTGGAGTGGGGCCGGACGGGGAAAGGGTGGAGGCATGTTTGGAATGCGGAAGGCTTGGGAGCGCGAATTGGGCGCCGCCGTCGACGAGTTGGTGGCCGCTGAGACGCTCGCCTTTGGTGGGGTGGGGATCGCGGGCACCCTGTTGCCGGTGACCGAGGCGTACCACCGGGTCGAGGCCGCCCTCAGCGACCACCCCGATGAGGTACGCCGCCAGCTCGACCGGGTGCTGACCGACGGCACACCCGCCGGCCGGGCGTACGCGGCCACGCTGCTGGAGCGGATCGACCCGGAGACGGCCCGAGCGACGTGGACGTCGCTGCGGGACGATCCGAGCGAGTTGACCACCTTCGTCGGCTGCGTGATGGACCGGGAAACCCTCGGCACCTACGCCAGTCGGCGGCTCGCCGCAGCATGATCCATTCGCCGGTCGGCGCTGCCCGATCGGTTCTGCCGGTTGCTGACGACGCACCGTACGTTTCGAGCCATGAGCCCGCCCGCCACCGCGTCGCGTCCGCCCCGCCCGGCCACCGTGACCATCGCCTTCTGGCTGCAACTGGCCGTGGTGCTGGTGCTGCTCGGCCTGGCCGCGCTGACGGTGGCCGAGGCGGTGCGCTTCGATGGCCAGATCGACCGCGCGTTACGGCTGGTGCCGGACGCCGACCCGGACGAGGTGACCGGCGAGCGGCAGGGCAACGTCGTGATGACGCTGATCCTCGGCGTGCCGGCGGTGTTGCTCGCGGTCTGGTTTGCGGCCACCGCCGTCCCGATCCGGCGGGGCGCCAACGTCGCGCGGATCCTGGTGTTCGTGGCCAGCGGAGCGCAGTTGCTGGTCTGCTTCGGGCAGTGCTGTTCCGGAGGTTTTCTCGTGCCGCTGCTGACGATGCCGGAGATCGGCGACGAGCCGCCACCGGACTGGGACGAAGAGTGGGAGACCTCGACGTTCTACGACACGCTGTACGCCGGCACCGATCCCTGGGAGGACCTGCTCTTCCCCGCGGCAGGGCTGGGTGTGCTCACCGTTCTGGCCCTTTCCGCAGCCGTGTCACTGCTACTGGCGCTGCCGCCGGCGAACCGCTGGTTCGTCCCGCGTACCGCGAACGAGGCGCTGCCCGGGCCGGCCTGGGGGATGCCCGTCCCCACCTACGCCCCGACCGGTTACGGATACCCGACAGCTCCGCTCGTGCCGGGCTTCCTGCCGCCGAACCAGCCGCTCCCACCCGGCTACCTGATCTGCCCCGACCCGGCCGTGCACCTGACGCCGGGAGCACCGGGCGTCTCACCAGGGCCGACGGGACCGCCGGTGCCGCCTCCGGAGGACGCACCCGACCACAATCGTTAGCTGAGCTGTCGGCCACAACACTGGTCTTCCGGGTGCCGACGGTTGTTACCGTCTGCGCCGACGTACCTGGGGAGGTGGTCGCGTGGACGCGCTGGTGACGTGCCTGGTGGCGGCTGTTGCCGTACTAGCGGTGGTCGTGGTCGTCGTGCGGGCCCGCCGACGGCCGACGGGCGGGCCTCCCGGCCAGCCGGCGGAGCCGCCGCACGGTGGCCCGCTCCGCCGGCTGGCTCCGGGTGACAGCGTGCGGATCCGCGAGCGGGAGTACGCGGTGAGTGCCACGATCCGCCTGGTCGAGGGCGACTGGAGTTGGGTGCAGCACCTCCTCGACGACGACTCCGGCACCCGCCACCGGCTCTCCGTGGAGGACGGCCCCGAACTCGAGCTGGTCTTCTGGACCCCGGAGCCGGGCGCCACCGTCACCCCGGGCGCCCCGACCATCGAACTCGGCAGGCGGCGCTACACCTGGGCCGAGACCGGACAGGCGCGTTACACCGCGACCGGAGAGACCGAGTTGCCGTCGACCGGGACGATGCGCTACCACGACTACCAGTCCGGTGGCACCGCGCGGCTGTCCTTCGAGGCGTACGGCGAAGAGGGTTGGCGGGTCGCCCGCGGTGACCAGCTCGACCCCGCCGACCTGACGATCCGCCCGCCCCGGGCCTGAGGCCCGCCGAGCCGGCCCGGGAGGACGCGCCGGGCTCGTCACGGCATGCCGAACTGGCCGGTTGTCGATACGGTGGGCGCGATCTAGGGAAGGAGAATCGTGGTCGATTCCCAGAGCACGCCGGCCCGTCAGCGGCCATCCATTGTGTCGATTTCCAGTTACCTGCTCTTCCTGTTCCTGGCGCTCCAGGTAATCAGTCTGATCATCACGCTCAGCACCTTCAGCAAGACGCGGGACGCGCTCCGCGAGGCGTACGCGGGCAGCGCCACCGACGGTGACCAGGTGGCCGACGTCTTCGCCGTCATCGGCATCGGCGGGAGCATCGTCCTGCTGCTGCTCGCGGTCGTGCTGGGCGTGCTGGCCCTGTTCAACAACCAGGGCCGCAACGGCGCCCGGATCACCACCTGGATCGTCGGCGGCATCATGGTCTGCTGCGTGGGCGGTGGTCTGCTCAGCAACGCGGCCGGCGGTTTCAACACCGGTGGCGGGACCACCGGCGACGCGCCGAGCCCGGAGGAGATCCAGCGCCGTCTGGAGGAGGCTCTGCCCTCCTGGGTCACGCCGGTCAGCCTCCTGCTCGGTGTGCTCAGCCTGATCGCGCTGATCACGGCGCTGGTCCTGCTGGCGCTGCCGAAGGCGAACCCGTTCTTCCGCAAGCCCACCGCGGGCTGGGAGCCGCCCACCCCGGGCGCCAGCTACCCGGGCCACCCGCAGGCGCCAGGTCAGCCCGGTTACCCGCAGGCGTCGGGTCAGCCCGGTTACCCGCAGGCATCCGGTGAGCCGGGTTATCCGTCGAGTGGGGAGCCGAGCTACCCGCCGCCATCGGCCGCGGACCGCCCGGACGACACGCCGCCCACGGATCGGCCCGGGTCAACCCCGCCGCCGAGCAACTGACGGCTCGATAAGCACGACGCCGACGATCCCTCCGAGTAGGTTGCAACCCGACGCCTACCGGAGGGATTCGTCGTGTCGTACCCGGAATCGGCACCGGCCCGCCGGCCCGCCGCCGCCCTGTCGGCCGCGACGGTGCTGTTGGTGATGGCGGTCGCCGCGCTCGCGTACGCGGTGGTCTCCCTGGTGGTGCTGGGCGGGACGGTCGACGGGTTCCGCTCCGCCGCCCGCGACACCTCGGCGAGCCCGGAGCAGATCAACGGCGTGGTGGCTCTGCTCCGCGCGTCGGCCGTGCTGACGGCGGTGGTGGCGGTGCTGTCCGCGCTGCTGCTCGCCGGCCTGGCCCTCGGTCTGCTGGCCGGTCGCAACGGCGTCCGGGTGGCGACCTGGGTGGTCAGCGGGCTCGGTCTGCTCGCCGCCTGTTGCAGTGTGGTGGTGGTCGTCGGCGAACGGGCAGCGCCACTGCGAATGGGCTCCGGCGACCAGTCCCTCGCCGAGTTGCTGGGCCTGGTCGGCGACGCGTACCCGTCCTGGTGGATCCCGCTCAACGCCGGGCTTTCCGTCGCACAGGCGCTCGGTTACCTTGTAGTAGCTATGCTGCTGGCGCTGCCGGCGGCGAACAGCTGGTTCGGCCGCCACCGCTCGACGGCGCCAACCGCCCCGCCCATGTTCCCGCCAGCCCCGCCCCCGTCGGCGCCGCATACGCCCCCGTACCCGCCCAGGTGAGGACCGTTCCGTGACGCTCGACCCCACGACTGCCGAGCGCCGAGCCCTGATCACCGGGGCCACCGCCGGCATCGGCGCGGCGTTCACGCGACGCCTGGCCGCCGACGGCTGGCACCTGGTGCTCGTTGCCCGTGACGCGGCGCGGCTGACCGAGCTGGCCACCGAGCTGGGTTCCACGTCCGGACGCGAGGTGGAGACGATCTCAGCGGATCTGTCCACCGACGACGGCTGCGCCATCGTGGAGCAGCGGCTCGCCGACGGCAGCCCGGTGCACCTGCTGGTCAACAATGCGGGGATCAGCCTGAACAAACCGTTCCTGCGCTCCACGGCGGAGGACGAGGCGCGACTGTTGCGACTCAACGTGCACGCGGTCATGCGGTTGACCCTGGCGGCGCTTCGACCGATGACTGAACGGCGAAATGGGGCAGTGATAAATGTCTCTTCGGTCGCCGGGTTCGGGACGGCGATGCCCGGATCGACATACTCCGCCAGCAAGGCGTGGGTCACCAACTTCAGTGAGTCCGTCGGCCAGTCAGCGCGGCCGTTCGGCGTTCAGGTGATGGCCCTCTGCCCCGGCTACACCCGCACAGAATTCCATCAGCGGGCCGGCATCAACATGTCCAAGACGCCGGAGTGGCTGTGGCTGCGGGCCGAGGATGTGGTGGACGAAGCCCTGCGTGACCTGCGCAAAGGCAAGATGGTCAGCATCCCGGCGTGGAAGTACAAGGTGGTCGTGGCAGGTATGCGACACGCGCCGCGGCGGCTGCTCCAGGCGGTCGCGCGGGACACCCGCGGCCGGATCGGTCGCGACGAGCGCTGAGCCTCGACCGGCCCGCCGACCCCGAGCGAGTGGTGGGACGGCGTTGGCACGCCGCTGTCGGCCCAGTTGCTGAGCGTAGTCGAGCATCGCCAGTCATCGGTTCCCCTCGGGGCTGATCAGGGTGGACCCCACACACGGCGTTCAGAGTTGCGCAGTAACCTCTATCGCCATGGGGGACCACGACGACCTGCGTAAATTCATTACCGACCTGGCTGTGGTCCACGGCCGGGTCGTGCTCTCGTCGGGGCGCGAGGCAGACTGGTACGTGGATCTGCGGCGCGTCACGCTCCATCACCGGGCCGCTCCTCTGGTCGGCCGGGTGTTGCTCGACCTCACCGCCGACTGGGAGTTCGACGCCGTTGGGGGCCTCACCCTGGGCGCGGATCCAGTCGCGCTCTCGATGCTGCACGCCGCCGCTCCGACCGGCCGGGCCCTGGACGCCTTTGTGGTGCGCAAGGCGGGCAAGGCCCACGGTCTTCAGCGGCGGATCGAGGGACCGGAGGTGGCTGGCCGCCGTGTGTTGGCGGTGGAGGACACGTCCACGACTGGCGGAAGTGTTTTGACAGCTGTCGAGGCTCTTCGCGAGGCCGGGGCGGAAGTCGTGGGCGTGGTGGTTATTGTTGATCGAGGCGCCGGCGACGCGGTGCGAGCCGCCGGATTGCCGTACCGGGCGGCCTATACGTTGGCTGACCTCGGCCTTGTGGCGTAAAAGTCTGCCGATTCGGATCTGCTGATATGCAGGCGGATCGATGCTGCTGGTGGAAGGATGGAATACGTGGGAACTGCGTTGGCCGAAATGACTATGCCTCAGATCTCGCCGCTAAACGGCGAGCCGATCGAACGTGCCGATGCCGAGCGTCTCGCCGGGGTCCTCAAGGCCCTTGCTGATCCTGCTCGGTTGCGGCTGCTCAGCCTGATCCAGTCGGCCCCCGAGGGCGAGGCGTGCGTCTGTGACCTGACCGCGCCGCTCGGCCTCTCTCAGCCGACGGTCAGTCACCACCTGCGCATCCTCACCGAGGCTGGCTTGTTGCAGCGGGAGAAGCGCGGTGTCTGGGCGTACTACAGCCTGGTCCCGAGTGCGATCGCGACGATCGCCGACCTGCTGACCCCGCCGCGTAAGCGGGCCACCAAGAAGGCCCGCTGACGTAGGCACCATGCCGTCCCGAGCCGGGGCGGCGTCCGGTGGCGAGCCAGGGGTGGCGCCACCGGTGGTTGATACCTGCTCGGCCCCGGTCGCACCACCGGAGGCCGGGTTCGACATGCCGACGGCCGACCCCCTCACCAGGGGGCCGGCCGTCGTCGTACCGCTCAACGGTCCTGACCGTGCTCCGGGCGGTGACGGCCGTCCTGGTGCTGGTCGTGGTCGAACGCCTCGCGGGCCGCCTCCACAGCGCCCGCGGCACTGGCCGCCGCGACCACAGCGACCGCCTCGCCGCGCTTACGAGCCCGCCGGTCGCGCAGGAACTCGAAGAAGATCGGCAGCACCGAGATCACGATGATCAGGGCCACCACCGGCAGGATGTAGTGGTCGATCTTGTCGCCGATGGCCTGGTAGATCTGCTCGGCCAGCAGGTAGCCGATCAGCAGGATGCCGTCCACCCAGAGCACCGCGCCGACGATGTTCCAGAGCAGGAACTTCTTGGCCGGCATGCCGAGCGCGCCCGCGACCGGGTTGAGGAACGTCCGGACGATCGGAATGAAGCGCGCCAGCACGACGGCCTTCGCCGGGCCGAACTTCTCGAAGTAGTACTCGGCCTTCTCCACGTACTCCTTCTTGAAGAGCCGGGAGTTCGGCCGCTCGAACATCGGCCGGCCGTACCGCGCGCCGAGCCAGTGCCCCAGCTGTGCCCCGAGGATCGCGCAGATCGGCCCACCGATCAGCAGGCCGGCGAGGGAGAGGCGGGTGCCGTCACCGAAGATCGCGTCCGCCACCGGTGACGAGGCCACCCCGGCGAGGAACAGCAGCGAGTCACCCGGGAAGAAGAAGCCCACCAGCAGGCCGGTCTCGGCGAAGAGGATCACCCACACGCCGATCAGCCCGAAGGTCTGCAACAGATCCTTGGGATCGAGCGGGTTCAGGGCGACGCTCTCCACGAGAGCGCGGGTCTTCTCAGCTGTGTCCACGGCCACAAAGGGTACCGAAGCCCGGGGCCCCGGCCGCGCCGGACCGGCCCGTCACCACCCGCCCGCGCTGCGGGGGCCCAACGACGGTGCCCCGCCGACCGTGGTGGTCGACGGGGCACCGGTGGTGCGGGGTGGATCAGGCGACGAAGCGGGTCCGGCGGCGCTTGGCCACCAGGTAGCCGCCGACGCCCGCGGCGAGCAGCAGCGCGCCGAGGCCGGCGATCAGCCCGGTGGACTGACCGGTGATCGGCAGCGAGCCGCCGTCACCGTCACCGTCATCGCCGCCGCCCTGGCCGCCGTCTCCGCCGCCGTTCACCAGGATCTGCGCGGTGTCGTTGGCGGGGTTCAGGTCCTTGATCTGCTTGTCTTCCTGCCCGGTGCTCAGCTTGACCTCACCGGTCTGGCCGCCGGCCTGGTCGATCCGCACCTGGAACTCGTAGTCGACCTTCTCGCCCTTCCTGATCGAGCCGAGCACGAAGCACTGGTAGACCCGCCCGCCGGGCTTGCCCGGCTCCCACCCGTCGTCCTCGGAGCTGAAGCAGTCCTCCGGAGCGCGGACGGCGGTGACGCCCTTCGGCAGCGTGACCGTGGTGCCGATCCAGGGCGACTCGCTGCCACCCGAGTTGACGGCCGCCGGCCCGTTGTTGACGTAGCCGACAGTGAGCGGGACGGTGGCGCCGACGTCGCCGGTCACCTTCGCGCCGCGCGCTGCCACATCGGCCCGCTGGTCGCCGGTCACCTGAAGGTCGACCCAGGTCGAGTTGTCCAACGGGTTGACGTCGGTCTGCCCGGAGCGCATGTTCATGACCGGCTCGAGCTTCAGCTCACCCTCGGTCCCGTTCGGCCCGATCTTGGCCGGGAGTTCGGCCTCGGACCTGTACTCGTCCCAGTCGGCAGGCGTGAACCAGATGGAGAACCCGCCGAAGCTGTTCGGCGCCCAGCTGTCGGCGGGCACCGTGAAGCCGAAGCTGTCGTCGAGGCGGAAGCTGGCGTTCTTGCCGATGGTCGCGTCCAAGCGGCAGGCGAATGCCCAGTCGTGCAGCGGGCCCTCGGTGTACTCGCAGTTCTCGTAGCGCTTCGACGGCTGAAGACCGTCCGCGCCGACGAAGAAGAGAACCGCGTCCTTCGCGGGCACCTCGCCCCGGTTCGTCACCTGGAACGGGGCCTTCAGCGTGGCGCCGGGCGCGCCCTTGAGCTCCAGGAGCTCGTTGGTGGTGAGATCGACGCCCTCGCCGATCTCCACTGTCGAGCTGTAGGAGACGGATCCGGACTTGCCGTCCGACGTGACAGTGAAACTGAGCTCGCCCTTCTGATCGGGCTTGGCGCCGGCCTTCGCGCGAACGACGAGGGAGACGAGATTCAGGTACGAGCCGTCGTCGTCCTGGTCCTCGACCTTGCACGTCAGGATCGCACCGGACTCGGTGCAGTTCTCCCCGCTGCTCTCGACGCTGGCGAAACCGTCGATCTTGCTCCGGTCCACCTTGATCGTGTAGTCGTCGGGCTGCCGCTCCGTGGTGAGCGAGAAGAGGGTTACCCACTTCTCGGTGCCTCCAGGCGCGACGATCACGTTGTTGGCGTACAGGTCGAGATTGTCTACCGCTGCGGCGGGGGCTGCCGGTGCGGCGACGGCCGGGCTGGCGGAGGCGGCGACGAACGCGCCTGCTACGCCCAGTCCGGCGAGCCAACGCCGGGTGGAGTGGGTGAGCATGAGGGGGGTTCCTCCAGTTGGGGATCAGGTGGAGCCTGCGGATCTTAAGGAATTGCTAAGGCTGACTGCAGCCCTCAAAGCCGCCCGCCGAGCAAGACGAACCAAAAGGTTGATGAGCGTCACCGCAATGTTCGGTCGGTCCGCTTCCGTCAAGTGAGGCAGGAGCCCCCGGGAGGTGCAGTGACGTACGAGGAGTTCGCGGACACGCGGCTGGCCCCGCTACTGCGGTACGCGGTGATGCTGACCGGCGATCCACACCAGGCCCAGGATCTGGTCCAGGAGACCATGGTCCGGGTCCAGCTCAACTGGCGTCGGGTCGCCCGAGCCGACTCGCCCGAGCGTTACGTACGCCGGATGCTCACCAACCAGTACGTCGACTGGCGGCGCGGCTCGTGGGTGCGCCGGGTGCTGCTGCGCGGGGAGCCCGACGCCTCGGTGCCGATGCCCACCGACCATGCGCAGTCCGCCGTGGACCGGGATCAGATCTGGTCCTGGTTGTCCCGGCTGCCGCGTCGGCAGCGGGCTGCTCTGGTGCTGCGCTACTACGAAGACCTGCCCGACGTCGAGATCGCCGACATTCTCGGCTGTGCCGTCGGGACCGTCCGCTCGTCCATCTCCCGGGCCCTGGCGACGCTCCGGGCCGAGTACGTGGAGGCGTGAACATGATCGAGGATGACCTGCGTGCCGCGTTCGCCCGGCACGAAACCTTGACCCCGTCGACCGGCCCGCTGCGGGTCGCGATCGACCGGCTCGCCGCCGTCCGCCGTCGCCGCCGGCAGCGGTTCCAGGCCGCTGGTGTCACGTTGGCCCTGCTCGGCGCGCTCGGAGTCGGGGTGCCGCAGTTGCGCCCCGACCGACCGGCTGCGGATCCGTTGATGTCCGGGCAACCGGCTGACGCGCGGTCCGAGGCGCTGAATGTCCTTCTGCTCGGCGTGGACGGTTTCGGCGACGAACCGCCGTACCGGTTGGCGGACTCCGTCCTGCTGGTGCACATCCCGGCGGACCGGAGCCGGCCGTACCTCATCTCGTTGCCCCGCGACCTGGAGGTGTCGATCCCCGGCCGGGGGATCGACAAGCTCAACAGCGCGTTCTGGAGCGGCGCCGGCGAGCCCCGACCCGACCTGGACGCCGGCTACGACCTGACCCGCCGGGTGGTCGCCGACCTGACCGGGGTACGCGTCGACGCCGGCGCGGTGCTGACCTTCGCCGGGCTGCGCCGGATCACCGACGCTGTCGACGGGGTGGAGGTCTGCCTACCGAAGGAGGTTCGTTCCTGGCACACCCGCCGGGTCTTTCCGGCCGGCTGTCAGCGGCTCGACGGAGCTTCCTCCGTGGACCTGCTGCGGCAACGGCGGTACCTGCCCGATGGTGCGTTGGACCGGGACCGTAACGCCCAGCGCTATGTTGCCGGGTTGATCCGAGCGGCGGTCGCCAAGGACGTGCTGACCAGTCCGGTGCGGCTCACCGCACTGCTGTCGGCCCCCGGCACGGGTCTGGCGGTCGACGACGACGGCCTGCCACTGACCAGGCTGGTGGCCGTGCTGCCCAAGCTGAAGAGCGTCGACCCGGTGGGGCTCAGCCTCCCGGTCGGCCAGCCGGTGGATGTCCGTACGCTGCTGCCGCTGGCCCCGGAGCAGGGCCCGGCGTTCCTCGCCGCGCTGCGCGAGGATCGGTTGGCGCAGTGGGTCGCGCAGCACCCGGAGCAGGTCAACCCCGTCCGCTGACGGACGAGGACATCACGACGACGCCCCGCCAGCCCGGTACGGGTCGGCGGGGCGTCGGTCGGGTCGGGGTGGGTCAGGCCACGATGCGGCTGCTCCGGCGTCGGGCGAGCAGGTAGCAGCCCGCACCGGTGACGAGCAGCAGGGCGCCGATGCCGGCGATCACTGTGGTGGGAGCGCCGGTGATGGGCAGCGAACCGCCGCCACCGCCCTCGCCACCATCATCGTCATCGTCACCGTGGCCACCGCCGCTCTGGGCCGCGTTGACCACTATGGTCGCCTTGTCGTTGGCCGGTTTGATGTCGTCCTGGAAGCTGTCGCCGGGGGGGCACTCGCACGGTGCGTTGACCCGCACCGCACCCTGGGCGTTGGCGATGACCTTGTCGATGCGTAACCGGAACTTCATGGTGTAGGTCTGCCCCGCCACCAGCAGCATCTCCGAGGCGCACTGGTACGTGCGAGTGCCCGGCCGCAACTGACAGGTGTCGGGGATCTCGACGGCGGTGGTGCCCGGTGGCAACTCGACGACGGTGTGGGTGGCGGCCTCGTAGTCCGCGTTCGTTCGGTCGAGCGTCGCCGGGCCGTTGTTCCGGAAGCCGACGGCGGCCGTGACGACGGCGCCAGCCGTCCCCTTGAGCGTGGCGCCGATCGCCGCGAGGTCGGTGCCGTTCGTGCCGGTGGCCTTGATGGTCCACCCGGTGTAGTCGTTGCCGGGGCCGACGTCGGTCTGGGCGGCCTGCCGCATCCTGCCGGGCGCCTCGGTCAGAGTCAGTTTCGGACCGCTGCCGGGGGTGGCCGTCCGGGCGCCGACGGCTGCCCGTACCCGGGTCAGGTCCTCGAAGTCGGCAACGGTCATGAATTGGGCGTAGCCGGACTGGTTGGTCGGCGCGTAGGTGTCAGTGGCGAGTTCGAGGTTCAGCGTGGCGACGAGCCTGGTGCCCACCGGAATGTCCTCGTCGAACTGGCAGGAGACCAGGTGGTCGTCGGCGTAGCGGCAGTTGCTGAACCGGTCCTTGGCGCGGATCGAGTAGCTGAAATCGAAGACCGCGACGAACCCGCTGACGGCCTTGTCGCCGGCGTTCGCCACGACCAGCGGCACGGTCAGCTTTCCACCCGGCTTCGAGGAGAAGTCGGTGAACGGCCCGCCGGCCAGGTCGACCCCCTCGCCGACCCGTACGCGGGAGGTGTAGCTGCCGCGCCGGCCGCCGGCGGCCTCGTAGCTGACCGCGACGTCCCCGGAGTCACCGAGCTGCGCACCCTCGGTGAGGGCAATGCGAACCTGCTTTGCCGCGTTGCGGTAGATCCCGCTGCCCAGCGGCGGCATCTCGTAGAGGGCGACATCGGCGGGCTCCGTGCAGACGAGAACGCCCGGCTCCGGCGCGGTGCACTTCTGGCCTTCGGCGGGGGTCACGGTGATCTCGGAGGCCAGGGAGCGATAGTCGTACCGCACGGAGACGTCCTTGAGGACCGTCGGCTCGTCGGCGTACAGGAACAGGGCCCGGGTGGTCGGCGTCGCGCCGACGGCCAGGGTGGTGTCCTGGAAGTAGGGCTCGATTGTGGCCGCAGCGACGGCGGGGGTTGCGGAGGCGGCGACCAGCGCGCCAGCCGCGCCGAGCCCGGTCAGCCAGCGGAGCGAGTGCTTGAGCATGGGGTCCTCCCGTGGGGGTACAGGTGGCGCTCGTCCAACCTAGGGACGCCCAGACCCTCCGGTAACCCCTTCCGGATCGATATTTGTCTAATGACCCGAACGGCTGAACACCCCTGTCGCAACGGGCAGCCGACCCGCGGCGGAATCAGCGGTAGTCGTCCTCGTCCCCGGTGACCACCCGGGCCTGCTCCATCGCGTCCCAGTCGTCGACCTCCAGGCCACGGTGCGGCTCACCGTCAACGTCGGTGGGGCCGGCGACAGTGGCCTGCTCGACCGCGTCCGCCGGGTCCGCCTCGGGGTCGCGTTCGTCGGGCGTGAGGTGGTCGCCGGGGGTGAAGTCCTCGTCGGGCTGACCCATCGTCCCTCCCGGGGGTCTCGGGGCACGGTTCCCACCCACCGTACGGGCTGGGCGGGCGCACCGCCCGGAGACGGAGTAGGCGGAATCAGCCCTCGGCGACGCGACCCGATGCCAGGATGGTCCCGTGGGCTTCCTCATCAGACTGGCGATCACCGCGGTCGCGTTGTGGATCACCACGCTGATAGTGCCCGGGGTCGACGTGCATGGTCGCTCGGGTGGCAACACCGTCCTCACCCTGATCGTGGTGGCGCTGATCTTCGGCGTGATCAACGCGGTGCTCAAGCCGGTGATCCGGGTCGTCGGTTGTGTGTTCTACCTGCTGACCCTGGGCCTGTTCGCGCTGGTGGTCAACGCGTTGCTGTTCCTGCTGACCGACCGGATCGCCAGCGGGCTCGACCTGCCGTTCCAGGTGGACGGATTCTGGCCGGCGTTCTGGGGAGCCATCGTGATGACGGTGGTGACCTGGTTGATCAGCGTCATCGTGCCGGACAACCTGGACCGCCGGTGAACGACCAGCACCGGGTCGGTTGTTCCGGCGCACCTCACCTACGGGATACTTCCGGGCGGAGGACAGCGCGGTCCGGCGCACAAATGAAGAACAGCGGCCAGCACGGCCGAGAGTGGTAAGTAAGGAGCACATCACATGCCCATCGCTTCCCCCGAGGCTTACGCGGAGATGCTGGACCGCGCCAAGGCTGGCCGGTTCGCGTACCCCGCGATCAACGTGACCTCCTCCCAGACGCTGAACGCGGCGCTCAAGGGCTTCGCCGACGCGGAGAGCGACGGCATCATCCAGGTCTCCACCGGTGGCGCCGAATACCTCTCCGGCCCCTCGATCAAGGACATGGTCACCGGCGCGGTGGCGTTCGCCGCGTACGCGCACGAGGTCGCCAAGAAGTACTCGGTGAACATCGCCCTGCACACCGACCACTGCCCGAAGGACAAGCTGGACGGGTTCGTGCGTCCGCTGATGGGCATCTCCCAGGAGCGGGTGAAGCGCGGCGAGGAGCCGCTGTACCAGTCGCACATGTGGGACGGCTCGGCAGTGCCGGTCGCGGAGAACCTCGAGATCGCCGCGCAGCTGCTCGACGAGGCCGCCAAGGCCAAGATCGTCCTTGAGATCGAGGTCGGTGTCGTCGGTGGCGAGGAGGACGGCGTCGAGAACGCCATCAACGACAAGCTCTACACCACCACCGATGACGGCCTGGCCATGGTCGAGGCGCTCGGCCTCGGCGAGAAGGGCCGCTACATGGCGGCGCTGACCTTCGGCAACGTGCACGGCGTCTACAAGCCGGGCAACGTCAAGCTGCGTCCGGAGATCCTCAAGCAGATCCAGGACGCCGTCGGCGCCAAGTACGGCAAGGACAAGCCGCTCAGCCTGGTCTTCCACGGCGGCTCGGGCTCCCTGCTGAGCGAGATCCGCGAGGCTCTGGACTACGGCGTGGTGAAGATGAACATCGACACCGACACCCAGTACGCCTTCACCCGCCCCGTCGTGGACCACATGCTCCGCAACTACGACGGCGTGCTGAAGATCGACGGCGAGGTCGGCAACAAGAAGCAGTACGACCCGCGCGCCTGGGGCAAGGCCGCCGAGGCCGGTCTGGCCGCCCGGGTCGTCGAGGCCTGCGAGCACCTGCGCTCGACCGGCACCACGATGACCAAGTAACGACGTCCCGCCCGACGGCCGGCTCCCCGCACTGGGAGTCGGCCGTCGTCGTCAGGTCGTCAGCAGGCGTACGGCCTCGCGAACGTCGTCGGTGAGGTGGATCGTCGACGACAGGTCACCGAACGGGGACGCCGCCAGCAGCGGACGCAACAACGCCTCCACCGGCAACTCCCCGGTCCAGTAGGCGCGGTCCAGGAAGATGTACGCCCCGCTGGCGCCGTCGGTGCCGTAGTAGGTCTTGGTGGCCGCCTGGAACACCTCCTGCACCGTGCCCGCCCGCCCCGGCGCGAAGACGATGCCGCCCCGGGCGAGGCGCAGGATGGTGTCCTCCCGGATCGCGTTCGAGAAGTACTTCGCGATCCGCCCGGCGAACAGGTTCGCCGGCTCGTGCCCGTACAGCCAGGTCGGAATGGCCAGACCACCCGCACGCGCCCAGCCCAGCTCGTCGCCACGTTGCCGGGGCACCCCCGCGTACCGCTGCCGGACCGTCAGCGCCGTGGCCGTGTACCGGTGGTGGTCGGTGAAGTCGGGGGCGGTGGCCAGCAGGTCGATCGCGGCCGTCACATCGGTCTCCGGCCGGTCCGCGAGGTAGGCGCCGAGGTTCGCGGCCTCCATGACACCCGGGCCGCCGCCGGTCACCACCAGCCGGTCGGCCCGCGCCAGCTCCCAACCCAGCACGGCCGCCATCCGGTACGCGGGACTGCCGCGCCGCACCGCGTGCCCGCCCATGATGCCCACCACCGACTGCGGCCCGAACGCGGTCAGCCAGACCCGGGTGGCGTCGGCCAGCGCGTTGTCCACGCCGTGATCGTGCAGCCGTTGACCCAGCGCCTCCTTGACGTCCGGCAACGCGCCGCCGTGCGCCCGGTAGTGGTCGTACACCCGGGTGTCGTACATCCCGGTGAACCCGCCCTCGGCGAACCCGGCGGCCAGGTCGTCCGGGGTGTAGAGGTGCGTCGGCTGGGTCGGGTACGGCAACCCGGAGAACGGCGGCACCACGTTCGCGCCCCGCCGGACCAGGTCGGCACCCACGTCCCGGGACGCGAACAGGCAACCGACGAAGAGGGTGCCGGCGACGTCGACGCCGGTCAGGTCGGGCACCGGCGCGAGGTCGAGCCGCAGGCCCTGAACGGTCAGCCCGGCCAGCCCACCGGTGGCCAGCTGCTGATCGAACTCGGCCCGGGTCTGGATCTCGCCGGCATGCAGGTGCGGCTCGATGACGTCCGCGGGAGGTGGGGTCGGCACCGGGCCATCCTGCCCCTCCGCCGGGGCCGGTCAAACCTCGGGCCGGGGGTGGAACAGACAGGAGCCCGATGGTCGTGGCCACCGGGCTCCTGCATTACCGGTTCCTGGGGAGGCTCCGGACCATTATTTGTAGTGGAAAACACCAGGCAGCGGCATAGGCCGCAGGCGTGACCAACTCCTCAGCCGTTCAGCGGGACACGTCGGCCGACCCGCTCGCGTGTCGCCCTGTCCAGCGGGTTGAATGGGGCGATGCAGAACCTTTTGCCAGAGCCACCGGCCACCCGCCTGCCCGCGAACGTCGAGGCCGACGCCGCCCTGGCCGCCGCCGACGAGGCCGGCACCGATGAGGCGTACGCCAACGTGGCGGCCGGCTTCCCGACCTACAGCGCGGCCTGGGCGGAGCTCGCCGCGCGGGCGTTCGCACAGGGCCAGGTGGTGACGGCGTACGCGTACGCCCGCACCGGTTACCACCGGGGCCTCGACCAGTTGCGTCGCAGTGGTTGGAAGGGGCACGGCCCGGTGCCGTGGTCACACGAGCCCAACCAGGGCTTCCTCCGCTGCCTCTACGTGCTGTCCCGTGCCGCCGACGAGATCGGCGAGGCCGACGAGGCGGCCCGCTGTGCCCAGTTCCTGCGCGACTGCGACCCGGAAGCGGCGGACGCGCTGGCGAGCAACTGACCCCTGCCCCGACGGCCGGCCCGAGACCGGGCCGGCCGTCGGCGGGTCACAGCCCTTCGGCGACCGCGGCGGCGATCTTCAGCCAGGCGTCCCGGGTGGCCGAGGAGAGCCCGCCGTACCGGATCGGCTCGCCGCTGTCGATGAGCCGCTCGTACGGGGCCAGCAGCACCGCCCGGGTGCGGGCCGCGAAGTGCTCCTGGATGGCCGGCAGGTCGATCTCCTTGCGGGACGGTGGCATCGACACCACGGTCACGGCCTGGCGGACCAGCCGTTGCCGGCCGCTCTGCTCCAGGTGGTCGAGCATCCGGGCGGCGGTCTCGGCGGAGTCGTTACGGGCCGACATGGTGACCACCAACTGGTCGGTGGCGTCCATCGACGCCTGCCAGTTCTGCGCCCGGACGTTGTTCCCGGTGTCCACGAAGATCAACTTGTAGAACCGGCTGACCACCTCACGGATCTCGGCGAACGCGGCAGCCGTCAACATCTCGCCGCCGGTGGCCGACTCGTCCGAGGCCAGGACGTCGAACATCCCCTCGCCCTGCGAGCGGACGTACTGCGACAGGTCCCCGACCCGCCCGTGCGCACCCTGGAACTGCCCGAGGTCACGCAGCATGTCCCGCACCGTGCGGGAGTGGAAGTCCTGTTGGGCGCGCATCCCGAGCGTGCCCTGGGTCTCGTTGTTGTCCCAGGCCAGCACATAGCCGCCGCGCTTCTGACCGAACGTCATCGCGAGCAGCAGGATGGCCACCGTCTTACCGGCGCCGCCCTTCGGATTGACAACGGTCACCTGCCGCAGACCGCCGAAGTTGCGGCGCACCATCTCGATGTCCCGCTTGAGCTCCTGCTCGTGCCGCCCCGGAGAGAGCCGGAGCAGGCCCATCTTGTTGACCACCGCGCGTACGCCCATGGTCGCCACCGGATCGGCGGGTCGAACCTGACGGCGTCGGGCGAAATCCTCGGCGGTCGGTGCGGCTGTGGTGTCCGGTGTCCAGCTCGCGTCCGGGTACGCGGTCGCGTCCGGGTACGCGGGCGCCGGGACCCGGGTCACCCCGTCGGCCTCCTGGTACGGCTGCCCGGGCGTGCCGCCGGGCGAGCCCTGCTGCCAGGGCGGTGGGTGCCAGCCCGGCGAGGGCGGGAACGGCCCGGGCGGTGGGGTCGCCGGCCCGGCCTGCCCAGGAGCGTGCTGCGGTGCGGCAAGGCCGTGCGGCGGGTTGCTGAACTGCGTCACGTCGGGCGGTGGCGGAATCTGCGCCGGGCCGGCCTGGCCGGGGATGAACGGCTGCCCGGGGTGTGCCTGCGCGGGACCGGCGTGCGGGACGACCGGAGGCGGCGGCGGAATCGGAGGTGTCGCGCCGGCCTCGTCCGGAGCGGGCGCGGTCGTTCCAGGCGGGCGCTGCGGCGGGTACGCCCACGGCGACTCGGCAATCGGCCGCGCCGGCCCGTCAGGGGACCCGTCCACCCCGGCCCCGCCGGCCTGTTGCACCGGCTGGCCTTGCTGTGGTGCCGGCCCGCCGGCCTGCGGCGCGGCCCCGTCGGGCGGCGGTGTCGGCCCGCCAGTCTGTGGTGTCGGCCCGCCAGCCTGGGGCATGGGCACACCAGGCTGTGGTGCCGACCTGGCCGCCGCGAAGGCTGCGGCCGAGGGGTCTGCCGACGCGGGGCCGGCGGCCGTCGGGCTGTCGGCGGCACGCGGGCCGTCGGTGGCGTTCGGGCTGGCAGCGGACGCGGTGGCCGCCGGAACGGGCGAGTCGGTGGCGGCGGTCGAGGTGGAGCGGCCGGCGGGTGCCGATGCGGCGGCGCGGTCGGCGGCGGCGGTCGGGTGGTCCAGGGTGAACGGCAGGTTCAGGTCGACGCCGCCCGGGGTGACCGGCACGGCGGTCGGGCCCCGGTTACCGGGCTGTACCTGCGCCGCGTCGCCGGGCATCACCTGTGCCGCGTCGGGCGCGGCACTGCCCGCGTCGCTCCCGGCGGGACGGCCGTCGTGCGGCGCGGCGGTGGTGCTCGGTGTCGCGGCGGCGGCTGGGATGCCGGGGCCGGTTGGCCCGCCGTTGCTCCCCGGACCGGTTGGCCCGCCGTTGCCCCCGGGGCCGGTCGACGGCGGCGTCGGCCGGGCGGCGGTCGCTGGCGGAGCGGCCGGGGGTGACGCAGCGGCCGGGTCGGTCGGCGGCGGCCAACTCGGCTGCGCCGGCGCCCAACCAGACCCGACACCGGACGGACCGCTGGCCCCCCATCCCCCAGGTGCCGGGACGGCGCCGGAGAGCGACGGGTAGTCCGACGGCGAGGGCGGCGACTGGGCCGCAGCGCCGGGCTGGCCGGGAACCGGCGGTCGCCCGATCGGCGGCGCGGCCACCGGTGGCGTGACCGGATGTGTGACCGGCGACGGCCCACCCCGCTGCTCGGCGACAGCAGCCCACGGCGGCACCGCGCCCCGGTCGCCCGGATCTGGCGGCCAGAGTGGTTCGACGTCCCGCTCCGGCACCGGCTGCTGGCCGGGCACCTGCGCCCGGTCGGCGTTCTCGTCCATTACGGCCCTCCCCAGTCCTCCTGCGAGGATAGGCCCAATCGCCCAACAGGGCCGATCGGCTCAGGCAGGTCGGCCGGTCACGGCCGAGGTCAGATCGACCAGACCGCCCAGGCGCCCGGCTCGACCCACCAGGAACGCTTACGGGTCAGCTCGCTCTCGACGCCATCGTCGAGGTACGGCACCCTGCCCTCCCTGGGCAGCACCGACACCGCCCGCCCACGGGCCCGCCGAACTTCGAGGCGTACCCGCTTGCGCCCCCACGCCGAGCGGACGACCACCGGCACGGCCACAGCGACCTCGACCTGGCCGTCGGCCGGGTCCGGCGCGGTCAGCAGCGTCACGTCGTTGAGCGTCGCGTACCCGCCGGCGTTCCCCACCGCGCAGGCCAGCAGCGGCTCCGCACCGTCGGTGAGGATGGTGTCGTCGACCTCCACGCGGGCGCGCCAGTGCAGCGGCCGGCCGGCGTCGTCGGCTGCGCCGAGGAGCGCGCCGTCCAGGGTCACCGAGCCACCGTCGTTGCGGAGCAGGTCCAACCGGCGCGGCGTGCCGTCCAGCACCGCAGCGGCCACCGCCGCCGGGTCACGGGGCAGCCCGAGCTGCGCGGCCAGGTCCCGGTGGGTGCCGCCACGGGCCGGGTCGAGCGGGAGTACGGCCACCGGCGGCAGGTCGGGCAGGGTCCGGTTGCCGGGCAGGTCCGCCGGGCGCTTGCTCGGCGCCGGGGCGTACCGCTTGACCAGCCGGCGCAGCACGGCGCGCAGCTGCCCGTCGCTCGCCGTGGCGATGACCAGCCGGGTCTTGCTGTCCGGGTCCGGCCAGGTGAGGCCGTCCGGGCGGGCTGGGCCGTCGAACCGGGCCAGCACCGCGTCGATCTCGGCGTCGGAGCGGGCGGTGACCGTCTCCACCCGGGCGCCCCGGGCGTTCAGCGCGTCGGCGCACGCCAGCACCGGCACCCGTGGCCGCTCCGTCGCGCACTGCCCGGTGTCGGCCTGGTCGCTGCCAGCCTGATCGGTGTTCACCTGGCCGGTGGGCTGATCGCTGGTGGCCTGGCCGGTGTCGGTCTGGCTCGTCGGGCCGGTGTCGGCCCCGGTCGTGCCGCCGCAGCAGGCCCCGCCGCTGCCGCAGCCCCCGGGAGCGTCCCGCTCCGAACCAAGGGTGAGCAGCACCACGTCGTACACGGAAGGAGCCTCCTGCCTCTCGACGCGACCCCTGCCGGCCACGCCGTCACTACTTGTTAACCTGACACCCCGGGCTCGCCGAGCGGTCGCCACCTGGCACCCGAGCCTTCTGGAGGCGGAAAAGATGCCAGCGATCGTGCTCATCGGCGCTCAGTGGGGCGACGAGGGCAAGGGCAAGGTTACCGACCTGCTGGGTGAGCGGGTCGACTACGTCGTGCGCTACTCCGGCGGCAACAACGCCGGGCACACGGTGATCACCCCGGACGGCCAGAAGTACGCGCTGCACCTGATGCCGTCCGGCGCGCTCTCACCGAACGCGATGATCGTCATCGGCAACGGTGTGGTGGTCGACCCGAAGGTGCTGCTCGCCGAGATCGACGGCCTGGCGGAGCGCGGCGTCGACGTGTCCCGCCTGCGGATCTCCGGTGACGCTCACCTGATCATGCCGCACCACCGGGCGCTGGACCGGGTCATCGAGCGCTACCTCGGCTCGTCCCGGATCGGCACCACCGGGCGCGGCATCGGCCCGGCGTACGGCGACAAGGTCGCCCGGATCGGCATCCGCCTCCAGGACCTGCTCGACCCGGGCATCCTGCGCAAGAAGCTGGAACTCGCGCTGCGCGAGAAGAACCAGATCCTGTTCAAGGTCTACAACCGCAAGGCGATCGACGTCGACGCGACGGTCGAGGAGTACCTGGCGTACGCGGAGCGGCTCAAGCCGTACATCGCGGAGACCCGGGCGATGCTCTGGGACGCCCTCGACCGGGGCGAGACGGTGCTGCTGGAAGGCGCCCAGGCCACCATGCTCGACATGGACCACGGCACCTACCCCTTCGTGACCTCGTCCAACCCCACCGCCGGTGGCGCCTGCGTGGGCGCGGGCATCCCGCCCACCGCGATCAACAAGGTCATCGCGGTGAGCAAGGCGTACACCACCCGAGTGGGTGCCGGGCCGTTCCCGACCGAGCTGTTCGACGCCAACGGCGACCACCTGCGCAAGATCGGCGCTGAGTACGGCACCACCACCGGGCGGGAGCGCCGGTGCGGCTGGTTCGACGCGGTCGTCGCCCGGTACGCCTGCCGCCTCAACGGCGTCACCGACCTGGTCATCACCAAGCTGGACGTGCTCACCGGCCTGCCCAAGGTGCCGATCTGCGTCGGCTACGAGATCAACGGCGTCCGGGTCGACGACATGCCGATGAGCCAGACGGACTTCCACCACGCAAAGCCCGTCTTCGAGGAACTCGACGGCTGGTGGGAGGACATCACCAAGGCCCGAACCATCGATGACCTCCCGGAGAACGCCCGCCGCTATATCGCGAGGGTCGAAGAACTCTGCAACACGAGGGTGAGCGTCGTAGGCGTAGGCCCAGGCCGAGAAGAAAACGTAGTCCTACACCCCCTCCTCCCCTAACAGCCCCCCCGCCCCCCCCGGGCGGTGCCCGTGGCTATCCCGGTTGATCAAGAGGTTTGCGTCAGAATCCGGCCTGGATCTGACGCAAACCTCTTGATCGCCGAGGCGAGGGGCAGGGTTATCCACAGGGCTCCGTGGGTTGTCCACAGGGGCTTCGGTGGGATGGGGTGGGTGGGCAGGGTGCTGGTGTGGGATCACACCAGCTTCTTCGTGACGTCGCGGCCGGGCAGGACGGGATGGTCACCCTCGCTCAGGCGTTGCGTGCCGGCCTGACCAGGGATGAGGTCCGACAGCTCTGCCGGTCCGGCAGGTGGCAGCGGCTTCTGCGCGGCTGCTTCGTGCCGGACACGGAGGTGAGCGAATCGACTCGGCGGCGGGCGCACATCCGCGCTGCTGTCGTCAGCCTCGGGCCCGGCGCCTTCGCCGTGTTGGGCACTGCGCTGGAGTTGCACGGCATTGCAGGCCTCCGGCAGAGTGCGCAGGTCCACGTCTCGGTGCCAGTCGATCGACCGAGGCCTCAACGGATCCCAGTGCCGTGGCTATCCGTGCACCAGATGACGGTTGATCCCGGTGACATCGCCGAGGTTGCGGGCATTCGTGCGACCTCTCCGCTGCGCACTGTCTCGGACGTCCTTCTTCTGGTCGATCGCTACCCGGCGGTCTCGGTCCTCGACTCGGCGCTCAATCGACGCCGCATCGATCCGGCTCAACTGATGGTGATCCCGAGCCTCATCCGAGGGCGGCGGGGTGCGGTCGCCGCACGCGCCTACTTGTCGGAGGCGGACGGGCGGGCGCAGTCGCCGCTGGAGACGCGTAGCCGGCTGCGGTGCGTGGACGGCCGGGTCCCACCGGACACGCTGCAGTTGGAGGTACGCGACGACGATGGCTATCTGCTCGGCGTTGGCGACCTGGGCTGGCACGGCCCGAGGGTCATCGCGGAGGCCGACGGCCGAGACGCCCATGGTGCGCCGGAGGCCGTCTTCGCCGACCGTCGTCGGCAGAATCGCCTGGTCAACGCCGGCTGGACCATCCTCCGCTTCACCTGGCAGGACACCTTGCACCCGGCATACATCCCGCACACCGTTCGGCAGGCGATCGCAGCCGCCCAGCGCAGGTGATCAAGAGGTTTGCGTCAGAATCCCTCCCCGATCTGACGCAAACCTCTTGATCAACGCCGGTGGGCCGGGGTGGGTTGGTGGGGGTGGGTGGGGGTGGGTGGGGGCAGTAGGATCTCGGGCGTGCGGGTTCTTTTGGTGGGTGGTGGCGGGCGCGAGCATGCGCTTGCGCTCGGGCTGGTGGCGGATTCGCGGGTTTCTGCGGTTGTCGCGGCGCCGGGTAATCCGGGGATCGCCAGCGTGGCTGAGCTGCGAGCGGTCACTGCGACAGATCCGGCCGCGGTGGCGGCGTTGGCCGTGGAGGTGGCGGCTGACCTGGTGGTGGTCGGGCCCGAGGCTCCACTGGTCGCCGGGGTCGCCGATGCGGTACGCGCCAAGGGCATCGCTGTGTTCGGTCCATCCGGTGCGGCCGCGCAGCTGGAGGGCTCCAAGGCGTTCGCCAAGGACGTGATGACCGCCGCCGGCGTGCCGACCGCCCGCGCGTACGTCTGCGCGGACGAGGCGAGCACCGCCCTGGCGCTTGACGAGTTCGGCGCGCCGTACGTGGTGAAGGACGACGGGCTCGCCGCCGGCAAGGGCGTGGTGGTGACCGACGACCGGGCCGCCGCGTTGGCGCACGCCAACGAGTGCGGACGTGTCGTGGTCGAGGAGTTCCTCGACGGCCCGGAGGTCAGCCTCTTCGTGGTCACCGACGGCGAGGCGGCGCTGCCGTTGGTGCCGGCACAGGACTTCAAGCGGCTCGGCGACGGCGACACCGGGCCGAACACCGGCGGCATGGGCGCGTACGCGCCGCTGGCCTGGACCCCGCCTGATCTGGTCGACGACGTGATGCGCGACGTGGTCCACCCGACGCTCGCGGAGATGCGTCGCCGGGGGACCCCGTTCGCCGGCCTGCTCTACGTGGGGCTCGCGATCACCGCCGCCGGCCCTCGGGTGATCGAGTTCAACGCCCGCTTCGGTGACCCGGAGACCCAGGTGGTGCTCGCGCTGCTGGAGACTCCGCTGGGCGGGCTGCTGCACGCGGCGGCCACCGGCACGTTGGCCGAGCATCCGCCGCTGCGGTGGCGGGACGGCAGCGCAGTGACAGTGGTGCTCGCCTCGGCGGGTTATCCGGCCGCGCCGCGCACCGGCGACGTGATCACCGGTGCGGACCGTCCGGGCATCATCCACGCGGGCACCGCCCGCCGGGCCAGCGACGGCGCGTTGCTCTCCGCCGGCGGCCGGGTCCTCTGCGGTACGGCCACCGGCGCCGATCTGGCAGCCGCGCGGGACGCCGCGTACGCGCTGGTGGACGGGGTGGAGCTGGCCGGGTCGCAGCACCGCACCGACATCGCCACCGGCGCGATCGAGGATCGGATCACGATTCCCGGCTGAACTCGGGCAACCCCCGGCAGTGACATCCAGGCAACCGTCGGCAGCGCCGCCGTCAGCCGTAGTAGCGGCGCAGCTCTCTGGTGAGCACCTTGCCGGTGGCGTTGCGGGGTAGGTACTTCACGAGGATCACGTCCCGGGGGACGCTGAACCGGGCGAGGAAGTGCCGGACGTACTCGCGGACCGCCTCGGGGTCGAGGGTCTCGCCGGGGTGCAGGGCGAGGAACGCGGAGAGGCGCTGGCCGTACTCGGGGTCGGGCACGCCGATCACTGCCGCCTCGCGGACCTGTGGCAGTTGCGCGAGCAGGTCTTCCACCTCGGACGGGAAGACGTTCTCGCCGCCGGAGACGATCATGTCGTCGGCCCGGCCGTCGACGAAGAGCAGCCCGTCGGCGTTGAGCCGGCCGAGGTCGCCGGTGTCGAGCAGCCCGTCGTGGGTTTCCCGGCTGGCACCTGAGGTGTAGCCCTCGAAGAGCATCTCGTTGCCGACGAAGATCCGCCCGACCCGTCCGTCCGGTACGGGTTGGCCGTCGTCGTCGAGCAGCTCCAGTCGGGTGCCGTGCGGGGGACGACCAGCGGTGGTGGGTGCCTGACGCAGGTCCTGCGGGCCGGCGATGGAGGCCCAGGAGACCTCGGTGGACCCGTAGAGGTTGTAGAGGACGTCTCCGTAGACGTCCATGAACTTCGGGGCCAGTCCGCCGGGCAGGGCGGAGCCGCTGACCGCGACGACAGTGAGCTGGGGGCGCGGGTCCGGCGGGGGCACCTCCAGCAGCCGTTGCACCATCACCGGTACGGCGAAGAGCGCGTCGCAGCGGTGCGCGGTCAGGGCGGCGAGCGTGGCGGCCGGGTCGAAGCGGCGGTGCAGCACGATGGTGGCCCGTAGTGCCAGGCAGACCTGGAGGGCTGCGAATCCCCAGGTGTGGAAGATCGGTGCGGCGATCATCACCCGGTTCCGGGTGTGCAGGGGGATGCGGTCGATGATGGACACCAGTGGGCCGAAGCCGCTGGGTGTCGGCCGCCGGGCGCCCTTGGGTGTGCCGGTGGTGCCGGAGGTGAGGACGATGATCCGGCCGTCGCGCTCGGGTGGTTGCAGGTCACCGGGCAGTGCCCCGGCCACCAGTTCCTCGCGGGCGCGTTCGTCTAGCCGGTGCAGCTCGGCGGGGAGGCCGAGGACCCGATCGGCGAACTCGTCGTCGTGCACGAGGAGCCGCAGTCGCTGCTCCTCGGCGACGGTGCCCAGCTGGGCGGCGCTGAGCCCGGTGTTGACCAGTACCGCGTCGACGCCGAGCAGGGTGGCGGCGACGATCGTCTCGATCAGTCCGCTGTGGTTGCGGCAGAGCACGCCGATCCGGTCGCCGGCCTGTACGCCGAGCCCGGCCCGCATCGAGCGGGCCATCCGTTCGGCCCGGTCGAGCAGGTCGTGGTAGGTCAGCTCGACGCCGTCCTCGTCGATGACGGCGGGCCGGCCCGGGTCCCGGGCGGCTGCCTGGCGTAGCTCGCCTGCCAGGCTCCACCCCCACGTGCGCAACGCGTTGAGCTGCGAGGCGACCCGGATCGGGCTGCCGGGGGTGAGCAGCCCGCGACGGGTCAGCGTGGTGACGACGAACGGCAGGTCCATGCCGCAGACCTCCTCGGGGTGGTGCGCGGACGGGCGGCGGCCCGCCCCTCCATCAGGGCTTCTTTCCTTGATCATGCACTGGGCGCGGCTGAAGGCCCAGTTCGCGTCGGCGTGGGGTGACAAAGACGGCACAGATCGTGGAGTCCGGGCCGCCGTCGGCCCGCCCGTCGAGGAGGGGCTGGGCCGACGGCGGTCAGCGGATCTGCATCCCGGAGATCGCCCGGGAGATGACCAGTCGTTGGATTTCCGAGGTGCCCTCGAAGATGGTGTAGATCTTGGCGTCCCGGTACCAGCGCTCGACCGGGTGGTCACGCAGGAAGCCGGCTCCGCCGAGCAGTTGCACTGCCTTCTCGGTGACCGACACGGCCACCTCGCCGGCCTTGAGCTTGGACATCGATCCTTCGCCCGCTGTGAACGGGCGGTTGTTGCGGCCCATCCACGAGGCTCGCCAGACCAGCAGCCGCGCCGCGTCGATCTCCATCCGCATGTCGGCCAACGCGAACGCGACCGCCTGGTTCTCGATGATCGGGCGCCCGAACTGGACGCGGTCCTTCGCGTAGTCGAGGGAGTATTCGTATGCGGCCCGGGCCACGCCGAGCGCCTGGGCGCCGACTGTGGGTCGGGACAGCTCGAACGTGCGCATCGCTGCCTGCCCGGTGGACCGCTGACCGGAGCGGGCGCGGTCGAGGCGTTGCAGCAGGGCGTCTCGTCCGCCGAGGAGGCAGCGGCCGGGTACGCGTACCCCGTCGAGGAAGACGTCGGCGGTGTGTGACGCGCGGAGGCCGAGTTTGCGCAGCTTGCGGGTGGCGGCCAGGCCGGGGGTGCCGGGCGGTACGACGAACGCCGCCTGACCCCGGGAGCCGAGCGCGGGGTCGACGGAGGCGGTGACCACGTGCACTCCGGCGATGCCGCCGTTCGTGGCGTACGCCTTCTGGCCGGTGAGCACCCACTCGTCGGTGGCCTCGTCGTAGACGGCCCGGGTGCGCATCGCGCCGACGTCGGAGCCGGCTTCCGGCTCGCTGGTGCAGAAGGCGGCGACGGTCGGTGAGTCGACGTCGCCGAAGCACTGCGGCACCCACTCGACCATCTGGTCCGGGGTGCCGGCGCCGTAGATGGCGGCGACGGCCAGCGAGGTGCCGAAGATGCTCATACCGATGCCGGCGTCACCCCAGAAGAGTTCCTCGCTGGCGATCGGAAGGGAGAGCCCGGTCGGGTCGGCCCAGCAGGTGGCGAGGAACTCGAAGCCGTAGAGGCCGACCTTGGCGGCTTCCTGGATCACCGGCCACGGGGTGTCCTCGCGTTCGTCCCACTCGGCGGCGGCCGGGCGCACGACCTCGGCGGCGAAGCCGTGCACCCAGTCGCGTAGATCCCGCTGTTCCTCGTTCAGGTCGAGCGAGAACTCAGCCATGTCAGGCCTTGGGGATGTCGAACAGGTTGGCGATGTTGGCGGCGAGGCCGAGGTCGCCCTTCGCCTTCAACTTGCCGGTCATGAACATCATCACCGGGTTGGCACCACCGGAGACGATCTTCAGGAACTCGACCGGGCCCATGGTGAGGCTCAGCTTCGGGTCGTGCTGCGGGGTCGAGTTCACGACGCAGGTGCCGTCGGCGATGGCCACCTCGTAGGTGTCGCTGCCGCCGTCGGGGCGACCGGTGATGATCCAGTGGATGACCGCGTTGGTGGAGCCGGCCCGGTCCGCGCGGAACAGCGACGGCATCCGGCCGAACACCTCGCCCAGGACCTTGTCGCGCATGTCGCCGGACATCACCTGGGCGATCTTGTCGTCCGGGGTGGACTTGACCAGCTGGGCGAACTCCTTGGGGCCCACGTTGGCGAAGGTGGCCGGGTCGAAGTCAGTCATCAGGTGCGCCTTCCGGAAGATTGGCTACTCGCGCGTAACCCTACGCACGAGTAGGTATGCTCGCAAGGTGTCCAGCGTCCCCGCCTTCAAGCGCCTGCCTCGCGCCGTCCGCGAGCAGCAGATGCTCGACGCGGCCGTCAAGGTCTTCTCCCGACGTGGCTTCCACGCCGCCAGCATGGACGAGATCGCCGAGGACGCCGGCATCTCCAAACCCATGGTGTACGCGTACCTCGGCACCAAGGAGGAGCTCTTCGTCGCCTGCCTGCACCGGGAGGGCACCCGGATGATGCAGGCCATCGCCGGGGCGGCGGCCCCCGACCTGCCGGCCGACGAGCGGCTCTGGCGCGGGCTGAGGGCGTTCTTCGGCTTCGTCGGCGCGTACCGGGACGGCTGGGCGGTGCTCTACCGGCAGGCCCGGGGCGAACAGCCGTTCGCCGGCGAGTTGGCCACCATGCGGGCCCGGCTGGTCGAGGTGGTCGCCGGAATGCTCGACCACGCGCTGCGCGCCGAGGGCCGCGAGATCGCCGCCATCGACCTGGAGGTCGTCGCGTACGCCCTGGTCGGCGCGACCGAGTCGTTGGCCGACTGGCTCGCGGACCACCCGGACGCCGACCCGGAGAAGACGGCCACCCGGATGATGAACGTGGCCTGGCTCGGCGCCGCCCAACTGCTGCACGGCGTCACCTGGCGTCCGCCGGCCGTCTGACGGCCCCGGCGGGAAGGGCGTCGGTGCCCGGCTCGCCGGCCCGCGCCGTACGGCGGCGGTTGCGGAGCCAACGGACCACCTCGACGACCACCGTCACCGTCAGGGCGAGGCCCAGACCGAGCAGGAGACCACGCAGCGGGTCCTGCTCGAAGGCGAGCCCGCCGACGTATCCGACCAGCGCGGAGTAGAGCCCCCACGAGCTGGCGGCCAGCGCGTCGAAGGCCAGGAACCGTCGCCGGGGGTAGCGCACCGCACCCATGGTGACTGTGACAGCGGTCCGGCCGCCGGGGATGTAGCGGGCCACGGTGAGGATCAGGCCGCCCCGGGTGGCGATTCCCCGACGGGCCCGGTCGATGGCGGCCCGGCGTCGACCGTCGGGCGGCAGCCGGTCGAGCAGCCGGGTGCCACCACCCCGCCCGATGGCGTACGAGATGTGGTCCCCGACCAGCGCCCCGGCGGCGGCCACCAGGATCACCGCCGGCAGGTACGGCGCTCCGGAGGCCGCGAACACCCCCGCGGTGATCACCGCCGTCTCGCTCGGCACCACCGGGAAAAAGCCGTCGAGCACGGCGATCGCGAAGATCGCCAGGTACACCCAGGGCGAGGACATCGTGTCGTGCAGCAGGTCGAGCAGATCCATGATCCTGATGCTGGTCGGGGCGGCGGCTTCCGACATCGGCCAGTGGTCAGGTGGGCGGCACTACTTAGGTAGCGGCCGGCCCGGACTGTGCATCGGGGTCATCCCCCACCTCACCCGGGTACGGCGCTGCGGGGCGGCCCGATGCGTCGGCTGGGCCCTAGGCTCGCTGCGTGGCCTCCAGCGCCGTCGCCCTCCGGCGGGTCGTCCATCGGTACGCCCCGCCGCTGCTCGCCGTCCTGGTCGCCGCGGCCGTGTGGGCCAGCGCGACCGGTGACATCGGGGTCCGCTCGCCGCTGCCGAGCGTGGTCGTGCTGCTGATCGCACTGGGCTCGGCGTGGGCCGCCGGCACGGTCCGGACCCGCCGCTGGCCGTTGTTCCTGGCCGCGGCGGTCGGCTGGCTGGTGCTCGCCGCGGCGGCGGCCGGGGTGCTGGCCTCGTACCAGGCGGGTCTGCGGTTGCGAGGTCGCCAACTCGCCGGCTACCTCGCCGGTGCGGCGGGGGTGCTGACCGGCGGGGTGCTGGTCGGGCTGGCGGTGGGTGGCGTACGCCGGATCACCACCGCCAGCACCGGCAACGTGCTGCTGCTCGCCGCCGGCCTGGTGGGGCTTCCGTTGATCTTCGGCCTGTGGGTGCGGGCCCGTCAGGACACGCTCGCCGCTCTGCGGGACCGGGCCGAGCGGCTGGAACGCGAGCAGGAGGCCCGCGCCGACCGGGTCCGTGCCGAGGAGCGGACCCGGATCGCCCGGGAGATGCACGACGTGGTGGCACACCGGGTCTCGTTGATGGTGGTGCATGCCGGGGCGCTGGAGGTGACCGCCGCGGACCCGGCCACCGTCGAGGCCGCTGCGCTGATCCGGACGACCGGCCGGCAGGCGCTCACCGACCTGCGCGAGGTGCTGGGTGTGCTGCGCCAGGCCGACCCGGCCGTGACACCGGAGCGGGGGCTCGACACGTTGGACGAGTTGATCGGGGAGTCCCGTGCCGCCGGGCTGCGGGTGTCCCGGCAGGACGAGGGTGTGCCGAGGGCACTTCCGGCGACGCTGGGGCGTACCGCGTACCGGGTGGTCCGTGAGGCGCTGACCAACGTTCGCAAGCACGCGGCCGACGCCGAGGCGACCGTCTGCCTGCGCTACCTGCCCGACGGGCTGGAGGTGCTGGTCCGAAACGGCCCGTCCGAGGGCGGGTCGGCGTTGCCGGGTGCCGGGCAGGGGCTGCTCGGGCTGCGCGAGCGGGTGGAGCTGCTCGGCGGCCGGTTGGAGGCAGCTCCCGTTGACGGCGGCTTCCTGGTCCGGGCCCTGATCCCGCTGGTGGGTGCGGCGTGATCCGGGTCGTGGTGGTCGACGACGAGCAGTTGGTCCGGGCCGGGCTGCGGCTGATCCTTGAGGCGGCGGAGGACATCACTGTCGTCGGTGAGGCAGCGGACGGTGCCGGCGCGCTGGAGCAGGCCCGGCGGTTACGCCCCGACGTGGTGCTGCTCGACGTGCGGATGCCGGGCGTCGACGGGCTGACCGTGGCGCCCGACGTGGTCGCCGTCGGCCCAAAGGTGATCATGTTGACCACCTTCGACCTCGACGAGTACGTGCACCGCGCGCTTCGAGCCGGCGCGGTCGGTTTCCTGCTCAAGGACACCCCGCCCCGCGAGCTGGCCGCCGCCGTTCGTACGGTGGCCGCCGGTAACGCGATGCTCGCCCCGACGGTGACCAGGCGCCTGATCAGCTCGTTCGCCGAGCGTGGTCCGGCCCGCCGGGACGCGGCCCGTGAGCGGCTCGCACCGCTGACCGAGCGGGAGCTGGCGATCGTCCGGGAGGTGGCGCGCGGGCACGGCAACGCGGAGATCGCCCGGCGGCTGACGATGAGCGAGGCCACAGTCAAGGCACACGTCAGCCGGGCGCTGGCGAAACTCCACGCGGGCAACCGGGTCCAGCTGGCCATCCTGGTGTACGACGCCGACCTGCTGTGACGGGTGCGCCCGTCAGCGTCGGGCGGCGGCGCGACGGTGTGCTCGACGGCGCAACCACCGGATCCCCTCCAGCCCGAACGTGACCACCACCGAGAGCCCCACCCCGACCAGCACGCCCTTCACCGGGTCACGTTCGAAGGCCAGCCCGCCGAAGTAGCCGAGCAGCCCGCAGTACAGCGCCCAGGTGATCGTCGCGATGCTGTCGTACAGCAGGAATGACCGGCGGGGATAGCCCACCGCGCCCATGGTGAGGGTGACGGCGGTCCGCCCGCCCGGCACGTACCGGCTGGTGGTCAGGATCATCCCGCCGCGTCTGTCCACCGCCCGCCGGGCCCACTCGGAGCTGGCCCGCCGGCGGCTGCCGTCGGGCAGGCCAGCCAGCCGGCGGGCACCTCCGCCCTTTCCGATGGCGTACGAGATGTGGTCGCCGACCAGCGCGCCCACGGCGGCGCTGACGATCACCAGGGTCAGGCTGGGGTGCCCGCCGCTCGCCGAGAGCACCCCGGCGGTGATCACCGCCGCCTCACCCGGCACCGCGGGGAAGAACGCGTCGACCGCGGTGAGCCCGAGAATGACCAGGTAGACCCACGGCGACGTGACCGTCCCACGGAGGAGGTCGAGGAGGGCGTCCATTCCCCCATGCTTGCCGGGCGCGACCTGCCCGGTGGGCGAGTCGCCGGATCACAGGCATTCGGCCCCGAGTTGTCAGTTGGCGCGGACCAGGGCCGGTGGGGCCAGCAGTGGGCCGCACGGGATCTTGTCGTCGGCGGTGGGGCCGTGCGAGGTCAGCACCACCGGTGTGCCCAGCTCCGCGCGGACCGCCTCGGCCCAGTCCGCCGGTGGCTCGTCGTACACCGGGCGGGAACGCAGCAGGCGGGCGGTGAGCGCGGCCTGCCGGTCCAGGTCACCGGCCGGGCCCGGGGTGAGCCGGTCGGTGGTGTCGTAGCGGCGGCAGATCCGCAGGTCGGGGTCGGTCAGGTCGAGGTGGGTCAGGGCCAGGCCGTCGACGCCGCCGGCCGCGGCGAGGGCGTACCGGTGGGCGACCGCGTCGAAGTGGCCGAACCGGAACCGGCCCTGCCACGGGTTCGTGGCGTTGTGCGCGTCGGCGAACGGCAGGCTGCTGTCCTCGGTCACCAACGGGCCGTGCCCGTGCCGGGTGGTGACGACGCGGAGCACCCCGATCCGGGTCACGTCGCCGGGCCGGCCCGCCTCGGCGAGCAGGCTGTCGACGTTGCCGAACGTCGTGGTGCTCCAGGTGGTGTACGGGTGGAAGCCGTGCCACTCGTCGAGCAGCACCCCCTGCGCGCCCTCGAAGACGCAGGTCCCGGTGCGCAGCGCCTCGGCGAGCCAACTGCCGTCGACGATGGCGACCCGGTCGGCGAACCCGGCGTACGCGAGCAGGCAGTCCTCGATCGGTGGCGCGTCCAGCGGGCCCAGCTCGGCGGTCAGCCGGTCCCGCAGGATGGTCAGCCTGCGGCGCAGCAGTGCCGGGTGGTGACAGTCGGCGACCCGGGGCGCGTCGTCGGCGTGGGCGAGACCGTACGCGACGGCCTCGCCCACCCCCAGCCCGCAGGAGCCGTGCCGGTCGGCTCCCCGGGCGATCTCGCGGGCCCGGTTGGCGGCCCGGTGGTACGGGGTGGCGAGCAGCGCGTCCCCGTCGACGGTCAGCCGGTCGAGCGCATCGGGCACCCCGACAGTGGCGAGGTGGTCGGCCTCGGCGGCCATCGCCAGCGGGTCCACCACCACGTGCCGGGACAGGTGCGTACGCACACCGGGATGGAAGGTGCCGGCGCCGAACTGCGCGAACGTGTGGTGCCGCCCGTCGCGCAGCACGACGTTGTGTGCCGCCTGCGCGCCCCCGTTGAAGCGGACCACCGTGTGCACCCGACGGGTGGCGCAGAGCCAGTCCACAACTGTGCCCTTGCCGGCGTCGCCGTAGCCGAGGTCGACCACCGCCACGTGGTTCACAGCCGGGTCACCCCGCTGGCCGTGTCGGTGAACGTCGGAAGCGTCGACACCTCGGCCCGCCGTCCCCGGCCGAGGCGGGCCAGCGCCTTCGACACGGTCCCGGTGGCGCCGGAGCCGGCGCGGTCCAGGTCACGCAGGCCCTCGTCCAGGTCGATGGCCTGCTCGCCGAGGCCGATGGTGAGCGCGATGGTCTCGCAGACCGCGTCGAGGTCGTCGAGCACGACGGCGTTCTGCCCGAGCAGGTCCCGCCAGAAGTCGAGCACCGTGGCGTTGCCGGAGTAGTGGCTGCCGGTGGGGAGCAGGTAGTAGGTGTCCCAGCGGCGGGACACCTCGTCGACGACCTGCCGCAGCGGCACGTCCTCGGAGAGGTCGTCCCCGATCAGGCCGGCCACCTCCCGGGCCTTCACCCGCTGGTACGCCAGCTCGTCGCCGATGATGAACAGGTAGCCGCGTCGGCCGCGCTTCTCCCAGTTGTCGGTGACCGTGTGCCGGGCCATGAAGTACATGGCCAGCTCGTACGACTCGCTCATCTGTCCGCCGCCACCGCCCTCCAGCACGATCCGGCCGAGGTCGTCGTCCATCCGGTTGTCCGACTCGAACTGGCCCACCTGCAACGGCACCCGGTCGCAGGTGGCGTCGCCGATGGCACCGAACATGATCTGCGGGTCGCTGGCGTAGCCCTGCCGTTGCAGCAGCCCGAGCAGTTGCGGCAGCTTGGTCTGCAGGACCCGTGGCACCGTGCGCATCGAGCCGGTCACGTCGAAGAGCACCGCGACGGGGGTCGACCGGGGGTGCTCGGCGGAGTCGCGGCTCTCGCGGGTCGCGTCCCTGGGGTCGAGCGCGGGGTGCACTGTGCGCGCCCCGCTGTCGCTGTAGGAGAAGGCGCTCCTGCCGGTGGACCGGCGGTAGCGGTCGGCTGCGTCGTACACGTCGGTGGACCAGATTCCACTGCCCATGACAGCTCCTTAGGGGGTGAGGGTGAAGGGTCGGAAGGTGCGTGGCCCGTAGAGCCGGTCCAGCACCTGGTCGAGTTCGCGCAGCAGGCGCCAGGCGTCGTCGGGCCGGGCGCCCAGAGACCGTTGCCGGCAGCCCTGCGCGAAGGTGTGCAGCTCGCGGGGCGCGCGCGGGCCCATCAGCCAGCTCATGCAGTGGCTGGCCATCGCGATGTCGGTGCCCGGCCCGCACGGCTGCTTCTTGAGGACTTCCTCCGGGTCCCAGCCGTGGCCGGGGACCACCGCCGGGATGGTGCTGCCGACAGCCGCGGAAAAGCACCAGTCGATCAGCACCACGCCGTGGGCGTCCGGCTCGATCAGCACGTGTCGGGGCACTACCGCGCCGTGCACCACGCCCGCCCTGTGGGCCAGGCCGAGCACGACCAGCAGTCGCCGCCACATCCAGGCCACATCCCTGGCGTCCAGCCCGTCGGGGTACGCGCGCCGCACCTCGTCGAGGTCGTGCAGGCCGGGTGCGGTGGCGAGCACGTTGATCCGCCGTTCCGCGCCGGTGCTGGCGTCGCGGTGCCGGAACTCGTCGACCAGCCGGGGCACGTACGGCAGGTAGCGGGGGTCGCCGCGCTCGGCGATGGTGCGCAGGGCGTGCGCCTCGCGGGCCATCAGGTCGTTGTCGGTGGGCCGTCGGGGGAGCTTCAGCAGCCGGTCGTCGCCGACGTCGTAGAGGTCGGCGAGGTCACCCGAGTGGGCCGGCGCGCCGAGCCGGTAGTCGCCGAGGACCGTGCTCTGCCGTGCCTGCCACCGGGTGGTGACGTGGATGAACGCGTCGGTGGCTTCGGCGCGTACCGCCGGGTCGGTCGGCAGGCGGTCGGGGTGCAGGGCCGCGACCAGCTCGCGGTAGCGGCGGGCCGGCTGGTCGGCGCCGAACAGGTCCGCGTCGGTGCGGGCGGCCGTGACCAGGTGGATTGCCTCGGTGGCCCTCACCGCACCGTCTCCTCGCGGGCGGGGCGCAGCAGCGCCGGGTGCAGCAGGCGGGCGTCGCCGGCCCGGTAGAGGCGGGCGCGCGGGCCGCCCCGGGCACCACCGCGCTCGGTGCTGGCGCCGGTGCTCTCCACGAAGCCCGGCACGGAGAGCACCTTGCGGTGGAAGTTGCCGGCGTGCAGCGGGTGCCCCCAGACCGTCTCGTAGACGGCGCGCAGTTCGCTGATCGTGAACTCGGCGGCGAGGAAGCGGGTGGCGAGCGGGGTGTACTCCAACTTGGAGCGGGCCCGTTCCAACGCGTCGTCGATGATCCGGCCGTGGTCGAAGGCGAGCTGCCGGCTGGTCAAGGCGGTCACCGGCAGCCAGATCGCCTCGTCGGCGTCGCTGCCGGCGGCCGGGTCCGGCAGGTCGGGGGCGAACGCGAGGTGGGCGATCGAGACGACCCGCATGCGCGGGTCGCGGTCGGGAGCGCCGTAGCTGCCCAACTGCTCCAGGTGTACGCGGCGCAGCTCCTCGCCGCCGAGCCCGGTCTCCTCGGCCAGCTCCCGTCCGGCGCCAGTGGTCAGGTCCTCGTCGGGGCGGACGAAGCCCCCGGGCAGCGCCCAGTGCCCGGCGAAGGGTGCCTCGCCGCGCCGGATCAGCAGCAGGTGCAGTGCGCCGTCGCGGATGGTCAGCGCCACCACGTCGACGGTCACGGCGACCGACGGATAGGCCCGGGGGTCGTACGCGGCCAGGAACTCCTGCTCGTTCATCATGTCTCTCTCAGTTTGAGAACATCTCGCTCTGAGAACAACCTAGCGCAGAAGTGCGCGCCTGCCAAGGGCAGGACCAACTCAGCGCGCGGTGCGGTGCGGTGCGCTCAGCGCACGAAGCCCGTCAGGTGGGGTCGGCCCCGCGGGTCGTGCAGGGCGAACCCGCCATCCGGCAGGAGCGCGAAGCTCACAGTGCTCGGCAGCGGCACGGGCAGCTTGAAGGCGACCTCGACGGTGTACGCGTCCGGCAGCCGGGCCTCCAGCGCGGCCAGGCAGCGCGCCTTGCTCCACATGCCGTGCACGATCGGCCGGCGGAAGCCGAACAGCCGCGCACCGAGTCGGGAGGTGTGGATCGGGTTGTGGTCGCCGGAGACCCGCGCGTACTCCGTACCGACGCGCGGTTCCACCCGCCAGCGGCCGGTGGCCGTCGGCGCGGCGGGCCGCTCGCCGGGCTCACGTCCGCCCGGCTCGCGCTCCCGACCGAGGTACGTCGAGACGCCGCGCCACACCTCCGCCCCGTCGACGGAGCCGACCAGCACCACGTCCACCTGCCGCCCCCGGTCGTGGGGGCGCAGGTTCTCCGCATACGTGGTGAAGTCGAGGGTCTCGTCGGCGGTGATCGGGCGGTGCGTGGTGATCCGGTTGCCGACGTGCACCAGGCCGATCAGCGGGAGGGGGAAGTCCGACGCGGTCATCAGGCGCAGGGCCAGTGGAAAGCCCATGACGTGCGGAAACGTCGCGGGTAGCCGATCGGTCAGGCGAAACCCGCAGACCCGGTCGTAGTCGGCCAGCCGCGCCCGGTCGACGCTCACCCCGCCCACCGTCAACTCGACCGCCGGCAGGTCGGGCCCGCGCCGCCCACCGCCCAGGCCCGGTAGCGCACCGAGCAACGCCCGTCGGTGCAGCGCCCCGACCGCCGGCATCCGGGGCAGCTCGATCCCCGTGCGGCTGCCCGACTCCGGCCCCGCGCCCATCACGCCCCCAGCAGGCTCTGGCCGCAGACCCGGACCACGTTTCCGCTGACCGCGCCGCTGGCCGGCCAGGCCAGCCAGCTGATCGTCTCGGCCACGTCCACCGGCAACCCGCCCTGGGCCAGGCTGTTCATCCGCCGCCCCGCCTCGCGGACCACCAGCGGGATGCGTGCGGTCAGCCGGGTCTCGATGAAGCCGGGGGCCACCGCGTTGACGCTGATCCCGTGCTGCCGCAGGGCCGGCGCGAGTGAGTCGACCAGCCCGATCACGCCGGCCTTGCTGGTGGCGTAGTTCGTCTGCCCCCGGTTGCCGGCGATCCCGGCGATCGACGAGACCGAGATGATCCGCCCGCCGGCCGGGATCAGCTCCCGCGCCAGCAGTACGTCGTTGATCCGTTCCTGGCTGGAGAGGTTGACGTCGATCACCTGGTCCCACCGGTCGGCGTCCATCCGGCCGAGCGTCTTGTCCCGGGTGATGCCGGCGTTGTGCACCACCACGTCGACCCGGCCGTGCCGGCCGGCCAGGTGCTCGGCGAGTCGGGTCGGCGCGTCCGGCGCGGTCAGGTCGAGCTGGACGGCGGTGCCGCCGATGTCGTTGGCCACCGCGGCGAGCGCGTCACCGGCGGCCGGGACGTCCAGGGCCACCACCTTCGCGCCGTCGCGGGCGAGCACCGTCGCCAGCGCCGCGCCGATGCCCCGTGCGGCGCCGGTGACCAGCACGACCTGCCCGTCCAGCGGGCGGTCCCAGTCGGCGGGGACGCTCGCCGCGCCGGGGCCGACCCGGATGACCTGCCCCGACACGTACGCGGACCGGCCGGACAGCAGGAACCGGAGAGTCGATTCGAGGCTCGTGATGGTGCCAGCCGAGTGGACCGGGTCGTCCGACGCGTCACCACTCACGTAGACGAGTTGCGCGGTGGTACCCCGGCCGAGCTCCTTGCCGATGCTGCGGACCAGCCCTTCGAGGGCGCGTTGGGCGGTCGCCTCGCGGGGTGTCGGGCACTCCTGTGGTGAGGTGCCCAGCACGATCACCCGACCGCTGGGCAGCACGGCCCGGGCCTGCGGGTGAAAGAAGTCGTAGAGCTGGCGCAGGTCGGTCGAGTCGATGAGCCCGGTGGCGTCGAAGAGCAGTGCCCCGTACCGCTGCGAGGTGGCGGCGGCCGGGTCGGCCAGCTCGACCCCGGCGCTGGTGAGGATCTTGGCAACCGGCTCGGCGAGCCGGCCGCCGGTGGCCGCGCCGAGCAGGGCCGGGCCGGCCAGCAGCGGGTCGCCGGGGTGGTGCCGGCGCAGTCGGGGCGGGTCGGGCAGCCCGAGGCGCTTGACCAGCGCGCGGCCGGCGGCCGATTGGACGAAGCTCGCGTACCTGTCGGTCATAGGCGTAGCCTACTGGCGAGTAGGGTTCGAGCAACACATGTCGAGGAGGCGGATCGTGCAGAGCATCCGGCGGGTCGCGGTCATCGGGGGCAACCGCATCCCCTTCGCCCGCTCCAATTCCCGCTACGCGGACGCGTCGAACGCGGACCTGCTCGGCGCGGCGCTCGACGGCCTGATCGCCCGCTACGGGCTGGCCGGGCAGCGCATCGGCGAGGTGGTCACCGGGGCGGTGCTCAAGCACTCCCGCGACTTCAACCTCACCCGTGAGGTGGTCCTCGGCTCCCGACTCGACCCCCACACCCCGGCGTACGACATCCAGCAGGCCTGCGGCACCGGCCTGGAGGCGACCATCCTGGTCGCCAACAAGATCGCCCTCGGTCAGCTCGACGTGGGCATCGCCGGCGGTGTCGACACCACCTCCGACGCCCCGCTCGCCGTCAACGAGGAGATGCGCCGCACGCTGCTCAAGCTCAACTCGGCCCGTACGCTGGGCGAACGGCTCAAGATCGCGGCGAAGCTGCGCCCGTCCCAGCCGTTCAAGCCGGAGATCCCGCGCAACGCCGAGCCGCGTACCGGCCTGTCCATGGGCGACCACGCCGCCCGGACCGCAGTGCGCTGGCAGATCGACCGGCGCTCCCAGGACGAGTTGGCGCTGCGCTCACACCAGCGCCTTGCCGCCGCGTACGACAGGGGTTTCTTCGACGACCTGATGACGCCGTACCTGGGGCTCACCCGGGATGCGAACCTGCGCCCGGACAGCAGCCTGGAGAAGCTCGCCTCGCTGAAGCCGGTCTTCGGCACCCGTGGCCCGGACACCGAGCACGCCACCATGACGGCCGGCAACTCGTCACCCCTCACCGACGGCGCGTCGACGGTGCTGCTGGCCAGCGAGGAATGGGCGGCGGCGCACCACCTGCCCGTGCTCGCCTGGTTCAGCTGGTCGGAGACGGCGGCGGTGGACTTCGTGCACGGCGACGAGGGGTTGCTGATGGCACCCGCGTACGCGGTGCCCCGGATGCTGGCCCGCGCCGGGCTGACGTTGCAGGACTTCGACTACTACGAGATCCACGAGGCGTTCGCGTCCCAGGTGCTGGCCACCCTCGCCGCCTGGGAGTCGCCGGAGTTCGCCAAGGACCGGCTCGGCCTGGACGCGCCGCTCGGCGCTGTCGACACCGACCGGCTCAACGTCAACGGTTCGTCGCTGGCCGCCGGGCATCCGTTCGCCGCCACCGGCGGGCGCATCGTGGCGACCCTGGCGAAGCTGCTGGCCGAGCGGGGCAGCGGGCGTGGGCTGATCTCCATCTGCGCCGCCGGTGGTCAGGGCGTGACCGCCATCCTGGAGCGCTGAACGGCGCGTGCACGGCGACGCCCGCCGGACCCGAGGGTCCCGGCGGGCGTCGATCGTGCGGTGGGGCTCAGCCGAGGGTGAACTTCTCCCAGGTGCTGATGGTTGGGCCGTTGGCGATCAGCGGCTTGGATCCTGCGCCGTCGGCGCTGACGTACCTGCTGTTGACAGCGGCCTTGAAGCTGACTGTGCCGTCACTGCTGCGGACCATTGTGAACCGCTCCCAGGTGCTGGCGGTCGCCGCGCCCGCGATCAGCGGCTTGGCGCCTGCGCCGTCGGCGGACACGAAGCGGCTGTTGATGTGGGCGAAGAGGGTGACCTGCCCGTTGCCGAGATCCACCACGTCGAACCGCTCCCAGAGGCTGACCGCCGGGCCGTTGGCGATCAGTGGCTTGCTGCCCGCGCCGTCGGCGCTGACGTAGCGGCCGTTGACCCGCGCCTTCAACGTCCGGTTGGCGTCGGTGGCCTTGACCTGGTGGAACTTCTCCCAGGTGCCGATCGTCGGTCGGGTGGCGGCCAGCGGCACGGCGCCGCTGGGATCGGCGGTGACGTACAGGCCGTTGTCGGCCTTGAGGCTGACGCTGCCGTCGCTGTTCCGGTTGATGTTGAACCGCTCCGGAGCGTCCACGACCTGGCTCATGGCGTGCAGCGAGTCCGGGCCGCCGCTGTAGGTCCGGCTGACGTACCGGCCCGTGAGGTAAGAGAAGAGTGCGACCTGGCCACCGCCTGCGTCGGCGAGGTCGAACTGCGTGGCGAGGCCGAACTCGGGCCTGCTCGGCACGAGACCGGTAGGCGTGCCCCACGCGTCGACGTAGCGGCGGTTGGCGAGAGCGAGGAGACCCACCGTCGCGGTCCGTCGCAGGACGCTGACCCGCTGGGTGCTGGTGCTCGTTTGGCCGTCGGTTCCGGTCACCTCGACGCTGAGGCTGTAGGTGCCCGGTTTGGCGTACGTGTGCGAGGCCACCGGCGTGCTCTGGGTGACCCCGGACCCGTCACCGAACTCGAACCGGTAGGACTTGATCGGATGGAAGCCTGGCTTCGACGCGGAGGCGTCCAGCTTCACCGAGAGCGCTCCGAGATCGATGCTGACGCCGAACGAAGCCGCCGGCGGCCTGATGGTCTCCACCGCGCCACGGTCGGCGTAGGTGGTCGGGCCGGCACCGGTGTTCGCCACGGCCGGGTCGTCCATGCGCGGGGTGCCGATGCGGTCGAGTGCCGGGAACCCGGGGGCCGCGGAGTTCGCCGAGTCGATGTCGTCTCGTGGTTGTCCGGTCTCCCGGTCGTGTGCGGCCTGCCCGGAGGCGGCCCGGAAACCGGCGAGGCTCATCCGGGTGTTCAAGGCGTAAATCTGCGGGGAGTCGCTGTAGTAGTGGTGGGCGTTGTTGTAGTCGACCTTGGTCTTTCCGACGGCCCCGCCGTAGACCCCGATCTCGACACCGTCGAGAAAGGCCGGGTCACAGTAGCCCTGGCTGAAGAAGCCGTTCGTGGTGAGCACGTTGTTCTGCACGGAAACGCTGGACGAAGTTCCGTCGACCCGGATCCCGTCGCGGCAGCGGTTGCGGATCGTGTTGTTGGTGATCGCCGTGTTGGCGGCACCGTTGTTGTGCACGCCGTGGCCGGGGCCACCGTCGATCTGGTTGTTGGCCACCACAGTGTCGACCGCGCCCACCCCGATGGCGACTGCCGCTGCGGTGAAACCGCTGACCTTGCTGTCGAGGATGCTGACTCTCGGCCCGTCGACCCGAACGCCGACGCCGTCGGAGGGTGTCCGGTACCCGGCGCTGCTCAATACGTTCACGGATCTGACCAGCACGTCGCTGCTCGCGGCGTCGATGATGATTCCAGCGTTCAGGGTCGGCCCGCTGGCGTTGATCTGCTTCAAGGTCGACCTGGTGACACCGGCCAACCGGACCGCGGGCGCGGTCGAGGAGGTGTCCATCGCGAAGTTGCCGCCCTGGATGGTGATCCGCGAGGAGTTGCGCAGGTCGAGGCCGGGCAGCACGCTTGTCGACCCAATGGTGCGCAGATTCTTGAGTACGACATCGTGCTGGCCGTCGATCACGAAGCCGGCGGTCGCGCCGATCAGAGTTGCCACGCCACTGGCGAAGAAGGTGACCGGTTGCTCGGGCGTGCCGGACGTGGGGATCGTGACGCGTTCCCGGTAGTTGCCGCTGCCGACGTCCACCGACTGGCCGGCCGTGACCACCGCAGCCGCGGCACCGATGGTGCAGAACGGCTGCGTCAACGTGCCCGGGAACTGGTCGGAGCAGCCGGTGGCGGGGTTCTGCCGGACGTAGAGCGTCGTCGGACCGTCCGCCTGGGCCGGCAGGATGGTGGCCACCAGGGCACCACCGGTCAGCACGACGGTCGCGAGACCGGAAAGGAAGGATTTGCCCATGCTTTGCCTCGGGGATGAGGAGGAGCCGGCGATCGCCGGGAGTCAGATAAAGGTGATCATGCATCACCGGCCGATTGAGGCGCTGACCGCAGTGACAAAACGGCCACTCCGCCGGTGTGTGCAAGGCGACGCCCGCCGGACTTGAGGGTTCCGGCGGGCGTCGACAGTGCGGTAGGGCTCAGCCGAGGGTGAACCTCTCCCAGGAGCTGATGACCGGGCCATTGGCGATCAGTGGCTTGCTGCCCGCGCCGTCCGCGCTGACGTACTTGTTGTTGACAGCGGCCTTGAAGCTGACGGTGCCGTCACTGCTGCGGACCATTGTGAACCGCTCCCAGGTGCTGGCCGTCGGTGCGTTCGCGATCAGCGGCTTGGCGCCAGCGCCGTCGGCGGACACGAAGTGGTTGTTGACCCGGGCGAGAAGGCCGACCTGTCCGTTGCCGAGATCCACCACGTCGAACCGCTCCCAGGTGCTGGCGGTCGCCGCGCTCGCGATCAACGGCTTGGTCCCCGCGCCGTCGGCGCTGACGAAACGACCGTTGACCTGCGCCTTCAGTGACCGGTTCGCGTCCGGTACGACGACCAGGAGGAACTTCTCCCAGGTGCCGATGGAGGGTCGGCTGGCGCTCAGCGGAATGGCGCCGCCGACGTCCGCGGTCACGTACTGGCTGGTGATGGGGGTCTGGAGGCTGACGGTGCCGTCGGCGTTGCGTACCAGCGTGAACGTCTCGCGTACGTTCACGACGGCGCTGTCCGCGGTCAACGTGGCGAGGTCGGACTGGGCGACGGCGACGTAGCGACCGGCCGCCCGGGAGAAGAGGGCGACCTTGCCGTTGCCGGCGTCCGCCAGGTCGAACTGCGCGATCGCGTTCGGTTCGGCCTGGTTCGGTCGAAGCCCGCGGCCTTTCTCGTAGCTCACGTAGCGGCGGTTGGACAGGGCGCGCAGACCCACCGTTCCGGTCGGCCGCAGCATACTGATCGGCCTGTTGTGAGCCGCCGACCGACCGTCGGTGCCGGTGACGGTGACGGTGACGAGGTAGTTGCCCGGGTTCGCGTAGGTGTGCGAGGAGATCGGGCTGGACTGGGTGACGAGGCTGCCGTCGCCGAACGAGAACTTGTAGGACGCGATCGGGTTGGGGCCGGGGGTGGAGGCGGACGCGTCAACTCTCACCGAGCGCGCCTGGATGTTCAGGGCGACGTCGAACGACACAACCGGGGCGCGGACGCCCTCCACGGTTCCACGGTCGGCGTAGGGGACCGGGCCGGCGCCGGTGTCCGGCACGGTCGGGTCGTCGATACGCGGCGAGCCGGCGCGGTCGAGGGTCGGGTAACCGGGGGCGGCCGAGTTCGCCGAGTCGATGTCGTCCCGGGCCTGTCCCGTCTCGCGGTCGTGCGCGGCCTGGCCGGAGGCGGCCCGGAACGCGGCGAGGCCCATCCGGGTGTTCCAGGCGTAGATCTCCGGGGAGTCGTTGTAGGAGTGGTAGGCGTTGTTGTAGTCGACCACCGTCTTCCCGACGGCATCGCCGTAGACGCCGATCTCGACACCGTTGATGAACGACGGCTCGCAGTAGGCCTGGTAGAAGAAGCCGTTCGTGATCAGCACGTTGTTCTGTACGGAAACGCCGGACGAGGCCCCGTCGACGCGGATGCCGTCGCGGCAGCGGTCCCTGACGGTGTTGTTGGTGATCGCCGTGCCGGTGGCCCCGTTGTTGTGCACGCCGTGGCCGCCGCCCCGGGAAATCAGGTTGTTGGCCACCACGGTGCCGGCCGCGGCAGGCCCGAGCGCGAGCGCCGCGCTGGTGAAGCCGTCGATGCGGCCACCGACGTACGAGTTGCCCGGTCCGTCGATCCGGACGCCGACCGTGTCACCGGGAAGGTTTTCGTTGGGATAGCCCTCCACTGTCGTTCCTTGGATGTCCACGTCACTGCTCGCGGCGTCCACGGTGATGCCGGCGCTGGCGGTCAACCCACTGACGGTGATCTTCGACAGGCTCGAGCTGGTCACGCCGGCGAACCGGATCACCGGTGACGTCGCGCCTATGTTCAGGCCGTAGGTGCCGCCCCGGATGGTGAGGCCCGAGGAGTTGCGCGCGTCCAGGGCCGGCACGTCGCCCGACCCGACGACGCGGAGGTTCTGGAGCACCACATCGTGCTGGCCGTCGATCACGAAGCCGGCCGTCGCACCGACCAGGGTCGCCCCGGAACTGGAAGTGGTGAGGAAGGTCACCGGCTGCTCCGGTGTGCCGGACGCGCCGATCGTGACGCGCTCCGGGTAGTTGCCGCCGCCGACGTCGACGGTCTGCCCGCCGGTGACGATCGCCGCTGCGGCTCCGATGGTGCAGAACGGCTGCACCAACGTGCCCGGGAACTGGTCCGAGCAGTTGGCGGGGGGATTCTGCCGGACGTAGAGCGTCGTCGGAGCGGCCGCCTGGGCGGGCAGCGCGGTGCCCACCAGGGTGCCGCTGGTCAGTAAGGCGGTCGCGAGACCGGCGAAGAAGGATTTACGCATGCTGGCCTCGAAAAGGAGGAGGATCCGGCGACGCCGGGAGTCAGATAGGGCGATTCTGCTTGATCGACAAGTGGGGTGCTGACCTGGGTGACAAAACGGCCACCCGTCACTCGTACACGACGACGCCCGCCAGACCGTGCGGCCTGGCGGGCGTCGAGGTGGTGATTCGGCTCAGCCGAGGGTGAACTTCTCCCAGGTGCTGATGGCCGGGCCGTTGGCGATCAGCGGCTTGGTGCCCGCGCCGTCGGCGCTGACGTACTTGCTGTTGATGCCGGCCTTGAAGCTGACCGTGCCGTCGCTGTTGCGGACCATGGTGAACCGTTCCCAGGTGCTGACGGCCGGGCCGTTGGCGATCAGCGGCTTGGTGCCCGCGCCGTCGGCGGACACGAAGCGGCTGTTGGCGCGGGCGAAGAGGGCGATCTGACCGCTACCGAGGTCGGCGATGTCGAACCGCTCCCAGCTGCCGACGGTCGCCGCGCTCGCGATCAGCGGCTTCACACCGGCACCGTCGGCCATCACGAAGCGGCCGTTCACGCTGGCCTTCAGCGACCTGTTCGCGTCCGCGACCGGAACCTGAGCGAACTTCTCCGAGGCGCTGATGGTGGACCGGCTGGCGCTCATCGAGACGGTGCCGCTGGCGTCGGCGGTGACGTACAGGTTGTTGCTGGCCTTGAGGCTGACGGTGCCGTCACTGTTGCGGACGACAGTGAACTTCTCCGGCGTGCCGACCACCTGGCCCGCGGCGTTCAGGGACTCGTTGGCCGACTGCGTCACGTAGCGGCCGTTGGACCGCGCGACGAGGGCCACCTGGCCGTTGCCGGCGTCCCCCAGGTCGTACTGCGCGGCGGCGGTCAACCCGGCCTGGTTCGGCAGGAGAGCCGACGTGGACGTGGCCACGTAGCGACGGTTCGACATCGCGAGCAAGCCCACGGAAGCGGTCCGCCGCAGCACGCTGACCTGCTCGGTGCTGCTGCCGGACAGGCCGTCGGTTCCGATGGGGCTGACGGTGACGTTGTAGGTGCCCGGCTTCGCGTACTTGTGCGTGGCGATCGGACTGGTGTGGCGGGTGGAGATTCCGTCGCCCCAGCTGACGTCGTAATCACGGATCGGGACGAAGCCCGGCGTCGAGGCGGAGGCGTCCACCCTGACCGTGCTCGTGGCGAGGTCCACTGTGGCGTCGAAGGAGGACACCGGGTGTTTGATGGACTCGGCAGCGCCACGGTCGGCGTACGCGATCGGGCCGGTGCCGGTGTTCGCCACTGCCGGATCGTCCCGGCGTGGCTTGCCCTCGGTGTCGAGATCCTGGTAGCCGGGCGCCGTCGAGTTCGCCGAGTCGACATTCTCCCGGACATCCGAGGTGTACCGGTCGTGTGCGGCCTGCCCGGAGACGGTGCGGAACTGGGCGAGGCCCATCCTGGTTCCGTTCCACGAGTAGCCGGTCGCGGACGCGGACTGGTGCCAGGTGTTGTTGTAATCGATCACGGTGCCGCTCAGCGCGGCGTCGTAGACCCCGATCTCGGCTCCCTCGGGAGCCTGCGGGTCGCAGTAGCCCTGGTTGAAGGCGGCGTTGTTGCGGAGCACGCTGTTCTGCACCGAGACCTGCGACGATGCGCCGTCGACCCGGATGCCGCCCAGGCAGCGGTCCTGGATCTCGTTGTTGGCGATGGCAGTGCCCACGGCGCCGCGGTTGTGGATGCCGTACCCGATCCCGCCCTTGATCCGGTTGTTGGCGATCACCGTCCCGGCGGCGGCAGGGCCCACCGAGATGGCAGCTCCGGAGAAGCCGGCGACGTCGCCGTCGATGATCGTGCTGCGCGGCCCCTCGACTCGAATGCCCACGCCGCTATCGGCGGCGACGTGGTTCGGGGCGGTCGACACCAGCGTGTTGCTAACGCGCACGTCGCTGGTGGAGGCATCCATCGTCAATCCGTCGGCGAGCGCCGCTCCGGTGGCGATGAGGCCATCCAGCCATGTCCACGTCGCATTGGCGAGTCGGATGGCGGGCGCGGTGGCGACGTTCGCCATCGTGAATCTGCCGCCCGCGACCACTACGTTCGAGGCGTTCCGCAGATCGAGGGCGGGCACGTCGGCAGACCCACTGACATTGATTTCCTGGATATAGATGTCGTGCTGGCCGTCGACGACCAGCCCCGCGTTCGGACCGACGAGCGTCACCGGGGTACGAGAATTCCGGGCCTTGAAGGCGATCCCTGCCTCTGGTGTGCCAGAGCTGGTGATGGTGACGCGCTCGGCGTAGGTGCCGCCGTCGATCCAGACCTCCCCGGGGGCGGTCACCACGGCGGCTGCGGCACCGATCGTGCAGAACGGCGTGTCGTCGGAGCCGGGCCCCTGGTCGGAGCAGTTCGCGTCGGCCTGATTGACGTGCAGAAGCATCACAGGGTCGTCTGCCTGGGCGGGTGCGCCGGTGGCCAGAAGGGTGCCGCCGGTCACCGCGATCGCGGTGAGGCCGGCGAGGGATCTTCTACGCATGCATGCCTCTGTCGTGAAGGTGGGATTCGGCTTCGCCGGAGATCAGATGGAGACCATGATCCGATACCGGCTGGTAGCTGTGCCGCCCCGGGCGACAAAACGGCCACTCGGCCCCACCGGCACCCGCCCTGGCCTGCCGGCCGCACGGGCCGCCGGGTAGGAGAGAATGAGGCACGTGACGACGATCCCCAACGTGCTGGCCAACCGGTACGCCTCGCCCGAACTGGTCGCCCTCTGGTCCCCGGAGGAGAAGGTCCGGATGGAGCGGCGGCTCTGGCTCGCCGTTCTCCGCGCTCAGCGCGACCTGGGAGTGCCGGTGCCGGACGGCGTTGTCGAGGCGTACGAGCGGGTGCTCGACCAGGTCGACCTCGCCTCGATCGCCGAGCGGGAGCGGGTCACCCGGCACGACGTGAAGGCCCGGATTGAGGAGTTCAGCGCGCTCGCCGGGCACGAGCACGTGCACAAGGGGATGACCTCCCGTGACCTGACCGAGAACGTCGAGCAGCTCCAGGTGCGCGCCTCGCTGGAGCTGATCCGTGACCGGGTGGTCGCCACCCTGGCCCGGTTGGCCTGGCTGGCCCATGAGCACTCCGAGCTGGTCATGACCGGCCGGTCACACAACGTGGCGGCGCAGGCCACCACGTTGGGCAAGCGCTTCGCGTCGGCGGCCGAGGAACTGCTGATCGCGTACGAACGGCTGGAGGAGCTGATCGCCCGCTACCCGCTGCGGGGGATCAAGGGACCGGTCGGCACTGCCGCCGACCAGCTCGACCTCTTCGACGGTGACGCCGACAAGGTGGCCGAGTTGGAGCGGCGGGTCGCCGAGCACCTGGGCTTCTCCCGGGTGCTGGACAGCGTCGGGCAGGTCTATCCGCGCTCGCTCGACTTCGACGTGCTGGCCGCGCTGGCCCAGACGGCCGCCGCGCCGTCCTCGCTGGCCACCACGATCCGGTTGATGGTCGGCCAGGAGTTGGCGACCGAGGGCTTCAAGCCGGGTCAGGTCGGTTCCAGCGCGATGCCGCACAAGATGAACACCCGTTCCTCGGAGCGGGTGAACGGCTTCGCCGTGATCATCCGGGGTTACCTGTCGATGGTCGGCGAGCTGGCCGGTGACCAGTGGAACGAGGGGGACGTGTCCTGCTCGGTGGTCCGCCGGGTGGCGCTGCCGGACGCGTTCTTCGCCGCCGACGGGCTGTTCCAGACGTTCCTCACAGTGCTCGACGAGTTCGGGTCGTACCCGGCAGTGATCAACCGGGAGCTGGAGCGGTTCCTGCCGTTCCTGGCCACCACGAAGATCCTGGTCGCGGCGGTACGGCGAGGCGTCGGCCGGGAGGTCGCCCACGAGGTGATCAAGGAGCACGCGGTGGCGGTGGCCCTGGCGATGCGCGAGAAGGGCTCGCCGGAGAACGACCTCTTCGACCGCCTGGCAGCGGACGGCCGACTCGGCCTGTCCCGCGCTGACATCGACACCCTGGTCGCCGACCGCAACGCCTTCGTGGGCGCCGCCCAGGCCCAGGTGGCAGCGGTGACGAGCCGCATCACCACAGTGGTGACCGCCCACCCGAACGCCGCCACCTACAGCCCACCCCCCATCCTCTAGCTCTAACCCCACCCGGTGGGGTCGGTGGGTGGGTGGGGTTACTCGCCGGTTGGGGTTTCTGCTGCGGTGCCGAGGTTGGGGGCGCTGGCGGGTTCGGCGATGCCGCCGAGAGATTCGGCGAAGGCCGGGTCGGTGGCGGTCTCCGCCGCGACCGCCGGCTGGTCGGCCGGCATGACTTCAGGCATCTTGGGTACGGCGATCACTGCCGTCCCGTAAGCGCAGATCTCCATCCACATCTCGCCGCAGTCCCGGCTGTCGAACCGCATGCCGATCACCGCGTTCGCGCCGATCCGGAGGGCCTCCTCGCCGAGGCGGGTCACCGAGTCGGTGCGCCACCTGGTCAGGTTGTCCGGGGCCATCGGGTCGTACGCGCCACCGCGCAGGTTCTTCACACCCTCGCGGTACGGGTTGCGCGTCCTGGCCATCGATGACACCACCTCACCGAGAATCTGGCGGATCTCGTAGCCGGGCAGTTGCTCTGTCGTCACGACCAGCACGGTTCCGATGCTGTCAGGAGTGGCCCGACCCGATCGGGTGCATTGTTCACCTGATCGGATGCTGCAAAACGACGCGGCGCGGACGGCCGGCACGTGGCCGACCATCCGCGCCGAGTGGGGCGCTAACCGTCAGACACCGGCCACCGAGGTGATCCAGGCCCGGTTGTACGCGACGCTGCCGTAGTTCTGGATGCTCGACCCGTCGGCGGTGGAGGCGACGCCGACCTGCTGACCGTTGTAGAACTGCGGGCCGCCGGAGTCACCGCGCCAGGCGTTGCCGTTGATCCGGGTGCTGCGGATCGCCTGGCCGCCGTACGCGTCGGTGGCGCCGTTGCTGGTCACCCGGACGGTGGCGGTCTTGAGCTGGGTGGACGCCGAGCAGCCGCTGTAGCAGGTCATGCCCCAGCCGTAGATCGAGTTCGTCGAGTTGATCGGCGGGTTGCTGCTGGCCAGGCTGACCGCGGAGGTGCTGACGGTGCTGGAGAGCCGCATGAGCGCGAGGTCGTTGCGGGTGTAGGTGGCACTGACCGTGCGGGTGACCCCGCCGGAGGTGCGGTTCACGCTTCCGACGCGCACCGACATGGTGCCGCTGATGCAGTGCCGGGCGGTGAGCACCCACTGCGCGGCGATGACGCTGCCGGAGCAGGTGAACGAGCCGTTGCTGAGCACCGCGGCGGCCCAGGGGGCGGACGAGACGGTGCCGCCGCCGATGATGGGTTGCGGGCCGGCGGGAGCGGCGGACGCGGCGGACGTGACGCCGAGGGCGCCGACCAGCGCGGTGCTGAGTACGGCGAGCAGGGGGCGGATGCGCATCGGGTGGACTCCTTGGACGGGGCGGGCCCGGGGTCGCCGGGCGCGGGCGGTGCCGGACGGCGGGGGTTCCCGTCGCCGGCAGATCGACTTACATCGATGTAGAGTAGGGTGCGACGCGATCGTTATCAAGCAGGTCATCGAGGTTGCCCAATGTAACGATTCGGCCACCCGCCGCGCCGTGTATGTCCTGCTAGGGCCACCTGTAGCGCCTGACGTGTCACCCTGAGCGTCAGTAATGTCGATCACTGCCTGAACCGCACCCGGCCGGTGCGTCCGCGGCGATATCTGCCAGGTACGCTGGCTGCGCTCGCCCATTTGTGGGTCGGCACCCAACTGCGTACACAGTCAGGAGTGCCCAGTGCCTCGCGTCGTCGTCGACGTCATGCTCAAGCCCGAGATCCTTGATCCGCAGGGCCAGGCCGTCGCAAACGCGCTGCCCCGGCTCGGCGTCGGTGACGTCGCCTCGGTTCGGATCGGCAGGCGCATCGAGATCGAGTTCACCGGTGAACCGGACCTGGACCGCGCCCGGGAGATTGCCGACAAGCTGCTCGCCAACCCGGTCATCGAGGACTTCACCGTCCGCGTGGTCGAGGCCGACGAGACCGCGGACGCCCGCTCGTGACCGCCCGGGTCGGTGTGGTCACCTTCCCCGGCTCGCTGGACGACGGGGACGCGGCCCGGGCCGTCCGGATCGCCGGCGCTGAGCCGGTCCGGCTCTGGCACGGCGATCCGGAGCTGCACGGTGTCGACGCGGTCGTCCTGCCCGGCGGTTTCTCCTACGGTGACTACCTGCGGTGCGGCGCCATCGCCCGGTTCGCCCCGGTGATGGAGACGATCGTGGACGCCGCCCGGGGTGGCCTGCCGGTGCTCGGCATCTGCAACGGCTTCCAGATCCTCTGCGAGGCGCACCTGCTGCCCGGCGCGCTCACCCGCAACCAGCACCTGCACTTCCGCAACCGGGACCAGGTCCTGCGCATCGAATCGGCCGGGACGGCGTGGACCAACGCGTTCCAGCCCGGCCAGGAGGTGCTCATCCCGGTCAAGAACGGCGAGGGCTGCTACGTCGCGGACACCGCGACACTGGACCAGCTCGAAGCCGAAGGCCGGGTGGTCGCCCGCTACGTCGGCGGCAACCCCAACGGGTCCCAGCGGGACATCGCCGCGATCACCAACGCCGCCGGCAACGTGGTCGGCATCATGCCGCACCCCGAGCACGCGGTAGAGGCGCTCACCGGCCCTTCGCTGGACGGCCTCGGCTTCTTCACGTCGGTCCTCAAGCACCTGGTCGGGGCGCCGGCATGAGTGCGAGGAGCGGCTTCGGCGGGCACGAGCGCAGCGAGGAGAGGTCATGACCACCCATCCGGATCCGGTACGGGACACGCCGGAGGCGTACTCCGCCCCGGCGCAGCCGTCCCAGCCGAGCCCCGCGCAGCCGGCCGCACCGGCGACCGCTCCCGCCCAGCCGGCCGCCGCCGTCTGGACCGAGGGCGTGGACACCGTTCCGCGCGCCGGTGGCACCCCGGGCGAGCTTCAGCCGTACACCGAGCTGGGCCTGCGCGACGACGAGTACGACCGGATCCGGCAGATCCTCGGTCGCCGGCCCACGCAGTCCGAGCTGGCGATGTATTCGATCATGTGGAGCGAGCACTGCTCCTACAAGTCGAGCAAGGTGCACCTGCGCCAGTTCGGCGAGAAGGCCCCGCACAGCGACCGGCTGCTCGCCGGCATCGGCGAGAACGCCGGTGTCGTGCAGATCTCCGACGAGCTGGCGGTGACCTTCAAGGTCGAGTCGCACAACCACCCGAGCTTCGTCGAGCCGTACCAGGGCGCGGCGACCGGCGTCGGCGGCATCGTCCGGGACATCCTCGCCATGGGCGCCCGCCCGGTCGCGGTGATGGACCCGCTGCGCTTCGGTGCCGCGGACCACCCGGACACCGCCCGGGTGCTCACCGGCGTGGTCGCCGGAGTGGGCGGCTACGGCAACTGCCTGGGCCTGCCCAACATCGGTGGCGAGCTGGTCTTCGACCCCTCCTACCAGGGCAACCCGTTGCTCAACGCGCTCTGCCTGGGCGTGCTGCCGGTCAACCGGCTGCAGAACAAGGCCGCCGCCGGGCCGGGCAACGTTGTCGTCCTGATGGGCGCCAAGACCGGCCGTGACGGCATCGGTGGCGTGTCGGTGCTGGCCAGCGCCACCTTCGACGAGGGCAGCGAGGCGCGCCGACCCGCCGTGCAGGTCGGCGACCCGTTCACCGAGAAGCTGCTGATCGAGGCGTGCCTCGAGCTGTACGACGGCCAACTTGTCGTCGGCATCCAGGACCTCGGCGGCGCCGGCCTGACCTGCGCGCTCACCGAGACCGCCGCCGCTGCCGGCACCGGCATGCGGGTCTGGTTGGAGCGGGTGCCGCTGCGCGAGCCCTCGATGGACCCGCACGAGATCCTGGCCAGCGAGTCGCAGGAGCGGATGCTGCTGGTCGTCGAGCCGGACAAGCTCGACGCGGTGCTCAAGACCTGCGAGAAGTGGGGTGTTCTCGCCACCGCGATCGGTGAGGTCACCGCACCCGAGCCGGACGGCCGCCCGGGTCGCCTGCTGATCACCTGGCAGGACCACCTGGTCGTCGACGTGCCGCCGGGTTCGCTGGTGGACGACGGCCCGGTCTACGCCCGCCCGATGCGCGAGCCGGCCGACCTGATCCTGCTCCAGGCCGACCGGGCCGAGACGCTGCCCCGCCCGGCCGACCCGGACGCGCTGCGGGAGACCGTGCTGCGCATGATCGCGTCGCCGAACCTGGCCGACAAGACCTGGGTCACCGAGCAGTACGACCGCTACGTGCTGGGCAACACGGTGCTCGCGCAGCCGGAGGACGGCGGCGTGATCCGGATCGACGAGCGGACCGGCCTCGGTGTGGCGCTGTCGGTCGACGGCAACGGCCGGTACACCCGACTGGACCCGTACAACGGCACCAAGCTGGCCCTGGCCGAGGCGTACCGGAACGTCGCGGTGACCGGCGCGAAGCCGATCGCCGTGACCAACTGCCTCAACTTCGGCTCCCCGGAGGACCCGGGCGTGATGTGGCAGTTCGCCGAGGCCGTGCGCGGCCTGGCGGACGGCTGCCTGGAGCTGGGCATCCCGGTGACCGGCGGCAACGTCAGCTTCTACAACCAGACCGGCGCGGCGGCCATCCACCCGACCCCGGTTGTCGGCGTGCTGGGCGTGCTGGATAACGTCGCCGACCGGGTGCCGATGGGCTTCGTGCCGCGCGCCGCTGGCGACCACGACCAGCTCTACCTGCTCGGCGAGACGAACGTTGAGCTGTCCGGCTCGGAGTGGGCCTGGGTGACGCACGAGCACCTCGGTGGTATTCCGCCGCAGGTCGACCTTCTCCGCGAGAAGGCGCTCGCCGAGCTGCTGGCCGAGGCAGCCCGCGTCGGTCACCTGGCCTCCGCGCACGACCTCTCCGACGGTGGTCTCGCCCAGAGCCTGGTCGAGTCCTGCCTGCGTCGCGGCGTCGGTGCCCGGGTCGCGGTGCCGGAGCAGTTCGCCGAGGGCTCGATGCCGTTCGTCTACCTGTTCAGCGAGTCCGCCACGCGGGCGCTGGTCTCGGTGCCGCGCGGCCACGACAAAGCGTTCGCGGCGCTCTGCGCCGAGCGGGGCGTGCCGTTCGAGCTGATCGGCGTCACCGACCCGTCCGGTGGGGCGCTCGAGGTGCACGGCCAGTTCCGGATCGGCCTGGACGAGCTGCGTACCGCGCACACCGAGACGTTGCCGCGCCTCTTCGGGGGTTCGGCGTCCGTCGAGGTGCCCGCGCCGGCTGCCGGCGTGGCGGGTGCGGTCGAGGCCGTCCCGTTGCCGGGCGAGCCGGCCGAGCCGGTCGACGCGGCCGAGGTGGTCTCCGAGCCGATCGCATCCTCGGGTCCGTCTCCGGAGACCGGCGCGGTCGAGCCGATCGGGTCAGAGCAGCCGGGCGAGGTGTCCGAGCCTGACTCCGGTGTCACCGAGCCGTCGCCTGACGAGCGCTGAGGCGTTGACGGCCGCCGTCTACGGCCAGCCCGGATCGGGTGCCCGGTTCGACTGGGGGCTGACCGGGGCGGCCGAACTCGGCCGGGTCTGTGCGGCGCTGGTGGTGGTGGACGTTCTCTCGTTCACCACCGCCGTGGAGGTGGCGGTCGCCCGGGGGATGCGGGTGCACCCGTTCCCCTGGGGTGAGCAGGCGGCCGAGTACGCCGTCCGGGTCGGTGCGACCGCTGCGGTCGGGCGACGGCAGACGACCACGGAACATCCGTGGTCGCTCTCGCCCGCCGCGCTGAGCAGCGCACCGGTGGTGGCGGACCTCGTGCTGCCCTCCCCGAACGGCTCGGCCATCAGCGCCGCCGCCAGCGCCACCGGCCTGCCGGTGGTCGCGGCGTGCCTGCGCAACGCGCGCGCCGTCGGGCACTGGCTGCGCCGCCAGGGGTACGGCACGCTGGACGCCCCGATCGGCGTGATCGCCTCGGGGGAACGGTGGCCGGACGGGTCGCTGCGACCGTCGGTGGAGGACCAACTCGGTGCCGCCTCGGTGCTGGACGCCCTCTCCGGTGTGCCCGGTGGGCTCTCGGTGGAGGCGGCCATGGCGCTCGCCGCGCTGGCGAGCACTCCGGATCTGCCCGCTGCGGTGCGCGGCAGCGTCTCCGGACGGGAGTTGACCGAGAGCGGCTTCGCCGCGGACGTGGACGTCGCCGTCCGGATCGGCGTGTCGGACGTCGTGCCGGTGCTCCACCAGGGCGTCTTCTCCGCCGCCTGACCGCGCCTGACCGCATCTGACTGCGCCTGACCGCGCCGCGCGCTCCCTGTGATCAACTCGGCTTTCCGGAAGTCGCGGTGTCCAGGTCTCCGGGATGGCCCGACTTCACCGATCGCGAGTGGGTCTTGCAGCGAAAACGGCCACCCGGATCTCCGGGTGGCCGTTTTCATGTGCTGTGGTGGGGTCAGTCGTCCAGCCAGTCGAGGCGGCGACCGCCGCGCTCGGTCGGCGGCGGGGTGTCCGGTCGGTTCCGCCCGGCGGGCTGGCCGTAGCCGGCCTGGTCGTAGCCCCGGTCGTCGTAGCCGCCGCGCTGCTGCTGCGGAGGCTCCTGACCGTAGTTGCCGCCCTGGTCGTAGCCGCCGGCGGGCTGGCCGTAGCCGGCCTGGTCGTAGCCCCGGTCGTCGTAGCCGCCGCGCTGCTGCTGCGGAGGCTCCTGACCGTAGTTGCCGCCCTGGTCGTA
>NZ_JBIAJD010000002.1:112106-676973 GCF_042871765.1 Micromonospora sp. NPDC005553 | reverse complement strand
TGGTCGTAGCCGCCGGCCGGTTGGCCGTAGCCGCCCTGGTCGTACCTGCCAGCCTCCGGAGCGCCGTATCCTGCGGTCGGCTCGGCGGCGCGACCGCCGTACGGGGCGGCCTCGGGCTGGCCGTACCCCTGCCCCTGCTCGGGCTGGTAGACGCCGGTGGCGTACGGGTCGGCCGGGGCCGGGTACTGAGTGCTGTCGCCGGTGTAACGGCCGGTCGGCTCGTCGAACCGCTCGCCGTAACCGGCTGCGCCGGCGGGAGCCGGCGGGTAGGCGGCGGTGCCGCCCGGGGCGTCGTAATCACGACCGCCGTAGCCGCCACCGGAGGCTGGGGCGTTCCCGTAGCCGGCACCGGAGGCTGGAGCATTGCCGTAACCGGCACCGGGCGCGGCACCGTAGCCGTCACCGGCCGCACCAGCGCCGTAACCGCCCTCGGGGCCGGCCGGGGAGCCGTAGCCGCCACCGGAGGCGGGGGCGTTGCCGTAGCCGCCGGCACCGTACCCAGCGGACGCTGGCTCCTCGCCGTAGCCCGCGCCACCCCAACCCTGCTGACCCGCGCCGCCGTAAGGCTGGGCAGGCGCGGCGTACGGGTCCGGCGGAACGTCGTCGATCACCGGGCGGTGCATCATCGTCGGCGCCTCGCTCAGCGCCGCGCCGCCGACCATCGTCGGATCCGCTCCACCGCCGGGCCGACCGCCGACCACGCGGGTCTGGTCGTCCGGACCGCGGAAACCGCCCCGTGAGGGAGGCACCACACCGCCGCCGCCGACAGCTGCCGGAGCGTCGTCGTCGTCGCCGTTCTCCCTGCGCTTCATCCAGAGCAGCACGATCGTGCCGACACCGGCAGCGACCAGGAGACCACCGAGCAGAATGATCAGGTACGAGCTGAAGCCGCCGCCGTCGTCCTCGCTGTTCGCGGCGTTCGCCGGAGCACCCTGGCTGGCCTCCTCGGTGGGCTCCTCCTCGGTGCCCTCCTCGGTCGCCTCCTCGGTGGGAGTGGCCTCGGGAGTGGCGGACGGCGTGGCGCTGGGCGTCGTCTCGACCTTGATCGCGAGGCTGAGCCGCTGACCGGTGACGGCCTGCCCGGCGCTGGCGTTCAGGGACTTGAACGCCTTGATGTTGTCGAACGACGCGCCCAGGTCGATCCGTCCGGGCGCGATCGGGTTCTGGGTGGTGCCGGTGAACCGGAAGTCGCCGCTGCCATTGCTGGTGGCGTCGTAACGGTGACCGGCGGTGTCCTGGAGGACCACGAACGCGTTCGGCACGGCCTTGCCGTCGCCCTGCGCGACCACCTTGCCGGAGACCGACCGCACGGTCTGGTTCTGCGGCGGCGGCGGAGCGGCCTTGCCCTTCACAGTCAGCGAGACGGTGGCGGTGTCCGGGCCCGACTCGGCCTCGACGGCCACCGTGATGGTCGCGGTCGCGTCGCCAGCGTTGTCGTTCGCCGCGATCCTGACCAGCGCCGACCCTGTCGGGTTGCCCAGGCCGCCGCCGGAGAGTTTGACGTCGCCGCAACCACTGGCGCAGGTGACGCCGGACGGCAGGCCGGCGAGGCTGACCTTCGCTGACTCGTCGCCATTACCCCCGGTGACGCGCACGGTGATTGTGGCGTCGCTGCCGGCGTTTACGGTGATCGAGCCGGGGGAAACGCTGACATCTGCGGCCATGGCTGGTGTGGCGGGGACGGCGAGCAGAGCGCCGGCAACCAGCGCTGCGACCACACCGGCCCGCTGCTTCCAGGCACGTCGGTGTGTTGACACGTCCACCGCCTTCCGGGCTGACTTCCCTCTGACCGGCGGGGCGCCGGGCCGGGGATCATCACGGTACGAATACGCCGTCGGCAACTATGCCTTGTCCGACTGCATGAGCGCGACCCAGGGCCAGCGTCGCGTGTCTGGCCTGGGGGTCGTATCGTCCCGTCGTGTCCTCTCCGCACAGTAAGTCCGCTGCCGTTGCCGCCGCGTTGTCGGCGCTCGACGAGGGGCGTACACCCGAACGGCCGGTGTTCCGAGAGGCGGTCCGGTCGTTGTTGGCCGTCCTCGCGGAGCGCGCCCCCGGCCGATCGGTGGAGGTGCGCGTTCCACCATACGGGGCGATCCAGTGCGTACCGGGGCCTCGACACACCAGGGGAAATCCACCAAACGTGGTCGAGATGGCCCCGAACACCTGGTTGGAGCTGGCAACCGGCAGGGTCACCTGGGCGGAGGCGGTCACCGACGGTCGCGTCCAGATGAGTGGCAACCGCGCGGACCTCTCGGCGTATCTGCCCCTCTAGTTGTCCCGATGTCCACTCCCCGTGACGCTGAGCAGGGGAATCGTGACTTTCTGTATTGACGCCGATTCGCGTACACTGTCAGGCGATGACAGTGGTCCCGGCAGAGGAGAGTGGATCCGCCCGTGATCCCCGCCCGGCCGGTCCAGACCAGCATGAGGGAGCGGTAGGTGCCCCGAGGCGACGGCCGGCTGAGCCACGACCTTGATCCCCAACGACCTGGCCCCCAGGATGCCTGTGGCGTCTTCGGCGTCTGGGCCCCCGGCGAAGAGGTTGCCAATCTGACCTACTTCGGCCTCTACGCCCTACAGCACCGCGGCCAGGAGGCGGCGGGCATCGCGGTGAGCGATGGCTCGGGCGTGGTGGTCTACAAGGACCTCGGCCTCGTGGCGCAGGTCTTCGACGAGCCCACCCTGGCCAGCCTGCGTGGTCACCTGGCGATCGGGCACGCCCGATACTCCACCACCGGCGCGTCCAACTGGGAGAACGCCCAGCCGACGATCCGGTCGACGACCTCCGGCACGACCATCGCGCTGGCCCACAACGGCAACCTGGTCAACACGGCCGAGCTGGAGAAGGAGGTCGCCGAGCGCGGCCTCATCGCGGACGGCTCGACAAACGACACCTCCCTGGTGACGATGCTGCTCGCCAGCCGACCGGATCTGTCGGTCGAGGCGGCCGCGCTGGAGGTGCTGCCGCAGCTGCGCGGCGCGTTCAGCTTCGTCTTCATGGACGAGTCGACCCTCTACGCGGCCCGCGATCCGCACGGCGTCCGCCCGCTGGTGCTCGGCCGCCTTGAGCGCGGCTGGGTCGTCGCCAGCGAGACCGCCGCCCTGGACATCGTCGGCGCCAGCGTGGTGCGCGAGGTCGAGCCGGGCGAGTTGATCGCGATCGACGAGAACGGGCTGCGCTCCACCCGGTTCGCCGCGCCGGAGCCGAAGGGCTGCCTCTTCGAGTACGTCTACATCGCCCGCCCGGATGCCACCATCGCCGGGCGCAACGTCCACTCGGCGCGGGTGCAGATCGGCCGGCAGTTGGCCAAGGAGCACCCGGTCGAGGCCGACCTGGTGATCCCGGTGCCCGAGTCGGGCACCCCGGCCGCCATCGGGTACGCGGAGGCGTCCGGCATCACGTACGGCGCCGGCCTGATGAAGAACCCGTACGTGGGTCGCACCTTCATCCAGCCGTCGCAGACCCTGCGTCAGCTCGGCATCCGGCTCAAGCTCAACCCGCTGCGGGAGAACGTCCGCGGCAAGCGGTTGGTGGTGGTGGACGACTCGATCGTGCGCGGCAACACCCAGCGCGCCATCGTGCGGATGCTGCGTGAGGCGGGGGCGCTGGAGGTGCACGTCCGGATCTCCTCCCCGCCGGTCAGCTGGCCGTGCTTCTACGGCATCGACTTCGCCACCCGGGCGGAGCTGCTGGCCAACGGGTTGGACAACGACGGCATCCGGCGCTCCATCGGCGCCGACACGCTGGGCTTCGTTTCCCTTCCCGGTCTGATCGCCGCGACCGAGCAGCCGAAGACCAGGTTGTGTCGGGCGTGTTTCGATGGGGAGTACCCGATCGAGTTGCCAGCCGGCAACCTGATCGGTAAGCACCTGCTCGAAGGGGTGGGTCGACGCGTCGCCAACTCGGCGCCGGAGGCCCCGCTCACCAACGGCTCGTCCGTCGCCACTCCGGGTGGCGTTACCGCAAACCGCCCGTAGCACCAACCGGCGCGGCCCGGCTACCGCCGGCGGCACCGAGAACCAAAGGGGAGAACCGTGACGCACGTGTCCGAGCGCAACGGCGCAGGAAGCAGCCCGACCGGCGCCGGCGGCGACCGCCAGCCGTGGACGGGCGGTGCTGGCCGCCAGGCGCGCAAACGCTCGGTCTCGTACGCCGACGCCGGTGTCTCCATCGACGCGGGTGACCGCGCGGTGGAGTTGCTCAAGTCGAAGGTGCGGCAGACCCGCCGTCCCGAGGTGCTCGGTGACCTCGGTGGCTTCGCCGGCCTGTTCCGGCTGGACACGAAGAAGTACAAGAGCCCGATCCTGGCGTCCTCCACCGACGGGGTGGGCACCAAGCTGGTGATCGCCCAGCAGATGGACATTCACGACACGGTCGGCATCGACCTCGTCGCGATGGTCGTCGACGACCTGGTGGCCTGCGGCGCCGAGCCGCTGTTCCTGCTCGACTACATCGCCACCGGCGAGGTGGTGCCGGACAAGGTCGCCGAGATCGGCGCGGGCATCGCCGACGGCTGCCGCTACGCCGGCTGCGCGCTGCTGGGCGGGGAGACCGCCGAGCACCCCGGCGTCCTGCGTCCGGACGAGTACGACATCTCCGCGACCGGCGTGGGCGTGGTCGAGGAAGCCGACATCCTGAGCCCCGAGCGGGTCGAGGTGGGCGACGTGGTGATCGCCATGCGCTCCTCCGGCCTGCACTCCAACGGGTACTCGCTGGTCCGGCACGTGCTGCTGGGCGCGGCCCGGATGCGTCTGGACATCGTGATCGACGACTTCGGTCGGCAGCGGACCCTCGGCGAGGAGCTGCTCACGCCGACCAAGATCTACGCCAAGGACTGCCTCAAGCTGATCGCCGAGGCCGAGGTGCGGGCGCTGTCCCACATCACCGGAGGCGGCATCCCCGGAAACCTGGTCCGGGTGCTGCCCGAGCACGTGGACGCGGTGGTCAACCGGTCCACCTGGAAGCCGCAGCCGATCTTCGACCTGATCCAGACGAAGGGTCGGATCGACGACCACGACATGGAGTCGACCTTCAACATGGGCGTCGGCATGTTCGCGATCGTCTCGGCCGAGGACGCCGACCGGGCGCTGGCCACCCTGACCGGCCGTGGTGTCGAGGCGTGGCAGGCCGGCGAGATCATCGAAGGCACCGGCAACGTGCAGATGGTCGGTCAGCACACCCGAGGATGATCACCCTCCGGTGATCGTACGGGCACCTGATCAGGGCTTCACCCGAGTGGCCAATGCCGCCTAGCCTGAAGGGCTCAGGCTAGGCGGAGGAGGGCAATGGCTGCTCGGGGACAGTCGTTCAGCGGGATGCGCGGCCTTGCCGCCGTCCCGTCGTACGTCGTCATGCAGCCCACCACCCTCTGCAACCTCGACTGCGCGTACTGCTATCTGCCGTTTCGCGCCGCCGACCGCCGGATGCCGGTGGCGGTGGCCGAGGCGGTCGCGGCCGCTGTCAATCCGTGGGCGGCGACTGGTCGGTTCTCCGTCGTGTGGCATGGCGGCGAGCCCCTGGCCGCCGGTCGAGAGCACCTGGCCGATCTGATCGCCCCGTTCGGGCCGGCGGTCGAGCACCACGTGCAGACCAACGCCACCCTCATCGACGACGACTGGTGCGATTTCTTCGCCCGGCACGAGATGCGGGTGAGCGTGAGCGTCGACGGGCCCCGGGCGCGCAACGGCGACCGGGTCAACCGGGGCGGTCAGCCGGCGTACGACCGGATCCTGCACGGCATCTCGGTGCTGCGCCGGCGCGGTCTGCCCTTCTCCGCGCTGGCCGTGGTGTCCCGGCCCGAGCCTGGGCTCGCCACCGAGCTGTACGACTACTTCCTCGAGCTGGGCTGCGACGTGCTGGGGATCAACATCGAGGAGACCGAAGGGGTCAACACCCGCGACAACCGCCACGACCCGTCGGCGGTGTCCGCGTTCTGGGCGGAGTTGGTCGGTGCGTGGCGTCGGGAGCCCCGGATCCACCTCCGCGAGATCGAGTGGTCGTTGCGTTACGCCGCGGCGGTGCTGGACAACTCGGCGGACGGGGTGCTGCCCCGCCATCTGGACCCGATCCCGACGATCGGTCACGACGGCTCGGTGATCGTGCTGTCGCCGGAGTTGGCCGGGTTCACCGACCCCCGCTACGGCGACTTCAGCAGCGGCAACGTGCTGACGACCCCGTTGGCGCAGATCCTCGGCAACGCGGCGTCGACGCCGTGGGTGGGGGAGTTCCTGGCCGGGGTGGAGGCGTGTCGGGCGTCCTGCCCGTACTTCGGCTTCTGCGGTGGTGGTCATGCCGCCAACCGTTACTTCGAACTGGGGCGTTTTGACGGTACGGAGACCGAGCACTGCCGCAACAGCAAGATCCGCCTATTGGAGGGAGTGTTGGAGCATGCCCGAGACCACCAGTCACCGGCGGCCTGAGCGCGAAGCGGACGACGGAGTCACCGAACGGGTGCGGGACGCGGCTCCCGCGCTCGTCGCGCTGCTTCAGGAGGCCGAGGACGCACGGCTGCTGCGTTCGGAGGTGTCGGGCGGAGGGGGCTCCAGCGCGGTCTGCGCCTGGAACCACTTCGAGAACATCCCGACGTTCTACAACTGGAACAATCGCCCGCGCTGAGGGAGCCGTTGTCAGGGGCCTGTCGAGCGGCCGGAGTGGATCCGGTCGGGCCAGGCCCCTGATCGTCGGCGACTGCACCTGCTCGGGACGTGGGTGAGCACGCGGGGGTTACCGCGTGCTCAGCTGCGTCGAGAGGTCAGCGGGTCGGACGGACCCAGGGATCTGGGTCGTCGTCAGCGTGATCCTCATCATCATCGCCGACGGACTCTTTAGAGTCGTCGTCGAAGTGGTGCTCAGACTTACCAGCACCCGCCAGTTCGCGCTGCAAAGCGGTGAGGTCGGTGTTCGGGGAGTGGTACTTCAACTCCCGCGCCACCTTAGTCTGCTTGGCCTTAGCACGGCCGCGCCCCATGGCTCGACCCCCTCGCACAGAATGCGGGGCAGCCCGAAGGCGGGCCCCGATGACGTCAGGCATCTCTCGTGGCTCTTACGGTACATGGGGATGCCATCGTTCGGCACCTCGGGTTACCGTCAGCCGGCTCTGCGCGTCGCGTCGATCCGGCCGTCACCCAGTGTACTGGGTAAGGGGCGGAACGGTTAGCACCCGTGACACCGGACAAACCGCATCAAATTTGACCCCGGCTCAGCTTACCCAGCGAGGCCCGGCGCCGGGGCCCGGAGGCGGATCTCGTTCGACCCGCCCCCGGGGACGCGCTCAGCGCAGGTGGATCGCGCGCAGCCGGCCGACGTCCGCCATCCGGCGCTCCGCCAGCCGGTCGGCGGCCACCGCCGGGGGCACGCCCTCCGCGTCAGCCAGGTGCAGGATCTCGCGGGTGGTGTCGTAGATCCGGGTCGCCCGCAGCTTCGCCCGGTCGAAGTTGAAGCCCTCGATCTCGTCGGCCACCTGGATCACGCCGCCCGCGTTGACCACGTAGTCCGGGGTGTAGAGAATGCCCCGGTCGGCCAGCAGCTTCTCGATGCCCGGGTGGGCGAGCTGGTTGTTCGCCGCCCCGGTGACCACCTTGGCGCGCAACGCCGGCACGGTGTCGTCGTTCAGGGCGCCACCCAGCGCGCACGGCGCGTACACGTCGATGTCCGCGGCGACCAGCGCGCTGGCGTCGTCGACGAGGGTGACCTCAGGGTGGTTGCTGCGCACCCACGCCAGCGCCTTCGGGTTGACGTCGGTGGCGACCACCTCGGCGCCGTCCTCCAGCAGGTGCCCGGTGAGGTACTTGCCGACCTTGCCCAGCCCGGCCACGCCGACCCGCCGGCCCCGCAGGCTCGGAGTGCCCCACACGTGCTCGGCAGCGGCCCGCATCCCCTGGAAGACACCCCAGGCGGTGAGGATCGACGAGTCGCCGGCGCCGCCGTGCTCGACGCTGCGCCCGGTCACGTAGCGGGTCTCCCGGGCCACCACGTCCATGTCCGCCACGTACGTGCCGACGTCACAGGCGGTGTAGTAGCGACCGCCCAGCGACTCCACGAAGCGGCCGTACGCGCGCAGGAGCGCCTCGCTCTTGATCTGCTCCGGGTCGCCCCAGATGACGGCCTTGCCGCCGCCCAGGTCCAAACCGGCGAGCGCGTTCTTGTACGCCATCCCGCGGGACAGGTCCAGCACGTCGGCGAGGGCGTCGTCCTCGCTCGCGTACGGGTAGAAGCGGGTGCCGCCGAGTGCCGGGCCCAGCGCGGTGGAGTAGATCCCGATGATCGCCTTCAGGCCGCTCTGCTTGTCCTGGCAGAACACGACCTGTTCGTGGCCGGTCGATACCGGGTCGTCGGTGCTCGCGAATACGCCCATTGCTGGCTCCTACTGTGGTGTGCGTCCTTGTGGGACGTGGACCTGGTGGACCCCGGCGGGGATGCTGCCGGTGTGATCGAGCCTAGTATCGGCCGCCGGGCAGGCGCTCGACGTGCCTCCGCCGTCCCACGGTGCGGCGCGCGTGCTCCGGCCGCTGACCGCGTACGGGCGTGGTTCGTGGGAGGATCGCGCGGTGCCGTCGCTCTTCGCTTCTTACCTGCGCGTGTACGAACCGCTGGCCGCGTTCGATCGGGACCGGCAGAGCTACTGGCGCCGCTACGTCTCGGAGGGGCGCGCGATCGCCCCGGTCGAGGGGCCCGGTCGGCAGCGGACGGCGGTGATCGAGGCGCTGGGCGCTGGCTGGACCCGGCTGCCGGACCTGCCGGAGGAGGCGTACGTCCTGGAGACGGACGACGGCCTGCTGGTCTGCCCGTGGAACCTGCGCATCCGGGTCGCTGAGGCGGCGCTCAGCGCCCGGGACGGGGTGCCCTCGGTGCTCGCCGACGCCTTCGTGCCGCCGGTGCTCGCCGGGCAGGCCAGGGCAGTGGTGGACGACTGGCGCAGTGGCGCCCGGGTGCTGGAGCACGGGGTGCCCCGGGTGCACGAGCAGATCGCCACCTGGGGCGTACCGCTGCGGTGGTTCGTGCTCTTCGACCCGGCGGAGCGGGACCTGGTCACCCAGCCGGGCCGGCGGGCGTTGCGCTACCGCACCGAGATCTCCAAGGCTCGACGCCGCTCGTCGCGGGCGCTGTCGGTGCTGCGCAAGTCGGTGGGCGAGGCGCCGATCACCGAGGCGGTGGAGGAGGCGGCCCGCTGGCTGGAGGAATTCCATCCGCGGTCCGTGGTCGAGCTGGACTACGGCGGCCTGGTCGACCTGCTCTCCGACGAGACGCTCGCCGCGGACGACTCGCCCGAGCTGGTCGCCGGTGGCCTCGCGGGGCTGTCGCGCGGCGAGGCCGAGGAGGCGTCGGCCGCGTACGACAAATTGGTGGCCCGGTGGCGCGCGGTGCAGCTGTTGGAGCGGTGCAACTAGGGCATATCACCTTAGGAGCGCTCCCAAGGCGAGTTGTGCTCGTAGTTGACGCATCACGAACCGTGATCATGAGTCCTAATAAGGTACTTTCTGCCGTGTAAAAGTCGTAAAAATCGGGCATGGTTCATCCGTCCGTCTAGGGACCTTCATCCGTTCGGCCCATGTCGGACATCGGGGACTAGCCGGACCATGGGAGACGCGTCGGCCGGCGGGACCCCGGCCGATGTCTATACATGTGGAGGAGTGACCGATGGCATCGCGAACGCACGAACCAGAGCCGCTACTCACGCCGGCCGAGGTGGCGTCGATGTTCCGGGTCGACCCGAAGACGGTGACCCGGTGGGCCAAGGCTGGCAAGCTCAGTGCCATCCGCACCCTGGGTGGCCACCGTCGGTACCGTGAGTCGGAGGTCAGGGCGCTTTTGCAGGGCCAGATCCCGCAGCAGCGGCAGGGCGACTGAGCAGCGATAGTTCTTCGAAAGGGGCGGTGGATCTCGATCCGCCGCCCCTTTCGTGTGCGCCGCCGAGCACGACCCCGACCGCGCGTCAGCGCCGCAGGGTCAGCGCCGTGGGGTCAGCGCCGTGGCTCGGCCAACGTCACCCTGATGCCCACCGTGCCGCCCTCGCCGCGACGCAACCGGCTGCTCAGCAGACTCAGTCGACCGATCACGCGGTACTTGTGCTTGAGCAGGTCGCGGATCCGGCCGGTGTCACCACCTCCGTAGAGCGTCGCGTGAGCTGGCACCTCCGCCCCGTGTGGTCGACCCCGGACGTCGCACGGGGCGATGGTCACCTCGCCGTTGCGGCGGATCCGCTTGACCTTGCCGGAGTCGGCCCGGGTCCAGACCGCCAACGCCTCGCCGTCGCGCACCGCCCAGACCGGGGTCGGCACCGCCCGACCGTCCTTGCGGAAGGTCGTGAGCAGGATGTACTTCTCGGCCGACAGTCGGTCCAGCATGGTCACGCCGCCAGGATACGGCCGGTGCGGGGCACTGAGTGGCCAGATAGCGTGAACGTCGTGACGGTGGAGCCCCAGATCGGTGACGTGGTCGGTGAACTGCTGCGGGACACGCTCGCCGTGGCCACCGGGGTGGGCCCCCGGCCCCTGGTCGGTGGTCGACTGCCGCGACCGGTCATCGAGATCATCGAACGGGACGACGGTCTGATCAACGGCGCCCCGTCCGCGCACTACCTGGACGGGCCGGCGGAGTGGCAGCCGTACGACCACCGCGCGGTGGACCGGGCGCACGGCGAGACGCTGGACATCGGCACCGGAGCCGGCCGGATCGCGCTGCTGCTCCAGGAGCGCGGCGTACCGGTCACCGGGCTGGACACCTCCGCCGGCGCGCTGGAGGTGAGCCGGCGTCGCGGTGTCCGGCGGCTGGTGCACGGCACCGTCGACACGCACGTCGCCGACGGGGCGCGGTACGACACGTTCCTGCTGCTCGGCAACAACCTCGGGCTGTTCGAGGGGCGGGAGCGTGCTCCCGAGTTCCTGGCCGCGCTGGCCGCGCTGGCCCGACCGGGGGCGCAGATCATCGCGCAGGGCACCAACCCGTACGGCACCCGCGACCCGCTGCACACCGGCTACCACGAGCGCAACCGTCGACGCGGCCGGTTCGGTGGCCAGCTGCGGCTGCGGCTGCGCTACCGCGAGTTGAGCACCGAGTGGTTCGACTACCTGGTCTGCTCGGCGGACGAGTTCGCCAGCCTGGTGCACGGCACCGGTTGGCGGCTCACCGATGTGGACGACCGTGACGCCCCCTACTACCTGGCCACCCTGCGCCTCGTCGACTGAGCAGGACGGCCCCCGCTCACCGCCGGGCGGAGAGCGGGGGCCGTCCGTACGTCTCAGACCTGGACGGTCGGGGGGAGCTGCTCGGGCGGAAGGCCGCCGTCGCCGTCGACCACCTCGTCCGGTTGGCCGTCCTCGTCGATGTCGACCATGGTGATGTCCACCTTGCCGTCACCGTCGGTGTCGAACTGGAACAGGTCCGCCTTGCCGTCGCCGTCGGTGTCGACCACCCACACGTCGGTCTTGCCGTCGTTGTTGGTGTCGGCGCGCAGCAGTTCGACCCGCTCGTCGCCTCGGGTCTCCACGGTCTCCCCGGCGGTGACGCTCTCCGGTGCCTGGCTCATGTCGATGCGGTCCTTCCCTCGGTTGACGGGGCGTCATTACCCGATCCGGCGCTCCCCCACGCATGGTCCGGGTCGTCGCGCTGTCTAGGGTCGCACCATGAGCGAGCGGAGCGGGCGGGACACCCGGTCAGGCGTAGCGGGGACCCCGCGCATCGGCGGGCGGGACAGGGAGGCGTGATGAGCGATCGTTTCGTGGTCGTCGGTGCCGGCACGATGGGGCTTGGTATCGCGTACGTGGCGGCCGGTACCGGGCACGCCGTCGAGTTGGTCGAGGTGGATCCCGAGCGGGGTACGGCCGCGCTGAACCGGCTCGCCGAGCTGTGGGAGCGGGCGGTGCAGCGCGGGAAGTTGAGCGCCGACGAGGCCGCCACGAACCGGCAGCGGGTGACGCTGCGCCCAACCCTCGCCGATGTCGCTCCCGCCCCCCAGGTGATCGTGGAGGCGGTGCCGGAGCGCCTCGAGCTGAAGCGTGCGGTGCTCAGGGACGCCGCCGCGCTGCGTCCGGCACTGCTGGGCAGCAACACCTCCAGCATCGCCATCGGGGCGCTGGCCGCCGAGTTGGACGCGCCCGAGCGCTTCCTCGGCCTGCACTTCTTCAACCCGGTCTGGGCGATGGCGCTGCTGGAGATCGTGGTCGGCCCGGCCACTGCCGAGGAGACCACCGCCGCGGCCGTCGCGCTCGCCGGCCGGCTCGGCAAGGACCCCGTCGTCGTACGCGACATGCCCGGATTCGCCACCTCCCGGCTCGGGGTCACCCTCGGGCTGGAGGCGATCCGGATGGTCGCCGACGAGGTGGCCAGCCCGGCGGACATCGACAAGGCCATGGTGCTCGGCTACCGGCACCCGATCGGGCCGTTGGAGCTCACCGACCTGGTTGGGCTCGACGTGCGGCTGGACATCGCCCGCACCCTTCAGGCCGCGTACGGGGACCGTTTCGCGCCGCCGCAGATGCTGGTGGAGATGGTGGCCGCCGGGCGGCTGGGCAAGAAGTCCGGGCAGGGCTTCTACCGCTGGGAAGGCGGGGTCAAGCGGTGAGCGCGAGGAGTGAGCTTGCGAGCCCCGCAGTCGCGAACGGAAGGTGGGCAGAGTGAGCGGCCTGCGGATCGAGGAACGTCCGGACCGGCTGGTGGTCACGCTGGACCGGCCGGAGAAGCGCAACGCCATCGACGCCGACCTGATCGCCGAGCTGCACCAGGTCTGCGCCGAGTTGGAGGCCCGCCCGCGCCTGCTGCTGCTCACCGGCGGCGCGTCGGGCATCTTCGCCGGTGGCGCCGACATCGGCCAACTGCGCGAACGGGGTCGCACGGACGCCCTCGCCGCGATCAACTCGGCTGCCTTCGCCCGTATCCGGGCGCTGCCGATGCCGACCGTGGCGGCCGTCGACGGCCCGGCGTTGGGCGGTGGCGCCGAGCTGGCGTACGCCTGCGATCTGCGGGTGTGCACGGCGCGGGCGGTCTTCGGGCAACCGGAGGTGCGGTTGGGCATCCTTGCCGGCGCCGGCGCGACCCACCGGCTGCCGGCGTTGATCGGCGAGGGCCGGGCCAAGGAGCTGCTCTTCACGGGCCGGCGGGTGGACGCCGCTGAGGCGCTGCGGATCGGCCTGGTGAACCGGGTGGTGGACGAGCCCGGCGAGCTGCTGACGGTGGCGCACGCGTTGCTGGACGAGATCGCCCTGGGCTCACCGCTGGCGGTGCGGCTGACCAAACTGGCGGTGGACGCGCCGGCCGCCGCGCACCCGCACCTCGACCTGGTCAGCCAGGCGGTGCTCTTCGAGGACGATGAGAAGCACCGCCGGATGACCGAGTTCCTGGAGCGCCGCCGGCCGCGCTGATCCCGCGTACGCAGAAACGGCCGCACCGGCGCGAAGCCGGTGCGGCCGTCGTGGTTTCTGGGCCTGCCTACTGCCGGATCTGCACCCCGGCGTCGGCCAGGCCGCGGATCACCTGGGCGGACTCACCGAAACCGATGATCAGCACGGCGTCCGCGCCGAATTCCTTGATCTCCTTCGCGCCGCCGCTGAAGTCGACCGGAGCGGCCTTCGCGTCGGCCGGCGGCTCGTACGTCAACAGCTTGAGCCGGTCGTTGGCGATACCGGCCTTCTCCAGCTCGTCACGGACGGTGCCCTGGAGGCCCTCACCGTAGGAGTCCTTGCGGGCGACGATAACGATCTTCTGTGACCCGTCGCGGAGGATCACGTCGGCCAGCGCCCGGCCCTGGAGGCTGTCCGGCGGGGCGGTACGGAAGTAGAGGCCCTGGTCGTCGACGTCGGTCAGGCTGCTGTCGGTGTTGGACGGGGAGAAGAGAATCTTCCCGGCCTGCACCACGTCCGGCAGCACCGCCCGGGAGATGCCCGAACCGCCGGCACCGATGATCACGCTGACGCCGTCCGTCACGTGCTTGGCCACCGTCGCCTTGGCCACCGCCGGGTTGGTGCCGTCGTCGCCGTCGAGCCACGTCACCGGCTTGCCCAGTGCGCCGCCAGCGGCGTTGACCTCCCTGATCGCCAGCGCCGCGCCGGCGGCCATCGGCGGGTAGGCGATCGAGAGGTCACCGGTCTTCGGCAGCAGGCCGCCCAGGATCAGCGGCTCCTGGTCGGCGGCGGCGCCACCCGGGCGCTGCTTCTTCGGCTTCGGCGGGGCCTTGGTGCTCGCCGCCGACTCGATACCGGCGCCGACGAACTCGGTCTTGCCGTCGTTGATCTGCTGCCCGTCGAAGGTCAGCGTCGCGTAGCTGGCGGTGGCCGGCTCACCCTTGTCGGTGAAGCCCGCCCGGGTCAGCGACACGCCGCGGTACTCGATGTCCTGCCCGTTGCGGGCCAGCGCGAGACAGCTCGTCGGGTCTTCGCAGCGCTGCCCGTCGTTGGTCACCGCGACGATCTGCTTGGTGATGGCGGCCGGGTCGGTGCTCCCTGCCAACTGGGCGGCGAGCACGGCGATCACCACCGCGTCGTACGTCTCCGCGGAGTACACGAAGTCCGTCAGCGCCGGATTGACGGCCCGTAGCCGGCCCTTGAAGTCGTCTGGCAGCGGCACGAGGGGCGTGGTGCCCTTCATCCCGTCGACGAGACTCGCCCGTTCCTTCAACTCCGCTGGATAGGAGTTGAGCATGTTGCCGTCCGTGCCGTAGAGGCGCACCTGTTGGGCGCTGGCCTCTTCGGGCTTGTCATCCCCGCAAGCGCTTGTGGCGAGCAGGATCGTCGCGCAGGCAGCCAGTGTGGCTACCCGCGAGCGGCGTGATACGAACATGGTCGTCCTTCCTCCGGCGAAGGTCCGCTGCGCACATTAGCGTGCCGAGGCCGGCGGCGGGACCGTGGAGGTGGCGTAATGCGCAGGTAGCTCGCGTTGAACACGGACAGTGACGGTTGAGGAGGCGCTTGACCACCCGTCCTACTGTGCGCTGCGTGACGGATCTACCACAGCAGACGTTCGATGACGCGGCCGCCGTGCTCCGTTCGGCGCTGACCGGCGATGGAGACGCGGTGGTGGGAGCCTTCGACGCGGTCGTCAACCGGGCCGGCCTGGACGGCGCGTACGACGTCGCCTGGTGCCTGGCCGCGACGATGCTCGGTGACGCGCCGGCAGCCAGCGGGGCGGCGCTCGACTTTCCGGGGATCGATCAGGCCGGGTACGACACCCGCTGGGTGGCCCGCTTCGTCAGCGCGTACGCGAATCGGGACGAGCCGACCGGGGAGGCGCTGTTCGGCGCGGCGGCCGCCGACGGGCTGCTCCCCGACTGCCTGCTCACACTCGCCGGTTCGACGATCGCCACACTGCGCAGCCGCGCGGAGTGAACCGCCGCCGGGTCGCGGCGTCCGTCGGGGGGGCGGACGCCGCGACAGTGCGGGTCGGTCAGAACGCGTGGTACGCGATGAGCGGTTCGTACTCGTAGCGCAGGTTCTCGAAGCGGACCCGGAAGTTGACGCCGTCCCGGACGTTGGTCGCCACCGTGATCCAGCCCGAGTTGGCCGGCAGGTAGGTCCAGTAGTTGCAGGCGCTGGTCTTGTCGACGAAGATCACGCACGCGTCGGTGGCGTACACGCTCGCGTTGCGCACGTTGATGTCGCGGCAGCGCGTCGTGGTGCGGTACTGGCCGGCTGAGCCGCCGTACCGGCCGGTCTCGAAGTACGACCGGACCGCCCCGCCGTAACAGGTGGCGAGCGGGGCGAACACGTTCGGCCCGGAGCTGACCGGCGTGGTCGGTGTGGTCGGCTCCGCCTGGGCGGGCGTGCCGACGGAGAGCAGTGCGGTGGCCGTGGCGACGGCGAGCAGACGAGCGGTCGGGGATGGCATCCGTTCGTTCCTCCAAACAGTTGGTCAACGGTCCGTGTTGGACTGATCATCTGGCCGTGACGATGATACGTATCGATCGATTACCGCGCGGCCCCGGTGATGTCCGGCCCGTGTGGTAGCTCTGTAGGCATGTCCGAGGCCATGCTCAGCAAGGTGCGCAAGCTGTTGGCCCAGGCCGAGGACCCGGCCTGCACGCCGGCCGAGTCCGCCGCGTTCACCGCCAAGGCGACTGAGCTGATCGCCCGCTACGGCGTCGACCGGGCGCTGCTCGCCGCCCGGGACCCGACCACCGATCCGGTCGGCGATCGGGTGCTGGACGTCGTCGCCCCGTACGCCCGCGACAAGGTCGGCCTGCTCGCCGCCGTGGCCGAGCCGCTGCGCTGCCGCTGCGTACGCCGCCGGCAGGGCAACGGCTTCGCCCTGCACCTCTTCGGCTTCGCCAGTGACCTGGAGCGAGTCGACCTGCTCTTCACCTCACTGCTCGTGCAGGCGGCGCACGGCCTGGCCGCCACGGAGGTGCCCGCCGACGACCACCCCGCCGCCTTCCGCCGCTCCTGGCTGGCCGGCTTCGCGGAGGTGGTCGGAGGGCGACTCTGGGCGGCGGAGTCGGCGGCGGCCAGCGAGTCGGGCACCCCGTCGGTGGCGCTGGTGCTGGCCGACCGGTCCGACCGGGTGCAGCGCCGGCTCACCGAGGAGTACCCACGGCTGCGTACGGCACCGCCACGTCGGTTGGGCGGCACCGGCTTCGGTTCGGGGGCGGAGGCCGGCGAACGCGCGAACCTCGGTGGTCGGGACCTCGGCGGCGCCGCTGCCGGTCGGCGGCTCGGCCGGTGACCCGGTAGGCCGTCAGGCCGCCGTGCTGGGGCGATGGCGCGACACCGTGGCGACGTAGCGGGTGAGCAGCTCGTGCCAGCCGGCTGTGAGCGCCTTGCGGTAACCCTCGGCAGCCTCGCCGTGCCGGTCGAAGTGCCGGTGCTCCAGTTCGAGCCGGGTCTGTTCCGGCCCCTCGGCATGGAACAACACCTCGACCTCGCTCGCGCGGGCCGGGTCCGGGACCGGTGCCCGGTCGGGGCCGATCTGCCACACGAAGACCAGCCGGCGAGGCGGATCCCAGGTGAGCACCCGGCCCCAGTCGGCCCGGAAACCGTACGGGCCGATCTCGTAGAGCATGCCGCCGGCCCGAGGCTCCATGCCCAGCTCGGCCAGTGCGTCCGGGCCGGACCAGGTGTATTCGGTGACCCACCAGTCGGTCAGCTCGTCGCTGAAGACCGCGAATGCGTGCTCGGCGGCACCCGGGACGAGAACGCTGCACCGGAGAGAGAACTGGCCGACGTCCTGCCGGATGTCGGCCGGATCAGTCAATTCCTGTCCCATAGGCCCGGACCATACCGGCTGATGCCTCGGTGTGCAGCTTCGCGCGGTGCCCGGTTCCAGACAGAGGGTCGTCGAGTCGTCACGGACGGGATGCCCGGCCGGAAAGCGGGTAACCGCGCGGACGACCGGGACTTTCGTGCGGGCGGGCGGGAGATCATGAGCGAGAACGCGCAGCAACGAGGGCCGGACCGGACCGTCGACGACGCCGCAGACCCGGACGTCCTGCTCGACATCCCGAAGGTCACCGTCGACTCCATCCGACTGGCGGTCGACGGTCTGGAGGCCGACCTGTCGCTGCGGGCCCGGGTGGCCAACCTGCTCCAGGTCGACGCCGGCGTACGGGTGCACCTCAACGGCGGCGAGTTGAACATCGACGGGGTGAACGCCGAGGCGCAGTTGCGGGTGCGGTTGGAGCAGTTGACCAGGATCCTGGGCCGCGCGCTCGACACTCTCGACCACAACCCACACATCATCGAGACGCTCGCGCGCACGGCCGGCACCGCCGTCGACGACATGAACCGCGGTGCCCAGCAGCTGGCCGCAGGCTCAGCGGAGATCAAGGCATCGGGGCGACGCTCGGACGACGTCCGCGACGAGCCGAGCCGGCAGGTCGGCGCGGCCAGCCCAGTGGCCGACCGCGACCAGCTGGGCTCCGACCGGACCGGTCCGGGTCGGCCATCGGGCTCCGGTCAGCCGGGCCCCGATCGCCGTGGTCCCGATCGCCATGGTCCCGATCGCCGTGGTCTCGATCAGCCGGAGCTGGATCAGCCGGGCCCTGGGCGACCGGCTCCTGACCGGCCGAATGCGGGTCGGGCGGATGCGGGTCGGTCCGGGGCTGGTCCGGTCGGCTCAGGACCGGGTGCCGGCGGTCCTGGACCGCGAGCGGGTGGCCCAGGACCGGCCGACCAGGCGCAGCCGCAGCGTCCGGAGGGCCGTGGGCCGCAGGGCCCGCAGTCGGAGGGGCAGCAGCAGGAGGGCCAGCGTTCGCAGGGCCAGCGTCCGGAGACCGGCCCGCCGGCTGCCGCCCATGGCTCGGAAGGTCAGCGGCACGAGGGTCCGCGTGGCACCGAAGAAGCCCACAAGCAGTCGGATGGGTCGGGTCCGAGCCCGTCCGGTGGCGGTGACGGTGGTCTGCCGGGCGCGGCGCAGGCTGCGGCCCAGAGCGCGGCCCAGTTCGCCGAGCAGGCGGGGGAGACGCTGCGAGAGGCCGGACGCAGCGTGTGGGAGGCGATCCAGGGCAGCGTGGCCCAGCATCGCCCGCAGGGTCGCCGCGACCACTGACGCCGTGGGGCCGTGCGGCACGCCCGCCATCGCTGCCCTGATGCGGAGGTGACCACAGGCATGATCGACTCGGTTTCCTTGAATACGCGGTGTCGCGCCAGCCGGGACCCCGCGACTTCCAGAAAGTCGTGTTGACCACACCCGCCAAAGCAAGATCCCCACCTGCGTATTCGCTGGTGGGGATCTCTGTAGCCCGGCGAAAGGCTATGTGGCCAGGGGCGGGGTCGAACCGCCGACCTTCCGATTTTCAGTCGGACGCTCGTACCAACTGAGCTACCTGGCCGTGTCGCTCGGCTCATGTTACCCGGCAACCGGACGAACCGGCGGCAAGGCGACCTGCTCCGATACGCAGAACGCCGCGCGGGGCGCGGCGTCAGCGCTGCGGTCCTGACGGGACTTGAACCCGCGACCTCCGCCTTGACAGGGCGGCGAGCACTCCAACTGCTCCACAGGACCTAGCTTGTGTTGCTCCGGCTTTCGCCGGCCTTGCCCCGGCTTTCGCCGGTCGTGCCCCCAACGGGATTCGAACCCGTGCTACCGCCTTGAAAGGGCGGCGTCCTGGGCCGCTAGACGATGAGGGCGGCCCCGCCATCATTGCACACTCGCAACTTCAAGCGGACTTGCTCCCATCCGGCCCCGCCGGAGGCTTCGAAAGCATACGTGATGCTCCGTCGGTCGACAAAATCGGTATCGGCAAGGGCTTGGGACGGGCAATAACAGCAGGTCAGAGCGGTTCTAGCGGAGTCGGGTTATGCCGAAGCGCTGCTTCAGGTCGGCGATCACCTTTGGGCATGCGGCGAGTGTCGCGGCCCGATCACCGCCTCCGTCATGCAGAAGAACGATCGCACCGGGCCGGGTGGCGGAGTGGACACGCTTGCCGATCGTGGCTGCGGTCGGCTTGTCCCAGTCCTGCGGGTCGACCGACCAGTGCAGTGGACGCATGCCGAGGTCCTTGGCCACCCTGACCACCTCCGACGTCCACCGGCCGCCGGGCTGCCGGTAGAACGACACCTTCGCGCCGGGAACGGCCTTCTGGATGGCCTTGTTGGTGCGGTCCAGGTCGGCCCGGATCTCGCCGACGGGTCGACGGGCGAGCTCGAGGTCGTGTCGCCAGCTGTGGTTGCAGAGCTGGTGTCCCTCCCGGACGATCCGCCGGACCAACTCCGGGTGACGCTGTGCCTCGCGACCGACGACGCAGAAGGTCGCTGTCACCTTGGCGGCCTTCAGCTGGTCGAGCACCTTGGGTGTCCAGGCCGGGCTGGGCCCGTCGTCGAACGTCAGGGCCACCGGGCGTACGCCGGTGTTGCGCCCCAGGCCGGAGGGGAGCTTGGCCGGCAGCGGCCGCAGCGGCGGCTTGGCCGGCTTGGTGACGCTGGGGTGCGGTTTCGGGGTGGGCGGCGGTGTCGACTCCACCGGCTTCGGAGCGGCGGCCGGTGTGATGGTGCGGGTTGGCTGGGCGCAGCCGGACAGGAGCAGCGCCACGGCGAGGACGGACGCCAGGATGGCGCGGGCTTGCATGTGCTCGCTCCCGGAGGGTCGGGGTAGGCGGACCCGCCCGACGGTAGTTCACGCCGCGATCCGGCGACAGTGCGATCAGTCACGCCTCGACTGGTCCAGGGAGTCGCGGACGGCGGCAGAGAGCGAGACCGCCTCGGCCAGGTCGACCGGCCGCACCACCCCGGCGGGCAGTGTGTCGGCCCGCCAGCCGGGGCCGGCGGCGAGCACCAGCAACGGGCGCCGGGGGGCAGCGAGCAGTGCGCTGAGTTGGGTCGGGTCGGCGGTGGCCCGGGTGTGCGACCAGAGCACCACGGCGGCCGGTCCGGTCCGGTTGACCGCCTCGACGAGAGCGGCCACCGGCACCCGGGCGCCGAGCATCCGGTAGCTGACACCGGCTTCCGCGAGAGCTGCCGCCAACGCTTCCAGCGGCAGCGTGTGCTGTTCCTCGTCGGCGCAGGAGAGCAGGATCCGGGCCGGCCCGGTGGGGACGTTGGCCCGACTGGCCGCCGCTAGCGCTTCGGAGACGCAGCGGGACATCAGGTGTTCCACCTCGATCAGGCCGGCGGTGGCGGCGTGCCGTTCGCCGATGCCGGCGAGCACCGGGCGCAGCAGGCCCTCCCAGGTGGCCACGACCCCATTGGTGGCCAGGGCGTGCGCGATCGTCTCGCTGATCGCCGCCGTGTCCAGTCGCATGGCGGCCCGGGCCAGGCCGCGCGCCGCCGGACCGGCACGGCCGACCGGGATGGAGCCGCCGCCGTCCCGGCCGGTCGGGTGGATCCGGGCGGGGGCGACGGTGCCGTTGGGCATCGGGTCCGGTGCCTGGCGGGCCCAGCGGGCCGCCTCGGCGGGGCTCACTCCCTCGGCGGTGAGCCGTCGCATGATTTCGAGACGGGCCAGATCGGTGGGTGTGTACCGGCGGTGGTGACCGGGGATGTGTTCGCTGGGCCCGAGCCCGTAGCGCTGGTGCCAGGTGCGGAGGGTCGTCACCGCGACCCCCAACCGACGTGCGACGGCGCCCGCGCTCAGCGCCTCATCGACCACCCGACCGCTCCGCCGTGTCATCCGCCGACGATCCGGGCAGCGTCATGGCCGGGCCGGTTGCGCCCGACCGGGACTCCGCGGGGCGGAGCAGCCGGTGCACCACCCCGCCCAGCCAGGGCGCGTACGACCGGGGGTCGAGCTTCAACTCGGCCTCCAACGCGGCGGGGTCGGCCCACCGCAGCTCGGCCACCTCGTCCGGGTCGGGCAGCAGCGGAGCGCCGGGCAGGAACTCGCCGCGCAGCACGTGGTCGTACTCGAACTCGACCCGACCGGTCGCCGGGTCCTCGGCGTAGTAGACGTAGATGCCGACCTCGGTCAGCTCGACCGGGCCCGCGCCCAACTCCTCGCGCAGCCGTCGGTTGGCCGCCTTGGCGAGCGACTCGCCAGGCTGTGGGTGGCCGCAGCAGGAGTTGGCCCAGCGCAGCGGGAACCGGGTCTTGACGGCGGCTCGGCGCTGGAGCAGCACCTGGCCGTCCGGGTCCACCAGCAACACCGAGAAGGCCCGGTGCAGCTGCCCCGGTGGTTGGTGCGCGGCCGCGACGGTCGTCTCGCCGTGGGCCGTGCCGGTCTCGTCGACCAGCTCGACGAGGTGCTTCTCGCGGCTGCTCATCGGCCTTCCCCGGTGATCCGGCCGGCGGCGAGCTTGCCGGAGATGAGCACCATCGGTACGCCGACGCCGGGTTGGGTCCCGGAGCCGACGAAGACCACGTTCGACAGGTCGCGGTGCAGGTTGGACGGGCGGAACGGGCCGGTCTGGAAGAGGGTGTGCGCGGCGGCGAACGGAGTGCCGGCGGCCATCCCCTGCTCCTCCCACTCGGCGGGGGTGATCGCCCGGAGCACCTCGACCCCGGCGCCGAAGCCGACGTAGCCGCGCTCCTCCAGGGTGCCGATGAGCTGGTCGGTGTAGCGCTGGGTCAGGTCGCCGCGCCACTCGAACGGCGCCCGGTGCAGGTTGGGCACCGGGGCGAGCACGTAGTAGGTGTGTCGGTCCGGCGGGGCCACCGCGGGGTCGGTCCGGCTGGGGTTGGTCACCAGCAGCGACGGATCGGTCATCAGCTCACCCCGTCGGATGACCTCATCGAAGGTGCCCTTCCACGCGCGCCCGAAGTGGATGTTGTGATGGGCGATCTTCGCATAGGCCTGTCGGGAGCCGACGTGCAGAACGACGCAGGACGGCGAGTAGGTGAGCCGGCGCTGCGGCGCGGCGGGGAGCAGGTCCCGGTAGGCGACCGGCAGGTCGGGGTTGAGCACCACCACGTCCGCCGGCACCAGGTCGCCGTCGGCGGTGAGCACTCCGGTGGCGCGGCCGTTGACGGTCTCCACCCGGGTCACTGTGGTGTCGTACCGGATCTGCACGCCGTGCTTCTCGGCCGCGCCGGCCATCGCCCTGGAGACCGCGTGGATGCCGCCGCGGGGGAAGTAGACCCCGGCCACCGAGTCGAGGTACGCGATCACCGCGTAGATGGCCAGCGCGTCGTGTGGCGCGAGGCCGGCGTACATCGCCTGGAAGGAGAAGATCCGCTGGGTACGCGGGTCCCGGAAGAACTGGTTGATCTTCGTCTGGAGGCGCCGGAAAGCCCCGCCGCTGAGCAACTTGAGCAGGTTGCCGGTGATCAGGTCGGTCGGCGCGTCCAGGTTGCGCTCGATGAAGTCGGTGCGCTCCAGCCGCCACAGCTCTCGCGCGTACTCGACGAACCGCAGGTAGCCGTCGGCTTCCCGGGGCCCGCACACCCGGGAGATCTCGGCCGCCATCCGGGTGGTGTCGGTGAGCACGTCGAGGGTCGAGCCATCCGGGTAGTACGCCCGGTAGGCGGGGTCGAGCGGGGTCAGGTCCAGCCAGTCGTGCAGCTCCTCGCCGACCGCGCCGAGCGCCTCGGCGATCAGGTCGGGCATGGTGAGCACGGTCGGGCCCGTGTCGAACTCGTAGCCGTCAACGCCGAGGCGTCCGGCCCGCCCGCCGGGCACCGGCTCGCGTTCCAGCACCGTCACCTGTCGACCGCTGCCGGCCAGGTGCAGCGCGCAGGCGAGCCCGCCCAGCCCGGCCCCGACGACCACCACCCGGTCCGTCCGTCCTGTCACCGTCCGCACGTGACCACCTCCTCGCTCAAGTCGCTCATCAGGCCCGCCGGTTGGCAGCGGCGGTGGCCAGCCCGGTCAACGCTGTCCGCGCCGTCTGGTCCACGGGTGCGGCGTCGAGCGCGGCCAGCGCGTCGCTGACCCGCTCGGCGATCATCTGCTCCACCCGGGTCACCGCGCCGGTCTCGGCGACCAGCTCGGCGAGTGCGTCGACCGATCCGTCGGCGGCCCGCTCCAACGCCGCGAGCTGGGCCGGGGTGGCCAGCTCGCGGGCCAGCGTGAGCAGCGTGGTCGGCTTGCCGGTGCGCAGGTCGTCCCCGGCCGGTTTGCCGGTGGCCGCCGGGTCGCCGTAGACGCCCAGCAGGTCGTCGCGGAGCTGGAACGCTTCGCCGACAGCCAGGCCGTAGCGGGAGTACGCGGAGACCAGCGGGTCGTCGGCGGGCACCCCGGCCAGGCAGGCGCCGAAGAGCAGTGGTCGCTGGACTGTGTAGCTGGCGGTCTTGTAGCGGGCCACCCGTAGCGCCCGGTCGACCGACCAGCTGGCCGGGTCGTTCTCACCGAGCACGTCGAGATACTGCCCGGCGACCGTCTCGACCCGCATCTGGTCGTAGCAGCGGCGCACCTCGAAGAGCCGGCTCGACGGAACCGAGGCGTGGGCCAGCAACTGGTCGGCCCAGACCATGCAGAGGTCGCCGATGAGCACGGCGACGGCCTCACCGAACCGGCCGGGATCTCCCCGGTGGCCGGCGGCGACGTGCTGTTCGGCGAGCGCGACGTGGGCGGTGGGCCGGCCACGTCGGGTGGTGGACGCGTCCATCACGTCGTCGTGCACCAGCGCGAAGGTGTGCAGCAGCTCGAGCGCGGCCAGCGCGGGCAGCACCGGTGGCAGCGCCGCGGTGCCGCCGACGGCCCCACGCCAGCCCCAGTAGGCGAACGTGGACCGGATCCGCTTGCCGCCGGTCAGGACGGCTTCCCGCGCGGTGGCGGCGAAACTGCCCATCGACGCGTCGATCTCGGTGAGGGCGTCGACCTCGGCGGTGAGGAAAGTGTCAAGGGTTTCATCGACCGCCGTGACCAGATCGTGGGTATAAGCAGCCAGAACGGCGCGGACCGGATCGTCTCCGTCGGCCGGCCCTGCCGGCGCCACGCGGGTCACGTTGCCCGCTACTGCGTCGTTGGCCATGCGGCTGAGCGTACCCTAGGCTACGAGTTGCGTCGATTGGTGCGTCGATAATGGAGGAGGGCCGGTGGAAACTGATCTCACCGCTGCCTATGACCGGTGCCGTGAGCTGCACAAACGCCACGGCCGCACCTACTATCTCGCCACCCGCCTGCTTCCCGCGTGGAAACGACGACATGTGCACGCCCTCTACGGGTTCACGCGCTACGCGGACGAGATCGTCGACAGCACCGAGGACCTGCCGCCGGCCGAGCGGGCCGCTCTGCTGGACCGCTGGGCCAGCCAGTTCGTGGCCGGTCTGCACGGTGCGCCGGTCGACGACCCACTGTTGCCGGCGGTGCTGCACACGATCGCCGTCTTCGATCTCGACCGGGACGACTTTGCGTCGTTTCTGAAGAGCATGGCGATGGACCTGACCGTCACCGCATACCCGACCTACGACCACCTGCTCGACTACATGGAGGGCTCGGCGGCGGTCATCGGCACCATGATGCTGCCGATCCTGGGCAGCTCCGACCCGGTGGCAGCCCGGGAGCCGGCCCGGCAACTCGGCTTCGCCTTCCAGCTCACCAACTTCATCCGGGACGTCGCCGAGGACCTCGACCGGGGCCGCACCTACCTGCCGGACGAGGACATGGCGAAGTTCGGGGTCACCCGCGAGGAGTTGGCCGAGGCCCGCGCCCGGGGTCACGTCACCCCCCGGATCCGCGAGCTGATCGAGTACGAGGTGACCCGCGCCCAGGCGCACTACGCCGCCGCCGCACCGGGCATCACCATGCTGGCGCCCGCCTCGCAGGCCTGCATGCGCACCGCGTACGCCCTCTATGGCGGCATCCTCGACGAGGTGGCCGCGCAGGACTACGACGTCTTCGTCCAGCGGGCCCTGGTGCCGCAGCGGCGACGGATGGCGGTGGCCGCGCGGGCCCTGCTCACCTCGACGGGTACGCCGGTCGTCATCCCCGGGCCGACGATCGAGCCGGAGAGCCGGTGACCGCGAGTACGGCGATCGTGCTCTTCACCCGCGACCTGCGGGTGAACGACCACCCGGCGCTGGCCACCACCTGTGCGGCGTTCGACCAGGTGGTGCCGTTGTACGTGCTCGACCCGGCGCTGGCCGACCTCTCCGCCAACCGCACCCGCTTCCTGCACCAGGCCCTCGCCGACCTGCGCGACCAACTCCGTGAGCGTGGCGGCGACCTGGTGGTCCGGCACGGTGACCCGGTGGCCGAGACGATCCGGCTGGCCGACGAGGTCGGGGCCACCGCCGTCGCGCTCTCGGCCGACGTCAGCCACTACGCGGGCCGCCGGGAGCGGCGACTACGCGCCGAGTGCGAGCGGCATGGGCTGCACCTGCGCCTGTTTCCCGGGTTGACGGTTGTCGAGCCGGGCGCGTTGCGCCCCGGTGGCGGCGGCGACCACTACCGGGTGTTCAGCCCGTACCACCGGGCCTGGGCGGCCAACCGGTGGCGCGAGGAGCTGGCCGCGCCTCGGCGGATCGCGCTGCCCGACCGGGTACGCGTGGGTCGGTTGCCGGCGCTGCCGAACGGCGACTCGCCCGACGCTGCCATCGGAGGCGAGCGGGTCGCCCGCCAGCGGCTCACCGACTGGCTGCCCGACCTGAACCGGTACGGCGATCAGCACGACGACATGGCCGGCGACGACACCTCCCGGCTCAGCCCGTACCTGCGCTTCGGCTGCGTGTCGCCGCTGGCGGTGGCCAACCGCGCCGGCGACCGGTCCGGCCCGTTCGTCAGGCAGCTCTGCTGGCGGGACTTCTACTACCAGGTCACCGCCGCCTTCCCGGAGATCTCGACCGCGGCGTACCGGCGGGGTGCCACCGAGCAGTGGCGCTACGACGACGACGCGTTGGCGGCCTGGACCGAGGGACGCACCGGGATGCCGATCGTCGACGCCGGGATGCGGCAGATGCTGGCCCAGGGCTGGATGCACAACCGGGCCCGGCTGATCACCGCCGGCTACCTGACCAAGCACCTCGGGCAGGACTGGCGGTCCGGGGTGGCGGTCTTCTTCCGCTGGCTGCTCGACGGGGACGTGGCGAACAACTCCGGCAACTGGCAGTGGGTCGCCGGCACCGGCAACGACACGAAGCCCTACCGGGGGTTCAACCCCGTCCGGCAGGCCGAACGGTACGACCCGGACGGCGACTACGTGCGCCGGTGGGTGCCGGAGCTGGCCGCGGTGCAGGGCAAGGCCATCCACCAGCCGTGGCGGCTGCCCGAGGCCCTGCGCCAGACGCTCGACTACCCGCCGCCCCTCTCGGTGCCCGGCACCGACCCCGTCTGGCTGCGCTGATCAGAGCACCGAGTGCAACACCTCGACCAGTTCGTCGACCCGGTCGTGCTCGGCGAGGTGCGCCGTGGCGTACGCGAAGGTGTAGCCCCGATCGGGGTCGGCCCACGCGCTGCTGCCGCCGATGCCGCCCATGCCCCAACTGCCGTCCGGCTCCCGTTGCATACCCAACGTCCAGCGGGCGTCGCGGTCCAACACCAGGTCCGGTCCGTCGTACTGAACACGAGTCGCCTCGGCCAACAGATCCGGGCTGAACAGCCGAACCCCGTCCAGGACACCACCGGCCAGCAGGCCGGCGTAGAGCCGGGCCAGGCCAGCCGAGGTGGCGTGCAGGTTGACCGCTGGCACCTCGGCACCCCGCCAGAGCGGGCTGTTCAGCACGGCGAGGTCCAGCCCGCCAGCCGGGTTGCCCATCGCTCGCGCTCGCAGCGAGCCCGGCTCGCCGAGCGCTCGAACCGGCCACTGCGGGTCGCCGTAGCGCAGCTCGGCGCAGCGCCGCTGGTCCGGCTCGGACAGCCCGAAGCCGAGGTCGAGCTGCCACCGGTCGGCGATCTCCTCGGCCAGGAAACGGCCCACCGACCGCCCGTCGACGCGGCGGACCACCTCGCCCACCAGGTGCCCGTACGTCCAGGCGTGTTCCCCGGCGACAGTGCCCGGCGACCACTCTGGGGCGGCGGCGGCCAGGTCGCCGGTGAGCAGCGCCCAGTCGGCGATCGCGGTGGTCGGTCGGGGCACCGGGAAGGCCGGCAGCCCGGCGGTGTGCGACAACACCTGACGCACTGTGGCGGGAGTGCGGAACTCCGGCCAGTACCGGTCCACTGACGCGTCGAGGTCGACGGTTCCCCGGTCGACGAGCAGCAACAGGCAGAGCGCTGCCACCGGCTTGCCGACCGAGTAGACGTTGACCAGCGAGTCCGGCAGCCACGGCTCGCCGCCCGGCCCGTGGCCGCTGCGGGAGCCGCCGGTCAGGTCCACTACCGGTTGCCCGTCGTACCAGACGGTCAGGGCGGCGCCGGTTTCCCGGCCGGAGGCGAGCAGGTCGTGGAAGCAGTCCCGGACCGGAGCGAAGCGTGCGTGCATCCGGCCACGGTAGGCGTCCGGGCCGGTGCGCGTGCCGACTTTTCCGGCGACCCCGGTGGTTGGTGTGGTGTCGCTGGGGGATGCTGTTCGGTGTGGCGGAACCGGAGCTGGTGGATGTCGTCGTGGTCGGGCTCGGGGTCGGCGGCGAGGAGGTGGCCGAGCGACTTGCCGAGGCCGGCCTGAGCGTGGTCGGCGTCGAACGGGATCTCGTCGGCGGGGAATGCCCGTACTGGGGCTGCATCCCGAGCAAGATGATGATCAGAGCCGCCAACGCGCTCGCCGAGGCTCGCCGGGTCGACGGGCTCGCCGGGACGGCGCAGGTCCAGCCGGACTGGGCGCCGGTGGCGAAGCGGATCCGCGAGGAAGCCACCGACACCTGGGACGACACTGTCGCGGCGGAGCGGTTCATCGGCAAGGGTGGCCGACTCGTGCGGGGCAGCGGTCGGCTCGACGGTCCACGCCGGGTCCGCGTCGGTGACCAGGTGTTCGAGGCCCGACACGGGGTGGTGCTGGGCACCGGCACCCGCCCGTCGGTGCCGCCGATCGACGGCTTGGCCGACACGCCGTACTGGACCAACCACCAGGCGATCGAGGTCGAGGAGCTGCCACAGACGCTGCTCGTGCTGGGTGGCGGCGCGATCGGCCTGGAGTTGGCGCAGGTCTTCGCCCGCTTCGGGGTCCGGGTCACAGTGGTCGAGGCGCTCGACCGTGTGCTGGCCGTCGAGGAACCCGAGGCGTCCGAGGTCGCCGCCGCGGCGCTGCGCGCGGACGGCGTGGAGATCCACACCGGGGTACGCGCCGAACGGGTCGAGCACGACGGGACCAGATTCACCCTGCACGGTGGCGGCGGCGCGGAGTTCACCGCCGACCGGCTGCTGGTGGTGACCGGCCGCAAGGCCCACCTCGCCGAGCTGGGCCTGGACACGATCGGCCTGGACGCCAGCCAGCGTTACCTCCCGGTGGACGACCGTCTGCACGTCACCGACCACGTCTGGGCGGTCGGCGACATCACCGGCGAGGGTGCCTTCACGCACATCGCCATGTACCAGGCGGGAATCGTCATCGCCGACATCCTGGCCCGCGCCCGGCAGGCGAAGGCGGGCGCGGACGCCAGCGGCACCTCCAGCGTGGTCGGCGGAGCGATGGGCGCGTCCAGCTCGCTGGCCGCCAGCGGATCGAGCGGGTCAGCAGGCACCATCCCGCGAGCCGACTACCGCGCGCTGCCCCGGGTGACCTTCACCGATCCCGAGATCGGCGCGGTCGGGCTCACCGAGCAGCAGGCCCGCGAACGCGGCATCAACGTGCAGGTCGGTTTCACCAAATTGAGCAGTTCGACGCGGGGCTGGATCCACCGGGTCGGCGACGACGGTTTCATCAAGGTCGTGGCGGACGCCGACCAGGGCGTGCTGATCGGCGCGACCTCGGCCGGCCCGGCCGGCGGCGAGGTGTTGTCCGCGCTGGTGGTGGCGGTACACGCGGCGGTGCCACTGAGTCAGCTCCGGCACATGATCTACGCGTACCCGACCTTCCACAGGGCCATCGAAACCGCTCTACAAGACCTTTCCTGACCTCAGATCAGCCGCTGGGCAGCAAGCGCAGCGCATTTTGCTGTTCATTTCTTTCATGCAAGTGACGTACCATTGCGGTCGTGACCAAGCGGTTGACTGAAGTTGCCAAGAAGGCGGGCGTCAGCGAGGCCACCGTCAGCCGGGTGCTCAACGGCCGCGACGGCGTCTCCGAGGCGACCCGCACCGCAGTGCTCACGGCGCTGGACGTGCTCGGTTACGAGCGGCCGACCAAGCTTCGCGGCGAACGCGCCCGGCTGGTCGGGCTGGTGCTGCCCGAGTTGCAGAACCCGATCTTCCCGGCGCTGGCCGAGGTGGTCACCGGCACTCTCGCCCAGCGCGGCTACACCCCGGCGCTGTGTGCCCGGACCATCGGGGGAGTCTCCGAAATGGACTACGTGGAGATGCTCCTCGACCACCAGGTCTCCGGGGTGATCTTCGCTGGCGGGTCGTACGCGCTCGCCGACGCCAAACACGACCACTACCGTCGGCTGACCGACCGAGGGCTTCCGGTCGTGCTGGTCAACGCTGGCGTGGACGAGCTGGGCTTTCCCCGGGTCTCCACCGACGACGCGGTGGCGGTGGAGCAGGCGTACGGGCACCTGCGCTCGCTCGGGCACGAACGGATCGGCATGGTGCTCGGCCCGGAGGGACATGTGCCGTCCCGACGCAAGCTCGACGCGATGATGAAGGCCGCGGGCTGGGACGAGGGTGACGCCGAGTGCGTCGAGCGTTCGAGCTTCTCGATGGAGGGTGCACGGGTCGCCGCGACCAAGTTGGTCGAGAGGGGCGTGACAGGCATCATCTGCGCCAGTGACGTGCTCGCGCTGGGCACGATCCGCGCGGCCCGGCGGTTAGGCCGTTCGGTGCCGGCCGACGTGTCGGTGGTGGGTTTCGACGACTCCGCCTTCATGACGTGCACCGATCCGCCGTTGACCACTGTGCGGCAGCCGATCGAGACGATGGGGCAGGCCGCCGTGGATCTGCTGGTCACCCAGATAGAGGGCGCCGGCGTCCTCCAGGACGAGCTGCTGTTCGAGCCGGAGTTGGTGGTGCGGGGTTCCACCGCGCCAGCCCCCGGCCGCTAGGCACCACACCGAACGACGCTTCGGCCGTCGACCGCCTCTCGCGGTCGGCGGCCGTTTTCGTCGTTGCTCGCCGCCGTCGGCATCGACCGGGCCGAATGACCGGTCATAGACCATCAATAGGCAACAAGTCGGGCCTCTTTCAGCGTCTTGCCAACATCTGTCGTAACCACGTCGTGTCCTTTCGGAACGGCGTCGATACCTTGCCGAAATGAGTCTGCCTCGTTACAGTGACTCCACTCACACCTGGCTCCGACGCAGCTACTGGGCGTCAGGTCGTATCACCGCAGATCAGCGAAGGTCATTGGAGTCACCCGTTCCCGAAGGGATGGACAGATGTCCGTACCGCACTACCGAAAGGCTGCGGCGGTTGCGCTCGTGGCCGGCCTGGGGCTCAGCCTCACGGCATGCTCCACGAAGAGCGACGACAAGGGCTCGAACGCCAGCGGCAAGGTCACGATCACTGTCGACTGCCAGCCGGTCGGCGCCCAGAAGGAGCTGCTGAAGAACTGGAACGACGACGTCGCCGAGTTCCAGAAGCAGAACCCGGACATCACCATCAAGAGCGTCAGCGTCGGCGAGCAGTGCAACAACCCGCCGGACTTCACCGCCCGCCTCGCCGGCGGCACCGTGACCGACGTGTTCTACGGGTACATGACCGATCTCCAGCAGGTGCTCGACTCCGGTCAGGCGATGGACATCAGCCAGTACGCCAACAAGGACACCGTCCCGACCTGGGACAGCGTCGACCCCGCGCTCAAGGAGGTCTTCACCGACGGCGGCAAGCTCTACGCCGTTCCGGTGAAGAACTACTCGATGGGTCTGGTCTACAACAAGGCCCTGTTCCAGCAGGCCGGGCTGGACGTGAACAGCCCGCCCAAGACCTGGGCCGAGGTCCGTGCCGCCGCCAAGAAGATCTCCGCACTCGGCAACGGCATCGCCGGTTACTCCGAGTACAGCGCCGGCAACACCGGCGGCTGGCACTTCACCTCCCTGCTCTACTCGCAGGGCGGCAAGGTGCTGAGCGAGGACGGCAAGAAGGCCGACTTCAACAACCCCATGGGCAAGCAGGTCCTGCAGAACCTCAAGGACATGCGGTACGGCGACAACAGCATGGGCGCCCGTCAGCTGCTCCAGTGGGGCGACCTGCTGACGAACGCCGGCGCGGGCAAGGTCGGCATGTTCATCGGCGCGCCGGACGCCACCCAGGCGATCGTCAGCCAGTTCCAGGGCAAGTTCCAGGACTGGGCCATGGCTCCCCTGCCCGGACAGGATGGCGCGGCGAAGGGGACGCTCGGTGGTGGCGAGGGCTACTTCTTCAAGAAGGACCTCACTCCCGAGCAGGTCAAGGCCGGTCTGAAGTGGGTCGCGTACCAGAAGCTCACCCCGGGCAAGGGCCAGTTCGACTACGTCCGGGCCAAGCCGCAGAACTACCCGGTGGGTCTGCCCCAGCCCCTGCTCTTCGCCAACGGCAGTGACGCGCAGAAGCAGGAGTTGGAGCTGCGTAAGGCGAACGCGAACGTCGACACGACGAACTTCGCGCTCTTCGAGGCGACCCCGGTTCCGATCAAGGGTGAGCCGCGCAACGCCCAGGCCGTCTACGCGGTGCTCGATGCCGCGATGTCGGGTGTGCTGACCAACCCGAACTCGAACATCGACGCACTGCTCAAGACCGCCGAGGAGAAGGTCAACCAGCTCCTCGCCGCCGAGAGCTGACCGATCGTGTGGGGGCCGGTACGCCGACCCGGCCCCCACACTCCCCACCCCGCGCCATCGACGTCACCGACTCACCCAGGAGTTGCCTTGGCGATCACCACCGTCCCGGAGACCCGCAGGAAACCGGGCCGCCCGCCGTCGCCGTACTCGGCGAGGCCGCAGCGCACCAGCCTCGGCCGCAAGGTACGGGACAACCTGACCGGTCACGCGTTCCTGATCGGGGCGGTGCTCTGCTTCGTCGTCTTCTCCTGGTACCCGATGATCCGCGGCATCGTCATGAGCTTCCAGCGGACCCGGCGCGGCGAGACCACCTGGGTGGGCTGGGACAACTACTCCCGCATCATCGCCGACCCGAGCTTCTGGACGGCCTGGCAGAACACCTTCTACTTCACGGCGCTCGCGCTCGCCCTCGGCTACGTGGTGCCGTTCTTCGTGGCGATCCTGCTCAACGAGTTCCGCCACGCCAAGGGGTACCTGCGGATCCTGGTCTACCTGCCGGTGATGCTGCCGCCGGCCTCGGCGCTGTTCCTCTTCAAGTTCTACGCGTACGACCCCAGCGAGGCCGGGCTCTTCAACGCGATCCTCACGGCGCTGCACCTGCCCACCTCGCAGTGGATGCAGTCGCCCGAGATGACGATGCCGGCCATGGTGGTCGCGTCGACCTGGATGAACATGGGCGGCGCGGTGCTCATCTACCTGGCGTCGTTGCAGAACATCCCCGGCGAGCTCTACGAGGCCGCCGAGCTGGACGGCGCCGGGATCTGGCGGCGGATCGTGCACGTCACGATCCCGCAGACCCGGCTCATCCTCGCGCTCCTGGCGATGCTCCAGATCGTCGCCACGATGCAGCTCTTCATCGAGCCCCTGATCCTCGCCAACGGTGCGGGCGCGGAGGACTCCGCGACCTCGGTGGCGTACCTCATCTACCAGCACGGGTTCTTCCAGAACGACCTCAACGGCGCCGCCGCGCTGGGCGTGATCATGCTCGTGGTGCTGGCCGGCTTCTCCGCCGTGTACGTGCGGCTGACTGCGAAACAGGACTAGGACGGCGAGGAATGGCACAGGATTCCGGAACCCGGACCCTCATCTCCCACTCCCAGCTGAGTCGGGGGCGCGGCAGGGTCATCTACTGGACGCTGCTGGTCATCGTCGTGGCGGGGTTCACCCTCGTGTTCCTCGGCCCGCTCTACTGGATGGTCACCGGCGCGCTCAAGTCCGGCCAGGAGATCGCGCAGACCCCGCCCTCGCTGTTCCCGAAGGACCCGCAGCCGCAGAACTACATCGACGCCTGGAACAACCTGGCCCTCGCCAAGCTGCTGTTCAACACCTTCTACTACGCGATCGGCGCGGTGCTGTTCCAGCTGGTCTTCGACAGCGCGGCGGCGTACTCGTTGTCCAAGCTCCGGCCGATCTTCGGCAACGCGATCCTCGGCCTGATGCTGGCGACGCTGATGATCCCGGCGATGGTCCTCATCGTGCCGCAGTACGTGACGGTGCTCGACCTGCCGATCCTGCACATCAACCTGCTGGACTCGCCGTTCGCCATCTGGCTGCCGATGGTCGCCAACGCGTTCAACATCTTCCTGCTGAAGCGGTTCTTCGACTCGATCCCCGAGGAGCTGATGGCCGCCGCCCTCATGGACGGGGCGTCGTCGCTGCGTACGCTCTGGTCGATCATCCTGCCGCTGTCGCGTCCCATCCTCGGCGTCGTCTCGATCTTCGCCGTGACGGCGGTGTGGAAGGACTTCCTCTGGCCGAAGCTGGTCATGCCCTCGCCCGAGACCCGGACGGTGAGCGTCGGCATCTACACCTTCGCCGGCGGCACACCGATGAACGTGGTGATCGCCGCGTCGGTCATCGCCGCGATCCCGACGGTCATCATCTTCCTGATCTTCCAACGGAACATCATGTCCGGTCTGACCACGGGCAGCATCAAGGGATAACCACCACCGCATCCTTCCGCGGCGAACAACGACCGTTCGCCCGACACATGACCAGGTCCGGCGAACCCGCCGACGTACTGACGCAGAAAGCAGGTGCTCGTGTCCACAGCTGACAGAAGTCCGTGGTGGCGTGGAGCCGTGATCTACCAGGTGTATCCCCGGAGCTTCGCCGACGGTAACGGCGACGGCATCGGAGACATCGCCGGCATCCGGTCCCGGCTGAACCACCTGTCCGCGCTCGGCGTCGACGCGATCTGGTTCAGCCCCTGGTACCCGTCCCCGATGGCGGACGCCGGCTACGACGTCTCCGACTACCGCGACATCGACCCGGTCTTCGGCACCCTGGCCGAGGTGGAGGCGCTGATCGCGGAGGCGCACGCGCTGGGCATCCGGACCATCGTCGACGTGGTGCCCAACCACTGCTCCGACGCGCACCCCTGGTTCCAGGCCGCGCTCGCCGGCGGACCCGGCGCGCCCGAACGGGACCTGTTCTGGTTCCGGCCCGGCCGGGGCCCCAACGGCGACGAGCGACCCACCGACTGGATCGGAGAGTTCGGCGGCGAGACCTGGACCCGCACCACCAACCCGGACGGCACCCCCGGCGACTGGTACCTGCACCTGTTCGCCCCCCAGCAGCCAGACTTCAACTGGGACCACCCCCGGGTGCGGGAGGAGTTCGAGGACATCCTGCGGTTCTGGTTCGACCGGGGCGTGGACGGCATCCGGATCGACTCGGCCGGGCTCCTGGTCAAGGACGGGACGCTGCCCGAGGTCCGCGAGGACGAGCCGCACCCATTCCACGACCTCGACGGCGTGCACGACATCTACCGGGGCTGGCGTCGGGTCGCCGACGAGTACGCCGACCGGGCGCTGATCGGTGAGGTGTGGTTGCCGGACCGGCAGCGGTTCGCCAACTACCTGCGCCCGGACGAGCTGCACGCCGCGTTCAACTTCGACTTCCTCGGCTGCGCCTGGGACGCCGCGGCGCTGCGGGAGAGCATCGACGGGACGTTGAGCGCGCACGCGCCGGTCAACGCGCCGGCCACCTGGGTGCTCTCGAACCACGACGTCACCCGGCACGTCACCCGCTACGGTCGTGCGGACACGCGGTTCAGCTTCGCCGCCAAGCGCGAGGGCACCCCCACCGACCTGGAGCTGGGCACCCACCGGGCCCGCGCCGCCGCCCTGCTCTCGCTGTCGCTGCCCGGTGCCGCCTACGTCTACCAGGGCGAGGAACTGGGCCTCTACGAGGTCGAGGACATCCCGTACGCGATGCGGCAGGACCCCATGTGGGAGCGGTCCGGCCGGATCGACCCCGGTCGGGACGGCTGCCGCGTGCCGCTGCCGTGGGCCGGAGACGAGCCGCCGTTCGAGTTCAGCCCCGAGGGTTCCGCGGCGCCCTGGCTGCCGCAGCCGGCCGACTGGAAGGAGCGGACGGCCAGCGCGCAGACCGGCGACTCGGCCTCGATGCTGGAGCTGTACCGGGCGGCGATCCAGGCCCGCAAGGCCGACCCGGCGCTCGGTGACGGTGAGCTGACCTGGCTGCCCGCCCCGGACGGGGTGTTGGCGTTCAGCCGTGGCGGGGGCTTCACCTGCCTGGTCAACCTGTCCGCCGCGCCGGTGCCGATGCCAGCTCAGGGGGAGTTGCTGCTGGCCAGCGGGCCGCTCGACGACGGGTTGCTGCCGGCCGACACAGCGGTCTGGCTGTTTACCGCCGAATCCACCGACGGGCCGCGCGGGGCGGACGGCCCGGCCTGACCTGACTCTGCTCGCCGTGGTGCCGGCGGCCCGTCCCGGCCGCCGGCACCACGCCACCCAGGAAGGGAGAACCAAGGGGGGACGCGCGACACCGCACCGACACGGGGGGATCTGGCCTGCCTGACGAAAGGGAGAGCGCAGCTCATGGCCAACCACACCACCGGCACCCCGCACCACCTTCGACACCCGACCAGGGCACTGTTGGCCGCCATCTCCGCCACAGTGCTCGCCGCCACCTCGGTGACCGTCCTCGCGGTCACCGGCACCGCGACCCCGGCCTCGGCGGCGGGGTTGTCCCCCTTCGACATCCCCAACCGGGGCGCCACTGTGCCGTTCATCGAGCACGAGGCGGAGAAGGTCGCCCACAACGGCACGAAGATCGGCCCGGACCGGCGCTACGGCACGCTGCCGTCCGAGGCGTCCGGCCGGGAGGCGGTCACCCTGGACGCCGTCGGTGAGTACGTCGAGTTCACCCTCACCGCCCCGGCCAACGCTGTCACCTTCCGCTACAGCCTGCCGGACAACTCGGCCGGCACCGGCCGGGATGCCGCCATCGACCTGCGGGCCAACGGCAACCTGCTGAAGTCGGTCCCGGTGACGTCGAAGTACGGCTGGTACTACGGCGGATACCCGTTCAACAACAACCCGGGTGACACCAACCCGCACCACTTCTACGACGAGACCCGGGCGCTGTTCGGCAGCACCCAGCCGGCCGGCACGAAGATCCGGCTCCAGGTCTCCTCGACGGCGCAGTCGCCCACCTTCACCATCGACCTGGCCGACTTCGAGCTTGTCGCGCCGATCGCCAAGCCCTCAGGTGTCATCGACGTGGTCACCGACTTCGGGGCCGATCCGAGCGGCGCGACCGACTCGACGGCGAAGTTCCAGGCGGCTGTCGACGCCGGCAAGGCGCAGGGCCGGGCGGTCTGGATCCCGACCGGCACCTTCACCCTCTGGGATCACGTGGTGGTCGACGGGGTGACTCTGCGCGGCGCGGGCCCCTGGTATTCGGTGCTCGGCGGCCGGCACCCCACCGAGCGGAACAGGTCCGTCGGCATCTACGGCAAGTACGTTCCCGGTGGCGGCTACACCGGCCCGGTCCGCTCGCACGAGGCGAACGGGCCCAGCCGCAACGTCACGCTGCGGGACTTCGCCATCATCGGCGACATCCGGGAACGGGTCGACGACGACCAGGTCAACGCCCTGGGCGGGGCGATGACCAACTCGGTGGTGGACAACCTCTGGCTGGAGAACACGAAGGTCGGGGCGTGGATGGACGGCCCGATGGACAACTTCACCATCCGCAACAGCCGGATCCTGGACCAGACCGCGGACGGGGTGAACTTCCACACCGGGGTGACGAACTCGACGGTGACGAACACGTTCGTCCGCAACACCGGTGACGACGCGTTGGCGATGTGGGCGCAGAGCGTGCCGAACGTCAACAACTCCTTCACCCGCAACACCATCGGCGTGACCCTGCTGGCGAACCACCTGGTCAGCTACGGCGGTCGCGACATCAAGATCACCGACAACGTGACCGCCGACTCGCTGACCAACGGCGGTGGCATCCACGTCGCGAACCGCTATCCGGGTGTGCAGGGCGACACAGCGGTCCGAGGCACCTGGACGATCGCCCGGAACACGTTGATCCGCAACGGCAACTCGGACTACAACTGGAACTTCGGCGTCGGGGCGATCTGGTTCTCCGCCCTCAACGAGTCGTTCCAGCAGGCCACCATCAACATCACCGACACCGACATCCTGGACAGCTCGTACGCGGCGCTGCACTGGATCGAGGGTCAGACCAGCGGCATCAACCTCTCCAACGTGCGGATCGACGGCGCCGGCACGTACGCGCTCCAGGTGCAGGCACCCAGCCAGGTGTCCTTCACCAACGTGCGGGCCACCAACATCGCGCAGAGCAACCCGATGCACAACTGCGTGGGCGGTGGCTTCCAGATCACCCAGGGCTCCGGCAACTCCGGCTGGTACACCCCGACCCCGTACTGCGGCCCGTGGCCCGACCCCCAGTGGGGTGGCGGACCCACCTCGCCGCCGCCCACCACGACCCCGCCCCCGACGACGCCGCCGCCGACCACCCCACCGCCCACCACGCCGCCCCCGACCAGCGGGAACCTGGCGCTGGGCCGGTCGACGACCGCCACCAGCACCAACCAGAGCTACACGGCCGCCAACGTGGTGGACGGCAACGCGTCGACGTACTGGGAGAGCGCCAACAACGCCTTCCCCCAGTCGGTGACCATCGACCTGGGTTCGTCCCGGTCGGTCGACCGGGTGGCGCTCAAGCTGCCCAGCGGTTGGGAGCAACGCACCCAGACCCTGTCGGTGCTCGGCTCCACCGACGGCTCGTCGTACACCACAGTGGCGTCGTCCGCCGGTCGGGTCTTCGCCCCCGGCTCGGGCAACACGGTGTCGATCGGGCTGCCGTCCGGTGACCGCCGCTACATCCGGGTCACCGTCACCGGCAACAGCGGCTGGCCGGCCGCGCAACTCTCCGAGGTCGAGGTGTACAGCGGCACCCAGACCACCCCGCCGCCGACCACCCCGCCCCCGACCACGCCGCCCCCGACCACACCGCCCCCGACCACGCCGCCGCCCAGCGGCAACCTCGCGGCCGGACGGTCGATCACCGAGACCAGCCACTCCGACGTGTACGCCGCCCCCAACGCGGTGGACGGCAACGCGAACACCTACTGGGAGAGCGCCAACAACGCGTTCCCGCAGTCGCTGACGGTGGACCTGGGCGCCGACCGGTCGGTGTCCCGGGTCGTGCTGAAGCTCCCACCCTCATCGGCCTGGCAGACGCGTACGCAGACGCTGGCGGTGCTCGGCTCCACGAACGGGTCGACGTTCAGCACGCTGAAGGCGTCCGCCGGCTACAGCTTCAACCCGGCCAGCGGCAACACGGTCACCGTGACCTTCACGGCGACCACCCAGCGGTACCTGCGGCTGACCGTCACCGGCAACAGCGGCTGGCCGGCCGGCCAGCTCAGCGAGTTCGAGATCTACTCCAGCTAGGTCCGGTGCCCCCGCCCGGACCGGGCGGGGGCATCCGGTCCGGGCGTCCCGGCGCAACGCCGCGCCGGCCGTCCAACCCCGTCCCCACCCAGCACCGTCCCCCACCTGTCGCGGAACGACGGGAGTACCCCTGCACCCGTCGCCGGGCAACGCACCCACACCCACCCCCGAAAGAGGTGTAGCGACCCCATGTCCAGTAACGGCACCAGACGAGGCACGCCGCCAACCGGCGCGCTCAATCCCGTCTCCCGCACGGGCCACCGACGGCTGCTCGCCGGCGTACTCGCCGGCGTGCTCCTCGCCACCGCCCCGGTCGTCACCCCCATGGCGAGCGCGGCACCAACGGCCGACCCGTCCGCAGCCGCCGCCCGCGTGGCCATGCTCGCCGGGCTCTCCGCCACCATGACCGCCAGCAGCTACAACCAGAACTACGTGGCGGGCAACGCCAACGACGGCAACGCGTCGACCTACTGGGAGAGCGCCAACAACGCGTTCCCGCAGTGGATCCAGGCTGACCTGGGCGCCACTGTCAGCGTGGACCGGGTGGTGCTCAAGCTGCCACCCGCGTCGGACTGGCAGACCCGTACGCAGACGCTGTCGGTCCTGGGCTCGACGAACGGCTCGTCCTTCACCACCCTGAAGGCGTCCGCCGGCTACACCTTCAACCCGAGCAGCGGCAACACCGCGACCGTCAGCTTCACCGCCGCCAGCACCCGCTACGTACGCGTGCAGGTCACCGGCAACACCGGTTGGCCGGCCGCCCAGCTGTCCGAGGTCGAGGTGTACGGCGCGACCGGCAGCACCGACACCCAGGCGCCCAGCGTGCCGGGCAACCTGGCCTACACCCAGCCGGCCAGCGGGCAGATCCGGCTCGCCTGGTCGGCGTCGACCGACAACGTCGGGGTGACCGGCTACGACGTCTACGCCAACGGTGCGCTGCGTGGCAGCGTCAGCGGTTCGACGCTCACGTACACCGACAGCCAGGCGGACAGCGCCACGGTGTCGTACTACGTGCGGGCCAAGGACGCCGCCGGCAACCAGTCGGCGAACAGCAACACCGTGACCCGGACCGGCACCGGCAACCCGCCGACCGGCTCCAACCTGGCGATCGGCAAGCCGATCAGCGCCTCCGGGTTCGTGCACACGTTCGTGGCCACCAACGCCAACGACAACAACGTGGCCACCTACTGGGAGGGCAACGGCAACCCGAGCACGCTGACCGTGCAGCTCGGCGCGAACGCCACCCTCAGTCAGGTCGTCGTGAAGCTCAACCCGGACTCGGCGTGGGGCGCGCGTACCCAGAACATCACTGTGCTCGGCCGGGACCAGGGCTCGTCGAGCTTCACCACCCTGGTCGGCGCGGCGAACTACAACTTCAACCCGGGCAGCGGCAACACGGTGACCATCCCGGTCTCCGGCGCGGCGGCCGACGTACGGCTCTCGATCGCCTCGAACACCGGTGCCCCAGCCGGTCAGGTGGCCGAGTTCCAGGTCTTCGGCACCCCGGCCCCGAACCCGGACCTGACCGTTACCGGCATGTCGTTCAGCCCGTCCGCACCGGTGGAGACCAGCACCATCACGCTCTCCGCGACGGTACGTAACGCGGGCTCGGCGGCCTCCGGCGCGACCAACGTCAACTTCTACCTGGGCTCCACCCGGGTGGGCACGGCCTCGGTCGGCGGTCTCGCGGCCGGTGCCTCGACCACTGTCAGCGCCAGCATCGGCACCCGGGACTCGGGCAGCTACCCGCTCAGCGCCAAGGTCGACGAGTCGAACACCGTCGTCGAGCAGGACGACACCAACAACAGCTACACCAACCCCAGCCCGCTGGTCGTCGCCGCGGTCGCCAGCTCCGACCTGGTCGCCTCGGCGGTCGCCTGGTCGCCGGGCAACCCGTCGGCGGGCAACACTGTGACCTTCTCCGTGTCCGTCCGCAACGCCGGCAACCAGGCTTCCGCCTCCGGTGCGCACGGCATCACCCTGACCGTGCTCAACGAGTCCGGCACCGTGGTCCGTACCCTGACCGGCTCCTACTCCGGCGTGATCAACGCCGGTGCCACGGTCGGCCCGATCAGCCTGGGCACCTGGACCGCCGCGAACGGCAAGTACACCGTCCGGGTGGTACTCGCCGTGGACGGCAACGAGCTGCCGGTGAAGCAGGCCAACAACACCAGTGACCGGCCGCTCTTCGTCGGTCGCGGTGCCAACATGCCGTACGACATGTACGAGGCCGAGGACGGCGTCGTCGGCGGCGGCGCGGCGGTCGTCGGACCGAACCGGGAGATCGGCGACCTGGCCGGCGAGGCGTCCGGCCGGCGGGCGGTGACCCTCAACTCGACCGGCAGCTACGTCGAGTTCACCACCCGGGCCAGCACCAACACGCTGGTCACCCGCTTCTCCATCCCGGATGCGCCGGGCGGCGGTGGAATCAACTCGACACTGAACGTCTACGTCAACGGCACCTTCCACAAGGCCATCGACCTGACCTCCCGGTACGCCTGGCTGTACGGCAGCGAGGCCAGCCCGGGCAACTCGCCGAGCGCGGGCGGACCGCGGCACATCTACGACGAAGCCAACGTCATGCTCAACTCCACCGTCCCGGCCGGCAGCAAGATCCGTCTTCAGAAGGACCCGGCCAACTCCACCACGTACGCCATCGACTTCATCAACACGGAGCAGGTGGCGCCGATCGCCAACCCGGACCCGGCGCGCTACACCACGCCGACCGGCTTCACCCACCAGGACGTGCAGAACGCCCTGGACCGGGTGCGGATGGACACCACCGGCAACCTGGTCGGGGTGTACCTGCCGGCTGGTAACTACTCCACCTCGTCGAAGTTCCAGGTGTACGGCAAGGCCGTCCAGGTGACCGGCGCCGGCCCCTGGTACACCCGGTTCAACGCTCCGTCGGGCCAGGACAACACCGACATCGGCTTCCGGGCCGAGAACTCGGCGGCGAACTCCTCCTTCAAGAACTTCGCCTACTTCGGCAACTACACCTCCCGGATCGACGGTCCGGGCAAGGTGTTCGACTTCGCCAACGTGTCGAACATCGTGATCGACAACATCTGGAACGAGCACATGGTGTGCCTCTACTGGGGCGCGAACACCGACTACATGACGATCAAGAACTCCCGGATCCGGAACATGTTCGCCGACGGCATCAACATGACCAACGGGAGCACCAACAACCTGGTCAGCAACAACGACGCCCGGGCCACCGGCGACGACAGCTTCGCGCTGTTCTCGGCCATCGACGCGGGCGGCGCCGACATGAAGGACAACATCTACGAGAACCTGACCTCGACCCTGACCTGGCGGGCCGCCGGTGTCGCCGTGTACGGCGGCTACGGCAACACGTTCCGCAACATCTACATCGCGGACACCCTGGTCTACTCGGGCATCACCATCAGCTCGCTCGACTTCGGCTACCCGATGAACGGCTTTGGTGCCAACCCGCCGACCCGGTTCGAGAACATCTCGATCGTGCGGGCCGGTGGGCACTTCTGGGGTGGGCAGACCTTCCCGGCGATCTGGGTCTTCTCCGCCTCGAAGGTGTTCCAGGGCATCCGGGTCAGCGACGTCGACATCATCGATCCGACCTACAGCGGCATCATGTTCCAGACCAACTACGTCGGTGGGCAGCCGCAGAACCCGATCACCGACACGGTCTTCACGAACGTGTCGATCAGCGGCGCCCGCAAGAGCGGTGACGCCTACGACGCGAAGTCCGGCTTCGCCATCTGGGCGAACCCCATGCCGGAGGCGGGGCAGGGGCCGGCTGTCGGCTCGGTCACCTTCAACAACCTGCGGCTGAGCAACAACGCCGTGGACATCCAGAACCCCACGACGACCTTCACCATCAACCGCAACTGATTCACCCGGTAGCCGACGCCGTCGGGGGGACCCACCCTCCCGGCGGCGTCGCGCCGTGTCGGCCCTCGCCCGCGGCGAACCGGGCCGCGCCGGCCGCCGCGTCAGTGGCCAGCGAATCCATCCCGTACGCCAACTCGGTCGCCAGCGCTTCCGACTCGGGTCGTCCCGCACCGGCCAGCAGCGCGGCGCGGTCGTTGCGCAGGCAGGTCTGCGGATGCCGGGCAATCACCGCCGCCAACTCCTCGGCCGCGGCCCGCGCCTGGCCGGGTGGCACCAACCGATTGACCAACCCCATCGAGTACGCCTCGTCGGCCGGCACCGGCCGGCCGGTGAGGATCAGGTCCATGGCCCGACTCTCGCCGATCAACCGGGGCAGCCGGACGGTGCCACCGTCGATCAGCGGCACTCCCCAGCGGCGGCAGAAGACCCCGAGAGTCGCGTCGGACTCGGCGACCCGCAGGTCACACCAGAGCGCCAGTTCGAGCCCGCCCGCCACCGCGTACCCGGAGATCGCCGCGATCACCGGTTTGCTGAGCGTCATCCGGGTCGGACCCATCGGGCCGTCCCCCTCGGGCTCGACCCGGTTGCCGCTCGGTGTGCCGATCGCCTTGAGGTCGGCGCCGGCGCAGAACGTCCCACCGGCGCCCCAGAGCACTGCCACCGACGCGTCCGGATCAGCCTCGAAGGCCCGAAACGCGTCCGCCAGCGCCCGAGCCGTAGGACCGTCCACGGCGTTCCGAGCGTCCGCCCGGTCCAGCACCACTGTGGTGACCGCCCCGACCCGCTCCACCCGTACACCCATCCCGCCAGCATGCCGGCCCGGCCCCACCCCCACAATCCCCGTCGATCTTGCACTTTGGGTTGTCGATTCGCCCCTTGTGACCCGGGTTTTGTGAGCACAAACTGCAAGATCGGCGGCCTGGGTGATGCGGCAGGTTTGTCGCCGCTGGCCGGTTTGCGACGGCGAACGCCGGGAAGTCGGTACGCGTGCGAGCACTTTTGACGAAAGTTGAACAGGACTCCCGGCTGGACCGCGCGGGTGACCGGTTGCAGAAGGTCGTTCTGGGGACGCTACGTCCACGTCGGCTGCGCGACCTGTTGCACGGGGTGACCCTCGGGCATCCGCTGCACCCGGCGATGGTGCAGGTGCCGGTCGGCGCGTGGATCAGCGCCGCGGTGCTGGACCTCATGCCCGGGCAGCGCCGGCCCGCCACGGTGCTGGTCGGTCTGGGCACCGTCAGCGCGCTGCCAGCGGCGGTCGCCGGTCTGAACGACTGGGCGGCACTCGCCCGGGACCAGCGCCGGGTCGGCCTGGTGCACGCCGCCGCCAACACCGTCGGCATGACGCTCTACGCCGGCTCGCTGGCCGCCCGGCTGTCCGGCCGCCACGGAATGGGTCGTGCCCTCGGCTTTCTCGGGCTCTCCACGGTGAGCCTCGGCGCGTACATCGGGGGTCACCTGGCGTACAAGCAGGGGGCGCAGGTCAACCAGAGCGTCTCCGAGCTGCACCGGATGACCGATGGCTGGCACTCCCTGGCCGACATGGCGACGCTGCCGCAACGCACCCTGATAACCCGAGAGGTGGACGACGACATCTCGGTGATCCTCTACCGGCACGGTGACGAGGTGACAGTGATGTTGGAGCGCTGCCCGCACCAGAGCGGGCCGCTCGGCGAGGGTGAGGTGCAGGAGATCGACGGCCACGCCTGCGTGGTCTGCCCGTGGCACGGCAGCGCATTCCGGCTCAACGGCGGCGAGGTCGTACAGGGGCCCTCCGGCAACGACCAGCAGACCCTGCCCACCCGGATCCAGAACGGCGTGCTTCAGACCCGCCTGCCCTGACCCGTTCCGCGCTGGCCCGCCCGCGCTGGCCCGCCCGCGCTGGCCCGCCCGCGCTGGCCCGCCCGCGCTGGCCCGTTCGCGCTGGCCCGCCCGCGCCGTAGCCTGGCCCGGGCGCCTGGGGCGTGGGGATGCCTCACCTCACGCAGATGCTCCGCACCCAAGGCAGTAACTCCTTCGACGCTGATGTCTGTGAGTCATCATGATGACTCACAGACATCTCGCTCTCCGGGACGTTGCCCCGGCCGCCCCGCCAGGGCGGCGTGACCAGACCGCCTCGGCGCGATCGGCGCGACGTGAAGGAACCAGGTCCAGCGTGGGGTGGCCAGCCGCGTCGCAGGCGCGGCGTGGGTCCGGCGGACGCCGCCGACCGGGGTGGCCAGCCGCGTCGCAGGCGTGGCGTGCGGGCCGCTCAGGTGCGTCGGTGTCGGCCGACCGGCGGACCGTCCGGTACCGAGTCCAGGCCGTGCCCGCCGTCGAACAGCCCGCCCTCGCCGCCAACGCCAGCCCAGCCCTCGTCACCACCCCGGCCCGCAGGGCCGGCGGCCGTCATTCCGCCGCCACGGGGTCCCGTGCCACCGGAAAGTGCCATCCCGCTGCCCGGGAACGCCGTGCTGCCGGGGTAAGCCATTCCGCTACCGGCGGGTGCCACCTCGCTGCCGGCGGGCATCGCCCCAATGCCAGTAGGTGCGACCCCGCTACTGGCGGGCGTCATCCCACTGCCGGGCGTCACCCCACTGCCGGGCGTCACCCCACTGGCGGGCGTCACCCCACTGCCCAGAGGTGCGACCCCACTGCCGACAGGCGTCGTCCCGCCGCCGCGAGGTGCGAAGTCGCTCCCGCCCGGTGCCCCGCCGCCGTGCGGTGTCGCCGGGCCTTCGATGGCCGCGGCCGCCCGGCTGGCAGCCCAGGCGGCACCGCTCCCGGCCGCCCCACCACCGCCACGCCGGCCCGAGCCACTGCCACCTTGGCCCGCGCCCCTGTCACCCTGGCCCGTGCCCCTGTCACCCTGGCCCGAGCCACTGCCACCCTGGCCCGCGCCACTGCCACCCTGGCCCGTGCCACTGCTTCGGCCCGAGCCACCGTTTCGGTCCGAGCCGCCGTTTCGGTCCGAGCCACTGCTTCGGCCCGTGCCTGCGCCGCTTCGGCCCGCACCGCGGCGTGATGTGCGGGAGGACGCGGCCAGTCGGGGAGCCGCCCCTGCGGTGGCTGGACGGCGGCGCAGCCCCAGGACTGCGCCGATCTGAGCGCCGACGATGCTCGCCACGGCCAGCACGGCAGAGACCGCCAGCGGGCGGTTCACCCGATCGGCGGGACCGACCCGGGCTGCACCGACCGTCATCGCTGGTGGTTGGCCCGCTGACTCCGTACCGCTGGGTGGTGCCGGGGCCACCCGCGGCGGTGCGGCCCGCTCGGGCGCGGGCCGGGGCGCGGGCGGCTTCGGCGCCGCGGCCCTGTCGACGAGCCGACCGGTGGCGTGCTGTCGGGACCCCTGGTCGGCGGCCTCCGTGGGCAGTCGGAGCAGTTGGCCGGGGCGGATCCGGTCCGGGTCGTCGAGCTTGTTCAGCTTGGCGAGCTGTCGGTAGTCGTCGAACTCGTCCAGGTACCGTTCGGCCACCTCCCCGAGGTAGTCGCCCCGGGCCACCCGGTACACCGGTGCGGGCTCGTCGTTCGCCGCCGAGGCGCCGGGTGCGGCCAGCCCCGTCCCAGCCAGGCCGAGCGGGCCGCCCCGGGCCACCGGCGCTGCCGTGTCTGGTGTCGTCGCGGCTCGGCTCGGCGCGGCCAGGGTGGTGACGGACGTTGCGCTCGGACTCGCGTACACGGGAGTGCTGTAGATCGCTGCGGCGCTGGCGGCGGCCGGGCTGGCGACCAGGATCAGCGCGACCGAGCCGACCAGCGCGGCGGCGGCCTTCTGCTGGCGGCCCATCCCGGGCAGCTTCGGCGCCGGCCGGCGCAGGGTCTGTGCGCCCAGTTCGACGAGGACGGAGAAGGCGAACGTGGCCCAGCCGAACCACCCGGCCAGGGCCAACGCCCGCAGGAAGAGCTGACCGTCGTCCCGGCTGGTCAGCGCGGTGCCCACCTCGCTGATCGTGGGGAGGTGATCGGGCAGCGGGTTACCGGCGAAGGCCAGCAGCGCGATCGGCGCGCCGACCAGCAGCACCAGGAGCACGGCCAGCGCGCCGATGCCGGTGAGGATCCGTCCGGTCCGCCGTACGACGGACCCACCCGATACGGGCATGGCTGCCTTCCTTCCTACGGTGTTGCGGTGATGGCACGCGCGGTCGCCTCGCCGGTGACGGTGACCGTCTTCTCCTGGATGAACGGCCCGATCATGGAGCGCTGGTAGGTGATGGAGACGGTCACCCGGATCAGCGTCTCCCCGTCGACATCGGGGAAGTTCACGGTGTGGCCTGCGGTTTTCACGGCGTTCAGGTAGTTGGCCACCGCCTTGCGCGCCTCCGGCTCGTCGATCCGCTTCGGCCCGCCCTCGATGGCGGTGGCCCGGTCGATGGCCTGACCGCCGGCCCGGGCCGCCTCGGCGGCCAGGTTCTGGGCGTGTTGCAGGGTGCGGAGCTGCCCGGCGGCGTCGAAGGAGAGGCCGATGATGGCCAGTACGCCGACCATCGTCACAGCGAGAAAGATGCTCACCCGGCCGTGCTCACCTGCCCGCGAGGGCCGGGCAGCCGACGTGGTCGCCGTCATTGCCGACTCCGGTAACGGTCAAGTGGGGAGGTGAACTCCGCGGTGATCAGCCGATCACTCTTCATTCCGGGCAGGATGCCGAGGGTGATGTCCTTGAAGGACACCAGGCAGCTGATCTTCACCGTCACGGTGGCGTTCGAACCGACCGAGCTGCTGAAGGCCTCGTCGAAGCTGGAGTCGTTGCCGGGCGACTTGCCGGTGAACGTCGGGGCCAGGTCGTTGGCGCAGGCCAGGCCATGCCAGTCCAACTGGTCCTGGGCGGCTTCCAGCGCGTTCTCCCGGGCGGTGTCGGCATTCCGGGAGATCGAGGCGGCCCGGGCGGCGTCGTGCGCGGCGGTCTGGAGCGTCTCCGCTGCCACGGCGCTGCGCCCGACCACGCCGGCCAGCACCATCAGCGCGATGAACGCGGGCGCGAGGACCGCCACCTCGATGGAGACCGAGCCCCGCTCGGCGGTACGGGTCATGGCGGTGTCACCCTCTCCACCGTTCCATGGGCGGTCTGCTGAATTGCGAAGTCCACGCCCGGCACCACGGACAGGGACCGGCCGCTGACCGTGCAGGTCACGTCGGTCGTGGTGGTCTCGCAGGTCGGCCCGGCCTTCTCCCAGCCCACCAGCCAGCCGCCGGCGCCCTTCAGGAAGCGGGAGGCACTCTCCACCCCGGCACCGTTGCCCGCCTGGTACGTCCGCTGGGCGTTGACGCCACTCTGCGCGGCGTTCAACGCGGTGGAGCGGGCGAGGAAGACGGCCGCGACCTGGATCGAGGCGAAGAGCAGCACCAGGATCAGCGGCATCATCACGGCGAGTTCCACCGGGTTGGCGCCCCGCTCGCTGTCGCCGGCCGCGAGGCGGCGCCGGGCGGCGGTGACCGCCCGGCTCCACCTCGGGTACCCGGCTCGACGCATCCCGGCTACTTCGGGTCCGTGTGGTTCGGGATGCCGGTCATCCAGTTGTTGGCCTTGGTCAGGGCCAGGGCGGTGACGGCCATGGCGACCGCGACCAGACCGGCGATGATCACCGCGGTGGGCACCGGGCTGTCGCCACGCTCACCGTCGCGGCGCAGTTCGGCCAGGCGCGTCGTCACCACGACGTGCAGGTAGCTGAGGATGGACATGGCGTTCTCTCCTTCAGGGGGCGGGGTCAGACACGGGCGATGAACGGATAGAGGACGAACCCGAGCAGCACGAAGACGAGCAGCGCGCCCGGGATGTCGAGCTTGCTGGTGATCCCCTCGGCGCGGGCGAGGTTGTCGGTGCGGATCTGGTCGCGGAGCGAGTCGGCCCGGCTGCGCAGCGTCTCGTGCACCTGCGCGCCCTCGCTGCCGGAGGAACGCATGATCGCGCCGACGTCGCCCAGCTCGGGAATGCCGATCTTGTCGGCGAGGTCGCGCAGTTCGTCCCAGGGCGCGTGCATCTGCATCTGGGCGATCCGCAGCGACTCCTGGAGCCGGTCGAACACCCAGCCGTCGCAGACCGCAGCCGCCCGCTCCAGCGACTGCACCGGCCCGTGCGCCGCGGAGAGCTGCAACGCCACCAGGTCGAGGTAGGTACAGACCGCCTGGCGGAACTCGTCGCGGGCGGCGGCAGCCTTGGTCAGTACGGCGCGGTGCGCCAGCAGGGCGGCCAGCAACGCCAGGCCGAGGCTGCCCAGCACCGGCACCACCAGCGGGAACGGAATGCCGAGCGCCCACAGCACCACCCCGAGCAGTGTCGGTGTGGCCAACCCGATCAGCGCGGAGAGCAGCACCGACAACGCGTACTGCTCGGGCGTCTGACCGATCAGGGCGAGCTGCATCTGCGGGGGTCGCAGCCAGCGGGACATCCCGCTCAGCCAGTCGAGTCGCCGGGACGCGGGCGTGGACACCCGGCCGGTGCCCGGCGGCTGATGCAGCCGGCGCAGCGCGGGCCCGAGCGCCGGTGTCGCCGGCACCAACTCCCGGACCACCAGGAACACACCCAGACCGATCCCGGCGCCACCGCAGACCGCGAGGGCGAACTGCCAGTTCACGATCACGCGAGCCGCCTCTCGCTCGCGACTGCGGGGCTCCGCTGCGCTGCACTCCTCGCCCTCACGCGATCACCTCGCTAGGGTTGGGCGCCGGCAGGAACCGGGCCGGCCGTTGCGGCTGGCTCATCGACCGCACCCAGGCCAGCAGGCCGATGAAGGCGGCGCCGAGGGCGGCCATCACCAGCTGACCCACCGGGGTGCCGTACGGCCTGATGTACTCGGTGTTGATCAGCCCGTACGCCAGGGTCGCCAGCGTCATCCCGGTGAGGAAGCGGACCGCGAACCGGGGCTGGGTGCGCTTGGCCTCGATCTCCCGCCGGGTGGCCACTTCCGCGGACGCCGCGCCGGCGATCGAGCCGAGCACGTCACCCAGCCGCTCACCCCGGTCGGACAGGTGCAGGATCAGCGCCGCGACCACCTGGTCGCAGACCGGGTCGGCGATCTCGTCGGCGAACGCCAGCAGCGCGGAGCGGGCCATCCAGCCGGCCTGGAGGCGGGCCGCGAGCAGCCGCACCTCGTCCTCGACGCCGGGTGGCACGCTGCCGATCGTGCCGATGATCGCCTGCTGGAGGCCCTGCCCGGTGCCGGAGACGTCCTTGAGCCGGCGGGTCCACTCGCCGACCGCCTCGATCCGGGCGATGGCCCGCTGTTCGGCCTTGCCGACCCCGAACAGCCACGGGGTGCCGGGCACCGCCACCGCCACCAGCAGGCCCACCACCGGCAACCCGGTCAGCAGGAACGCCAACGCGCCGGCGACCAGCGCGGCGACCAGCAGCGCCTGATAGGCGCGCTGCTCAGCCGGCGTGCTGCCTGGCCCGCGCCACAGTCGGCTCAGCCCCGGCCCGCTGCCCGGCCCTGGCCCGGGGGGGCGACGGGTGCCGACCAGGGCGACCACGGCCAGCAGCAGCCCGGCCACACAGGCGGCGCCGGAGACCACCGCGATCACCTCGAGGCTGTCGAACATCAGGTCACCCGCCGGGCCAGTCGGGTCTGCCGAGGCCGCCGCCAGGCACCGGCACCGGCCTCGACCCACCGGGTCAGCAGCCGCGCGTCGTAACCCACCCGCAGCAACTGGTCGCGGACCCGTTCCGGCAGGTGCCGGGGGACCGCGCGACCGTCCGGGCCGGGCCCGAAGACGGTGGTGGTGGTGATGCGACCGGCTTCGCCGGCCCCGATCACCTCCTCCACGTGCGAGACGAACCGGTGCTTCCGCCCGCCGATCGCGGTCTCGTCCTCGATGGTGACGTAGACGATCAGGTCGAGCGCGTTGCCGGCCATCCGGCGGGCCTGGTCGACTGTCATCTCGCGGCCGTGCGCCAGGGCCAGCTCGACGATCCGTTCACCGACACCGGCGGCGGTACGGGCGTGGATGGTGCACATCGACCCCCGGCTGGTGGTCATCGCCTGGAGCATCGGCACGATCTCGCGGGACCGCACCTCGCCCACGATGATCCGTAGGACGCCCATCCGCAGGGACAACGGGATCAGGTCGGCGATGGTCACCTCACCGGCCGGGCGGCCGTCGAAGCCGCGCTCACCGTGCCCCTCCCGGGCCTCGAAGCTCATCACCGCCCGGTGCCGCTCCCGGCGGCGGGCCGGGAGCAGCTCCCGACTCTCCTCCAGCAGCACGTACGGCTCATCCTGCGGGATCTCGTTCATCAGCGCGCGGATGACAGTGGTCTTCCCGGCACCGGCCAGCCCAGCGACCATGATGTTCAGACCGGCGCGCATCGCGGCGCGGAGGAAGTCGCGCAGCAGCGGATCGATCATCTCGTCCAGGTCACCTCGGGCGCCCGCGAGGTCGTCGAGGCTGACGTCCAGGGTGTTGTGCTTGCGGATCACCGCGTACGGACGGTGGCTGACCAGGAACACCGCGGCCAGCCGGCTGCCGTCGGGCAGTTGCAGGTCGAGGGTGGGCTTCACCGTGGAGAGGGACCGCTCGGTCGCGCCCGCCCGACGGGCCGCCGCCTGGAGGATCTCCACCAGCTCGGCGTCGCTGTCGGCGATCGGCTCGGCCCAGTCCACCCCACCGCCGTGCCGGGTGATGCGCACCTGGTCGCAGCCGAGGATGTGCACCTCTTCGATGGTGTCGTCGACGAGCAGCGTCTGTAGCCGGCCGAGCCCGACCAGCTCGGCGGTCACCTGGTCGAGCAGCATGCGTTCGTCGCCGGCGGCCATCGGCGTGCCGGACCGGCGCACCGAGTCCGCGTACGCGGCGACCACAGTGACGGCGAGCCGGGCCCGCTCGGTGTCCTCTTCGTCGACAGTGAACTCCCGGCCGCGCTGCCATACGGTGAGCCGTTCGGTGAGTTCCCGGCGCAGCTCCCGGACCACCTGGAAGTCCATCCGGGCCCGAGGTGGCGACTCGGGCGGCGGGGTGGTCGCGGGCGTCGACGGCGGCTGCGGCCCGGACTGGTGGTGCCGGCCGTTCGGCAGGGCCAGGGGCGGCGCGGTGGAGGTCACTGCCGGTGGCTGCTGGCGCGGATCGGTGGAGACCGGCTCAAACCGCATCCGGCACCCCCTGCTGCACGGGCCACGCCAACCGGGCCCGTCGCCGCTCCAGGAGCGACCCGATCGGGACCTCCAGCGCCGCCGCCGCGCGCATCAGCGGCCGACCGGCCCGCACGGTCCCGCCCAGGGCGAGCACCCCGGCGGTACGCGCATCGTGCGGCAGCCGTGCGATGACGGGCAGTTTCAGGGCGCGGCTGATCTCGGCCCGCCCGTGCCCGTCGCCGACCAGCAGCAGCCGCAGGGTGCCCGGGGGCACCCGGTGCTCGGCGAAGTCCCGTTCGATCGCGGTGACCACCGCGCGGGTGCCGGAGAGGTCCGGCAGGTTCGCCCGGGTCACCAACAGCACCACCGAGGCGGCCCGCAGCACCGGCCACGGAGGCCCGGTCACGTGCAGCCGACCACAGTCGACAAGGACGTCGTAGCCGGGGGTGCCACGGTCGAGGGCGTCGAAGTAGTCGGCGAAGCGCTGCCACAGCGGGGTGACGCTGCCGCTCTGGGCCGGGTCGACGAGGCCGGGCAGCAGCAGTCGTTCCCGGCGTGGGGCGTCCAGGTCGACCAACTGGGACCAGAACGCGGTCTCCAGGTTGCCGTCGCGCAACTCGCCGACGGCCAGCTCTCCGATGCCTCGTGGGCCGTCCAGTTGGCCGCCGAGGTATCCGGCGAGTATCGAGCCGCCGGCCGGGTCGCATTCGGCTACCACCAGCCGCCGGTGCCAGGCCAGCGCGCAGGCCAGTGCCGAGGTGGTGACGCCGGGTGAACCCTTCGCGGACACCAGCGCGATGATCGCCATGCTCAGGCCGCCTCGGTCAGTACGACGGCGAGCCGTTCCTGTGCGGCGAGCGCCACCACCGCTGGCACATCACGGGTCAGTAGCGCCAGGTACAGGACCCTGTCGTCGTTGGCTGGGCTGACCATGTCGATGACGGTGGCCGAGAACCGGGTGCCGGCGGCGGCCGTGTCTCCGTCGGCATCGTTGTCCGGGGTGCTGACCAGCAGGACCTTGTCGCCGGGGTGCAGTTCGCGGGCCGGCACCTGGGCGGTCTTCAGGCCGAGCGCGATCTGCTGCTGGCCGGGGCCGAGCAGCGGGTCGTCGGTGACCTGTCCCAGGGTGAGCAGCGTGCCCGGAAGCAGCGCGACAGCGGCCCGTTTGCCGACCACCTCGTCGAGCCGTGCGGCGGGCACCGGGCGCAACCCCTGGCCGCCGGCGACCTGCACGGTGACCAGGTCGGCCGCGCTGATCTCCCGGCCCACCTCGACCGGTCGTGCCACCGCCAGATAGCTGCCGGTGGCCCGTACCGAGGTGACCGCGAAGGCCGCGCCCAGCCCGCCCAGCGCGATCAGGAGGACGGCGAGACCGAGCAGCCCGGGACGCACCCGGCGCTGGCGGACCACTGTGGGCGGGTTGACGGGTGCGTCCACTGACGGGGTCCCGTTGCGCGTTGCGAGGCTCATCTGGTGACCACCTGGAGTTCGTTGATCTGGATCTGCACGATGCCGCTTCTCCGGGTCTGCGGGATCACCCGCCTTGTGGCGTCGCTGTTGGTCCACCAGCTCACCGTCCAGTGCGTGGTGGCGGTGACGTCGTAGGTGTCTGCCTTCGGGTAGCCCTTGTCGTAGCCGCAGTCCGGGGAGGTGGAACCCGCCCGCGTGCCCGTGGCCTTGTACTCGGTGCCGGCGCTGTAACAGGGGACCGTCTTGCCGTTGCCCATGTCCCAGTCGATCCGGTCGACCTTCGCTTCGATGTAGACGGTCAGACCCCGGTCGGACTCGTCGGCGTAGAGCGGGCCGAAGTAGTTCTTCCCCGGGGTTGCCCACATCCAGACGGGCAGGCCGACCAGGCCGGGGCCGATGCTCTTTCGGGGTGCCACCTTCAGCCGGGCCGGCAGCAGACTGATCGACGCCAGGGCGCGACGGGCCAGCTCCTCCGGGTCCGGCGGTGCGCCGAAGCCGGCCGGCGGGTCGGCCAGCGACACCACCTCCTGGGCACCCAGGTCGCCGCCGTTGCAGGTTTGCAGGTACCACTGCTCACCCTCGGGGGGTTCGACAGGCCCCTCGGTCAGCTTGTAGTAGCACCCGTCGCCGCTGTTGAACCAGCCCAGGTCCTCGTCGTAGCAGGGGATGGTCCGCCCGTTCCACTGGCAGACGCCGCTCCCGCCGCCGCCCCCGTCGTCTCCGCCCCCACCGTTGTCCCCGCCGCCGCCGGGATCACCGGGGTTGCCGGGCTCGTCGTCCCAGACGCTGCAGTCGGGTTGGTCGGGCGGGCAGCCGGCTCCCGGGTCGGCCCGTAGGGCGGCGGTGGCCGGCGGGGCCGCACCCACCACCAGCAGGAGCGTGAGGCCGATCCCGGCGAGCGCGCGTCGGGTTGTCACGGCCCGGCTCAGCACGGCTGGTCCCGGTGCGTCGCGCCGTAGTTGATCAGCCAGCGACCGTTCGGATATCGGGTCGCGGTGGCGGTGGAGAGGTGTCTGCCGCCACCGCTGCCCGGCACAGCGCGCTTGTCCTTGGCGTAGACCAGCCGGTAGCCGGTCGTGTCCAGGCAGTCCTGGATCTCCACCGTGGCCGGCTTCGCGTCCAGGCTGACGGCGGTCACGGTCGGGTCGGACTTGAACGTCCCGGTACGCATAGCGCCGTGCTCCTTGGCCTCGCGAATTGACACCCGGACCCGAGTCAAAAGTGGATCACCGAGGAACCGGGACAGTTCCGGTGAACGCGGATCACTGCGCAGGCCGGCCGTGCGCGAGGCCGCGAGATAACCGGAGTACGCGTCAAGTGCCGCCTTTTCGGCAGCGCGTCGTTCGACGTCGGAATCGGTCCGGGGTCCGTTGTCGCGGACTTCCGTCGGCCGTTCGACCGCCTCCCGTCCACTGGCGCAGGCGGTGACCGGCATCGCCGCCACGCCCACCAGCAGGCAGATTGCCGCTCTTCTGAGCTGCCTTCCGCGCACCGTCGAGCCTCCTCGTGGTCGCCCGGGGCGGTGAGGGTTCACCGCCGTCGGGCATACGGAAGCGCGCCCGGATCAGCACATCCGGAGCCTTCATTGCGCTTCTGTATTCACCGATACGGATCTTCTACAAATTGGGGGTCCTGTGTCGTCCGATGGTGAAGGTGAGGCTTGCGTCACACCCAAGGGGCGAGCATAGGCTGACGCTCGCCGATGCAACAGAGGCAATTCAAGCGAACACTCAGCGTGATGACAGGTGGTGGTGGCAGGTGTCGACACTGCTCCCCGGGCAATGGGCGAGCGATCTGTCGTTATTGATGGGGCGTCGCCGGGCCGGACGAGTTCACCACAGTCGCGTCACCGGTCGCGGGAGTGGGACATCGCGGTCTCATCCCGGCATTCGACCGACGTCGGCACCCCGTCGGCGGGCTGCCTCGTCCGACGGCATGCCTGACTCGGAACTGGTCGAAAGCGCCCGCGCGGGCTCCGGTCGGCAGGTCGCTTTCTGCGCCATCCGCTACACCGCAGCGAGCGTGCGATCACGATCCGTGTTCACCGTCGCAGGGGAGCAGTCAGCCGCAATGGAGGAGACATGGCGCTGACCGGACCACCGGCGGCCACCCCCGGTCGGGAAGACCGACCCGATCGGAGTCCGGCACCCCGGCCGTCCGGTGCCACGACGGAACCCGCAGGCCAGGCGACGCCCGCTCCGCCGCGCGAACGACCGGGCGACCTCGCCTCGGCGGGGGCACGCACCCGGGTCTCGACAGTGTTCGCGATCCTCGCGATCAGTCCGCTGATGCGCTTGGCGGCGCTGCGCCACGCCGTACCCCCGGGTCTGCCCAGCCGGAGTGGTTGCGACGCCTGCGGCGCGCCGGTCGGCCTGACCCACCCCTGGCCGGCGCTGGGCCCGGCGGCCCGGTGCGGTCAGTGCCGCGCCCGGGTCGGCCCACCGCCGGCCACCGTCGAGCTGGCACTGCTCGCGGCGGCGGTGCTGCTGGCCATCGCCGGTCCACCGGGCGGGGCGCTGCCGGCGCTGATCTGGTGGCTGGGCTGGACCATCCCGGCGATCCTCGTCGACCTGGCCGTGCACCGGTTGCCGGATCGGCTCACACTGCCCGCGGCGGCCGGGACCTGGCTGCTGCTCGGCGTGGCAGCGCTCGACGCCGACCCGGGGCACTGGCTGCGAGTTGTCATCGGTGGCACCGGGCTGGCGCTCTTCTTCGCCAGCACGGCGGTGCTGCTCGGCCGCCGCGGCTTCGGGCTGGGCGACGCCAAGCTGGCGCTCAGCGTCGGCGCGCTGCTCGGCTGGTACGGCTGGCCGGTGCTGCTGTTCGGGCTGGTGCTCACCTTCGGGCTCTCCGCCCTGGTGAGTCTGGTCCTGCTGGCCACCCGCCGTGCCAACTGGAGCACCCACCTGCCGTTCGGCCCGTTCCTGCTGCTCGGCACAACGGCCGCCCTCCTGCTGGCGACCTGACCCGCCTCGTCGCTGGTCAGGGGCGGGATCGGCTGGCGAGCTTGGGGGCCGGGCTGCCGGAACGGTTGGCCCTGCGGCGGAGCACCTCGCTGGTCGGGCGGGCCAGCAACGGGGTGAGCACCACGGCGACCAGGGCGCCGAGCAGCACACCCGCGATCACGTCGTGCGGGTAGTGCACGCCCACGAAGACCCGTGAGAAGGCGCCGAGCGCGGCCAGGGGCAGCGCGATCAGGCCGAGTCGGCGGGAGAGCAGCAACGTGGTGACCGCCAACGCGCCGGCGATGGTGGCGTGGTTGCTGGGGAACGACCAGTCGCCCGGCGGTGGGCAGACGCCCGCGATGATCTCCCGACCGATCGACCGGCAGGGGCGATCCTCGTCCACCACGGTCTTGAGGAACTCACTGCCCACGTACGCCAGTACGGCCGGCACAGGCGCGATCAGGGCCAGTGCCCGGTCGTGCGGGCCGCCGGAACGGCGGCTCAGCGCGGCCATCACCAGCAGCGCGCCGAGTAGCAGGATCACCCCCTCGGTGGCGTGCCCGACGAACCACTGCACCGGCTCTGGGCTACCGGCGGCGGCGTCGACGACGTCGCTGTACCACTCGGCGCTGATCTCCGGAACGTCAATGCTGCCGTTGTCGACCATGCATCACCTCACTTCACGTTCATACCCCGTTCACCCTGGGAACACCCTAGGAACGCGGCAGAGGGCACTGCTCCTGTCGAAGGTCGGGTGGTCTGTCAGACCTTCGTCCAGGTTTCGCACAGCCGGCTCTGGTTGGCTGTCGCAGAACGTCGACATCGACAGGAGACCTCTTGCAGACCGGTTCGGCCACCGATCAACCGCAGTCCACCGCCGCTACCGCGGACGACGAGACCTGGAGGATCCGGCGCACGGAGGCCGACATGGACCGGCTCGGCGAGACCGAGTCGATCTTCGCGTTGGGCAACGGGTGGATCGGCTGGCGTGGGGTGCTCGACGAGGGTGCCCCGTGCGGGATGCCGGGCAGCTACGTCAGTGGCTTCCACGAGCGGCGTGAGCTCAGCTATCCCGAGGAGGGGTACGCGTTCCCGCCGGCCAGCGACACCGTCATCAGCGCACCGAACGCCGCACTGATCCGGCTCTGGGTCGACGACGAGCCGTTGGATCTCCGGACCGGGTCGCTGCGCAGCCATGAACGGGTGCTCGATCTGCGTACCGGTGTGCTGCGCCGGGAGACCGAGTGGATTTCACCGGCCGGGCGGGGCGTACGCATCCGCAGCACCCGGTTGGTGTCCCTGCCGCGTCGCCCGGTGGCTGCCGTCCGGTACGAGGTCGAGCCGTTGGACACCGCCGTCGAGCTGAGGGTCAGCTCGGACCTGCTGGCCAACGAGAAGGTGCCGGAGCGTTCGGACGACCCTCGGGCCGCCTCGGTGCCCACCGACCCGTTGACCGCCGAGACGTACAGTGCGACCGGCCTCGACGGCGTGCTGGTGCACCGCACCGAGCGCAGCGGCCAGCGCGTGGCGGTCGCGGTCAGTCACCTGCTGGAAGGCCCGGGCACCGTGACGACCAGCGGCGACTGCACCCCGGACCGGGTACGGCTGACCGTGACGGGTCGCCTGCACCCGGGGGAGCGGTTGCGGCTGACGAAGTTCGCCGCCTACGAGTGGGCGACGGTCGACGCGACGCCCGCCGACGAGTTGGCCGCTCTGGTCGCCGCCGAGGCGGACGCGGCGCGCGCGGACGGCTTCGACGCCCTGCTCACCGACCAGCGCGCCGCCCTGGACGCGGCCTGGCAGGTCGCCGACGTGCGGCTCGACGGCGATCCGGAGCTTCAGCAGGCCGTTCGGTTCGCGATGTTCCACCTGATCCAGGCCGGTCGCCCGGACTCCGACCGGACCATCTCGGCCAAGGGGTTGACCGGCAACGGCTACGACGGGCACGTCCTCTGGGACACCGAGAGTTACGTCCTGCCGGTGCTCACCTACCTGGCCCCGGCGGTGGCCCGCTCGGCGTTGAGGTGGCGGCACGCCCACCTGCCCGAGGCGCGGGAGCGGGCCGCCGAGCTGCGGTTGAGCGGCGTGACCTTCCCGTGGCGGACCATCGGCGGTCGGGAAAGCTCCGGCTACTGGCCGGCGGGCACCGCCGCGCTGCACGTCAACGCCGACATCGCCGACGCGGTGCTGCGCTACCTGGCGGCCACCGACGACCAGCGGTTCCTGGCCGAGGCGGGGCTGGAACTGCTGGTGGAGACCGCCCGGCTCTGGCACGGCTTCGGCCACTGGTCGGACGACGGCGGCTTCCACCTGCACGGGGTGACCGGCCCGGACGAGTACGCCGCGCTGGTCGACGACAACGTGTTCACCAACCTGATGGCGAAGCGCAACCTGCGCGGCGCGGCGGACGCCGCCGAGGGGCATCCCGAGCTGGCCGACCGGCTCGGCGTGGACCGCGACGAGGTGGCCGGCTGGCGGGCCGCCGCCGACGCGATGGCCATCCCGTACGACAGCGAGCGCGGGGTGCACCAGCAGGCCGCCGGCTTCACCGAACAGCCCGAGTGGGACTTCGCGAACACCGCTGACGACGACTACCCGCTGCTGCTGCACTTTCCGTACCTGGAGCTGTACCGCAAGCAGGTGGTGAAGCAGGCCGATCTGGTGCTGGCCATGCAGCTCTGCCCCGGTGAGTTCACCGCCGACGAGAAGGCCCGCAACCTGGCCTACTACCAGGCCCGCACGGTCCGCGACTCGTCGCTGTCGGCGGCCCCGCAGGCCGTGCTGGCCGCCGAGGTCGGGCACCTGGATCTGGCGTACGACCTGTTCGCCGAGTCGGTCCTGCAGGACCTGGCCGACCTGGGCGACAAGACCGCCGACGGGCTGCACCTGGCGTCGCTGGCCGGCGCGTGGCTGGCCCTGGTGCAGGGCTTCGGTGGGCTGCGCGACGACCGGAGGGTGCTCTCCTTCGACCCCCGGCTGCCGCGCCGGATCGACAGGCTGGCGTTCAGCCTGCGCTGGCGTGGCCACCTGCTGCGGGTCACGTTGACTCCGGCCGAGGCCCGCTACGAGCTGCCCGACGCCGCCGCGGACGCCGAGGTCGAGCTGTTGCACCACGGCGAGTCGCTGCGGGTCACCGGCGCCGAGCCGGTCACCCGGCCGATGCCGCCGGTGCCCGACCCCGGTCCGGAACCGCCCTCCCCGCCCGGCCGCCGCCCCACCCGCCGCTCAGCCGACTGAGTCGCCCCGGCCGGTTCGGGCCGGCAGGCGCGGCTTCGTCCCGAGTCGGCGCGGGCTCCAGCTCAGGTCGGGGCGGGACCGCCGGCCATCCGCTCGCGGACGGCCTCCAGCGCCTCGAAGGCGTACGCCCAGTTGTGGCACTTGAAGCTGCGCAGGCCGTCGATCGCTGTGTGACAGTCGGAGCAGCGCACCCCGGCGATGGCGTCCGGGATCTCGGTGTTGACGTACTTGCGCTCGCCCAGGATGACCGTGGCGATCATGGCCTTGTCGTGCAGGCCGGAGAGCGCCGACGAGACGATGTCGTACCAGGTGACCCGTCGGCGGCACTTCGGGCAGTCAGGTTCGTCGCCGCTGACCCAGAGCGGGGCGCCGATGCTGCGCGCCGGCATGCCGAGCAGTTTCTCCAGCCGCCGGACGTCCGACTCGGGGGTGGTCCAGCGGTGTCGGCCGGGCAGTGATGCGGGCGAGTCGTACACGGCGCGGAACAGGTCGTTGTCGACCTGCACGGTCTCGCGCTGAGCGGTCATCGGCGTCCCTCCTCGTTGAGTCGGCGCCCCCACCGTGGCCAGCGGTGACCATGGGCGCAGCCGGATCAACGACACGAGGGGGCGGTGGGTCGTCGCTCCGCCGCTGACCGCTTTCGCCTCCGGTGGCCGGCCTCGGGTGGTACGACGGACGCAGGGCGTGCGTCGGCGGGAGGAGCGCCGATGGCGGGCAGACCCGAACGGTTGCTGCGGGGCGGCAACTCGCCGCTGAGCGCCTCGTTCCTGGAGCTGTTCTTCGACCTGGCGTTCGTGCTCGCCCTCAGTCAGTTGGCCGCCCACCTGCTGCACGACCTCAGCCTGGCCGGCGCGCTGCGTACCGCCCTGCTGTTGGCGGGTGTCTGGTGGATCTGGGTGCCCACCACCTGGTTCGCCGACTGGTACGACCCGGAGAGTCCGGCGGTGCGGTGGTTGCTGGTGGGTGCCGCGCTGGGCAGCCTGCTGGCCGGGGTGGCGATCCCGCAGGCGCTGGACGGGCGGGGCCTGCTCTTCGCCGGCGCGTACGTCTCGGTGCACATCGCCCGGGGCGTGGTCACCGCCGTCGGGCTGCGTGGTCATCCGCGACAGATTCGAACGCTGCGCATCCTCGGCTGGTTCAGCGTCTCCGCCGTACCGTGGTTGGTCGGTGGGTTTCTGCCGCAGTGGCGGGTGCCGCTCTGGCTGCTCGCCCTCGCCATCGACCTCACCGGCCCGCGACTCCGCTGGCCCACGCCGGGGATGGGCCGGACCGGGCGGCAGGAGTTGCACCTGGCTGGCGAGCACTTCGCCGAGCGGTACCAGCAGATCATGATCATCGCGCTCGGCGAGCTCGTCCTGGTCGCCGGCCTCTCGTACGCCGGCACCGATCTCCACTTCCCGCAGACTGTCGCGTTCCTGCTGGTCTTCGCCACCGCCGTGCTGATCGGTCTGCTCTATGTCACGCCCGCCGGCCAGCGCCTCGGCCCCGCCATCGAGCGTGCCGATCCGGCCCGTCTCGGCGTCATCACCGGATATCTGCACCTGGTGATGATCGCCGGGCTGGTGGTCACCTCAGTGGGCGCCGAGCTGAGCATCGCGCACCCTCTGCGAACTGGTGACCTCACAGCGGTCCTGTTCATCCTGAGCGGGCCGATGCTGTTCCTCCTCGGGCGGATCCTCTTCTCGGCGGCGATCCACCGGCGACTCTCCTGGCCCCGGGTCGCCGCCCTGTTCGTGCTGGCCGGCGCGGCGGTTGTTCTGCGGATGCCGCTGCTGGCGGTCAGCGCGGTCGCCACCGGGGTGGCGCTCGCCGTGGTCGCCCTGGACCACGCCGGGATCGGCTCCTACCGCCACCGAGCTGGCGCGTAGTCAAGAAGCCTGACTAAAGTCAGGTGTATGGACTCGGCTCTCGTCGCCGCCGTGCGGCGCTTCAACCGGACGGTCACCCAACGGGTGGGCGCGCTCGACGACGAGTACATGGCCCAGGGGCGCCCTCTCGGGCAGGCTCGGCTGCTCTGGGAGATCGGCCCCGCCGGTGCCGAGGTCGCCGCGCTACGGGCCCGGCTCGGCCTGGACTCCGGATATCTCAGTCGACTCCTGCGCACCCTCGAGAACGACGGCCTCGTCACCGTCGGACCGGTCGACCAGACCGGCGCCGACGGCCGGGTCCGCGTCGCCACGCTCACCGAGGCCGGCCGGACCCAGTGGGCCGACCTCGACCAGCGGTCGGACGATCTCGCCGCCTCGATCCTCGAACCACTCACCGAACACCGTCGCGAACGACTCGTCACCGCCATGGCCGAGGTCGAACGGCTGCTCATGGGCTCGATGGTCGTCATCGAGCCGTGCCCGCCGAGCGACCCGCGAGCCCGTGCGTGCCTGCGGGCCTACGCCCGCGACATCGCACGACGATTCGACGACGGGTTCGACCCCGCACTGAGCAAACCGCTCCCCGACGAAGCGCTCGTCCCGCCCAACGGGGTGCTCCTGCTCGCCACCCTCAACAGCGAACCGATCGGCTGCGGCGCGGTCAAACTCCACCCCGACGCGCCCGCCGAGGTCAAACGGGTGTGGGTGTCCGACACCGTACGCGGGCTCGGCGTCGGGCGACGACTGCTGGGCGAGCTGGAACGGTACGCCGCCGAGCGCGGCGCGACAGCGGTCCGGCTGGACACCAACCGCAACCTCACCGAGGCGATCGCCCTGTACCGGGCGACCGGTTACCGGGAGATCGAGGCGTACAACACCGAGCCGTACGCCCACCACTGGTTCGAGAAGCAGCTGGGGCACTGACGGCCGCAACCGTCCGGTGATCGGGCGTCGCGTTCGCGGCGGCTACAGCCGCTCGAAGCTCTCCATGCCGGCGAGTTTCAGCACCTCGGTCCGGGTCGCCGGGCATTCCTTGCGGGTCTGGTCGTCGATGTCACGGCCGTTGGGTACAGGGCCCTGCTTCTCGTACCAGGAATAGAGGTTCACTGTGAGGTTCGCCATCGCGCCCGTCTCGGACCCGATTCCCTTGAGCGTCGGCACCTGGCCGTCCAGGTAGGCGCACACGTCCTTCGCCGACACCGGAGAGCCGTCGGCCGGAGCGGATCCGGCCGCGCTGGTCGGTCCTGTCGTGTCTTGCACCGCAGTGGGCTCGGGCGCGTCGGCCTCGGTGCACGCCGTCAGGGCGAGCACGAGGCAGATTGCTGGTGCGAGCGGTCGGTACGTACTCATTGGATTTTGTCCTCACGGGGTTCGCGGTGGGTAGGGGTTCCGGCGGCGTTCGCGGCGACGAGCCAGAGGCCGGTGGGCAGCCGGTAGCCGACGCCGGGCTCACGGAACCGGCCGAGCAGCCGGGCGACCCCCGCCCGGGCCGAGGCCTGACCAGCCGGCGGAGCCGCCCGGTAGGCGGCACCGGCCGGGCCGACCTCGATGAGCCATTCGGCCACCGCGTCGGCGTCGTCAGGAGTTTCCAGGGCGACATCGCACGGTGTGATCGTGACGGCGGTGAAGCCGGCGGCGGTGAGGATCCGGGTGGGCCGCGCCGGGTCGGCGAACGCGAACGGACCGGGCTCGTCACCGACCGGGAGTGGTGGTAACGGCCCGAGATGCGGTGCGGCGCCGAGCATCGCCGCGGACAGCCACGGGTTGACGCCACTGTCGCGGAAGACGGTCGCGGCGAGGCGCCCTCCCGGGCGCAGTGATCGCCGGATCGTGCGGCAGCCGGCAACCGGGTCCGCCAACAACATCAGGGTCATTCGTGAGAACGCCGCGTCGAACGGGGCACCAGGCACGACATCGAGAGTGTCGATGTCGGCCACATGAAATTGGATGGCCGGGTACCCGTCGGTGGGAAATCGGCGTCGAGCGGCGGTCACCATCGCCTCGTCGATGTCGACACCGATCGCCGCGCCGGTCTCGCCGACTGCGACGGCGATCTCGGCCGTGGTGCCGCCGCAGCCGCAGCCCACATCGAGGATTCGCTCGGCGGGTCGTGCGGCCAGTCGATCCATGGCAGCCGCGCCCAACGGCCGACCGGTCTCGTCCTGCCGAACGGCGTGGCGAATCCAGCCAGCTGCCGCGCCCGCCCAGAAAGCGGCGCCGCGAGCCCGCAGGCTGGCGGTGTCGGCCATCAGAACGGCATCTCGGCGCCGTCGACGCTCATCGAGCGGAAGTGAGCCGCCTTCGTCGGGTCGAAGCCGTCCTCCTGCGCCGCCAAGCCAGCAGCCCGGACCAGCCGTTCGGACTGGAACCGGCGGAATGCCGCCTCGTCCTGCCAGATGTTGATGATCCGCCAGCCGTCCTCCGTCGGCCCGGCGACATGCGCGAGAAGGCCCGGCGGTCGGTCCGGTCCGAGGTGTCGTTCCACCTGCCGGTACTCCGCCTCGCTGACGCCGGGCATCTCCTGCAACACACCGAACGGCATGGCCGCCACCTCTCGATAGAGTGAGACTCTATCCAATAGAGCACTACACTCGAGAGGTGGTTGTCAAGAGGCGTTATGACTCTTCCCGCCGACAGGAGCAGGCCCGACAGACCCGGCGAGCGATCCTCGAAGCGGCTGGCCGGCTGTTCGTCGACCCGGGCTACGCGGCCACACCGCTGACCGCTGTCGCCGTGGAAGCCGGCGTCGCGGTCCAGACCCTGTACGCGGTGTTCGGCAGCAAGCGGCAACTGCTCTCCCAGCTGGTCGACGTCACCCTGGCCGGCGACGACGAACCGGTGGCCCTGCCGGACCGGCCCTTCGTCGCCGAGATCCGCGCCCTCGCCGACCCCCAGGCCAAGCTCGCCCGCTACGCACGTCACCTTGCCGAGGTCAACGCCCGGCAGGCCCAGGTGATGCTCGCGCTGGCCGGCGCTGCCACGGCCGATCCGGACGCCGCCGAGATCTGGCGCAAGAACGTCGACGACCGCCGCCGCGGCATGGCCATGTTCGCCGCCGAACTAGTCGGCACGGGAGGCGTATGCCCCGACCTGGGCGTCGACCAGGTGGCCGACATCCTCTGGTTGGCCCAGGACGTCCGCAACTTCGACTGGCTCGTCCGGCAACGCGGATGGACGATCGAGCAGTACCAGCGGTGGTATGTGGACACGGTCAGCGGCGCAATCATCGCCGGCGCCGAATGACGGAGAGCGCCGGTCATGGCGTGCTGCCGAAGCTGTGGCCACTTGGCCCGCCGACGCGGCGGGCTATTCGACGGGGTGAAGACCCCGCGCGATGCTGGCGAAGGAGCGGATGAGTTCCGTCTCGCTGCCGGTACGCCAGATCAGCCCCCACCGGCCCGGAGGAGCGTCGTGGATGGGCACGTAGGCGATGTCCGGCCTCGCGTAGTAGCGCGCAGCCTGGGCGTGTACCGGCGAGACGGCTTCGCCCGTGACGAGGATCGGGATCATCTCCTGGAAGTTGGAGACCGACGGGCCGATCGGGATCAACCGCCCGCTGGGTGTGCGTACGGGCACCAGGGTCTCCCGCCAGTAGTCCGGCCGGGCCCCGCCCATGACCGTCTCGTCCGCCAGGTCCTCGTAGGAGACCGATGTGCGGCCCGCCAACCGGTGCGTTGCCCCTACGGCCAGCACGATGGGCTCGGTGTAGATCACCGGGCCGACGGTGAGGTCCGGTTCCCTCACGGGCAGCCACACGATCTGCACGTCGATGTCGCCGGCGCGCAGCCGACCGAAGGGATCGCCGAAGTCGACATGCCGGAGCTGCACCTCACACTCAGGGTGGTCCTTCGCGAACCCGTCGAACAACTCGCGGAAGTCATGGAGGTTGACGGCGATGGACCCGACCCGCAGCACCCCGGTCTTGCCGCGTGCGGCGAGCCTGGCCCGGTCCATGCCCTCGTGCAGACCTCGGTACATGGGCTCGATGTCGCGGAGTTCCATGTGCCGTTCCCGATCCACGCATTAGCGAAGGGTTATGGCACGTTACCAGTTGTGATCTTGTAGCCCGGTGTCTTGCCGGGCAGGCTGATGGACGTCGTCGCCGAACAGCGACCGGCAGCCTGAACGAGGAGATCGTCGTGCGCAAGCTCGTGTATTACATCGCCGCCACCCTGGACGGCTTCATCGCCGGCCCCGACGGCGCCGACCCGACCGGCCCCGGCGGGTTCTGGCCCATTCCGGACGACTACCTGCGCCACCTCGTCGCGGAGTACCCGGAGACCCTCCCCGGTCCGGCCCGGCAGGCGTTCGGCATCACCGATCAGGGCAGCCGGTTCGACACCGTGGTGGAAGGGCGCAACTCCTACGAGGTGGGCCTGAAGGCCGGTGTGACCGACGCGTACCCGCACCTGCGCCACCTGGTGTTCTCCCGGACGCTGGGCAGCAGCCCGGACCCGGCCGTCGAGGTCATCGGCCAAGATCCGATCGCCACGGTACGAGAGTTGAAGCGCCACGACGGCAAGGACGTCTGGGTGATCGGCGGCGGCGCGCTGGCCGGTGCCCTCTACTCCGAGATCGACCAGCTGATCATCAAGCTTGCCCCGCTGACCATTGGCGCCGGCATCCCGCTCTTCGGCCGTGACGCCGTCTTCGCACCACGCACCTGGCGCCTGACCGACCACACAGTTCTGGACAGTGGCGCACTCTTCCTCACCTACGCCCGTGCACAGACCGGAACCGAGACCGCGTGAGGGCACCGCACCCATGACCAACGCCCTCGCCCGGGCCATCAACATGACCTGGACGTGAGCGGCGGCCACGCGTCCCGGCACCCGTTCCTGCTCCCCGCGGCGAGGTAAAGGTGCGCGACGACTCGGGGCTTGGCTCTACGCTCCCCACCATGTTCGCACCAGTGAAGATCATCTCGGGTAGTCTGGAGATCCGTGAGTTCGGCCCGCAGGACGCCGGCCAGCTGGCGGCGTTCGGGAGGGCACCCTGCGAATGGCCGACTGGGATGGCGAGAAGGCACATGACATGGCCGTCTTCTCGATGATCGCGGCAGATGTGGAAGCGGTCCGAGTCGCTGGTTGACCCGACGCTCGCCGGAGCCGTCGTGGGGACGGTCCGTTGTCGGGCCGCTGGTGCCGATCGCGCACCAGCGGCCCGTCGGCTCACCCCTTCACCGCGCCGGCGGTTAGCCCTTCGGTCAGGAAGCGCTGCCCCAGGGCGTACATGATCACCACGGGGATGCTGACCAGCAGCGACGCCGCGGCGAGTTGTCCCTGCGGCACGACGTCTCCGGCGATCATGGATTGCATCCCCACCGGGAGCGTCTTGTACTCGTCCTTCGTGATGAACACGAAGGCGAAGAGGAACTCGTTCCAGGCGTTGGTCAGGGTGAAGAGCGCGACCGCCAGCAGCCCTGGCTTGGCCAGCGGCAGCACCACCCGGCCGAATGCCTGGATGCGGCTGCAACCGTCGACCAGGGCGGCCTCCTCCAACTCGATGGGGATCGACGAGAAGTACCCCACCAGCAGCCAGGTGGCGAACGGCAGTGTGAAGGTCGGGTACGTCACCACCAGGGACCACAACGAGTCGGTGAGCCGGGCGCCGATGAGCATCTGGTACAGCGGGATGAACAGCAGCGCGCCCGGCATCACGTAGGTGAGCAGCACCGTGACGGTGAAGCCCTGCGCCCCGCGGAACCGCAGCCGGGCCAGCGCGTAGCCCGCCAGGGCGGCGCAGACCAGTGCCACAGCGGTCGACGCCGCGGACACCAGCAGGGTGTTGAGATACCAGCGGCCGAACGGTTGGTTGTCGAACAGGGCGCCGAACTGCTCAAGCGTCCACGGCGTCGGCCACAGGTCGTCGGTACGCATGACGACCTGACCCTCGGACTTGAAGGCCGTGACGAAGATCCAGTACAGCGGGCCCAGCACGAAGAAGAGCAAGCCAGCCAGCGCAGCCCAGGAACCCACACCCGAGACCACTGTCGACGAACGGCGACCACCTCGGGACTGGAGGGTCGAGACCACCCGGCCGACCCCCGCCGCGATCAGCAGGATCACACCGAGGACCACCGCCGCCTTCCAGAAGATCTGCGGTGATGCCCAGAGCAGCAGACCGGTGACCAGTGCGGTGACGACCCACGGCAGCGCCCGCCGCGCCGTCCCGGCCCAGCGCTGTGCGCCGATCCTCAGCGCTGTGCGACGTCGCCGGGGCAGTTTGATGTTGGTGTCCTGGCGCAACAACCGGACCAGGACGAACACCAGCCCGCCGATGATCGGCAGCATGACGAGCGTTACCGCCGCGCCCGCGCCGTACTGCAGCTGCAGGATGGCCTTCGAGTAGGCGATGAGCACGTACGGCGCCGTCACGTCGCCAGGGCCGCCCTGCGTCAGCAACCAGACGAGGTCGAAGTTGTTGAACGTCCAGATCGACGACAGGGTCACCGTCACGGTGATCACGTGGCGCAGTCCGGGCAGCGTCACGCTTCTGAACCGCTGCCACGCCGAGGCGCCGTCGATGGTCGCCGCCTCGTAGAGGTCCGCCGGGATGGCCTTCAACCCGGCGAGGAAACACACTGTGAAGAACGGCACCCCCTTCCAGACGTTGACGAGGATCACCGACGGCATGGCCAGCGACGGGTCGGACAGCCAGCCCGCGGGCCAGCTGTCGACAAGATGCGCGCTGGCCAGCAGCGGCCCGATCCCGGTGGCGGTGAGCAGCGTGTTGACGCTGCCGAAGATCGGGTCGAGCAGCGCGCGCCAGCTGAACGCCGTCACCACCGTCGGCACCACCCACGGCACCAGGAGCAGCCCGGCCAGCACGGCCCGCCCACGTCGGCGATGGTGCAGCAGCAGGGCGGCGGCCAACCCCAGCACGACCTTGAAAATCTCGGCGTACGCGGTGAATACGAACGAGTTCACCACGCCGGTGTGGAACTGGTCGTCGCCGACGAGCGCGAGGTAGTTGTCCAGGCCGACGAAGACGGTGTCCTGCCCGTGCCGTTCCGTGGTGCTGGTGATGATCGACCGGGCGATCGGCACGAGGACGAGCCCGCCGACCAGCACCGCCATCGGTGCCAGGAACAGGGCCGCGAGTCGCCAGTCGCGGCCCAGCCGCCGCTGGACTGCGGTGAGGGAGCCGGGCCCCGACGGCGAGGATTTTCTCGCCGCCGGGACCCGGGCAGGACGGACAGACCTCACTGCGGCAGCCCCTGCTGGTTGAAGATCTGCACCATCTTCGCGTGGGCGGCCGACACGGCCTGCACCGGCGCGGTGCCCTGCACGACCTGCTGCATCATGTCGGTGAGGACGTAGGCCGACCCCACCGCCTGCTGGCCCGCGCTGGCCTTCTGCGGGAAGGTCAGGCCGTTCTTCGTGTTCAGCGGCAGCTTCAATTCAGTGATTCTGCGCAGCATGGGGAACGCCGGGTCGCCACTGGTGAAGAACGGGTCGGCGTCCCAGACCTTTTCCCAGGCGGGCATCACCAGGCCGGGTGCCTCCTTCGCCACACCGAGCAGCGCGGGCGCGCTGACCAGGTACTGCGCCAGGAGCTTGGCGAGCGCCGGGTTCTTGGCACCCTTGAAGACGACGAAGCCCTGCGACTGGCCGAGCAGCAGCGGATTGTCGGTCGCCGGCCCGATGCAGTCGGAGAACACGTGGGTGTTCGCGTGCACCGGGTTCTTCTTGGTCCTGGAGTCCGCGTACACGCTGAACTGGTTGCGGGTGTAGCCGAGGATCCCGGCGAGCCAGTTCTCGTTGTTGCTGGTGTCGGTCCAGCTCGCGATCCCCGGTGGCAACATCGGCTTGTACTTCGGGTTGGTGTAGATGTCGCCGAGGAAGGTCACCGCCTGCACGGTCTCCGGGGAGTTGAAGGTGACCTTCCGGCCGTCGTTGGCGGCGATCGACCCGCCGTAGGCATTGATCAGCGCCTCGATCATGCCGTTGCCGTCACCGGACCGGTTCACCGTCATGCCCCAGCCGAACCGGCGCTTGGCCGGGTCGGAGATCTCCAGGCACAGGTCCCGCAGCTCCTCCCAGCTGTAGATGTCCTTGGGGGTGATGCCCTTGTCCTGCATCCAGTCCTTGCGCAGGAACGACCCGATCCCGATGAAGTGGTACGGGATGGCGAACCACTTGCCGTCGAAGACGCAGAAGTTCTTGGCCTCGGCGCAGGGCTCGCCGTACTTGGCGGTCAGCGCCGTGACGACGTCCGTCACGTCCTCCAGGTCGCCCAGCGCCTGGAACTGGGCGACGAACCGCGAGTCGGTCATGAACGCCAGGTCACGGGCTACCCCGCCCTTGACCTCGGCGTCGATCTTGGCCACCACGTCACCGGCGTCGGCCTGGACCAGACTGTTTTCGATCTTCGTGCCGGTGGTGTCGGCGAACTTCTTGATCGAGCTGTCGAGGGCTTCGTTCGCCGCCGTCGAGTACAGCTTCTGCGACAGCATGCCCATTGAGGAGCCCTTCATCGCCGCCGCGGCGTCGATCAGCTCCTGCGGAACCTCCGGCTGCACCCTGCTGGGCGGATCGGAGTCGCCACCGCACGCGGCCAGACCGGCCGCGCCGAGCACCCCAACCCCCATCCCCAGAAAGCCGCGCCGTGACCACCCCGACTTGTCCTCCATGGACGTTCGCCTCCTTCATCTCCCCGCGCACGGCTGCACGCCGAAGGCACAGCTGGCGGACACCGCGACGGTTGTGTTCCAGTTGGTTTCTGCCGGCGACCACCGAGGGTCGCCCGTCGAGATCAGTGCGTCGGTGGGTCGCCACGGTGGTGAGCGGGCCCGCCCGTCACCGTGGGACAGCCACTGCCGCGCGCTTCGTCGGAGCCACCCGAGACATGTCGGGTGCCGCTCGTCGGATGGCGCGACGGGGTCGAGGCGATCGGCGACCGGGCCGAGGCAGTAGCGCTGACGTTCCAGTTCGGTCGGGTCACGGGACCACCGCCGTTCGAGATTTCGAACTAGGTTCGATATACCGGATCGAGTGGTCGCGACGCTAGAACAGTGCGAAGAGCGATGTCAATGTTTCGATGTTGTTTCGAACCGAAAGCGGGAGGCGCCCTATCGAGGCTGCGCCCGGTAGCCCATGCGAGCCGACAACGCGGCCGCCCCCTCGCGGACCAACCCGGTCCACTCCACCTGCACCTGAGGCGTCCAACGGATGATCGGCGCGGACAGGCTCATCCCAGCGATGATGGCGCCGGTGTGGTCCCGGATCCCCGCGGCGACGCACCGCATCGCAGTGTCCGACTCACCGATGTCGACAGCGACGCCCTCCACCCGGACCCGGTCAAGATGTTCACGAAGAAGATCCGGATCGGTGATGCTGTCCGGCGTCATACCCGGCAGGGGGTCCTTCAGCAGGACGGCATCCAGGTCCGCCTCATCGAGGGCCGACAGCAGCACCTTGCCCACGGCCGTGCAGTGCGCGGGCAGCCGCAGCCCGACCCCGGAAACCATCCGAACCGGGTGGGTGCTGTCAAACTTGACGAGGTAGATCACATCGGCGCCGTCGAGCACCGCCACATGAACCGCCTCATCGCACGCGGCGGCCACGTCCCGTGCGACGCCCTGCGCCTCGCGTACCAGATCAAGCCGACCCGCGAACGCCGCGCCCAACTGGAACAGCGGCATGCCGAGCCGATACTGCACGGGCTGACCCGGTATGGAGATCAGGTACGCACGAGCCTCAAGCGTCACGAGCAACTCGTGGACGGTCGTGCGGGGCAGATCGAGGCGCTCCATCACCTGGCGGGCCGACAGTTGGGGGCAGTCCAGAAACAGTTCCAGGACGTCGAGTGCGCGGATGACCGCCGGTACCACACGGGGCATGTTCGATAGTCCCTTCGCAGTGCCGGACCCGTGTCAACGATCTCCACACGAGCCAGCACCTGAAGAGGATATCTACGTCAGCCCGCGGCGCCAGGTGCCAACCTCGTCGTTGATCCGCTGCAACGCGCCCGGATTTGCGGGCGTTCAGGACCCGGTCGTCTGGAATCTGTGGAGCGCGGCCTCGGCCACCCGGGTGAGGTGTTCGGCGCCGCCGGGCTTGTTGCCCTCCGCCTGAACGACCACCAAGGTGGTGCCGGTCCGGACGAGGATGACGTCCCACTCCAGCGTGTCAGGACCCGACGTCGTGGCGTTGGTGACGTGAAGGCTGTCATCGCCCAACTGCGGCCCGGCCGCGACCGCGACCGCGAAGCGATGACTGCCGCCCTGGTCGGGCAGCACGAGGGTCGGGCAACTGCCGATGAACATCCGCAGGTCCGCCATCGCTCGCCGTGCGCCGTCGTCGGTGTAGGTCCTGAGGACTTCCGTTCCCACCCACAGGTCGTCGGGACCCGCGTCGAAGCTGAGGGTGGCTGCGGCTATCGCTGACGGAGTCCCGGTCAGCCGCCTCGCCGACAGCAGCGGGATCATGCTGCGCGAACACGACGCGTCGACGTCTGGACGTCGATCGCCGGCATCGAGTGCCATGGTGGTCGCGATGTCCACGGTGAAGCCGGGCGGTAGCGACTCCGGGGTCACCAGGCGTGCGGACAGCGCGGCGGAGTACCCGGGCCCGCCGGTCGCCGGAACCGCCGGGGAGGGCGACTTCGTGGCTGTCGCCTGCTTCCTTGCCTGCGCGGATGGATCCGCTCCGGGAGCCGCCGGAGAACCGCAGGCGGCCGCCACGGAGACGGTCGCCACCGCGACGAACCCACGCAGCAGAATCCTGTGCACCGGGCAGCCTCCGCCTCTCGCCGAAAGGCGTCAGGCTACCAGCGCGCGACGTCTGCCATCAGGCAGCGAATGTGACCCACCGGGGGCGTCGCCGATCAAGCTGACGTTACACAGAGCCGGTGTCAGTTGTGCCTGTCCCCTACGCTGCGCCAGGCAGTTGGTGCGAGCAGTCCATTAGGGAGCGCGGAGCCGCATGGTCGACGAGATCAAGTACGAGTACAAGACCGTACGGCCAGTTCGCGGCACCGACGGCTGGGTCATCTCGAAGATGCAGAAGGATGGCTGGGAGCTCGTGCAACAGACCCCAGGCACGCTTCGCTCCACCGTCAACTTCCGTCGGCCGAAGAAGCCGCAGCCGTGGCTCCTGATCGGCGCGGCTGCCGCCGTCCTCGTGATCCTGGCCATCGTCATCGGCACTGCCTCGGCACTCAGTGGCGGAGACGAAAAGGAGGACGGGCCAGAAAAATCGACGGCTGCGGTGGGCGAGAAACCGTCTGCTACGCCGGCTCCGACCGCTGTCGAGTCGGCTGCCACTGAGGTGATCACGCCGCAGAACAATCCGGAGTTCGCCGCGCTGCTGAAGGCAGACGATTGCGACGACGCGAATCTTGCCTTCGCGACCAGGTACGAGGGCAAGACGGTCGCGTTCAACGGCTCGATCGTGAACGTGGCGCCCCACGGCGACTACGACACCCGCTACGACTTCCTCCTGGGCCCCGGCGACATGGGACCGAACACGACGGTCGGCCCAGCCTTCAAGTACGAGGACGTCAACATCCTCGACCTGAAGCTGACCGGCGAGAAGATCCCCGCCGCTGTCGGCGTAGGTGACAAGTTCCGCTTCGTCGCCGAGGTAGGTAAGTTCAACCCCGCCCAGTGCCTCTTCTTCCTCGACCCGGTCTCGACGGAAGCCCGGTAGCCAAGATGGGCAGCGCGCTGGAGCGGTGCAACCCGGGGCCCTAGCCGTTGGCCGGCACCAGACCGGTCCGTCGGTCCTCCTCGCTAGGGTGCTGCCGTGGATCACGATGGTCGTACCCTGCCGACTCCGCTGTCCGAAGCTCACGAAGTCGGCTTCGACTACAGGGACGGCGTCGGCGTCGATTTCGAGCCGTACCCGCACTTCCTCGACTCGGGCGAGATTGCCGAGTGGTGGAGAGCGTGGACCGGAAACGCCGAGCTGGACGGTTCCGAGTTCCGGGTCTTCGGGCAGGACGGCACCGGCGGCCTCGCCGCGTTCTGGCTGGTGCGTCACGGTGAGCCGATCGAGCAGCAGCCGGTGGTGTTTCTCGGTTCGGAGGGCGAAACGGGGGTCGTGGCGCAAACCCTGTGGGACTACCTGTGGCTCGTCGCCGACGGTTTCGGTCCGTGGGAAGCTACGGTCTATCCCGATCACGAACACGAGCCTCGTACGGATGCCCGCCTCACGGAGATCGCCCAACGCTGGGCACCGTCGCGTCGCAGGTCGGCGGATGACGTCATTACCGCAGCGCGGGAAGAGTTCCCCGGCTTTGATGAGCTGATCGGCTCACTGTGCCGGTAGTTGCGAGGGGTGCTCGACAAGAGTGGGACCGACGAGAGCCCACCGCCCAACTCTTTGATGATCTGGGCCTTCCTCACGCGCGTGCGGGAGGACAGCGAGCGGCGGCAACCTCCACCGCTGCCGACTCTTCAGGCGTGGGCTGACGCACAGAGCGCGGGCAGGCGCTCCACCGCATCCGATGCTATGCCGACCACCAGTTTCCCGGAACGGCCGACCGAACGCCGGGGTAGGCGCGACGCTGGAACCGAACGGCAGTCGATTGGCTGACACGTGCGGAGGTGGCAACGCATGCCCGACGATCCCCGATACCAGCAGGCCCTCGACACCGCGGAGCGCCTCCTCGGCCAACCGTTGACCCTGCCGCTGGCCGACGGGGAACCCGCGGTCGGTCAGGACTTCCGGCGGTTGGCGACCGAGCACACCTTCGGCGACTCGTGGCCGCGACCGGGCCTGGACCTGCGGAGCCGCTGCCTGATCTCGGTGGCCGTCGCGGCGGCGCTGGGCACCCACGAGCCGCTGCGGGGGCAGTTGCGCATCGCGCTGACGTCCGGCGTGACCAAGGAGGAGATCGTCGAGCTCTTCATCCACCTTGAGGCGTACGCCGGGGCGGCCCGGGCGTTCGACAGCTACCAGGTGGCCGCGGCGGTCTTCGGCGAGCACCGCTGACGACGCTGCCACCATCCCGTCTGCCGCAGAGGAACTGGCCGCCCATCTCATCACGCCTGAGTTGTGTCCTGGCCGTGCCCGATGATCTTCGGTCGGAGTTGTCGCAGCTCAGAGGCGCTGAATGGTGGGCCGCCAGGGACTCGAACCCTGAACCTATGGATTAAAAGTCCACAGCTCTGCCATTGAGCTAGCGGCCCGCGCGCTCAGGTTACCCGACCGTCTGCGGCCCGGCTGATGTCCGCCCCCGGTCCGGCGGAGCGATGCCGGTCTACGCCCGCGCCACAGGACCTCAGTCGACGGTGCAGGGCTCAGCGACCCGCTGGCGCACCGGCCTGACGTCTCCGGCAAACTCCCGCACCACTTCGTCACCGGTATAGCTTCATCACCGATATATTGACGTCATGCCCACACCCACGCCGCTGCGGGAACCCACCTTCTTGATCCTCACCGCGCTCGCACGGGAACCCATGCACGGCTACGGCATCACCAGCGACGTCGCGGCCCTCTCCGGTGGGCTGTTGGCGCTGCGGCCCGGCACCCTCTACGGCGCACTCGACCGCCTCGCCGACGAGGGGCTGGTCGAGCGGGACCGCGAGGAGGTCGTCGAGGGTCGGCTGCGCCGCTACTACCGGCTCACCGAGGTTGGCCGGTCCGTGCTCACCGCCGAGACCGAACGGCTGCGCCGCAACGTCGAGGCCGCCACGCAGCGGTTACGTGCTCGACCTGCGGGCACCCGCGCCGCCGATGGCATCACACGCGGCCCTCTGACGGTTGCCCGCCCCATCCTTCGACCGACCGGAGGCCCGGCATGAACCAGCCCAACCCCGCGCAGGATCAGGCCGGGTCGCCGTTGGAGTCCCGCTACCGGCGGCTGCTGTGGGTCTACCCGGGTGACTACCAGGCTGAGCGGGGCGACGAGATCGTCGGCACGTACCTCGACACCGTCGATCCGGGGCGGCGCTGGCCATCCCCACACGACGCCGTCGACCTGCTCGGCGCCGGGCTCCGGGAGCGACTGCGCGGGTACGGCGCTCTCGGGCTGGTTGCGGCTCTCCCGCTGGCCGCGACCGCCGCGCTGAACACCCTGGTCGCGGTCTCCGTCTTCCTGCTCCTGCAGATCGAGTTCGAAGATCCCCGCTTCGCCGGGCTGGATCCGGTCGGCCCGTTCCAGACCCTCGGGGCCGTGATCTGGCTGGGCTGGCTGCTCGTCGCCCTCACCGCCACGGCGCTGCCCGGGGCCTGGGCCCGCTCTGTCGCGGCCGGCGGTCTCCTGCTGACCGTCGTCGTGCCGCCCGTGGCCGCCGTCACCGGGCAGTCTGGGCCGCCGCTGTTCGTGCTGGTTCCTGCCGTCGCGCTCGGCTTGGCCACGCTCGCGCTGCCCTCCCATCCCGGCTGGGTGGCGCGTGGCCTGCCGCCGCTCACTGCCGGTTGTGTGACGGTCGCATCGGTGGCATTCAGCGCCGCCGAGAACGGCGGGAACATGTTCACCTCGTACGGCTCGACCCCCGAGCTGTTGGCGATGGTCGGGGGGTTGATGTTCGCGCTGGTCCTGCTCGTCGGCCTCGGTCGCGCCCTGCGAGCGGACGACGCTGGCCTCTGGGCGACAGTGCTGCTCGCCACCCCGGCCGCCCTGTTCGGCGCCAACCAGCTCAGCCAAGGGATCTGGGGCAGCCAGGGAGGTGGACCGACCTCGGCGGCCTACGCCACCACGACCGGGTCGATCCTTCTTGTCGGCGCGGCGCTGCTGGCAGCGGCCCTCGCCGGCCAGGCCGCACGACACCAGACCGTACGTCGGCGAGTGCTCGACGACGCCTGCCCGACCTGCGGACACCGCTCGACCGCTACGGCACGGGCCTGACTTCGGGCAGGACCCAGGTGGCGGGACTCGGGATCCCGGAAGTTGGGCGCTTCTGGGCGCTCGTATGCCGCGACTTTCAGGAAGTCGAGTGGATCAAGGGGTGGGGCGGGCCACCGCGCTGGTGGGTGGTTGAGCTGCTGCTGGGCGGGTACGGGGTCGGGCATGCGGATCGTGGTGGTGGGGGCGAGCGGCAACGTCGGTACGGCGCTGCTGCGGCGGCTGCGCCGGGAGCGGGGCGTCGAGCTGGCCGGGGTCGTTCGACGGTTGCCCGGCCCGGATGCCGGCGAGCCGTACGACCAGGTTGAGTGGCACTCCTGCGACATCGGCGCGCCGGGCGCGGCCGGGCAGCTCGCCGAGGTGTTCGCGGGTGCGGACGCGGTGGTGCACCTGGCCTGGCAGATCCAGCCCAGCCACGACCAGCGGGTGCTGCGCCGGACCAACGTCGAGGGCAGCCGGGCGGTGATCAACGCGGTGGTCCAGGCCGGCGTGCCAGCCCTGGTGTACGCCTCGTCGGTCGGCACCTACGCGCCCGGCCCGAAGGACCACCCGATCAGTGAGCGCTGGCCGGCCACCGGTGTGCCCGGTTCGTCGTACAGCGAGCACAAGGCGGAGGTGGAGGCGCTGCTGGACGGGCTCGAACGGGATCACCCGACGCTGCGGGTGGTACGGATGCGCCCCGGGTTGATCTTCCAGCGGGCCGCCGGTGCGGAGATCACGCGTTACTTCCTCGGCCCATTGGCGCCGGTGCGGCTGCTGCGCTTCGGCCGGATCCCGCTGGTGCCGGCGAACCGCCGGTTGCGGATGCAGGCGGTGCACGCCGACGACGTGGCTGACGCGTACGCCCGGGCGGTGTTGGGTGATGTTCGCGGCGCCTTCAACGTCGCCGCGGACCCGGTGCTCACTCCGGAGCTGGTGGCCCGGCACTTCCATGGTTGGACGGTGCCGGTCGCCGCGCCGGTGCTGCGGGCTGCGGCGGCGCTGACCTGGCGGGCGCGGCTGCAACCGGTCGACGCGGGCTGGGTGGAGCTGGGTCTGAACGCCCCGCTGATGTCCAGCGAGCGTGCGGAGACCGAGCTGGGCTGGCAGCCGAAGATCAGCGCGCTGACGGCGCTCAAGGAACTCTTCGCCGGGATGGCCGACGGCGACCACACATCGAGCCCTCCGATGTCCGGCGCACCGAACCTGCCCGGCCGCCCCGCCGCCCTCCTCCACGCCCGCCCCCCAGGCGAAGGAAACCCCTACTGAGGTACGCGGCCTCAGCTCAGTTTGGAGCCCGTCACAGTGGGGTTGCGGGCGCCCAGGAAGAAGATGCCGGGGAAGCCACGGGTCTCGAACTTGGCGCTGGGGTTGCGCCGCAGGGTCGAGTTTTCGATCCTCATCGTGCCGGTGCGGTTGTTGCTCACGAAGAAGACCGCGCCGCCGCCCTCGTTGGCAGTGTTGTTCTCGATGATCGTGCCGGCGATCCGTACGGTGAACTCGTTGCCGTCGCAGTAGATCGCGCCGCCGCTGCCGCCGCCGGGCGTACCGGACTTGGCCGGGTTGGCGCCGCTGCCGATTGCCTCGTTGTTCCTGAGCAGGCTGTTCAGCACCACCCACGACACACCGATGCTGCTCAGCGCCCCACCGTTGGAGCAGGAGCCGCCGTCGAAGGTGCTGCCCACCACGTACACCGGCTTGTTCTCGTACTGGCTCAGCACCCGGACGGCCGCGCCACCCAGGTCGGGGCCGGTGCGGTCGCAGCGGTTGCGGACGAAGCGCGAGTTGACCACCTTCAGCCGGCCGCCGCGTACGAAGATCGCCCCACCGCCGCCGCCCTCGGCCTTCTCGCCTGTGGAGTTGCCGTCGGCGAAGGTGAGGTTCTGGACGGTGAGCTGCGGGTGATCCTGGTTCTGGCAGTGCGAGGTGGTGAAGCCCTGGGCCTCGTCGCAGGTGTTCATGTAGAGGATTCGGCGCTGCCCCTGGCCGCTCAGCGTGACGGTGCCGCCGCCGTCCAGCACGATCTTCGGCCCGTTGGCGTTGCGGATCTTGGCGGTGGCGGCCATCTTGATCGTCACCGGGGCCGGTCCACAGTTGAATGTGATGACTCCGCCGGCCGCGACGGCCTTCACCACCGCCGCGGAGGTGCAACTCGCCGGGGTGCCCGTGCCGATTCTCCGGGTCGGCTTCGAGGTGTCCACCGCTCGCGCCTCGGCCGGCACGGTGGCCCTGCCGTTCGGGTTGCCGGCGGCGAGCACCTTGTTGGCGGGCTTCGGGCTGGCGCTGGCCCCCGGGCCGCCGAGGCCGTCGCGAGCCCCCAACGCCTCACCCTGACCGCCGGTGGGCAGGGCCGTCGGCGAGGCGGTCGAGCCGGCCTCGAAGGTGGGGGCCGGGTCGTTGGGCGCGCAGGCGGGCAGGGTCGCGGTGGCGACACCGAGGACGAGGAGAGCGGCAAGCGACGTCATGCGCACCCCCGTGATGCTAGGAGCCACGACGGCATCGCGACGAATCCGCCGAGCCGGTTTAATGCACTGCTAAGCCACGTCCGCCGCCCGCCGCGCCGGATCCGGTGCGGTGAGCGGTGGTCAGGTGTGGGAGAGAGCGAAGGCGGTCAGGAAGCCGGCGACGGTGATCAAACCGACCAGCAGGTGAGCGTTCTCAAACGCCTCCGGGATCATGGTGTCGGTGATCATGGCGAGGATCGCGCCGGCGGCCAACGCGGTGATGGCGGCCATCACCTCCGGCGGCGCGCCCCCCAGCAGCGTGTTGCCGACCAGCGCGGCGACGCCACTGATCAGCGCGATCCCGGTCCAGAGCAGGAACACGTACCGTCGGGTGCGGCCGGCCTGGCGCATGCCGGCGGCGCTGGACAGCCCCTCCGGGACGTTGCTGAGGAACACCGCCGCTACCGTGACCAGGCTGACCGCGCCGCCGCCGAGCAGGCTGGCGCCGATAACGACCGATTCCGGTACGCCGTCGAGCAGCGCGCCGACGGCGAGCGCCGAGCCGGAACCAGGCTGCTCGCTCTCGGAGGGTTGCTGGTCGCCGGACCGCTTCCGGTGCCGGGCGCCGTGTCGGGCGAGAGCCAGGTTGGCCACTGTGTAGACCACCGCGCCGGCGGCAGCGCCGAGAGCGGTGGGCAGGAGCCCGCCCTGCGCGTGCGCCTCGGCGATCAACTCGAACGACACGGCGGAGAGCAGCACTCCCGCGCCGAACGCCATGATCGACGCGATGAGGCGCTGCGGCACCCGGGCGAACCAGCCGACCGCCGCCCCGACCAGCAGAGCCGACCCGGCCAGCAACCCCCATCCACCCGCCTGTAACCACTCCGGCATTCGCGGGACCGTACCCACGTTCGCCGAGGCGACAAACCCGTTTGTGAGGAGGGCTCAGAAGTCGGCGAAGAGGTACGGCACCCGCCGGGGGAAGAGGCTGCGCAACTCCGTGGCGGCGTCCACCGGCACCTCGCCCAGACCGCGCAGTGGCAGCTCGGCCGGGTCCAGCACCCCGTACGCGAGGGCGGAGAGACCGGCTGCGGTGAGCGTGGCGGTCGGCGCGCGGCCGGTGCTGTCGTCGACCAATTCCAGCGCCCCGGTCGTGCCGTCGAGCAGGTGGGTGCCGGCCAACCAGCGGTCCCCGGTCAGCTCGATCCGCACCCGGCCCGGGCCCGCGGGCAGCCCGCTCAGCGCGTCCAGCGACAGCAGCCGGGCCATCGGCGCGGACGCACCCGGCACCTGGGTACGGGCCTCGACGTGCACGTCCAGGTCGGTCAGCCACAGCTCGGGCAACTCGTCCGGCGGAACCTGAACGGTGATCCGCTGGATCTGGTCGACGTGCCGGGCGAAGAACTGCAACAGCAGCGCCCGCGCGAGCGGGTCGGTGACCAGCAGTTCGTTGCCGTGCAGCGTGCCGCCGTAATCCTCGATCCGGTACGTCACCGCGCCGGTGACCTCCCCGCCGACCCGGGCGGTGAGCAGCCAGTACTCGTCACGGTCACGCATCCCGACCCCTCGGTAGTCCGGGAAGATCGCGAAGCCGTGTCGTTCCTGGAGGTTGCGTTCGGTGAACGCCCGCCATGCCGGATAGCCGGCGGCGACGCGTTCCCAGCCGACCTCGCCGGGCAGGTCCACCCGGAGCAGCGAGCCCAGGTTGGCCGGGGTGAAGGTGACCCGGCGCGGCTTGGGTAGCCCGATGTAGCCGAACCGGGCGTAGAAGCTGGGCCGGAACGGATAGAGCGCGCTGAGCGGATGGCCCTCGTCGCGCATCTCGTCGAGGAGTTGGTGCAGCAACGTCCGGACGTGTCCCTGCCGGCGGGCCAGCGGATGGGTCGCCACCCCGGCGACACCGGCCATCGGCAGCACCACCCCGCGCAGGTTCTGTCGCATCGGGATGGCCGAGACGGCGGCCAACGTGGTGCCGTCCTCCTCGGCGATCAACGTCCGGTTGCCCTGGTTGTAGGGCAGGTAGTCGCGGAACTCCGCCGTCCGGGCGGCGCTGAGCGGCGAGGACTCGAAGGCGTACGCGGCAAGCGGAAAGCTGGTGGTGAGACGGTCGTCGTCGGTCACCCGGCGAATGGTCATTCGCCCATCTCAACCCGCCGCGCGGGTCGCAGCAACCGGATTGGCCCGATCCACGGCCGGCCCGGCGTCAGCCGACCGGCAGGTGCCGCAGGTGGCGACGGCGGCGCAGGCGGACGCTGGCCACCGCGGCCACGCCCAGAGCCAGAAGGGCGGTGACGGCGACCCCGTGCAGCAGGCCACGGGAGAGGTAGCCCTGGTCGGTGTTGTCGACCGTCCAGGTGGCGATCTCCCGGCTCGACCAGAACGGCGTCAACCTCGCCCCCGACCCGGCCGGGTCGATCAGCATCTGCACCGTCACCACTGTGAGCAGCAGCAGCGTGCCCTCCAACTCGCGGGGCAGCAGCGCACCGATCAGCATTCCGAACGGCGCCGCCACCGCGACGGAACAGAGCAGCGCCGCCGCCAGGCCGCCGTACCGCAGGTCCGCGCCGTCGATCATCGGGAGCAGGAAGAAGGGTACGGAGATGACCAGTCCCACCGTCCACAGGCCGAGCATCCGACCGAGATAGAGATGGTGCGGGCGGTAGCCGGCCAGCCGCAGCCTCGGCTCCAACTCGCGGGCCGCGGTCGTGGCGAACAGCGCGGCGGTGCTCACCGCCCAACCCACGCCGAGCAGCAGCGAGCGAACCGACTGCCCGAGGTAGGCGTCCCGCCGAATCAGGTAGAAGGTCAACGGCATCATCAACAACAGCAGGAGTACGCCTCGACGCCGCAGCAGCTCCCGCACTGTCATCTCGGCGACGGTGACGAGCCGGTTCACGGGCGGCCTCCCTGGATGCCGGGCGCGTGCCACCCGGACTCGTGTGCCGGGGTCAGGTCGAGCACGATGTCCACCCGGTCGAGTTGGTTGAGCAGGTGGGTCACCACGACGATGGCCGTGCCGGCGTCGCGCAACCTGCTGAGCTGGTCCCAGAAGTTGACGTACGTGCCCTGGTCGAAGCCCTGGTACGGCTCGTCGAGCAGGAGCACGTCGGGGGCGCTGAGCGTGGACATGGTCAGGTTGAGCTTCTGTCGGGTGCCGCCGGAGAGGTGGCGGGCCTGCACGTCGCCGCCCGCTTCCCAGCCGAGCTGCCGGGCCGCCGCCCGACCGGCGCGGCGGGCCGGGCCCCGGGCCACACCCTGACCGGCGCCGACCAGCACGAAATGCTCGTCGGCGAGCAGGAAGTCGGCGGTGCCGCCGGATTGCGGGCAGTAGCCGAGCCGCCCGGAAACGGTCACCTCACCGGCGTCCGGCGACATGAGGCCGGCGCAGATCCGGAGGAAGGTGCTCTTGCCGCAGCCGTTCGCGCCGACGACGGCGGCGATCTGTCCGGCCCGGACGGTGAGCGTGGCGTCGCGCAGCACGGTTCGCCGTCCGTACCGCTTGGTGATGCCTGCCGCGTGCAGCCGGACCGGCCCGGGGCGCGGGCCGGGCGCGGTGCCGATGCTCTCCACGACAGCGCCCGCGTACTGCTGGGGTGGGCCGAAGACGACCCAGGGGTCGCCGCCGCCCTCGCGTAGGTGCGTGGCGGCCTCGGCGACCACGTGCCGTGCGGCGTCCGCCGCGACCCGGCGCTGGTGCAGCTCGGCTGTGAGGGTACGCAGCCAATCGTCGGCGTTCACCGGGTGACCCCCTTCGTGACGATGTCGTTCACCGGCCGGACGAAGGTGAGCCAGGCGCTGCCGCCGGCGTGGAGCGCCGCGTGCCCGTCGTCGGTGAGCCGGTAGTACTTGCGGGCCGGCCCGGCGTTGCCCTCCCGCCACTGCGCGGTCACCAGGCCGGTCTTCTGTAGGCGCAGCAGCACCGGGTAGAGCGTGCCGCCCTGGATCGGCCCGACGCCCGCCGCGTCGAGCGCCTGGGCGAGTTGGTAGCCGTAGGACTCGCCTTTGGACAGCAGGGCCAGGACGCAGATGTCGAGCACCCCCCGCAGCCACTGCCCGCGCCGGTCGGAATCCACTTGTCGGACAGTAGCGGCGCTAGCTAGATGGCACAACCACCTACTGTGGCAGCGGTACCCGAACCAGTCGGTTCGGGTGAGCCGCCGAGGGAGCCGTACGGGTCAGCGGGCGACGACGTCGGAGACCACGACTGTGACGTTGTCCGGTGCGCCGGCGTGGTGAGCCAGCTTCACCAGCTGCTCACCGCACTGCTGGCGGTCGGCGTACATGCCCAGGGCCGCGGCGATGGCCTCGTCCTCGACGTAGTCGGAGAGCCCGTCGCTGCACAGCAGCAGCCGGTCACCGGCGACCACGGTGAGCACCCCGACCGCCGGTGGGGTGTCGGCGCCCTGCACGGCCCGGGTCACCAGGGACCGCTGCGGGTGGTGGCGGGCCTGCTCGGGAGAGAGGGTCCCCTGATCGACAAGCGCCTGCACGAACGTGTCGTCCCGGGTGAGCTGGGTCAGCTCCCCCTCACGCAGCAGGTAGCAGCGGGAGTCGCCCACCTGGGCCAGCACCAGCGTCTCCCCGGCCAGCAGCGCCGCGGTGAGCGTCGTACCCATGCCGTCCCGGCTCGGGTCGACGGTGATGGCGGCGTGGATGCGCTGGTTGGCGGTGCTGACCACGGCACGCAGCGCGTCGGCGGCGCCGTCGGGGTCGGTGGGGGGAGCCAGCTCGTCCAGGATCCGGATCACGATCTCGCTCGCCACCTCGCCCGCAGGCAGCCCACCCATGCCGTCGGCGACCGCGATCAGGCGGTCACCGGCGAGGGCGGAGTCCTCGTTGTTGGTGCGCACCAAGCCGATGTCGTTGAGGATGACCGAGCGGAGGATCAGCGTCATGGGGTCAAGCTTGCCAAGAACAACCGGCATTCGTCTCTACGCCTCCTACCTAGGTCGAGAAATGATTGCGATTATCGTCGACGAGGTCGACGGTCCGTGACCGATCGGCGCGGTCTCAGCGGCGCGGATAGCGCAGCAGCAGGCTCGCGGCGACCTCCTCGTCGCCCACCGCCGCGTAGCTGTGTGGCACGTCCGACACCCAGCGGAGGTGGCCACCGGCCGTGGCCGTCAGCGGTGCGTCGGCCGGCCCGGCGCGCAGCACCCCGGCGAACACGGTGACGTGCTCGGTGACTCCCGCCGGGTGGGCGGGGGAGAGTTGGCCGGCGCCGGGCGCGACCCGCATCCGGTACAGCTCGTAGGTAGCGTCGGTGTCGGTGAAGACCTCCAGCAGGGTGGCGGTGACCGCGGCGCCGTGCACGGTGGGCCCGGCGGCGGGCTCCGCCAGCACCGCCGTCAGCGGTACGCCGAGCTGCGCGGTGACCGCCCAGAGCGTCTCCAGGGTCGGGTTGCGGGTGCCGTGCTCCAGGCCGGAGAGGGTGGCCTTTCCGACACCGGCGAGCCGGGCGAGTGTGGACAGCGACATCCCCTGCTCCTCGCGCAGGGTGCGGACCCGGCGCCCGACGACGGCGGGATCCACGTCGAGGCCCGGGCGGGGGGCTGGTGGTGGGTGCGGCACCCGGCTATCGTGCTACACGCTTCCGTTCCGTAAACGGAACAGTCGGGAGGAGTGTGGTGGCCGGACGCGTGCAACCGGTGCTGGCAGGGGCAGTGACCGCGCTGGTGGGCTTCGCCAGCTCGTTCACCGTCGTGCTGGCCGGGCTCCGAGCGGCAGGCGCGTCGGACGCACAAGCCGCCTCCGGCCTGCTCGCTCTCTGCGTGGCATGTGGGTTCGCCGCCGCCTGGCTGGGCTGGCGGTACCGGATACCGATGAGCGTGGCCTGGTCCACTCCGGGCGCGGCGCTGCTGGTGGCGACCGGGCCACCGCCGGGAGGATGGCCGGTAGCGGTGGGCGCCTTCCTCGTCTCCGGTGTGCTGATCGTCGCGGCCGGGTTGTTCCCGCCGCTCGGCCGTGCGGTAGCCGCCATCCCCAAGCCGGTGGCCGGCGCCATGCTCGCCGGGGTGCTGTTGCCGCTGTGCACCGCCCCGGTCCGCGCGCTGGTCGAGCTGCCGGTGGTGGCCGGATCGGTGGTGGTCGGTTGGCTGCTGCTGCACCGGTTCGCCCGACGCTGGGCGGTGCCCGGTGCGCTGGTGGTGGCCGTGGCGGCGATCGCACTGACCGCACCGCCGACCGGCCTTACCGCTGCCGCCCTGATCCCGTCGGTCACGCTGACCGCGCCAGCCTGGAACGCGTCCGCACTCGTCGGGGTGGCACTGCCACTGTTCCTGGTCACCATGGCCGCGCAGAACGTGCCCGGCATGGCGGTGCTGGTCGGCTACGGCTACCGGCCGCCGTTCGGCGCCGCACTGCGGACCACCGGCCTGGCCAGTCTGCTCGCCGCCCCGGCCGGTGGGCACGCGGTGAACCTCGCGGCGATCACCGCCGCGCTGGCCGCCGGCCCCGACGCGCACCCCGACCCGGAGCGCCGATGGGTCGCCTCGGTCACCGCAGGTGTCGGGCTGGCCGTGCTCGGACTGGGCGCCGGCGTGGCCACCACGCTGGTGGCGGTCGCCCCTCCGATCCTCATCGAGGCGGTCGCCGGGCTGGCGCTGCTGGGCGCCCTCGCCACCGCGCTCGCTGCGGCGGTGACCGAGCCGGCGACCCGGGAGGCCGCCGTGGTCACCTTCGTGGTGACCGCGTCCGGGGTGACGCTGATCGGCGTGGGCGGCGCGTTCTGGGGCCTGGTCGCGGGCTGCCTGATGCTGCTTCTCTTCCACCGCCGCCAACCCGCCCCGGCCGCGCCCGCCTCCGCCGCGCCGGACGAGTCCGCTCACGCCGCGCCGGACGAGCCCGCCCCGGCCGCGCCGGACGAGCCTGCCCCAGCCGCGCCGGACGAGCCCGCCCCGGCCGCGCCGGGCAGATCCACTCGGGTTTCATGAAGTCGGGCCGTCCCGAGGCTCCGGACACCCCGATTTTCGTGAATCCGAGTCGATCAGGGCCGTTGGGTCACTCCTCGGGCGGCAGGTCGGCCACCCCGACGGCCAGGAGGACCCGACCGTCAGCCACCGACCCGATCCGGTCGGCCGGTACGTAGACTGCGCCCGTGCGGGTCAGGTCGGTCGAGACCTTCAGATAGCCGCTGTGCAGCAGTCGCGCCGCCAGATCTGCTGGGACGTCCGGCTCCTCGACCGCGGTCGCCTCGATCAGCTCGTCCAGGCTGCTGCCGGGGTCAGCGGTCGGTGTCTGGACGGTCACCGCGTTCGGGTCACCCCGCTGGACGAGGTCCACGGTGCCGACCTCGGTGCCAGCTGAGTCGATCACCGGCATCCCGGTGGTGATCCGCGAGATGGTCGCCTGCTGCTCGTCCTGCTGGTCCATCCCGGTGCGGTTCCCAGGGCGACGCGCCGCTAAACGCCGCCGCCAACCCACCCCGCCAATCCGCTGCCGGCCCGCCTGCCCGTCCCTCCCACCCGCCGCGCAGCGGCAGCGGCAGCCGTGGCCTCGGTGTGGTCGCACCTCGTTCCAGAGCAGTGGCTCAGAGGTGGCCGGTCCGGAGGCGGTGGGCCGGGGGAGGCGATGGGCTCGGAGGCTGTGGGCCCGGGAGGGGCGATGGGCGGAGGCGATGGGCCGGGGGAGGCGATGGGCCGGGGGGCGATGGGCTCGGGAGCGTGATGACTGTGAGTCATATTTATGCCTCAGAGTCATCACCGCCAAAAGCAATACCGCCTCCACGGCCCGCGCAAGGTGGCGGCGGCAGGCCGCCACGCCAGTGGCACGCAGTAGACGGCACGCAGCGCCCGGCACGCAGCATGCAGTGACGGCATCCAGCGCCCGGCACGCAGCAGACGGCACCCAGCACGCAGCGCCCGGCACCCTCGCCCGTGCACGTGTTCCGCGCACTCAGGTGTTCGGGAGGGTCCAGCCGCCGGGCGGGCGGGGGGACAGCTCCCGCCAGGTGTCCGGGCCGTCGAGCAGCGCCCGGACGGTGTCCTCGGCCTCGTCCGCACTGCCGTACTCGTAGAAACGGGAGATGCCCTCGGCGCCGCCGGCCCGCTGCTCGACGTGCCAGCGGTCGGCGTCCACCCGCAGGAAGACATCCCGCCGGGCCAGCCGCCCCCACTTCCCGTTCCACCAGTGCTTTCGCTGCTCCATGGCGGGACTCTATCGAACACACGTACGAGAAGATGCGGCCCCTGCGGGATTCCCGCAGGGGCCGATGTGCATCCGTTCGGGTCAGCGCTGCGTCGGCGGCTCCGGGCGGCGGCCCAGCACGTCGTCCAGCGCCCCACGCTGCTGGCCGGGGGTGGTGTGGCCGGCAGAGACCAGGGCGTCCCGGATCTCCGTGAGCAGCTTGACCTCCTCGCTCGGCGCCGAGGGCGGCGGCTCCTCGCCCCGCTTGCGCCGCTCGGCCAGCCGGTTCATCGGGTAGACGACCAGGAAGTAGAGCGCCAGCGCGGTCAACAGGAAGGTGATCGTCGCGTTGACGAACGCCACCCAGTCGAACGGAATCCCGCGGAACTTCGGCGTGGAGCCGCTGAGCCCGTCCTTGCTGCCGGTCAGCAGCGCGATGATCACTCGAACGAGCGGTTCGAGGAACGACTTGGTGAGCTGGGTGACCACGCCCGTGAACGCGGCGCCGATGACGACACCGACCGCCAGGTCGACGACGTTGCCGCGCATGATGAAGTCTTTGAAGCCCTTGAGCATTCGTACTCCCGAGGTGTCCGCTTTTCTGTCGGGCACAACCTATGCCCGTTCGGCGGGTTCCAGAAAAGCGCCGGCTTCGAGCGCCGCCCGGCCGGGATCGCCGGCCCGGATCGCCTCGACCAGCCGGGTGTGGTCGACGTAGCGCTCGGGCGTGAGTTCCCCGCCCATGGCCTGGGCGACTGTGCTGCGCAGTGCGGTGCCCACCGAGGCGTACAGCTCGGCGAGCATGGCGTTGTGCGCGGCGGCGACCACCGCAGTGTGCAGTGCCGCGTCGGCCTCGACGAACGCGTCGACCCGGCCGCCGTGCCAGGCGGCCTCGCGCTGGGCGAGCGCGCCGTCGAGCGCCGCCAGGTCCTCCGGGGTACGCCGCAACGCGGCGAGCCGGGCGGCCTCCACCTCGAAGGCGCGGCGTACCTCGATGACCTCGGTCATCCGGTCGTCGCCGAGTCGGCGGGCGACCACCGGGGCCAGTTCGTCGGTGGACACCACGTAGGTGCCGGAGCCCTGCCGGCACTCCAGCACCCCGGCGTGCACCAGGGCGCGGACCGCCTCGCGGACCGTGTTGCGCCCGACGCCCAGCGCGGCGACCAGTTGTGGCTCGGTGGGGATGCGCCCTCCGACGGGCCATTCGCCGCCCAGGATGCGGACGCGGAGCTGCTCGGTGGTCTGCCGGACCCGGTGGCCGCGCGGTGGCACAGCGGGCTGGCCGCGGGGCGGTGCCGGCGGCGCGGAGGGGAATTCAACCGACGGTGGCACTGGTTACATCACCGGTCCCAAATTCATCCCATGATTGTAGGTTAGCGGTCATGACCCCGCCACCAACCGCCGCTCCGGCGCTGCCCGCCCCCGTCGCCGTCGACCCTCGTCCGACGCGGGACCCCGGCACCGGCCGGCGGACGCACCCGGCGACCGGTGGCGCGCTGGTGCTGGTCGGGATGCTGCTGGTCGCGCTCAACCTGCGCGCCGTGGTGACGAGCCTCGGCGCACTGCTCGACGAGGTCCGCGACGGGCTGGGCCTCTCCGGCGTCACCGCCGGCCTCGTCACCACGTTGCCGACCATCGCGTTCGCCGGGCTCGGCGCGCTCACCCCGTGGCTGGTCCGCCGGGTGGCGCCGGCCCGGGTGCTGGTGGTCGCCATGCTCGCCCTCGCCGTCGGCCAGGTGCTCCGGGTCGCCACCGACTCGGCCCTGATCTTCGTGCTCACCAGCGCGCTGGCGCTGTCCGGCATCGCGGTCGCCAACATCCTGCTGCCGATGCTGGTCAAGCAGCACTTCCCGCACCGCACCGGCCTGGTCACCGGCGCGTACACGATGGCGTTGACAGTGGGCACGACGGTGGCCGCCGCCTCCGCGGTGCCGATCGCGCACGCCTTCGGGTCGTGGCGGGCCGGGCTCGGCGTGTGGGCCGCGATGGCCGCGGTGGCCGTACTCCCGTGGGTGCCGCTGGCGCTGCGGGCCCGCGCCGCGGCGCGGCGGGCGACCCCGACGGCGGCCGTCGCCACGCCCACGCGGGTCCGGCCGGCGCGGACCCGGCTCGGTTGGGCGATGGCCGTCTACTTCGGGGCGCAGTCGCTCAGCGGGTACGCGATCATGGGCTGGCTGGCCCAACTGTTCCGCGACGCCGGCTACCAGCCGGAGTCGGCCGGGCTGCTGCTCGCCGGGGTGACCGCGCTCGGCGTGCCGATCGCGCTGCTGATGCCCACCCTGGCCGGTCGGCTCGGCAGCCTGCGGCCGCTGGTGCTCGGGCTCACCACCGCGTCGGCACTGGCCTACCTGGGGTTGGCGCTCGCACCGCACGGTGCCGCGCTGCTCTGGGTCGCCCTCCTGTCGATCGGGCAGGGCGCGTTCCCGATGATCCTGACCGCCATCGGCCTACGCGCCCGCACCGCCGAGGGCACCGTCGCGCTCTCCGCGTTCGCGCAGAGCACGGGGTACGTGATCGCCGCCCTGGGCCCGCTGATGGTCGGCATCCTCTACGAGGCCACCGGCGGCTGGACCGCGCCGATCGGGTTCCTGCTGGGTGCCCTCGCCGTGCAGACGACGGCGGGCATGGCGATCGCTCGTCCCCGTTACGTCGAGGACGAGTGACGCACGCCGACGGTCAGGTCAGGAGGAAGCCGGCGTCGGTTCGCCGGCGACTGCCTCATCCACCGTCGGGTAGGTGTGCAGCACCTCGACCAGCCCGCTCACCTCAAGGATGCGCAGCACGCCGCGCTGCGGGGCGGCCAGCCGGACCACGCCGCCGGCCTCGTCGCAGCTGTTCTTGGCGCGGACGAAGACCGACAGGCCGGTCGAGTCGCAGAACGAGACGTCCGCCAGGTCGAACACCAGCCGGTTGCGGCCCTTGTCGAGCAGGTCGGTGATCTGGTCCTGCAGCTGCGGTGCGGTGGCCATGTCCAGCTCGCCCGCGACCGCTACGACGACCACGTCGCCGCGTTGTTCCGTGTGCACCGTCAACGACATTCGCCAGACCTCCTGTTATCGGGGGAACGGTATCCCACGACCACCCTCAGAGGTAGAACGGGAGCCGTCATCCGGTGGCCATCGTCATTCCGTTGCTACGGGGCAAGTAGTTGATCAGACCCCGGTGATAGAGTCCGCCCGGTCCAGGTCAAGGGGGTTCGAAATGGCGTTGAGCACCGAAGAAAGTGGTCGGCTCGCCGCGCTGCTCAGCGGGCAGGACGAACGGGTCACGACTCGGTGGACCGAGATCGTCACCAGTTCGTTGCGGGGCCGGCTGAGCCAGGCAGAGCTGCGCCGGCAGGTCCAGGATCTGCACGGCGCCATCGTCGCCACGAGCGAGCAGGGCACCATCGACCTGTCCGCCGAAAGCGCCGGCGAACTGCGCGCCGCGCTCTCCGAGCTGTCTCGTGGCCGGGCCCGGCAGGGCTTCTCCGCCACCGAGACCACGATCAGCGTCTTCGCGCTGAAGGACGTGCTGGCCGAACTGGTGCAGGAGGCCGGGGGCCCGAACGCGCTGCAGGACTACGTCGCCTTCTCGAAGTTGATCGACGAGATGGGCCTGTTCACCTTCGAGAGCTTCGTCCGCACCCGGGAGAGCCTGATCGCCGACCAGGCCGAGCAGTTGCTCGAGCTCTCCACGCCGGTGGTCAAGCTCTGGGAGGGCGTCGTCGCCGTGCCGCTGGTCGGCACCCTGGACTCGGCCCGGGCCCAGGTGGTCATGGAGCGCCTGCTGCAGACCCTCGTCGACACCGGCTCGCCGTACGCGATCATCGACATCACCGGCGTACCGGCGGTGGACACCCAGGTCGCCCAGCACATCCTGAAGACCGTGGTGGCCGCCCGACTGATGGGTGCCGACTGCATCATCTCGGGCATCCGCCCGCAGATCGCGCAGACCATCGTGGCGCTCGGCATCGAGTTCGGTGACATCGCCACCAAGGCGAGTCTCGCCGACGCGTTGCGCCACGTGCTGCGGCTCAACGGGGTGGAGACCGCCCGTCGCCAGCCGCGCCGGGGCTTCTGATGGAACGCGTACCGATCCTCAAGATCGGCGACATCCTGCTCGTCTCCATCCAGCTCGACATGTCCGACCAGACGGCGGTCCAGCTCCAGGAGGATCTGGCCGAGCGGATCGTGGACACCGGCTGCCACGGCGTCATCATCGACATCACCGCGCTGGACATCGTCGACTCCTTCGTGGGGCGGATGCTCTCCGCCATCGCGTCGATCTCCAAGGTGCTCGACGCCGAGACGGTGGTGGTCGGGATGCGTCCGGCCGTCGCCATCACCCTTGTCGAACTCGGGCTGTCGCTGAACGGCATCCGTACCGCGCTGAACGTCGAGCGCGGCATGGAACTGATCGCGGCTGCCCACGCCGACGAGCTCGACCACCAGCTCGACGACGATCCGGACGCCGAGACGGCCACGCCGTGACCGCGGGCGTCGACCTGGGCCAGCCGCAGGCGCAGTCGGTCCGCAGCGATGAGGACGTGGTGCGCGTCCGGCAGCTGGTCCGCGCCGTGGCGGTGGCCAGCAAGCTGTCCCTCGTCGACCAGACCAAGGTGGTCACCGCGGCGAGCGAGTTGGCCCGCAACACCCTGGTGTACGGCGGCGGCGGTTCGGTCGAGGTGACGATCGTGGACAACGGTCGACGCAAGGGCGTGCAGATCGTGTTCGCCGACTCCGGGCCGGGTATCGCCGACCTCGATCTGGCCATGACCGACGGCTACACCAGCGGCGGCGGCCTCGGCCTCGGGCTCAGTGGGTCGCGACGCCTGGTCGACGAGTTCCAGATCGAGACGTCGGCGGGGACCGGTACGCGGATCACTGTCACCAAGTGGTCCAGGTGAACGCCGACGCGGTCACCGACAGTGGCATCTGGTTCCGAGTGGAGTCCAGCAGCGCCGCGAGTGCCGTCCGGCGTGCCGCCGAACGGCTCGGCGCGCAGGTGGAGATGAGCGGGGCCCGCATCGCCGACCTGGCCATCGTCGCCGCCGAGCTGACCAGCAACCTGGTCAAGCACGCCGACGAGGGTGTCCTGCTGCTCCGACCGGTACGCCGGGACGGGCTGGCCGGCGTGGAGCTGGTGGCGATCGACTCCGGGCCCGGCATGGCCGACCTGACCGTCTCGTCCCAGGACGGGCACTCCACCACCGGCACACTCGGCATCGGTCTGGGTGCCATCGTCCGGCAGGCCAGCTGGTTCGACGGATACTCGCTGCCCGGCCGGGGCACAGTCCTCGCCGTGCAGGTCTGGCCTGCCGAGGCACGGCCGTCCCCGTCCTGGGCGGGCGCTCTCACCCGACCGCTGACCGGCGAGACGGTGAGCGGCGACGGGTACGCCGTCCGGATCGCCGACGGGCGGCACCAGGTGCTGGTCAGTGACGGATTGGGGCACGGCCCGCTGGCCGGGGCCGCCACCGACGCGGCGCTCGCCGCGTTCCGCAACGCCCCGGCCGGCCCACCGGCGACGGTGGTCGGTCACCTGCACCGCGGCATGTCGCACACCCGTGGTGCCGCACTCGCGGTCGCCGAGTTGGCACCCGACGCCGGGGTGCTGCACTACGCGGGCCTGGGCAACATCTCCGGCGTGGTCGTCGATGCTGACGACAAGCGTCGCGGGCTGGTCTCGCTGCCCGGCATCGCCGGGCACCAGCGGCCGACGATCCGGGAGTACGCGTACCCGTTCGGTCCGGGCGCCCGACTGGTGATGCACAGCGACGGGGTGGCCGACCGGTGGCGGTTGGCCGACTACCCGGGCCTGACGGAGAAGTCACCACTGGTGATGGCGGCGACGCTGCTGCGTGACGCGGGTGTGCGGCGCGACGACGCCTGCGTACTTGTCGCAAGGTCCTGGGTATGACCGAAGAACCTTCGGCCCAGCCGCTGCTGCAGATTGCACTGCGGGTCGAACAGGACATCTTCGTGATCCGCCAGCGGGGGCGCGAGGTGGCCGCGGTGGTCGGCCTCGAACACCAGGACCAGGTGCGGATCGCCACAGCGCTCAGCGAGGTCGCCCGGGACCTGCTGCGGACGGCCGGGGGAGCGGACGTCTCGTTCCACGTCGACGCGGGCGCCGACGGCCGGTTCCACCTGCGCGCCGACCTGGCCCCGGTGTCCCCGCTGCCGGACGACCGCTACCAACCGCAGTCCGGCGCGGTGTCCCGACTGGTCGACACACTGAGCGTGTCGACCGTCGAGGGGGTTACGGTCGTACGGATGTCCCGACGAGTCCCGGCCAACGCGCCGATGCCGACCCCGGAGCGGTTCGCCGAGTTCCGTACGGAACTCGGCCGCACCGCGCCGGGCAGTGCGCTGGACGAGTTGACAGTGCAGAACGGGCAGCTCATCTCCGCACTGGACGAGGTGCGCAGTCAGCGCGACGAGCTGGCCGTGCTGAACGAGGAGCTGGCCGAGACCAACCGCGGCGTGCTGGCGCTCTACAACCAGCTCACCGAGGAGTTGGAGGAAACCAACCGGGGCGTCGTCGCCCTCTACGCCGAGCTGGACGAGAAGTCGGCCCAGCTCCGCGCGGCGAGTGAGTCGAAGAGCCGGTTCCTGGCCAACGTGAGCCACGAGCTGCGCGCGCCGGTCACCGCGATCATCGGCCTGGGGCGGCTGCTCACCGACTCCGCCTCCGACCCGCTCACCGACGAGCAGGGCCGCCAGGTCGATCTGATCCGCTCATCGGCGGCGGACCTGCTCAACCTGGTCAACGAACTCCTCGACCTGGCCAAGGCGGAGTCCGGTCGGATCGAGCCGGACGTGACCGAGGTCGACCTGCGGCCGCTCTTCGGTCAACTACGCGGCACCCTGCGCGCGCTGGCCACCCGCCCGGAGGTGGAGCTCGTCGTGGAGGAGCTCACCGGGCCAGCCCTGCTGCGCACCGACGAGGTGCTGCTCGGTCAGGTGCTGCGCAACCTGCTGCACAACGGGTTGAAGTTCACCGAGCGCGGCGAGGTGCGGCTGCGGGCCAGCCAACACGGCGACCGTTGGCAGTTCGAGGTCAGCGACACCGGGCCGGGCATCGCCCCGGAGCTGCACGACCGGATCTTCGAGGAGTTCTACCAGATCCCCGGCGCCACCCGGGTCGGCGGCACCGGCCTCGGTCTGCCGTACGCCCGGCGGTTGGTGACGCTGCTCGGCGGGTCACTGGAGCTGACCAGCGCGGCCGGCGAAGGCAGCACGTTCACCGTCTCCCTGCCCACAGGCGGGGCGTGACGGCGTGGACGGCATGCCGACAACCATCCTGGTGGTCGACGACAGTCGTACCAAGCGTTATCTGCTGGTCAGCTGGCTGACCCGGGCCGGGTTCACGGTGCTGGAGGCCGAGAACGGCGCCGAGGCGTTGGCTCGGGTCGAGGTGGACCGGATCGACCTGGTGGTCCTCGACGTCCGGCTGCCCGACCTGAGTGGCTACGAGGTCTGCGAACAGATCAAGATGCGGCACCCGGCGATGCCGGTGATCCATGTGTCGGCGCACGCCGTGGACGTGTCCGACCGCGCTCAGGGGCTGACCCGGGGCGCTGACGCGTACCTGACCGAGCCGATCGAGCCCGAGGAGCTGATCGCCACCACCCGGGCGGTGTTGCGCTACTACCAGGCGCGGCAGCGTGCCGAACTGCTCGCCGAGCGGCTGCTCGGGTTGGCCGACACGACAGTCGCGGTGCACGCCGCGCCGACCTTCGCGCGTCTGCTGGAAGCCGCCGCCGAGGGCGCCGCCCAGATCTTCAGGAGCCCGGCGGCGGTGGTCGCCGAAACCTTCGACGGTGACTGCCTCGCGGGCGTCTGCGCCGGTCCCGGCACGGCGGCCACCGTGGTGCCGTGGGTCGTCGACGACACCGGGGTGCCCACCGGCGCCACGGTGCGGGTGGAGGCCCCGGAGAGCTGGGCTCTCGTCGACTGGCCGGCGGACGACACTGTGACAGTCGCCGCCGCCCGACTGCGCGAGGATCGGGCCCCGCTGTACGTGGTAGTTCCGACCGCCACCCAGACCGCGCAGACCCCGGTGCTCAAGCAACTGGCCCAGGCGGTGGCGGCGGCCGTGGAGGGGCAGCGTTCGTTCGACGAGGAGCACCGGATCGCTGTCACCCTCCAACGCAGCCTGCTCCCGCGAGGGCTGCCCACGGTGGCCGGCCTGGACCTCGCGGTGCGCTACGAGCCGGCCAGCGCGCAGACCGAGGTGGGCGGCGACTTCTACGAGCTGGTGATGCTCGACGGTCACCTGCTGCTCGCGATCGGGGACGTCGCCGGCCACTCGCTGCACGCGGCGACAGTGATGGCCGAGCTGCGGCACGCGGTGCGGGCGTACGCGGTCGAGGGCCACCAGCCCGGCGAGATCCTGCACCGCGTCAACGAGCTGATGCGGACACTGCTGCCGGACGAGGTGGCGACGCTCTGCGTGCTGCTGCTGCACCCGCCGACCGGACGGGTCCGGCTGGCCAGTGCCGGGCACCTTCCACCGCTACTGGTCAGGGACGGCACTGTCGAGTTCGTGCAGCATTCCGCGCCGCTGCTCGGCGTTCGCGCCCCGCGCCCGGCCGACCTGGAGTTCGTGGTGCCGGCCGGGGCCACGCTGGTCTTCTACACCGACGGGCTGATCGAGCGACGGGACGCCACCATCGACGAGGGGCTGGCCGCACTGGCCGGGGTCGCCGCGACTGTCGACGGTGACCTGGACCAGTTCTGCGCCCGTCTGCTGGTGGAACTGGCCCCACCGGAGATCCAGGACGACGTCGCTGTGGTCGTCCTGCGTCGTCGCTGATCTGCGGCTTTCTCAGCTCTGCAAGCTTCCCGGCTTTCTCAGCGCACCGAGCGGGCGTACGCGGCGGGGGACACCCCGGCCACGGCGGTGAAGTCACGGACCAGGTGGGCCTGGTCGCTGTAGCCGAGGTCGGCGGCGAGATCGGCCCAGCTCAGCGGGCCACCGGTGGCCTGTTCGACCGCCTCCTGAAGCCGGTAGCGGCGGATCACCCACTTCGGCCCGACCCCCACGTACTCGATGAACAGCCGCTGCAACCGGCGGACCGGAACGTCGTGCCGCGCGGCGAGGTCGTCGACGCGCAGCACAGTGCGGTCGGTACGGATCGCCTCGGCCAGTCGGACGGCCTCCTCGGCCAGCGGGTCCGGCTCCGGCTGCCAGGCGGTGAGGAGGGTGTCCAGCGCCCGGCAGCGCTCGTCGTCGCTGGCCGCCGAGGTGGGGGATGCGCCCACGCCCACCGGGACGTCCGGGTGGGTCAACCGGCCGAAGGGCAGCGGCTCCCTACGGCCGGTCAGTTCGCTGACTGACCGCCGCCAGAACGGGTGGAAGCCGCCGGGGCGGAACTGCACCCCCGACACCCGGCCGCTGCAGTTGAGCGTGATCCGGAACAGGTCGCGGCCCACCCCGGCCACCTCGCCGGACTCGGGCCCGTCGCCGTCCCGTCGAAACACCACGTTGACCGCCGGGTGCGGCACGACCCGTTGCTCGAACGGCGCGCTCAACGCCCAGTCGATCAACCAGTAGTGCTCGACCCACGGGCGCAGCGACTCCGCCGGCAGACGTCGGCGGAAGCGCATCTCGCGCAGCAGGCGTCCGGGGTCGAGAATTCCCCGGCTGTCGCCACGCGGTCGCTGTCGCATTTGTTCAAGACCACCCTCATACGCTGGCCGTATGTCCACTCAGACTAGCGAGCTGCTGGCGGCCGCCGCGCCGCGAACCGTCGATGTCGTACGGGGTGTCTCCGACGACCAACTGGACCTGCCCACCCCGTGCAGCGACTATCTGGTCCGTGATCTGCTCAACCACCTCTTCCAGGTGGTGGTCAACTTTCAGGATCTGGCCGAGAAGCGAGAGGTGGAGTGGGCCGAGAAGCCCGATCACCTGGGCGATGGCTGGCGGGACCGCTTCGAGGCGGAGACCGGCCGGTTGGTGACCGCCTGGTCGGATCCATCCACCCTGGAGGGTGTGTCGCCGGGCATGGGCATGCCGCAGCCCGTCATCGGCGGCATGGCCCTGCTGGACCTGACAGTGCACGGTTGGGATCTCGCGGTCGCCACCGGCCAGCCGTACCAGCCAGCCCCGGAGGCGGTGGCCGAGCTGCACGCGCTGGTGGAGCAGTTGGGCCCCACCGCCCGCAAGATGGGCGTCTTCGCCGACCCACCCCCCACCCCAACCCCCACCCCGACCCCCGACCTGGCCCACCTCCTGACCCAGACCGGCCGCACCCCCACCTGGCCCCAAACCCCCTAACCCCCGGGGTACGCCCTTCTCTCGTTGATCATGAAGTTATTGCCCTCGGTCTCGGCGTGTCGGCGCAATAACTTCATGATCAACGGGGTCGGGGTGGGGGTGGGCGGGGTGGGTTGTTGACTTGGGTATTCGCTGGGTGAATAGTGGGCGGGGTGTCTACGCCGCATGTTCTGCTCGGGTTGCTCGCTGGGGGCAGCCGGCACGGATATGAACTGAAGCGTGCGCACGACGAGCGGCTGCCGCGCGCTCGGCCGCTGGCCTTCGGGCAGGTCTACGCGACTCTCGGCCGCCTCGAACGGGACGGGCTGGTGGCTGCCGCCGGCCAGGACCGGGTGGCCGGGCCGGATCGCACGGCGTACGAGCTGACCGATCAGGGGCGGGACGCGCTGGACCAGTGGCTGTCCACTGTGGAAGCACCGATGCCGTACGTGGCCAGCACGCTCTTCGCCAAGGTCGTGGTCGCGCTGCTGGTCGCCGATGTCGATCGGGCCCGGTCGTACCTGATCGCCCAGCGGGCCGCGCACACCGCACGGTTGCGTGAGTTGACCGCGGTCAAGGGCGAACCGTCCGCCACCCTCAGCGATGTGGTCGCGGCCGATTTCGCGATCGCCCACCTCGACGCGGATCTGCGGTGGCTGCACGCCACCCTGCTCCGGGTCGCCGACTGGCACCGGGAGGTGCATCCGTGACGCAACTCCAGGCTCGCGGCGTGGTTCGGGCGTACGGCCCGACGCCCGCACTGCGCGGCGTGACGCTCGACCTGGCCGAGGGCGAGATCGTCGCCGTCACCGGGCCGAGTGGCTGCGGCAAGTCGACACTGCTGCACTGCCTGGCCGGGATTCTCCGGCCGGACGCCGGCGAGGTCACCTGGCGTGGGCACCGCATCGACACCTGGTCGGAGGCGGCCCGGTCCCGGCTGCGGCGCACCGAGTTCGGGGTGCTGTTCCAGTTCGGTCAGCTGGTGGCCGAGTTGACCGCCGCCGAGAACGTCGCACTTCCTCTGCTCCTCGCCGGCACGGGGCGGCGAGAGGCACGGACGGCGGCGCTCACCTGGCTGGAACGGTTCGGGGTGGCCGAGGTGGCCGACGTCCGGCCGGGTGAGATGTCCGGGGGTCAGCAGCAACGTTGCGCCACGGCGCGGGCGCTGGTGACCGAGCCTCGGGTGCTCTTCGCCGACGAGCCGACCGGCGCACTGGACACGCTCACCGGCGAGCAGGTCCTCACCCAACTGGTCCGGCTCGCCCGCGAGCAGCGCACCGCCGTCGTGCTGGTCACCCACGAGCCGCGGATCGCCGCGTACGCGGATCGGGAGATCGTGCTGCGTGACGGCCTGGTGGACCACACCGGCCTGGGGCTCGACGTGCCGCTGGCCGGCGGCGCCCGGTGAGGCCGACGACGCTGCTCCGCCTCGCGCTCGCCGGCACCCGCACCGACACCGCCCGGGTGGTGCTCACCGCGCTCAGCGCCCTGTTGGCCACCCTGGCCGGGCTCGCGGCGCTCACCGTGCTGGCCATCGAGAAACCCGCCGGCGACGCCTGGGAGCAGTCCGAGCAGTACCGCAACGCGCTGCTGCGGGAGCCGGGGTTGCGCGGCGGCACGGCGTTCGCGCTGCTGATGCTGATGGTCCCGGTGCTGGCGCTGGCCGGCCAGTGCGCGCGGCTCGGCGCGCCGGCACGGGACCGCCGGTTGGCGGCGATCCGGCTCGCTGGCGCCACTCCGGGCCAGGTCACCAGACTTGTGGTGTTGGAGACCGGCGTGGCCGCGCTGCTCGGCACGCTCGTCGGGCTGGGTGTCTACCTGGTCGGCCGCGACCTGCTGCACCGCCCGGACGCGCAAGCTCGACTGGCCCTGCCCACCGACGTGCTGCCGTCGACCGGCGCGCTGGCCGGCGTGGTGCTCGGTCTGCCGGTCGTGGCGGCGCTGGCCACCGCCCTGATGCTACGTACGGTCACCACCAGCCCGCTCGGGGTGAGTCGTAAGGCCGCCCGCGAGCGCGGGCCGGGCCCGTGGGCCGGGCTCCTGATCGGGTTCGGCGTGGTCTCGTTCGCGCTGATCCGCCCGGTGGTCTACCGGGTCGCCGACGGGCAGATGGCGGGCCGGCTGGTGCCACTGCTGTTCGCGGTGGGCGCGCTCGCCGCGATGATCGGGGTGGTGATCGGCACCGGCTGGCTGTCGTACCACTGCGGGCGGTTGTTACGTCGGCACGCCCGCAGGCCCGCTGCCCTGCTCGCGGCGGGCCGGCTGATGGCCGATCCGTGGGCGGGCAGCCGCACGTTCGCGGCGCTGCTCGCCGCCCTGATCTTCGGCGCGGGTGCGGCAGCCCAGCGCGCCTACTTCGCCACGAAGGACCAGATCGAGCGGGAGCAGAGCCGACTCGCAGGGGCCGACGGTGCCGCCAACCCCTTCTATCTGTCGACGATGGATCTCGTCGACGGCGCGATCGCCGTGGCCATCCTGATCGCGACGGGCGGGCTGATCGTCGCGCTGGTCGAGGGGATCGTCGCCCGACGCCGCGCCTACGCCGCGTTGGTCGCCACCGGGGTGCCCCGGGCCACGCTGGGCCGTTCGGTGGCCTGGCAGGCGTTGGTGCCGGCCGTGCCGGCGATCCTGCTCGCGCTCACCGTTGGCACGCTGCTCGGCCGAGGGCTCGTCGCGGACGTGTCGGAGGGCGGCGGGTCGACGTTGATCTGCGAGGCCCCGGCCGCGCTCTGCGAGGACCCTGCCACCCGGGACCAGTACTCCCGGATCGTGTACTACCCCGCGGTGCAGCGAGCCGTTCCCGTACCTCTGGAGCACCTGGCGTGGCTCGGCGCCGGCGCCCTGGCGGCGGTGCTGGTGACGGTCGGTGTCGGCCTGCTCTTCCTGCGCGCCAGCACCGCTTTGGACGAGCTGCGGACGACCTGATCCGAACGGCCCCGCCGGCCGGCCTGACCCAGCCCTCGGATCAGGCGGCGAGCAGGCCGGAGGAGAGTGCGATCAAGGTGCCGACCACTGCCGAACAACAGCAGACCAGCAGGCCGGCGACCACCGCGAGGATCAGCCAGACCCGGCGGTCCCGCGCCACCGCCGCCACGCTCGGTCGACGGACGTCCTCGGCGGCTCCGCCGTCACTATCCGTAGCCCCGGTCACCCCGGAAGTCTAGGCCGCGACATCCGCCACGACCCGGAAAGGCCGGGCCGCGCGTGCGCGACCCGGCCATGATCGCGCCCGATCGTCGGAGTGGGTGGTCTCCCCGAGCCGCCGAGGGGACCACTCCCACCACCGAACGCGATCATGCCGACCCGTCGGGTCAGGCGTGGCCGATGCGGTCCAGGATCCAGGCGTTGATGAACGCCTCCTCGCGCCACGAGTCGTAGCGTCCGCTCGGGCCGCCGTGCCCGGCACCCATCTCGGTCTTCAGCAGGTAGTCGCCGCCCGGGGCGACCGCCCGCAGCCGGGCGATCCACTTCGCCGGCTCCGAGTAGAGCACCCGGGTGTCGTTGAGGCTGGTCACCGCGAGGATCGCGGGATAGTCAACAGCGGCCACGTTCTCGTACGGGGTGTAGGACTTCATGTACGCGTACACCTCGGGGTCGTCGAGGGGGTTGCCCCACTCCTCCCATTCGGTGACGGTCAGCGGCAGCGACGGGTCGAGGATCGACGTGAGCGCGTCCACGAACGGCACCTGCGCCACGATCCCGGCGAACGCGTCCGGCGCGAGGTTGGCCACCGCGCCCATCAGCAGGCCACCGGCCGACGCGCCCCGGGCGACAAGCCTGTCGCTGGCCGTCCAGCCGGCCTTGACGAGGTGCTGTGCGCACGCCACGAAGTCGGTGAAGGTGTTCTTCTTGGCCAGCAGCTTGCCCTGGTCGTACCACCGTCGGCCCAGCTCACCGCCGCCCCGGGTGTGCGCCACCGCGAAGACCACGCCCCGGTCCAACAGGGACAGCCGGGCCACCGAGAACCACGGGTCCATGCTGGCCTCGTAGGAGCCGTAGCCGTACAGCTCGCAGGGCGCCGAACCGTCCCGGGGGGTGCCGATGCGGCAGACCAGTGAGATCGGCACCCGGGTGCCGTCGTCGGCGAGCGCCCAGTCACGGTGCTGCTCGTACTCGGCCGGGTCGTACGGTCGCCCGTCCGGACCGGGCAGCACCGGCTTCTGCTTGAGCAGCACCATCTGCCGGGTGACCAGGTCGTAGTCGTACACCGAGTCGGGAGTGATCAGCGAGGAGTAGCGCAGCCGGACCCGGCCGGTGCGGTACTCCGGGTTGGCGTCCAACCCGACGCTGTAGAGCGGCTCGGGGAAGTCGATGTCGTACCCGTCGTCACTGCCCACCGGCAGCACCCGCAGCCCGGTGAGCCCGTCGGTGCGCAGCGACACCACCAGGTGGTTGGCGAAGGCGTCGACGGCCTCCAGTCGGGTGCCGGGGGTGTGCTCGATCAGCGGCACCCAGTCGCCCGGTACGTCCGCCGAGGTGAACGCCAGCGCGAAGTCCTCCGCGCCGTCGTTGTGCAGGATCAGGAAACGGTGGCCGTGGTGCTCCACCGTGTATTCGACGCCCTGTCGGCGGGGGGCGACCACAGCCGGCGCGCCGGTCGGGTTGCCGGCGGGGATCACCAGCACCTCGCTGGTCACCTTGCTGTGCACGTCGATGAGGATGAACTTCTCCGACCGGGTCAGCTCCACCCCCACCCAGAACCGCTCGTCGTCCTCCTGGTGGACCACCACGTCGTCGGCGGCGGCGGAGCCGATGGTGTGCCGCCAGACCCGGTTCGGCCGCCAGGCGTCGTCCACAGTCACGTAGAACAGCACCGAAGCGTCCGACGACCAGGCGGTGCCGTAGAACGTGTCAGGCACCTCGTCCGGCAGCAGCTCGCCGGTGGTCAGGTCCTTCACCCGCAGAGTGAACCGCTCGTCACCGGAGAAGTCGGTGGAGTAGGCCAGCCAGCGACCGTCCGGGCTGACGTCGAATGCGCCGAGCGAGAAGAAGTCGTGCCCCTCGGCCAGCAGGTTGCCGTCGAGCAGCACCTCCTCGCCGTCGAGCGGGGCGCCATCCGCGCTGACCGGCGGGTCGGTCTCACCGTCGCGGACCGTCCGGCGACACTGCACTCCGTACTGTTTTCCCTCGACCGTCCGGGTGTAGTACCAGTGCCCGCCCTTGCGGGTCGGCACTGACAGGTCGGTCTCCTGGGTGCGTCGGCGAGTCTCCTCGAACAGGTCGGCCCGCAGGTCGGCCAGGTGTGCGGTGCGCGCGTCGGTGTACTCGTTCTCGGCGGTCAGGTAGGCGATCGTCTCCGGGTCGTCCTTGGCGGCGAGCCAGGCGTACTCGTCGACGACGGTGTCGCCGTGGTGGGTGCGCTCGCTGGGCACCCGCTTCGCCGCGGGCGGGGCAGTCTCGGTGGTCACGGCGGCCACGTTACCGGCCGGCAGCCGCAGCGCGCCGGACCAGCGGCATCCCGATACTCGCCGCCACGGCTTTCGAACACATGTACGATGGCCGGCATGGCGGCAGCAGCGAGTTCCCCAGGCCGGTCCGGAGCCCTCGAGATCACCCGGCGGTTGGCGGCGATCTGCGGTCCACCGTTCTCCCGGCTGGCCGGGCCCGCCGACGAGGTGGCGGGGCGCCCGGCGCGCTGGGTCGCCGTCCCGGGCGGCCCGCACGCCGCCGCCGAGGTGCTGCGGCTGGCCGCCGTGCACGATCTGACTGTGGTGCCCCGAGGCGCGGGCACGAAGATCGACTGGGGCGCCGCCCCCGTCCAGGTCGACATCCTGCTCGACACCGGCCGGTTGGCCGGCATCGGTCACGAGCCGGTCGACTCGCTCGTGGCCGACGTGGGTGCCGGCACTCCACTGCGGGCGGTGCAGGCCACCCTGGAGCGCACCGGGCAGCGGCTCGCCATGGACGCCCCCTCACCCGGCGCGACACTGGGCGGTGTGCTCGCCGCCGGCGAGGCCGGTCCGCTGCGCCACCGTCACGGCAGCCCCTGCGACCAACTGCTCGGTGTGCGTTACCTCGCCGCCGACGGCGAGCTGATCAGCGTCGGTGGCGGCGCGCCCGGGCTCGACCTGGCCCGCCTGCTCTGCGGCTCCCAGGGTGCGCTCGGCGTGCTGGTGTCGGCGAGCCTGCGGGTGCAGCCGGTGCCGGCGAGCAGGCTCTGGGTGTCCCGCCCGGTGTGGACGCCCTTGGAGGTGCACGACCTGGTCCGGACGATCCTCGCCGCTCGGCTGGAGCCGTCGGCCATCGAGCTGGACCTGCCCGGAGGCACCCCCCGCCCCCGTACGTCGTACCCGCCCGGTCACCCGGCGGCCACCGCCCGGGAGCGCCACCCGTCGATGTCAGGCCGGGCCGGCGCCCCGTCCCGGGCCGGCAGCCTGGTGGTGCTGCTTGAGGGCGGCCCCGCCGACGTCAATGAGCGCGCCGAGCGGTTGGTCGGGCTGCTGCACGGGGAGGCGACGATCGCGCACTCCGCGCCGACGTGGTGGCGCCGCTACCCGTTCGCCCCCGGCGACACGGCGCTGCGGCTGGAGGTGCCGATCGGCGACCTGCACGCGGCCGTCTACGCGCTGCGCGACGCGGCCGGTGCGCCGGTGCCGGTGCGCGGCTCGGCCGGGCTGGGCGTGGTGCACGCGGCACTGCCCGGGGCGCTGGCAGCCGACCGGGTGGCGTCCATCCTGGCCGCCGTCAGAGGGGTGCTGTTGGCCCGGCAGGGTCGCTGCGTGGTGGTCTCCGCTCCGGCGGCGGTCCGCCAGGCGGTCGACCTCTGGGGCGAGCTGGCCGGCCTGGCCCAGTTGCGGGCCGCGAAGCGGCACCTGGATCCGGAGCACCGGCTCGCGCCCGGCCGGCTCCCCGGCGGCCTGTGAGACCGGGCTGGGCAGAGGGTCAGTCCATCCACCACCGGTGCATGTCCAGCAGCGGCGGGGTGAGACGGGCCACCATCACCAGCAGGCCGCCCACCGCGCCGGCCAGCAGCAGTGACCGGGTCACCCGGGGCAGGACCGCGCGCTCCCGGGCGACCACCGCCCCCGCGACGATCGCCAACGGCAGCCCGAGCACCGCGCCCGTCAGGTAGAGCACCGCCACCACGGGGTGGAGCACACCGAAGAAGGCGATGTCCTTCGGGTCGTACGCGCCGGTCAGCATCTCGGCCGGGCCGACGCCGGCGCTCGTCATCCGTCCGACGTAGAGCAGAAGCACGGCGAGGAACCCGCCGATGGTCGCGAACTGCGCGGCGATCAGGGCCCGGACCGCCGGCCGGGAGTACGACGTGACCTGCGCGACGCTCGTCATGGCCGTCAATCTACCCAGCGGGCCGACGTCCGGGGGCCCGTGTGGCGGTCAGGTCGCGTCGTTACGGAGCACCAGGACGGCGATGTCGTCCCGGGGCGGCTCGACCGAGAAGTTGATCGCTGCGGCGCGCAGCCGGGCGGCCACCACGTCGGCCGAATATCCGGCCAGGGGCGCGGCGGCGTCCCGCAGCCGGTCGGTGCCGAACAGCTCCCGTCCGCGCCTCCGCTCGGTGACGCCATCGGTGTAGAAGATCAGCGAGTCGCCCGGTGCGAGCGTGATCTCCGCCGTCGGCGAGGTGATCGTGTCGAGCAGGCCGAGCGCGGTGCCACCGGTGCCGACGAACCCGGCGCCGCCCGCTGCGGCAAGCAGCACCGGCCTGTCGTGCCCGGCGAGGTGCAGCGAGACGTCCAACTGGTCACCCTCGCCCGGCCCGACCGCTGCCAGCGCCAGCGTGCAGTAGCGACCGCCACCGCGCTCGACAAGTGTCTCGTTGAGCCGCGCCAGCGCCTCCGGTAACGGTTTGCCGTCGCCGACCAGCACTCGGATCACGTCCCGGACCAGCCCGGTCACCGCGGCGGCCTGGACACCCTTGCCCGAGACGTCACCGATCACCACCAGCCAGCGCCCGTCGGGCAGCGGCACCACGTCGTAGAAGTCGCCACCCACCTCGGCGTCGTCGCCGGTCGGGACGTACTCGGCGGCGAAACCGATCCCGTCGACCAGCGGCAGCACCGGCGGCAGCAGAGACTGCTGGAGCGTCTGCGCCACCCGACGGCGTTCGGCGTGGATCCGGGCGTTCTCGATGGCCAGCGCGGCCCGTCGGGCCACGTCCTCCAACACGGCCACCTCGTCCGGGTCGTGCCGGTGCCGCTGGTGCCGCCCCACCGCCAGGGTCCCGAGTCGCTGCCCGCGCGCGATCAGCGGAACGGCGAAACCCTCCATCGGCCCGCCCAGGGGAATCTGCGCCGCGCTGCGGGACGCCTCGCGCAGGCGGGCCTGGATCGAGTCCGGACCGGTCTCGGCCAGCACCTTGTGCAGTTGCGGAAGCATCGACTCGTCGGCGTGGCTGGCCGCCGCCAGCCGGAGCCGACCCCACTCGTCAGTGGTGTGCACCGCGCACCACTGACCGAGTCGCGGCACCACCAACTGCGGCACCAGCGCCATGGTCAGGTCGACGTCGAGCGACTGGGCCAGCAGCTCGCTCGCCTCGGCCAGGAAGGTCAGCCACACCTGCCGGCGGACGTCGGCCCGGCGCAGCCGGTCGTTCTCCAGGTGCAGCGACAGCCGCTCGGCGGTGAGCACCGCCAACGGTTGGGCGTACGCCGACGGCGCGGCGTCCAACTCCAACTCCCCGGCGTACGGGCGCTGCACAGTCAGTGGCACCCGGAGCAGTTCGCTGCCGGGGCGGGGTGGCCGACCGAAGCGGGCCAGCACCTGGCTGCCCTGCCCGTCGCCCCGGTCCAGGCGGATCGTGCCGCCGGCTGCGCCGACCATCTCGGCGACCCGGCTGAGCAGGCTGGTGGCGAAGTCGGGCAACGGGTCGTCCCCGTACAGGTCGGGGGCGGTCTGCATGAGTTCGCTCATCGCGCTGGCGCTCGGCGCGGACCCGTCGGTGCCCGTCCAGGGGCCGGCGTTGGCCGGTGTCGACTCGCTGATGGTCCCGCTGGTGGGCAGGTCGGTGCCGGGGCGGTCCAGCCGGAACCAGACGCCCTTGCCGGTGGGCAGGTACGTGGTGCCCCAGCGGCTGGCGAAGTGGTCGACGAGCAACAGGCCCCGGCCCCGCACGGAGACCTCGTTGATCTCGGCGGAGTCGTTGCGGTCGCCGACGGTCAGCTCGTCGCCGGAACCGGGCGCGAAGTCGGAGACGGTGACGGTCAGCCCGATCTCGTCCGCGACGACCTCGATGTCCAGTTCGGTACGGGCGTGCTCGACGGCGTTGGTGGTCAGCTCGGTGGTGAGCAGCAGCGCCTCGTTGGCCAGCTCGTCCAGGTGTGACTCGGTCAACACCGAGCGGACCACGGCGCGGGCGGCGGCCGGTGTGCGCCGGTCGGCGGGCAGCCGGACGCGCCGGACGGCCCCGTCCTGGGCCCCGGCCATCGCGGGCCCAACCTCGCCTGACACCCCCGTATCCTCCACCGTCGTACTGCCGGGTGCCAAGCCGATCAACGATCCGGTGCTGTCGCGTCGCTCAGTGGCACCGCTGGTGGCGCTGGGGGCGGACGCGTCGAAACGATTGGCGCGGGAGCCGGGCGAGGTTTGCGGCGCGGCGTGCCGGCTCGACGCCGATCGGGCGGGTCGCCGGGGCGATCGATGCCACCTGGCGGGTCGCACACCCTGGCACCACGGCGCGCGCGGGCACAATATGGGGTGCCGGTGTGTCCGCACGGACCGGCGCCCCCCGAGTTGAGCGAGGAATGATGACCACGTCGAAGCAGTCGGTGGCGGATCCGTCCGCGCTCGACAACGAGGCGCTCCTCGGTGAGTTGACCGAGGCACTGCGACGGATCGGGCGGGGCGACCTGAAGGTCCGGCTTCCCCGCCGGGCCGGCGCGGCCGGTGAGGTGGCGGACGCCTTCAACGAGGTGGTCTCGCTCCAGGAGCGGCAGTACCTGGACCTGCGGCGGATCAGTCGGATCGTCGGTCGCGACGGCCGGCTCACCGAGCGGCTCGACGACGAGGGGCTGGACGGCTCCTGGGCGGAGGGGCAGCGGGCGATCAACTCGCTGATCGACGACCTGGGTCGACCGACCACGGAGATCGCCCGGGTGATCGTTGCGGTCGCCGACGGTGACCTGTCCCAGCACATGGCGTTGGAGATCGACGGTCGGCCGTTGCGCGGTGAGTACCTGCGCATCGGGCGCACCGTGAACACGATGGTGGACCAGCTGTCGTCGTTCTCCAACGAGGTGACCCGGGTGGCCCGTGAGGTGGGCACCGAGGGCAAGTTGGGTGGCCAGGCCGATGTGCGGGGCGTCGCCGGCACCTGGAAGGACCTCACCGACTCGGTGAACACCATGGCGTCGAACCTGACCGGCCAGGTGCGGTCGATCTCGCAGGTGGCGACGGCGGTGGCCAAGGGTGACCTGTCGCAGAAGATCACCGTCGGCGCGCGTGGTGAGGTGGCCGAGCTGGCCGCCACGATGAACTACCTCACCGACACGCTGCGACTCTTCGCCGAGCAGGTGACCCGGGTGGCCCGTGAGGTCGGCACCGAGGGCAAGTTGGGCGGCCAGGCCGAGGTGCCGAACGTGGCCGGCACCTGGAAGGACCTGACCGACAGCGTCAACTCGATGGCGTCGAACCTGACCGCCCAGGTCCGTAACATCGCGCAGGTCTCCACGGCGGTGGCGCGCGGCGACCTGTCGCAGAAGATCACGGTGGCGGCGCAGGGCGAGATCCTGGAGCTGAAGGACACCGTCAACACGATGGTGGACCAGTTGTCGTCGTTCGCCGACGAGGTGACCCGGGTCGCGCGTGAGGTGGGCATCGAGGGCAAGTTGGGCGGCCAGGCCCAGGTGCGTGGCGTCTCCGGCACCTGGCGGGACCTCACCGAGAACGTCAACCAGTTGGCCGGCAACCTGACCAGCCAGGTCCGCAACATCTCCCAGGTCTCCACCGCCGTGGCGAAGGGCGACCTGTCGCAGAAGATCACGGTGGACGCCCAGGGCGAGATCCTGGAGCTGAAGAACACCGTCAACACGATGGTCGACCAGTTGTCGTCGTTCGCCGACGAGGTGACCCGGGTGGCCCGTGAGGTGGGCACCGAGGGCAACCTGGGCGGTCAGGCGCAGGTGAAGGGCGTTTCCGGCACCTGGCGGGACCTGACCGACAACGTGAACTCGATGGCGTCGAACCTGACCAGTCAGGTCCGCAACATCGCCTCGGTGACCACCGCGGTGGCGAAGGGTGACCTGAGCCAGAAGATCACGGTGGACGCGCGGGGCGAGATTCTGGAGCTGAAGTCGACTGTCAACACGATGGTGGACCAGTTGTCGTCGTTCGCCGACGAGGTGACCCGGGTCGCGCGTGAGGTGGGCACCGAGGGCAAGTTGGGCGGTCAGGCGCAGGTGCGCGGGGTCGCCGGCACCTGGCGCGACCTGACCGACAACGTGAACTCGATGGCGTCGAACCTTACCGCCCAGGTCCGCAACATCGCCCAGGTCTCGACGGCAGTGGCGAAGGGTGACCTGTCGCAGAAGATCACGGTGGACGCGCGGGGCGAGATCCTGGAGCTGAAGTCGACTGTCAACACGATGGTGGACCAGTTGTCGTCGTTCGCCGACGAGGTGACCCGGGTGGCCCGCGAGGTGGGCACCGAGGGCAAGCTCGGTGGTCAGGCGCAGGTGAAGGGCGTTTCCGGCACCTGGCGCGACCTGACCGACAACGTGAACTCGATGGCGTCGAACCTGACCAGTCAGGTCCGCAACATCGCCTCGGTGACCACCGCCGTGGCGAAGGGCGACCTGTCGCAGAAGATCACGGTGGACGCCCAGGGCGAGATCCTGGAGCTGAAGTCGACTGTCAACACGATGGTCGATCAGCTGTCGTCGTTCGCCGACGAGGTGACCCGGGTGGCCCGCGAGGTCGGTATCGAGGGCAAGCTCGGTGGTCAGGCGCAGGTGAAGGGCGTTTCCGGCACCTGGCGCGACCTCACCGAGAACGTCAACCAGCTCGCCTCGACGCTGACCACGCAGTTGCGGGCCATCGCCCAGGTGTCCACGTCGGTGACCCGGGGCGACCTGACCCAGCGGATCGCGGTCAAGGCGCAGGGCGAGGTCGCCGAGCTGAAGGACAACATCAACCAGATGATCGTCACCCTCCGGGAGACGACCAAGAAGAACGCCGAGCAGGGCTGGCTGGACTCCAACCTCGCCCGGATCGGCGGCCTGTTGCAGGGCCAGCGCGACCTCGGCGAGGTCTGCCGCATGATCATGACGGAGGTGACTCCGCTGGTTGACGCCCAGCTCGGCGCCTTCTTCCTGGCCGACGACACCGACGGCAGCATGCGGCTGCGGCTGACCTCCTCGTACGGGTACGTGGCGCGGGGGCACGACGTCACCTTCGGGCCGGGTGAGGGGCTGGTCGGGCAGACCGCGCTCTCCCGTCGCACGATCCGGGTCAGCGCCTCCCCGAACAGTCGGCTCACCCTCCGGTCCGGCCTGGCCGAGACACCCCCGTCCGACCTGGTGGTGCTCCCCGTCCTCTTCGAGGGCGAGCTGCTCGGGGTGATCGAGTTCGCCAGCGTGTCGGCCTTCTCCGAACTGCACCTGTCGTTCCTGGAGCGCTTGGTGCTCACCATCGGCATCGCTGTCAACACCATCCAGGCCAACCGGCGTACGGAGGAGCTGCTGGCCCAGTCGCAGCGGCTGGCGCACGAGATGCAGGAGCAGTCGGCGGAGTTGCAGCGCACCAACGCCGAGTTGGAGGAGAAGGCCACTCTGCTGTCCGAGCAGAAGGGCAACATCGAGACGAAGAACCGGGAGATCGAGCTGGCGCGGCTGGGCCTGGAGGAGAAGGCGCAGCAGCTGACCCGGGCGTCGGCATACAAGTCGGAGTTCCTGGCCAACATGAGCCACGAACTGCGGACTCCGCTGAACTCGTTGTTGCTGCTGGCCCGTCTGCTGGCCGAGAACTCGGAGCAGAACCTCAGCCCGAAGCAGATCGAGTTCGCCAGGACCATCCACGGGTCCGGCTCCGACCTGCTGCGACTGATCGACGACATCCTCGACCTGTCCAAGATCGAGGCGGGCCGGATGGACGTCGAGCCGACCGAGATCCGCTTCACCGAGCTGCGCGGCTACGTCGAGCAGGCGTTCGCCCCGCAGGCCGAGGAGAAGAACCTGGACTTCCAGGTACGGGTGAGCAAGGATCTGCCGCCGGCGTTGGTGACCGACGCGCAGCGGTTGCAGCAGATCCTGCGCAACCTGCTCTCCAACGCGGTGAAGTTCACCGACAACGGTGCGGTGACGCTGCGGATCGCCCCGGCCGCGGAGAACGCGGTGTTCGACGTGCCGGCGCTGACGAACGCTCAGCAGGTGATCGCCTTCACCGTGATCGACACCGGGATCGGCATCTCCGACGACAAGTTGTCGATCATCTTCGAGGCGTTCCAGCAGGCCGACGGCACGACCAGTCGCCGGTACGGCGGCACCGGGCTGGGCCTGTCGATCAGCCGCGATCTGGCCCGACTGATCGGCGGCACCATCACCGTCTCGTCCGCGCCCGGCCAGGGCTCGACCTTCACGCTGTTCGTGCCGCAGGTGCTGGCCCCGGACGCGGTGGTCGTGCCGCAGATGCCGTCGCCGCAGCGCGCCGGGCTGCCGTCGTCGCTGCTGATGCCGCCGCTGGAGCTGCTGCCGGAACGGCCGGAGGCGCCGGCCACCCGTCAACTGGACGGTGCCACGGTGCTGATCGTTGACGACGACGTACGCAACGTCTTCGCCTTGACCAGCGCGTTGGAGCTGCACGGGATGACCGTGCTGTACTCGGACAACGGGGCGGACGGTGTCCGTCTGCTGGCCGAGCATCCGGAGGTGGACATCGTGCTGATGGACGCCATGATGCCCGACCAGGACGGTTACGAGACCACCCGCCAGATTCGCCGCAACCACCGGTTCGCCGACCTTCCGGTGGTCTTCCTGACCGCGAAGGCGATGCCGGGTGACCGTGAGTCGGCGCTCGCTGCCGGGGGCAGCGACTACATCACCAAGCCGGTCGACCTGGACGACCTGATCGAACTGATGTCGTCCTGGATCAACGGCAGCCGGACCGAGGAGACTTCGTGACCCAGATGGCCAAAGCGCTGCTCGTTGACGACCGGCGGCAGAACCTGACGGCCCTGGAGGCGATTCTTCAGGGCCTGCCGGTCCAGTCCGTGGCGGTGGAGAGCGGCGAGGCGGCGCTCAAGCAACTGCTGGTGGACGACTTCGCGGTGATCCTGTTGGACGCGCAGATGCCGGACATGGACGGCTTCGAGACGGCGAGCCACATCAAGCGCCGCGAGCGGACCCGGCACGTGCCGATCATCTTTCTCACCGCCGCCGACCGGGACGCCCAGCTCGCCCTCCGGGGTTACCAGGTGGGCGCTGTGGATTACCTCACCAAGCCGTTCGACCCGTGGGTGCTCCGGGCCAAGGTGTCGGTCTTCGTCGAGCTGTGGGTGAAGACCCGGCAGTTGGCCACCCAGTCGGATCTGGTCCGGGAGCGCGACACGCAGTGGCGGCGGCTCACCGAAGCGGTCGACGAGGCGACCGCCCAGCTCCGCTCGGACGACCCGGAGGTCCGCGACCGGGCGGTGCGGCTGCTCGAGCAGGCCCGCTGGGGGAACACCGCCTGACGCGGCGGGACGGGACGGCTCAGCCGGTGGGCTGGTCGTTACGGATCATCAGGGCACTGCGCAGGCCGGTGATGTCCAGTACGCGGATCAGGAAGTCGCCCACGTGCGTCAGCATCAGCAGGCTCTGCGCGTGGCTGGCCTTGCGGCTGAGCACGACAAGGGTGCCCAGCCCCTGCGAGTCGCAGAAGGTGACGCCACCGAGGTCGAGGATGATCTTCGGGGGTGGGTCGGCCAGCACCTCGTTGACGACGGTGGAGAGCTGGGCCGCTGTGAGCATGTCGATCTCACCGGCCAGGCGCAAGACTGCTTCGTCGCCCGTCCGGTGTAGCGTGATGGACAGTTCGGCACGATCCACCCGGTCAGCCTAGCGCGATCCGACCGACCTGGCCTGTCGAGGCCGCGAGCCGCTGCCGTCCAGGCCACGAGGCCCCCGTGTCGGCGCTGCTGACCGGCGCGGGTCACAGGTGAGCCGGGTAACCCCACCACGGGGTGGCTGCTGGTTGACCGTCCGGCGCTGTCACAATGGCGGCATCGTGACCGACATCTTTCCCGCCGGATCCGGCCGCTACCCAGCCGATGCGCCGGCCTCCGAGGCCCTGTTCGACCGCGCCCGCGCCATCGTGCCGGGCGGGGTGAACTCCCCTGTGCGCGCCTTCCAGGCGGTCGGCGGCACCCCGCGTTTCATGGTCCGTGGTGAGGGCCCGTGGCTGTACGACGCCGACGGTCGCCGCTACGTCGACCTGGTCTGCTCCTGGGGTCCGCTGATCCTCGGGCACGCCCACCCGGAGGTGGTGGAGGCCGTCCAGGCCGCCGCCGCCCGGGGCACCAGCTTCGGCACGCCCACCCCCGGTGAGGTGGAGTTGGCCGCCGAGATCGTCGCCCGGACCCCGGTCGAGCAGGTCCGCCTGGTCAACTCCGGCACCGAGGCGACAATGTCGGCGATCCGGCTGGCCCGCGGCTTCACCGGCCGCTCGAAGATCATCAAGTTCGCCGGTTGCTACCACGGCCACGTCGACGCGCTGCTCGCCGCCGCCGGCTCCGGCGTGGCCACCCTGGGCCTGCCCGACTCGCCCGGCGTGACCGGCGCGGCGGCCAGCGAGACGATAGTGCTTCCGTACAACGACATCCGGGCCGTCGAGGAGGCCTTCGCCGCCGAGGGCCCGCACATCGCCGCGGTGATCACCGAGGCCGCCGCCGGCAACATGGGTGTGGTGGCCCCCCGCGACGGCTTCAACCAGCAGCTCGCCCGGATCGCGCACGCCCACGGCGCCCTGCTGGTGGTGGACGAGGTGATGACCGGGTTCCGGGTCTCCCGCGCCGGGTGGCACGGCCTCGACGCCTCCGACGCGGACCTGTGGACGTACGGCAAGGTCATGGGTGGCGGTCTGCCCGCCGCGGCGTTCGGCGGGCGCGCGGACATCATGGAGCGGCTCGCGCCGGCCGGCCCGGTCTACCAGGCCGGCACCCTCTCCGGTAACCCGCTGGCCTGCGCCGCCGGCCTGGCGACCCTGCGGCTCGCCGACGACGCGCTGTACCAGCGCCTCGATGAGACGGCCGCCGTGGTGGGCAAGCTCGCGTCCGACGCGTTGGCCGCCGCCGGGGTCCCGCACCGACTGTCGTCCGCGGGCAGCATGTTCTCGATCTTCTTCACCGACGCCGACGTGGTCGACTACGACAGCGCGCGCACCCAGCAGGTGCCCGCGTTCAAGGCGTTCTTCCACGCGATGCTCGCCGCCGGCGTCTACCTGCCGCCGAGCGCGTTCGAGTCGTGGTTCGTCTCGGCGGCGCTCGACGACGCCGCTCTGGAGCACATCGCCGCCGCGCTGCCCACCGCGGCGAACGCGGCGGCAGCGGCTGGTCACGGGGGGTAGACAACGTTGAGCAAGACTGTGGTTCACGTGCTGCGGCACGGCGAGGTGCACAACCCCGACCAGATCCTCTACGGCCGGCTGCCCGGTTTCCGCCTCTCCGAGCTGGGTGTGCAGATGGCCAAGGCCGCCGCGGAGGGCCTGGCCGAGCGGGAGATCGTGCACGTGGTGGCCAGCCCGCTGGAGCGCGCCCAGCAGACCGCCGAGCCGATCGCCGCCCAGTTCGGGCTGCCGGTCGGGGTGGACGAGCGGCTCATCGAGAGCGCCAACTGGTTCGAGGGCAAGAAGGTCTCCCCGGGTGACGGGTCGTTCCGCGACCCGCGCAACTGGTGGGTGCTGCGCGACCCGGTGACCCCGTCCTGGGGTGAGGCGTACCGGGTGATCGCCGAGCGGATGTTCGCCGCCGTGCACGCCGCCCGGGTCGCCGCCGAGGGACGCGAGGCGGTGCTGGTGTCGCACCAGCTCCCGATCTGGACGTTGCGCCGTCACGTCGAGCGCAAGCGGCTCTGGCACGACCCGCGCAAGCGGCAGTGCGGCCTGGCGAGTCTGACCTCGTTCCACTTCGACGGCGCGAAGGTGGCGGGCATCGGCTACAGCGAGCCGGCCGCGCATCTGATCGCTCTCTCCGCGACCGCCCGGACGGCCAAGGGGGCCTGATGAACGCCCGGAGGTGGACCGCCGGTCTGCTCGCCACCGTCGCCGCGGTGGCGCTGGTCGGCTGCAGGTCCGGGGGCGGCGGGGAGAAGCAGTGCACCAGCGACGGCCTCACGATCACCTGTGCGCCGGACCAGCGGTCGAAGACGCCCAAGGTGGTCGGCGAACTGCTCACCGGTGGTCAGTACGACGTCTCCCAGGCGCGCGGTCAGGTCGTCGTCGTCAACTTCTGGGGTTCCTGGTGCGCGCCCTGCCGCGCGGAGGCTGACGACCTGGAGGACACCTACCAGGCCACCAAGGCGACCGGGGTGACCTTCCTGGGCGTCAACGTGCAGGACAGCAAGGACAAGGCGATCGCCTTCGAGCGAGGGCGGGTCACCTACCCGAGCATCTTCGACCCGTCCAGCAGCCAGGCGCTGAACTTCGACATCCCGCCCAATTCCACACCGGCGACGGTGGTCCTCGATCGCGACGGCCGGATCGCCGTGGTGATCCGTCGCGCCACGACAAGGGACGAGCTACGGCCGATCGTCGAACGGGTCGCCGCCGAGAAGCCGGCGTCGAACTGATGGGCGAGACCTTCCGGGAGTTGGCCCTCAGCGGGCCACTGCTGCTCGCCATCGGCGCGGCGGCGCTCGCCGGCCTGGTCAGCTTCCTCTCCCCGTGCGTCCTCCCGCTCGTCCCCGGCTACCTGTCGTACGTGACCGGTCTGGCCGGCGCGGACCTGGAGGGCCGGCGACCGCAGGCCGATCCCGTGCCGGCCGGCGGGGGCGTCGCGGTCAGGGAACGGGTCGCGCGGGTCGGCGCGGTCAAGGGTCGGGTGCTCGCCGGGACGCTGCTCTTCATCGGCGGCTTCACAGTCGTCTTCGTGGCCACCGCGATCCTCTTCGCCAGCATCGGTCGGGTGTTCTTCGACTACAAGCGCGAGTTGCAGATCGGCGTCGGTGTGCTGGTCATCGTGGCGGGGTTGAGCTACCTCGGGATGATCCCGGCCCTGCAACGGGAGTTCCGGATCTCCCGGCTGCCGTCGGCGGGGCTGCTCGGCGCACCGGTCTTCGGGGCGGTCTTCGCGCTCAGCTGGGTGCCCTGCACCGGCCCCACCCTCGGCGCGGTGATGGGCATGGCCACCGCCAGCGGCCAGAGCGACCGGGCCGTGGTGCTCGCCGTGGCGTACTGCCTCGGGTTGGGGATACCGTTCATCGTCTTCGGGCTGGGGTTCGAACGCCTGCTCGGAGTCTTCCGCGCCGTCCGGCGCAACAGCCGCTGGGTCACCCGGGTCGGCGGCGCCCTGCTCATCCTGATCGGTCTGGCCCTGGTCACCGGCGGATGGCAGAGCTTCGTGATCTGGCTGCAGACCACCGTCGGGGTGGGCGAGGTGAGCATCTGATGACGGTCGTCGACGACCGACCGGAGACCGCGGCGCCCGCGCCACGCCGCCGGCCGAACCGGCTGCTGGCCCTGCTGCGCAACTCGTGGCGGCAGCTCACCAGCATGCGTACGGCGCTGATCCTGCTCTTCCTGCTCGCGATCGCCGCCATTCCCGGCTCGGTGCTGCCGCAGCGCGGAATCAGCCCGGAGAAGGTCAACGAGTACTTCGTCGACCACCCCGACTGGGCCCCCCGACTGGACCGGATCGGCGCGTTCGAGGTCTTCGGGTCGGTCTGGTTCTCCGCGATCTACCTGCTGCTGTTCACCTCCCTGATCGGCTGCATCACGCCCCGACTGCGCGACCACGTCCGCACGCTGCGGTCCCGTCCGCCGGCCGCGCCGAAGCGGATGGCCCGGCTGCCGCAGCACACAGTGCTGCCCGCCCCGCCCGGTGGGGCGGCGGCGATCGCGGAGGTGCTGCGCAAGCGGCGCTGGCGCGTCGAGGTGCGCGGCGACGAGGTCTCCGCCGAGAAGGGCTACCTCAAGGAGACCGGCAACCTGCTGTTCCACACCTCGCTGATCGCTGTGCTGATCGGGGTGGCGCTCGGTTCCTGGTACGGCTGGAGCGGCAACCGGCTGCTGGTGGCCGGCGCGGACAACGCGTTCTGCAACACCCGCCAGCAGTACGCCGAGGCGAAGCTCGGCCCCCAGGTGGACAGCGCCGACCTGCCCGGCTTCTGCCTGCGGCTGGACGACTTCCAGGCCCGGTTCCTGGCGTCCGGCCAGCCGGAGTTCTTCAACGCCAGGGTGACAGTCAACGGTCCGGACGAGCCGACCCGCAGCGCCGACTTCTCGGTGAACTCGCCGCTGCGGCTGAACGACGCGAGCGTCTACCTGCTCGGCCACGGGTACGCCCCGGTGATCCGTTACACCGACCGGTTCGGCAACAGCCAGATCAGTGACGAGCCGTTCCTGACCACCGGCGACATGGGCCTGACCAGCGAGGGGCTGGCGGCCTTCCCGGACGCGAACGTCGACCCGGCGACCGGCCAGCGCGCACCGGATCTCCAGATGGCGTTCACCGGCATCTACCTGCCCACCGCGCCCGAGCAGGCGCCGTTCGTCCGCTCGCAGTACCCGACCGAGCGCAACCCTGCGCTGAACCTGGTCGCCTACCGCGGCAACCTCGGCCTGGACGCCGGCATCCCCGGCTCGGTCTACCAGCTCGACCAGCGGCAGGTGCGGGCCGGCAAGGTCAAGGAGGTCGGCACCAAACTGCTCCGCAAGGGCGAGACCTGGAAGCTGGACGACGGCACGACAGTCGAGTTCCTGGGCACCGAGCGGTACGTCACCCTCTCCGTCCGGCACGACCCCGGCTCGACGATGCTGCTGGTCAGCTGCGGCGTCCTGCTGATCGGGCTGATGGGTTCGCTGTTCGGAAAGCGCCGCCGGGTGTTCTTCCGGGTGGCGCCGGCCGACCCCGGGGACGGATCTCCGACGAGCGGTAGTAGCTTGATGGAGGTCGGTGGGTTGCCACGCACCGACTATCCAGGGTTCGCCGACGAGTTCACCCAGCTGGTCGCCGCCGTCAGCGGTGCCGACCGGGCTGGTGCTGGCGCTGACTCCGCTGACCGGGCCGGCGTGCGAGAAGGAGCCGAGTGATGTCCGCACTCTCCGACAATCTGGTGACATTCGCGATCCTGGCGTACCTGGTCGCGATGATCGGCCACGCCGTCGAGTACGCGCTGGGCAACGCCCGTACCCGGGTCGCCACGGCGGCTCCGGTGCGCGAGTTGGTAGGTGCCGGTGGCGTCCCGACGCCGTCCGCGCCGGTCCCTTCGCCACCGACGGTCGACCGCTCGGCCGGGCGGGCGCGGCTCGCGGGCCTGATCGGGGTGGGTGCCACCGCGGTGGCCGCCGCGCTGCACCTGGGGGCACTGGTCACCCGTGGGCTCGCCGCGGACCGGATGCCGTGGGGCAACATGTACGAGTTCGTGCTCACCGTGACGTTCATCGGGGTGGCCGCCTGGCTGGTGGTGCTCTGGAAGCGGCCGTCGCTGCGCAAGCTCGGGCTCTTCCTCACCCTGGTGATGGTGTTGCTGGTCGCCACCGCCGAGCTGGTGCTGTACGTGCCGATCGTGCCGCTGGTCCCGGCGCTGAACTCGTACTGGTTCATCATCCACGTCTCGACGATCGTCTTCGCGTCCGGCATCTTCCTGCTCGGCGTGGTGCCGGCGGTCGGCTTCCTGATGCGCAGCGGGTACGAGCAGGGCAAGCGGAGTTTCCCGTACATCCTGGCGAAGCGGCTGCCCGGTGCGGCCGGCCTGGAGCGGCTGACCTTCGCGCTGCACGCCTTCGCGTTCCCGATCTTCACCTTCGCGGTGATCGCCGGTGCCATCTGGGCCGAGGCGGCCTGGGGTCGGCCGTGGGGCTGGGACCCGAAGGAGACCTGGGCGTTCATCTCCTGGGTGGTCTACGCCGGCTACCTGCACGCCCGCGCGACGCCCAGCGTGAAGCGCAACGTGGCCACCTGGATCGCGGTGCTCGGCTTCCTCACCGTGCTGATGAACCTGTTCGGCGTGAACATCTTCTTCACCGGCCTGCACTCGTACGGCGGGCTGGACTGAACCACAGTTGACAGAATGTAGAACTACACTTCTTAGAAGCGTAGTTCTACATTCTGTAGGGGTGGCAGTGAAGCGGTGGCCTGCTTGCCGGTTCGGCTCCGCTGCGCGGACGGGCCGGGCTGGAACTGCCCGTGCCACCGCTGGACTACCGGGCAGCCGCAAAATTCTGGGGGATCGATGACCCTTCACTCGCCGCCCGCGTGTTCGCCATCGTCGGAGGCACACCGGCCTACCGACGGGAGTACGTCCAGGACGATGTACCCGACGGGCCAGACGATTTTGACGATTGGGTAGTGCGCGCGGTGCTGAATCCAGCCCGCCCGTTGTTCCGCGAGGCTCGCTATCTGCTCGCCGAGGATCCCGACCTGCGGGACACCGCGCTCTACCATTCCGTACTGTCTGCGGTCGCCGAAGGCAACGGCACCCGAGGGGGGATCGCCGGGTACATCGGACGGAAGGCCACCGACCTCCAGCACCCGCTCACCGTCCTTGAGGACGCCGGCCTCCTCATCCGCGAGCCCGATCCGCTCCGTAGCGGGCGTAGCCGTTACCGCATCGCCGAACCCCTGATCACCTTCTATCAGGCGGTCATGCGGCCCTCCTGGACGGCCTTGGAGCAACGGCGTGGCACGGACGTCTGGAGGCGTTCCAACCGCCGGTACTCAAGCGGGGTGCTGGGTCCGGCATTCGAGGAGATCGTTCGGCAGTGGGCTCTGCGCTTCGCCACGCCGGAGACGTTCGGCGGTGTCGTCGCGGAGGCCAGCGCGGCCGTCCTCAGCGATCCCTCCACTCGCACCAGCCTGGAACTCGACCTGGTTGCATTCGGGGAGCCACCGTTCGGCGACGGCCCTCGGCCGCTGCTCGCCATCGGCGAGATCAAGTGGGGTCGCACGCTGGGTCGGGCCGAGTTGGATCGACTGGGCCGGGCACGTGACCTGCTCGCCGCGCGTCCCGGCCTGGACGCGCGGGACGCCCGGTTGCTGCTGGCAAGCGCCGCGGGCTTCACCGACGAACTTCGGCACGCGGCAGGTCAGCGTCCCGATGTCGTCCTTGTCGACCCGTCGCGGCTCTATTCGGGCGACTGAGGGCGACCGGGCCGCAGGGGAGGATATCGACGGCTGCGGGTGCTGCGCAGGGTCTCGTCCACGCGCAGAGTGACCTGGTACGACACCTCCGGCAGGTCAACCAGCTCGATCCGTTCGCCGCGCAGCGCCAGTTGGGCGTGCAGCTCCCGGGCGATGGCGTCGCGAAGCGCGACCAGCAGAGGAGACAGCCCGTCCGGGTCACCAACGACGAAGGCGTCAGACATGGATCCACCCTGCCCCCGCGTCCCGCCGATCCGCCACCGGGGGTGAGATGTGTCCGCCAGGCTTGACCCGGCTCGGGCTGAGCCGCCCAACCCCCCGATATCCGCGTCATGTGATGACACAGCGTTCAGCGCTCGCTACCGTGCGGCAGGTGGGTCGGGTGACCCACCGATCGCGGCGGAAGGTGGGTGCGGTGACCACAGTGGTGTCAACGGCGGCGCTGATCCGGGAGCAGCTCCGGCGGTCCCGGCTCGCGGCCGGGCTGACTCAGGAGGAGTACGGCAAACGGGCGCACTACTCGCCGTCCACGGTGTCGGCCGTCGAGCTGGGGCAGACGGCACCCAACGAGGCGTACCTGAAGCGGGCCGACGAGGTGCTCGACACCGGTGGCTTGCTGACCTCGCTCCGCGACCTGGGCCGGCGCGACGGCGAGCCGGTCTGGTTCCGTCCGTGGCTGGAGGTCGAGCGGGTCGCCACACAGCTGCGCTGCTTCGAGGCGACGATGATTCCCGGGCTGTTGCAGACCGCCGACTACGCCCGGGCGGTGTTCCGGCTCGACCTGGGGCTGACCGCAGACCGGGTGGAGGAGTTGGTGGCGGCCCGGCTGGAGCGGCAGACGATCCTCGACCGGGACCACCCGCCGCAGCTCACCGCTGTGATCGACGAGGCCGCGTTGCAGCGCTTCGCGGAGGGCTGCGCCGGGGTGCTGGCCGACCAGTTGCGGCACCTGGTGGCGTGCGCCCGCCGCCCGCACATCAGGGTGCACGTGCTGCCGCAGGGTGTGGGTCTGCACGCCGGCCTCTTCGGGCCGTTCATCCTCGGCCGCACCGCCGACGGCAGTTGGCTCGGCTTCCTCGACAACCAGACCGGTGGCACCGCCGTGGACGACATCTTCGAGGTGGCGACCCTGCTCGGAAGGTGGGAGAGTCTGCGCAGTGACGCGCTGCCCCGGCAGCAGTCGATCGACCTGCTCGAGGAGATCGTGAAGCCATGGATCTGACCGGAGCCCGCTGGCGCAAGTCCACCCGGAGCGGCAACAACAGCGGTGCGTGCGTCGAGGTCGCCGACAACCTGGCCGGCCGGGTGCACGTCCGCGATTCCAAGGACCGCGACGGCGGCCTGCTGACCTTCACCCCGGCCGCGTGGCGGGCCTTCGTCGAGCTGGCCCGCACCCAATGACCGTCCGCTGAACCGGTCGGCCGGTAGCCGCGATCAGCCCCTCAACCAGCCGGCCGGCAGTCGCGGTCAGCCGCTGAAACAGCCGGCCGGCAATCCGCGATCAGCCGCCGAACCGGTCGGCCGGCAATCCGCGGTCAGCCGTTGGACCGGTCGGCCGGCGGCCCGCGATCAGCCGCCGAACCAGCCGGGCACGTCGAGCCGGAACCAGTTGGCCGAGGCCATCGTGCCGAGGTCGTCTTCCATCGCGGTGACCCGTTCCGGGCCGAGCGTGTCTGCCCACTGTGCACGCAGCCGGTCGAAGATCTCGGCCGAGCGGCGTAGCCCGTCGGCGCCGCGCGGGGTCACCCGGACCAGCCGCCGTCGGGCGTCGGTGGGGTCGTCGGCCCGCTCCAGGTAGCCGACGGCCACCAACCGGTCGACGGTCTTGCCGGCGGCCTGTTTGGAGATGCCCAGTCGCTGGCCCAGCTCGGTGGCGGTGGTGCCCTCCGCGCCGACCGCCTGGAGCACGAACCCGTGCAGCGGTCGCAGCTCCGGATGCCCCTCCCGGGCCAGCTCGGCGTGCAGGTCGTCGATCAGCGTCCGGAAGCCGGCCAGCAGCAACAGCGGCAGCGCGAAGCCGGGGCGCGCGGGATCAGCGGTTGCCATCTTCGACAACCACGTTTACTATTTCATCAACCACGTTGACCATCTTACGTCGTCCGATCCAAGCTCGGGAAAGTAGGCAGCCATGTCCGTCTTCACCGCTCACACCGCCGAGACCGCGCCCGCCGCCGCCCGACGAGCCATCAAGGGCGTACACGGCCGGTTCGGCTGGCTGCCCAGCGCGGTGGCGCTGATAGCCGACTCGCCGCAGTTGCTCACCGGCTTCCTCACCGCCAGCGCGGGCTTCGAGCAGACCGACCTCGCCCCGCTGGAGCGGGAGGTTGTCATCCTGGCGATCTCCACCAGTCACGAATGCCATTTTTGCGTCGCCCTGCACAGCGGCAAGCTCACCCAACTCGGCGCGACCGCCGAACTGATCACCGCGCTGCGTGCCGGCTCGGCGCTGCCCGACCCACGCCTGGAGGCGCTGCGCCGGTTCACACTGGCCGTGCTCGACCACCGGGGCGCAGTGCCGGACGACGAACTGGACGACTTCCTGGCCGCCGGCTACCAGCCCCGGCACGCGCTGGACGTGGTGCTGGGCGTCGGCGCGTACACCATGTCCACCTTTGCCAACCGGCTCACCCGGGCACCGCTCGACCCGCCACTGGCCGCCCACGCCTGGACGCCCGCCGCCTGACTGCTGACACCTGCGGGCCCTGCTCAGGCCGTCTCAAGGAAGTCCCGCAACAGGGCGAGCATCTCGTCCGGACGCTCCTCGTACAGCCAGTGCCCGCAGTCCTCGATCACCTCGCCGCGCACCGTGTCGGCGTACCGGCGGACCTGCTCGGCGACCTGCCCACCGAGGCTGGCCGCCGCCCCGACGGCCAGCACCGGCATGGTCAGCTTCGTGCCCCGGTACGCAGCGTTGTCCGCGATGTCCTGCTCGAACGCCCGGAAGTAGGCGAAGCTGGCCCGCAGATGTGCCGGGTCGCGCAGATGGCTGGCGAACTCCTCGATGTCGGGCGCGCTGATGCTGCCCTTGCGCACCATCAGCGCGTCGGTGAACCTGTCCACCCAGAGCGACTCCCGCCCGTCGACCAGCGCCTCCGGAAGCCCGTTGCCGAGGGAGAAGTAGCCGAAGTTCCACACCCCGGGCCCGGCCGAGGTGAGCGCGGGGAACGTGTAGATGCTCTCGTCGGGGATCGGCGCCTCGGTGAGCGCCAGCCGGCTCACCCGCTGCGGATGGGCGGCGGCGTACGCGTACGCCACCATGGTCCCCAGGTCGTGCCCGACCAGTCGAAGGTCACTGACCAGGCCGAGCTGGTCGAGTAGTCCGTGCAGGTCGGCGGCGACCGTCTTCTTGTCGTACCCGCCGTCCGGGGCGTCGCTGCCCCCGAAGCCGCGCAGGTCGGGCGCTACCACGTCGAAGGAGCGCCCCAACTCGGGCAGCAGGTGCCGCCACATGTACCAGCACTGCGGGTACCCGTGCAGCAGCACCAGCGGCGGGCCGGCGCCGCCACGGACGTAGTTCATGGTGATCTGGCCGACCCGAGCCCGCTGCTCGGTGAACCCCGCCGGGACCCGTTCCACGCCCATCGCCGCCTCCGCCCGCTGTCCGTCTGCCCGGCTACCCGCTCAACCGCCCGCCATGCCCGCGAGGTTCGGGTTCTGCCGGTTGATCCACTCGCCTTCCTTGAAGTCGCGGTGTCCGGCGGCCTGGGACACCGCGACTTCCTGAAAGCCGAGTCGATCAGGGGGCGATCGCGAGCGTCACAGCACCCGGCTTGGGCCGTTCGGGAGCCCGTGCGGGAGACTGGGTGACATGGCGGCTCGTGGCTTCCCGTACACCGATCTCAAGGACTTCCTCGCGGCGCTGGAGCGCGCGGGGGAGTTGCGCCGGGTCGACGTCCCGGTCGATCCGACCCTGGAGATCAGCGAGGTGGTCACCCGCACGGTGCGGGCCGGCGGCCCGGCGCTGCTCTTTGAGCGTCCGACCCGGGGCGAGATGCCGGTGGCGATCAACCTGTTCGGCACCGAGAAGCGGATGGCGATGGCCCTCGGGGTGGAGAACCTCGACGAGATCGGCGCGCGGATCGGCGAGATGCTCAAGCCGGAACTGCCGCAGGGCTTCTCGGGCATGATGGGCGGGCTCGGCAAGGTCATGCAGCTCAAGTCCATGCCGCCGAAGAAGGTCAAGACGGCCCCCTGCCAGCAGGTGGTCTACCGCGGCGACGACGTCGACCTCAATCGGTTGCCCGGGCTGCAGGTCTGGCCGGGCGACGGCGGGATCTTCCACAACTTCGGGCTGACCCACACCAAGCACCCCGAGACGGGCAAGCGCAACCTCGGGCTCTACCGCCTGCAGCAGCACTCGCACAACACCATCGGTATGCACTGGCAGATCCACAAGAACTCCACGGCGCACCACGCGGTCGCCGAGCGGCTCGGGCAGCGCCTGCCGGTCGCGATCGCCATCGGTGCCGACCCCGCGGTCGCCTACTCGGCCAGCGCGCCACTGCCTGCGGACATCGACGAGTACCTGTTCGCCGGTTTCCTGAGCGGCGAGCGGGTGGAGATGGTCGACTGCCTGACCGTGCCGCTGCAGGTGCCGGCGCACGCGCAGATCGTGCTGGAGGGTTACATCGAGCCGGGCGAGCGACTGCCGGAGGGCCCGTTCGGCGACCACACCGGCTTCTACACGCCGGTCGAGCCGTTCCCGGTGATGCACATCGAAGCGATGACCATGCAGCGCAACCCCGTCTACCACTCGATCGTCACGTCGCAGCCGCCGCAGGAGGACCACGGCCTCGGCAAGGCCACCGAGCGGATCTTCGCACCACTGCTGCGCTTCCTGATCCCGGACATCGTCGATTACAACCTGCCCGCCGCCGGGGTCTTCCACAACTGCGCGATCGTGTCGATCCGTAAGCGCTACCCGAAGCACGCGCAGAAGGTGATGAACGCGATCTGGGGCGCGCACATGATGTCGCTGACCAAGCTGATCGTGATCGTCGACGAGGACTGCGACGTGCACGACTACAACGAGGTGGCCTTCCGCGCCTTCGGCAACGTCGACTACGGCCGCGACCTGCTGCTCACCGAAGGGCCCGTCGATCACCTCGACCACGCTTCGTACCAGCAGTTCTGGGGTGGCAAGGCCGGCGTCGACGCGACCCGCAAGCTGCCCACCGAGGGCTACACCCGCGGCTGGCCGGAGGGGATGAGCATGAGTCCCGAGGTCACGTCCCTGGTCGACAAGCGCTGGAAGGAGTACGGAATCTGATGGCCGTTCTCGACGCACCGGCCGAGAAGCCGGGCCGGGTCAAGTCCTTCCTCAAGCTCGTGGCGATCGAGCACTCGGTGTTCGCGCTGCCCTTCGCGTACCTGTCGGCGCTGAGCGCCATGCAGGTCAACGGTGGGCGCGTGCGCTGGTGGGACCTGCTGCTGATCACCGTGGCGATGGTCGGGGCGCGGACGTTCGCGATGGCCGCCAACCGGATCCTCGATCGCAAGATCGACGCGCGGAACCCGCGTACCGCCGGCCGGGAACTGGTCACCGGAGCGGTGAGCGTGCGGACGGCCTGGACCGGCGCGGCCGTCGCGCTGGTGGTCTTCCTCGCCGCAGCGGCTCTGCTCAACCCGCTCTGCCTGGTGCTCGCGCCGCTGGCCGTGGTGCCACTGGTCGTCTACCCCTACGCCAAGCGGTTCACCAACTGGCCGCACGCCATCCTCGGGATCGCCCAGGCGGTCGGCCCGGTCGGCGCCTGGCTCGCGGTCACCGGTACCCTGGACGGCTCCTGGCCGGCCTGGCTGCTCGGCGTGGGGGTCGGGCTGTGGATCGGCGGCTTCGACCTGATCTACGCCTGTCAGGATTCCGAGATCGACCAGGAGATCGGCGTGCACAGCGTGCCGGCCCGGTACGGTCGGCGCTTCGCCCTGCACGCCTCCACTGTCGCGCACGTGGTGACCTTCGGGTTGTTCGTCTGGTTCGGCGCGCTGATCGGTTTCGGCTGGCTCTGGTGGATCGGGCTGGCGTTGACCGCTGTCGCGTTCGGCTACCAGCACCTGGTGGTCACGCCGACCGACCTGAGCAAGGTCAACCGGGCGTTCTTCACCGCCAACGGGTTCGTCGGCATCGCGCTGTTCGTGTTCGCCCTGCTCGATCTTGTGGTGCGGCTCGGCCTGAGCGGCTAGTCCTGGCCGCTGTGGCGGCGGCCGACGGCGGCGGTGCGCTCGGCACCGCCGCCGTCGGCGTTTCCCGGCGAGGGTCTGCTCGTCGAGCGGACCGGCGAGCGTTCGATCGTCGTCACGGTGGCCGACGCCGGCACCGCCGCCGCCCTGCTCAACACCCTCGCCGACCGTCACCGGCGGACCCATTGACCCGGTAGCCCACCCCCCCCGGGGGGATCAGCTCCAGGACGCCGAATATCGATCGCTCTCCAGCGACCAGTCGATCGTGCCGCGCACCGAGCGGGCGACCCCCTCAACGTGCGCGGCCACCGCCGGATCCAGTTCCGGGCCGAAGGACGGGATCGTGGCCCGCAGCTCCATGAACCGCCCCATCGCCATGCGCCAGCGATCCACCGCCGCTTCCACTGCCCGCTCGTCCGGCAGGCGCTGCTCCCTCGCGATGGCCAGCACCAGGTTGTGCCCGCCTGAGATGACGCGGTCCTTCTCCAACGACACCAGGTCGTTGAACCAGGAGAGCAGGTCGTTGCCGGTTGCCGCCAGTGCCCGTAGCGCCGGGTGGTGGTAGACGGGGTCTGGCAGCGCGTGACCGGTGACGAACTCGATCATGGTGTACGACACGTACGCCGCCGAGGTCGCCCGGCGCAGCGCAACGTATTCGGCGACAGTGGGGAAGTGGCTCCTGGTCTTGTTCTCCGCCTCCGTACGGTCGCCTTCCAGGTGGTGGGCGACCGCGTCGGCGAAGCGCTGCTGCCAGGACGGGGGCATCCGGGCACGCGGCGCCTGCCACGCGTCCGCGAGCATCCGGCGCAGCGGTCCCCGAAACCCCGCCGTGCGGGCGCCGGGGCCGTGGCGCAGCACCTGGAGCACGCCGTCCCGCAGGGCAGCGACGTCCGCGCCGCTCGCACCGTGCGGTCCGTCGCAGGCGTCGTCGAGCAGGAAGAACCAGGTCCAGAGAGCGGCGACCGTACGCAGATCGGCGGCGCCGGCGTCAGGGTAGAGCCGACCCGCATACCAGGCGATGCGACCGGCGTCCAGCCGACACAGCTCGTCGTCGTCCAGCGGCAGGTCGAAACGGCGCACCCAGCCCGCCAGCCACTCCTGGGTCTCCTCGGCATGCGGCGAGCACCGCGAGGGAAGGGGACATTCGGCACGTAGTGTGCGGGCTGCCGCCACCGTCATCGGTCGTACCGTCCCTCCGGTTGCTGCACAGAGGTTTCCCCCAGCCGAGCATGTCAGAAATCGGCTGTCGATGATGTCCGTCGTGGGCCGGGAGGACGGCGGACGGGCGAGGGCGGGGGCCACGGCACGGCGCCCGGCCGGACCAGGCAGGCTGGGGGCATGCGGGAACCATGGGTGGTCGGGGTCTCCGGTGCCTCCGGCACGCCGTACGCGGCGGCCGTCATCGGCGGACTGCTCGACGCGGGCGAGCCGGTGGACCTGATCGTGTCCCGGGCGGCACGACTCACAGTGCTCGACGAGACCGGCCGCCCCTTCCGTGACGGGCACTGGGCCGAAGACCTCGCCGCCTGGCTGGATCGGGACCTGACCGCGGCGGATGTGCGGCACTGGCCGGCCGGCGACCTGGCCGCCGGGCCGAGCAGCGGCTCCTACCGGGTACGCGGAATGGCAGTGGTCCCGGCCAGCACTGCCGCCTGCGCGGGCATCGCGATCGGGCTCTCGAAGGACCTGTTGCAGCGCGCCGCCGAGGTCAACCTCAAGGAACGCCGTCCCGTGGTGCTGGTCCCCCGGGAGACACCGGTGACCCGCAGCCACCTGGAGCACCTCATCGCCCTGCACGACGCGGGCGCGGTGGTGCTGCCGGCCAGCCCCGGCTTCTACGGCGCCGGGGCGGCGGCCAGCGCGCAGCAACTGGTCGACTTCGTGGCCGGCAAGGTGCTGGACGCGCTCGGCGTCCCGCACACCCTGTTCCGGCGGTGGTCCGGCCAGCTCGGCGCGGCCCGGAGCTGAGCCGTCCCGCGCGTGCTGCGCCGTCCCGCTCGCGCTGCGCCGTCCCGCTCGCGCTGTGCCGTCCCGCTCGCGCTGTGCATTGTTGTGCTGCTCAGCACGAGCGGTGCTGCCGCCCGGCGGTTGGCCGAAGCGGGACGCGGACCGGACTGGTGTCCGGTCCGCGTGGCGTTGTCCGCACCAGTTCAGTACATGCCGGCGTTGGCCGGACCCGGCCCCGTGGATGCTGCCGGCCCCACATTGCGTGGCTTACCGACCTCATCCACTTCGTCCAGCATGCCCTCCCCCTCAAGCAGGGCTCGCACCTCGGATTCCCGAAACCGGCGATGCCCGCCTGGAGTCCGGATGCTTCCTATCCGGCCGGCCGCCGCCCATCTCGTCACAGTTTTCGGGTCTACCCGAAACAGCGCGGCGACCTCACCCGGTGTCAGCAGGCGATCTCCAGTGTCCACAGCCCCCTCCTCGCGTCGACGAAGCCCCCGGCTGAACACACTGCCCCCGGCTGGTGCGTAGCCCAGAGCCGTCATGAGGGACGTATGGCAATTACAGCACCAGGGACATGGCCTGTCCGCCCAAACGCGAAAAATGCACTGAGTGGGGAGTTAGTAATGTTACTGGTGCTACCTCGACCCTGACCGGTGGTTTATGAACAGTGACTCACCGCTCAGTCCAACGGGTGCCGAAGGCCGCACGTTACGCGTCAGCGGTTAAGGTGACTCTCTGTGGATGCCATCGACCTGAGCCTCGTCGACCTGCTGCGCGGCAACGCCCGCCTCTCGTACGCCGAGTTGGCCCGTCAGGTGGGTCTCTCGGCGCCGGCCGTGCACGAGCGGGTCGGCAAGCTGGAGAGCAGCGGCGTCGTCCGGGGTTACCGCGCGGATGTTGCCCCGGAGTCGATCGGGTTGGGTGTCACGGCGCTGATCGGCATCGTCGAGGACTCCGGTGCCGACAGCGACGACATGCTGGAGTCGCTGCGGGTGCTGCCCGAGATCGAGTCCTGCTACTTCATGGCCGGCGTGGAGTCGTTCCTGCTCAAGGCGCGGGTCGGCACGATCGCCGAGCTGGAGCAGTTGATCGTGCGGTTGAACCGGACGCCGGGGGTGGCCTCCACCCGTACCGCCATCGCGCTCTCCACGAAGTGGGAGAACCGCCCCCAGCCGGTCGGCCCGCCCGCGGCCTGACCGCCGCGTACCCCTGGTGTCGCCCGGGCGGCCAGCGGTAGCGTGCGCCGATGACCCAGCCTGCGCGCCCCGTGGCCGTGGTGACCGGCGCTGCCGGCGGCCTGGGCCGTGCCATCGCCACCGCGCTGCACACCGACGGTTGGTCGGTGCTGCTCACCGACCTCGACCCGGTGGCGGTCCAGAGCGCCGCCGCGCCGCTCGGCGGCTGGTCGGCCGCCCTGGACGTCCGGGACGAGGCCGCCTGCGCCGCCGTCGCCGCGACCGCGGCAGGCCGGGGTGACCTCGCCCTCTGGGTCAACAACGCCGGCATCCTGGTGACCGGTGCGTCGTGGGAGCACGACGCCGCGACCCGCCGTCGGCTGCTCGACGTGAACACCCACGGGGCCATGAACGGCACCCTCGCCGCGCTGACCGTGATGCGCGTCCAGGGCCACGGCCACGTGCTCAACGTCGTCTCGCTGGCCGGGCTGATCGCCGCGCCCGGCGAGACGGTGTACGCGGCCAGCAAGCACGCTCTGCTGGCCTTCAGCCTCGGCACCCTGTCCGACCTGCGGATGGCCGGGTACCGGCGGGTGCACGTCTCCTGCCTCTGCCCGGACGGCATCTGGACCCCGATGCTGCACGACCGGCTGGACGACCCGGGGGCGGTGGCCTCGTTCACCGGATCGATGCTGACCGCGCAGCAGGTGGCGGCGCGGGCCGTCCGGCTGGCCCGCCGGCCACGTCCGGTGGTCAGCCTGCCCCGCTGGCGGGGAGCGCAGGTGCGCCTGTTGGACGCACTGCCCAGGCTGGCCGTCGCACTCACCCCGATCGTCCGGGCCGCCGGCCGCGCCGGTCAGCGCCGCCAACGCCGCAGGTCAACGCCGCCGGACCCGCGCTGACCACCGCTGGCCCGCTTGCTAGGTTTCCGAGCGTGACTCATCTCGACCGGTGCGACGAATCCAGCCGAACCTGGGTGACCGAGGCGATCGCCGCCGTCGAGGCAGACGCCAACCGGTCCGCCGACACCCACCTGCTGCCGTTCCCGCTGCCCAGGGAATGGGGGATCGACCTCTACCTCAAGGACGAGTCGTCACACCCCACCGGCTCGCTGAAGCACCGGCTGGCCCGTTCACTGTTCCTTTACGGGCTCTGCAACGGCTGGATCGGGCCGCGCACCACGATCGTCGAGGCGTCGTCGGGTTCCACGGCGGTCTCCGAGGCGTACTTCGCCCGGATGCTGGGCCTGCCGTTCATCGCGGTGATGCCCGCCTCCACCTCGCCCGAGAAGATCACGCAGATCGAGTTCCAGGGCGGCCGGTGCCACCTGGTCGACGACCCGGCGAGCGTGGTGGTCGAGGCCCGGTGGCTCGCCGAGGACTCCGGCGGGCACTTCATGGACCAGTTCACCTACGCCGAGCGGGCGACCGACTGGCGGGGCAACAACAACATCGCCGAGTCGATCTACGCGCAGTTGGAGCTGGAGCGGCACCCGATCCCCGCCTGGGTCGTGGTGGGCGCCGGCACCGGGGGCACCAGCGCGACCATCGGCCGCTACGCCCGGTACCGCCGGCTCGCCACCAAGCTCTGCGTCGTCGACCCGGAGAACTCGGCGTTCTACCCGGCCTGGCTGGCCGCCGACTGGTCGGTACGCACCGGGAAGGGCTCCCGCATCGAGGGGATCGGCCGGCCCACGGTGGAGGCGTCGTTCCTGCCCTCGGTGGTGGACCGGATGGTCCAGGTGCCGGACGCGGCGTCCCTGGCCGCCATGCGCGCCGGCTCGGCCCTGCTCGGCCGCCGGGTGGGCGGGTCCACCGGCACCAACCTGTGGGGCGCGTTCGGACTGATCGCCGCGATGCTCGCCGAGCGTCGGACCGGTTCGGTGGTCACCCTGATCTGCGACCCGGGCGACCGGTACGCCGACACGTACTACGCCGACGACTGGGTGGCCGCCCAGGGCCTCGACCTGGCTCCGCACCTGGCCACCATCGAACGCTTCCTGGCCAGCGGGACCTGGCCCGCCTGAAGCGGTCAGCGGATCCCGGCCCCCCGGGCGGCTGAGCCACTGGCCCCGCCACGATGCTGATCAGCGCGGATCGATCCGTTCGGCCAGCCCGGGGTAGCGCACCACGTAGCCGCTGTCGTCCAGATCGATGTCGGCTGTGAAGGTGCCGCTGGCGAAGCGCACCCGACCGGGCCCGCGCCCGGTGTAGATCTGCTCGGCCGGCACCACCTCCAGGCCGGGCAGCAGCACCCAGGCAACTGTGATCCGGTGCGCCACATCGGCCGGCTCCGCCGCCATCCGGAGCCGGTGGACCGGCAGGGTGTTGAACAGCGGCGAACCGCTCAGGTCGACGTCGAGCGCGTCGGCCAGCCGGTCCGGGTCGTCCGTACCCGGCAGGCCGGCCCGGGGATGACCGGCCGCGACCAGGGCGGCGTCCAGGTCGCCCTGCTCGGCGGTGGTCACCCGCCAGCGGCCGGCGGCCCGATCCAGGGTCACCCGGCGCAGCCAGCCGAGACCCTCTGCCTCGACCTCGACGCGGGTGGTGGCCCAGTCCGGCGTGGTGGTCAGCTGATAGCGGGCGGTCCACGGGATCGGGTCCACGGCGAGCAGAGTGCCCCGGGCCGCCAACCCGTGGCCGTCGTCGAGTAGAACCTGCTCGCTGCCGGCGGTGTCCGTCCGGGACCAGAAGATCGACTTAGGCATGGTCGGCATGAGCCGGACGTTACGCGACCCGTTCGGTATCGGCAGGGCATGCGCGAACGCCGCCGCGAAGCCTGGGCTTCACGACGGCGTTCGGTGGATCAATCAGTAGGTACGAGCTGCCGGTCGCCCGCCGAAACCGCGCCGGTCGTCACGCGGGCGGTCCTCGCGGGGCCGGTCGTCGCGGGGCCGGTCGTCCCGTACCCGGCTCTCCGGGCGGAACCCACCCCGAGCATCCCGGTCGCCGAAGCGCCGTTCACCCTGCGGCCGGTCGCCGAAGCGCCGCTCGCCGGTCGGTCGGTCGCCCCGACCGTCGCGGTCACCGAACTGCGGCCGGTCGCCGAAGCGGCGCTCGCCCTGCGGCCGGTCGCCGTACCCCCGGGTGTCCCGATCGGCGTAACGCCGCTCGCCCTGCGGTCGGTCACCGTAGCTCCGGTCACCCTGCGGTCGGTCGCTGTGCTGCCGGTCGCCGAAGCGGCGCTCGCCCTGCGGTCGGTCGCTGTAGCTCCGCTCGCCCTGCGGGCGGCCGCCGTAGCTCCGGTCACCCTGCGGTCGGTCGCTGTAGCTCCGGTCACCCTGCGGGCGGTCACCGAAGCGGCGCTCGCCCTGCGGTCGGTCGCTGTAGCTCCGGTCACCCTGCGGCCGTCCACCGTAGCTCCGGTCGCCCTGCGGGCGGTCGCCGTAGCGCCGCTCGCCGGTGGGCCGGTCGCCGTAGCGCCGCTCGCCTCCCGTGCGGTCGCCGAACCGGCGCGGTCCGCCGGAGCGGTCGCCGTAGCCCCGGGGCTCCGCCTCGAGGCGGACCGGGACGCCACTGGGCTCGCGGGCGCCCACCAGCTCGGCCAACGCCGCGTCCCCGACCCGGACCCGGGTCTCGGCCGGCGCGACGCCGGCCTTCTCCATCATCGCCAGGGTGGTACGGCGCTGCTTGGGCAGCACCAGCGTGGCGACCGCGCCCGACTCGCCGGCCCGGGCGGTACGCCCCGCGCGGTGCAGGTAGTCCTTGGGGTCCTTCGGCGGGTCGACGTGCAGCACCAGGGTGACCCCGTCGACGTGGATGCCTCGCGCCGCCACGTCCGTGGCGACCAGCACGTTCATCCGGCCCTCACGGAACTCGGCGAGCGTCTTGGTGCGCATCCGCTGGGTCTTGCCGCCGTGCAGCCCACCGGCGCGTACGCCGACGGCCGCGAGCTGCTCGACCAGCCGGTCCACACCGAGCTGCGTGCGGGCGAAGACCATGGTCCGGCCGTCCCGGGCGGCGATCGAGGCCGCCACCGGGAACTTCTCGTGCGGCGGGATCAACAGCATGTGGTGGTCCATGGTGGACACCGAGGCGGTGGAGGGCGCCGTGGAGTGGGTGACCGGGTCGGTCATGAACCGCTTGACCAACGCGTCGACGTCACCGTCCAAGGTGGCCGAGAAGAGCAGCCGCTGACCGCCCGCAGGCGTCTTCGCCAGCAGATCGGTCACCTCGGGCAGGAAGCCCATGTCGGCCATCTGGTCGGCCTCGTCGAGCACCGTCACCTCGACGTCGTCGAGCTGGCAGATGCCCCGCTCGATGAGGTCGCCGAGCCGGCCCGGGGTGGCCACGATGATCTCCACGCCGCGGCGCAGCGCGTCGATCTGTCGGTCGTACGGAACGCCGCCGACGGCGGTCTTGAGGAAGATGCCGACGGACTTGCCCAATGGCACCAGAGCGTCGTTGACCTGCATGGCCAGCTCGCGGGTGGGCACCAGGACCAGGGCGCGCGGGCGCATCGGCCGGGCCCGGTTACGGGTGGCCAGCCGGGCGATCATCGGCAGACCGAAGGCGAGCGTCTTGCCCGACCCGGTCTGCCCGCGGCCCAGCACGTCGCGGCCGGCGAGCGCGTCCGGAACGGTGGCCCGCTGGATCTCGAACGGGCTGGTGATGCCCTGCTGGGCCAGCGCGCGGACCAACTGCTCCGGAAGGCCGAGAGCGGCGAAGCTCATCGGCTCGGCGGTCTCGGTGGTCTCGGCGGTCTCGGTCTGAGCGGTCGTTACCGCAGGGGTGCCGGCATCGCTCGGGGCGACGTCGAGCTGCTCCCGGGAGGCGTCGGCCGCCGGGACTGAGTTGAAAACGGACGTAACGGTGCTGTGGTCAGCAGAGGTGGTCAACAAAAACCTTTCGAGCGGGGCGCATCTTCGCGATGGCCTGCCGCGGCTGTGCCGCCGGATCGCCCGCAAGATCGCCCAGGGGCGCACACCACGCGCGCCGGGTCAGTGATCTCGACCAGTGTACGGCGGTCTGGCGAAGTCGCCAGTCGGTTGACCGACCGTAGTGGGCGGACTCACCATCGCCGGCGCTCGCTGGCTCACCCGTTGAGCACGCTGCCCACCAGACCGTCCAAGGCGTCGCCGGCCAGCAGGACGACCATGACACTGATCGCCACCAGCAGCCCCAGCGCGGCGGCCAGGACGATCATCACCCGGGCGTTACTGGACCGTTCGGCCGGCGTGTCGGACCACCCCTGGGCCAGGATGTGCCCGGTCAGCGAGCCAGAGTTCTCCACCGCGTTGGCGGGTATCGCGATAGTGGTGAAGCCGGCGCCCTCGCCGTTGCCGTTGCCGTTGCCGTAGACGGTGCCAGCCAGGTCGGTGCGGTTGTCGCGCCGCCCACCACGGGCGCCGTCCCGTCCGGCGGAGCCAGCCGGCGGGCCGCCAGGCGGCGCGGTCACACGCGAGTTTCCGGCGTTCGCGGTCGACGAAGGTGCCCCGGCGGTGGACGGTGGCCAGCTCGGCAGTGCTGGTGCGGGCACCACCGGCGGCGCGGAGACGGCTGCACCGGCCCATCCGGCACCGGACGTCGGGCGGGTCGCCCCGGTGGGGGACGACCACCCGGCCGGTGGTGCGGAGACCGAGGCGCTGGCCCGTACGCCGGGCGTGTCGATCATCGCGGGCGGCGGCGGAAACGGCGGTGCCGGCATCGGGCCGGGCGGGGCCGGTGGTGCCGGCACCGGCGGACCGGGTGGCGGCAGCGGCGGGCTCGGGACGGGCGGCGTCGGCGGGCCGGGGATGGGCGGCATCGGCGAGGGCGGCGGGGACGGCGGGCCCGGAAGGGGTGGAACCGGACCGGGCGGCGGCGTCGGTCGGGGACCCGGCGTCGGCGCCGGACCGGGCGGGTACGGACCCGGGGCCGGCGCGGGCTCCGGTTCCGGTGGCGACGGCTGGGTCGGCCCGGGGCCGGGTGGCGTGGGGTCCGGCTCCGGCTCCGGAGTCGACGGCGTCGGAGGTTGGGCCGGCTCGGCACCCACCGGCGCGGCTCGATAGACGGCGGGCGCGCTCTCGCGACGGTCCGGGGTGCCCAGGGCGCTGGCAGTGCCCCGGCTGCTGCTCGGAACCGTGGCGCTGGCCCGGGCCGGCGCTGAGGAGTCGCTTCGCTGGCCCGGCAACGACACGTCGGCTGGGCTGGCCGAGCCGGTCGCACGGTAGGTGGTCGCGGTGACCGGAGCGCTGGCCGGCAGGTCACTGCGGAGAGCGCCGGCGGTCACGACGCTGGCACGTGCGCGTACCGGTGCCGCCGCCGGGCTCTGGTGCTCGTCGCCGGCCGCCGCGTCGTCATCGGCGTCGGTCGAGTCGTCAGCGACGACCGCTGCCGTGCCACCGCCGACCTGGCCGCTGACCGCCGTGCCGCTGACCGCCGGGGCGGCGTCGCTGGCGGCGGAGCCGGCGTCCGTCGAGCTGGTGTCGCTGCCTGTCGAGCTGGTGGCAGCCGGGTTGGCGTCGCTGGCAGCCACCGACTCGGCGGTGTCCGGCCCCGGTGGGCCGGGCTGGTCGACGGTGTCCGGCCCTGGTGGGCCGGGCTGGTCGACCACGGGGTCGACAGTCTCCGCCGGATCTCTCTGCTCGGCCATTTCCGCCCTCCGCGCCGTGCTCGCACCCGGACCCGTGACGTCGAGTCGGATGTGCCTGGTTGTCACGGTGCCACAGATCTTCCCGAGCGGACAGCCGGAGCCGGTCGTGGCGGATCAGCCCGTGGCGCTGGGGCTGCCCGTCGCGCTGCTACTGCTCGACGCGCTCGTGCTGGCCTTCGGCGTGGTCGGCGGAGACGTGCTGGCCGGCGCGCTGGTCGTTGCCGGAGGCAGGGTCGTCGGAGGGTTGCTCGCAGTGCTCGACGGCTTCGGCGTGGTGCTGCTGGTCGGAGTGGGCGTCGGGGTGGTCGTCAGCGTCGGCGTCGGCGTGGGCGTCGCGCTCTCGGTGGGCTTCGGGGTGGTGGTCGGCGTCGGCGTCGGCGTCGGCGTCGGCTTGGTGGTCTTCGTCGGCGACGGGGTGGGCTTCGGCGTCGACACGGGCGGGGTCGGGTTGGTCACGACCGGTGCCGGCACCGCGCCGATCACCCGGGTGGCGGCGTACAGCCGGGACCAGCGGACGACCGAGATCTTGACGACGTCGCCAGTGGTGGGCGCCTGCACCATCTTGCCGTTGCCGATGTACATGCCGACGTGGTGGATCGTCGTCCAGCTGCTGCCCGAGGCGAAGAAGAGCAGGTCGCCGGGGAGCAGCGCGCTCTGCGGGACGGTGCGGCCCCGGGTGGCGGCGTACTGGTCGCGGGAGACCCGTGGCAGGTCGAAGTAGTCAGCGCCGGGGGACCGGTACGCCGCCCACATCAGGCCGGAGCAGTCGAACTGGTTCGGCCCCTCCTCGGACCACTTGTACGGGTCGCCGAGCTGGGCGAGCGCGTACCGGACCGCGGCCAGTGCCCGGGGGTGCGCGGCCATGCCGCTGATGCTCTGGTTGGAGACGTAGCCGGCACCGATCTGCTGCTCGGCGGCCTCCTGCTGACGTTCGATCTCGATCAGCGCGGCGGCGTTGTCCCGGCGCAGCTTGAGCAGGCTCGCCTCGGCGGTGCGCAGCGCCGTCTCACCGGTGGTGAACTCCGCCTCGGCGGCGGCAAGCAGATCCTTGGCCTGGCTGTGCTTCTGGTACGCGGCCTGCTCGCCCGCGCGGGCCCGGGACAGCTCCCCGGCCACGCCGGTGGTGCCGCCGTCGACCTTCTCGCCACGGGTGATCGCCTGGAGGCGGCTCAGCCCGCGGATGTCCTGGGCGAAGTCGCCCGGCGGCAGCGCGGCGGCGGCCTTGACGGCCTCGGCGGCGGCGGTGTCGGCCGACTGCTGGGCCCGGAGCAGGGCGTCCTGCGCGGTCGCCAGCGCCTTGCCGGCCGCGTCGAGCTGCGCCTGGGCGTCGACGCGTTTCTGCCGCCTCACCAGCAAATCCTCGCCGAGCGCGCCGACCTGGACCTCACCGGCGGAGATCGCGGTGGCCAGCGGACCGTTGCCGATGTTGACCACCGGAGGGGCGGGCACGCCGGCGACCGGCGCGCTGCCCGGCAGTTGGAGCGAGCCGGTGACCGCCGGGCGCGAACCCGTGTCCGGCACTGTGGTCGGCACGCCGGGCTCCGCGTACGCGGGGGTGGCCAGCACGGCTGCGGCGATCGCGCCGAGCAGGGCGGCCCAGAGCCTCGGACGCAGGACCGGCGAGATCACCGGGCTCCGTCGTCGCTGCCGTCGCCCGCGCCCGCTGTAGACCATGCCGCTCCCCGTCCAACCACTCGTCGCCGCGCTCGGTGGGCGCGACCGCCGGGACGGTACCAGTGTGTGTGTTCCGCCCCACGTTGTTACTACCGCACCGCGCCACTCATGTCGATGTGTTGTCGGGTTACGGGAGGCTGAGAGTCTGGTGAGGTGGGTCGCTGCCAGCGACCGTGCCGCCGGGCCCGTCGGTGTCGCGACGTACGCTCGATCCGGACCGCAGGTGGAAGGGACGTGCCATGGACGCCGGACTCAAGCGTGAGCTCGAAGCGAAGGTGTACGCCGGTGAGCGGCTGACCCGGGAGGACGGGGTCGCCCTCTACGAGAGCGACGACCTGACCTGGCTGGGGCGGCTGGCGCACCACAAGCGCACCGAGCTGAACGGCGAGCGGGTGATGTTCAACGTCAACCGGCACCTCAACCTGACGAACGTCTGCTCGGCGTCCTGTGCGTACTGCTCGTTCCAGCGCAAGCCGGGCGAGAAGGACGCGTACACGATGCGCATCGACGAGGCGGTCCGCAAGGCCAAGGAGATGGAGGACGAGCAGCTCACCGAGTTGCACATCGTCAACGGCCTGCACCCCACGCTGCCCTGGCGTTACTACCCGAAGGTGCTGCGCGAGCTGAAGGCGGCGCTGCCGAACGTCAAGCTCAAGTGCTTCACGGCGACCGAGGTGCAGTGGTTCGAGAAGATCAGCGGCCTGAGCGCCGACGAGATCCTCGACGAGCTGATGGACGCTGGTCTGGAGTCGCTGACCGGTGGCGGCGCGGAGATCTTCGACTGGGAGGTCCGACAGCACATCGTCGACCACGCCTGCCACTGGGAAGACTGGTCGCGCATCCACGCCCTGGCGCACAGCAAGGGCATGAAGACCCCGGCGACGATGCTGTACGGCCACATCGAGGAGCCCCGGCACCGCGTCGACCACGTGCTGCGGCTGCGTGAGTTGCAGGACGAGACCGGCGGCTTCGCGGTCTTCATCCCGCTGCGCTACCAGCACGACTTCGTCGACTCGGCGGACGGCAAGATCCGCAACCGGATCCAGGCGCGCACCACGATGGCCTCGCCGGCCGAGTCGCTGAAGACGTTCGCCGTCTCCCGGCTGCTCTTCGACAACGTGCCGCACCTGAAGAACTTCTGGGTGATGCACGGGCTGTCGGTTGCCCAGCTCTCGCTGAACTTCGGCGTGGACGACCTGGACGGCTCCGTCGTCGAATACAAGATCACCCACGACGCCGACTCGTACGGCACCCCGAACACGATGCACCGGGACGACCTGCTGCACCTGATCTGGGACGCCGGCTTCCAGCCCGTCGAGCGGGACACCCGCTACAACGTGGTCCGGGAGTACGACAAGGCCCCGTCGCTGGCCGAGCGGCGCGCCGAGCCGCAGCAGGTCTGGGCCTGAGCCACCACGTACCCTCGCAGTCGATGACCGAGCAACGAGGACCTGAGCCGCAGAGCGGGTTTCCCCGCCGGGACGCCGAGGGCCGCATCCGTACCCTGGGCGATCTGCTCGGGGTGTGCCTGGCCGGCCTGGTCATCGGCGTGCTCGCGTTGGTGTTGTTCGACTGGGCGTTCGCCTCGATCGGCGCCGGCGACTTCGGGCACACGAACGGTTGGCTGGCGGTGATCCTGCCGGCCTGGCTGTTCTGGGACGACTTCCGGGCCTGGGAGTTCGGCGCGGCCCGGGTGGTGGCGGCGGTGGTCGCCGCTGCCGTCGGGGTGTTCGCCGGGTTGCTGATCGCCGGTCTGGGTGCGGGGTTGCCGCCGCTGCTCTCCGGGGCGTTGGCGGCGGCGGCGTTCACTGTGGCGTACGCGGCCCTCTGGTTCCCGGGTGTCCGCTGGCTGGCCCGCCGGACCGGCTGACCGCGACCGCCCGTCGGGCGGCTCGACCCTTCCGCCGGCAGTGGCGGGCGACGGAGAGAACGGAGTGGTGCAGGTGAGTGCCGCGCTCAAGTACACGCTGGGCCGGATCGGGCTGTTCGTCGCAGTGCTGGCGGGCCTCTGGCTGGTCGACATGAACGTGTTCCTGAAGCTGATGCTGGCGCTGGTGTTCTCCGCCGCGCTGTCCTTCTTCCTGCTGCGTGGTTGGCGGGACGAGATGGCCGGGGAGATCGCCGAAGCAGCCGAGCGCCGCCGCACCGAGAAGGAACGCCTCCGCTCCGCCCTGGCCGGCGAAGACCACACCCCCCCCCCCACCCCGACCCCCCCACCCAAACCCCCGACTCCCAGCGTTGATCATGAAGTTATTGCCACGACACGCCGACCGGCCGGGCAATAACTTCATGATCAACCGCAGGTGACCCGCCGGCCGGAGCTGATCCCGGGCGCGGGGCAGAGGGTTACCAGTTGGTGGAGCCGGAGCGCTTGGGCCAGGGCTTTGAGATCGGCTTGATCAGGTACGCGATGCCACCCGAGCCGCCGGAGACGCCGCCGCTGGCGTTGGTGCGCTTGGTGCGTAGCCAGATCTGCTCGAACTGCGCACGCTTGTAGACGTTGCGCACGACGTCGTTGCTGGACGAGGCCGGGTCGTTGACGATCACGTCGCCGTCGGCGGTGAAGCCGACCACCACGAAGAGGTGCCCGGAGGTGCCGTAGTTCGCCCCGTCCAGCTCACTGGCGAGGAATGACTGGCTGGTCACGACGGGGATGCCGGCGGCGATGAAACGCTCCAGCTCGTCCAGCGAGTGCAGCCGGGTCACCCGGCCCTCCAGCCCGGGGAAGCTGGCCGCGTACGCGGTGTTGAACGGCCAGTTGCCCGCGCCGTCGTACGCGTAGTCGTAGGTCATCCGGGCGGCGTGGTTGACGGTCGGGTCGGGGTAGGTCGGGTCCACCCAGGAGGTGTCGGCCGCCGACGGTCTGCGACCCCAGTACTCGACGACCATCTCCGTCGAGGTGGGTGAGCACCACGCCTCGCCGCCGCCGTCGTACTCGGGGTAGTGCCCGGAGTGCACGTTCTGCGAGTAGCGCGGCACGGGCAGTTCCCGGCCCCAGGCGATGTGTCCGGCGCTCGGCGCCACGGTGAACCGGTCCGGCACTGTGCTGCTCATCGCGCCCAGCATCCGGACCACCGGGGCGGCGCTCTGCCCGGGTGCGCGGTAGAGGGTCAGCTTGAGCTGGTACGACCGCAGCAACACTCCGGCGGTGGCGTCGTCGATGCTGAAGGTGTCGGTCCAGATCGTCGACCAGGGATCGCCCTGCCGGTTGACGCTGGTCCGCTTGATGTCGGTGTCGCCGGACGCCCAGCGACCCAGGACGTACCACGGGGTCTGGTCGCCGCTGGTGTAGCTGCCCTGCATCTCCACCTGGATCCAGGTGCCGGCGGGGGTCTCCGCGTTCCAGGAGGCGATCAGTTCGGTGGCGTCGAACCCGACCCGGGTCACCGGCGAGGTCCAGGTGCCGTACTCCCAGGTGCGGGTGGTGCCGGTGTGCGGGTCCGCGTACTCGGTGGTGCCGGCCGGGCGGGCCAGGGTGACGCCCGATCGGGCGCCGGGCACGACGCGGGTGCCGGCCCGGCTGCCCCGGTGCCAGTCGGCGGGCCCGGACCAGTCCTGGTAGGTGATCTGCTCGTCGTGGGCGGGGGCGGGCGGGTGCGCCGCCAGCGCGGGTGTGGCGCTGGTGAGCAGGGTGAGCGTGGTGACGCCGGCGAGGGCGGCCGCGCGCAGGCGGGGTCTGGCCATGGGTGCTCCGCGGTGTCGAGGGGGCATCGTCGCTGGTCAGTTTTCCGCTTGGAGGGAAGTTTCGCCAGGTGTTGATAGGTGGAAAATCATTGCCGCCATGATGATCCGCCTGGGATGGCCAACGCAACGATCAATATTGATATGACCATGTGACAGGTGGTGAAGTGTCCTCACCGAGCGGGATCTCCCGCCCATCGAGGAGGTAGTCCATGGCCCTCCGCACGCCCATCCCCCTCCGCCGTGTCCTGGTGCTCGCTGTCGTCACCGGGCTGGGCATCGTCACCGTCGCCGCCGGCCCGGTCACCGCCGGCCCGACCGCCGCCCGACCGGCACCGGACCGCACCGCTGAGCAGGCCGCCGCCGGCTACCGGGTGCTCGGGCCCCGGACCCTCGCCGACCGCAACGCGGTGGCCCGCACCGGAGCCGCCATCGACTACTCCGAACACGGCGTGCTGCACATCTCGGCCACCGCGGCCGAGGCCGCCGCGATCGGCAAGCTCGGCTTCCGGTTGGAACCGCTCGCCCCGCCGCCCAACGCCGAGCGCGGCGCCGGCGACTTCGGCGCGCTGGCCTTCCCGCCGGCCGACTCGAACTACCACGACTACGCGGAACTGACCGCCGTCGTGAACCAGGTCGTCGCCGACCACCCGGCGATCGCCCGCAAGATCAGCATCGGTTCGTCGTACGAGGGCCGCGACCTGATGGCCGTGAAGATCTCCGACAACGTCGGCACCGACGAGAACGAGCCGGAGATCCTGTTCAACTCCCAGCAGCACGCTCGTGAGCACCTGACCGTCGAGATGGCGATCTACCTGCTCAATCTCTTCACCGACAGCTACAGCAGCGACTCCCGGATCACCAACATCGTCAACGGCCGGGAGCTCTGGATCGTGCCGACGGTCAACCCGGACGGCAGCGAGTACGACATCGCCACCGGGTCGTACCGGTCCTGGCGCAAGAACCGGCAGCCCAACAGCGGCTCGTCCAACGTCGGCACCGACCTGAACCGCAACTGGTCCTACAACTGGGGATGCTGCGGCGGCTCGTCCGGCACCACCTCGTCGGAGACCTACCGGGGGCCGTCGGCGTTCTCCGCGCCCGAGACGCAGGCGCTGCGCAACTTCGTCAACGGCCGGGTCGTCGGCGGTGTGCAGCAGATCAAGGCCAACATCGACTTCCACACGTACTCTCAGCTGGTGCTCTGGCCGTACGGCTACACCACGGCGAACACCGCGACCGGGATGAACGCGGACCAGTACAACACCTTCGCCACCATCGGTCAGCAGATGGCGGCCACCAACGGCTACACCCCGGAACAGTCGAGCGATCTCTACATCACCGACGGAGACAGCCTCGACTGGATGTGGGCGACCCACAACATCTGGGCGTACACCTTCGAGATGTACCCGGGCTCGTCCGGCGGCGGCGGCTTCTACCCGCCCGACGAGGTGATCCCGGCACAGACCTCGCGCAACCGGGACGCGGTGCTGCTCCTCAGCGAGTACGCCGACTGCCCGTACCGGGCCATCGGAAAGCAGGCGCAGTACTGCGGCGGCGGTGGCGGCACCACTGTCTGGTCGGACACCTTCGAGACCGCCACCGGCTGGACCATCAACCCGTCCGGCACCGACACCGCCACCCTCGGCGCGTTCGAGCGGGGCGCCGCCCAGGCGACCACGTCCTCCGGAGCCAAGCAGCTCACCCCGTACGCCGGGTCCAACGACCTGGTCACCGGCCGGCTCGCCGGCTCGGCGGCCGGTGACTACGACGTGGACGGCGGAGTGACCAGCGCCCGGTCACCGGCTGTGACACTGCCGTCGTCCGGCACGCTGACGCTCTCACTCGCCTGGTACCTGGCGCACGGCTCGAACGCCTCGTCGGCGGACTACCTGCGGGTGAGCGTGGTGCACAACGGCGGCACCACAGCGCTGCTCACCCAGGCCGGAGCGGCCAGCAACCGTAACGGAACCTGGGCGGTAGCCAACCTCAACCTCACCCCGTACGCCGGCCAGTCGGTCCGCGTGCTCGTCGAGGCGGCGGACGCGTCCGGAGCCAGCCTTGTGGAGGCGGCTGTGGACAACGTCACCATCACGTCCTCCTGATCGGGTGGGGCCCCGTCCCGCCCCGGCGGGGCCCCACCACCCGCTCCTGAGCCTCCAGATCCGGGACAAACCCCTCGTGCGCCACCGCTCTGAGATCGACCCACGCTGATCGGCCCTTGATCGATCCGGCACGTCCCGGCGGTGCGCTACCGTCTTAGCGACCAGTCCGCAGCGAAGCCGGTGCTCATCCCGGCGCTGTCCCGCAACTGTGATGCCCCACCGGTCGGTGGGGACGAGCCAGGTCGCCTACGGATCGGTCGCGAAACGCGCTCTCGAGGAAGGGCGCCTCGTGGGCGGGCGTACGAAAGTCCCTGTCGGCGAAGCACCACACTCCTCGACCGACAGGAGGCCCCTATGAACAGACGTACCCCTCGGATCTTCGCGGCGACCCTCGCGGTCGCCGCGCTCGCCCTCGGCGCCTGCGCCGAGAAGGCCGACGACAAGCCGAGCGCCGGCACCGCTGCCGCCGCCTACCCGGTCACCGTCGGCGCGCTCACCCTCGACAAGCGCCCCGAGAAGATCGTCGTGCTGTCGCCCACCGCCACCGAGATGCTCTTCGCGATCGGTGCCGGCCCGCAGGTGACCGCCGTCGACGACCAGTCGAACTACCCGGCCGACGTGCCCAAGACCGACCTCTCCGCCTTCCAGCCGAACGCCGAGGCGATCGCCGGCAAGAACCCTGACCTGGTGGTGCTCTCCGACGACCGCAACAAGATCGTCGAGCAGCTCGGCAAGCTGAAGATTCCGGTGTACCAGACCCCGGCGGCGGTCACGCTCGACGACTCGTACCGGCAGATCACCGAGCTGGGCACGCTGACCGGTCACGCCGACCAGGCCACCGACGTCGCCACCCGGATGAAGGACGACATCGCCAAGCTGGTCAAGGACCTGCCGCAGCGCGCCGAGAAGCTCACCTACTTCCACGAGCTGGGCCCGGAGCTCTACAGCGCCACCAGCAAGACCTTCATCGGCTCGCTCTACAGCCAGGCCGGCCTGACCAACATCGCCGACCCGGCCGACGCGGACGGTAAGAACTTCGGCTACCCGCAGCTGTCCCAGGAGATCATCGTCAAGGCCGACCCGGACTTCGTCTTCCTGGCCGATGCCAAGTGCTGCCAGCAGAGCGCCGACACGGTCAAGGCGCGCAGTGGCTGGGCGGGCCTCACCGCGGTGAAGAACAACCAGGTCGTCGCCCTCGACGACGACATCGCCTCCCGCTGGGGCCCCCGGGTCGTGGACCTGCTCCGGGTCATCGTCGACGCGGTCGCCAAGGTGCCCGCGTGACCGTCGTCCGTCGGTGACCGGGCCGCGACAGGTGTCCGATCCGGCACCAACCGGTCAGCCGACCGAGCCGCCACCGCCATCCCCGCGGGCCGAGCCACGTTCTCCGGCGCGGCCCGCCGGGCTGCGGTCCACGGCCCGGCCCGCCGGGCTGCCGCCCGGGGCGCGGCCCGCCGGGCTGCCGCCCGGGGCGCGGCCCGCCGGGCTGCCGCCCGGGGCCCGGCCCGCCGGGCTGCGTATGCGGTGGCTGGTCGCGGGCCTGGTGGCGGTGCTCGTCGCGCTCGTCGTCGGGGTGTCGCTCGGCCCGGTGAGCCTGCCCCCGGGCAGCGTCGCCGCCGAGCTGCTCAACCTGATTCCCGGGGTGCACCTCGACAGCGGGCTGACCGAACGTGAGATCGCGATCGTCACCGAGCTGCGCCTGCCCCGGGTGGTGCTGGGCCTGCTCGTCGGCGGTCTGCTCGCCCTCGCCGGTGGTTGCTACCAGGGCGTGTTCCGCAACCCGCTGGCCGACCCGTACCTGCTCGGTGTGGCCGCCGGCGCCGGCCTCGCGGTCACCGCGGCGATCGCCCTCGGCGGCGCCGGCCGGCAGGGGACGCTCTCCGGGTTGCCGATGACCATTCCGCTGGCCGCGTTCGCCGGTTCGCTGCTCGCCGTCACGATGACCTACGTGCTCGGCGCGGCCGGTGGGCGACGCGGATCACCGGCCATGCTGATCCTGGCCGGGGTGGCGGTCTCCGCGTTCCTCTCCGCCGGGCAGACGTACCTCCTGCAACGCAACGCCGACACCATCCAGCCGGTGTACTCCTGGTTGCTCGGCCGGCTCGCCACCGCCGGTTGGCACGACGTGCTGCTGGTGCTGCCGTACGCCGCGCTGACCACCGTGGTGGTGCTGCTGCACCGCCGCGAGCTGGATGTCCTCGCGGTCGGCGACGACGAGGCGAGGAGTCTGGGCCTGCACCCGCAGCGCACCCGGTACCTGTTGATCGCCGCCGCATCGCTGGGCACCGCCGCGGCGGTCTCCGCGACCGGCCTGATCGGCTTCGTCGGCATCATCGTGCCGCACACCGTCCGGCTGCTCGCCGGGTCCAGCTACCGGGTGATCCTGCCGATGTCACTGCTGTTCGGCGGCGCGTTCCTGGCGCTGACCGATGTGGTGGCCCGCACCGCCGCCGCTCCGTCCGAGCTGCCCATCGGAGTGGTGACCGCCCTGCTGGGCGGCCCGTTCTTCGTCCTCGTGCTGCGGACCGCCCGGCGAGCGCTCACGTGAGCCACGAACCCGCCGCCGGCACGCCGGCCGTCGAGGTGCGCGGGCTGCACGTCGACCTCGGTGGCACGCCGATCCTGACCGGCGTCGACCTCACCGTCGCCGTCGGCGAGTGGGTCACCGTGATCGGCCCGAACGGCGCCGGCAAATCCACCCTGTTGCGCGCCGTCGGCGGCCTGCTGCCCGCGCCGAGGGCGATCAGTCTCTTCGGTACGCCGAGTGCTGCGCTGCGCCGCCGGGACCGCGCCCGGATAGTGGCCACGGTGGCGCAGTCCCCGGTGGTGCCGCCCGGCATGTCGGTGCTGGACTACGTGCTGCTCGGCCGCACCCCGTACATCCCGACCCTGGGCCGGGAGTCGACAGCCGACGTCGACGCCGTGCACGAGGTGCTGGGGCGGTTGGACCTCGCCGGCTTCCACCGTCGCGAACTGGCCACCCTCTCCGGCGGCGAACGGCAGCGGGTGTTCCTCGCCCGCGCGCTCGCCCAGGGCGCGACGCTGCTGCTGCTCGACGAGCCGACCAGCGCGCTCGACATCGGCCACCAGCAGGACGTGCTCGAAGTCGTCGACCAGCTGCGCCGGGAGCACGGCCTGACCGTCCTGGCCACGATGCACGACCTCTCCCTGGCCGGGGAGTACGCCGACCGGATGGTGATGCTCGCCGCCGGTCAGGTGGTGGCCGCCGGAACTCCGACCGAGGTGCTGACCGAGGAGCTGCTCGCCACCCACTACCGGGCCAGCGTCCGGGTGGTCCCCGGCTCCCACGGCCCCCTGGTGGTCCCCGTCCGCCCCACCCGCCCCTGAGCACGCGCCACCCGGCCCTGAGCACGCGGGCGCTGGGTCAGGGGCCCAGGTCGATGACGGAGAAGAGGGCGCCCTGGGGGTCGCGGAGGGCGGCGAAGCGGCCCGCGGGGATGTCGCGGGGCGGGACCAGGATCGTTCCGCCCAGCTCGGCGGCGCGGGCCGCGGCGGCGTCCGCGTCGGCAACCGCGAAGTACACAGTCCAGTACGCGGGCAGGTCGGCCGGGAAGTCGTCGGCCAGCGGCGGCATCATCCCCGCGACGATCTGCGTCCCGAGCCGCCACCCGGTGTACGTCATCGCACCCACCGCCTGGTCGTCGGGCTGCCAGCCGAACACCAGCTCGTAGAAGACCTTCGCGCCCTCGGGGTCGGGGGTGACCAGCTCGTTCCAGCTCATCGCGCCGGGCACGTTGAACACCTCGGCACCGGCCATGGCCAGTGGCTGCCAGACGCTGAACGTGGCACCGGCAGGGTCGGCGAAGACCGCCATCCAGCCCCTGTCGAAGACCTCGAACGGTGGTACGACGACCTGACCGCCGGCCCGTTCGACCCGGCCGGCGACCAGCTCGGCGTCGTCGGTGGCGAGGTAGGTCGACCAGATCGGGATCTGGTCCGGGATCGCGGGCGGGCCGGCGCCGGCCACCGGCTTGCCGTCGAGCAGGAAGACCGTGTAGCCGCCCGCCTCGGGTTCCGGGGTGACCCGGCCGGTCCAACCGAACAGCTCCGGGTAGAAGCGCCGCGCGTCGGTCAGGTCCGGGGTGGCCAGGTCGGCCCAGCAGGGCGTACCCGGCGGGACGGTGCTCACGTCAAGACCCCTTTCGGCCCGGCGGCCACGGCGGCCCCCTGCCGGAATCCTGGCACCGTCCCGCCGCGGCCCGGGGCGGAAACGGACGAATCGTCAGCTGAACCGGCGACCCTCGTCCCGTCGGTACGCCCAACCGGCGAGCGCGGCGAGCAACACCACCCAGACACCGAGCATGATCAGTGCCAGCGGTTGCACGTCGTAGTCGGCCACCGACGCCCACATCAGTTCGGCAGCGCCCCGGGTCGGCAGGTACGGCGCGATCGTCTCGATGAACCCGGGCGCGTCGCCCGGCGCGGAGAGCAGCCCGCCGCCGAACGCCAGCGGCAGGAAGATCAGCTGTGCCACCACGATCGCCGCCTTGCTCGGCAGCAGGTAGCCGATGGCGAGCCCCATCAGCGTGAACGGCACCGAGATGACGGCCACCGTGCCAAGAGCCAGAAGGAACGCCGCCGGCGTGACCTGGGCCGCGGTCAGCGTCGCGCCGATCACCACGACCGGGATCAGCGAGAGGTAGGTCAGCGCCAGGCCGGCCAGCACCCGGCCGGCGAACCGCGGGGCCGGCCCGGTCGGCAGGGTCCGGGTGTACGGGTTCCAGGGCTGGTCGCGGTCCTCGGCGACACCGACGCCGTACTGGAAGATGTTGGCGCTCATCACCGAGAAGGTGACCATCGACGCGGTGGCGTAGGTGGCACCGACCGGATCGTCACCGGCGAACGGCACCACGAAGAAGATCATGGAGGCGGCCGGGAAGAAGGCGCTGCCGAAGACGGCCACCGGAATCCGGATGATCTCCAGGAGTTGGTAGCGGGCGTGGACCAGGGCGAGCTGCACGGTCGCCTCCTCAGACGGTGGTGGGTCGGCCGCCGGCAGCGGCGGTGGCGGGACTGTCGTCGGCAGCGGTGGAACGGTCGGTGCCGGCGAGCGTGTCTTCGCTGGACGTGTCTTCGCTGGTGATGGCGAGGAACGCCTCCTCCAGCGAGGTCGGCCGTACCTCCAGGTCGGTGAACGGGGTCCGGGCCGTGACAAGCGCTCGGACCAGTTCGTCGGCGTCGGTGGTGAGCAGGTGCAGCCGACCGTCGACCCGTTCGGTGCGAACCACCCCCGGCAGGTCGGGCAGGTCATCGGCGACCAGGCTGACCCGGCGTACGCCCACGATGCCGCGCACCGCGTCCACTGTGTCGTCGGCGAGCACCCGTCCCTGCCCGATGACCACCACCCGGTGGGCGAGTGCCTCCACCTCCTCCAGGTAGTGGCTGCTGAGCAACACGGTCCCGCCGTCGTCGTGGAATGCCCGGATCGCGTCCCAGAGGGTGCGCCGGGCGGCAACGTCCAGGCCCGTGGTCGGTTCGTCGAGCAGCACCAACCGGGGCCGGCCGACGAAGGCCAACGCCACCGCCAGCCTGCGGCGTTGCCCGCCGGAGAGCCCACCGGTCTGCCGTCGGGTCAGGTCGGTGAGGCCGAAGCGGTCGAGCAACTCCGCCCGGGGCACCGGGTCGGGGTAGTGCGCGGAGACGAAGTCGACGACCTCGCCGACGCGCAGTGTGCTGGGCGGGCCGGTCTCCTGCATCGTGACCCCGATCTGTCGCCGGCTCGCCGGGTCGCGGGGGTCGCCCCCGAACAGCTCGACCCGCCCCGAGCTGGGGCGGCGCAGGCCCGTCAGCAGTTTCATCAGGGTGCTCTTGCCGGCGCCGTTCGGCCCGAGCAGGCCGACCAGCTCACCGGCTTGGACTTCCAGGTCGACACGGTCGAGCGCGAGGACGTCGCCGTACCGGCGGCTGGCCTGGTCGGCGCGGGCGAGGGTCATGGCTGCTCCTTCGACGGGGTGGGGTCGAGCAGGGCGCGGATTGCTTCGGTGTACTCCTCGAATGCCAGCCGACCTCGCCGGCTGAGCCCGACCAGGGTCGTCGGAGTGCGTCCACGATGGGTCTTGCTGATCTCCACGTAGCCGGCGTCCTCGAGTTTGCGCAGGTGCACCGAGAGGTTGCCGGCGGTCATCGCGAGCAGCTCCTGCAGGCGGGGGAACGCGATCTTGTCGTTGACGTTGAGAGCGGAGAGGCTGGCGACGACCCGCAGCCGGGCCTGCGCGTGGATGACCGGATCCAGCTCGGTCACGGCTGCTGTCGCTGTCGCTGCCGCCGCCGGGCGAGCGCGCCGGCCACCAGCATTCCGCCGCCGCCGGCCAACGCCACGATGAGCGGGTGCCAGCCCGGCCCGGCGAACGCCCCGACCAGGTTGATCACGCTGATCCAGACGCCCAGCCGGAACAGGTCCTGGTCCAGCCAGACCGCCCCGCCGGCCATGTGCAGCGCACCGGTCAGCCCGACGGCGGTCGCCGACCAGAGCAGCGCCGCCAGGTCGTGCGGCAGGTGTTCGGAGATCCGGCCCAGCCCCGCGTAGACGCTGACCGTTCCGAGCGCCCAGGCGTACCCGTACCACTTGCCACGCCGGGCGGAGTCGCCGGTCACCTGGCCGTAGGCCCGCATGCTGACCACCGCCTGGGTCGCTCCGGCGGCCGCGAGCAGTACGAAGAGGACGGTCAGCGGCAGCCAGCTCGGCAGTGCGACCAGCGCCCGCTCACCCGGGGGGAATCGCAGGAAGAACAGCCCGAAACCGACCAGCCAGGCGACACCCCACGGCCAGTAGAGCAGGCGGGCGTCGGGGTCGAGCTGGCGTGCCGTCGCTGACCGCTGGTCCTGGATCAGCTGGAGCGCCGCCGCGGCGTCAGTGGGTGGTGAATCATCGTCGAGGTCCACGCAAACTACTTTACGACACAAAGTCGAGCGGGGTGACCCCGTCATCACCGACGGGACCCCCCGATGCCGGCGAGCATTGCCTATGGTGGTTCAGTCGTGACGACTGATCCGTCGCACAGGCCACAGGGGAGGGTTCGTGTCAAGCCCGAGCAATGAGCTGGAGGTCCAGCCGGAGGCTCTGACGGCGTTCGCCGCCGGGTCCAAGGATCGGGCGGCCCGTTTCCGCGAACTGCACCGCGCCTTCGGCGACGGGCACGTGCCACGGCACGCCTTCGGGGTGATGCCGGCGTCCTTCAACCTCGCGGCGTCGTACGCCGAGCAGTTCGAGGCGTGCCTTCAAGGGCTGGCCGACGGCGCCGAGATGATGGCGGACATCGCCGAGGGGCTCACCGACACCGCCGCCGCCTACACCGGCACCGACGTGGCCAACACCGACCTCTTCGTGCCCGGCCGCCCGCCCGCTCCCGACCTCATCGCACCCGGCCCCTGGTCGGGTGGCAACGGCGCTCCGACCGGTTCGGTGCCGGCGTGAGCACCGAGGCGTTGCAGCGCAACAAGACCTACTTCGAGCAGATCGTCTCGGGCACGCCCGAGCCCTTCAAGCCGCTCTCCAACGCGGTGCTCTGGCCGTTCGAGCAGCTGTTGGAGCTGGTCGCCGGCGAACCGGACGACCTGATGCGGGCCGCGCAGCTCTGCCTGGACACCGGCGCTGCGGTACGGGAGATCGCCGGTGACCAGATCGCCGACCGGGCCCGCCTGCGTGGCGCCTGGTCGGGCGACGCGGCCGAGGGCTTCCACGCCTCCATGGAGTCGGTCGAGGCGGCGATCGAGGAGCTGGCCCAGGGGCTCGACGGCACCAAGGACGTGCTGGTCGAGGCGGCGAACGCGGCGGTGGACGCGTTCAATCTGCTGGTCGAGCTGATCCTTGAGTTCCTGCTCTGGTTCCTCACCGAGGTGATCATCGCGGCGGTGGCCGCGGCGCTGAGCGCCGGCGTCTCGTTGGCCGCCACGGTGGTCCGGGTGCTGGCCCGGCTGGCCACCACGGTGGGTCGGATGGTCAAGATCGTCGCTCGGTTCGCCGAGGTGCTCACCCGCCTCGCCGCCCGGCTGGGCAAGGTCGCCGGGCAGCTCCGCAAGTACGCGGAGACCGTCATGGAGATCAAGAAGCGAAAGAAGCAGTACAAGCTGCTCAGCAAGGGCGGCTGGACGCCCGAGGGGCGGGCCTTCCAGGTCGAGAAGTTCAAGACTCTCTTCCCGGGCAAGTTCGTCATCAACCAGGTCTCGCCGGTCAACATCCCCGGGTTCGGCGGCGCTCTGCTGGACACCGGCGTGGGCCTGCACGACATCTCCGACGGGCAGAAGGACCGCAACTACCTGGTGGACGGCACGTACAGCGAGGACCTGGGCCCGTACACAGCGGGTGTGCAGAATGTCTTCGACTCCATCGTGAACTGAGAGGCAGCCATGACCTTCCCCGCCCTGGACCGAATCGAGGCGCTGGCTCGCAACCTCGACGGATGGCAACGGCAACTCGCCGATCGGATGGCGGAGCTGGAGCAGACCAGCGCCGAGGGTGTGAGCGACTCCGGTCTGGTGCGGGTCACCGCCGCGGCCGACGGCAAGATCCTTTCTTCGGAGCTGAACGCGCGGGCGATGCGACTGGACTCCTACAGCCTGGCCGAGGAGTTCACCGCAGCCGCCAACCGGGCGCAGGAAGCCGCCGCGGCCCGCGTCCGGGAGTTGGTCGGGGAGGTCATCGGCGACGCAGGCGCCGGTCCGCGCCGGTCCGCCGACTACGAGGGACACTGATGACGACCGACGGGAGCCAGACACGGTACGTCGAGGGGATCACCCGACTGCTGGCGGCCGGGGAGCAGGTGCGCGCGGTGGCCCAGGTGCGAGCGGGCGGCGGGCTGACGCCGGCGCCTCCTTCGCAGCCGTCGACCCCACCCGCCACGGGTGGGCCGGGCTTCCTGGGTGTCCTGCTCAACGTGCTGTCCCCGAACATCACCTTCGGTCGGGCAGACAACGCCGTCGACTGGCTCTTCTTCGGTGTCGGAGGTCGAGGCGACCCGGATTCCCAGGCATCCGTGCTGCACCACGCCCTGACCGCGGCGGCGAAGGGCCCCGGCCTCCGGACCCTCGTGCTGGGGGTCACCGACCAGCGGCTGCTGCTCGGCGCGACAGCACCCGTCGGCCTGCTCTCCAGTTCGACGGCTGACGAACAGGCGCAGGCCGACATCGAACTGCTCGGGTCCGTCCCGCGCACGACCGTCGCCGCCCGGGTCGGCAGGTACCGGTTGAACTGGAAGCGGCTGCGGATCGACTTCGCCGACGGGTCGTGGCTGTCGTTCCACGTGCCGCTGGCCGACTCCAGCCGCCCGCTGCGGGAGGTCGCGGCAGCCCTGTCAGCCGGCTGAGCCACCGACGAGCGGGGCGGGCAGCGGCGCAACGTGCAGCACCGCCAGCCGGGACACCGCCCGGGTGAGCACCACGTACAACCGGTGCAGTCCGCGCGGCTCGGCCGCGACGATCGCGGCCGGCTCGACCACCACCACATGGTCGTACTCCAGGCCCTTGACCAGCGTCGCCGGCACCACCGTGACCCGCTCCGCGGCCGCCACGTCGTCGGCGGTCGCGGTCTCGACACCGGCCTCGGCCAGCGCCGCGCGCAGGCCGTCGACCGCGTCGTCCGCGGCGATCACCCCGACCGATCCGTCGTGCGCGAGCGCCGCGCGCACCTCGGCCACCGTCGCCGAGGTCAGGTCGGTCACCGTACGCACGTCCAGGCCGCCGTCGTGTCGCAGCGACTCAGCCGGCGGTACGTCCACCGCGAGCGCCGGGAGCAGCAGGTTCGCGAATGCGACGACTGCGGCCGGCACCCGGAACCCGATGGTCAACGGGACCACCACCGCGTCCGGCTTGCCCAGATGGGCGAGAGATTCCCTCCAGTCCGTCGCCGCCCACGGCGCGGTGCCCTGGGCGAGATCACCGAGGAGCGTGACCGAGCCGTGCTCACTGCGCCGAGCGATGGCCCGACACTGCATCGGGGAGAGGTCCTGCGCCTCGTCCACCACCACGTGCCCGAACCCGGAGAGCCGTTCCAGCAGCCCGGTCGCCTCGTCGATCAGCACCGCGTCCGCAGCGGTCCAACGGGTCGCCTTCGGCGTGCGGGCCGGCTTCACCCACGTCAACTGCGCCTGCTCAGCGTCGCTGAGCAGCCCGTCCGCTGCGGCGGCGAGCCGGTCCGGATCGGAGAACAGGCCGTGCACCAGCCCTTCCGGGGTGAGCGACGGCCAGACCGCGTCCAGGAAGTCGAGCACCGGCCGGCAGCGGCTCATCCGGCGCAGCCAGGCATCGCTGGGCGACTCCGCACGCCGCGCCTCGGCCTGCCGTTGCAGCAGACTCACCACCCGCGCCTGGACACGTTCCCGACCCGTGCCGTACGGCAGCCCCTCCCGGCGGGTCTCCTCGACGATCCGGTGCAACGGCTCCACCCCGATGCGCCAGCGGAACGAGCCGTCCGACACGGTGATCGACTCGGTCGGAGTGTCGATCTGCGCCTGCACGGCGCGTCGCAGCACGCTCGCCATCCGTACGTCGTGTTTCAGCGCGGCCACCGCCGGCGCCTCGACCGCCCGAACCGCCACCCGGGAGATCAACTCCTCCACGGTGGCCTGCTCGACCTCGACCTCACCGAGCGCCGGCAGCACCGCCGCGATGTACGACAGGAACGCCCGGTTCGGCCCGACGATCAGCACACCCGCCCGCCGCAACCGCTCCCGGTGCAGGTAGAGCAGGTACGCGGCCCGGTGCAGACCCACGGCCGTCTTACCCGTACCCGGCGCGCCCTGCACACAGATCGAGTCGGCGAGATCAGCCCGGACCAGCTCGTCCTGCTCCGGCTGGATCGTGGCGACGATGTCCCGCATCGGCCCGACGCGTGGACGCTCGATCTCGGCGGTGAGGATCCGACTGGTCGTACCGAGCTCTTCGCCCCGATCCAGCCGCTCATCCTCGAAGCTGGTCAGCACACCATTGCTGAACCCGAACCGTCGCCGAACCGCCACCCCCTGCGGATCCCGCACACTGGCCCGGTAGAACGAACGGGAGACCGGTGCCCGCCAGTCCAGCACCAACGGCTCACCACGATCATCGGTGACATGCCGCCGCCCCACGTGATACCGCCGACCGTGATGATCGCCGCTGGCGTCAGGCGGGGTCGGCTCGATGGCGGGCCTGCCGGCTGTGGTCCGGTTGTCTGTGGCCGTGTTGCCTGTGGTCCCGTTGCCTGTGGTCCCGTTGCCTGTGGTCCGGTTGTCTGTGGCCGTGTTGCCTGTGGCCGTCTTGCCTGCGGTGCTGTTGTCAGGGGCGCCGGCGAAGTCGAGGCGGCCGAAGAAGAGCGGGGTGGTCGGGTCGTCGGCCAGCTCGGCGACCCGGCGGGCCAGGGTGCGGCCGAGCGTCTCGGCCGCGTACGCGTCGCCGGCCACCTGGTCACCGGTGGCGAAAAGAGACTCGGCCCGCTCCCGCATCCGACCCAGTGCCGCCCGCGAGGTGCTGAGATGTGCGCGTTCGGCGGCCAGGTCCGCGTCGAGGCCGGTGTCAGTGTCGGTGTCGAGGTCAAGTGCGGGCATGCTGACGTCCCATCGTTCACATCTGCTGCGCGCTCGCGTGTCCGGGGGCGGATGGCCGGCCGCCCGGCGCGAAGACGTCCGTTCCGGTGCAGCTCACCTCGGCCGTCAAGCGGCCTGCAACCCTACGCTTCCCAACCCGCCACAGCCATCGAATTACCGACGCGACCACCCGTCCGAGACGGCGTGTCGCCCGGTCGGCTGTCGCTGGGCGATCACGCCCCGCCCGAGGCCGTGCTTTCTCCTGCCGCGACCGCGCGCCGCCAGTGATCGACTCGACTCGGCTTTCAGGAAGTCGCGTGGCCTGGGCCGGTGGGACGCCCCGGTTTCCAGCAAGCCGAGTCAATCAGCGGGAGGCGCGGCTCGGGATGGCAGGGGACAGCAGGGCTAGCAGGGTTGTCGCGGTCGTTGATCGCGGTGGCGGTGGCGGTGGCGGTGGCGGTGGCGGTGGCGGTGGCGGTGACGGTGGCGGTGGCAGGGCGCGGCCGTCCGCCGCGGTCGCCGGTCGCTGATCGCGGTGGCGCGGTGGCAAGGCGCGGGCCCTCCGTCGTGGTCGCCGGTCACCGGTCGCCGGTGACGCTGGCAAGGCGCGGCTGTCTGTCGCGGTTGCCGGTCGCGGTGGTGGTGGGAGGGCGCGGCTGTCTGTCGCGGTTGCCGGTCGGGGTGGCAAGGCGCGGTCAGGGTCGCCGTGGCGGTCGCCGGTCGCGGTGGCAGGCGTGGTTGCGGGCGGAGTGGCCGTGGCCGGCCGCTTCAGCAGCGCAGGTGGTAGAGGTTGCGACGCGGGGTACGTAGTGGGTCTAGCCAGCTGGGCGGGAGGAATTCAGGCCGGCCGTCCGCGAGCCGGACCGTCCAGTCGCCGCGGTGGATGAGCCGGTGGTGGTAACCGCAGAGCAGCACCGCATTGCCCAGCGCCGTCACCCCACCGTCGGCCCAGTGTCGGATGTGGTGGCCGTCGCACCATCTCGGCGGTCGATCACAACCAGGAAAGGCGCAACCGCCGTCTCGCAGGACCAGCGCGCGTCGCAATGGGCCGGTGAAGAGCCGGCGCTGCCGGCCGACGTCCAGGACCTGACTGTTGCCGTCGAGCACGACCGGCAGCACACCCGCGTCGCAGGCCAGGCGCCGGACCGCACCGGGGGTGAGGTGCGTGCCGGTCTCCAGTGTTCCGGCGCGTACGCCGTTGACCAGTTCCTCCAGCGCAACGGTCACCACCAGCTGAGGACGGTCGCCGCCGTTGTCGGGCAGCTGACCGGTGCGTAGAGCCAGTCGGCAGATCTCGCCCAACGCATCAGCGCGGCGCTGACCAGGACTGCGGTCATCCTGCCCACCGGCTGGAGCGCAGAGCGGATCGATCGCCTCGCGCAGCAGGCTCGCGGTTTCGGTGTCGAGGTTGCCGCTGAGGCGTACCTGGCCGTTGCGTTGCTCGGAAAGCGTGACGTGCCGGCGGGCCTCTGCTCGCTCGGTGGCCCGCTCCAGAGCCTTCAACTCAGCCTGGTCGGCCAATTCCGGGGCGACGTGCGCGAGGACGCGCTCGCCGAGCCGGCTCAGGCTTGTCGGATCGAAGCGGTCGGCCAAGGCGACCAGTAGTTGGGTGGCCTTGTCCGCAACCTCGGGGCCTGCTTCGACCGGGAGGGCGGCGATCGTTTCGGCCACCACCCGACCCTGCTCAACCGTCATGACACCGGCGAGCAGAGCGTCGCGCACCGCTGGCGGAGCAGCGTCGATGGTGGCGGCGAGCTGGACCAGTTGGCGGGCGCTGCGCCCCGAGAGCCGCAGCCGCTCCCGGAGCCACACGGCAGTGGACGAGGCGCCCTGAGCGACCGCCACCCCGCGACCGTCCAACTCGCGGACCAGACCGAGCTGGACTGCGGCCAACCGCTGCCCCAACACGTGGGTCGCGTCGAGCGAAGCAAGCAACTCGTCATCGGAGAGCGCCCAGAGCGCGGTTTCGGCGCAGTCGTCAACTGCCCCGCTCACCTGCGCCAACGCCTCCAACATAGAACCAGAATAGAACTGGTGTACGACACTTTGCAGTCGTCTTGATCAATGAGTGGAACTGACATCATCGAGCATCGTGAGCTGCCGGCTCGCCGTGCCCGATTTCCCCCGCCAGCTTGCGCGTCCGCCGAAGCCGCGCTGCCGAAGCCGCGCTCGCTGGCCCGCGCCGCGAAGCCGTGCTCGCTGGCCGCGCCGCGAAGCCGTGCTCGCTGGCCGCGCCGCGAAGCCGCGCTCGCCGCGCCGCTGCCCCGCGCCGCTGAGACGTCAGGCCGCGCTCGCCGTTTAGGCCACCCCGTCGAACCGTGCCCGCCGTCGAATCCGCCTGCTCGCTGCCGAAGGTAAGGCGTGACCGGCGCGCGGTGGCCCGAGCGGGACGCGGAGGTGATGGCAGGTTGGGGAGGCTGCCGGGATCATGGGTGTATGACCGAGGCCCGCTCCGATTCGCGCCGGATGACGATCAGCGACCCCCAGGTGATGCGGGCGATGGCCCATCCGGCCCGGATTGCGATCATGGAGTATTTGAACAGTCGCGAGAGTGGTGGGACTGCCACCGAATGTGCCGAGATCGTCGGGCTCTCGCCGAGCGCTACCAGTTATCACCTGCGGGCGTTGGCGAAGTTCGGTCTGGTCGAGCAGGCGCCGAGCCGTGGGGACGCGCGCGAGCGGCTGTGGCGGGTGTCGAGCCCGAGTGTCCTGGTCGAGGCCGGTCGTGATGCCGGGCCTGAGGCGCGTGCGGCGGAGCGGGCGCTGGTGGAGGCGCATGCGGTCCGGGACATCGAGCGGACCCGGGACTGGTTGCGGCGCGCCGGGGACGAGCCTGCGGAGTGGTACGACACGACGCTGTTCGCTGACACGTTGCTTCTGTTGACCGCGGAGGAGTTGAGCGGGCTGAACGACGCGGTCATGGCGCTGCTTCGGCCGTACCAGGCGCGCCGCCGGCAGGCCGACCCGCCGCCGGGGGCGCGTTCGGTCGCTGTGCAGTACCGGACGGTGCCCCTGGCGTAACGGCCCTTGCGCGCACAGTTGTGAAGGATTATTTTCGAAGTATGTCCTTCACAACTGATGAGTCGCGCTGGTCGGACGTCTGGCTCGCCGCCGCCGCTCGGGGCACCACGATCTGCGGCGACTTCCTCGCCGCGACCGCGCTGGCGCTGGCGCTACAGGGTGCCGGTGCCGGTGGGCTGGCCGTGTCGGGGCTGCTGCTGGCCGCCACCCTGCCCCTGGTGGTGCTCGCCCCACTCGCGGGCAGACTCGCCGACCGGGTGGACAGCCGTACCCTGCTGGTGACCATCGGGTTCGGCCAGGCCGCCATCTGCGCGCTCCTTGCCGTCGTCGAGCAACCGGTCCTGGTGGTAGGGCTGGTCGCCCTGCTGGCCTGCGGGCTCGCGGTCACCCAACCCTGCCTGGCCGCGCTGCTTCCGGCGATGGTCCGCCCGGCTGACCTGCCGCGAGCCAGCGCGATCAGCCAGACCGCCGTATCGCTCGGTGCGCTCGGCGGCCCGGTGCTGGCCGGTCTGCTGGTGGGACAGTTCGGCACCCGCGTACCGCTGCTTCTCGATGCCGCGACCTACCTGGCGCTCGTGGTCGCGGGCCTACTCCTGCGGACCCGACGCGGCGGCCGGCAGTCCGCCGCCGCAGCCAGCAAGACCGCAGCCAGCGGCACCGCACCCAGCAAGGCCGCAGCCAGCGAGACCGCAGCCAGCGGCACCGCACCCAGCAAGGCCGCAGCCAGCGAGACCGCAGCCAGCGAGACCGCCGTGAGCAGCGAGACCGCCGTGAGCAGCGAGACCGCCGCCAGTCGGGCCGCCGCCGTCAGCAGTCCGGCCGTTTCGGGCGATGTGCCAACCCCGGGGGGTACGGAGGTCGGCTGGCGGCTGCGCCGCGATCCGCTGATGCTCGTCATGGTGGTGAGCACTGCCGTGGTGATCGCGGCGATCGGCGGCATCAACGTGATCGAGGTCTTCTTCATCCGGGAGACCCTGGGGGGCTCGGCGACCACGTACGGCCTGGTCAGTGCCGCGTGGATGGCCGGCATGCTGCCGGGAACCTGGCTCGCCGTACGACTTGCCCGGCGGCTCGACGACGACGGCGCGTTGGTACGGGGGGTGTTGGCCACTCTGGCCGTGTGCAGCCTGATGGTGTTGCTGGCGGCGACGGTGCCGGCGGCAGGTGTGCTGGTGCCGCTCTGGTTGGTGGGTGGTGCGGCCAACGGTGGCGAGAACGTCTTCGCCAACCTGCTCACCGCTCGGCGGGTACCGGAGGCGATGCGCGCGCGGGCGTACGCCAGCTACGGCGCGGCGGTGCAGGGTGGCTCGATGGCGGGCTTTCTGATCGGCGGGGCGCTGCTGGCGGTCGTCCCGCCTCGGCCGCTGATCGCCGGCGCCGGTGTGGTCGGGCTGCTGGTGGTGCTGGCTTTCGTCCCGGTCTTAGCCGGGGCGGCACGACGGTCGTCAAGTGCGGGCTTGGCCACTCCGGGCCGGCCCGCCGAGCCGGAGCCGGCAGCCGGGGATACGGTCGGGCCATGGCTGAGCGCATCGCACGCCCGCGGGTCGGGCACATCCAGTTCCTGAACTGCCTGCCGATCTACTGGGGTCTGATGCGCTCCGGTGCCCTGCTCGACGTCGACCTGCAGAAGGACTCGCCGGACCGGTTGAGCGCGGCGCTGGTCGCCGGCGACCTCGACATCGGCCCGATCACGCTGTTGGAGTATCTGAAGCACGCCGACGAGTTGCTGCTCCTGCCTGACCTGGCGGTAGGCAGCGACGGGCCGGTGCTCTCGGTCAACATGGTCTCCACCCGGCCGCTCGCCGAGCTGGACGGCGCCCGGGTGGCGCTCGGCTCGACCTCGCGGACCGGGGTGATGACGGCCCAACTGCTGCTCGCCGAGCAGTACAACGTGCGACCCGAGTACTTCCGCTGCCCGCCGGACCTGACCCAGATGCTGCTGGAGGCCGACGCGGCCGTGCTCATCGGGGACGTGGCGCTGCGGGCGTACTACGAGGCACCGCAGAAGGGCCTCACTGTCACCGACCTCGGGCAGGCGTGGCGGGAATGGACCGGGCTGCCGATGGTCTTCGCCGTCTGGGCGGTCCGCCGTGACTTCGCCGCCGCCCACCCGGGCCTGGTGAAGGAGGTGCACGAGGCCTTCCTGCGCTCGCGGGATCTCTGCCTGGCCGAGTTGGACCAGGTCGCCGAGGCGGCTGCCCGCTGGGAGGCCTTCGACGCGGAGACGCTGGCCACGTACTTCCGGGCCCTCGACTTCTCCCTCGGCGAGCGGCAGGTCATCGGGCTGCGCGAGTGGGCCCGTCGGGCCGCCGCCATCGGCGAGGCCCCGGCGCTGCCGGACGGCGGCCCGGAGTTCTTCGCCGGCTGACCGCTGCCAAGCCGGGCCGGCAGAGCGCCGAGCTGCCAACCACGCCCCGGGTCAGAGGTCCCGGGGCGGGCGCGGCCGGCGTCAGCCTGAGCGGCTCAGGTGCCGGGGCGGAGCAGTGCCTCGGTGATCTTCTCGCAGTTCTTCATGCCGTAGTCGTAGCCCATGTTGATCGGGTATTTGACCATCACGCCCATCGTCCAGGTGTCACCGATGGCCAGGCAGTTGATGTGCATCTCCTGCTCCTTGGTCCGGTCGATCCACCCGTTCTTGATGGCGATCTTCTTCTGCTCGGAGGCCGGGAAGGCCTTGCGGATACCGAAGTCGCCGGCTCCGCGAACCAGTTTCATCTCGTTGAGCAGCCACTTGGTCCACTTCGGCCCGGCGGCTGTGCCGGTGACGATGCAGTTGCCCATTCGGGCGGTGTCCCGGGGGGAGAGCGCCGTCCGGCTCCAACCCTTGTCGGGGGCGACGCTGCTGTCGGTCAGTTTGCACATGGAGATGAGCCGCTTGATCGACGCTTCCCGGTCGACCTGGTTGTAGAACTGTTCGGCCCGGCTGTTGTCGCTGTCCCGGATGATCCGCGTCGCGTCGGCGAGCTTCGCGTCGCTCGGGGTCTGGCCGGCGTCGGCCGCGCGACGCAGGTAGTCGGCGACGATCCAGGCCTTGATCATCGAGGCGGTCGTGCTGGTCTCGCCCATGTTCTTCGAACCGATGATCTTTCCGGTTCGGCGGTCGAGGACGCTCCAGGAATACCAGCCCTCGATGTTCAGGTCGAGGTCCTTGGCAACGAACGGCAGCGGCTCCAGCGACGGGCTGGGCTTCGGCGACGGCGAGGACGGCTGGCGGGCGCTGCGGTCGGTGCCGGAGCCGGTGGGGCGGTCGCTGGTGCCGGAGCCGGCGTCGCCCCACTGGGCCGCGGCGGACGACTCGAACGGCGACCCGGGCAGCAGTCGCAGCGACACCAGGACCAGCCCGATGAGGATGACCGCGACGGCGATCAGCCGAACCGGGGAGGCCTCGCCGCCGCCGTTGCGGCGGTCGACTCGGCGGTTGCCGGCCATCAGAGCTTTCCGACCGGCTGCTGCGGCACCTTGAGAGCGGCGCCCGGCTGCGGGGTGACCAGTTGGGTGGCCACACTGGCGCAGACCTTCGCGCCGTAGTCCAGACCGGTCCTGATCGGGTAGCGCAGCATCACCGCGAGGCTCCACTTGCTGGTGACGGCGAGGCAGTTGACGTGCCAGTCGCCGTCGCCGTAGATGGGGGTCCAGCCGTTCTTGATGCTGACCGGGCCCTGAGAGGTGATCGACTTGGGTAGACCGTCGATGATCCCCCAGCGGCCACCACCGGAGGAGGGTTTCTGGTCCTTGGCCGCGGTGGTGCCCCTCACCTTGCTCATCTGGTCCAACACCCACTTGGTCCACTTCGGGCCGGCAGCCTTGCCGTCGGCGATGCAGTCGCCGACGCGAGCCGCGTCGCGGGGGGACATCCGGGTGAAACTCCAGTAGCCGGTGTACGGCTGGACGTTGCCGCGCTTGGTGTCGGTCAGCCCGCAGATCTTGATCGCCCGCTGGATCACCGCGTCGGGGACGCTGCTGGACGAGGGCTTGTAGGAGCCACCCGCAGCGGCGTGGATCTTGTTGGCGGCTCCGTCGTTGCTGTCGATGATGGCGAGGCTGGCCAGCTTCTTCATCGCTGCGGGCGGCTCCCTGTCGCCGAGCTGTCGCAGATAGTCGGAGACGATCCACGCCTTGATCATCGACTCGGTGGAGCTGGTCGCGGTCATGTTCGGCGACCCGGAGATCTTGCCCGTCTTGCGGTCCAGCAGGGCCCACGAGAAGAACTCACCCTTGAAGCTCACCGACACCGGGCCGGCGGCCAGGGTGGGCGGCGGTGGTGGAGTGGGCGCGGGCGCGGCCACGCTCGACGTGCCGCCTCCACCGCCTCCGCCGCTGTCGTCGCTGGCGAGCCGGGCGTACGCGGTGGGGACCAGTAGGACGCCGCCGAGCACGACCGCCGTGATGGCGAGCACCAGGGTCACGCGAGATCGCATGAGTGGGTGAACTCCAGGTGTCAGGGCCGGGGGGACCGGCTTGTCGTCGGGACGAATCGGGTGCGATCGCCGAGGCCGGGGGAGGTGGCCTCTGTGGAGATGTCGACGTCGGCAGCCGATCGGTTGTCCGGCAGAAGTCTACGTCCGGACCAGCGGACCGCCAGGGTCCGACACTAGGCAACCTGGGATAAAGGCGGGATATGGGGCCGGTATGAGGTTTTTGCAGTGATTCATCTTTGTTTCGTGGCCTAGGTCACGGCAACGTAACTGTCCTCGGGTAGCGCAAAGCAGTCATCCGCTCACAGATGGGATGGGCGGATTCCTGTTACACCCCCTGGTGCAACGAGGCGCAAGCTGTAACACTTAGCCTCATGTATGGCAACGACTTCTCCGCCCCGGACGGCGCCACCGACGAGGCGCCCGGCGGCCTGCTGGGCGAGGTCGAGGCCGCCGAGGCCGAGCTGCGCGCAGCGGCGGCGCGCGGGCGACGTGGCGGACCCGCTCCGGACGAGGACCTGGCGGCGTACTTCGCGGAGGTCGTCGACGCCGAGCAGAAGATCGAGCCCCGTGACTGGATGCCCGAGGCGTACCGGCGGACGCTGATCCGGCAGATCGCCCAGCACGCCCACTCCGAGATCATCGGCATGCAGCCGGAGGGCAACTGGATCAGTCGGGCGCCGTCGCTCAAGCGCAAGGCGATCCTGCTGGCCAAGGTGCAGGACGAGGCGGGTCACGGCCTCTACCTCTACGCCGCCGCCGAGACCCTCGGCATCAGCCGCGACGAGCTGGTCCAACTGCTGCTCGACGGCCGCCAGAAGTACAGCTCGATCTTCAACTACCCCACTTTGAGCTGGGCCGACGTGGGCGCCATCGGGTGGTTGGTGGACGGCGCGGCGATCGTCAACCAGGTCCCGCTCTGCCGCTGCTCCTACGGCCCGTACGCCCGGGCGATGATCCGGGTCTGCAAGGAGGAGTCGTTCCACCAGCGGCAGGGCTACGAGATCCTGCACACCCTGGCGCACGGCACCCCCGCGCAGCAGGCGATGGCGCAGGACGCGGTGGACCGTTGGTGGTACCCGTCGCTGGCCATGTTCGGCCCGCCGGACGGCAACTCCACGCACTCCGCCCAGTCGATGGCCTGGAAGATCAAGCGCTTCTCGAACGACGATCTGCGCCAACGCTTCGTCGACATGTGCGTCCAGCAGGCCGAGATCCTCGGGCTGCGCATCCCCGATGCGGACCTGCGCTGGAACGACGAGCGGCAGGCGTACGACTACACCCAGCCGGACTATGACGAGCTGATGCAGGTGATCTCGGGCGACGGGCCGTGCAACCGGGAGCGGATGGCCCACCGCCGGGCCGCGCACGCCGACGGCGCATGGGTACGCGAGGCCGCCGCGGCGTACGCCGCGAAGCGGGCGGGACAGAAGGAGACGGTGGCCGCGTGAGCGAGCGTAGCGAGCAAGCCGGAAAACCCGGCATGACGAGTCATTCGCCTCTGTGGGAGGTCTTCGTGCGGGCCCGGCGTGGGCTGTCGCACACGCACGTCGGCAGCCTGCACGCGCCCGACGCCGAGCTTGCCCTGCGCAACGCCCGCGACCTCTACACCCGCCGCCAGGAGGGCGTGTCGATCTGGGTGGTGCCGGCCGGTGCGATCACCGCGTCCAGCCCGGACGAGAAGGACGCCTTCTTCGACCCGGCCGCCGACAAGGTGTACCGCCATCCCACCTTCTACGAGGTGCCGGACGGGGTGGCCCACCTGTGAGCGAGCGGAGCGAACGAACCAGCCAGCTCAGCAGCGGGGCGCTTCGCGCCACCGCCGAGCGAAGCGAGGTGACGGCGTGAACGGGCCCTTCGACTTCACCCTCTCGCTCGCCGACGACGCGTTGATCGCGGCCCAGCGGCTGGCCGAGTGGACCACCCGCGCCCCGGAGATGGAAGAGGACATCGCGCTGGCGAACATCGCCCTCGACCAGCTCGGGGCGGCGCGGCTGCTGCTGTCGTACGCCGGCGAGCTGGAGGGCGCCGGCCGCGACGAGGACGCGTTGGCGTACCTGCGCGACGACCGCGAGTTCCGCAACGCGCTAGTGGTCGAGCTGCCCAACGACGACTTCGCGGTGACGATGGCGAAGCTGTTCTTCCTGGCGGCGTACCAACTGCCGTTGTACACGGCGCTGGCCGGCTGCGCGGACGAGCGGCTGGCCGCCATCGGCGCGAAGGCGCGCAAGGAGTCGGCGTACCACCTGGACCATGGCGCGCTGTGGGTGAAGCGGCTCGGTGACGGCACCGAGGAGTCGCATCGTCGGATGCAGGCTGCCGTCGACCAGGTGTGGCCGTACACCCACGAGCTGTTCGCCGCGGACCCGGCGGCTCCGGTCGATCCGGCCACCCTGCGGTCCTCGTTCGACGAGGTCGTCGGCCCGGTGCTGGCCGAGGCGACGCTCACCCAGCCGGGCGGTTCCTGGGCCCCGGCCGGTGGGCGGGCCGGTGTGCACACCGAGCACCTGGCCTACCTGCTCGCCGAGATGCAGGTGCTGCACCGCGCCCACCCCGGAGCGAAGTGGTGAGCGCGCCGAGCGCGAGCCCGGCAATCGCCGACCGCGCCGGCAGGGCGAGCGCACGGGAGGCCGCCGCCAGCGTCGTGGACCCGGAGATCCAGGTCATCACCATCGACGAGCTGGGCATCCTGCGGGCGGTCGAGGAGGATCCGGCCAGCGGCCGGGTGACCGTCACCATCACCCCGACCTACACCGGCTGCCCGGCGATGGACGTGATCCGGGCCGACATCCGCCGCGCGCTCGCCGCCGCCGGCCACCCGGACGCGCAGGTCCAGACCGTCTACAGTCCACCGTGGAGCACCGACTGGATCTCCGAGGGTGGGCGGGCCAAGCTCGCCGCCGCCGGGATCGCCCCGCCGGCCCCGGTGCCCGCCGCCGGCGTCGTGTCCCTGACGCTCGCGGTCCGCTGCCCGCAGTGCGGTTCACCGGAGACCGAGCAGGTCAGCCGGTTCGGTTCCACCGCGTGCAAGGCGTTGTGGCGGTGCCGTTCCTGCTCCGAACCCTTCGACCACCTGAAGGCGCTGTGACTGTCACCATCACCCGCCCGGTTCGCCGCCGGCCGGTCTTCCATCCGTTGTCCGTCGCTGCCGTCGACCGGCTCACCGACGACTCCGTGGCGGTGACCTTCGCCGTACCCGAGGAACTGCGGGAGACCTTCGCGTTCCGCGCCGGCCAGCACCTCACCGTGCGGCGAGCCGCGGAGGACGGCACGGACGTGCGCCGGTCGTACTCGATCTGCTCCACCCCCGACGACCTCGCCCGGCACGGCCGGTTGCGGATCGGGGTGCGGGAGATCCCCGGCGGCGCCTTTTCGGCGTTCGCGTGCGGGGCGCTGCGCGGCGGCGACACCGTGGAGGTGCTGCCGCCGCTGGGCACCTTCACCACGGCGTTCGCGCCGGACCGGGCGCGGCACTACGGCGCGGTCGTCGCCGGCTCCGGCATCACCCCGGTGCTCGGGCTGGTCGCGACGGCCCTGGCCGTCGAGCCGGCCAGCACCTTCACCCTGGTGTACGGCAACCGCACGGCGAACACCGTGATGTTCGCCGAGGAGCTGGCCGACCTGAAGGACCGTTACCCCACCCGGCTGCACCTGGTGCACGTCCTCTCCCGGGAACAGGGCGAGTCGCCGCTGCTCTCCGGTCGGATCGACGCCGAGCGGCTGGGCCGGTTGCTGGGCACCATCGTGCCGGGCGACCTGATCGAGGAGTGGTTCCTCTGCGGCCCGTACGGCATGGTGGTCGACGTCCGGGATGTGCTGACCGCACGTGGGCTGCCCGAGTCGGCGGTGCACACCGAACTGTTCCACGTCGACACGCCACCGGAGCCGGTGCGCCGACCCGTCGACCAGGCGGGCGCCGGGGCCGAGGTGACCATCGTGCTGGACGGCCGGTCGTCGAGCTTCACCATGGGTCGCGAGGAACGGGTGCTGGACGCCGCGTTGAAGGTGCGGGGTGAGCTGCCGTACGCCTGCAAGGGTGGCGTCTGCTCGACCTGCAAGGCGAAGGTCGTGGACGGCGCGGTCACGATGGTCCGCAACTACGCGCTGGAGCCCGACGAACTGGCCGCCGGCTACGTGCTGACCTGCCAGTCCAGCCCCACCACCGACAAGCTCACTGTCGACTACGACGCCTGAGACTCGCCGTTGGGTGTTCCACGGAACGGCCCAATTCCTTGCCCGTCGGAGACGGGCAGAGGTAGCCTGCAACTGCCAGGAGCATTAGCTCCTTGGAAGTGGACCCGGCAGCCTTCCGGACGGTGGGTGGGCCGGGTCTCGCGTTTTTGGGCGTTGTCAGACCTGCCGAGACTCACTGACGATCCGTTGCACGGATGTCTTCCATCGGCCACCCTTGGCCCAGCACCAGGCTAGTGCGTCGGGAATGGCCAGCAGGCACTCCTCGTGCGCTCGCAGGTGGTCGTAACGAAGGGTCCTCGAGATTCCCGACTTTCTCACCTGCTGGAAGAGCAGACGCTGGTCGGCTTGCAACGTCGAATCATCACGTTCCAGAACAAGGCGTCCAGCGCCTATCTTCGCTGCGTGCTCCACGAGCTCGATGAGGCAGGCCTCGCGTGCCGCCCTCGGGTCACGGTGTCTCTTCGCATCGAAGATCACCGCGTAAGCAGACAGCGTGACGACAGCAGCAACTATCTGCCGGCGTCGATCGTCTCTCTCCTTGTGGAAGTGGATTCGGCGCTGACCAGGGAGAATCAGGTCGCGGATGGTCCGCCGGGCAGCAGCCAGGTCAGCTGGCAGTACGACCGCAGCCGCGACGAGAAGCCCTCGCTCCTTGGTTTCGTCCACGAAGACATGCGCGTTCATCGCGCGCGGTCCCTTCCTCTGGCGGCCAAAGGGCTCGGGTCAGGCGTTGACGATGTCCCGGATCCGGTCAAGCCTCTGTTGGGGAGTCAGCGCTTCGAGGTGCTTGGTGTCGATGGCGTCGAGTTCTGCCCGAACGTCGCAGCTGTCAGGCTGAAGCACAGCGTCGATCACCCGTGCCCGGGATCCCCCGTCTCGAACGTAAATCCACACCGTCTGCGACTGGCGTGGCTCAGTGTTGAGTTCGGCGTCGAGACGTTCCGGAGGGAAGAAGCCCAGGCCGGTCGCCCTGAGCCTGTCGGCGATCTCCACCAGGACCCAACGGCCCAGCTTTCGGTAGCCCAACTCTCCCCGTAACTCGCCGAGGGTTGCTTCCGTTAGCCCGCCGTCGGCCCGGCATCGGGCGGCAATGCCCGGAGCGGTATCCATCTCGCTCATGTCGCACTCTCCCGCACGTCGATGCCGTGGAGAGAATGTTCGCGTTCGACAGAACATCTTGTCAAGGATGTGCCAGCAAGTTATATGTGATCTCGAAATATAATAGAGACCTAGCTTGGGTCACATCCATGTCACCGGGCCGAGAGGTAGGCGAGGGGGCGACGTAGGCTCGGGGTGTGACGGTGAGCCGGGAGATCGACGACATCCTGCAGCGCAGCGCGGACGGCGGGCGGATCACGCCCGAGGAGGCGCTGCTGCTCTACACCGAGGCGCCCTTCCACGCGTTGGGCGAGGCGGCGGACGCGGTGCGCCGGCGGCGCTACCCGGACAACGTCGTCACCTACCTGATCGACCGCAACATCAACTACACGAACGTCTGCGTGACGGCGTGCAAGTTCTGCGCGTTCTACCGGGCGCCCAAGCACAAGGAAGGGTGGACCCACCCGACCGAGGAGATCCTGCGCCGCTGCGGCGAGGCGGTCGAGCTGGGCGCCACCCAGGTGATGCTCCAGGGCGGGCACCACCCGGACTACGGCGTGGAGTACTACGAGGAGCTGTTCTCCTCGGTCAAGCAGGCGTACCCGCAGCTGGTCATCCACTCGATCGGCCCCAGCGAGATCCTGCACATGGCCAAGGTCTCCGGGGTGAGCCTGGACGAGGCCATCGCCCGGATCAAGACCGCCGGCCTGGACTCGATCGCCGGCGCCGGCGCGGAGATGCTGCCCGAGCGGCCCCGCAAGGCGATCGCCCCCCTCAAGGAGTCGGGCGAGCGCTGGCTGGAGGTCATGGAGCTGGCCCACCGGCAGGGCATCGAGTCGACCGCCACCATGATGATGGGCACCGGCGAGACGCACGCCGAGCGGATCGAGCACCTGCGCATGATCCGTGACGTGCAGGACCGCACCGGCGGTTTCCGGTCGTTCATTCCGTGGACGTACCAGCCGGAGAACAACCACCTGAAGGGCCGCACCCAGGCGACCACCCTGGAATACCTGCGGCTGGTCGCGGTGGCCCGGCTCTTCTTCGAGACCGTGCCGCACCTGCAGGCGTCCTGGTTGACCACCGGCAAGGACGTCGGGCAGCTTTCGCTGCACATGGGCGTGGACGACCTCGGGTCGATCATGCTGGAGGAGAACGTCATCTCCTCCGCCGGTGCCCGGCACCGCTCCAACCTGCACGAGCTGATCGGCATGATCCGCTCGGCGGACCGGATCCCCGCGCAGCGCGACACCCTCTACAACCGGCTCGCCGTGCACCACACGCCGGCCGACGACCCGACCGACGAGCGGGTGGTCTCGCACTTCTCCTCGATCGCGCTGCCCGGCGGAGGCGCGGGCCGATCCCTGCCGCTGGTGGACGTCAGCTGACGGTCGACACCCGGCCGTTCGGCTGATCGACGCTCATGCTCCCGCCGGGTCACCCCGGCGGTACGGGTGGTCCCCGTCGCCGCAGCGTCAGCCTCTCCGGTCTGGGGCTGGTGGAGATGATGGTCGGCGGCTAGCGTCCCGGCTCATATTCGTCGCCACCGTCGACGGAAGAGGCTGTCCTCCATCGGCCCGCTGCGGGTCGTTCATATAACGCACGGCAGTACGGGCGGGATGGGTGACCATCCCGCCCGTACTGTCTGCGCAGCTCGGGCCGGACGGACGAAAACGGCTCCGCCCGCTGGCGTGGAAGATCGGCCTCCGATAGCGTCCGCTCGTTCCGCAACCATTCTTCCTTCCCTACCCCCCGGGGGACTGATGACAGCGTTCCACCGCACGACGCTGGTGCGCGCCAGTGTCGTGGCGCTGCTCGCGGCCGGCGGCATCGCCGCCGTGGCCGCTCCAGTGCTGGCGGCCGAGCAGGCCGATCTGGCCCTGGTGCCGCTCAGCTACAACCTGGCCAAGGGTGTCACGGAGGCCAAGAGCAAGCCGTTCAAGTTCTCCGTCGACAACAGCCGGAGCGAGGAAGACGCCAAGGGTGTCAGTTACACGGTGGACACCAGCAAGCTGAAGACGAACAAGGTCCGGGTCGTGGTGCCCGACGGCTGTCGGGTGAACGGCAAGAAGTTCACCTGCCGCCTCGGCGATCTGGCCGCCGGCACCAGCGAGGACTTCGGCATCCCGATCTTCTCCACCGGTGGCAAGGGCGCCGCCGGCACCCTGGTGGTCACCATCCGCTCGGCCACCGAGGACCCCAACAAGGAAGACAACAAGGTCGAGCACGACATCACCGTCACCGAGCCCGGGTACGACCTGACCAGTTGGGTGCAGGACGTCAACGCCAACGTCGTGCTGAATGGCGTCAACGGCGACGACCCCGACCTTCGGCCGGTGCGGCCGGGCGAGACGGTGCCGGTCGACTGGGCGGTCTACAACGACGGCAGCCGCAAGGCCACCGGTCTCGCCTACGTGCTGACCCTGCCGGCGGGCGTCACCTTCGACACCCTGCCCGACACGTGCACCAGGCAGACGTTCGGCGTCGCTCAGGCGCTCTGCCAGGACGACGGCGCGGTGATCCGCCCCGGTGACTACTACACCGCGGACATCAAGGTGACAGTCGGCAAGGACGTCACCGAGCCCGTGCTGCGGGTCGGCGAGCTGGTGGCGCACGGCCTGGACGCGGCAGCGGGCCAGCCCGAGAAGCAGCCACGGCGGGCCAGCACCGCCCAGCGGAAGGCCTTCACCGAGATCGACGAGGGCGACAACCAGGCGATCTTCGACGTCTTCGTCGACCAGACCGTCGACCCGACGCCGACGCCGACGCCGACGGTCACGCCGACCGAGTCGCCGACCCCGACGCCGACGGTCACCCCGACCGAGACGCCGACGCCGACGGAGACGCCGACGCCGACGGTCACCCCGACCGAGACGCCGACGCCGACGGAGACGCCGACGCCGACGCCGACGGTCACCCCGACCGAGACGCCGACGCCGACGGAGACGCCGACGCCGACGCCGACGGTCACCCCGACCGGGACGCCGACGCCGACCGAGACGCCGACCCCGACGCCGACGGTCACCCCGACGCCGACGGAGACGCCGACGCCGACGCCGACGGTCACCCCCACGGCGACGCCGACCCCGACGGTCACTCCGACGAAGACGCCGACCGTTACGCCGACCCCGACCGCAACGGAGACGCCGACGGTCACCCCGACCGCGACTGCCACTCCGACGCCGATCCCCAGCGGTACGACGACGCCGGGCACGACCGTCTCGCCGGGTGCCGGTGATGGTTCCACCGGTGGTGGCTCGGGCGGTGGCGGCCTGCCGGTGACCGGTGTGCAGGTTGGCCTGATCGGCGGCATCGGCGTGATCATCCTGCTGGTGGGTGGGGCGCTGCTGGTGCTCACCCGTCGCCGCAAGGTGGTCCTGGTCTCGCCGACGGACGAGAAGTCGACCGACTGACACCGCTGTCCTGACCAACGGCGCGCACGAGCGGCGCGACCGCGACGGGTGCCATGGCGACAGGCGTTCTGACCGAGGTGTCACGGACGCGGGTACGACGCGAGGGCGGGGTGGGCGACCACCCCGCCCTCGCGTACGGGGTGCGGGCCGCCCACCCAGCGAACGTCGGTTGGCGGGCGGCTGGCAGAGTGAGGGGGTGAGCCGTACCCCGCAGGGCCAGCGCGCCAGTCTGGACAAGCAGCCGCACGAGGTCGCCGCGATGTTCGACGGCGTGGCAGAGCGTTACGACCTGACCAACACGGTGATCTCGCTGGGCCAGGATCGCTCCTGGCGGCGGGCCACCCGGGCGGCGCTCGGGCTGCGGCCGGGCGAGCGGGTGCTGGACGTGGGCGCGGGCACCGGCGTCTCGACGCGCGAGCTGGCCCAGTCCGGGGCGTACGCGGTCGGGGTCGACCTGTCACTGGGCATGTTGCACACCGGCAAGCGGGCCCGGCCCGAGGTGCCGCTGCTGGCGGGAGACGCGCTGCGGCTGCCGTTCGCCGACGCCAGCTTCGACGCGGTGACCATCTCCTTCGCGTTGCGCAACGTCAACGACACCGACGCGGCGCTGCGTGAGCTGGCCCGGGTGACCCGGCCGGGCGGCCGGCTGGTGGTATGCGAGTTCAGCACCCCGGTCAACCCGGTCTTCCGGACGGTCTACCTGTCGTACCTGATGCGGTCGCTGCCGGCGGTGGCCCGCACTGTGTCGAGCAACCCCGAGGCGTACGTCTATCTCGCCGAGTCGGTCCGCGCCTGGCCGGCGCAGTCCGCGCTGGCCGGCCGGGTGGCCGCGGCCGGGTGGGGGCGCGTTGCGTGGCGCAACCTGACCGGTGGCGTGGTGGCCCTGCACCGGGGGATCCGCGAGTAGCGGGCGGACCGCACCACACGGCACTGACAATTATTCAGGTTCCGTAAATATCGGACTTGGTCCACTTTGCCCGGTACGCTCGATCGCATGACCGGAGCAGACCCGGCGGACCCGGTGGCCGCGACCGATGACGACGCTGCCGAGCTCATCTCCCAGTTGCGCGAGTTGGCCGGGGCCGACCCGGTGGAGGTCCGGCAGGTGGTCGCCGAGGTTCTGGCGGCACTGGACCGGGTGGCGGGTGGGGCGCTCCGCGAGCATCTGCCGGAGACAATTCGGGTCGATGCGGGCTTGGACGCCTCCAGCCCGGCCTGACACCTGACCGCTGTGGACGGTGGTGAGCTGTCACATCGGCGAGTTAGGTACCCCTGATCCTGCGCTGGTATGACGCCGGTCATACACTCGTCCCGTCTGGCTTGTGAAGCATTTCACGAGCGTGCGGGAGGAGGCGCGGATGACCGCGGTGGAACATGACGCCGACGTCATTGTCGTGGGCGCCGGTCCCGGTGGATCAGCGACTGCGTACCACCTGGCCCGGCACGGCGTACGGGTGCTGTTGTTGGAGAAGACCGAGTTCCCCCGGGAGAAGGTCTGCGGCGACGGGTTGACCCCGCGCGCGGTGCGCCAGCTCATCCGCATGGGTGTGGACACCTCGCCCGAGGCGGGCTGGCTGCACAACCGCGGCCTGCGGGTCATCGGCGGTGGGGTGCGCCTCGAACTGGACTGGCCGGAGCTGGCCAGCTTCCCCAACTACGGTCTGGTGCGCACGCGCCTGGACTTCGACGACCTGCTCGCCCAGCGGGCGGTGGCTGCCGGCGCGAAACTTCGGACCAGCGTCAACGTGCTGGGCCCGGTGCTCGACGGCGATGGCCGCGTCACCGGCGTCGAGGCGGAGGTCGGGCCGGGCAAGGAGCCCACCACCTTCCACGCCCCGCTGGTCGTCGCGGCGGACGGCGTCTCCGGCCGGTTCCCGCTGGCGCTCGGGCTGGCCAAGCGGGAGGACCGGCCGATCGGTGTCGCCGTCCGCCGCTACTACCGCTCGCCGGCCAAGCACGAGGACAACTACCTGGAGTCCTGGCTGGAGCTGCGCAGCAAGGACAGCGGCGACAACCTGCTGCCCGGGTACGGCTGGATCTTCGGCCTCGGTGACGGGCGGGTCAACGTCGGGCTCGGCGTGCTCAACTCGTCCTCGGCGTTCGGCAAGACCAACTACCGCCGGCTGCTGACCGACTGGCTCGCCAACACCCCGGAAGACTGGGGGATGACCGACGAGACCAACGCCGACGGCCCGATCCTCGGTGCCGCGCTGCCGATGGGCTTCAACCGGGTGCCCCACTACACCCGGGGAGTGCTGCTGGTCGGCGACTCAGGCGGCATGGTCAACCCGTTCAACGGCGAGGGCATCGCGTACGCGATGGAGTCCGGCGAACTGGCCGCGGAGGTCATGCTCCAGGCCCTCGCCCGGCCGGCCGGCCCGGAACGCGAGCGCGCGTTGTTGGCGTACCCGAACGAGTTGAAGGCCCGGCTCGGCGGCTACTACCGGCTGGGCGGCATCTTCGTGAAACTGATCGGCCGCCCCGAGATCATGCGGATCGCCACCAAACACGGCATGCCGCACCCGACGCTGATGCGTTTCGTGCTCAAGCTGTTGGCCAACCTGACCGACCCGCGCGGCGGGGACGCGATGGATCGGGTCATCAACGCGATGACGAAGGCCGCCCCAGCCGTATAAGTAGGACGGCATCGGTGCTGGTCAAGGCCCCGATGCCGACAAAGATCGACCCCCGCCGACTGCCACTGCGAGGGACGTGAATAGTGTGATTTTCGTCAAGCACCGAGGGCAGGGAAGGACGAGCAGGAGAAAACGATGACGCTCTCGCCTTACGCACCGATCATCGGGCTGTTCGCCCTCGCCGCGGCGTTCTCGCTGTTTTCCGTCGGCGCCGCCCGCTTCGCCGGTCCCCGTCGCTACAACAAGGCCAAACTCGAGGCTTACGAGTGCGGCATCGAGCCCAGCCCGCAGCCGGTCGGCGGCGGGCGGTTCCCGATCAAGTTCTACCTGACGGCGATGCTCTTCATCGTCTTCGACATCGAGATCATCTTCCTCTACCCCTGGGCGGTCTCGTTCGACGCTCTGCCGATCTTCGGCTTCGTGGAGATGGTCCTGTTCATCGTCGCGGTCTTCGTTGCGTACGCCTACGTGTGGCGGCGCGGCGGCCTGGACTGGGACTGAGGAAGGAACGTCAGATGGGCATCGAGGAGAAGCTTCCCGCCGGCGTCCTGCTCACCTCGGTGGAGAAGCTGGTCAACTGGTCTCGGAAGTCGTCCGTGTGGGGCGCCACCTTCGGCCTGGCCTGCTGCGCCATCGAGATGATGGCCGCCGGTGGTCCGCACTACGACATGGGCCGCTGGGGCATGGAGGTCTTCCGGGCGTCGCCCCGGCAGGCCGACCTGATGATCGTGGCCGGCCGGGTGAGTCAGAAGATGGCCCCGGTGCTGCGCCAGATCTACGACCAGATGGCCGAGCCGCGCTGGGTGCTCTCGATGGGCGTCTGCGCCAGCAGCGGCGGCATGTTCAACAACTACGCGATCGTGCAGGGCGTCGACCACGTGGTGCCGGTCGACATGTACCTGCCCGGCTGCCCGCCCCGGCCGGAGATGCTCATCGACGCGATCCTCAAGCTCCGCGAGAAGATCATGTATGAGCCGCTGGGCCCGAACGGCCGCAAGATGCTGGCGGCCCGCCAGGAGCGCGGCGACGTTCCGATCGTCCCCTACGGCTCGATGCCCTCCTCGTACCGCAGCGACAAGTCCCGGCGCGCCGAGTGGACCCGGGCGGTCCGTGAGGGCCGCGAGGAGCAGCTGCGCATCGAGAACTGGATGAACGCTCAGAACCACCTCCACCCGCAGGCAGGCCCGAAATGACGTCACCCACGGACAAGCCAAACGACGGCGGGGTGCCGGTACCGGTCACCCCGGTCGGCGCCAGCAGCACCGCCCCGGCGGAGTACCCGCCGGCCAGCCCGGCGGGGCGCGGCATGTTCGGCAACCAGGGCACCGGCGACGTGTCCGGCTACGGCGGCCTGGTCCGCCAGCGCCAGCCCATCGAGGAGGCGTCCCGGCCGTACGGGGGCTACTTCGACGAGGTCCGCGACGCGCTGGAGGAGGCGTACCCGGCCTTCAACGACGCCATCGAGAAGGTGGTGGTCGACCGGGGTGAGCTGACCCTGCACGTACGCCCGGAGCGGATCGCCGAGGTGTGCCAGGTGATGCGGGACGACCTGGCGCTGCGCTTCGAGCTGTGCTCCTCGGTGTCCGGTGTGGACTACCTCGGTGCCGACGAGCGCCGGCTGCACGTGGTCTACCTGCTCACCTCGATGACGTACCGGCGGCGGGTCCGGCTGGAGGCCGCGGTCTCCGTCGAAGCCCCACACCTGCCCAGCGTGACCGCCGTCTACCCGACCGCGGACTGGCAGGAGCGCGAGGCGTACGACATGTTCGGCATCGTCTTCGACGGCCACCCCAACCTGACCCGGATCCTCATGCCGGACGACTGGGAGGGCCACCCGCAGCGTAAGGACTACCCGCTCGGCGGCATCCCCGTCGAGTACAAGGGCGCGGAGATCCAGCCGCCGAGCGAGCGGAGGTCGTACCAGTGACGACGTCGAACTACGCCAGCGAGCGCGAGACCGACGAGGGCCGGGTCTTCACCGTCACCGGTGGGGACTGGGACACCATCGTCTCGGGCACCGACCCGATCAACGACGAGCGGATCATCGTCAACATGGGTCCGCAGCACCCGTCCACGCACGGGGTGCTGCGGCTGATCCTGGAGCTGGAGGGCGAGACGGTCCGCGAGGCCCGCTCGGTCATCGGCTACCTGCACACCGGCATCGAGAAGAACCTCGAATACCGCAACTGGGTCCAGGGTTCGACGTTCGTGACCCGGATGGACTACCTCGCCCCGATCTTCAACGAGACGGCGTACGCCCTCGCGGTCGAGGAGCTGCTCGGCATCACCGACGACATCACCGAGCGGGCCACCACGATCCGCGTGCTGATGATGGAGCTCAACCGGATCTCGTCGCACCTGGTCTGGCTGGCCACCACCGGCATGGAGCTGGGCGCGATCTCGATCATGTTGTACGGCTTCCGCGAGCGGGAGTACATCCTCGACATCTTCGAGACCATCACCGGCCTGCGCATGAACCACGCGTACGTGCGGCCGGGCGGTGTGGCGCAGGACGTGCCGGACGAGGCGATCGTCAAGATCCGCGAGTTCCTCAAGATGATGCCGAAGAAGCTCAAGGAGTACGAGGACCTCCTCTCCGGCCAGCCGATCTGGACCGAGCGGACGAAGGGCGTCGCGGTGCTGGACGTCACCGGCTGCGTGGCGCTCGGCATCACCGGCCCGGTGCTGCGCTCCGCCGGCCTCGCCTGGGATCTGCGCAAGACCATGCCGTACTGCGGCTACGAGACGTACGAGTTCGACGTGCCGACCCACCCCGACGGTGACGTGTGGGGTCGCTACCTGGTCCGGCTCGCCGAGATCCGGGAGTCGATGAAGCTGGTCGAGCAGGCGCTGGACCGGCTCCGTCCCGGCCCGGTGATGGTCGCCGACCGCAAGATCGCCTGGCCGGCGCAGCTCGCCATCGGCGTGGACGGCATGGGCAACTCGCTGGAGCACGTCGCGAAGATCATGGGTCAGTCGATGGAGTCGCTGATCCACCACTTCAAGCTGGTGACCGAGGGCTTCCGGGTCCCGCCCGGCCAGGTGTACGTCGCCATCGAGGCGCCCCGCGGCGAGCTGGGCGTCCACGCGGTCTCCGACGGCGGCACCCGGCCCTACCGGGTGCACTACCGGGAGCCCAGCTTCGTCAACCTGCAGGCCCTCCCGGCGATGGCCGAGGGCGGTCTGATCGCCGACGTGATCGCCGGCGGCGCCTCGTTGGACCCGGTCATGGGCGGGTGTGACAGGTGAGTGCGAGGAGTGAGCTTGCGAGCCCCGCAGTCGCGAACGGAAGGCGGCTCTGATGACGACGACTTTCACTGACGAGACCCGGGAGCGGGCGCGCGACATCATCGCCCGTTACCCGGCGGACCGGTCCCGCTCGGCGTTGCTGCCGCTGCTGCATCTGGTGCAGGCCGAAGAGGGGTACGTCTCCCCGGCCGGGGTCGCGTTCTGCGCCGAGGTGCTGGGGCTGAACAAGGCCCAGGTCGGCGCGGTGGCCACCTTCTACACGATGTACAAGCGCAAGCCGACCGGTGACTTCCTGGTCAGCGTCTGCACCAACACGATGTGCAACGTGCTCGGTGGCCAGGAGGTCTACGACACCCTCGCCGAGCACCTGGGCGTCGGGCACGACGAGACCACGACGGACGGCACGATCACGCTGGAGCACGCCGAGTGCCTGGCGGCGTGTGACTACGGCCCGGTGATGACCGTCAACTACGACTTCTTCGACGGCGTGGACGCCTCCACCGCTGTCGGTGTGGTGGACGAGTTGCGGGCCGGCGGTCGGCCGATGCCGACCCGGGGCGCCCGGCTCTGCACCCTGAAGGAGATGGCGGTGCAGCTCGCCGGTTTCGCCGACGAGCGCGACGGTGCGGTCGCCGACGGCGGCCCGGGCGAGCCCACCCTGCGCGGGCTGCGGCTGGCCCAGCAGCACGGCGTCTCGGTGCCGGGCTTCGACCCGAACACCCCGATCCGCAGCAAGGCCGAGGCCGACAAGGCCGCCGCCGAGGCGAAGGCGAAGGCGGAGGCCGCCAAGCCGGCACCCGTCGAGGCCAGCGCTGCGCCGGTCAAGGGCGGCGACGGGGCGTCCGCCCCGACCGGGATCGCCGAGCCGGCAAAGCCGGAGACCGCCACCGGCAGCACCGCACCGGACGTCAAGGCACCGGACGACAAGTCGCCGCAGGTGCGTACCGCCGAGACCCGGCAGCCGGACGCGGGCACGGCAGTGCCGGACGCCCCCGGCACGAAGGTCCCGACGGACGGCACCGGCACCGCGCCCGAGGCTGGCGACGCGCGGTCGGCCGAGGCCGCCGGCGTGGCGGCCAACGCGCCGGCCAGCGACGGCAAGCCCGCCGGCGACGAGGCCGGGGCGCAGGAGCGCAACCTCACCGAAGCGAAGGCTGGGACGGACGCCGACGGCGCCGGACCGGCGGACGCGAACGAAACGGGGGCCCAGAAGTGACCACTCCCCGCCCGGAGACGCTGGCCAAGCTGACGCCGGTGCTGACCAAGCGCTGGCTCTCGCCGGACGCCTGGCGCATCGGCACGTACGAGCAGTTGGACGGCTACGCCGCGCTGCGCAAGGCGCTCAAGGCCCACCCGGACGACCTGATCCAGCTGATCAAGGACTCCGGGCTGCGGGGCCGGGGCGGCGCAGGCTTCCCGACCGGCCTCAAGTGGGGCTTCATCCCGCAGGGCGACGGCAAGCCGCACTACCTGGTGGTCAACGCCGACGAGGGCGAGCCGGGCACCTGCAAGGACCTGCCGCTGATGACCCACGACCCGCACGCGCTGGTCGAGGGCGTCATCATCGCCTCGTACGCGATCCGGGCCGCCCGCGCCTACATCTACATCAGGGGCGAGGCGGTGCACGCCGCGCGCCGGCTGCGCAACGCGGTCCAGGAGGCGTACGACAAGGGTTACCTGGGCCGGAACATCCTGCGCAGTGGCTACGACCTGGAGCTGGTGGTGCACTCCGGCGCCGGGGCGTACATCTGCGGCGAGGAGACGGCGCTGCTGGACTCGCTGGAGGGGTTCCGGGGTCAGCCCCGGCTGCGCCCGCCGTTCCCGGCCACCCACGGCCTGTACGCGAGCCCGACGGTGGTGAACAACGTCGGCACCATCGCCAGCGTGCCGCCGATCGTGCTCGGTGGGGCCGACTGGTGGAAGAGCATGGGCACCGAGAAGTCCTCCGGGCCGATGATCTACTCGCTCTCCGGCCGGGTCGTCAACCCGGGCCAGTACGAGTGCTCGATGGGTGTCACGCTGCGCGAGCTGCTGGAGTTGGCCGGTGGCATGCAGCCCGGCCACAACCTGCGGTTCTGGACCCCGGGCGGCTCCTCCACCCCGCTGCTCGCCGCCGAGCACCTGGACGTGCCACTGGACTTCGAGGGGGTGGCGGCGGCCGGCTCGATCCTCGGCACCACGGCCACCCAGATCTTCTCCGACCAGGACTGCCCGGTCTACGCGACGTACCGGTGGCTGGAGTTCTACCACCACGAGTCGTGCGGCAAGTGCACCCCGTGCCGTGAGGGCAACTACTGGATGGTCCGGGTCTACCGGCGGATCCTCGCCGGTCAGGGCACCCACGAAGACCTGGACACCCTGCTGGACACCTGCGACAACATCCTCGGCCGCTCGTTCTGCGGTCTGGGTGACGGCGCGACCAGCTCGGTGACCTCCTCGCTGCAGTACTTCAAGCAGGACTACCTCGACTACATCGAGGGTCGGACCGCACCCAAGCTGTCGGAGAAGACCCTGGTAGGGGCGCACTGATGACCGACGTAGCCAAGCAGACCGAGACCGTCACCCTCACCATCGACGGCGTCGAGGTCACTGCCCCCAAGGGGACGCTGCTGATCCGGGTCGCCGAGCAGATGGGCACCGAGATCCCCCGGTTCTGCGACCACCCGCTGCTGGCCCCGGCCGGCGCGTGCCGGCAGTGTCTGGTCGAGGTGGAGGGCCAGCGCAAGCCGGTCGCCTCCTGCACCCAGACCGTCGCCGACGGCATGGTCGTGCGTACCCAGATCACCTCCCCGGTCGCCAAGAAGGCGCAGGAGGGGGTGATGGAGCTGCTGCTGCTCAACCACCCGCTGGACTGCCCGATGTGTGACAAGGGCGGCGAGTGCCCGCTCCAGAACCAGGCGATGTCCACCGGCCGCACCGACTCGCGCTTCCACGAGCACAAGCGGGAGTACGAGAAGCCGATGGCGATCAGCAGCCAGGTGCTGCTGGACCGCGAGCGTTGCGTGCTCTGCCAGCGGTGCACCCGGTTCTCCGAGGAGATCGCCGGCGACAAGTTCATCGACCTGATGGGCCGGTCGTCCGCCGAGGAGATCAACATCTACCGGGACGACGCGTACGGCGAAGAGGGCGACGCCGGGGACGTCCCGTTCAACTCCTACTTCTCCGGCAACACGGTGCAGATCTGCCCGGTGGGTGCGCTGACCGGTGCCCAGTACCGTTTCCGCGCCCGCCCGTTCGACCTGGTCTCCAGCCCGAGCGTCTGCGAGCACTGCTCGGCCGGCTGCGGGCAGCGCACCGACTGGCGGCGTGGCAAGGTGCTGCGCCGGCTGGCCGGCGACGAGCCGGCGGTGAACGAGGAGTGGAACTGCGACAAGGGCCGTTGGGGCTTCCAGTACACCCGGGCCGCCGACCGGCTGACCACTCCGCTGGTCCGGGACGAGAGCACCGGTGAGCTGCGGGAGGCGTCCTGGAGTGAGGCGCTCACCGTCGCCGCCGAAGGGCTGCACATCGCTCGGGAGAGCGGGCAGGGCACCGCAGTGCTCACCGGCGGCCGGCTGACCGTCGAGGACGCCTACGCCTACGCCAAGTTCGCCCGGGTCGCGCTGAACACCAACGACATCGACTTCCGGGCCCGCCCGGTCTCCCGCGAGGAGGCCGACTTCCTGGCCAGCTCGGTCGCCGGGGTCACCGACGTCACCTACACCGACGTGGAGAACGCGCCGGCGGTGGTGCTGGTGGGCCTGGAGCCCGAGGAGGAGTGCCCGATCCTCTTCCTGCGGCTGCGCAAGGCGTACCTGAAGAAGACCCTGACCGTGTACGCGCTGGCGCCCTTCGCCACCCGCGGCCTGGAGAAGCTCGGTGCCAAGCTGGCCCGGGTGGTGCCGGGCGAGGAGGCCAGCGTGCTCGCCGAGCACGCAACGGTCAGCGAGGCGCTGAGCGCACCGGGTGCGATCCTCATCGTCGGCGAGCGGCTGGCCAGCGTGCCGGGCGGACTTTCCGCCGCGGCCGACGTGGCCCGGCGTACCGGCGCGAAGCTGGCCTGGGTGCCGCGGCGCGCTGGTGACCGCGGCGCTGTCGACGCGGGCTGCCTGCCCAACCTGCTCCCCGGTGGTCGCCTGGTCACCGAGCCGGCCGCCCGGGCCGAGCTGGGTGAGGCGTGGGACATCCCGGCCGGGGTGATCCCGAGCCAGGCCGGTCGGGACACCGACGGGATCCTGGCCGCGGCCGCCAACGGGCAGCTCGGCGCGCTTGTCGTCGGCGGTGTCGACCCGGCCGACCTGGCCGACCCGCGACTGGCCGAGTCCGCCCTGGACGCGGTGCCGTTCCTGGTCAGCCTCGAGCTGCGGGCCAGCGCGGTGACCCGGCGGGCGAACGTGGTGCTGCCGGTCGCCCCGGTGGCCGAGAAGGCCGGAAGCTTCCTGGACTGGGAAGGCCGGCTGCGCCCGTTCGAGGCGGTGCTGAACACCTCCGCGATGACCGACGGCCGGGTGCTCGACGCGCTGGCCGCGCTGCTCGACGTACGCCTCGGCACGGCCGACGTGCTGAGCGTGCGTCGTGAGCTGGGCACGCTGCCGGCGACGCGGATGTCCCGGCCGGCCGCGCCGTCGGTCGCACCGGGCCGGGTGCCGCAGCCGAACGCCGGGGAGGCCGTGCTGGCCACCTGGCACCAGCTGGTGGACCTCGGCACCCTGACCGAGGGCGACGAGAACCTCGCCGGGACCGCCCGCCCGCCGGTGGTCCGGCTGGGTAAGGGCACCGCCGAGGCACTCGGTGTGGTCGACGGTGACGCGGTCACGGTCGGCACCGACCGGGGGGCGCTGACCCTGCCGGCGGAACTCACCGAGATGCCGGACGGCGTGGTCTGGCTGCCGACCAACTCACCCGGCTCGACCGTGCGGCGCAGCCTCGGGGCGACGTCCGGCGCGGTCGTCCGGATCTCCGTCCCCGCACCGAGTACGGCCATCCCGGCCGGACGCGTGGCGGCCGACGAGACCGGTCTCCCGGGTCCGCTCCTCAACACCGGGGGTAACCAGTGAGCCCGATCTACCTGGCCCAGGATCCGACGCTGGCCGACTTCGGCCGGGATCCGTGGTGGCTGGTCCTCGGCAAGATTGTCTTCGCGTTCGCCTTCGGTCTGCTGGCCACCCTGCTCGGTGTCTGGTTCGAACGGCGCGTGGTCGGTTACATGCAGGTGCGGCCCGGCCCCAACCAGGTCGGCCCGTTCGGCCTGCTGCAGACCCTCGCCGACGGCCTGAAGATGGCCTTCAAGGAGGACATCCTGCCGAAGGCGGCCGACAAGGTCGTCTACTTCTTCGCCCCGACGATCTCGGTGATCTGCGCGGTCACCGCCCTGTCGGTGGTGCCGTTCGGCCCGATGGTGAGCATCTTCGGTCACCACACGCCGTTGCAGGTCACCGATGTGCCGGTGGCGGTGCTGCTGCTGCTCGCCTGCTCCTCGATGGGCGTCTACGGCATCGTGCTGGGCGGCTGGGCCTCGGGCTCGACGTACCCCCTGCTGGGTGGTCTCCGGTCGAGCGCCCAGATGATCTCGTACGAGGTCGCGATGGGGCTCAGCATCGTGGCGGTCTTCATGACCGCCGGCACGATGAGCACCAGCGGGATCGTCGCCGCTCAGGGCGACGGCACCGAGCTGACCGTCTTCGGCCAGACCATCCCGGCGCCGGGCTGGTACGCGATCCTGCTGCTGCCGAGCTTCATCATCTTCTTCATCGCCACAGTGGGTGAGACCAACCGGGCGCCGTTCGACCTGCCCGAGGCCGAGTCCGAGCTGGTCGCCGGCTTCATGACGGAATACAGCTCGCTGAAGTTCGCGCTCTTCATGCTCAGCGAGTACGTCGCGATGGTGACCATGTCCGCTGTCACCACCACGCTGTTCCTGGGCGGTTGGCGGGCACCCTGGCCGATCACCATCTGGGAGGGCGCCAACTCCGGTTGGTGGCCGATGCTCTGGTTCTTCGGCAAGGTGATCGCCCTGGTCTTCGTCTTCGTGTGGTTGCGTGGCACGCTGCCCCGGCTGCGGTACGACCAGTTCATGCGGCTCGGCTGGAAGGTGCTGCTGCCGATCAACCTGGCCTGGATCCTGGTCCTGTCGGGCCTGCGCTCCATCGAGGACTGGGACACCCGCGGCAAGGTGATCGCCGTCGGCATCCCGGCCGGCATCCTGCTGATCGCCACGATCTTCTGGCCCAGCCGGCGCCCGACGCCGACGCCGACGACGCAGGAACAGGTCGACAACCGGCCGCACGGGAGCTTCCCGCTGCCACCGATGGATCTTCAGGTACCACCGAGCCCGCGCATCACGCGCGTGGTCGCCGAGCGGGAGCCGGCCAACATCGTTGCCGGCTCGGACTCCAGGGAGGTGTGACGTGGGCGCGATCACCGGAACGTTCAAGGGATTCGGTGTCACCTTCTCGCACATGTTCAGGAAGGTCGTCACGACCGACTACCCGTTCAAGCCGCCGGTGTCGGCGCCGCGCTACCACGGGCGGCACATCCTCAACCGGCACCCGGACGGCCTGGAGAAGTGCATCGGCTGCGAGCTGTGTGCCTGGGCCTGCCCGGCGGACGCGATCTACGTCGAGGGTGGCGACAACACCGACGAGGAGCGCTTCTCGCCGGGTGAGCGGTACGCCAGCATCTACCAGATCAACTACGCCCGCTGCATCTTCTGCGGGCTGTGCATCGAGGCCTGCCCGACCCGGTCGCTCACCATGAGCAACGAGTACGAGTTGGCCCGGGACAACCGGCAGGACCTGATCTTCACCAAGGAGCAGTTGCTCGCGCCGTTGCTGGAGGGCATGGAGCAGCCTCCGCACCCGATGCGGCTGGGTGACAGCGAGAAGGACTACTACGTCGGCGCGCTGGACAACCCGGGCACCTCCGCCGGTGCGGAGACGTCACCGATGGGCCCCGGCCGCTACCAGGTCGAGGAGCACCCCGGCGTGACGTTCCCGGGCGCCGAGCAGGCCGCCCAGCGCGTGGCGGCCGGCAAGGGAGAGGGAGCATGACCACGTCTACGGTGCTCGCCGCGGCGGGTTCGGTCTCCACCGGTGAGGCGGTCACCTTCTGGATCCTCGCCCCGCTCGCGCTGATCGGCGGGATCGGGATGGTGGCCGCGCGCAACGCCGTGCACTCGGCGCTGTGGCTGGTGCTGACAATGCTCTGCCTGGGCGTGTTCTACGTGCTCCAGGCCGGCCCGTTCATCGGCATGGTGCAGATCATCGTCTACACCGGCGCGATCATGATGCTGTTCCTCTTCGTGCTGATGCTGGTCGGCAGGGACTCCACGGACTCGCTGATCGAGACGCTGCGCGGCCAGCGCGTCGCCGCGATCGTGCTCGGCCTGGGCTTCGCCGGTCTGGTCGGCACCGGCCTCTACCAGGCGCTGGACCGGACCAACACGGTCGGTCTGGAGCAGGTCAACGCCGAGGGGAACGTGCAGGGCATCGCCCGGCTGCTGTTCACCAAGTACGTCTTCGCGTTCGAGCTGACCTCGGCGCTGCTGATCACCGCGGCGGTCGGTGCCATGGTGCTGGCCCACGTCGAGCGGCGGAAGCAGGACAAGGTCGACCAGGTGTCCACCATGAAGGCACGCTTCGCCCCGGGCAACTACCCCGGCCCGAAGCCGGGCCCCGGCGTCTTCGCGACCTCCTCCTCGGTGGCCACTCCGGCCCGGCTGCCCGACGGCCGCCTGACCGACCGCAGCACCCCGGCGATCCTTCCGCAGCGCGAGCTGACCGCCGAGGAGACCTCGCTGAAGGGGACGGACAAGTAATGGGATCGTTCTTCTCGGTCGAGCCGACCTACTACCTCGTGCTCGCCGCGGTGCTGTTCACCATCGGCGCCGCCGGGGTGCTGGTCCGGCGCAACGCGCTCGTGCTGTTCATGTGCGTGGAGCTGATGCTCAACGCGGCCAACCTGACGCTGGTCACCTTCAGCCGGATCAACGGTGACCTCAACGGCCAGATCATGGCGTTCTTCGTGATGGTGGTGGCGGCGGCCGAGGTCGTGGTCGGGCTCGCGATCATCATGTCCATCTTCCGGACGCGACGCTCGGCGAGTGTCGACGACGCCAATCTGCTCAAGTACTAGAGGGGTCCACCGGTGGAAGAGACTGTGGAATACGCCCAGGCCACGGGGCTGCTTGGGGGCGTCTGGCTGCTGGTGGCGATCCCGCTGCTCAGCGCGGCAATCCTGCTGCTGCTCGGCCGCCGGGCCGACCGCTGGGGGCACTGGTTGGGCGTCGCCGCCATCGGCGCCGCGTTCGTGCTCGGCCTGAGCTTCTTCTTCCAGCTGCGTGGCCTGGAGAACAAGTCCGTCGAGCTGAGCCTCTGGGACTTCATCGCCGTCGGTGATCTGCGCGTCGACTTCGGCCTGCTGTTCGACCCGCTGGCCGCGGTCTTCGTACTGCTGATCACCGGGGTGGGTTTCCTGATCCACCTGTACGCGGTGGAGTACATGTCGCACGACGCGGGCCGTCGTCGGTTCTTCGCGTACTTCAACCTGTTCGTCGCGGCGATGCTGCTGCTGGTGCTCGGCAACAACTACGTGATGCTGTACTTCGGCTGGGAGGGCGTCGGTCTGGCGTCGTACCTGCTGATCTCCTTCTGGACCGAGCGGCCGAGCGCGGCCACCGCCGGCAAGAAGGCGTTCCTGATGAACCGGGTCGGCGACGCCGGCCTGGCCATCGGCATCTTCATCATGTTCGCCACCCTGGGCACCACCCAGTACGACGAGGTGTTCAACGGTGTCGGCGCGCTGACCGGCACCACGGTGCTGGTCCTCGGCCTGTTGCTGCTGCTCGGGGCGGCCGGCAAGTCCGGTCAGTTCCCGCTCCAGGCGTGGTTGCCGGACGCGATGGAGGGCCCGACCCCCGTGTCGGCGCTCATCCACGCCGCCACCATGGTCACCGCTGGCGTCTACCTGATCGCCCGGTCCAACCCGATCTTCTCGGCCAACTCGACGCTGCAACTCGTGGTGGTCAGCGTCGGCGCGCTCACCCTGCTGATCGGCTGCATCATCGGTGCGGCCAAGGACGACATCAAGCGGGTGCTCGCCTGGTCGACGGTGAGCCAGATCGGCTACATGTTCCTCGGTGTCGGCCTCGGCGGCGCGGCGTACGCGCTGGCCATCGTGCACCTGCTGGCGCACGGCTTCTTCAAGGCCAACATGTTCCTGGGCGCGGGCTCGGTCATGCACGGGATGAAGGACCAGGTCGACATCCGCCGCTTCGGTGGGCTGTCCAAGTACATGAAGATCACCTGGTTGACCTTCATGATGGGTTGGCTGGCCATCATCGGCATGTTCCCCTTCTCGGGCTTCTTCTCCAAGGAGCCGATCATCGTGGCCGCCTTCGAGCGGGAGGACTGGACCGCCTGGCTCTTCGGCGGTGCGGCTCTGCTCGGCGCCGGGCTCACCGCGTTCTACATGACGCGGCTGTTCGTCCTCACGTTCCACGGGCCGCAGCGGTGGACCGAGGACATCGAGCACCCGCACGAGTCGCCAAAGCTGATGACCATCCCGCTGATCCTGCTGGCGGTCGGGTCGGTCGGCGCCGGCTTCCTGCTCGCCACGTCCGTTCCGGACTGGCTGACGGAGACCGCCGGACTGGGCGGCGAGCACGCGGAGCACGAGGCGGTCCTCTCGCACACCGTGATCACCATCCTGTCGCTGCTGGTGACCGTGCTCGGTGCCGGGCTCGCCTGGTTCCTGTTCCGCGCCGGCACCGCCACCGCTCCGCAGCCGGCCGGGGTGCTGGTCACCGCCGCCCGGCGCAACCTCTACACCGACACGGTCAACGAGGCGGTCTTCGAGAAGCCGGGCATCTTCCTCACCCGGGCGCTGGTGTACCTCGACAACCGGGGCATCGACGGGCTCGTCAACGGGCTCGCCGCCGCTGTCGGCGGCGGCTCGGGTCGCCTCCGTCGGATGCAGACCGGCTTTGTCCGCTCGTACGCCACCTCGATCCTGGCCGGTGCGCTGCTGGTGATGGCGGCGTTCCTGGCGGTGCAGGCGGGGTGGTTGGCGTGATCGACCTCTTTCCGGCCGCCCCCGCCGGCGGACCACGCAGTGACGACGGAGGTAAGGCCGCATAATGTCCAACTTCCCGTTCCTCTCGGTGCTCACCGTGGCGCCGCTGGTGGGCGCCCTGGTGGTGGCCTTCCTGCCGCGCCACCGCCCGGAGCTGGCCAAGCAGGTGGCGTTCGCCTGGTCGCTGCTCGTGCTGGTGCTCTCGGTGGTGATGTGGGTCAGCTTCAACGCCGGCGGTGACCGGTTCCAGTTCCGCGAGTCGTACTCCTGGATCCCGAACTGGGGGGTCAGCTTCACCTTCGCCGCTGACGGCATCGCGCTGGTGATGCTGATGCTGATCGCGGTGCTGGTGCCGCTGGTGATCCTGGCGTCCTGGCACGACGCGGAGTCGTCGAAGCGGTCGGTGCCCGTCTACTTCGCACTGCTGCTGGTCCTCGAGTGCACGATGATCGGCGTCTTCGCGGCCGCCGACGTCTTCCTGTTCTACGTGTTCTTCGAGGTCATGCTGGTGCCGATGTACTTCCTCATCGGCAGCTACGGCGGCCACCAGCGGCAGTACGCGGCGGTGAAGTTCTTCCTCTACTCGCTCGTCGGCGGTCTGTTCATGCTGGCCGCGGTGATCGGCCTGTGGGTGGTCGGCGGGAAGACCTTCGACTGGCAGGCGCTCTCGCAGGTCGACATCAGCACCGGCACCGAGCGGTGGCTGTTCCTCGGCTTCTTCCTCGCATTCGCCATCAAGGCGCCGTTCTTCCCGTTCCACACCTGGTTGCCCGACGCCGGTGGCGCCGCCCCGGCGGGGGCGGCGGCGCTGCTCGTCGGCGTGCTGGACAAGGTCGGCACCTTCGGCATCCTGCGCTACTGCCTGCCGCTGTTCCCGGAGGCGTCGAAGTGGTTCGCGCCGTGGGCGCTGGCCCTGGGCGTGATCGGCATCGTCTACGCCGCGCTGCTGGCGGTCGGCCAGAACGACCTCAAGCGGCTGGTGTCGTACACCTCGATCGCGCACTTCGGCTTCATCGGCGTGGGCATCTTCGCCTTCACCACCCAGGCCGGCACCGGCGCGGTGCTCTACATGCTCAACCACGGGCTGGCAACCGGCCTGCTCTTCCTGGTGGTGGGCATGCTGATCTCCCGGCGTGGTTCGTCGCTGATCAGCGACTTCGGTGGCGCCGGCAAGCTCGTCCCAGTGCTCGCCGGGGTGCTCTTCTTCGCCGGTCTCGCCTCGCTCGCGCTGCCCGGCACGGCACCGTTCATCTCCGAGTTCCTGGTGCTGATCGGCACGTTCACAGTGAACAAGCCGGTCGCGGTGATCGCCACGCTCGGCATCATCCTGGCCGCCGCGTACGTGCTGTGGATGGTGCAGCGCACCACCCAGGGCACGCTCAACCCGGCTCTCACCGAGGTCGACGGGATGCGCAAGGACCTCAACCTGCGCGAGAAGGTCGTGGTCGCCCCGCTGATCGCGCTGATCGTGCTGCTCGGCTTCTTCCCCAAGCCGGTCACTGACGTGATCAACCCCGCCGTCCAGGCGACAATGGACGACATCGGCAGAACCGACCCGGCGCCGTCCGTGGGCGGCACCGTCCAGGAGGCGGCAAAGTGACCGAGTTGAAGCTGCCGTCGATCGACTACGCGGCGATCTCTCCGATCCTGATCATGCTGGGCACCGCGTTGCTCGGCGTGCTGGTCGAGGCCCTGGTGCCTCGTCGCTGGCGGCACGTGGTGCAGTTGACGCTGGCGCTGCTCGCCGTGCTCGCGGCGCTGACCATGGTGGTCCTCAGCGCCGATGAGCGGATCATCACGGCGGGCCAGGCGCTCGCGATCGACGGGCCGACGCTCTTCCTCCAGGGCGCGATCCTGGTGCTGGCGGCCATGGCGCTGCTGCTGATCGGTGACCGCTCGGTCGAGCGGGGCGGGGCGTTCGTCGCCCAGGCCGCGGTGACCGCGGAGTCGGCCGACGACCGGCGGCAGGCCGAGGGTCGCAACGGTCTCACCGAGGTCTACCCGCTGACCACGTTCGCGATCGGCGGCATGCTGATCTTCGTGGCGGCGAACGACCTGCTGACCATGTTCATCGCCCTCGAGGTCTTCTCCCTGCCGCTCTACCTGCTCTGCGCGCTGGCCCGTCGCCGGCGTCTGCTGAGCCAGGAGGCGGCGATGAAGTACTTCCTGCTCGGCGCGTACGCCTCGGCGTTCTTCCTGTTCGGCGTGGCCCTGATCTACGGCTTCACCGCCGGAATCCCGGGCCGCACGGCCGGCGTCGACTTCGCCACCATCCACGCGGCGGTGGGCGAGTCGCCGGCCAGCCCGGTGCTGTTGTTCGCCGGCATGGCGCTGCTCGCCATCGGTCTGCTCTTCAAGGCCGCGGCGGCCCCGTTCCACGTCTGGACCCCGGACGTCTACCAGGGCGCTCCGACCCCGGTCACCGCTTTCATGGCGGCCTGCACCAAGGTCGCCGCGTTCGGTGCCCTGCTGCGCGTCTTCCAGGTCGCGTTCGCCGACGCCAACTGGGACTTCACGCCGGTCCTCGGCGCGGTGGCGGTGCTGACCATGCTGATCGGCGCGGTGCTCGCGGTCACCCAGACCGACATCAAGCGGCTGCTCGCGTACTCCTCGATCGCCAACGCCGGCTACCTGCTGGTCGGTGTGTTGGCGCCGAGCCGCGACGGGCTGGCCGGCACGATGTTCTACCTGGTCGCGTACGGCTTCTCGGTGCTGGCCGCGTTCGCCGTGGTGACGCTGGTACGCGACGACGACGGCGAGGCCACCCACCTGTCCCGCTGGGCCGGGCTGGGCCGCCGGTCGCCGTTCTTCGCCGCGCTGTTCACGTTCATCCTGCTGGCCTTCGCCGGCATTCCGCTGACCAGCGGCTTCACCAGCAAGTTCGCCATCTTCGGGCCGGCGCTGGAGGGTGGCCAGGCCTGGCTGGTGATCGCCGGTGTGCTGACCAGCATGATTCTGGCGTTCCCGTACCTGCGGGTCGTGGTGATGATGTGGCTCTCCGAGCCGGGCGAGTCGACCCCGACCGTCACGGTGCCCGGTGGGCTCACCGCCGCCGCGCTGATGATCGGTGTGGTGGCGACCCTGGTGTTGGGTGTCGCCCCGGCGCCGCTGCTCGATCTGGCTACCGGAGCCGCCGAATTCGTTAGATGACCGAAGGATCGATCACCGGGGGTCGGCGCGTGTTCACGTGCCGGCCCCCGGTGCGTATCCCCGGGCCGGAGCAGGTCGAACGGGTGTGGCATGGTTGATAGCGTGGTGAATCCGGCGGGCGAGCGTTCAGGTGCCTCCGGCTCCGGCGGTCGACGGGGTCGGGCGAGCACGAGTCAGTTCGGCGCGCTTGGCCTGAGCCTCGCCGATCCCCGTGTCGAGGCGTCCGTGCTGGGTCTGCTGGACACGGTCGAGGTCGAGTTGCGGGCCAGCGTGGCCAGTGCCGACCCGTTCGTCACCGAGGCCGCCCGGCACCTCGTCGAGGCCGGCGGGAAGCGGTTCCGGCCGTTGCTGGTGGCGCTCGGCGCCCAGTTCGGCGATCCGACCGGTGCGCAGGTGGTCCCGGCCGCCGTGGTGATGGAGCTCACTCACCTCGCCACCCTCTACCACGACGACGTGATGGACGAGGCAGCCGTCCGCCGGGGTGCGCCGAGCGCGAACTCCCGGTGGACCAACTCGGTCGCCATCCTGGTCGGCGACTACCTCTTCGCCCGCGCGGCGGACATCGCCGCCGACCTGGGCCCCGAGGCGGTCCGGTTGCAGGCGCGCACCTTCGCCCGGCTGGTGCACGGCCAGATCGCGGAGACGGTCGGGCCGCGCGCCGACGACGACCCGGTGGCCCACTACCTGCACGTGATCGCTGAGAAGACCGGCTCGTTGATCGCCACGTCCGCCCGGTTCGGCGGCATGTTCGGTGGCGCCGCCCCCGAGCACGTGGAGGCCCTCGCCGGGTACGGCGAGACGATCGGCGTCGCCTTCCAGCTCTCCGACGACCTGCTGGACATCGCCTCCGAGTCGGTGCAGTCGGGCAAGACCCCCGGCACGGACCTGCGCGAGGGTGTTCCGACGTTGCCGGTGCTCTACGCCCGCGAGGCGGACGACTCCGACGCGTCGTCGGTGCGGCTGCGGGAGATCCTGGCGACCGGCCCGTTGACCGACGACGCGCTGCACGCCGAGGCGTTGGGGCTGCTCCGGGAGAGCCCGGCGCTCAAGCGGGCCCGGGAGACCGTCCGCAGCTACGCCGAGGACGCCCGCGCGCAGCTCGCCCCGCTGCCGCACGGCCCGTCCCGCAGCGCGTTGGAGTCGCTCTGCGACTACATCGCCGACCGCACCAGCTGATCCACGCCACGGCCCTCCGCAGCGCCGGCGCGGGTCAACAGTCGGCTGCCGACGAGCATGAAGGCGGCGGCGAGCAGCATCGCCACGGCCGCGACGGTCCACATCGCCGGGTAACCGAGGTGGGCGGCGAGCGGGCCCAGGCTCAGCGGGCCGAGGCAGCCGCCCGCGTACACCCCGGTCTGTGTGATCGAGGTGGCGGCGGCCGGTGACTGCGGGTGGAGTCGGACCACCGCGAAGTTCATCAGGCCGGGCCAGGCCCAGCCCAGGCCGAAGCCGAGCACCACACCGACCACCAACGGCACCGAGCCGGTCAACGCGAGCAGGCCCAGCCCGACCGCGCCGACGAGCAGCATCGCGGCGATGAGGGCGACGTGACCGGTCTCGCGGCGGTCGGCCAACCAGCCCGCGCCCACCCGGGCCGCCACGCAGACAGCGCTACCCAGGGTCAGGGTGAGACCGGCGAGGCCCGGCGACAGACCTCGGGCCGCAGAGGAGTCCACCAGGAAGGTGCCGAGCGAGTTGGCCGCGCTCGACGCCAACGTCGCCGCCGCGCCGATCACCACCAGCGCCGCCGTCGCCCGCCCCGCGCGCGTGGCTCCGGCCCGACGGGCCGGGCCAGGCAACTGTCGGGGTACGGCGGCCAGCGTCGTCAGCGCCGCCACGGCGGCGGCCACGAACGCCCAGCGCCAGCCGGCGGTGAGCGCGATGGTGGGCACCGCCGCGCCGGCCAGCAGAGTGGAGACCGGGATGGCGGCCTGCTTGACACCGAACGACAGCCCCTGCCGCCGGGCCGGCACGTGCTGGGCCAGCGCCGCGTTGCTGGCCAACTGGCCGAGCGCGTTCGCGGCAGCGCTGAGCGCCAGCAGACCGACCAGCACCGGGTACGACCTGGCGAAGGCGGCAACGGCCAGCATCGACCCGGCGGCCAGCACGATGCCGCAGCGGGCGACCACCGCCGGTCCGTACCGCTCGACCAACCGCCCGGAGGGCACCGAGGCCAGCGCGCTGACCCCGAAGTAGACGGAGACGGCAAGGCCCAGGCCGGCCGGTGAGAAGCCGAGGTCCGTGCCCATCTGCACGGCGAGACCGCCGAGCAGGAAGACGGGGAGTACGCAGGCCACCGTGGTGACGACTGCGCCGGCGCTGGCCCGGACCGGACGGGGTTGGGCAACGGCCGGATCGGGGGTGTTCGAGGTGTCGGTCATCGTTCGGCAAACCTACGCGAGCCCTGCTCACCGCACTCCCGGTGACCGGCAGGCAACAACCTGTGGATGGTGATCTGGCATCCTCGACCCGAACAGGCATTTCGCACCGGGCCTGTTTTTCATATGGTGTAAGTCCACGGCGGCGGAGGTGGTTGTGCGCGACCCCTTGGCAGAACCTTCGGACCTGATTCGCAGCGTGTCCCGAGCGCTACGGGTGCTGGAGTCGGTCGGTCGTGCCCCGAAGGGCCTGACCGTCAAGCAGATCGCCAGACGCTGCGAGCTGACCGTGGCCACCACCTACCACCTGGTTCGCACCCTCGCCTACGAGGGCTACGTGATCCGTCGCGAGGACGGCACGTACATCGTGGGGTTGGAGGTGGCCGACCGGTACCGGGAGCTGGTGACGGCGTTCCGGGGCCCGCCGGCGGTCGGCGAGACACTGCGTCGGGCTGCCCTGGACACCGGCTACAGCCACTACCTTGGTCGGTTCGTCGGCGGCCAGGTGGCCCTCACCGCCGTCGCCGAGGGGCACCGCTCGCCCTACCTGGAGGATCTGGTCCCCGGCTTCGACGAGGGTGCGCACGCGACAGCGCTCGGCAAGTCGCTGCTCGCCACCCTCACGACCGACCAGCGCTACCGCTATCTGCGCGAGTACGGCATGCGCCCGTTCACCACCGCCACGCTCACCACCACCGAGACTTTCGAGGCGGACCTGGCCGCCGGCGACCGGCGCGGCATGCAACTGGAGATGGGGCAGTTCCGCCAGGGGGTGGCCTGCGCCGCGGTGCTCGTCGCGCCGGACAAGGACATGGAACGCCGGGTCGTGCTGGCCTGCGCGTTGCCGGCCAGCGAGATGATGACCTCCGCCCGGGTGGTACGCGCCAAGCTGCTCACAGTGGCCCGCAGCGTGGCCGACGGCATCGCCAGCGACAACTGACCGCCGAGAGGCCCTCTCCCGGGCTGGGAGAGGGCCTCTCGGGGCGGTCCAACGCGGGACCGCCGGAGCAACGTCAGTGGCTGTCGTGCTGTCAGCTGCCCACCGGGCCGCCGTCGAGGCGCCAGGTGACCACCACGCCCGGCTTGGCGTAGTCACCGTCCGGCCAGTTCGAGGCCGGGTTCTCCACCGAGGCCCCGGTGATCTCGCCCGGGTGCTGCACGGCGACGAAGACCGAGCGGTTGTCACCGGTGATGAACGGGCCGCAGGTCTCCGCGCCGAGCGGCACCGTCAGGAACTGCTTGAGGTGACCCCGCTCCGGACCCTCCACGGCGGTGGCGAACAGACCGTCGTTGCTGCCCAGCGCGTTGCCGTCGGTGGAGATCCAGAGGTTGCCGGTGGCGTCGAAGGCGACGTTGTCCGGGCAGGAGATCGGGGAGACCTTGGTCTTGTCGTACCCGGCGAAGAAGGTCGACGGGTCGGTCGGGTCGCCGCACACGATCGGCAACGACCAGGCGAAGGTCTCCGAGGTGTTGTCGTTGCGGTCCTCGACCAGTTCCAGGATCTGCCCGTGCTTGTTGGCGTTGCGCGGGTTGGCCTCGTCCGGCTTCGGGTTGCTGCCGACGCCCCGGTTGGTGTTGTTGGTCAGCGCCACGTACACCTTGCCGGTGAGCAGGCTCGGCTCGACGTCCTCGGGGCGGTCCATCTTGGTCGCGCCGACCTTGTCACCGGCGAGCCGGGTGAAGGTGAGCACGTCCGCGGCGGTCATCCCGTCGACGAACGACCGGTTGCCGCTGACCAGCCTGATCCAGCGGCCCCGACCGTTGAACGCGCCGTCGGTGGGGAGCTTGCCCGTACCGTCGATCTCGGCGGCGCTGGTCTGGTCGAGCTTCGCCACGTAGAGCGTGCCGGACTCCAGCAGGGTCAGGTTGTGCTTGCGGGCAGCCCAGGAGTTGCCCTTCATGAACTTCTTGTCCGAGACGAACTTGTAGAGGTAGTCGAACCGCTCGTCGTCGCCCATGTACGCGACCACGTGGCCGTCCTTCGCGACGATCACGTTGGCGCCCTCGTGCTTGAACCGGCCCATCGCGGTGTGCTTGCGCGGGCGGCTCTCCGGGTCGAACGGGTCGATCTCGACGACCCAGCCGAACCGGTGTGCCTCGTTGGGGTGCTTCGCCAGGTCGAAGCGCTCGTCCGCGCGCTCCCACTTGCGGCTGCCGCTGGGGTAGCGGCTGGCGGTGCTGATGCCGTAGCGGTCCAGCTTCGGCTTCAGCTCGGCCGGGGCGGCGTCGGCGCCCACGAAGTACTGGTTGAAGTTCTCCTCGCCGGAGAGCACGGTGCCCCACGGGGTCACGCCACCGGCGCAGTTGTTCAGCGTGCCTACGACCGTACGGCCCCTGGGGTCGGCGGCGGTCTTCAGCCAGGCCGAGCCGGCGGCCGGGCCGGTCAGGTCGAACTTGGTGCTCAGGGCGGTGACCCGCCGGTTGTACGGCCGCGGGCCCTTGCCGACCGGCTTCCACTGCCCGGTGCCCGCGACCCGCTCAAGCTCCACCACCGACATGCCGTGCGCGGCCATGGCGGTGCGCACCTGCTCCACGGAGAGCCCGTCCAGGCCGGGGAAGCCCGGGAACATCAGGTCCTCGTTGGTGTACTCGTGGTTGACCACGAGCAGCGCCCGCTTGCCCTGCTTGTCCAGCGGCAGCACGCCCACGAAGTCGTTGTTGTAGCCGAACTGCCTGGACTGCGCGGCGGCGGTCTGGTGGTGCAGGTCGAACTCCGGCGCGCCCGGCAGCACCGGGTCACCCCACTTGATCACCACGGCGTGGTCGTAGCCGTTCGGCACGACCAGGGTGTCCAGCTTGTTCGGAGGGATCGGCTTGAAGGTCAGCGCGCCACTGCCGATCCCGGTGCTCGGACGACCGAACCCGAAGTTCTCCGGAACGTCCGGGGCGGTCGGGGCCGCCATGGCCGGGGCCGCCCCGGCGAGCGCGCCGGCCGCCGTGCCGCCGAAACCGAGCACCAGCGCGCCCACCGCGCCGGCCCGGACCACGCCACGCCGCGACACCTCGGCGTTCACCACGTCACCGAAGTACGCGTTGTCGGAGGTGTTCAGGACCGGGTGGTCACACGCGTTTCCGCACCGGTACAGACAGGTCATGGCATCACGGGTGCCATGACGGGTGCCGTTCAACAGGGGGAGCAGCCGGGGACGGTCGCTCATGGGGGAGGCCTCCAGAGAAGTCGGTGGCACGACAAGCGGCGTACCAGCCGGACGCTAGGAGGACGTGGTGAGCGCTCGTCAGCCGCGATGTGAACCGGGCATGAACACCTCTCCGGGCGGCACCCGTCTGACCTCGGGCTGAACCGATCGGCGTGACCGCACGTATTCCCGAGCGGACGCACCGCCGGACGCGCGCCGGAAGCGAGGAGACCGCCATCAGCGACCACGACGCCCAACTGCTCCGCGCGCTGCACGACGAGCACGCGGAGGCGCTGTACGCCCATGCCCTGCGGCTGGTCAACGGGGACCGGCAGCGGGCCGAGGACCTGGTGCAGGAGACGCTGCTGCGGGCCTGGCGACATCCGGAGTCACTCGACCCGAGGCGCGGATCGGTGCGGTCCTGGCTGTTCACCACCGCCCGTAACCTGGCCATCGACGCTTGGCGGCGGCGATCCACCCGGGTCGGCGAGGTGTTCACCGACGATCTGCCCGAACCGCCCGAGGTGATCGACGAGGCCGAACGGGCGGTGGAGGCGTGGACCGTCGCCGAGGCGCTGAACCGGCTCAGCCCGACCCACCGGGAGGTGCTGGTCGAGTGCTTCTACCAGGGGCGGTCGGTGGCCGAGGCGGCGTCCCGCCTGGGCGTACCGCCAGGGACCGTGAAATCCCGCACCCACTACGCGCTGCGGTCTCTACGGTTGGTCCTGGCCGAGATGGGGGTGACGGGATGACCCGGTGCGAGTTCGCGTACGACGACGGCGCGTACGTGCTGGGCGCCCTGGCCCCCGCCGAACGGGCGGCCTACGAGCGGCACCTCAGCGGCTGCGCCTCGTGCCGGGAGGCGGTCGCCGAGATCGCCGTCCTGCCCGGGTTGCTCGGGCGCCTCGACCCGGCCGGGTTGGAGCAGATCCTGCCGCCGCCGGCCCCGCCCCGGGTGCCCGCGCTGCTCGACGAGGCCCGCCAGCGTCGTCGTCGGGAACGCGCCGCGGACCGGCGACGGTACGCACTGACCACACTGGCTGCCGCCGGGCTGGCGTTGCTGGTCGGTGTCGGCACCGCAGTGGCGCTGCCTCGACCGGTCGACCCGCCCAGCGTGCAGGGCAAGCCCGCCCCGCAGGTGTCGATGGTGGCCATGCGACCGGTGGTGGCCGCCGGGCCGGTGCACGCCGACCTCGGGTTGACCGGCACGAAGTGGGGCACCGAGGTGAGAATGCGTTGCGGGTACGACGCGCGGACGAGCTACGGCAAGGCGTATCCGTTCCGGCTGGTGGCGCGGGGCCCGAACGGCGCCACCGAGCAGATCGGCTCCTGGCTGGCGGCTCCCGGCGACGACCTGAGCTTCACCGGCACGACGAGGTTCACCGACGCCGAGCTGGTCAGCGTGGAGCTCCAGAAAGCCGACGGCACCCCCCTCCTGACCTACGCCGTCCCGTAACCCACCCCGCCCCTTCCGCGATCTTGCACTTTGTGTCCTTCCACAAGGGGCACGGAGGGCATATCGGCGACAGAAACTGCAAGATCGCGGGGGTTGTCAGGGGGTTGGGACGGGCGTTGGGAGAGGGGTGGGCCGGCGGGTGCGGCGGGAGGCTCGGACGGCGTCGGCGGTGAAGACGATCAGGGCCAGCCAGACCAGCGCGAAGCCCGCCAGCCGGGCCGGCGGCATCGGCTCGTGGAAGATCAGCACCCCGCAGCCGAGCTGAAGGATCGGCGCCAGGTACTGGACCATGCCCAGGCTGCTCAAAGGCAGCCGGTTGGCCGCCCCGGCGAACAGCAGCAGCGGGATCGCCGTGGCCGCGCCGGCCAGCACCAGCAGCGCGGTGTGCCCGGCCGAGACGTGCCCGAAGGTCAGGTCGGCCTTCGCCGTCAGCCAGCCCAGGTAGCCCAGCGCCGGCAACGCCAGCACCGCCGACTCGACGAACAGCCCCTCCGCCGCCGGCAGCCCGAGCCGCTTCTTCACCAGGCCGTAGCCGGCGAAGCTGAACGCCAGGGTCAACGCCAGCCAGGGCAGCCGTCCGTAGTCCACGGTGAGCACCGCGACCGCCGACGCGCCGATGCCCAGCGCCACCCACTGCGCCGGGCGTAGCCGCTCCCGCAGCACCGTCACCCCGAGCAGCACCACGACCAGCGGGTTGATGAAGTAGCCGAGCGCGGTCTCGACCACCCGGTCCGAGTTCACCCCGTAGATGTAGGTGCCCCAGTTGACAGCGATCAGCGCGGCGGCGGCGACGATCCCCGCCACCGCCCACCGGCGGCGCAGCAACGCCCGCAGGAAGCCGATGTTGCGCAGCGCGCCCAGCAGCAGAGCCACGAAGACCACCGACCAGACGATCCGGTGGGCCAGGATCTCCAGCGGGCCGGCGGGTCGCAGCAGCTTCAGGTAGAGCGGAAAGAAACCCCAGAGCAGGTACGCGCCGAGGCCGTAGAGGTATCCCAGGCGGAGTGGCGTCACGTCTCCACCGTAAGGGGCGTAGTGCTGCTTTGTTCCTTTCCGGTGAGCGGGGTCACCGGGGCTCGCCGGTCCAGCTGCATCCACCGTTGCGGCGCGTCCAGCGGGGTGAAGCCCACCCCCGCGTACACCTGGTGGGCGTCGTTGGTGCAGAGCAGGATCCGGCGTACGCCCAGCTCATCCAGGTGGTCCCGGACCGCGCCGGCCAGCCGTCCGCCCAGCCCACGACCCCGGGCGGCGCGGTCGACGTACACGTCGCAGAGCCAGGCGAAGGTGACACCGTCGGTGACGACCCGGGCCACGGCGACCTGGCGGCCGTCCTCCGGCCGGTAGATGCCGAACGGCAGCGAGCCGGCGAACGACCGCTCGGTGGTCTCCCGGTCCCGTCCGAGCGCCCAGTACGCGTCGGTGGACAACCAGTGGTGCACCAGATCGAGGTCGATCCGCTCCGGATCGGTGCTGAGCAGGTGGCCGTCGGAATAGGTCAGCGAGAACATGCAGCGACGCTAACCACCGAGGTGGGCGGTCAGGCCGCCACATTCCCGAACTCTGGTCATCGGCCCGCCGGGGCCCCGGCCGAGGTCGGAGCCCCGGACGGACCGGGTCGGTGCTGGCTGGTCGGCGGTCAGTCCCGGTCGAGGACGGCGCCGAGGATCCAGGTCACGATGCTCACGAAGAGGGCGCCGAGCACTGCCGCCGGCCAGAAACCGTCCACCGAGAACGGCAACCCGGCCTGGTCGGCGATCCAGCTGGTGAGCAGGAAGAGCAGCCCGTTCACCACCAGGGCGATGAGACCCAGGGTCAGCAGGTAGAAGCCACAACCGACGGTCTTGATGATCGGCTGGAGAACAGCGTTGACCACACCGAAGATCACCGCCACCAGGAGCAGCGTGGTCACCGTCTCGGTGGCCGAGTTCGAATCCAGGGAGATGCCCGGGATGAGGAGCGTGGCCAGCCAGAAAGCCAGAGCTGTGCTGGCCAGCCGAATCAGCAGACCTTTCAGAAAACCCATGGCGGGGATCGTGCCACGGACACCGCAGCGACGTAACCCGCCGGCTGGCGCGTCCGGTGGAATCAGCCGCGCGTCGGCGGGCCGATCAGTTGCGCCTCGATCGGAGTGGGGGAGAGCAGTGCCCAGCGCAGCGCCCGACGGTTGACCACCGCCACCATGTCCTCCCGGATCCGGGTCAGCCACTCGGCCGACCCGCCCAGCCCCAGCGCGGCTCCGGCCAGGGTGGCCTCGGCGGAGGTCAGTGGCTGGAGCAACGCCAGGTCGGCGCGGCTCAACGCGTCCACATCGGCCGGGGTCAGCTCGTCGCGTACCACCAGGGTGGCCCGCCACGGCGGGCCCGGCACGGCCTCGGCCGCCACCGGCCCGGCGTCGACGATCAGCAGCAACGGCCGCAGCGCGGTGCCCACCCCGTCGGCGACCGCCCGACCGGGAGGGAGCAACGGGATCGTCCCGCCCGGTGCGCCAACCCCACGGACGAACGGCTCCCAGGCCCGTGGCCGGGCGGTCTGCACCACCACCAGGGCGCCGAGTGCCAGGGCGCGCAGGGCCACCAGCTGGGCTGCCCGTACCCCGCCGACCAGCAGCACGCGGGTGCTCTCCGGCCGGAACAGTCGCACTGTGACGGCGCGGCCGTGCCGGTTGGTGCCGACCATCATTCCCGCGTCGCCCACTGACAGCTCCCAGTCGTCCACTGTCGGCCCGGGTCGCGCCCTAGGCGCCGGTGGGCGGGGCTGCGCTCCGGGTGCCGTCAGCGCCAACGGCAGCGTGGCGGCCAGCCCGCTCAGGTGCGCGCCGTCGAGCCGTCGCAGCTTTCCGCCCAGGTCGGTCACCAGGCGGACCAGCGCCTCGCTGGCCGCCGCCAACTCGGCCACCGTCCCGGCGGCCAGGCGTACGGTCAGCTCGGTCGGCACTCCGCCGGCCGTAGGCGGAGCCGACGACGTCGACATCGTCGGCGACGGGCCTGAGCAGATCGACACCGTCGTGGCCGTCGCCGGCAGCGCCAGCAGGCGGGGCACCAGCCGGCGTCCAGCCGCAACGCCCGCGTCGGGCCAGTGGAGCAGACGGAAGGTGGCCTGGACGAGACTGCCGGACCGGATCGCCGGCCACGACTCCCGGACCGGGTCGCCGTCGTGGTGGGCCAGCTCGCCCAGTACGCGCAGCGCCGCCGGCACCCCGAGCGGTCGCGCGGCCAACGGCCCGAGCCGGCGGACGATCCGGCGGACAGTGCCGGCGAGTACCCGGCGCAGGTCCTCCTCGGACCAACCGTTCACCCGCAGCACCCGGACCGCCACCACCGCCCGCTCGCGCCCGGCGAGCCGCCCGTCGGTGAGCTGCCGGTACGACGTGCCGACAGTGCCACCGGCGCTCGGCACCGGCGCCGGCGCACCGGCGAGCAGCAGTTGGACCAGCAGCGGGGGCTGGTCCGGCCCGGTCGGGGGGAGCAACGCGGCCGGGGCGGGGATCGCCTGGGACACGTCACCCAGCAGGTCGCCGGGGTCGCCGAGCTCCAGGAGCGCGACCATGCCGGTGGTGTCCTCCAGGAGGGCCGCCGGCCCGCCGGTCAACTCGGTCGAGCGGACCACGGTGCCCGGGGCGACCAGGTCGAGCAGTTCGGCCGCGTCGGCCGGCCCGGTCAACGCCCGCCGACGGGTGAGGTGCCCGACGGCGGTGCCCAGCCACTCGAACAGCCACCGGCCCCGCACCGGCACCCAGGCGGCGGCCACCAGCAGCACGGCCACCAGTACGGCTGCCGCGACGACCGGCGCGGGTCGGCCGAGGGTGACGAGCACCAGGGCCGCCGCGACCTGTGCGGTGACCAGTTGGCCGGCTCGCGCTCCGGCAGCCGCACGACGGCCGAGTGCGACCCAGTGGGCCGCCGGCGACCGGCGACGGGGGGTGCGCTGCTCGACCGGCGGCGGGCCGCTGTCGGTGGATCGGCCCGGCCCGCCCACCCGTGGGGAGGCGCCTGCCTCGGACCCGACCGGGGTCGGCGGGTGCGGCCCTCCGGTGGTGATCGCCGGCACCGTGCCTCCTCGACCAGTGGGGACCGGGGTCGGGCGGCCGGCCGCCCTCCGGCGGCCCGTCACGCGCCGCGACGTGGCTGCGGCACATCGTAAGCGACCGATGGCCGCCTCGGTTGTCCACAGGGGAAGCCGGTGGGGTAGCAGAACCGCTACGAGGTCGCTACCGTCAGCCACGAAGTCCTTCGCTGACCCGTGTCTCAGTGCTCGAAAGACCGGGCCAAGCGACGACGCGTCGCCCCGGGGTGGGCGCGTCGACGGCCAGGTGCGATCCGAGAGACGAGGTGACGTCCGGATGTCCCAAACCAAGGCAGAAGCAGCGGCGATGCAGCAGACTGCCGCGAAGTTCGAGCAGGTGGACCAGTCGTTGCAGTCCATGCTGACCGGCCTGCTGGCCGAGCTGGAGGTGTTGCAGCAGGCCTGGCGTGGCGCTGGTGGCCGGTCGTTCGAGCAGGTCAAGCAGCAGTGGTCACAGGACCAGGCGGCGCTGCACCGCGCGCTGCGCGAGACCGCCGGTGCGATCCGCACCGCCGGTCGGCAGTACCACGCGTCCGACGACGAGGTGGCCAGCCGGGTGGCCGGCACCAACCGCGGCGGCATCCAGCTGCCGCTCTGATCCCGCTGGGGAGGGAATCCGATGGACCATGGTGTGCTGGTCGTCAACTTCGCCGCGCTGCAGCAGGCCGGCGCTGACATTCAGAAGGCGTTGAACACCCTCGACGCGCAGCTCGGTCAACTCGAACGTGACGCCGCCCCGCTGGTGGCGAGCTGGACGGGCGACGCGCAGCAGGCCTACGAGCAGCGGCAGGCGCGGTGGCGTTCGGCCTCGCAGGACCTGCAGGGGATGCTGCGTGACATCAGGTTGGCGGTGAACGACTCCGCCACCGACTACCTGGACACCGAAAAGAAGAACACCGGGCTGTTCCAGTGAACGATGTGGGCTGGGAGCGCTGACCGTGTCCGGGCCAGCGCCCCGCCCGCAGCCGGTCGGCGGCGAGGGCCGTGTGCGGGCGGGCTCAGGCCCTGTGCGGGCGGCCTCAAGCCGGGCCGGCCGGTCGCCAGCGTCGACGGGTGCCCCGGGGCACCACCAGGGCGAGCAGCGCCACGGTGACCGCCGTGATGCCGACCACCGCCCCGACCAGCAGGGCTCGGTCCCGTGCGGCGACCCGACGGGCCTGATGGGCGAGCTGCGCCGGGTCGGCCCGCTCGTCGGCGAGCGCGGCGACCGGCGGCGCGCCGGCCGCACGGCCGCCGCTGGTCTCGGTGACCGCCCGGTAGGGGTTCAACACTCCGGCGCCGTACCCGCCGCCCCGGCCCGCGCCCGGAGCTGGGTCGGCGGTGGCGATGATCCGCTCCGCCACCTGGGCGGCGGTCAGCTCCGGCCGGTACTCCCGCAGCAACGCGGCGGTGGCGGCCACGAAGGGCGCCGCGTAACTGGTCCCCTCGACCCGATGGTGGCCGACACCGGGTGCGGCGGTCAGCACCTCGCTGCCCGGAGCGACGAGATCGACGTACGAGCCGGTCTGCGAGAACGCCGCCCGCCCGCCGTCCGCCCCGATCGCGCCCACGCCGAGCACCCCGTCGTAGCCGGCGGGGAACGGTCGGGGGTTCCCACTGTCGTGCAGGTTGCCGGCGGCGGCCACCAGCACCACGTCCCGGTCGACCGCGTACCGCACCGCCGACCGGACCTCCGGGTCGTCCGCGTACAGCACGACGGACAGGTTCACCACGTCGGCGTCATGGTCGACGGCCCACCGGATGGCCCGGGCGAACTCGCCGGCGCTGACCGTACGCCCCGACTCCCGCCCCTGCACGACCTGCTGTTCGCTCACCCGCACCGGCAGGATTCGGGCACCCGGTGCCAGGCCGCGGAAGGCCACGTCGGGGCGGGGTGCCGCAGCGATGATGCTCGCCACACCGGTGCCGTGCCCGGCGCAGTCCCGACCGCCGTCCCCGCCGGGGTCGAGCAGGTCGGTGCCGGCGAGCACCCTCCCAGCCAGTTGCGGGTGCACCCGGTCCACCCCGGAGTCGACCACCGCGACCGTCACCCCGTCGCCGGTGGCCAGCGGCGCGAGCCGCGCCGGGTCGTACCGTTGCTGTGGCCAGGGCCTGGCGGCGACCGGCCGGACGGGGGCGAGCGGGGTCGCGCAGGCCGGTGCCGACGCGCCGAGACCGGCGGTGGCGGCGACGGTCGGAAGGGCCGGTACGGTCAACAGGCTGGCGGCCAGACCTGCGAGGACCGGGCGCGTGATCGATCGGGACATCGACACCCTCCGTATCGTGTCGGCTCCGAAACGGGATGTTATCGCCTCCCTCGGGCCCTGGCAGGCCGCCGCCGGCCAGCCATTGTGATCTTGATACCACCTTGTAGGTTGTACGCGATACCTGTGGCCTGTTCTCGGAAGGGGAGGTGGCCGTGACCGCATGGGAACCGGCCACGGAGGCCGAGGTGGCGATGCGCGACGCGCTGCGCGCAAACGACCAGGAGCTCTACTTCCGGCTCCTGTCCCGCACCGATGTGCTGCTGCCGGTCTCCGCGCCGACGCAGCCCGGCCAGCCACCTGCCGGATGGGGCACCTGGACCACCGGCGGCCGGACCCACGTCCTGGCCTTCACCTCCGCCGCCGCACTGCGAGCCTGCCTCGGCGATCACGCCGGCAGCAACAGGCGCATCCCCTTCGCCGACCTCGCGGCCAGCTGGCCCAACCACGAGTGGTGGCTCGCCGTCAATCCGGGTCTGCCGGTCGAGGGTTACCTGCCGGCCTGGTTCGTGTCGCAGTTGTCCCGAGGTGACGTGCGGCTGCCCGGCCGTGCCATGGGTGCCCGCGCTCGCCTGGAGCGGGCCGAGACCCTGGCCCGCACCCGGCCCGGCGCGCCACCGCGGGACGCTGCGACAGCCGCTGGATCACCTCCCGTGACGGGGGTGGCCCCGTCCGCGCCCGAGAGCGCTCCGCTCGCACCCCGAAGGCCCGCGCGGAGCCCGGCCCCTCGGGTGGGTGCCCCGCCGGTGCCGGGTCCGGCGCCCCGGCCACCCGCCTCTGCTGAGCCGCCGCGCCGACCTGGCGAGGAGGACCTGCCCGCCGCCGGTCAGCGGCACCCGACCGAACCGCCTCGGCCCGGCCCAGGGGTCGGAGCACTGCCCCGCACCGGCCGGCCGTCCCGGTTCACCCCGTTGGCGACCGCCGGCCCCACCACCGACCAGGCTGGGCCGGGTGCGGGCTGGCCGGCAGCGACCCGGCCGGGCGACGTCGACGGCCCCGCCCCGACCAACGGCAACGGTGGCCCCCAGGCCGCGCCTCGGCGCTCCTTCTTCGACCCCACTCCGGCCCGCGACCCGGCCGCGAGCGGGGGACGCCCCGGTGACCGGGCGGCCCCGCCGACCCGGTTCGGTCGAGGCAGCCAGCCCTTCCCTCGCCGCCGCCCAGCCGATGCGCCGGCCGACGAGACCGCCACACGGGCCTTTCCGATGGCGGCGGACCCGGCCGCCACCCAGCCGGTACGACGGCCGGAGGGCGGCCTCGGCGCGCCCCGCGGGACGGACGCGCCGCCGTCCGGCGAGGAGATCACCCAGCCGCTGCCGCCGCGCCGGCACAACCCGCTGGCCGAGGAGCCCACCCGCGCGTTCCGGGTGAGCGGTGAGCCTCGCCCGACCAGTGCGCCGGGGCGGGCATCGGCTGAGGAGACGCAGGCGATTCCCCAGGACCGGCCGGGCCGGTTCGAGCCGGCGGAGGATCTGCCGGTGTCCGTCGCGGAACCGGTCTCCGGGCCGCCTGCGCCGCGCCGAGGCTTCACGCCCATCGTCATCGAGGGCACCATCATCGAGTCCCGCGACCTCACCGACCCGGTCGAGAGCAGCGCGCCGGTCGACGCGCCCCGGCGGCCCAGCCCCGCCGAGGCCGCCCCGTCGCCGTTCGGCTCGACGCCCCCCGGTCCGGGCCTGTTCGGTCCGTCGTCGCCCAGCCCCACCGAGGCCGCCGCGCCACCACCGTTCGGCCCGGCGTCCTCCGATCCGGGCCTGTTCACGGCGTCCCCCAGCCCCGCTGAGGCCGCCCCGCCGCCGTTCGCCAGCCCCGGTCCGTTCGCACCCCCGTCCTTCAGCCCCGATCAGCCCGCCCCTGGCCCGTCCGTCCCGCAGCCCGTGGTTCCGGCGGAGTCCGGCGCTGTCGGCGATGGCGTGGGCAACCTGGGGGCCGACGCCCCGCCCAGTGACGATCGCTCCGACAGCGGGGGCTCGTCGGGAAGCCCGGCCGGCGGCGAGAGCATGACCGCGGACGACGGCCCCTACCCGCCTGCCGACGAGCCGCCGCCGGTCGAGTTCGAGCCGGCGAACACGGTCGAGGAAGACCTGCTCAATGCCGCCGGCTCGGGCAGCACCGACACGTTCCTGTCCACCCTGTTGCTGGCTCGGGTGCTGCTGCCGGCAGCACCGGACTCGGCGCGGGGAAGCCGCCCCGGGGATCCCGGCTTCGTCTGGCGTACCGGGCAGCTCGACGGCGAGACGTACGTGGTGGTCTACACGTCGTCGGAGCGCCTCGCCGACCATGTCGAGGGGGACATCGACACGGTCCGGGTGAAGTTCGCTCAACTGATCCGGCGCTGGCCCGACGAGGACTGGTCGTTCGCCGTCAACCCGGGCACGCCGGTGGGTGCCAAGTTGCCCGGCGAGCAGATCGTCGCGTTGGCCAACTGGGCCGCCGAGGTGGGGCTCGGGGACGACCTGGAAGTGGACCAGGTGGAAGCGCCGGCCGTGGCCGAACCCGCCGCCCGTCCCCGGTACGCCCCCGCAGCGGTCGACCCGGCCCGGCCGACGGTCATGCAGAAGGCGATCGCCCCCAGCCAGCTCGCGTACTACCTGGATCGCGGGTACGACCGGGTGTCCGGGTTCGTGCACCGGGCCGGTGAGCTGTCCCACCTGACCACACCGGCTCAGCTGCACGAGGCACTGGGCCTCAGCTACCCCGGCTCGCCGTTCGCCCAGGACGCCGAGGAGATCTACGTGCTGCGCTGGCCGGCGCACCGACCGAGCCTCTACCGCATCCCGTACGGCGGTCAGAACGAGCCGGCCATGCGGGCCATGGAGGGCTGGGTCATCGAACGCCCGCCGTTCCGGGGCAACGGCTTCGCCCCGGGTGAGAGCAGCGACGTGGTGGCGGAGTTCAAGGTGGACAGCGCACGGCTGCCGCACGGCGCCCAACTCTGGCGCATCGGCGCGGACGGCAGCGAGCGGGTGGTCGCCGAGCTGGACACCGACTCGGTCACCTGGCGACGGGTCGGGGAGGCGTGATGCGCGACGGCTACGTGGCCCGTTGGCGGGGCCGGGAATACCAGGCCAGCCCGGACGGCGACGACATCCGCCTCTACCAGCCCGAGCCGGGTGAGGGCTTCGAGGAGGTCCGCGCGGGCCGCTACGTCCGGGTGCTGCCGGCGAGCGAGATCGAGGATCTGGCGTACGTGCGGACCACCTGCACCTGGCAGGGGCAGCCGTTCATAGTGCTCGGCGAGCACGACGCCTGGCTGCGGGTGGAGTACACGGGTGGTCGCTGGCCGGTGGCCGAGGCGATGCGGCTGGAGGTCTTCGACTTCGGCGTCTACCAGGGTTGGGCGCCGGCTGCCGAGGTCACCGACCTGCGGGAGCAGCGGGTCTGACCGGTCAGGTCTTCGCCCATCGCAGGATCTCACCGAGCACCAGCTCCGGCGCCTCCAGGTGCGGGAAGTGCCCCACCCCGTCGAGCAACCTCCACTCGTACGGGGCGACGACGTACCGGCCGGAACCCAGCGCGGTGCGGGGCAGGGAGGCGGTGTCCAGGGCGCCGTGCAGCTGCAGGGTCGGGGTGGACAGCGGCTTCTGCATCAGGCGGACGAACCGGTAGCCGTGCAGTCGCAGCAGCGAGCGGAACGCCCAGCGGTAACCCTCCAGCGCGCAGAACGCGGCCTGCGGGATGCACATCGCCTCCCGGCACCGCTCGGCGTACGCCTCGAAGTCCGGACCGGCCACCCACTGTGGGCCGCCCCAGCGGCGCATGATCTCGCCGACGGCCGCGGCGCCGTCGCGGGTCAGGACGTGCTCGTAGCGGGGTAGCTGGAACTTCAACGCCGGGGTGGACGCGGTGAACTGCCCGCGCGGGTCGGCGAAGATGGCGGCGCGCAGTCGCAGCGGGTGCGGTGCCCCCAGCACGACGAGCCGGCGGACCAGGGACGGGTGGAACGAGGCCACCGTCCAGGCCACCATGCCGCCGAGGCCGCTGCCGACGATCGTCGTGGACCGTTCACCGAGCGCCCGGATCAGTCCGGCGATGTCGGCGGCGAGGGTGTAGCCGTCGTACCCCCGGGGTGGTTTGTCGCTCGCCCCGTAGCCGCGCAGGTCGACGGCGACCGCCCGGAAGCCGGCGTCGGCGATCGCCGGCAGCATCTGGTGCCAGGCCCACCAGTGCTCTGGGAAGCCGTGCAGGAAGAGCACCATCGGCCCGGTGCCGCCCTCGACCACGTGGAACCGGCTGCCGTTGGCGCCGACGAAACGGTGCGTCCACGGCCCCTCGGTGAGGACACAGGACTCGTCGACGGCCCCGCCGCGCTGGTCGGTCATGGCAGACAGCCTAGGACCCGGTTGCCGCAGGCGACCCTGGCGGTCACGTTGAACAGGGGAAAGCCCCGGGTTGCCCCGGATCGGGCCCGGGGGAGTTGGCTCGACCGTCCCCGGAAACAGGGTCCGGGTCATCCGGGAGGGTTGCGCACAAAGCGCGACGCCCGGGCAGATGACCTGCCCGGGCGTCGCTGTTGGTGCGGGATCAGTGGTCAGCTGACCCGGATCTTCATCGAGGTGCCGTCCTGCTCCAGAACCTTGATCTTGACACCGGTAGCGGGGAGCTTGACGCCGTGGTTCGGCAGCTCCTCGTAGAAGTACTTCTTGGTGTCGTCGAACAGCGGCTCAGCGGCCTGGCCACGGATGTACTGCGGCTGGCTGTTGAGGTGCAGGGTGAACGAGTCCGCCTTGTTCAGGCTGAACGGTGCGTCGTACATCTGGACGCGGGCCCGCCACGGAGCCCCCGTCAGGTTGTAGATCGGGCGCGGGTGCGCGTCGATGTACAGGTTGCGACCCTCACCCGGGTGACCACCCGGGTTGGTCGGCGACGCCGGGGCGGTGTTGTTGTCGTCCCAGCGGGTGTTCCAGTACGAGATGAGCAGGCCCTCCTGGTACGCGTAGTGGTCCACCCAGTCCGGGCGGGTGTTCGCGTAGCCGAAGAAGTACGGGCCGGTCTTCAGGTACTTGTCGTACGAGACGTACGACCGGTTGCCGGCGATGTAGAAGTTGTCGAACTCGTCGGTGTAGGTGGCACCGACGACCTCCCACTCGTCGAGCGCCCAACCGGCGTCGGTCTCGGCACCGTCGCTGAGCACGGTCTGACCGTCGGCGGTCACGGTGATCGCGTCACCGAAGAAGCCGCCCTCGGAGACCCCACCGTCGGTGACGTAGTGCAGGCGGACCTGCGCCACCTTGCCGGCCAGCGAGTTCAGCGGGATGTTGATGTCGGCCCACGCGCCGTTGCTGCTGCCGTCGAGAGCCGGGCGGCCGGCTCCGTCGACGCCGATTGGCTGGCCGTTGACCGTGCCGTCCAGGTCGGCCCAGGTCTGACCGCCGTCCGTCGACGCCTCGAAGTAGAGGTAGTCGTAGGTCTCCTCGATGCTGTACTTGCCCTTGAGCGACAGCGCCGCCGCGGACTTACCGGTGAGGTCGAACGTCCTCGTCATGGTGCCGTCGAGGTTGTCCTTGTTACCGGAGAAGTACTGCTTCGAGCCCTCGAACGGCGCGCCGTAGTTGAAGGTGTACTCCCGCTTCGGAAGCACGACAACGACGGCCTGTGCCTTCTTCGAGTTGTATTCCTGCGGGCCAAGCTCCATCGTGCGCTTCTGCCCCGCCACGACCACCTCGTAGTCGAGCCAACCGAGCTGGAACTTGTTCCATGCGCCGAGGTCGCCGCCCCGGTCGCCGATGCCGACGTCGTTCTTGGCGCCGAGCCTGCTCTGGGCCATCAGGGTCCAGTGCTCATTGCTGTTGTCCGCCGGGCCGTAGTCGTCCGGCAGGCCCAGGTCGTGGCCGTACTCGTGGTAGAAGACGCTACGACCGCCGTTTTCCGGCTGGATCGTGTAGTCGCGAATCCAGACGCCGGTGTTGCCGATCTGGGTGCCGCCGATCGGGAAGTTCGGCGGGCCCACGGGCGAGCTGTTGAACGCCGACCAACGGTGGCTCCAGATCGCGTCCTCACCCTGCTGCGGGTCACCGTCGGCCTGGTCGCCGCCGGAGTGGACGATCTGGAAGTGGTCGATGTAGCCGTCCGACTCGTTGAAGTCGCCGTCACCGTCGTAGTCGAAGCGGTCCCACTGGTCGAAGGACTTCATCTCGGTGGCGATCTGCGCGTCCGTCCGGCCCTTGGCCTTCTGGTCGGCGACCCACTGGGTGGCGGCGTCGCGGATCAGGTTCCAGGTGTTCGGGCAGACGTTGTCGGCGCACACGGCGGGATCGCCGGTCGGGTCGTCGTCGGCCTTCGGGTCGTCGGAGCGGCCGTAGCGGGCTTCGTTGTACCGGACCTTGACCCAGTCGGTCACCTCACCCTCGACGGTGTAGCGACCCGAGGACTGCGCCTCGTAGTACTGCTTGAGCGACTCGTCGCCCGGGTTGGTGCCGAAGTAGAGCTGGCGGAAGTGGTCCGGGCTGAAGTCCGGCTGCCAGATGGTGGAGTTGTCCACGGCCCGGTTGGGCTCGGGGATCTTGTTGTGCAGCGGCCCATCGAACGTCGCCGGGCCGGCGACGTCCGGGTTCATGTCCTTGTCCGGGTAGGACGGGTGCCGCTCGTCACCGAACTCGGCCAGGATCACGAAGATCTTGTCAGTCCGCTCACGCTTGAGCTCGACGTACTGGTCCTTCGTCGCCTGAGCGCCAGCGGCGGAGCGCGCGTTGGCGTTGGTGGCCGTCTTGCCGACCTGGCCGACCTTGACGACAGTGCTGCCGTTGCGCTCGATCGGCTTGCTGCGCCCGCTCAGCACGTCGGCGAGACCCTGCTCACGCAGCGCGCGGCGCTTGTCCTCGAGCTTGTCGGGGAGTTCGTCCTTCAGCGCTTGTGGTTCAGCAGCGGCCGGTGCCGCTGCCGGCAGTTTGGGCTGCGGGGCGGCCGAGGCGGACGGGCCGAACGCCAGGCCTGTCGCCGTCAGTGAGAGCCCGAGCAGACCCACTGCGACTTTGCGCACGTGGTACCTCCGGTGTGAGGGAACCGGCCCAACGGGGGTACGGGCCGGTGGGAGATCGATCCCACTAGTGGGACCATTGGTGAACATAGTTACTGGCGGGACAGGTGGGAAGACGAACGCGTCGATTTGTTGCAAGATTTTGTTGGGAATGCTTTTCAGCGTCACACCCCGCCGGTTCATCAGCCGCGCTGAGCAGCGCGGGTGCGGCCATGACCGTATACAACGACATTTCTCGATCAATCTGACCGCGCGCAAGACAGTGGGGCCGGCAGCGTCTCCGCCACCGGCCCCACAGTCAGTTGTCGAGCAGTGAAACAGTTACTTCTTTGCCGGGGTCACGTAGATCTGGGCCGACGAGTTGTCCCCGGCAGCCTTCTTGATCGTCAGCGAGACGCCGTAGTTCACGCCGGCGTCGCCCGGGTTGCCGGTACCCAGCACGATCGCGCCACCGCCCAGGGTCACGCCGTAGAACTCCGGCGCAGGGCTGCCGTCCGGGTTGGTGACCCGGGTGGTGTACGGCGCGTTGTTACGCGACGGCAGGACCACCGACGCGTCGTTGTCGCGGGCGTAGGCAGCACCGTCGCGCATCTCGATGCCCGGGTACCAGCCCTTGGCGTCGGTGAACGCCTTCACCGGCGGCAGCCCCTTGAACTTCGTGCAGTACGCGCTGTACGGCTCGTCGGCCGCCTCCAGGCACTCGGTGAACGGGTACGTCCGGTTCAGCGTGAACGCAGCGTTCGACGACTGCGGGCGGCTGGGCAGGTTGTCGGTCACCGACGGGTCCTTCACCGCCGCCTCGCCGGTACGGCGCAGCGGGTCGAAGTGCGAGTCGACGATGAGCAGGCCGCCCTTCGCGCCGTAGCTGGGCAGCGCGGTCATCTGCCCGGTGACGTGGTTGACGTCGCCGAGCGCGGTGTCCCGGTACCACACCAGCATGCCCGGAGCGTTGTAGGAGATCCGGTCGACCTTCCACGCCTCGTGCGAGTAGATGGTGTCGTAGGCGTACTGCAGGCCCTTGTCGAAGCCGTCGAAGTTACGCCACTCCGCCAGGTAGTACTGGGCGTGCACCTCGGTGCCGCTGGAGACCTTCCAGCCCGCGCCGGTGGTGTCGACGAAGGTGCCGCCGGTGGCCGTCCAGCCGTTGGCGCCGCCCTCGACGTCGTCACTCCAGGTGGTGGCGCCGCCGCCGGTGACCGAGAAGTCGTCGACGAACCAGTTGCGCTCCTCGAACGCCTCGTCGGTGGCCAGACGCAGCCGCACCTGAACCGTCGTCCCGGCGTACGCCGACAGGTCGACGTAGTCGTGCCGCCAGCCGTCGGTGCTGCCGGTGAGGCCGTACTTCTTGCCGCCGAAGTCGTTCATCCGGCCGTTCGGGTCCGGGTAGCCGTCCGGCGTGGTGACCACAGTGCCGCCCTCGTCGTACACCTTCTGCTCGGTCCAGGTCGTACCGCCGTCGGTGGAGAGCTCGACGAAGCCGTAGTCCCAGTCCTCCTCGATGATGTAGTTGTTCCACATCCAGAACTTCGAGTCGGCGGCTGCCGGCACGTCGACCGAGCGGCTCAGCTTGACGTCGGCCCACTCCTGGTCGTTGTTGCTGTGCCACATCTTCGTGCCGCTGTGCGGGGTCGCCAGCGTCGTCACCTTGTCCGGCAGGTCGACCTTGATGCCGTCCTCGGAGTCGATCGGGGTGCGCGACGTCTGGCCGAGCTTCACCTCGCGCGGGTTCGACCCGGGGCGGATGGTCAGCGGGTCGGCCCAACCGAGCACCCACTTGTCCCAGATGCCCATGTGTGTGGGCAGCGCCTGGAAGATCTCACCGGAGTGCGAGCCCGAGGCCATCAGGTCCCAGAAGTCCACGTCGGAGTCGGCGTTGCCGGACGTGTCGTAGAGGTCCGGCAGACCCAGGTCGTGGCCGAACTCGTGGGCGAAGACACCAACGCCGGCGTCTTCCGGCTGCACGATGTAGTTCGACGCCTTCAGGTTGGTGCCCGGGATGGTGTAGCCACCGGCGACCGTGGAGGAGTGCGCCCACACCGCGTACACGCCCTGGTCGCCGCCGCCACGGGACTTGCCCTGGCCGGCGTGCACCAGCACGAGGTGGTCGATCACGCCGTCCGGCTCGAAGACGTTGCCGTCACCGTCGCGGTCGGCCTGGTCCTCGATGTCGTAGTCGGCCCACGGGAAGTTCGGGTCCTTCGCGACGAGCGCGTCGATCGCGTCGGTCGCCAGGCGGCCCGCGCCGGCCGGGTTGTCCGGGTGGCCGTTCATCGACTGCTCACGGCCGGGAACCCACGCGCCGGTCTCGTCCTGGAAGCAGCGGTTGGCCGCGTACCAGCCCTCCGAGTGCGGCACGGTGATCCACGGGCTGGCCTGCCCGTCCACCGTGTACGCGTTCTTGGACATCTCCAGGTACATGTTGTGCATGGTGCGACCGGACAGGTCGATGCCCTTCTTGCCGTCCGGGCCCTTCAGGTCCGTGCGGACCCGCTCGGTGATGCCCTTCTTGCTGTAGAGCATCTTGTTGTAGTGCTGCGGCGAGAAGTCCGGCACCCACATCGAGTTGTTGTCCTCGTGGGGCAGGCGCGCCGGGTCCGCGATCTTGTTGTGCTTCGGGCCGTTCTGGACCGAGCCGGGGACGCAGGTGCGGTCCTCGAACACCGTCTTGGGGACCATGACGTTCGTGAAGTCGTCGTTGGCCTTGTCGTTGAACTCCACCAGCAGCGTCAGCAGCTTCGCCGTCTGGGTGGTCGGGGCCTTCTTGAACTTGCGGGGGTTCTGACCCGTCTTCAGCGACTTGGCCTCGTCCTTGGCCAGCTGCCGTGCGGTCACCGGGTTGCCCCGGGCGTGCTTCTGGTCGAACGCGCGCGCGGAATCCGCGGCAGGGGTGTAGATGCCACCCTTGCCCTTCACCTCACGGCCGGTGGTGTCCGGCTGCACCTCGGGCTCGGCGTAGTTGATGTAGTGCTCGTCCGCGCCGATCACCGCCTGGGGGGTGCCGGACGACGGCTGGGCTGCCGCACTGCCACTCACGGTCAGTGACGTGGCCGCGAGGGCGATGACGGGCAGCGCGACGAGTAGTCGTCGCCGCGCCCTGGACTGCGGTTTGTGGTTCATGCCGCTCCGTTTCTCGGGCATGGGGAGGAGGACGTTGGCGTGGTCGACCATCGAAGTGATGCGTGTCGAACTCTTCCAACCTGCGTGAACCTAAAGCACAACCGGCCGAAAGGACAGTGGTGGCCGATGCCTGTGCCCGTTCAGCTTTCCCCGACTCCCCCGACCGACCGATGTGACACCAGCAGTGCCGCGCAACCCGCACCCGTAAGACATGACAGAGGGTGGCGGCCCGAACGGACCGCCACCCTCCAATGAGTACGCCTACCGTCAGTCCTCGTCGGACTTCGTACCGCTCATCCCCGAGGAGATCAGGTCCATCACCGAGGAGTCCTGCAACGTCGTCACGTCGCCCAGCGAGCGGTTCTCCGCCACGTCCCGCAGCAACCGTCGCATGATCTTGCCGGAGCGGGTCTTCGGCAGCTCCGGCACCAGCATGATCTGCCGCGGCTTGGCGATCGGGCCGAGCGTCTTCGACACGTGGTTGCGCAGGTCGGCGATGAGCTGCTCACCCGCCTCGCCGGCGATGTCCGTGCTGCCCCGCGGAATGGCGAACGCGACGATCGCCTGACCGGTGGTCGGGTCGGTCGCGCCGACGACCGCCGCCTCGGCCACCGACGGGTGCGACACCAACGCCGACTCCACCTCGGTCGTCGAGATGTTGTGCCCGGACACCAACATCACGTCGTCCACCCGGCCGAGCAGCCAGATGTGCCCGTCGTCGTCCTTCTTCGCACCGTCGCCGGCGAAGTACATGCCCTGGAAACGCGACCAGTACGTGTCGATGAACCGGTCGTCGTCACCCCAGATGGTGCGCAGCATCGACGGCCACGGCTCGCGCAGCACCAGGTAGCCGCCACCACCGTTCGGCACCGACTGGCCCTGGTCGTCCACCACGTCCGCCACGATGCCCGGCAGCGGCGTCATCGCCGAGCCCGGCTTGGCCGCGGTCACCCCCGGCAACGGCGAGATCATGATCGCGCCCGTCTCGGTCTGCCACCAGGTGTCCACCACCGGCAGCTCGCCCCGGCCGATGTGCTGCCGGTACCACATCCACGCCTCCGGGTTGATCGGCTCGCCGACGCTGCCCAACAGGCGCAACGACGACAGGTCGAAGCCCGCCGGGAGGTCGTCGCCCCACTTCATCATCGTCCGGATCAGGGTGGGAGCGGTGTAGAGGATGCTCACCCCGTACTTGTCGACGATCTCCCAGAACCGGCCCTTGTGCGGCGTGTCCGGGGTCCCCTCGTACATCACCTGGGTGGCGCCGTTGGAGAGCGGGCCGTACACGATGTAGGAGTGCCCGGTGACCCAGCCGATGTCGGCCGTGCACCAGTAGACGTCCGTCTCCGGCTTCAGGTCGAACACCGCGTGCGTGGTGTACGACGCCTGGGTGAGGTAGCCGCCGGTGGTGTGCAGGATGCCCTTCGGGCGGGCCGTGGTGCCGCTGGTGTAGAGGATGAACAGCGGGTGCTCGGCGTCGAACGGCTGCGCGGTGTGCTCGGACGACGCGGTCTCCACCGTCTCGTGCCACCAGTGGTCCTTCTCCGACCACGCCACGTCCTCGCCGGTGCGGCGGACCACGAGCACGTGCTCCACCGACGGGGAGTTCGCCACCGCCTCGTCCACAATGGGCTTCAACGCCGACGGCTTGCCCCGCCGGTAACCACCGTCCGCGGTGATCACCACCTTGGCGCTGGCGTCCTGGATCCGGTTGCTCAACGAGTCGGCGGAGAAGCCACCGAAGACCACACTGTGCGCGGCGCCGATCCGGGCGCACGCCAACATCGCCACCGCCGCCTCCGGGATCATCGGCAGGTAGATCGCCACCCGGTCGCCGGCGGTCACCCCGAGGTCGGTGAGCGCGTTCGCCGCCCGGCAGGTCAGCTCGTGCAGGTCCGCGTACGTGATGGTGCGGGTGTCGCCCGGCTCGCCCTCCCAGTGGATCGCGACCTTGTCGCCCCGGCCCGCCTCGACGTGCCGGTCCAGGCAGTTGTACGCGACGTTGAGCTGCCCACCCACGAACCACTTCGCGAACGGCGGGTTCGACCAGTCGAGCACCTCATCCCACTTCTTCGACCAGGCCAGCCGATCGGCCTGCTTCGCCCAGAAGGCCAGCCGGTCGGCCTCAGCCTCGGCGTACGCGTCGATGGTGACGTTGGCGTGCGCGGCGAGTTCGGCCGGCGGGGGGAACTGGCGCGTCTCGTTCAGCAGATTGGCCAATGCCTCGCTCATGCCGTGACTCCTCATCCTCGGGGTGACCTGGGTCTCGATGGCACGAGGGTAGTCGCGGGGCCTGCGCCCGGCCACGGCTGCCCACTGCCTCGCGCCGAGCGGCCCCCGGGGCGCGCCCGGCGGCCCGTCCCACCTGTCCCCGCCGCGCGGGAGGCCTTGATCAACACGGATTCACGGAAATCGCGGTGTCCAAGCCAGGCGGACACCCCAACTTCAAGGAACCCGTGTTGACCTTGCCGGAAGTGCCGCAGCGGGTCGGCTGTGCGGCCGGGCAAGGCGCGCAGGCCCTCCTCGGCCGTGGCCGCGCCGAGGCGGCTCGCGGCGGGTGGGGGCGAAGCTGCGCCGGGTGAGGTGCCGCGCCGGGCGGGTGGTCCGGGTCGCGTTGCGGGCGGGTGCGGCCCGACGCGCCGGGCCGGGTCGTTAGCGTGGCGGGGTGACCACCGACCCGCTCGCCCCGTTGCTCGCTCTCGCCGACATCGCCGCCGCCGTCGAGCAGGCCCGCGCGCAGTTCGACCAGGCGCTCGGGCACCGGGCGCTGCGCCGGCACGGCGGACAGGTCGCCGCCGAGGTCAGCCTGCGCTCCGCTGTCGCCAGCGCGGCCCTCGAAGGGGCCGGGCACGAGCGGGAGGCGGTCCGGGCCGGCACCGTCACCGACCCGGTGCTCCAGGGGGCGCTGCGGGTCGCCGGAGCGCTGCCGGGCCTGAGCGAGCTGTGGCCGAAGGCACCCCGCCAGGCGCTCGCCAAACTGCACGTGCTCGCCGCACGGGACCTGGTGTCGGAGGCCGAGCTGGGCCGCCCGGTCGCCGACCCGGTGGTCGCCACCCGACTGGACGGGCTGGCCGGCCTCGTCGCCGGCGGCACGAAGGTCTCCCCGTTGGTGCTCGCCGCTGTCGTACACGGGGAGTTGTTGAACCTGCGCCCGTTCGCCGGGCCGTCCGGCGTGGTGGCCCGGGGGGCAGCCCGGCTGGTGCTGCTCGCCAGTGGCCTCGACCCGCGTGGCCTGCTCGCCGTCGACGTCGGGCACCGCGAGCGGGAGCCCGAGTACGTCGGCGCGGCCGGTGCCTTCGCCACCGGCACCCCCGACGGGCTGCGCTCCTGGCTACGGCACTACATGGCCGCCGTCGAGGTCGCCGGCGACCAGCTCACCGCCATCGGAGACGAGATCCTCGCCGCCGCCTGAGCAGCTGGACGGGTGGTGTCAGGCGGTGGTGGCGGCTCGGGTTCGGCGGTGGCGGCCGTACCAGGCGATGCCGATGGCCACACCCACCCCGACCCCCAGAGCCGCCGCGGCCACCGGGACGGCGGGCCGTTCCCGCAACCGCCGGCCCAGCGGGATCGGGTGCCGGAACTCCAGCACCGGCCACGCGTTCTCCGAAGCCAGCTTGCGCAACTGCCGGTCCGGGTTGACCACACTCGGGTGGCCCACGCACTCCAACAACGGGCGATCGCTGTACGAGTCGGAATAGGCGTACGAATCAGCCAGGTCGTAGTCCCGGGCGGCGGCCAACTCGGTGACCGCCTCGACCTTGCTCGGGCCCGCAGCGTAGAACTCGACCTCGCCGCTGTACCGGCCGTCCTCCACCGTCATCCGGGTCGCGATCACGTCGGTCACCCCGAGCAGCTCACCGATTGGCCGGACCATCTCCTCGCCGGACGCCGACACCAGCACCACGTCCCGCCCAGCCGCCTGGTGCTCCACGATCAGGGCGGCTGCCTCGGCGTACACGTAGGGGTTGATCAGCTCGTGCAGCGTCTCCGCGACGATCTGACGGACCTGCTCCACCTGCCAGCCCTTGCAGAGCGCAGCCAGGTAGTCCCGTGTTCGGGCCATGGTCTGCTCGTCGGTGCCGCCCAGCCGGAACATCAGCTGCGCGTACGCCGACTTGACCACGTCACGCCGGGTGATCAGCCCATCCCGGTAGAACGGCCGACCGAACGCCAGGGCGCTCGACTTGGCGATGACGGTCTTGTCCAGATCGAAGAAAGCGGCACTTCGGCCCACGGCGCGAAAGTCTAGCCGGATGGTCTATCGTCGGCGGGTGCCCGGGGTCATGCCACCCCTCAGACCTGCGGGCTCTCCGCTCCGCGTGATCACGCTCACACTCTGCGAGGAGATTTTCGCAGTGAGTGGAGGCAGCACCACTCGACGTGACGGGTCCGCTCAGGCAGACTTGTCCCTACGACGAGCTTTCACATCCCCGAAACAGGCAGACCCTCAGCGGTTGCACCCCCCGTGACCGCTGAGTGGTTCGGCTCGACCCCCCCGGAGCCGAACCTCCGACGACCCCCGTCTCCCCCCGACGGGGGTCGTCCCTTTCCGGGGAGCGCTCCCGACCTGCTGAAGGCACATCTCCCAGGTCAGCCGGTCGAGGCGACGGGCGGAAAGTCAGCGAATCGTCAGCGAAGGTCAGCCGGGCGGTCGGCGTAGTGCTCGGGCCTGTGCGTGTACAGGTGCCGAACGCGCCGCCGTCGCCGCTTCGGTCGGCAGGGTCCACCCGCTGTTCCCGGCCGTACCGATTTGGTCACGCCGACGGGGACGCTCCGTGGACTGAACCCTCCGGTGAAAGCTTGCTCGCGCGTACCAGGATCTGTGCCTGAGGGCCGCGGCGGCCCGACGGACAGAGCCTGATGCCCTCGACCCAGATCCACTCATCGCGTGGCGGGCGGTTGGCCACCAGTCGTACCCCGGTCACCCACAACCGCACCGGCCCGTCCGAGGGCAACAGACGATCGACCGCGCCGATGTCCAGCACCTCGCCGAGTTGTACCCGAACGTCAAACACCGCATCTCCTCGTGGTTGGCGCCGCGTTGTGAAGCGGTGGCGCGCTGTCAGTCGTATGTCGCTGGATCTGGAGGCCGGCGATCTGGGCGAATACTTCTCGTCGTGTCCGGGCCTTACCTGTGGCCAGGTCGATGGAGTAGCCGGTCAGCCACACCCAGCCGTGGTAGGTCGGCTTGTCGCAAAGCGAGGTCACCCGCAGCCAGAAGGCCCGATCACCGCCGAACTGCACCGACGCCCGAGCGTCAATCAGCACCAGGTCACCCGGAACGGGGACGGGGACACCCGGCCGAGGCGTGGCTGTGCGAGGCACCGGGGCGGGCGGACCATTCACGGGCCGTCGTTCGGGTCGCGGTCTCACACCAACACCCACCCCTGGCCAGCCTCAGCAGGCTGCCGCGCGACCAGAACCCGCGCAGCCCAGCCACGATCGACGCGCGACGGCGCGGCTCCACTCCGCACCACTCCCGACTGCCCGGACCGCCGCGCGGGCAAGGCGTACTTCCAGCCCGCGCCCGAGCAGGATTGACAGTCGGTCGATGCGTTCAGCCCCGTCATGCAGACAGGTTGTGGCACAAACTGCCCAGCTACCCGGAAAATCCTTCCGGGGTGGCAGCCGACCGAGGGGAGACGGTGAACGGGTGCGCGGAAGATTCAACAACCTGACCATCGGCGAACGCGTCGCCTGGTACCGCTACCGACGCGGCCTGTCCCAGGAAGTCCTGGCCGGGCTCATCGGCCGCACTGCCGACTGGTTGGGCAAGATCGAGAACAACCGGATCGAGCTGGACCGGCTCTCCGTCATCAAGTCCCTCGCCGAAGTCCTGGACGTCTCCCTCAGCGACCTGCTCGGCGAACCCTCGATGCTCGACTGGACCGGCGACAGCGGCACCGCGACCGTCCCCGCCCTCCGCGCCGCCCTGATGGACTACCGCGTCCTCGGCCCTTTCAGCAGCGGCACGGACGCGGAACCCACGAGCGCCGCTGTGCTCAGGAAGGAGGTAGCCGCCCTCTGGGATGCCTACCAGGACTCCCGTTTCGGGTACGTGACCGGCCGTCTGCCCGAGCTGCTACACCGCGCCTAGGCGGCCGCCGACCACCACGACGGCGACGACCAGGACCAGGCTCGTCGGCTCCTCGGCTTGGCGTACCAACTCGCCGCCACCCAGCTCACCAAGCTCGGAGAGTGCGACCTCGCCTGGATCGCCGCCGACCGCGGCTTAGCCGCCGTCCGACCCACGGGTGACCCACTCATCACCGGCTCCCTGTTCCGCTCCGTCGGACACGCTCTGCACGCCACCGGCCGCTACACCGAAGCTGTACGCCTCACCGAAGACGCCGCCGGCTACCTTGAGCCCCACCTCACGCACGCCACACCAGCGCTGCTCTCCGTCTACGGGACGCTGTTCCTGTCCGGCTCGATGGCTGCCGCCCGATCCAACGACGCCACCACCACCCGCACCTTCCTCGCCGCCGCCGACCACGCCGCCGGCCGACTCGGAGCCGACGCCAATTACCTCTGGACCGCGTTCGGCCCGACCAACGTCGCCATCCACCGCGTCGCCACGGCCGCCGAGCTGGGCGACCTACAGGTCGCCATCGACCTCGGCCCGCGCGTCGACACCGCCGGGCTACCGATGGAGCGTCGGGTACGGCACGCCCTCGAAGTCGCCCGCGCCTACAGCTCGTGGAACCGCGTCGACGATGCCCAGGACGTCATCCTCGACGCCGAACAGATGGCGCCCGAGCAGGTTCGGCACCACTTCCTCAGCCGCCAACTCGCTCTAACCTGGATCCGCCGCCAACGCGGCAAGCCTTCGGCCAAACTGGTCGGCTTGGCCCAGCGACTCAAGGTGCTCGACTGAATCCATCCCAACTAGGCTGCCCTGGTGACGGCCAACGAGATGCCACCCATGGCAACCCCACGCGTCGCCGCCGGCGCCCTCTTCTTCGACCGCGAAGGCCGCGTGCTCCTCGTACGCCCCAGTTACAAGAAGCACTGGGACATCCCCGGAGGCTACGTCGAACCCGGCGAGTCACCCCGAGCAGCATGCATACGCGAAATCCAAGAGGAACTGGGCCTCACTCCGACAGTCGGGCCGATGCTGGTCGTGGACTGGGCACCCGCCGAACACGAAGGCGACAAGCTCCTCTTCATCTTCGACGGCGGATCACTCGGCGCCGAGCAGGAGCGCGACATCCGCTTCGCGGACGGTGAGTTGACCGAGTGGCGCTACGTAGGCGCAGAGTCCTTGGAACAGCACGGCCCACCCCGGCTCGTCCGTAGGATCCGCACCGCTATCGCAGCGCGCAGTAACGGCGTGTCCGTGTATGCGGAACACGGCAGCGCAATCTAGACCGCAGTTTCAATACACAATCAAGGCGGCCCCTTCTAGGGCCGCACGCGCCGCCGCCTAGGCGCGCGCCGGCACGCCGCTAGACGTATCACCGACAGCTTGTAGCGACGCGCTCCTGGCTTGCTGAGGGGCAAGACGAGCAGCCAGAACACGCGATCGGCAGCCGAGGATCGCGACTTGGACAGCACATCGGGATGATGATCCAGGACGTGGACAAGCAGCGGGAACGACTCACCGATGCCGCGTGGCGCCGACGATCCTGCGCCTGCACCGCGTCAGCCAATCAGGACCGTCATCGGGAAGCCGATCATTGGCAACCTTCGAATAGAAGTAGTTCCGCCTCGAGGGGAGCACCTGCAAGCTGCCCAGATCCGTCGTCCGTACGACCCAGAGACGATCGCCGCAGCCTTGACAATGCTGAGCCCAACGGGCGTTCGGATCGTTGTCGGCTGGTTCGATGGGCCGAAGCTGAGCGCGCAGATCCCACTGGTCTCGCACGCCGTAGTCCTGGCCGTCATCAGAGGTGACTGAGCCGACATGCAGGTGCTCCGACCCGGAGTAGATTTCTGCCCACTCGCGGACCGTGTGCTCCACGGGTAGCCGGAATAGGCCCCTTTCACCAGGCCCTAGGACTATTTGACCAACCAGCTTGGCGGGTAGTTGAAGCACCGCGAGGTTGCCGCCGGTGGTCCCCGTCGGGTTGGTAACTAGCTCGCCTGAAGTGATTGTGACGTGTCGAGAAGAGTGGTTAACGACTTCTACGTCGAGAAGCACCGTCCAACGAAGGTCACCGTCGTCCGGGCGTGTCTTGGAGTGCTGCGGGGTGGGCGGTGGTGGCTGCGCTCCAGGCTTACTAAGGCACCAGGGTCTTACGAAGCGGCCGTCCTCGAACGAAGCCAGCGACCAGCCGAAGTCGTCGGCAGGGTCTGTTCGCTGACGTACCTCGGGGACGACAGGCTTGAAGACAACGGTGACCTCTGGGGCTCGCTGGTCCAGCACATTGCGAGTGGCTGCCTTACTCGCAGCCCTACTCGCGATGATCGCCGCCCAAGCAGCCACAATCGCAACTATCGCCGACAGGGCAGCCGCAAGGGCAGAAGCGATGTCCCACACAGTCGATCACCGTACGTCCTGACCGCTCGTCTGGGGAACTGGGAGCGTCCAGTGCCCAGATATCCATACCTCCACCTCGCCTGGGCAGGGCCTTGATCGAGCGTGGAAGGCAAGTTGCCTGGACTAGCAAGATCGTTGGGCACACGCCGGGCACAACTGAGGTCGACACAGGCCCATCGCAGACGCTGGCGGGTGTCGCCTGTACGTGCACGACCAGCGGCCATCACGCTTCGGGCGTCGCTCAGCCCGATTCCCAAGCTGATGCTCGGCACCCGTCAACTGGTGCTTCCGCTAGATGTTCGCGATTGGCGCTGGGCGGGACTCGGTTGGGCAAGATCTTGAGGACTGAGGCCTCGCGCAGTGCTGGAGGCCTGACCGGGCGGACTGGGTGTCGGCTTCGTTCCTTCGCTCGACGCCCTTGCGCGAGCAGTCGCGATGTAGCGCCCGTGCTCCTCGGGCCGATCTGGGTCGATAAGGGCGAAGAACGGCTTTTCGTAATCGAGCAGCGGGCGGCCGCCATAGGTTGCTATCGCCTCCGCTTCCGGCGCTCTCCGCCAAAGCACCCCGAAGGACTCCGCGTTCATATGCCGGTAGACCTTCATAATCTGCGGCGCTCCTCCGATTGATCGATAGCTCCCGGAGCGGATCATGTCTCGCAGGACTTCGAGGGGCTCCATGTTGAGAGGATCGACTCCGGTTAGACCTCGACTCCTTCGCAACAGGGCGAACTCTCGCAATGCGTCTTTTTTGACATCGCCAGTAACGAGCAGATGGACGTTGGGATTTCTGTGCCGATCGGGGCTGCTCTTGCGCCGGTAGTAGCGTCCGGTAGCCCGGTCGAATGTGTATAGCCACATTCGGAACTGCTGCCACCTCCACGACCAGCCGCCTAGAATGAATGTGGTCTGGGATTTATCCGCGAGGGCACCCTCTAGCAGTCCTCGCTCCACTATTCGCTCATCCAGCATTTGATTAAGCACTTCCTGAACGGCATGCGCCAATTGAGTTATGTCATATCGGCGTTCGATGCTGGCTGGATTTGCTTCTATGGCTCTAACTATCTGAAGCATTGCGGGATATGCAATGTCCGTCATGCCTGCAAAGGCGAGGATGGCATCTGATCGCGGGAGCGAAACAATCTTCGGGCAACAGTTCCACAGGGCACCGCCGCCCGTGAGGCGGCTGTCGGAGGCCATAACCATCTCGCGTTGATCGGAGTAGTTGCGCACCCAGGCAAGGACCAGCGTCATGGACGGAGCCTAGGGCAGACAAAGGGTCGATGCGACGCTCGCCAATGGCTGACCGGCGGCAAGGGGTGAGGCGGCAAACGATCAGAGCCTCCAGACCGGGGTCATTGAGGTAGAACCTGGCACGAGCACCCAGTCGTCGCTCTTAGGGCGTGGGTCGGCGGGCAGATGTTGACAGCAACGCTGACAGCAACCGCACCGGACCGTGGCGCACCAGCGAGTGCGGAGACGGACGGTGCTCCGAGTTAGCGACCGAACCCGGACGAGCGCGGACGTGTTGCACAGAGCTTGTAAGCGAGACGTCGCCTAGACCTGGCACGCAACGTCTGATCCGGCGGGTAATCGGCGGTACCACTGCCGAAACAGTCTCTTTAGGATCAAGGCGGCCCGCAAGCGGGCCGCGCCGGCCGGCCACGCTTGGGAGTCACAGGATCGGAAGACCTCGGGGCACCGCCCCGAACCCCGACCCTCCTCAGAGATCAGCCGCGGATCCCCTCATCGGGCACCCAACGGGCTGGACGGTCAAAGACTGCCCGACGAGGAGATCCGCTGTGGCGCGCGGCCTGCCGCCTACCGGCGAGCTTTCCTTCTTGCTCGGAAAGCAGTCACTCGACATCTGTTTGAGCAGTAGACGGCGGTGATCGGCCGCAGGCGTCTTCGCGAATGAACCGGCATCTCTTGGCCGCAGTAGTCGCACGACTCCCGGTAGGTCACGCGATGGAGGTATTCGTCTAACCATCGTTCCCTGCGCCAGATCCGCTGACGGCAGGCGGTCGAGCAGAAGACTGCCGTCGAGGGCCGGTCCTCCGCGAGCTTCCCTCCACAGGCTTCACATCGACGCGACAGCTTCCGAGGCACTACCAGATGCTAGCTCCGGACAGCAAGTGAACGGCTAACTGCGACGGACGATGGCAAGTATCGCCTGGTCAGGCCACGTGAAGTCCGAATTGCCCTGTGACACTTTCCCGCAGTTGGTCCAAGGTGGTGCTTACGATTTTCTCGACCGCCTCACCGGGCGGTTGCTCGGTCCCGAGAAGGATTCCTCTGCAGGGTGAGCGTTCGTCGGTCACCCGCGCGGGTCGATGAACGCCGACCCCACGGCTGCGGCCGTGACACCGAGGAGGAGAAGATCTTGGACCGAGTCCGTAAAGATCGAACCGTGCGGCCATCCCGCCGGCGAGATCAGGAGCGGAGACAGCAGAGGCTTAGCCAGGCTTGGATGCTCTCACGTGCGGCGCTGCAGCTCATTGGGCTGTTTGTGGCAAGCGACGAGGGCCTGCACCTGGCGGCACAGGCCCTCGTTGTCCTCGGAGATTTAGCGGTAAACGCCCTGCACAAGCGAACTCGCCGCTAGCTCTTCCCAAGGGCCGGGTTGGTGACAGCCGACCCGGCCCTGACGGGACTGTGTTGACTCATTCCCGTCCTCGCATTGTGGCCCTTGACAACTAAGTTGCCAACCCGGATTGGGATTTCACACAAGATTCCTGCGCTTTGCACGGACCATGCGCTCGTTCGGCTGTACAGCCGCCCGTACAGCCAGGCCGGTCGACGGGTAGCGGTCGTGAGCGACAGCAGCCGACAAGCCGAGCAGGTCAGCGGCGCCGGCCGACGCTGGCCGACAGCGGTCTTGATCTTTGCAAGGGCAGCGGCTAGCACCTGCCGGCGAGCAGTCCGCATCCAGTCCGCAAGAGGTCGACGGACGGTAGGGGAGTGGTGAGAGATGTCGAGAGGTGTTTCCGCTGGTAGGAGCACACCCAGGCAGGTCACCGGGTCGCCCGTCTTGATCTCATAATCCCTCGGTCGCCACGCCGAGCCTTGACGACCACCATTGAGACTCGTCCGGTAGGGCGCTCCACCTTGTCCCCGTCTGCGAAGGCTGGACGGTCTGGCGACTGCCCGACGAGGAGATCCGCCCACACATCCTCCGTCACTCAACGGCCTGAGCATCGGGCTGCATCGACTCAGCGGAGAGAGCTTCGAGGGCGGACCGAGACATCCACTGTTCGCAAATCCAGAGAACCCCTTGATCGTCCACGGCCGCCCCGATCCCTCGTAAACGGTCCCCAGCATTCTTGGGGCCAGGCGCCTTGGCCAGCCGCGGGGTAGGGCTGGCTAGCGCCGACCGATGCACGATGACGGCCGTGAGGTATTCGCCAGACTTGCTCTGCAACGGCCCAAGGCACGCCTTGTCCTGCCTTGCTTGGCTCTCGTTCGGCCAGTACGGGTGCCTTTGGGAGACGAACACGTCCACGTCAACGACGTAAAGGTGACGCTCAGGAGGCGGGATCAGGCCAGCAAAGTCCCTCGCCTTGACCTCTGCCGGAGCGGGCGCAGAAGGCACGCCGGGGATGAAGAGGTCGTAGGGAAAGCGAAGCCGGAGAACATGGGTGTCGTCCTCGGAAACCGCGTACCCGGTGAACCACCGGGGGAGCCAGCCGGGCGTGGCCACAAGGAGGGCGTTTGGCTCCCCTTCGCCCTGCTGGAACGAGGAATCGTATCCGATTTTGAAACCAGGGCCCGTCTCCGCGTGTCGCTCGTCCGGGCCGTGCAGGCTCACCTTCAGCTCCGCAAGGTTAGCCTCGCGTGCCTTCAAGTAGAAAGAGGTTTGACCCCACCAGAGCCGCCAGGAATAGCTACAGATGCCTGTCTGTCGGCTACCAACGCAGAAGTAGATGGCACCCTTGCCCTGAGGGCCACCCGGAAGCATGCCGACTGCCCCGCTGGTTTTTGTCGGGTCGTCGCCACCGTCCATGTAGCATCCTCCCACGCTCAGGCGTACATGACGACCGTATGCCTTCAACCTGGAGTGATGCCACCTCGATTCCAACGAGGAGTTCCGCTAACGGTGATTCCACTCCCCCGACTCGGGATCGAAGGACATCAGTTGAGGTCGGTCAGGAGACGACTCAACAGACCCTCTCGAGACCCGGGCTGCTTTAATGGCGGCGTTCATGGTTCCGAGAGCGAGTTTCAGCACCTCGGGGTTCTCGGTCCGAAGTTGGGCGGTTGCCCTGAAGTCATCGGCGCCGACGAGGTCGAACTCAAAGACGGGCGGAGGGATAGGAACATCCGGCTCTTGGCGGGCCAACGCGCCCTTCTTCTCCTTGAATCGCAGGAGTAGCAGCTTCAGCCCGTCCCAGACGGCGGACGCCGCCAAGTTCGGACCCATCGCAGCCACAACAGGTAGGGCAACCTCCAGGATGATCCTCGCCGGAGGCAGCGCCGACAGTTGGAGGAGATGACTCCCCCGAACGCCGAAATCTCGGCTCATGAGACGGAGCGCTGCCACGAGGTCCTCTGGCGGAAACCAGCCCAGGTCCGCTGATACTCGGAGCGCCGCCTTCGGCTGCGCCGGCCAATGTTCCTCGGCGAGGTCCATCCGGCCGCCGACGGAAAACCCGCCAACTTCTCCTAGGGCCGTCCACTCCGCCTTGTCGGCTTCGCCCTCAACCCACAATCCGCCTCCGCCCCTCGGCGTGGGTCGCAACTCCGCCTTGACGCTGCGGGTCCGGACCGGCAGGAGGCCATCGTGGTGACCGGTCATGGACTGGCTGCCGCTATTGAGCCGTTCCATGAGGTTTCGCAGCGACTGCTCGGGAACGCTGATCCCACCGTATGCGTCGAGGGGATCTGTAGTGGCTACGAAGCCACTGAAGCCCACCCATGCCACGGGCACCCCCTTCGTGCCCGCTACGTGCCCGATTGGCAGGTCCACGAGGGGCAAACATGGTCAACATTGCCACGAGACGACAAAGGCTCCTGACAAATGTTTCCGCAGTTCAGAGGCCTTGCCATTGCCTGGTGGCGAATAGAGGATTCGAACCTCTGCCGCTTCCGCGACTGATTGACAGCTCGGCCCTATCCGCCTGAGCACGGTACAACAGTGTCGCCGTGCTCGCGGCCTGCCCTGCGGGCGGCCTCCGGCCGTCCTCGGGCGCCCGCAGCGCGTCATCCGGAAGTCAGCGGATCGTCAGCGAACGCCGTACCGCGCGGCGACTCTCGACCATGCTCGACAACACGGCCGGTACCTCTGACCATGCGGCACGGCGCTTGATCGCAATCGCTGCTACGTCAGGTCACTTTCCCCCCCAACGAGGGTCGTCCCTTTCCGGTGGGAGCGCGCCACCCGGCACCACCCGGCACCGTGAGGCTCGCGCGTGCCCTGGAAGCGGGGGTCTGCTGCTCGGCCGGCTCTCCGCCCCACGTCGTCGCGGGCCGTGCGACCGCCGCCTGGCGTGTAATTTCCCAGCGGGGAGAGCTGAGGAGGAACGCGTGGCTGCTGGTGGCTTCTCGTCGAAACGGCTGGCCCGGGTGCGGGGGTTTCTTGAACACCACGTCGAGTCCGGCTTCGTCCCGGGCATGGTGGTCGTCCTCGCCCGGCACGGTGAGGTGCACATCGAAGCGACGGGTCAGCTCGCGTTCGAGGGTCCCGGGTCGCAGATGCCGATGGCGGCCGACACGATCTGCCGCCTGGGCTCGATGTCGAAGCCGATCGTCGCCGCGTGTGCGATGACCCTCGTCGAGGACTGCACCCTCCGCCTCGACGATCCGGTCGACGATCTTCTCCCGGAGTTGGCGGACATGACAGTGCTCGCCGATCCTCACGGCCCGCTGGACGACACCGTCCCGGCGGAACGCCCGATAACGCTGCGGGACGTCCTGGACGGCACCCTTGGCACCGGCATGGTCCCCGCCGAGCCGGGCACGGTGCCGATCGCCGACGCGTTGGGCGCACTCGAATATCAGTCGCCGGACGCGTGGATCCGCCAGCTCGGTGACCTTCCGCTCGTCCACCAGCCAGGTGAGCGCTGGATGTACGACACCGCCGCCAACGTGACCGGCGTGCTCATCGCCCGGGCCACCGGCATGTCCTTCGGGGACGCGATCCGTGAGCGGGTCTGCAAGCCACTGGGGATGGTCGACACCGCCTTCAACGTGGGTAGCGAGAGCATCGACCGGTTCGCTACGGCGTACGAGCAGGACAACGCCGCCAGCGGCGAGCCGGTTGTCGAGGACGGTCCCGACGGGCGGTTCAGTCGACCGCGCCTGTTCGAGTCCGGTGGCGGCGGGCTCGTCTCGACCGCCAGGGACTACCTCGCCTTCGCCTCGGCGCTGCTTGCCGGAGGTGTCCACGGCGGCGAGCGGGTGCTGTCGCGGCCTGCGGTGACGCTGATGACGAGCGACCACCTGACCGCGACCCAGAAGGCCGTCTCCGGGTTCTGGCCCGGCTACTTTTACGCCATCGGCTGGGGTTTCGGAATGTCGGTCCGGACCCGCCGCACACACCTCGGGCCCTCGGTCGGCAGCTACGGATGGCCCGGCTTCTACGGCACGGCCTGGTACAACGACCCCGCCGAGGACCTGACGGCGATCGTGTTCATGCAGCGGGCACACGCTGGCGACCAGCGGCTGCCGATGTGGCACGACTTTTGGACCACCGTCTACCAGGCGATCGACGACTGACCGCAGCGTTCGTTCCCCGGTTGGCGGCACCCGCCCGAGGCCGCGCGGTAATCCCGGGGCCCTCAGCGACACAAGCCATTGTGAGAGTCGCCGAGGCAATGGGGGTTCGGGTGGGTCCACCGAAGAAGCGGGACGAGGGCTGGTTCACCAGGCTCTACGCCGCCGAGTACGAGCACATAGTTCGATACGGCCTGCGTCGGCTCGCTGACCGGGATGCCTCGGCGGAGCTTGCCCAGGAGGTCTTCGTCGTCGCCTGGCGTCGTCGCGCCGAGGTGCCGGAGCGCAGCCTGCCCTGGCTCTACGGGGTGGCTCGACGCCTTCTGGCGAACCAGTGGCGGTCGCGACGCGGCGCACCGGACCTCCTCCCGATCACCGATGTCGACCTTGAGCGACTGGCCGGATCGTCGGGTGCCGACACGAGCGTCGGGGTCGCCGACATCTGGACCGCGCTGGCCAACCTCAACGACCTCGACCAGGAGATTCTCCGGCTGGTCGGCTGGGAGGAGCTGACGGTGTCCGAGGCGGCCAAGGTTCTCGGCTGCACCGGGGCGACCGCGGCAGTGCGCCTGCACCGCGCCCGCCGTCGCCTTGCCGAAGCGATGTCGGCCCGGCCCGCGCAGACCGGGCATCGACCGGTGTTGGCGACCATTCGAGAGGATCTGTGATGTTCGGAGCAGAGCGAACCCGTACTCTTCTCGGCCCGGCCGACCCGGCCCGCAACGCCGCCGTCGGGCCACCGCCGGTCTCGGCTCGCGAGCTCATCGACCGCGCGAGCGCTACCGAGACGGTCGCCGGGCGTCGTCGCGTACACCCGACCCGTCGGCTGGTCCTGACGGCCGGGACGCTGGCGGTCGCAGCCGGTGCCGTGGCGGTGCTCCAGCCGCTCGGCGAGCGCGCACCGGAGGCCCCGCGCGGGCCTGGAGACGCAGCGGGGTTGGTGCTCGTGCCGGTCGCGTACCAGTTCGACGCGGATCCGCCGGCCGCCGGCCCGCAGCTGCGCATGCTGGCCGACAAGATCAAAGATGCGGCGTACGACCACCAGCGCGGCCGCTACATGTATCACCACACGAAGGTGTGGGGCGATCCGGTGATGACCTCCGCCGACGGTCGCCACCACGTCGCCTTCGCCGGGGCCTCCAAGGTCTGGCAGGCCGCAGACGGGACCGGCAGTCAGATCAACACACAGCTGGAGCCGCAGTACCCCGACCAGGAGTCCCGGGACTACTGGCAGCGAGCCTTCGATTCGCGTCCGGCGGTCGAGGGCACCCCTGCTCCGGCCATGATCCCGCTGCCGCCGCAGGAACTCAGGCCGCCGTCGGCCGTCCCGGCCGAGCTACGGGAGCTGCTGAAGGTCGAATACGGCGCAGGGGCGGCGAGCAAGGAGGTCAGCACGCTCTACGGCCGGTACGTCGTACCGCGTGCGACCCGAGCGGCGGTCCTGCGGGTCCTCGCCGACGTGCCCGGCTTCCGCTGGCGGGGGCAGGTCACGGACCGCGCCGGTCGGAACGGGGTCGCCGTCACCTTCGACGACCGCGAACACGACGCGCAATCTCTTCTGGTCTTCGATCCGACGACGGGCGAACTGCTCGCCGATGAGCGGTTGACGCTGTCACCAGTGCGGATCAGCTCGTACCAGGTGATCCTCGATGCCGGCTGGACCGACCGGGTCGGCTGACCGCGACCTGCGGGGCCGCTCCTTTCGGGAGCGGCCCCGCTGTTTTTCCGCAACGGCCGTAGCTGCCGCGATGCCCGCGCCCGTAGCAGATCAACCGTCTCGGTGGCGGTTTTCCACAGGCCACCAGGTTGTCCACAGGCGACGACATCGGGACGGCTCGTGGGGTGGATTCCGAGCACTGTCGACGGCATACCAGAGCCCGACCGCTGGAGGCCGCGATGCCACCCCGTACCACGGTTCCGCCGATCCGCCGGCTCCCGCTGGTCGTCACCGGCGACGACGACCTGCTCGACGATGTGCTCCGGCTCGCCGCCGTCGGCGGCACGGAGGTGGAACTCGCCCGCGACCCAGCGGCTGCCCGCACCCGGTGGCTTACCGCGCCCCTGGTGCTGCTCGGCGCCGACCAGGCGCAGGCCTGCCTGCGCGCCCGGTTGCCGCAGCGCCCTCGGCTGGTGCTGCTCGGCCGGGCTGGTCAGCTCGACCCTGGCTGGCAGATCGCCGAGCTGATCGGGGCCGAGCACGTCGCCACGCTGCCGGCCGCAGAGCCGTGGTTGGTGGATCGGTTCGCCGAACATCATCCGGATCGTCCGGCCGGCGTCGGCGCCCGTGTCGTCGCGGTCCTCGGTGGTCGGGGCGGTGCGGGGGCGAGTGTGTTCGCCGGTGGTCTGGCGGTGACCGCCGCCCGGGCCCGGTTGCGCACCCTCCTGGTCGACGCCGACCCGCTCGGTGGTGGCCTCGACCTCGTGCTGGGCTGGGAGCAGTTGGAAGGCCTGCGCTGGCCGTCGCTCACCAGCGCCGACGGACGGGTGGACGCCCCTGCGCTGGTGCAGGCCCTGCCCAGCCGGGGTGACCTCGTGGTGCTCTCCTGGGACCGCGGCGAGATGCTGCCGCTGCCGGTGACGGCGATGGCGGCGACGGTCGACGCGGCCCGGCGTGGGCGCGACTTCGTGGTGATCGACCTGCCCCGACAGTTGGACGAAGCGGCTGTGGTGGCGCTGCAAGCCGCGGACCAGGCGTTTGTTGTCGTGCCGGCCGAGTTGCGTGCCACCGCGGCGGCCACTCGGGTGGTGGCCGCGGCCGCCCCGCACTGCGCTGCACTCTCGGTGGTGGTGCGCGGGCCCGCACCCGGGCGGTTGCGGGCGTCCGAGGTGGCACGGGCGCTGGGCCTCCCCTTGGCCGGCACGTTGCGCCCCGAGCCGGAGCTCTGCCGTCGGCTGGAACGGGGCGAGGCGCCGGCAGCCGGGGGCAAGGGCCCACTCGCCGTGCTCTGCCAACGGATCGTCACCGACCTCACCGGCGCGCCGGCTGCGGGTGCGGCGTGACCGCCGGGCCGGAGGACGGCACGCTCGCCGCCCGGGTACGGCAGCGGATCGCCGCCGCCGCCACCCCGGTCACCGCGGCGGCCATCGTCTCCGCGGTACGGGCCGAACCCGCCGCCGCAGTGCTCGGTGACACCGCCATGCTGCGGATCGCCGACCGGGTGCGCGACGACCTCGTCGGCGCCGGGCCGTTGGCGCCGCTGCTCGCCGACCCGGAGGTCACCGACGTCCTCGTCAACGGCGTCCGGGTCTGGGTCGACCGCGGGTCGGGGCTGCACCAGGTCGCCGTCCCGATGGGCTCGGTGGAGGACGTCCGTCGATTGGCGCAGCGGCTGATCGCCAGCGCGGGGCGGCGGCTCGACGACGGCTCCCCGTACGCGGACGCGCGGCTTCCCGACGGCACCCGACTGCACGCCGTCCTGCCGCCGGTGGCGACCGAAGGTCCCTACCTCTCGCTGCGGACCTTCCGGCACCGGCCGTTCACCCTCGACGAGCTGGTACGCCAGGGGACCGTGCCGCGACCGCTGGCACCACTGCTCGCCGCAGTTGTGGCGGCCCGGTTGGCGTACCTGGTGACCGGGGGCACCGGGTCGGGCAAGACCACCCTGCTCAACACCCTGCTGGGGATGGTGCCGACCACCGAACGGATCGTGCTGGTGGAGGACGCCGCCGAACTGCGTCCGGGGCATCCGCACGTGGTGGGGCTCCAGGCACGTACCGCCAATGTGGAGGGGACGGGCGTGGTCAGCCTGGCGGACCTGGTCCGGCAGGCGTTGCGGATGCGCCCGGACCGGCTGGTTGTCGGGGAGTGCCGGGGCGGTGAGGTGGTCGACCTGCTGGCCGCGCTCAACACCGGCCATGACGGGGGCGCGGGCACCCTGCACGCCAACACACCGTCGGACGTGCCGGCCCGGTTGGAGGCCCTCGGCATGTTGGGTGGGCTGCCTCGCGCCGCGCTGCACGCCCAGGTGGCCGCCGCGTTGCAGGTGCTGTTCCAGGTACGACGCGGCGACCGGGGTCGCGTCCTGGAGTCGGTCTGCCTGCTGCTGCCCGAGGGGCCCGAACGCATGGTGACGGTGGTGCCCGCCTGGGTGCGCGGCAGCGGGCTCGGGCTCGCCGCCCGTGCCCTCGGGGCGCTGCTGCGGGAGCGCGGGGTGGCGGTGCCACCCATCCTCAGCGAACCATGGCCCGGCTCGGCGGGTCCGGCATGACCGCCGAGACGATGCTGGTTGCGGCGCTGCTCCTTGTCGCCGCTGCCCTGGTGGCGTGGCCCGTGTGGACCATTCGGTCCCGTCGCCGCCGCGTGCTGGCACCGGAGCGGATGTCCGGCCGTGTTGATCCGGATGACGCCCTGGTGCAGTGGATCAGGGAACTCGGTCGCACGCCGGACGGGCCGGTCGACGGCACCGGAGCTGCCCCGACCAAGGGTCATCCGGTCGGCATCGCGGGCGAGTCGGGTGCCACCGCGGGTGCCAACGAAAGACGGACGGCACTCGGCTGGCCCGACCGGGACGTCACCCGCAGCCCGAGGTGGCCGGGAGCGGCAGACGGGTTCACACGTCCGGAGGGGCCGACGCGCCCGCCGGCCCGGCGGGATCCCCGACGCCCGACCGGCACCGCCCGCCCGGGGGTGGTCCCCACGATGCTCGATGCCGAACGGCAGCCGGGCGCGTCAGCGGCCACGATCACGATCGGTGTCAGCGGCGTGGACACGGCCGGTCGGAACGACGTCTCCGGCCCGGCAACCGCTGACAGGCACGGTGACCTGGACGCCGGCTGTCGAGGCGGCGCGTCCGCCGGGGCGGCGTCCGACGGGTGCGCGATCGTGGACTGCCGCGCCCACGGGCGCGTCGGCGCGATCGGAGGAAGGCCGGGTACGCCTCCATCGGTGCGCATCGCGCGATCGACGACCCGCGTGCTGCCGGTGGTCGGTCTGCTTGGCGGCGGGGTGGGTGCCGTGGTCGGCGGTCCAGTGGCTGCGGTCGCGGTGGCCGGGTACGGCACGCTGGCCGTGCGCGCCGCGCTGCGTTGGCGAGTGAACCGGAGCGCCGAGCGGGACAGACGACGTGGGCTGGACCAGCTCTGCGGCCTCGCGGCGGACCTGCGGGCCGGCCTGCCCGTCCCACACGTGCTCGACGTCACGGCCGTCGGAAGTGACGGGGGGAGTCGCCTACGTCAGCTGACCTCGGCGGCGGTGCGCTTGGCCGACCGGACCGGCGCGCCGCTAGCGGAGCTTCTGGAGCGGATCGAGGCGGACGCACGGGCGACCGACCGGGGTCTGGCCGCGGCGGCGGCCCAGGCGGCCGGTGCCCGGGCCACGGCCTGGCTACTGGCGGCCCTGCCGGTTGGCGGGATCGGGCTGGGGTACGGCATCGGCGTCGACCCCATGGCGGTGCTCCTGCACAGCACGGTCGGCGGCGCCAGCGCGGTTGTCGCGGTCGCCCTTCAGGTAGTGGGCCTCCTCTGGGCGGAACGGCTGGGCGCGGCACCGGGGCGGGCCGGATGACCGCCCACGGCCCAGCCAGGCGGCGACCGGACGTGATCCGGCTCGTGGCGGTGCTGGCTGGGCTCGCCGTCGCCATCGTCGTCGAGGGCTGGCTCGGGCTGCTCGGCGCTATCCCGGCCGCGTTCCTGCTCGATCTCCTGTTGCGGCGGATCGAGTCGCCCGCCGTGCGTCGGCGGCGGCAGCAGGAGGCCGCCGACCTACCGCTCGCCGCCGACCTGCTGGCCGCGGCGATGCGGGCGGGCGCCCCGGTGGATCGCTCGGTACTGGCCGTCGCCGAGGCACTGGACGGGCCGCTCGCCGGCCGGTTGGCCCGGGTCGGCCGCACGCTGCTGCTCGGTGGTGGCCCAGCAGAGGCGTGGTCCGCGCTGGACGGAGTGCCCGGCGCGGAGCGCCTGAGCGCAGCGGCGTTGCGGTCGGCAAACAGTGGTGCCGCCCTGGCCGGCGCGCTGACCCGGCTCGCCGACGACCTGCGCGCCGACCGGGCCACCGCTGCCGAGGCATCGGCCCGCCGGGCGGGTGTGCTCATCGTCCTGCCGCTGGGGCTCTGCTTCCTGCCGGCGTTCATTCTCGCCGGACTCGTGCCGGTGATCGTCGCCGTTCTCGGCGACGTGCTCTGACCCATCGAGAAGGGAAACAGTCATGCGCAAACTCATCGCCCGCCTGCGCGGTGATGCCGGAATGAACACGGCCGAGTACGCCGTGGGCACCCTCGCCGCGGTCGCCTTCGCCGGGATCCTGTTGAAGGTGCTGACCTCCGGCAACGTCCAGTCGGCACTGACCGCCGTCATCGACCGGGCACTGAAGTGATCGAGCGCCGGCAGGCCGGCCGCGATCCAGGTTCGAGCGTTCCCGGGCTGGCGGCACGCGGCGGGCGGAGACTTCGCGTCCTCCCGCGGACCGTTGGCGGGGACCGGGGGTCCTTCACCGCCGAACTGGCGGCCGGCCTGCCGGCGCTGCTCCTGCTCCTGCTGGCCGGCCTGACCGCTGTCAACGCCGTCAGCGCACAGGCGGGTTGCCTGCACGCGGCCCGGGAGGCTGCGCTCGCCGCCGCCCGGGGCGCGGACGGCGGCGCGGAGGGTGACAGCGCGGCGCCGCCGGGCGCGGCGGTTTCAGTGTCCGTCGACGGTGACCGGGTGCGGGCGACGGTACGGGCACCCGTCCGGACGTTGGGCGGCCGGCTACCGCGGATCACAGTGGTCGCCACCGCGGTCGCCGCCGTCGAACCGGGCGCGCACGAGGGGAGCTGGTAGTGCGAAGAGATCCGTCACCCGGCACCGGTCACCCACCGGCTTCCGGGGAGCACGTTGACGGCCGGCCGGACCGGCAGCGAGGTGGCGCTACGGTCCTGCTGCTGGCGATGGGGCTCGTCTTCGTGGTGTTCGGGACGTTCGGCGCCGCCATCGTCGCCGCCGGAATGGCGAGCCAGCGGGCGGCGGTAGCAGCCGACCTCGGCGCGCTGGCCGGGGCGGCGCGGGCGCTCGACGGCGACGCCGCAGCGTGCGCGTCCGCATCCGACCTCGCCGGTCGCAACGACGGCCGGCTGGTCGGCTGTCACCTCGACGGGATGGACGTGCTGGTGACGGTCGAGGTGGCGTTCACACCACTACCCGGCCTGACCCGGGTGGCTACGGCGAGCGCCCGCGCCGGCCCGGTACGTAGTTGAGCCGGGTGGTTGCCCGCCTGACCGGCGTCGTGGTGTCAAACGCGGGAACGGGTCGTTGCGCGGCTGACGGAGCTGGGGCCATCGGGGATTGGTGGGCGCTACGGAGCTGAATCGTTTACGACGCTGGGCGTGATGCGTTTACGACATCAGCTCCAAAGGGGGAGCGGACCGCATCCGGGGGCAGGGGGGCCAGGGCGCCTGCGGCCCGCCGGCCGGGACTGGTTGAGGTCCAGGTCCCGGCCGGCAGCCGAGGATTGGGTGGCCGCCACGGCGACCGTGGAGGGTCGCCGCACCGCCGTGGCCCGGGCCGGGTGTGTCAGCGGGCCTGGAGCGCGTCGAGGGCGACGGCCATCGCGATGACCAGGCGACGGTCGATCTGCGGGTTCTGCACCTCGACGACGTACTTGTCGCGCAGGCCCCACTTCTTGACCACCGTGAAGACCGGCTGACCGCCTGCGGTGAAGTCGAAGTGGTACGGCAGCCAGGACAGCGAGTCGACGAATCGACGCAGCAGTGCCACCGGCATGCTCCGCTCCTGGCCCGTCACCTGCGGCAGACCGGCCTGCTCGACGTGCCAGGTGGAGCGCAGCAGCGACTGGGCGAAGTCCTTGCGGAACAGCCCGATCGGGTTGCCGGCCGCGTCGGTGACGTCGTACGTGGCGCCGAGGTCGATGCGCTGGCGGGCCTTGAAGCCGAGCAGAGGCTGCTGCTTGGAGTCGTCCGTGTAGATGGTCACCTGCTCCTTGAAGGCGAGCCGCTTCTGCTGCGCGAACGCCAGCAGCTCACCCTCGGTGCCGTCGGGGGCGACCGCCCGGACCTCGTACTGGTTGACCATCATGCGCAGTCGCTGGCGGATGTGGAACTGGTGCTGGCCCTGCAAGTTGTCGAGCTGCATGTGCACTCCTCCGGGGGTTGGTGCGCCGGAGTCTCGCACAGCCCCACAACCGTCGCGTCCCTGCCGCCCTTGTTCAGCTGCTGCTGGGTAGCCGTCGAGGTCGCCGGACGACTACCCAGCACGGAGTGGTCACTGGTGCCCTGGCAGGACCACTCCGAAAGACGTCAGCGACTGTCGACGGAGTTCGCGGCCCGCAGCGACCAGGTGTTCAGCACCTGGTGGATGCCGCGCAGCCGCTCGTTGATCTGTTCCAGCCGTTCCGCCTGGGCCAGGGCGGCCAGTGCCGACCCCAGCGCGATCTGCTGGTCGAGGGTGAGATTGTCCTGGTCGATGGTGTAGAGCAGGTCGACGGTTTCGGCGATGGTGTCGGCCACGGCTTCTCCTCGGGCACGGGGGCGGTCGGCAACATGGGCATCGATGGAAGCGCTCCCACACCATTGTGCCCCGTGCCAGGCCGATTCATGCAAGCCGCTCAGTCCGGCAGGTTCGCCAACACCACGTCGAGCACCCGGATCGCGTCCGGCTTGGAGAGGGGATTGTTGCCGTTGCCGCATTTCGGTGACTGCACGCAGGACGGACAACCGGCCTCACAGCCGCACTCCGCGATCGCGTCCCGGGTCGCCCGCAGCCACGCCGCCGCCGTCCCGTACGCCCGCTCGGAGAACCCGGCACCACCCGGATGCCCGTCGTAGACGAAGACGGTCGGCGCCTCGGTGTCGGGGTGCAGGGCGGTGGAGAGCCCGCCGATGTCCCACCGGTCGCACGTGGCCATCAGCGGCAGCAGGCCGATCGCGGCGTGTTCGGCGGCGTGCAGCGCACCCGGCACGTCGGCCGGCTGGACCCCGGCGAGGGCCAACGACTGCGGTGACAGGGTGAACCAGACCGCCACAGTGCGAAGCTCCCGGGTGGGCAGGTCGAGCGGCCGGGTGTCGATCACCTCGCCGGTGGCGATCCGCCGCCGCTGGTACGACACCACCTGACTGGTCACATCCACCTCACCGAGGAACATGCCCACCGGGCCGGCGTCCACGTACGAGCGCACCGACACCACCGACAGGTCGGTGACGTCGCGGGCGTGGGTGGACCAGTCCGGCTCCTCGGCGCGTACCAGCGCGCAACCGTCGGCCAGGTCCAGCTGGTCGACCACGTACGAGACGCCCTGGTGCAGATAGACCGCGCCGGAATGCAGCAGGAAGTGCGACGAGCCGCCGTCGACAGTGCCGAGCAGCCGGCCGGTCGACGACTCCACCACCGCGACCGGGGCGCCGCCCTCGCCGCGCAGGTCCACCTCTGGCCGCTCGCGGTGCCGCCAGTACCAACCGGTGGGCCGCTGCCGCAGCGCCCCCGCCGCGACCAGCTCGTCGACCGCCTCCTTCGCCCCCTCGCCGAAGAGCGCCAGGTCGGCAGGTGTGAGCGGCGCCTCCACCGCGGCGCAGGCCAGCTGCGGTGCCAGCACGTAAGGGTTGGCCGGGTCGAGCACCGTCGCCTCCACCGGCGCGCCGAAGATCGCCTCCGGGTGGTGCACCAGGTAGGTGTCCAGGGGGTCGTCCCGGGCCACCAGCACCGCGAGGGCCTCCTGCCCGGAACGCCCGGCGCGGCCCGCCTGCTGCCACAGCGACGCCCGGGTGCCCGGGTAGCCGCAGATCAGCACCGCGTCGAGCCCGACCAGGTCCACGCCCAGCTCCAGCGCGTTGGTGGAGGCCAGGCCGAGCAGGTCGCCGTGCAGCAGCGCCCGTTCCAGCTCGCGCCGCTCCTCCCGCAGGTAGCCACCCCGGTAGGCGGCCACCCGGTCGCCGAGCCCCGGAACCGCGTCGTCCAGCGCTCGACGCGCGTTGGTGGCCACCACCTCGGCGCCCTTGCGGGAGCGGACGAAGGCGAGGGTGCGTACTCCCTCGGCGACCGTGTCGGCGAGCAGGTCCGCGGTCTCGCGCAGCGCCGACCGGCGGACCTGGTGGAGCTCGTCGTGTTCGCCCGTCGCCTGCGGCGGCACCGGGGTCGAGGCCGACGAGTCGGGTGGCAGCAGCGGCGGTTCCCAGAGCGCGAAGGTGACCCCGCCGCGGGGGGAGGCGTCCTCGGTGACCGCCGTCACCGGCAGCCCGGTCAGCCGCCCGGCCGCGGTGGCCGGGTCACCGGACGTCGCCGAGGCGAGCACGAACACCGGGGTGGCCCCGAACCGGGCGGACTGCCGGCGCAGCCGACGCAGCACGTGCGCGACGTGCGAGCCGAACACGCCCCGGTACGTGTGGCACTCGTCGATCACCACGTACGCGAGTCGGCGCAGGAAGCCGGACCACTGGGCGTGCTTGGGCAGGATGCCGTGGTGCAGCATGTCCGGGTTGGTCAGCACGAACCGGGAGTGCCGCCGGATCCACTCCCGCTCGGTGCGCGGAGTGTCCCCGTCGTAGCAGGCGGGGCGTACCCCTTCCAGCTCCAGCGCGGAGACGGCGCGCAACTGGTCCGCGGCGAGGGCCTTGGTCGGTGCCAGGTAGAGCACCGTGGCCCGGGGGTCGGCGAGCACTGTGGCCAGGGCGGGCAGTTGGTACGCCAGTGACTTGCCGGACGCGGTGCCGGTGGCGACGACGACGTGCTGGCCCTCGTACGCCAGGTTGGCAGCCTCGGCCTGGTGCTGCCACGGCGCGACCACGCCGCGTCGGGTGAACGCCGCGCGCAACTCCGCCGGTGCCCACGACGGCCACGGCGCGGGCACCCCGGCGCGGGCCGGCACCCGCTCGACGTGGGTGACCGGGTCGGCGGCGCCTCGGGCGCGTAGCCGGCGCAGCAGGTCGGCGGGCGCTGGCCCGGTGCCGGGAGCAGCGGATACGGTGGCCGCGGACGACGACTCCAGGTCGTGGCGCGGCGTGCCGCGCGCGGAGCTGAAGTCGTTGGAGGTCACGCCCTGCACTCTCGCACTGGTGTTCGGAGATGAAAAGTCGGACACCGGGGTAAGGGAAAGCCTCCGCTGGCGTCCGCAGGCCGCCCCGGCGGTAGTGGTTAGATGCCCACGAGAGTTTACGGCTCTGGCGAGGAGGACCGATGGAGCTGTCACTGGCGACCCGCACCGTGGGCGAGCACACGGTGCTCGAGGTCGGTGGTGAGGTGGACGTCTACACCGCGCCCCGGCTCCGTGAGCGACTCCTCGAACTGATCGACGGTGGCGCACGTCACGTGGTGGTGGACCTCGGTCGGGTGGACTTCCTCGACTCCACCGGGCTGGGCGTGCTGGTCGGCGCGCTCAAGCGGCTCCGCTCGGCCAGCGGTTCGTTCGCGCTGGTCTGCGACAAGGAGCCGCTGCTCAAGATTTTCCGGATCACCGCGTTGGACCAGGTGTTTCCGCTGCACCCGACGGTCGACGCGGCGGTCAGCGCCGACTCGGCGGGCGCCGACGCGTGATGGCGACAGTCAAGCTCTCCTTCTCGCCCGCTCCGGTGCACGTGCGCACCGCCCGCCTGGTCGGCGTCGCCGTTGCCCGGCGGGCCGGTGTGCGGGAGGACCTGCTGGACGAGGTGCGCCTGGCCATCGGTGAGGCGTGCACCCGCGCGGTGGCCCTGCACCGGCAGTACGGCCTGGCCGACCCGGTGCTGGTTGAGATGTCCGACGGTGGCTCGTACGCCGTGCGGGTGGTGGACCGGGCGCCGATCGAGGCGGGTATTGGTCTGTCCGCGCTGCCGCCCGACGAACTGGCCAACGAGTCGCTGACCGATGAGGCGCTCACCACCGGCGTCGGCTTCGCGCTGCTCGCCGGTTTCGTCGAGGACCTCCAGGTGCGCCCGGTCGACGAGGGCATCGGCACCGAGGTGCGGATGGTGTGGCCGGTCGGCCGCTGACCAGTTCCGCTGCGTAGGCCGCGTCCCCTGCTGGGGATGCGGCCTTCTTTGCATGGATCGGGCCCTATATCAGATTTCGTTTCATAACACAGCGACGAAGATCATCGCGACACGGTGCCACCTGGGTGTGACCTCCAACACTGTGGAGGGCTACAGTACCCGGGTTGTCAGCAAGTGACCTATCCCGCAGCCAGCGGGTATGGGTGTTCATCGCTGGTCCGCTGGTGGGTTGGCGCGCGCTTGCGAGTCCGCATCCAGGCGTCGGTCAGTGCGTCTCCACTCACCGGCGCGATTGTTCGGTAACAGGAGGACACAGATGTCCGAGACCTTGGCCGCCGACGGCGGCGGGCTTTCCCTTACCGGAAGCAATGTCACCTACGTCGTCATCGCCGCGGTTGTCGCGCTGGTGGCGCTCGGTTTCGCTGCCGCCCTGACGAAAACGGTGCTGGCCGCTGGTAAGGGCACCGAGAAAATGCAGGAGATCTCGGGGGCCGTCCAGGAGGGCGCCTCGGCCTACCTGCTCCGACAGTTCCGCACCCTGGCGATCTTCGTGGTCATCGCCGTCGTGCTGCTCTTCCTGCTTCCGGTGCACGACACCGACGGCAGTGAGCTCGCGGTGAAGCTCGGCCGGTCGCTCTTCTTCGTGGTGGGCGCCCTGTTCAGCGCGTTCATCGGCGGTGCCGGCATGTGGCTGGCCACCAGAGCCAACCTGCGGGTGGCCGCCGCCGCGAGGGAGCGGGCAGGCGGCCGCGAGGCGGCCATGAAGATCGCGTTCCGGACCGGCGGTGTCGTCGGCTTCTTCACCGTCGGCCTCGGCCTCTTCGGTGCCGCGCTCGTCGTTCTGATCTACCGGGGCGACGCGCCGACAGTGCTGGAGGGCTTCGGCTTCGGCGCCGCCCTGCTCGCCATGTTCATGCGGGTCGGTGGCGGCATCTTCACCAAGGCCGCCGACGTCGGCGCCGACCTGGTCGGCAAGGTCGAGCAGGGCATCCCCGAGGACGACCCGCGCAACGCCGCCACCATCGCCGACAACGTGGGCGACAACGTCGGTGACTGCGCCGGCATGGCCGCCGACCTGTTCGAGTCGTACGCGGTCACGCTGGTCGCCGCGCTGATCCTCGGCCGCGCCGCGTTCGGCGAGGAGGGCCTGGTCTTCCCGCTGATCATCTCCACCATCGGCGTGCTGATCGCGATCGTCGGCGTCTTCATCACCCGGCTGCGTGCGACCGACCGCAACGCCCTGACCGCGATCAACCGGGCCTTCTACCTGTCGGCTGTGCTCTCCGCGGTGCTGGTGGCTGTCGCCGCCTTCGCGTACCTCCCGGCGACGTTCGGCGAGTTCGACAGCGGGCTCACCGACGCGCCCGGCAACCCCCGGCTGGTCGCCATCGGCGCGGTCGTGATCGGCATCGTGCTGGCCGCCGCGATCCAGGCGCTGACCGGCTACTTCACCGAGACCAACAGGCGACCGGTGCAGGACATCGGCAAGAGCTCGCAGACCGGTGCCGCAACCGTCATCCTGGCCGGCATCAGCATCGGTCTGGAGTCGGCGGTCTACTCGGCGCTCCTGATCGGCGCCGGCGTCTTCGGGGCGTTCCTCCTCGGCGGCAGCTCCATCACGCTGTCGCTGTTCGCGGTGGCGCTCGCCGGCACCGGCCTGCTCACCACTGTCGGCGTGATCGTCGCGATGGACACCTTCGGGCCGATCTCCGACAACGCCCAGGGCATCGCCGAGATGTCCGGTGACCTCGACGAGCACGGCGCTCGCACGCTCACCGAGCTGGACGCCGTCGGCAACACCACCAAGGCGATCACCAAGGGCATCGCGATCGCCACGGCGGTCCTCGCGGCGACCGCGCTGTTCGGCTCCTACACCGACTCGCTCCGCAGCGCGTACGAGGACGCTGGCGTGGGCGACGTCGGTACGGAGATCCTCAACTCGCTGAACGTGGCGAACCCGCGCAACCTGGTCGGCCTGATCATCGGCGCGGCGGTGGTCTTCCTCTTCTCCGGGTTGGCCATCAACGCGGTGTCCCGCTCGGCCGGTGCCGTGGTGATGGAGGTCCGCCGGCAGTTCCGTGAGCTGCCCGGCATCATGGACGGCACCCAGCGCCCGGAGTACGGCAAGGTCGTCGACATCTGCACCCGGGACGCGCAGCGCGAGCTGATGACCCCCGGCCTGCTCGCCATCCTGGCGCCGATCGCTGTCGGCTTCGGCCTCGGGCCCGGCGCGCTCGCGGCGTACCTGGCCGGTGCGATCGGTGCCGGAACCCTGATGGCGGTGTTCCTGTCCAACTCCGGTGGGGCCTGGGACAACGCCAAGAAGCTGGTCGAGGACGGCGCGTACGGGGGCAAGGGCTCCGAGGCGCACGCCGCCACTGTCATCGGCGACACCGTCGGCGACCCGTTCAAGGACACCGCCGGCCCGGCGATCAACCCGCTGATCAAGGTGATGAACCTGGTCTCGCTGCTGATCGCACCCGCCGTGGTGGCCTGGAGCGTCGGCGACGAACGCAACGTCGGCCTGCGGGTCGGCATCGCGCTGGTCGCGACGCTGATCATCGTGGCGTCGGTGGTGTTCAGCAAGCGCAAGGGCATCGCGATGTCCGACTCGGACGCTGACGGCAACACCGGCGCGGGCAGCACCGACCACCGCCCGGAGACGGTCAACGCCTGACCCAGGAACGGCCCGGGGTCCCCGGTCGACGTAGCCCGTCGACCGGGGACCCCGGCCGTCCGGCCCGATGCCACACCTGGCCAAAGGCCGTACGCTGCAACGCATGCGTACGTGCCGGGCGTCTGCCGCCGGAAAGCTCACGGTGGTCCTGGCCACGATCGTCGTTCTGGCCGGCTGCGGCGGCGGCCCCAGCCCACGGGCCTGGGCGGCCTCGGTCTGTGGCGCCCTCACCCCGTGGCGCTCCGAGATCAACAAGTTGACCAGCAGCACCGACGAGCAGATGACCGCGCAGACCACGCCGGCGCAGGCCAAGGAGAACCTGGTGCGGCTCTTCGACGGGGCGGAGCAGGCCAGCGAGGCCGCGCGCCGCAAGGTCGAGAAGGCGGGCATCCCGGAGGCGGAGAACGGCGAGGCCATCTCCGCGGGTTTCCGCAGCTCGCTGGGGAAGATGCGGGACGCGTACGGCCGTGCCCGGGACACCATCGACGGCCTGGGCACCGGCGAGCCGACGGTCTTCTACGACGGCGTGCGGGCCGCCGTGGAGACCCTCAACAAGGAGTACGACGCCGGCGCGCTGGACACCAGCAAGCTCAACTCCGAGGAGTTGAAACAGGCATTCGACGAGGTGCCGGAGTGTCGCTGAGCGGGCTCGGTGACACCGGGAAGGCACAGCCGCCCCCGGCGCTGTTCCCCGCGCCCGAGTCCGACACGCCCACTCCCGGGCGACGCCGTGGCGGCGCGCCGCAGGACCGCCCGTCGCCGGACGGCCCGGTTCGGAACGGCCCGCCCCAGACGGACGACGCGGGCCGGCAACTTGTCTTCTTCGGCGCGGATGCGGCCGAACCGACAGTCGCCGACCTGGCCGGGCTGCTCGCCGGGCCGGCCGAGGTGGTCCGGATGGGCGGCACCGCCCGGCTCTCGGTGCAGGTGGACGCCGCCTGGCGGGTGCACGTGCTCGTCGCCGAGCTGGCGTCGCGTGGGCTGGCGGCGAGCTGGGAGCCGACCGAGGGCGCGCGACACGCCGTTCGTACGTCGTACACCCGGATCTTGAAGCCGCTGGCGGCCGCCTGGCTGCACGGTACGACGAAGCGTCCGCCGGCCGCTTTCCACCTGACCGGTCGGCGTTTGCGGCTGTGGCTCGCCGCCGCCGGGACGCCGGAGCCTCCGGACTGCTTCCTGTTGCGCCTGGGCGTCGACGACCAGGAGTGTTGGGAGCCGATCGGCGTGGCGCTCGCCTCGGCGGGGCTGGCCGGGGCGCTGCTCGGCCCGGGTGAGGGCGGCCCGGCGTACCGGATCACCGGCCGCCGCCGGTTGGCGCGGCTCGCCGAGCTGGTCGGCGGGCCGCCGCCCGCGACACCACCCGAAGCCTGGCCAACCTGACCCACCCCTCATCGTGTCGATCATGGAGTTGTGCTGGGGGATTTATTGCTCTCCCGGGGCTAAAACGCCCACCATGAGTCCATGATCGACGCGGTTGGGCGGCGGCTTGAGACGGTGCGGCCGGGTGTCTGGTGCCGGACAGACGGCGGGTCGATCCAGGCGGAAAACGGGCGGGTCGTGGGCCCGCCATCGTCACAGTGACCCGCTTCGAGCCCTACCCACGGTGTACGGTGGCGCCGTCCGGCAGTGCCGAGCGCGGCGGAGCGGCGTCGACAGCCGCGTCGAAGCGGTTTGCGGCCCGCGAAACCCGAAACGCGGGCGGCGCGTTACGTTGGACATCCGGACCGCCGGTGCGACGGCGGGGTCGAAAGCGGTCGCTGTCCGGGCGCCGGCAGGCCACGAGCAGGAGTGAGGTCGGGGAGAGACGTGCCGAGCAACGCTGGAACCACCCGTCTGGTCATCGTCGAGTCACCGGCGAAGGCCAAGACGATCTCGGGCTACCTCGGCCCGGGGTACGTCGTGGAGGCCAGCTTCGGTCACGTCCGCGACCTGCCACGCAACGCCGCCGACGTGCCGGCCAAGCACAAGAAGGAGCCCTGGGCCCGGCTCGGGGTGGACGTCGACAACGGCTTCCAGGCTCTCTACGTCGTCTCCGCCGACCGCAAGCAGCAGATCAGCAAGCTTGTGAAGCTGGCAAAGGAAGTCGACGAGATCTTCCTGGCGACGGATGAGGACCGCGAGGGCGAGGCCATCGCCTGGCACCTGGTCGAGACGCTCAAGCCCAAGGTCCCGGTCAAGCGGATGGTCTTCCACGAGATCACCAAGCCGGCGATCCAGGCGGCGGTGGCTAACCCCCGGGAGATCGACCGCGATCTGGTGGACGCCCAGGAGGCGCGCCGGATCCTCGACCGCCTGTACGGCTACGAGGTCTCCCCGGTGCTGTGGAAGAAGGTCATGCCGCGGCTCTCGGCAGGCCGGGTGCAGTCCGTGGCGACCCGCATCGTGGTCGAGCGGGAGCGGCAGCGGATGGCCTTCCGCACCGCCGAATACTGGGACATCCTGGCCAGCCTCGCGGTGGCCAACGCCGGTGAGGGCCCGCGTGCGTTCAACGCCACCCTGATCGCTCTCAACGGCGACCGGATCGCCACCGGTAAGGACTTCGAGCCGACCACCGGTCGCGTCCGGGCCGGCGCTGGCGTCGTGCACCTCGACGAGAGTGGCGCCCGGGGTCTCGCGGCCCGACTGGAGGGGCGGCCGTTCACCGTCACCCGGGTGGAGGAGAAGCCCTACCGCCGTCGCCCGTACGCGCCGTTCATCACCTCGACCCTCCAGCAGGAGGCGGCCCGCAAGCTGCGCCTGTCCTCGCAGCAGACGATGCGCACCGCGCAGCGCCTGTACGAGAACGGCTACATCACCTATATGCGTACCGACTCGGTCAACCTGTCGGAGACCGCCATCTCGGCGGCCCGCCGACAGATCGTCGAGCTGTACGGCGAGCGCAGCGTTCCGCCGGAGCCGCGCCGCTACACCGGCAAGGTGAAGAACGCGCAGGAGGCGCACGAGGCGATCCGCCCGGCGGGGGACAACTTCCGTACGCCGGGTGAGGTGGCCAAGGAGCTGTCCGCCGAGGAGTTCAAGCTCTACGAGCTGATCTGGCGGCGCACCATCGCCTCGCAGATGACCGACGCGGTCGGCTCCAGCGTGTCGGTGCGCATCCGGGCGGTCTCCACCTCGCAGGAGGAAGCCGACTTCGGCGCGACCGGCAAGACCATCACCGACCCGGGCTTCCTGCGCGCCTACGTCGAGTCGAGCGACGACGAGAACGCCGAGGCCGAGGACGCCGAGCGTCGGCTGCCCACCCTGGTCAAGGACCAGCCGCTGACCGCCGACGAGCTTGCCGCGCAGGGCCACCACACCCAGCCGCCGTCGCGCTACACCGAAGCGTCGCTGGTCAAGGCCCTGGAAGAGCTGGGCATCGGTCGCCCGTCCACCTACGCGTCGATCATGCAGACGATCCAGGACCGGGGGTACGTCACCAAGCGCGGCCAGGCGATGATCCCGACCTTCCTGGCCTTCGCGGTGATCGGGCTGATGGAGCGGCACTACCCCCGCCTGATCGACTACGACTTCACCGCCACGATGGAGAACGAGCTGGACGAGATCGCCGGCGGTGACCACGCGGCGGTCGACTTCCTCACGGCGTTCTACTTCGGCAGCTCCAACGGTGCCGGCGACCAGGACATCGCTCGTTCCGGCGGGCTCAAGAAGCTGGTCACCGAGAACCTCAACGACATCGACGCCCGCAGCGTCAACTCCATCCCGCTCTTCACCGACGACGACGGCCGCGAGGTCGTCGTGCGGGTCGGCCGCTACGGGCCGTACCTGCAACGGGAGCTGCCCGGCGGCGAGCAGCCGGCACCGGCCGCGGCTTCCGGTGAGGGCGAGGAGGGCGGCACCCAGGGTGACCGCGCGCCGATCCCCGAGGGCCTGGCCCCGGACGAGCTGACCCCGGAGAAGGTGCACGAGCTGTTCCTGGGCGGCAGCGGCGAGCGCAAGCTCGGCGACGACCCCGGCACCGGCGAGCCGATCGTGCTCAAGTCCGGCCGGTTCGGCCCGTACGTGTCCAGCGGCGAGCGGAAGTCGTCGTTGCTGCGTACGCAGACCCCGGACTCGCTGACCCTGGAGGAGGCGCTCAAGCTGCTCAGCCTTCCCCGGCTGGTGGGTGTCGCGCCGGACGGCGTCGAGGTCTTCGCGAACAACGGTCGCTACGGCCCGTACGTCAAGCAGGGCGAGGAGTTCCGTTCGCTCGAGTCCGAGGACCAGATGTTCACTGTCAGCCTGGACGAGGCGCTGGCTCTGCTGGCCGCCCCGAAGGCCCGTGGACGGCGTGCCGCGGCACCGCCGCTGCGCGAGATGGGCGTGGACCCGGCGACCGAGAAGCCGATGGTGATCAAGGATGGCCGGTTCGGTCCGTACGTGACCGACGGGGAGTTCAACGCGTCGCTGCGACGCGGGCAGACGCCGGAGGCGCTGACCATCGAGGAAGCGTCCGAGATGCTGGCCGAGAAGCGGGCCAAGGGTCCGGCGCCGCGGAAGAAGGCGGCGGCGAAGAAGGCGCCAGCGAAGAAGGCAACTGCCACGAAGAAGACGGCCGCCGCCAGCAAGTCCACGGCCGCGAAGAAGACCACCACTGCCAAGGCGACGGCGGCGAAGAAGGCTCCGGCGAAGAAGGCCGCCCCGCGCAAGGCCGCCACCAGCACGGAGTAGCCCTGCCGCGCCGTCTGATCCGTCGGGCGGCGCCGTTCCGACGCTCCAGATCTTGGACAGTTTCCGTCTTGTCTGAACGGGAACTGTCCAGGATCTATTTTTTGGTGTTTCGGGTCACGAGAGCGGCCGGGGCCCTTCGCGTTTCGCCGGTACCGTCGTACCGTATGGCCATGCCGATAAGGAAGAGGCGTGCGGGCGGAGAGAAGCGGGATGCCGTTCTCGACGCCGTTGCCGGCGTCTTGGCCAGCCGCGGTTACGAGAACACCCGCTTCACGGACGTGTCGGCTGCCGGTGGGGTAGCGATCAGCACCCTCCAGACCTACTTCGGCTCCCGCGAAGACATGATCATCGAGGCGATGCAGGTGTTCACCGACCGGGAGGTGGAGGCCCTGCGAGCCGTCTCCACCGCCGAGAACGATCCGTGGCGACGACTTGTCGCGTTAATCGACCGGAGCCTGCACAACTCGGAGCAGACCCGGCAGGTTCTGGTCGAGTTCTGGCGCTCCGCGATGCGCGACGACGAGCTGCGCGACTACAGCGCCAACGTGCAGGAGCGGTACCGGGCACCCTTTTTGGCCGCCGTCCGGGAAGGCGCTGCCCGTGGTGCGTTCACGCTGGCCCACGACGCCGAGGCGGTGACGGACCTCCTGCTCTCTGCGCTGGCCGGTCTGATCATCTCTCGCGTCCAGCACCATTCCACGCCGGCACCGGCGGACTTCCGCGATGTCCTCCTGACCCAGCTCAGGCTGATGCTGGGCGTCAACGGCTCCCGAACCGAACGGATCGAGACACGATGACCACCGTCGAAATCACCCGTTTCCGCGTCCCTGCCGAGCGCGCGGACGCCCTGCTGGCCGCGCGGCCGGCGATGCTGCGTGACTTCCAGGCCGACCGTGGTGGCTTCCTCGGTGCGCGACTGATCCGGCTGACGGCCGACGAGTGGCTGGACCTCGTCTTCTGGGCCTCGTCCGAGGACTACGCCGAATCCCGTCGCCGGGGGGCCAACCTGCCCGGCATCCAGACGTTCTTCGCGCTGATCGAATCAGTGATCAGCATGGAGGAGGGCACCACCACCGACCTGGACCGGCCATGATCTGGACCGCCGGTTTCCGTACCGGGTTGCTCAGCCCGTACGAGCAGCTCCAGTTCAGCGAACCCCGTGGCTTCGCCGACCAGACCGTCCGTCAGGTGCTGCACCTGGCCGGCGGCGGGGAGGACTTCCGGGTACGGCTGACGAACCGCTACGGCCGCACCCCGTTGACCATCGGGGCTGCCACGGTCGCCGTCGGCGGCCAGTGGGTCGCCCTCACCGTCGACGGCGCGGAGCGTCACGTCATCCCGGCGGGTGAGGAGGCGGTCACCGACCCGGTGGGCATCCCGGTCGCGGCCGGCACGGATCTGGTGCTGAGCCTCTATCTTCCGGAGCGGACCGGTCTGGCCACCCATTCGCACAAGCCGGCCGAGGTCGCCCGGATAGTCGACGGCGATCACGTCACCTCTCCCGATCTGGTCGGGGCCGAGCAGGTCGAGGCCAGGTACCACCTCGCGGGCGTCGACGTGCTCGCCCCCCCGGACACCGCCGTCGCCGTTGCCTTCGGCGACTCCTGGTTCGAAGGCGTCGGCACCACGACGAGCGCGAATCGTCGCTCGGTCGACGTCCTCAACCGGCGTCTGAAGCGCGGGTGGGTGGTCAACCAGGGCATCGCCGGGAACCGTCTCCTACGCGACGGCGTCGGTGAACACGCGCTGGCGCGCTTCGACAGTGACGTCCTCTCCATCCCCGCCCTGACCCACGTCCTGGTCCACTTCGGTATCAACGACCTCGGTCTCCCGGTCATGTTGGGCGAGCCGGCCGTCACCGCCGACGCTCTCGTCGGGGGCTTCCGGGCGCTGGCGGACCGCGCCCACGGCGCCGGTCTGCGGGTCGTCGTCGCCACCATCGGCCCCTTCGCGGGCGCCGGCCCGGAGATCAGCACGCCGGAGGGCCTCGCCACCCGACGCGAGGTGAACGACTGGATCCGCACGACGGACGCCTTCGACGCCGTCTTCGATGTGGCGAGCGCCGTCGCGGACCCGCACGCCCCCGACCACATCCACCCGGCGCTGGACAGCGGCGACGGCATGCACCTGAACGACAGGGGCGCGGAGGCGATGGCCGACGCGGTGAACCTGGACGACCTGGCGCTTTAAGGCCTGTTTCATAAGAACTGGCCGGCCTGCGCCGGGCCCGGACGACGACTCGGCTCGACCGCCCTTATGGAACAGGCCTTGGCACTGCTCACCGCGACGGCGCGTACAAACGTGAGCCGTCAGACCCCGAGGACGTGCTTCAGGTGGGGGTTGGTGAAGACGCGGTGCGGGTCGAGCCGGTCGCGGACGGCCTGGAAGTCCGCGAAGCGGGGGTACGCGGTGGCCAGCGAGGCGGCGTCGCGGTAGTGCAACTTGCCCCAGTGCGGGCGACCGCCCAGCCCGGCGGCCACCTGCTCGAAGGCCCGGAAGTACGGCTCGTACGGCATGCCGACGTACTGGTGCACGGCGATGTAGGCGTTGTCCCGGCCGTAGCCGTGCGACAGCCAGACGTCGTCGGCGGCGGTGAATCGCACCTCCACCGGAAAGAGCACCTTGAACGGCAGGCCGTCCACGATCCGCTGGAGCGCGGCGAGCGCCTCGGGCAACGCCTCCCGGGGCAGGCCGTACTCCATCTCCACGAAGCGGACCCGGCGCGACGTGCAGAAGACCCGGTCGGAGCGTCCGGTGTACTGCCGTTCGGTGAGGGCGCGGGCGGACACCGCGCTGATCCCCGGGGCCAGCGCGGGCACGACCCGGCCGAGACGGCAGGCGCCGGCGAAGACCCGGTTGGGCAGGAATTCGTCGTCCAACCAGCCGCGCCAGCGGGACAGCGGCCGGTCGTTGGCGGGTACCCGGTCGTTGGCCTTGACCTGCACCCGGGACGTGTACGGGAACCAGTAGAACTCGACGTGGTCGTGTCGGCCGATCAGCTCGGGTAGTTCGCCGAGCACGTCGGCCAGTTCGGCCGGTCGTTCGTGGGCGCGCAGGACGAAGGCGTCCACGCAACGCAGGGTCACCTCCACTAGGACGCCGAGCGCGCCGAGCGACACTCGGGCGGCGGCGAGGACGTCGGGATGCTCGTCGGCGGAGCAGCGCAGCACCTCGCCGGTGCCGGTGACCAGTGTGATCGCCTCGACGAAGGTGGAGAGGCACCCATAGGCGGCTCCGGTGCCGTGGGTGCCGGTGGAGATCGCCCCGGCGACGGTCTGCGCGTCGATGTCGCCGAGGTTGGGCAGTGCGAGGCCGTGCCGGGCGAGCAGGCCGTTGAGCGTGTGCAGGGTCATGCCCGCGGGTACGGTGACCAGTCGGTGTGCGACGTCCACGCTGACGGTGGTGTCCAGGTCGGACAGGTCCATCCGACGGTCGTCGGGGAGCGCGACGGCGGTGAACGAGTGGCCGCTGCCCGTCACCCGGATCCGACCGCCGTCGTCGGCGGCGGATCTGACGGCTTCTACGACGTCGGTCGGCGAGCCGGGGCGCAGGATCGCGCTGGCGCTGCCACGCTGGTTCCCGGCCCAGTTGGACCATCCAGCCCCGAGCGGTGCGGTGCGGACCATGCGCGCTCCTCATTCATGAATATGAACTGACTTCATATCAGGAACGTTCTAGCTGGTAAATACCGCAATTGCGATCCGCTCGTTGTACCGGTAGTCACGGACTCGTGACGTGGAGATATGTTCATCCGTCGAAGGGGGGTGGCGCAGAGTGTCCACACCAGCCGCCACGACCGGGCCGCTGCGCCGCGTACCGGTGCAAGGTCGAAGTGTCGCGCGGGTACAGCGCATGTTGGATGCCTGCGCCGAACTCGTCGACGAGGTGGGGTACGAGGGGCTGACCACCACCCTGCTCGCCGAGCGGGCCGAGGTGGCGATCGGGTCGGTCTACCAGTTCTTTCCGGACAAGCGAGCCATCGTGCAGGCGTTGACCCTGCGGACCATGGAGTCCTACCTCCAGCGCCTCGACGAGCGGTTCGCCTCCGACGAGATGACGCACTGGTGGGACGGCGTCGACGCGGGCATCGACGAGTACATCACGATGCACCGCACCGTCCCCGGCTTCCGTACCCTGCACTTCGGCGACGTGGTCGACCTGCACCTGCTCGACGAGCAGCGGGACAACAACGGCGTGATCGCCGACCAGTTGGCCCGGGTGCTCACCGAGCGTTTCGGGCTCACCGACGTGCCCAAGCTGCGCTTCGTGCTGGAGATCGCCGTCGAGGCGGCGGACGCGCTGATCAAGCTCGCGTTCCGTCGGAAGTCCGACGGTGACGAGCGGGTGCTGCTGGAGGCGAAGGCGTTGATCCGGGAGTACCTGCACCGCCAGGTCGACGGCCCGGACAACGGCCGGTCCGCAGTCGGCAAGCAGGCCGAGGCGCCCCAACCCGCCTGAGTCGGCGCGGGGCGCCGGCCCCGGCCGGCGGTGGGGGCGGCTGTCCGGTCTCAGAGGAAGGCCTGCCCCTCACCCCGGTAGGTGGGGACGGTCGCCACGACCGTGTCGCCCTCGATCAGGTGCAGCTCGTTGACCCGTTCACACAGCTCACCCGCCTTGGCGTGCCGGAACCACACCCGGTCGCCGACGCGCAGCCCGGCTGCCGCCGCTCCGGACAGCGGAGTCTGCACCTCGCCGGCGCCCTCGGCGCCGACCAGCTTCAGCCCTACCGGTAGCCACGGCCGAGGCAGTCGACTGTCGGCGGCCGGACCGGAGGCGATCCAGCCGCCGCCGAGCACCGTCGCCAGTTCCGGCGTCGGTCGGCGGACCACAGCGCAGGCGAAGAACGCCGCCGGGGTGGGCCGCCAGGCGCGGTACGCGTCGAACAGCGTCGGCCCGTACAGGCCCGATCCCGCGGTGATCTCGGTTACCGCGGGATCGGCGCTGGTCGCGGCCATGCTGCCGGTGCCGCCGCCGTTGACGAACTCCAGGTCGGCGTGCTCGCGTACCGCGGCGACCGCCGCGCCACGGCGGGCCAGCAACTCGCGGTACGACCCGCGCTGGGCCAGCCTGATCGCGCCCGCCAGCAGCGTATTGCCCGGCGGCGCGTCACCCAGGCCGGCGATCTGCGCCTCGTACGACATCAGCCCGACCAGCCGGAAGCCGGGCCGACCGGCGACGGCGGCGGCGAGCGCGCCGGCCGCCCGGGCGCTGTGCACCGGTGAGCGGCGGACGCCGACGTGCACCCCGCGCAGCGGTCGCCAGGAGGCGTCCAGATCCAGGCAGAGCCGTAGCTCGGCGCGCTGCCCCGGGGCCTTGATGGCGTCGATGAGGTCGAGTTGGCCGGTGCTGTCGATCATCAGGGTGATCGCGGCGGCGAGTGTCTGGTCGGCGCCCAGCTCGGCGAGGGCGGCCCGGTCGGCGCTCGGGTACGCGACCAGCACGTCGTCGCTGACGCCGGCGCGGACCAACCAGATCGCCTCGGGCAGTGTGAAGGCCATCACGCCCTGCCAGTCGGGCCGGGCGAGGGCTCGACTGATCAAGTCCCGGCTGCGGACCGACTTGCTGGCGAGCCGGACCGGTTTTCCCGCTGCGCGGTCGGCCAGGGCGGCCGAATTGGCGTCGAAGGCGGTGAGGTCGACCACCGCGTACGGGGGGTCGAGGTGGGCAGTCGCCCGATCCAGGCGCTCGCGAAGTTTGTCGCTTTCGATGGCCACGTGTGCACGCTAACTGTCTGACGGAGAATGCGAAATACCCTCGCGTACGTCCGGGCTGCGGTCGGTACCTTCGGCGGCCTAGGCTCAGCGAGCAGGAGAATGTCGCCCGGGGGGTGGCCCCCACCGGGTCTAGAGTGTTGCACCGGAGGTGCCCAGCGATGGGCCGGCACGTGGAGGTACGGCCATCGAAAGCCAGAACAGCGGCGAGTCGCCCGGCGTGTCGCGCTCGGGTGACCAGTCGGACAACGCCGCCACGCAGCCCAACAGCGGTCAGGTTGATCCGTCCGGTTATGCCGCGATCCGGTCCGTGCTGCGCATCCGGCCGTTCCGCCGGCTCTGGATCGTGCTCGGCGCGGCCTCCTTCGGTGACTGGCTCGGCCTGCTGGCCACCGCACTCTTCGCCGCCTCGCAGGTGCAGGGCAGCACCGCCCAGGGCGCCGCGTTCGGCGGGGTCACCGCGATCCGGCTGCTGCCCGCGCTGGTGCTCGGCCCGGTGGCCGGCGTCTTCGCCGACCGGTTCGACCGGCGCTGGACGATGGTCATCTGCGATCTGCTGCGCTTCGTGCTCTTCGCGTCCATTCCGCTCTACGCCCTCAGTGGGGCCGCGGGCGGCCTGGTGGTCGGCTGGGCGCTGATCGCCACCTTCCTGATCGAGTCGCTCACCCTCCTCTGGATCCCGGCCAAGGAGGCCGCGGTCCCGAACCTGATCCCGCGGGCCCGGCTGGAAGCGGCCAACCAGCTCACCCTGATCACCACGTATGGCCTCACCCCGATCGCCGCCGCCATCGGCCTCGCCGTGCTCGACCGTGGCGTCCGTGGCGCCGCTGGCGGCGACCTGCCGAACTGGGCGGAACCGGCCCAGCTCGCACTCTGGTTCAACGCCTTCTCCCGGCTCGCCACCGCACTGGTGGTGGCGTTCGGGATCAAGGAGATCAGCGAGGCGCAGCGCGGCGAGGCGGAGCGTGCCGAGCAGAGCATGTTCCGGCAGTTCTCCGAGGGCTGGAAGTACATCGGCCAGACCCCGCTGGTGCGTGGCCTGGTGCTGGGCATCTTCGGCGCGTTCGCCGGTGGCGGCATCGTGGTCGGTACCGCCAAGTTCTTCGCCAACTCGCTGGGCGCCGGCGACGCCGCGTTCTCACTGCTCTTCGGCGCCATGTTCGCCGGTCTGGCGCTCGGCATCGGGCTCGGCCCGATGGTCGTCAAGGAGATGTCCCGGCGTCGCTGGTTCGGCATGAGCATCGTGCTGGCCAGCGCCGCCGTGATGACCCTCGCCTTCGCCATCCACCTGTCCATGGCGATCGTCGGCGCGGTGCTGGTCGGCGCCGGCGCCGGCATGGCCTTCCTGGCCGGCACCACGCTGCTGGGCGGGGAGGTTGCCGACGAGGTGCGCGGCCGGGTCTTCGCGGTGGTGCAGATCGGCACCCGACTGGTGCTGATCCTGGCCATCGGGCTGAGCAGCGTGCTGGTCGGCGTCGGTGGCTCGCGCAAGCTGGAGATCGCCGACCTCGGCATCTCCGTCTCCTCCACCCGACTGCTGCTGCTCGCCGCCGGTGCTGCCGGCATCTTCGCCGGGATCAGCGCGTTCGGCCAGATGGACGACAAGAAGGGCGTCCCGGTCCTCGCCGACCTGTGGGGCTCCATCCGTGGCCGTCCGCTGATGCCCGCCGAGCCGTTCGTCTCCGCCGGGCTCTTCGTGGTCTTCGAGGGCGGCGAGGGCGCGGGGAAGTCCACCCAGCTCACCGCGCTCTCCGAGCGGCTGCGCGGTCACGGCCGAGAGGTGGTGCTCACCCGCGAGCCGGGGGCCACCGGCGTCGGCCGGCGAATCCGGTCGCTGGTGCTGGACACCTCCGGCGACGACGCGCCCTCCCCCCGGGCCGAGGCGCTGCTCTACGCCGCCGACCGGGCGCACCACGTGGCCACCGTCGTCCGGCCCGCGCTGGTTCGGGGCGGCGTGGTGATCAGTGACCGGTACGTCGACTCGTCCCTGGCGTACCAGGGCGCCGGCCGGACACTGCCCGTCGACGAGGTCTCCTGGCTCTCCTCCTGGGCCACCGGTGGGCTCAAGCCCGACCTGGTGGTGCTGCTGGACGTCGAACCGCGCACCGGTCTGTCCCGGGTGGCCTCGCGCAACACCGGCACCGACCGGCTGGAGGCCGAGTCGGTCGCCTTCCACGAGCGCGTCCGGTACGCGTTCCTCGACCTCGCCGCCGCCGACCCGAAGCGCTACCTGGTGCTCGACGCGTCCCGGCCGGCCGACGAGATCACCGGGCTGGTGGTCCGGCGGGTCGAGGAGATGCTCGGCAAGCCGGGTGGCATCGTGCACCCGCGACCGGCGCAGGGCCCGGACACCTCGGTGCAACCTGAGTTATCCGACGCGGAGCTGGTGACGATGGAGCACAAGACCTGATGCCGGACGTCTTCGCCGACCTGGTCGGCCAGGACGAGGCGGTGGTCGAGCTGCGGCGCGCCGCAGCGGCGGCCGCCGCCGTCCTGCGTGCTGGCGCAGCCGCGTTGGTCACCGCCGGCCCGAACGGCGGTAACGGGTCCGCGGGCGACGACGCAGTGACCGGCGTGGACCCGTCCGCCGGGATGACGCACGCGTGGATCTTCACAGGGCCTCCCGGTTCCGGCCGCTCGGTCGCCGCGCGCGCGTTCGCCGCCGCACTCCAGTGCGTGCACGGCACCGGCTGCGGTGAGTGCCCCGGCTGCCACACCACGATGGGTGCCACCAACGCCGACGTGCGGATGGTGGTGCCGGAAGGGCTCTCCATCGGCGTCAGCGAGATGCGCGCCCTGGTGCTCCGCGCGGCCAGCACCCCGTCCGGCGGGCGCTGGCAGGTGGTGGTCATCGAGGACGCCGACCGGCTCACCGAGGCCGCCGGCAACGCGCTGCTCAAGGCGATCGAGGAACCACCGCCGCGGACGGTCTTCCTGCTCTGCGCCCCGTCCACCCACCCGGACGACATCTCGGTGACCATCCGGTCGCGCTGCCGGGTCGTACCCCTGCGGCAGCCGCCGGCCGCAGCGGTGGCCGAGGTGCTGGTTCGTCGGGACGGCATCGCGCCCGACGTGGCGCAGTGGGCGGCGTCGGCCGCGCAGGGTCACGTGGGTCGGGCCCGCCGACTGGCCCGCGACCCGGAGGCCCGCAAACGACGCGAGGCGGTGCTCGCGGTGCCGCGCCGGTTGACCGGTGTCGGCGCGGCGTTCGACGCGGCGTCCGCACTCATCGAGGCGGCCGAAGCGGAGGCCGAGGCGTCGGTCACCGAGGCCGACACGACCGAGCGGGCGGCACTGGAGACCGCGCTCGGCGCGGGCGGCACCGGCCGGGGCGCGGCCGGCGCCCTGCGAGGCGCTGCCGGGCAGCTCAAGGAGCTGGAGAAGCGGCAGAAGTCCCGGGCCACCCGGGCCCAGCGGGACGCACTGGACCGGGCACTGGTCGACCTCGCGGGCTTCTACCGGGACGCGCTCACCATGGCGCTGCGCGCACCCGTCGCCCCGGTGCACACCGACACGGCCGCGCTCGCCGGTGCTGGCGCGCAGAAGTGGGACGCCGACGGGGCGCTGCGCCGGCTGGAGGCCGTGCTCGCCTGCCGTGCGGCGATCGAGGCGAACGTCAAGCCGCGGATCGCGGTCGAGGCGATGATGCTCGCTCTCTGGAAGGGCTGACCCGCACTTCCCGGCCGTTGTCCACAGGCATCGACAGGCCCGATTGCGGTGCGGTACGGTCCCTGTGCCGTGGTGACGGTGGCACCACACTGAGTGATGAATCACCCGGGAGGAGTCGGCCGATGCCGCGGGGGGAGATCGACGAGGCCTGGATCGAGGAAGCGGTGCGACGCTACCGCCGGATCGAGTCCCTCCAGGCCGAGTTCGACCAGGCGGTGTCGACCGTCGAAGTGACCGTCCGCTCGCCGGACGGCCTGGTCGAGGTGGTGGTCACCGCCGGTGGACGGATCACCGACGTCCGGTTCCTCGGGCCGCTGCACAGCCGCAGCCCGCGCGACGTCGCCGGTTCCGTGCAGGCTGCGGTCACCGCGGCGGCCGACGCCGCCGAATGGGCCCGGGAAAAGCTGCACAACGAGACGTTCGCCGCCTACCGACCGCTCGCGGGGGCCTGAGATGGACACACTGCGCGCGCTCTCCGCCCGACTGGACGAGGCGAGCGCCACGCTCACCGTCATTTCGCACACCGTCACCGCCAGCGATCCGGCCCAGGCCGCGTTCGGCGCCGACGCACCGGGTCGCCCGGGCGAGATCGGTCGGGCGCTGCACCGGCAGTGGACCACCGCCACCGACGACCGGGCCCGGGAGGCCCGCGCCGCGGCCGGTCGACTGGCCGCCGCCGCGGCTGCCGTGCGGGAGGCCGCCGACCGCTACGCCGAGGTCGACCGGGCGGCCCGCCGCCGGCTCACCGGGGAACCGTGATGGACGCGCTGGACCGGCTCGCCGAGCCCGGCCTCGACCTGCTCCGCCGGGTGGACAGACTGATCGCGGCCGGTGTCCCCGAGGGGCACCGGGTCTGGCCGCTACTGCGCCGCATGCAGGTGCTGCCGGGCGACGCGGTTCGCGGCTTCCTCGACCTGCACCCCGTGCCGCTCGCCAGCGCCGGCCACGCGGTGCGCCGGCTCGTCCGGGGGTACGACGACGTCTCCGCCGCGCTCACCGACCCGGTGCTCTGGTCCGGTCCGGCCGCCACGGCGTACGGGCACCAGCGGGCGGCACTGCTGCGCCACCTCGACGAGGGGCCGGACAGCCTGGTCGGGCGACTCGAATCCACCGCCGGTTACGCCGACGCCCTCGCCGACTGGGTGGAGGGCAGCCGACTCGCGCTGGCCCGCACGTTGGCCGATGTGCTCCGCTCGGCCGAAGCGGTCGCCGTGGTCGCCGCCACCGCCGCCGGTGCGTCGACCCGCCCCGGGCCGGTCGGGCCCGGTGTGGCCGACGCCGCCGAGATCGCCGCACGGGTGCTGGCGGTGCTCTGCGTCGCGTACGACGGTGCGGAGACGCTGCTGCGTCAGTGGGGGCCGAGCCTGGCCGAGACCGCGTGGCGTCCGCCAACGGAAGGGCGTCCCCACTACGACCAGCCCACCCGGGTCGGCTGGTAGCTGAGCCCGGCCCTCCGGCCGTGACCGTTCTGCCTCGGACAGGCCACGGCGTCGCTCGCGGGCGCCTGACCTGAAGCCGGCGCCCACGGCGACGCCGTGGTCTTCCCCCTGCACCCCCGCAGGTCTGCCTCCACTCAACGCCGCCGAGGCACGTCTTGTCTCCTGCCCGGCCCCGGATTCAACCGTCCGGGCGAGCAGCAACGGCACGACGGGACGCCAGGCAATAGGTCGAGTCGACGGTCATGAATGGCAGCGGGGCGTAGCCGGCCGGTGCGCCTTGCGCCGTGACCCGTCGTAGGGTGGGGGGATGGGCATGCTCTGCGCGGTCAGCTTCAACCGGTACGGGCGGCTCTACTACCTCGACCCGGGCGAGTTGCGTCCGCAGGTGGGCGACCGGGTGCTGGTGCCCACCGATGACGGGCCCGAGGTGGCGGAGTGCGTGTGGGCCGCGCAGTGGGTGACCGAGGAGACCGACGGCTTCCCCCGCCTGGTCGGGTTGGCCGGCGATGACGACCTCCGCCGGGACGAGGCGTTGCGTCGCCGCAAGGCCGAGGCCAAGGTGGCCGCGAAACGGCTGATCCGCTCGCACGGCCTGCCGATGAAGGTGGTGGCGGTCGACCATGTGCTCGGCTCCGCCGAGAGCGGCGGTGAGCGCAGCACCGTCTACTTCACCGCCCCGCACCGGGTGGACTTCCGGTCCCTCGTCCGCGACCTGGGCGCGACCCTGCACTGTCGGGTGGAGCTGCGCCAGCTCTCCGCCCGCGACTCCGCGCGGGTGCAGGGCGGCATCGGCTCCTGCGGTCGGGACCTGTGCTGCGCCACGTTCCTCACCGACTTCGAGCCGGTGACCATCCGGATGGCGAAGGACCAGGACCTTCCGCTCAACCCGCTGCGCATCTCCGGCGCGTGCGGGCGGCTGATGTGCTGCCTCAAGTACGAGCATCCGCTGTATCAAAGATTTCAGGAGACCGCCCCGGCGGTCGGCAGTCGGGTCTCCACCCCCGAGGGTGACGGCCGGGTCGTCGGCCACAGCGTCCCCCGCGACGCGGTGACCGTACGCCTGGACGCCGACGGCTCGCGCTCCATGTGCTCCCGCGCCGACGTCTGCGGCTCCCGCCAAGCCCACAACCAGCAATACACCCCCTAACCCACCCCACCCCCTAACCCACCCCCCCGGACCACCGGCCCCGCCTCTCCGGCGTTGATCATGAAGTTATTGCCATCCCGAACGGCGTGTCGGGGCAATAACCTCATGATCAACGCCGGCATGAGGTTCGCAGGTGAGGGTGGGGTGGGTTGGTCAGCGCAGGACTGTGGGTGGTTCCGTTAGGTGGGGAGTGAGGGGGGACTTGGGGGTCAGCCAACTTTGGGTGGGGGACTGGTCGGGGTTCACCTGCCAGTCGCGGGAGACTCGGTCCACCCCCAGCGGGTAGATGGTCAACGTGCCGTCCGGGTCGATGCGCAGTCGCAGGAACGACTTCGAGTCCTCGATGCCCTGGCCGGCGAAGAGTTCGTTGACGTTCACGCCGAACGAACCCGCCACCAGCAGGTACGCCGCCACCAGTTGGCTGGCGACCAGGCCGATCACCGGGCCGTAGAGCACCGCCGCGGCGACCGCCGGCAGCGGCCACGGCCAGTCGTAGAACGGCAGCGCCAACCAGACCCAGGTGCCGCCCGCCGCCAGAGCCACCTGCGCCACGCCGTGGCCGACGCCGAGGATCCAGTGCCGTGCGTGGCGTTTGCCGCTCGCGCTCGGCGGCTTGGCGAACAGGGCCGCGGCGATCACCGTCACGAGCACCATCACCACCAGCGGGACGCTGAACAGCCGCTGGTCGGTGCTGTCGGCCCAGTTCGCCGTCGCACCGGCCATGGCCAGCATCAGCAGGGTGTGCAGGGTGCCAAGCAACGTGGTGAAGCCGGGATTGCGCAACGGCAACCGGGGGAAGATGCCCCAGCCGTAGCGGCGCGACCGCGCGGCGTCCGGGTAACGGGCCACCAGGTCGTACGGCTGGGCGGTGCTGGCCTTGCGGGTCAGCGTGTCCCGCGGCGGCACCTCGATGCGCTCCGGCAGCTTGTGCGTGGGGTAGAGGTACGCGCCGCCCCCACCGCAGGTAATGAGCTGCCGGTCGGCCCCCGAGTAGCGGGCGTAGTGGTGCAGGTCGCCCGAGAGCAACAGCCGCACCCGCGCCCCGGTCGGATCGATGATCGTGCGGATGAAGTAGTCGATCGAGTCGTACGCCGTGGGGTCGTCGGCGGCCTTGACCCAGGTCGGCGCTGGCGCCGCGATGATCACCTTGGACTCCGGCCCGAGCCGGCGGGCCACCTCGTCGAAGTAGGCCAGCTGCGGGTCGTCCAGGTACGAGCCGGACTGGTCGTCCACGCCGAGCAACCACCAGTCGGCCGGCAACTCCACGGCGAAGTACGACCGGGACTGCCCGGTGCCCCAGCCCGCGAAGTTGCGGTCCCGGGAGCGGACGAACAACCGCAGGAACGCGGTGAGGCCGTCGTACCAGTCGTGGTTGCCCGGCACCGCGAAGAGCGTCGGCTTCTCGGCCGGCGCCACCGGCAGGGCGGCCTGGTAGGGCCCCTTGCACCGGTCCTCGTACGCGGCGTAGGCCGCCGACGGGTACACCTGGTCGCCGCCCATCACCAGCGTCTGCGCCCGGGGCAGGCGGTGCCCGTCGACGGTCAGTTCGGGTTGCGCCAGCAGGTACGCCACGGAGTAGGTGGCGTTGAAGCCGTCGCCGAGGTCGGCCACGTAGTCGAGCCACAGCCCGCCGTCCGGCCCGACCTGGCGGAAGACGTCGTCGCCGAACGCGTTCTGCAACTCACGCTTGTCGAGGTACGCCCCGAAGAGCACCGCCAGCAGCGTCCGGATGCCGGTGCTGATCAACAGGAACGGCGCCAGCCACGGCACCGGCTTGCGCGGTGTGAAGCCCAACTCCAGCGGGTCGGTGCTGCGCGGCCGGTGGGCGGCGCGTTCACCGGCCGGCGGGCGGTCAGGACGCTCCGGGTGGGGGGAATCGTCGCGTTCGTCGCTCACCCGCCGCAGCGTAGTCCCGGACCCGATCCTCCGCTGTCCGGTAATCGTCCAGATGGCGGCCGATGTCCGGTTGGTGCTGGCCGGCGCGACGGGGGGTATCCCGTTCGGTCGGTGGCGCCGGGGTGCCGTACACTTGCTGATCGTTGCCGCCTTAGCTCAGTCGGCTAGAGCGACGCACTCGTAATGCGTAGGTCGACGGTTCGATTCCGTCAGGCGGCTCCACGAAAAGGCCCAGGTCACTGACGTGATCTGGGCCTTTTGCTTGCGGTTGCGAAGCTGAGCAGCCAACCTCACTCACCCGACCACAGCGCCCCTCACTGGCGGCCAGCCGTCCAAGGGCCGCGCTCGCCGCCGTGCCGCCTCGGCGATGCGGCCCCCGTTCATGCCTGAGCCGTCCTCAACTAGCGTGCACCCATGGCCAGGTCGTTGGACGTCTCAAGTCCGGCTGCGCGTCGGGAAGCGCTCCGGGTGGTTGACGTAGCTGATCCCGGCCCTCACCATGCGATGCTCCGCGAGATCTTCGACCTCGAAAGAGCGTGGCGCGAAGGTCCGGACCCGGGCGAGAGCGACGAGTATGAGCAGATTTACGTAGCAGCCTTCCTGCTGTTTCTGATCGGCGATCCCGCAGACTCGCCCCGCCTATATGAAGCGAAGTTCCGTACAGGTGACATGGACCTGGCTATCGGCTTCGATGCCCAGGCCATCTTCGGAGCGGGCCGGCGTCAAACGCTTCAGTGGCTCCTGGACAACGGATACACCGACGAGCACGCGCATCTGTCCAAGTGGCTGTCGCAGGGGGAAGACCCCAAGATCGAAGACTGGGCTACGCATGTACGCCAGTACTTCTATTCGGCGGCCGGCGTACTGCTCCTGGATCCGCTCTAGACACCCGTGACCCTGGAACGTCGCCCCTGCTGCGAGTCTCGGGCTCGTCACGGCACCGGGGGCGATCATGTCGGACATCAACCGAGGCCGTAGCCGGCTAGAGCACCAGTTCAGCAGCAATGAGCGGGCGGCACCTGGTGAGCTACCGACGAGTCGGCCCTGTCGCTGGGTACCCCTCGTTACCTGTGTCGATTAGCGTGTCGACATGGATGGCCACCTCCTCGTCTGGGGCGCCGCGATCGTGCTTGGGTTGGCGACCCTCCTGCTGGGAGGAGCCATCTTGGCCAGGCGCCGCCGAACATCCCGAGTTGTTGGCCGAGAGGAACAGTTGCAGCAGGCCAGGCGTGCTGCCCGGCAAATCGTCAAGGCGGGCGGACGATCGAGGCGGGGTGGCCTGCGCGGCACTGGTACCGCAGCCGATGGCATCTTGAATGAGACGGGTGCTGCCCACTACGGAGGCGGTACGACAGGCTTGCCCTGATTGCCAATTCGCTGGCCTGCAGCAGGCAGCAAATCGTGCGTCATCATTCCCCACTCGGCCGAATACTGCTAACGCCGTTCGTGGTTGAGGTTGGCAGGGATGACTGTGGATCAGGGCAGTCGTCGTCCGACGATGATGCCGCCGAGCCGGCTCTCCGCCGAGGTGACTGTGGTCTGCGAGTCGATCGTGAAGCCGTTCTGGCGTAGCCAGGCCGCAACCTGGGCCGGCTGCCGACGATGGACGCGCACGTTCATCGGGTGCCCGCCGTAGCCCTCGGTCTTCAGGGTCGTTTCGTCGCCCACGTGGAAGCCGAGCAGCAGCGGGCCACCGGGGCGCACGACCCGCCGGAAGTGCGCGAACACGACGCCGATCTGGTCGTCGGGGATGTGGATGAGGGAGTACCAGGCGACCAGGCCGGCGACCGAGCCGTCGGCCAGATCGAGGTCGGTCATCGAGCCAACCTCGAACCTCAGCTCACTGTGGTCACGGCGGGCCACGTCGATCATCCCGGGCGAGAGGTCGATCCCGAAGGCGTCGACGCCGAGCGTGTGCAGGTGGGCGGTGATGCGCCCCGTTCCGCAGCCCACGTCCGCGACCGGCCCACCGCCGGCGGCCAGCACCAGCTCCGCAAACGAGGCCAGAGCAGCTCGTTCGTACGGTGCTTCCGCGAGGAGGTCACGCACCAGGCGCGCGTAGCTGACCGCCACGGTGTCGTAGGAGGTGCGAGTATCAGACAGCCAGCCGTCTACCGTCACCACGCCAACGTTAATTCAGCGACACGACCGGCACCTTGGAGGCGTCCACCCATGACTCCCGCACCGGTGATCGTGAGTCTGCCCATCGCCGACCGTCCGACCTCCTACCGGTTCTACCGCGAGGGCCTCGGCCTCCAAGCCGTGGGCGAGTTGGCCGACGACGGCCTCCCGGAGCCGTTGCAGTTCGTGGTCAATGACGGGCTGCGCCTGATGCTCGTCCCGACCGGCGGCTTCGGTTGGGTGATCGGCCGGCACGAGGTCGCCCCGAGGGGCCAGAGCGAGTGCCTGCTGAACCTCACTGTCGACTCGCCTGTCGACGCGGACGCGGTCGTCGAACGGGCCCGCGCTGCCGGCGCCGAGGTCATCACCGAGACGTCCGACCACCCCTGGGGGTACGCGGGCGTCTTCGCCGACCCGGACGGTCACTTGTGGATGGTCTCCGCCGCAGAGTCCTGAAAGCGTCGGTGGTGGTGGTTACGGTCTTGCGGTGACCGTGACCACGGATGCCCCTGGAACGCTGCCCACCGCTGCTGACGAGGCCCGGCTGTGGGCCCTCATCGAGGCGGCCTGGGCCGAGTTGGGCGCCGAGCCCCTGGCGCTGCGTCAGGCCCTCGTCGAGCGCGACCCCGCCGCTGACGACGGCGATGATGTCGACGATGACGACCCGTCCTACGCGATCGACGCCTGGCTTGATGCCTTCCTGGACCGGCTCGGGCAGTTGACCGTCGAGCTGACCGGGCAGGAGTTGACGGATCTGGACCGGGTGGTGGAGCGCAAGCTGTACGACATCGATCGGGAGGACATCCACGAAGTGACCGACGGGTCGGACGACGGCTTCCTCTACGCCCGAGGTTTCATCGTCGCCCTGGGTCGGGCCTACTACGAAGCTGTTCGTGCCGACCCCGCGATGGCGCTGCTGGACGCCGACTGCGAAGGCATGTGTTACCTCTTCGCGCACCTGCACAACGACCGGTTCGGTTCGTGGCCGGAGACCGGCTCGGGGATCTCCCGGGAGTCGTTCGGCAACCCGGACGGTTGGTCGGCCTGGCCTGCCGACGAGGCGGACCGGTCGCAGTCGGCCGAGGCGTAGCCAATCCGACCCGGCGCGGCCGATCAGACGTAGATCTTCGTGGCGTACTCGGGGCCGTAGTGCCGTTCCAGATCTTCGAGGCTCTCCGTCGGGGCCTCGACCTCCTTGATCAGGCGTGGCCGGGACGGCAGTGCCTCGGGCTGCCAGGTCTCCGGCCGCCACAGCGCGGACCGCAGGAACGCCTTCGCGCAGTGGTAGAAGATCTGCTCGATCTCCACCACCACGGCGAGCACCGGCCGGTGCCCCTTGACCACCATGTCGTCGAACCAGGGCGCGTCGCTGACCAGGCGGGCCCGCCCGTTGATGCGCAGCGTGTCGGTCCGCCCGGGGATCAGGAAGAGCAAGCCGATGTGCGGGTTGTCGAGGATGTTGCGGTAGCCGTCGGCCCGCTTGTTGCCGGGCCGCTCCGGCAGCGCGAGCGTCGTGTCGTCCAGCACCAGGGCGAACCCGGCCGGGTCGCCCTTGGGTGAGACGTCGCAGCTCCCGTCCGCGCCGGCCGTGGCCATCAGGCAGAACGGTGAGGCAGCGAGCCACTCGCGGTCCCGTTCGTGCAGGCGGGTGCGGTCCTTGTTGGCGGTCCGCGTGCTCGGCTCACCGAGCAACTCGCGTAACTCCTCGTGCGAGGTGATCTCCACCGTCACGTTGGTCCTCCCTCAGGCGTTGACCCGGTGGTGGGCACCACCGTCATCAGCCTAGGCCGCAGTGACCAGCGCGAGGTTTGTGCCGGGTTGCCGGGGGTACGGCCTCACCCGACGCGCTCGCCGACGTGGACCGTTCCGCAGGACGCCGACCAGTGGAGGCCGGGAGATGGAGAGCCGACTCAAGGTGCTGGGTCACCCAGTCCATCCGATGCTTGTCATGTTCCCGGTGGCGCTGCTGGCCACTGCGGTGCTGTTCGACCTGGTGGACACCGTCGGCGGTCCCGACTTCCTCGGCGAGGTCGCGTACTGGAACATCACCGTCGGCCTGATCGGCGGCCTGCTCGCCGCGGCGGCCGGCTCGTTCGACCTGCTGGCGATACCGAGCGGCACCCGCGCCAAGCGGGTGGGTCTGCTGCACGCGGGCGCCAACGTCGCGGTGATCCTGCTCTTCGCCGCCGTGTGGGCGGTGCGGCTCAACGCGGACTCCCGGGCCGCCGGCGGGGCGCTGATCGCCATCGAGCTGGTCGCGCTGGCGATTCTCGGCATCAGCGCCTGGCTCGGTGGCGAGCTGGTCGACCGGCTCGGTGTGGGAGTCGACCGTGACGCCGGCCTGGACGCGCCCAGCTCACTACGGCCGCCGACGGCCACCCAGCGAATCGGAGAGGTGTCATGAGCGAGCAGCAGTTTGGCGGCTTCGGCCGGGGGTGGCGCGGCAGTCGGCAGCAGGGCTGGGACCCGATGGGGGAGTTGCAGTCGCTGCGCTCCGAGTTGAGTCGCCTGGTCGGTGGTCGCGGCGGGGCGTCCGACGTCGAGTTGACCGAGACCTCGGACGGCTGGGAGGTCGTCGTCCGGTTGCCCGGAGTGGCGCCGGAGGAGGTGGCCGTCGAGTTGGACGACCGCGAGTTGTGCGTGCGAGCCCGCTCGGAGGCGGAGGTCAACGCCGACCACGGAATCCCCGGCGGCTTCGAGACGCGCGGCTTCGAATACCGGGTCAACCTGCCGGCGCGGGTCGACCCGGACACCATCGACGCGGTGATGGACCACGGCCTGCTGCGGGTGCGGCTGCCACGGGCAACGCGGCCCGCGCCGCGCACCATCACCGTCGGCCGCACCGGGCCGCGCTCCGGCGACCTCTCCACGGGTACGCCGATGCCAGCCGATCCCGCCGCGGACCGGGAGCTGCACCGCCCGGACACCGCCGGCGAGATCGACCGGCCGTAGCGGGTCGGGTGGTCACCCCGTCCGTGCTCGGCCCGACCGCCGAGCGCCTTCCCGACGTACGGCGGATCGCCGTGCTGCGCGCCAACGCGCTCGGTGACTTCATCTTCGCCCTGCCGGCGCTGGACGCCCTGCGCACCGCGTACCCCTCGGCGGAGATCGTGCTGCTCGGCGCGCCGTGGCACGCGAAGCTCTGGCGCGACCGGCCCGGCCCGGTGGACCGGGTGCTGGTGGTGCCGCCGGCACCCGGCATCCGTACGCCGGAGCCGGGCGAGCCGGAGTCGTCGATCGACGACTTCGTGGCCGCTGCCGCCGCTGCGGAATTCGACCTGGCGGTGCAGATCCACGGCGGGGGTGCCAACTCCAACCCGTTGATCAGCCGACTCGGTGCCCGGTTGACCGTCGGCCTGCGCGCCGAGGACGCGCCGCAGCTGGACCGGTGGCTGCGCTACGTCTACTACCAGCACGAGGTGATCCGCTACCTGGAGGTGGTGGCGTTGGCGGGAGCGCCGGCCACCACCATCACGCCGACGCTGGCGGTGACCGACGCCGACCGGGCCGAGGCCGCCCAGGTGCTCGGCCCGGCGAGCCGTCCCCGGGTGGCGTTGCATCCGGGCGCCACCGACACCCGCCGCCGCTGGCCCGCCGAGCGCTTCGCCGAGGTGGCCCGTGCGCTGCACGAGGACGGCTACGAGGTGCTGGTCACCGGCACGCCCTCCGAGCAGGAGGTGGTGGACCAGGTCGTCGCTGCGGCGCAGGTGCCGGTGCGCCCACAGGTGGGCACGCTCAGCCTGGGTGGGTTGGTGGGCTGCTACGCCGACTGTGCGTTGGTCGTCTCGAACGACACCGGGCCGCTGCACCTGGCCGCCGCGGTGGGCACGCCAACGGTGGGCATCTTCTGGGTCGGCAACCTGATCAACGGGGCCAGCCCGCTGCGGGGCCGGCACCGTCCGATCAGCTCGTGGACGGTGCACTGCCCGGTCTGCGGGGTCGACTGCACGCCGGGCATCTATCCGCACCGACCCGGCGACGGTGACTGCCCGCATCGGGACTCGTTCGTGACCGACGTGCCGGTGATCGAGGTGCTGGAAGCCGCCCGGGAGTTGCTCACCCGGTAGTTCAGGCCGGCTGCGGGGTGTCCTCCTCGGCGAGGACGACCTCCCACGCCTCCACGTCCCGGTCGGTGACGGTGGTGGGGGACTCCAGGTGGTACGCGCCGCTGGGCAGGATGCCCGCGCCACCGTAGCGGGACAACACGGCCAGCTGCGCCGCCACGTCCTCGCCCTGGTGCTTCTCCTGCACCCGACGCCAGAAGTCGAAGCCGCCGGCTTCGACGAGCTTGGCCCGGTCGTAGAGCACGCACCCGCCGATCCAGGAGACCTTGTACGCCCGCCACGCGCCCGGTGGCAGCGCCAACTGCTCGGTGATGTGCAGCAGGTTCGCGGCCGAGTGGATCCGGGCCCGGTGCCACTGCGGGGTGTCGGGTCGGATGCGCTCCGGTATTGGCGGCCCGATCCACTCCTCGTAGTGGCCGTGCGACTCCGGCCGCACGTCGTCGGTGTACGAGAGCCCGTGCACGCCGTTGCCGACGAACCCGCAGCCCAGCTCACCGATCGCGGTGACCAGTCGGTGCAGCGCACCCGGTTCCAGCCAGATGTCGTCGTCGAGGCTGAGGACGTACCGGGCGGCCGAGGCGGCGAGCAGGTAGGCGCGGTGTTCGGCCAACCCCCGTCGGGGCAGCCGGCGGGTCAGCAGCACCGGGTGGCCCCGGTGGCGCAGCGCCCGGACCATTGTGGCGGCGGCGGGATGCGCGTACGCCGGATCCCCGTCGGACTGATCGCTGACGACCACGCCGAAGCCGGGCACCCCGTCCTGGGCGGCGAGCCCGCCCAGGGTGACGGCCAGTTCGGCGGGCCGGTTCCGGGTCGGAATCAGCACGTCGACCAGCCGGTCGGTGCGGAACTCCTCCGGGGTGCCGGCGTCGAGAGGGCGGTTCACGACGCCTGGGTGCGCAGCGACGGGTCGGGCTCCCGGTCGTCGAGGTGTGGCGACGGGTCCTGGCTGTGCGACCGGATCCGCTCGATGATCGCGGAGGTGGACCGGTCCGGCACGTACCCCAGGGTGCGCACCTGGCCGCCGAGGCGGCGCACCAGCGGCGCCTCCGGCACCAGCTCGGGCGGATAGTCGCCGCCCTTGACGTACACGTCAGGTCGGACCGCCTCGATCAGCGCCGCTGGTGAATCCTCCTCGAAGACCACCACGTGGTCCACGCAGGCGAGCGCGGCGAGCAGGGCACCCCGGTCCTCGACCGGGTTGACCGGCCGGTCCGGGCCCTTCAGCCGTCGTACGCTGCCGTCCGAGTTGACCGCCACGATGAGCAGGTCGCCCAACGCGCGGGCCTGTTCCAGGTAGCGCACATGCCCGCGATGCAGGACGTCGAAGCAGCCGTTGGTGAAGACCACCGACCGTCCCGCCTCGCGGTACCCGGCGACGATCGTGTCCAACTCGTCGCCGCTGACCAGCGCGGGGTGGCTCGTGGTGTCGGTCGGCTCGCCCAACGCGGCGAGCAGGTCGTCGCGTCGGCACACGCAGGTGCCGGTGTCCGAGACGGTGATGGTGGCCGCGAGTTGGGCGAGTTGGGCGGCGGTCGGCAGGGGCGCGTCGGCGGCCAGGGCCAACGTCATCGCCGCCAGGTACGCGTCGCCGGCGCCCACGGCGTGGCTTGCCGGCACCGGAGTGCTGTGGCTGCGGCGTGGCTCCCCGTCGGCTCCGCCGACCACAGCGCCCTCAGTGTCCAGGGTCACCGCGACCACGTCGGCACCGGTGTGCGCACGCAGTTCGGCCAGCCGCGACTTGGCCAGGACAGCCCGATCGACGCCCTCCCCGGCCCGGGTGTTCACTGTGACGCCGGTGCCTGTGACGCTGAGCCCGTCCCCGGTGAGGGCGACCCGACCCTCGCCCGGGGTGGGCTCGCCGACCGGCCCCGGGCGGTCGGCCCGGGTCAGCTCGGCGGCGGTGTCGTCGGCGCGTACCGCCCCCGGGGCCGCGCCGACGGTCATCTCGGACGGCCCGTCGACGGGGTCGCCGTCCGGGTGTTCCAGGTGCAGTTCGGTTCCGCCGGTCGGTCGGGTCGTACCGCCCGCGCGGGCCAACAGTCGGGTCGCCTCGGCGAAGCTGGGGGTGACCACTGTCGGCGCGAGACCCCGCCAGTCGGCCAGGTCGTGGGCGTCCAGCGCGACTGTGGCGTACCGCTGGCGGTTCTCGACCAGCCACGCGCGGACCGGCGCGGGCAGCGCGCCCAGGCCGTAGTCGCAGACCACCAGGGTCGGCGCCTCCCCACCGGCGGCGGCGCGCAACTCCTCGGTGGCGCAAGTCAGGGCGGTGAGCAGCCGGCTCACCCCGTCGTGGTCCAACGCGTCCTCCGGGTCGCCGGAGTCCTCACGCAGCAGGATCTGGTTGCCGGCCAACATCCGCCGCTTCACCGGTGTGGGTCGCCCGGGTTGGTTGACGGTGCGGTCCCAGACGCTCGCGCGGTCCAGGCAGTCGTGCAGTTCGTCCCCGGCGACGTCGGCGCCGACCGGTGCCACCAGCACCGCCCGGCCGCCGAGGGCGGCGACGTTGACGGCGGTGTTCGCGGCCCCACCGGCGGCGGAGATCCGCCGACGCAGGGTGAGGACCGGGGCGGGCGCCTCCCGGCAGAGCCGGTCGGAGTCGGCGAACCGCCATTCGTCCAACATGGCGTCACCGACGATCAGGACTGGGCGTCCGAGCCAGCTCTCCACGACGGTGGCGAGCCGGCGCTGCTCCGCTGCTGCTCCTGCCATGCCTCCCCGGGTCCCCAGCGGCCTGGCGGACAAACCTGCGCGCCGACCGGTCCCGCCGCTGGTCAGGCGGTCTTCGGCGGTGTCTGACCGGTCCGAGCCGGTCCGACACCGCTCCGACCTGTTTCGGGCGTTCGAGGGCGGGAAGGGGATTGAGGTACCCCCGAAAGGAGATGTACCGAGATGGCAGCGACATTGCAGGGCAAGCGGATCGCCTTCCTGGCCGCCGACGGCGTCGAGGAGGTCGAGTACGTCCAGCCACGCGAGGCGGTCGAGGCCGCTGGCGCGACGGCCGAGCTGGTCTCGCTGAAGCCCGGTTCCATCCAGTCCTTCAACCACCTGGACCACTCCAAGACGTACGACGTGGACGTGACCGTCGACAAGGCCGACGCCGCCGGCTACGACGCGTTGGTGCTGCCCGGAGGGGTGGCGAACCCGGACTTCCTGCGGGGCGACCCGGACGCGGTGCGGTTCGTGAAGGCGTTCTTCGACGCGGACAAGCCCGTCGGGGTGATCTGTCACGGCCCGTGGACGCTGATCGAGGCGGACGTGGTGCGTGGCCGTCGGATCACCTCCTGGCCGACCCTGCGTACCGACCTGACGAACGCGGGAGCCACCTGGGTGGACGAGGAGTGCGTCACCGACGGCAACCTGACCAGCAGCCGCAAACCCGACGACCTCCCCGCCTTCTGCGCAACGATCACCAAAACCTTCACGACCCCCTAACCCCACCCCCAGTCTTTCCCCGGTGATCAAGAGGTTTGCGTCAGGAATGCGGTGCGTCCTGACGCAAACCTCTTGATCACCGCCAGGGTGCGGGGCGTGAGAGGGGGAGCGCGCGGGGGTTGGTTTTTTGGTGGGTTGGCGCATGTTCTGCGGCTCGCGGGATAGAAGGCCACATGACCACCGAAGCCTCAGATGCGCCGGTGCTGAACCGTCAGCAGATCCGGCTGCTCATGTTGGGCCTGATGACCGGCATGCTGCTGGCCGCACTCGACCAGACCATCGTCGGTACGGCGCTGCCGACCATCGTGGGCGAGCTGGGCGGGATCAACCACTACTCGTGGGTGGTCACCGCGTACCTGCTCGCCTCGACCGCGTCGACGCCGCTCTACGGCAAGATGGCCGACCTGTACGGGCGTCGGCCGGTCTTCCTCTTCTCGATCGGCACGTTCCTGGTCGGGTCGTTGCTGGCCGGGCTGTCGCAGAACATGACCCAGCTGATCGTCACCCGGGGCATCCAGGGTCTCGGTGCCGGTGGCCTGCTGACGCTCGCGTTCACCATCATCTCGGACGTGGTGTCACCCCGGGAACGTGGTAAGTACCAGGGCCTTTTCGGCGCGGTCTTCGGGATCTCGTCGGTCGCCGGGCCGCTCGTGGGCGGTTACTTCGCGGAGACCGACTGGAGGTGGATCTTCTACATCAACGTGCCGCTGGCGATCCTGGCGATCGTCGTCTGCTACCACGTGATGCGGCTGATCCCGTTCGAACGCCGGGACCACTCGATCGACTGGCTCGGTGCCGGCCTGCTGGTGGCCGGGGTGAGTTCCCTGCTGCTCGCGCTGAGCTGGGGCGGCAACGAGTACGCCTGGGGCTCCGGCGTGATCATCACGCTGTTCGTGGTCGGTGCGGTGCTGGGGGTGCTCTTCGTCCTCCAGGAGGCCCGGGTGGCCGAGCCGATCCTGCCGCTGCGGCTGTTCCGGAACGCCACCTTCGCGTTGGCCAACTCGGCGCTGCTCATCATCGGTCTGGTGATGTTCGGTTCGATCATCTTCATTCCGCTGTACCTGCAGATCGTGAAGGGCGCCTCGCCGACCCGGAGCGGTCTGCTGATGCTGCCGATGATGGCCGGCATCATCATCACCTCGATCCTGACCGGCCGTGCGATGACCCGGATCGGCCGCTACAAGTGGTTCCCGGTGGCCGGTTCGGCGACCCTCCTGGTCGGCATGTTCCTCTTCACCCAGTTGGAGGTGGCCACCTCGCTCTGGGTGGCGTTCGGGTACATGGTGGTGATCGGCGTCGGGCTGGGCCTGTGCATGCAGTCGCTGATCCTGGCGGTGCAGAACGCGGTCTCGGTACGCGACCTGGGTGCCGGCACCTCCTCGGCGACCTTCTTCCGGTCGCTGGGTGGTTCGTTCGGGGTGGCGATCCTCGGCACTGTGCTCTCGTCCCGGCTGACCGGTGGGCTCGCCGACCGGTTGCCCGGCGCGATCGCGCAGCTCCCGCCGCAGGAGCAGGCCGCGGTCGCGGCGAGTGGCGGCGCCAACATCTCGATCAACGATCCGGCCACCATCCTGGCCCTGCCGGGGCCGGTGCGCGCGGCCATCCAGGGTGCCTTCGTCGACGCGCTGGACATGGTCTTCCTGACCGCCGGCCTGATCGCGATCGTGGCGGTCGTGGTCACCCTGACCCTGCCCAACACGCAGCTGCGGGGTGCCGGCCCGAAGGGTGCCACCGGTGGCGCCGACCCGCTCGGCGGGGAGGCCCCGGCTCCGGGCGGCAAGCCGTTGACCCGCGAGTCGAAGGAGGAGGCGGCCGCCGACATGGAGGCCAAGTCCCAGACGATGATCTGAGCGTCTCGACACCGACCGTCCCGGATTGCTCCGGGGCGGTCGGCGTCATCCGGGGCGTCGGTGGTCAGGCGGGGCGGCGGTACGCGCCGTACCACCAGGTCGACCCGGGGTGCGGCCCTACTTGAGGATGAGCCGGTTCGTCTTCTCGAAGACGTCCAGGTCGGCAAGGGTTTCGACGACCGAGGTGGAGAGTGGGGTGGGAAACCGGTCGCGGGCGAAGAAGCCCGCGTCGGTGGTCTCGTCGGTGACCCGGGCCAACTGCCCGTCCCACTCCTCCACCTTGAACGCGGTCGTGAACACCTGGTACGTGTGCCCGTACATGTTGGTGCTCGTCCGGTCCGGGCCGGTGTAGAGGGCGAACGCGCAGACCCGCAGCGCGCGCAGGCCGGTCTCCTCACGGACCTCGCGTACCGCGCAGTCGGCTATCGACTCGCCCAGCTCCATCGCGCCGGCCGGCATGGCCCACTGGCCGTTGTCCGAGCGCTTGATCAGCAGAATGCGTCCGGCGTCGTCGTTGACCACGGCACGAGCGCCGACGAACATCAGCGTCCGATCGCCGGCGATCGCCCGCAACTGCCCCACGTACGAGTCGGCCCAGGAGATGCTCACCTGCGACAACTTACCGGGGGTTCCCAACGTGTGACCGGCGACACTAGCTTGTTACCCATGCGTAGCACGATGATGGACGCCCCTCTGCAGATCTCCCGGATCCTCGACCACGGTGCACTGGTGCACGGCTCGGCCGAGGTGGTCACCTGGACGGGCGCCGAGCCCCGCCGGATGACGTACGCCGAGGTGGGCCGGGCCGCCGCCCGGCTGGCACACGGGCTACGCGACGAGTGTGGGGTGACCGGCGACGAGCGGGTCGCGACCTTCATGTGGAACAACAACGAGCACCTGGTCGCCTACTTCGCGGTGCCGAGCATGGGTGCGGTGCTGCACACGCTCAACATCCGGCTCTTCCCCGACCAGGTCGTCTACATCGCCAACCACGCCGAGGACCGGGTGGTCCTCGTCGACAGCACGCTCATCCCGCTGCTGGCCCGGGTGATCGGTGAGCTGACCACCGTGCGGCACGTCGTGGTGGTCGGCGGTGGCGACCCGGCGCCGCTGGTGGCCGCGGCCGGCGACCGGATCACTGTGCACCACTGGGACGCGTTGCTCGCCGACCGGCCCGAGGTGTACGACTGGCCCGAGGTGGACGAGCGCGACGCCGCCGCGCTCTGCTACACCTCGGGCACCACCGGCAACCCGAAGGGCGTGGCCTACTCGCACCGGTCGATCTATCTGCACTCGTTGCAGGTCTGCATGCCGGAGGGTTTCGGCCTCGGCCCGACCGACCGCGAGTTGGCCATCGTGCCGATGTTCCACGCCATGTCGTGGGGCCTGCCCTACGCGGCCTTCCTCTCCGGCGCGTCGCTGATCATGCCGGACCGGTTCCTCCAGGCCGCGCCGATCGCCGAGATGATCGCCGCCGAGAAGCCCACCCTGGCCGGTGCGGTGCCGACCATCTGGACCGACCTGCTGGCCTACCTGGACACCCACGACGTGGACACCTCCTCGCTCGGTGAGGTGATCGTCGGCGGCTCGGCATGCCCGCCGGCGCTGATGCACGCGTTCGACGAACGGCACGGTATCGACGTCATCCACGCCTGGGGGATGACCGAGATGTCCCCGCTGGGGTCGGTCTCGCGTCCGCCCGCCGGAGCGACCGGTGACGATGCCTGGCGCTACCGCTACACCCAGGGGCGGGTGCCGGCGGGCGTGCAGGCGCGGATCGTCGGCCCGTCGGGCGACCCGATGCCCACCGACGGCACGGCAGTGGGTGAGCTGGAGGTCCGGGGGCCGTGGGTGACCGCCCGGTACGTCGGTGACGACGCCCCGGACGAGGAGAAGTTCCGCGACGGCTGGCTGCGGACCGGCGACGTGGGCACCCTCTCGCCGGACGGGTACATCAACCTGACCGACCGCGCCAAGGACGTGATCAAGTCCGGCGGCGAGTGGATCTCGTCGGTGGAGTTGGAGAACGCGCTGATGGCCCACCCGGCGGTGCTGGAGGCGTGCGTGGTGGGGGTCCCGGACGAGCGATGGGACGAACGTCCGCTGGCCACCGTCGTGGTCCGGGAGGGCGCTTCGGTGACCGCCGAGGAATTGCGGGACTTCCTGGCCGGGTCGGTGGCGCGCTGGCAGTTGCCCGAGCGCTGGGCGTTCATCGACACGGTGCCGAAGACCAGCGTGGGCAAGTTCGACAAGAAGGTCGTCCGTTCGCGGTACGCCGAAGGCGAGCTGACTGTCCGGGAGCTGACAGCCCCGTAACGTTTTCCCCGGCACTGTCGCCTGTTGGGGCGGGAGTACTCCTGAACCCTCCCCAGGGGCGGCCCCGGCGTTCGCACCGCGCCGGGGCCGCCCGCTCCACGCGGTTACCCGCAACGCCATTGTTGCGAAACTTGTTCGCATCTGTCCTGCTGACGGGAAAATCGGGTGGTCGGCGACCCGATCAGGCGTCGCTGGTGGTGATGAGCACCTTGCCCACCGTCGAGTCCTCCACCGCCTGGTGCGCCGCGGCCGCCTCCGCCAGCGGGTAGTAGTGCAACGGCAGACCGGCGTCCGCGCCGACCCGGATGCCACCCTGGCTGGCCGCCGCCGCCACGTCCTTCACGCCCTGCGCCTTGGCCGCCTTCGGCTCGGTGTAGACCAGGACGAACTGCCAGCGGGCGTTCGGCGCCATCATCGCCCGGATCGGGATGCTCACCTCGTCCCCGCCGTTGTCGGCGTACATGCAGACCGCGCCGCCGTGCCGCAGCACCCGTGCGTCGACCGAGGCGTTGCGGGCGGGGGCGACCTCCACGATCGTGTGGACCCCATCGGGAGCGATCTTGTGGACCTCCTCGACCACGTCCTGCTCCCGATAGTTGATCACGAAGGATGCGCCGGCCGAGGCTGCGAGCTGGGCCTTCTCCGCGCTGCTCACAGTGGCGATCACAGTGGCGTCGGCCCACCGGGCGAGCTGGATCGCGGCGTTGCCGACCGCGCCCGCGCCGCCCTGCACCAGCACCGTGTGATCCGCCAGCGCGCCCGCCCGCAGCGTGTCCGGCATGAACTCGCCAGCCGTCAGGCAGCGGTGCGCGGTGAGGAACGGAATGCCGAGGGCCGCGCCCAGCTCGAACGGAGCGGCACCGAGACGTACCGCCTGCCGGACCGGCACCAGCGTGTACTCCGCCGTCGTGCCCCACTGTCGCTGCCAGGCGGCCTCCCAGACCCACACCCGCTCACCGATCAGGTCGGGGTCGACCCCATCGCCGACCGCCTCGACCAACCCCGCGCCGTCCTGCCCGGGGATCTGCCACCCGTTCGGCGGGCTGTTGCGGCGGGACTTCCAGTCGGTCGGGTTCACCCCGGAGACCGCCATCCGCACCAGGACCTCGCCCGCCCCCGGCTCGGGCACCGGGCGGTCGACCAGGTCGAGCACCGAAGGGTCGCCGTTGCGCTCGTACACGATGGCCTTCATCCGTGGTCTCTACCCGGCTCGAACCGGGTCAACCCAGCTCGTCCACCAGCTCCGGGGTCAGCTCACCGATCGCGTTCAGCGTCGCCACGGCCAGCCCGGCGGCGTCCGGATCGAGCGGGTACGAGCCGTGCGGCACCGCCACCACCCGCATCCCCGCCGCCGCAGCGGAACGCACCCCGTTGGACGAGTCCTCCACCGCCACACACCGGGTCGGGTCGACGCCGAGGCGCTGCGCCACGCTCAGGTACACGTCCGGTGCGGGCTTGCCCCGCTCGGTCTGCTCGGTGGAGAGGGTCGCGCCGAACGCGTCGGTCAGGCCGGTCGCCGCCAGCGCCGCCTCGATCAGCCGGGTCGGCGACGAACTGGCCAACCCGAGCGGCCACCGCGCGGCCAGCCCGCGAACGACCTGGTCGGCGCCGTCGATCAGGGGTACGTGGTCCCGGTAGCGTCGGGCCATCTCCTCGACCACCTCGACGGCGACCTGCTCGGCGGTGCGGTCGACGCCCAGCTCTCCGCTGAGGTAGTGCGCCCACTCACCGGTGCTCATCCCCATCAGTCGGCGTTGCGTGTCGGGCTGCCACGTCCCGCCGTGCGCCGCCAAGTACGCCCGCCGGACCTCCTCCCACACCGGCTCGGAATCCACGATCACGCCGTCCAGGTCGAAGACCACAGCATCAGTCACGGGCCCATCCTGCCCGACCGGTGGGTGCCCGGTCAGCCGGGCAGCGCGGGTAGACCGAGCGGGCTGCCCTCGGGGAGCAGGGTGTGGGCGGACCGGGCGATCGGCTCCAGCAGCTCCCGCAGCCGGTCCGTGTCGTCGGCGCCGAGCGCCTGCCAGGAGTGCGCGGCGGCCAGGTCGGTGGCGTCCTCGATGGCCTGGAACTCGGCCCGGGCGTGGTCGGTGGCCGCGCCGTCACCGGTCAGCCAACCCCGCTCGGTGAGCCGCTCGCGGGCGGCCTGCCACTGCTCCTCGGACCAGCCCCGGCCCAGCAGGTACTGCGGTGGCGAACCGTCCAGCGCCACCCGCGCGGTCAGCGTCTCCACCGGGTCCAGGCCGGCGGCCACCAGCGCCGCCACGTGCCCGTCCCCCCGGTGCTCCCGCAGCGTGGTGGCGGCCTGCCAGAGCCGCGCCAACGGGTACTCACCGGCCGGGAGGGCCGCGTTCGCCGCGCCGAGCACCCGGCCGGCGGTCTGCGCCGCCGTTGCAGCCCGTTCCAACAGGTCGGCGGCCTCCACGAGGTGCGACTCAGGAAGCTCGTAGGTCAACTCGGCGAGCGCCTGCACCGCACCGGTCAGGCGGGCGCGCAGCGCCTCCTGGGGAGTGGCCAACCGCCACACCGCAGGCAGTGCCCGGGTCACCATCGGCGGCGCGAAGTTGAAGAAGGCGGCGATCACCGGGGCCGCCTCGGCGGCTCCCAGCGGCGCGGCCCGGCCGGCGAAGTAACCGCGCCAGTAGCCGCGCAACCCGACCGCCTCGTACGCGGCACGCGCCCGGGGGTGAAGGTAGGTGACAGCGTGGACCGGCTCGAAGTACGCCCACATCGACCGGGCGGTCCGCCCAGGCTCGTCCAGCGCAGTCACATGCACCTCCGCGTCGCGGTTCCGGATGCTCACCCCGGGCGGCGAACCGCCCGGGGTGACGCCGAACCTACTGCCGCTGGGTGACGGGCCGGAAGCCCCATGTGAACAACTCCATCCCGTCCCGGCGACAACCGGGACGATCCGGACAGGTTACTGGGCGGCGAGCACGTCCACCACGAAGCGCAGCGGACCGGTCGGACGTCCACCGGCGTTGGCCTCGTCGTTGCCGTACGCCAGCTCGCCCGGGATGTCGAGCTGCACCCGGCTGCCCACTGTCACCCCGACCAGGCCCTGGTCCCAGCCCGGAATGACCTGGCCGACGCCGATCGGGAAGGTGGCCGGCTGCCCGGCCTTCCACGAGGAGTCGAACTCCTTGCCGTCCTTGAAGAACACCCCCACGTAGTTGGTGGTGATGTTCTGGCCCTTCTGCACGGCCGGGCCCTTGCCCTTGATCAGCGGGGTGACGGTGAGCTTCTTGAGCTCACCGGTGCCCGGCGTCACCGTCGGCTTGGTGCCCAGCGCCGGGTCGGAACCCTCGGGCAGCTGCGGAGCGGGGGGCGCGCCAGCCTCGTCGGGGGCCGGAGCGGAGGCGGACGGGGTCGCGTCGGCCTGGGTCTTGGGCTTGTCGTCGCCCCCGCCGATCGCCACGAAGACGCCGATCAGCGTCGCGGCCACGGCGAGGGCGGCGAGGCTGCTGAGCCCAGCGTTGATCTTCCGCCTCCGGTCGGCGGCCTTCTTCTCCGCCAACTGGGCGGCCAGGCGGCGCCCCGACTTGGTTGCCGGGCTCTGGTCCGGGCCCGTCTGCTGCGTCCGCTCGCTCACGTCGTCGACTCCCTGCTGCGAAGTGTGGCCGGCACCCGGTGCCGGGGGGAAAGCCGACGCACACGGTACCCGCACAGCGGCCCACCGTGCCCGCCGCGGACGCCTCGGATCGCCCAGCGCGACAGTTCCGGGTCTTTCCCGGGCGGTTATTGCGGGACGACCATGAAGTCGGTCACGAACGAGGTGACCCGCCCGTCGGCGGCACGGCCGATCCAGGTGCCGTAGCAGCCGTCGCCCCAACCGGTGGCCACTGTGACGACGTTGGCACCGCTGGCCTCGTCCAACACGGCGGTGATCAGCCCTGGAACCGGGGACGAGGGCAGCTCGGCCGGAATGAAGACCTCCTCGACCAGGTCGGAGTCCCAGCCCTCCAGGACGGCGAGGGCGGTCGGGTCGGCGAAGGTGCCGACGCCGGCATCCACCCCGTAGCCGAAGTAGTCGTCCCCTCCGAGCGTGGCGACGTCCTGGTCACCCGCGACGGCCGGCTCCCAGCGGATGGTCGGCTCGGCTGAGACGACCAGTTCCAGCGCGGCGACCCGCCGGTCCACCTCGGCGTCCTCCCGGAGCACCACAGCCACCCAGGCGCGCGCGGGATGCCGCCCCGGCGGCACTGTCACGGTGAACGGCTCCGCCTCCGGGCAGACCAGCGGGTCACACCCGACCACCCGGCCGGTCGGCAACACGATGTCGCCCACCGGGTGCACCTCGATCAGGTATCCGCCGTGCTGGTCGGTGAAGCGGGCGCCGGGCGTCAGTAACCGGTCCAGATCAGGGGTGTACGGCATGGGGGCTCCTCCGGTCGCCAGCGGCCGGCGGAGCGTACCCGGCGAGGCGGACACCGCCGCCGCTGCCGTACGGTCAGGCGCTCTTGCGGGGTGCGGTCTTGCGTGCGGCGGTCTTCTTCGCCGGCTCCGCCTTCTTCGCGGCGGTCTTCTTGGTGGCGGTCTTCTTCGCCGGCTCCGCCGCCTTCTTCTCGGCCGTCTTCTTCGCCGCGGTCTTCTTCGCGGGGGCCTTGGCCGCCTTCTGCTCGGCTGCCTTCTGCGCCGACCGGGCCGACGAGATGGGCGTCGGCTCACCCCCGCCACCACCCCCGCCGGCGGGCTGCTCGCCGCGAGCCGCCTTGGCGCGCTCCACCGAGGCCTTCAACGCCGCCATCAGGTCCACCGCCGCGGCCGGGGCCTCCTCGACCTCCTCCGGCTGGACGACCTCCCGACCCTCCACCTTGGCGTCGATAACCTCCTGCAACGCGGCCCGGTAGTCGTCTGTGAAGACGTCCGGCTCGAACTCGCCGGTCATCGAGTCGATCAGCGAGCTGGCCATGGCCAGCTCCGGGGGGCGCACCTTGAGGTCCTCGTCGAGGAAACCGAAGTCCGGGGTACGGATCTCGTCCGGCCAGAGCATGGTGTTGAGCAGCAGCACACCCTCACGGACCCGCAGCGTGGCCAGCTGCTCCCGCTGGCGCAGCGCCACCTTGACGATGGCCACCCGCTCCGAGTCGATGAGCGCGTCGCGCAGCAGCACGTACGGCTTGGTAGCGGCGCCCTCCGGCTCAAGGAAGTACGCCTTGTTGTAGAGGATCGGGTCGACCTGCTCGGCCGGCACGAACTCCAGCACGTCGATGGCACGGGAGCTGGTCAGCGGCAGGTCGGCGAAGTCCTCGTCGGTGAGGATCACCATTTCACCGCCGCCGATGTCGTAGCCCTTGGCGATGTCGTCGTAGGTGACCTCTTCGCCGCAGACCGAGCAGGTGCGCTTGTAGCGGATCCGGCCGCCGTCCTCGCGGTGCACCTGGTGGAACCGAATGTCCTTCTCCTCGGTCGCGGAGTAGAGCTTCACCCCGATCGAGACGAGCCCGAACGACACGGCTCCCTTCCAGATGGCACGCATCCTGCGCTCCCTTCCCCGGTATCGACCATGCTCGCATCCGAAGGAACCTGACGCGAGGTGTTCGGCCCGCTACTACAATTCGGGTCGTGCCCGGAGCGCCGCTCAAGCCGATGCTCGCGATGACCGGGCCGCTCCCGGCCGGCGACGGCTGGGCGTACGAGTTCAAGTGGGACGGCGTCCGCGCCCTGGCCGACATCTCAGGTGGTGGTCAACACCTGTATGCCCGCTCCGGCGTGGAGATCACCGCCGCGTACCCGGAGTTGGCAACCCTGCCCGAGCAGGTCGACGACGCGCTGCTCGACGGTGAGGTGGTGGTGCTCGGCCAGGGTGGGCAGCCGTCGTTCACCGCGCTGGCCGAGCGGATGCACGTCCGGGACCGGGCCAAGGCGGCCCGGTTGGCAGCGGTCATGCCGGTGACGTACATGATCTTCGACCTGCTCCGGCTGAACGGCGACGACCTGACCGGCTGGCCGTACGAGCGCCGCCGTGAGGCGTTGGACGCGCTGGCGCTCGGTGGCCTCCGGTGGGCGGTGCCACCGATGTTCACCGACGGGCCGGCGACCTACGAGGCGGCCGGGGAGCACGGCCTGGAAGGTGTGATGGCCAAGCGCTCCGGGGCCGTCTACCGCCCGGGGGTGCGCTCGCCGGACTGGGTGAAGGTCAAGCTCGAGGTGACCGGCGACTTCGTCATCGGCGGTTGGCGACCGGGCGCGCGCCGGATCGGCGGGCTGCTGGTCGGGGTGCCCGGCCCGGATGGCCGACTGATCTACCGGGGTCGGGTCGGCGGCGGGATCGGCGCGGCCATCGAGCGGCAGCTCCTCGCCGAGCTGGAGCCGCTGCGCTCCGGCGTGTCACCGTTCGCGCCGGGGGTGCCGCGCGAGGATGCGCGGGGCGCCATCTGGGTAGAACCCCGGGTGGTGGTGGAGGTGAAGTACGGCCAGCGCACCCCCGACGGCCGGCTGCGCTTCCCCCGGGTGCTGCGGTTGCGCCCGGACAAGCCTCCGGAGGAGGTCGACGATGCCGGCTGATCGGCTACGGGTGGACGTCGAGGGCCGCGCGCTGGAGCTGTCCAACCTGGACAAGGTGCTCTACCCGGCGGCCGGGTTCACCAAGGGCGAGGTGATCGACTACTACACCCGGATCTCGCCGGTGCTGCTGCCGCACCTGCGGGACCGACCGGTCACCCGGATCCGCTTCCCCAACGGGGTGGACGACAAGTCGTTCTTCGAGAAGAACACGCCGGCCGCGACCCCGGACTGGGTGCGGGTGGAGAACCTGCCGGCACCCGGGTCGACGAAGGGCCGGGAAACCATCGACTACGTGGTCGCCGACGACCTTCCCACCCTGGTCTGGCTGGCCAACCTGGCCGCCCTGGAGCTGCACACACCGCAGTGGAAGGTGGGCGAGCACCCGGACATGATGGTCGTCGACCTGGACCCGGGCCCGCCGGCCGGGCTGGCCGAGTGTTGCCCGGTGGCGGTGCTGATGCGCGACCGCCTCGCCGACGACGGCATCGAGTCGTACCCGAAGACGTCCGGTAAGAAGGGCATGCAGCTCTGCTGCCCGATCGCCGGCACCCAGTCGTCCGACCTCGTCTCCGACTACGCCCGGCGGATCGCGCAGGAGTTGGAGAAGGCCCACCCGAAGCTGATCGTGTCGAAGATGGCGAAGAACCTTCGACCGGGCAAGGTCTTCATCGACTGGAGCCAGAACAACGCGGCGAAGACCACAGTGGCGCCGTACTCGCTGCGGGCCCAGTCGGTGCCGTCGGTGTCGACGCCGCTGACCTGGGACGAGGTGGAGGCCGGCGCTCGCGGCCGGAAGCCGGCCGTCCGCCAGTTCACCGCCGCCGAGGTCCTGGCCCGGGTCGAGGAGTACGACGACCTGCTCGGCCCTCTGCTCGACGGCGGCCCGGAACTGCCCACCCACTGACGCGGCGCAGCCGCCACCAGGCGCCGCCGACCAGGGCGAGCGTGAGGACTGTGACCGCGACGTCGCCGGCCAGGGCCGCCGCCGGGCTCGCCGGGGAGTAGGGCGGCACCAGGTACGCGAACGCGGCGGCGATGACCAGGCCCGCCGACCCGGCCGCGAGCACGTGCCGTTGCCCCCAACCGCTGCCCGACGACCAGTAGGCGATCAGGGCCCCGGCGAAGGCTGCCAGCGTCAGTGCCACAGTCACTCCCGCCCAGCCGGGCGTCAGGTCGCCGCCGAACCGGACGAGGACGACCAGCAGACCCACCCAGAGCGGGTGCGGCACCCGACGGGCCCGACGCGGGCGGGGGTGACGCCAGCGGGGCAGCAGGGCCACGGCGACGAGGGCGACGACCACCACGGCGGCGAAGGACAGTTGGAGCGGGCTGGCCAGGAAGCCTTTGTCCCCGTTGATGTCCGAGAAGATGAACAGACTGCCGAGCAGGTAAATCAGACCGACGACGAGGAGGCCGGGGCGGCCCAGCCACGGCCGCAGCCGGCGATCCGCACCGAGGAACGACTCGATCAGTACGATCGGCGCGCAGATGGTCAGCACGATGTGGTTGCCGACGTAGTCGAACGCCTGCCGGAGGCTGAATTCGAGCCCCGGCACCAGCGACGCCTCGGCGGCGGCGCGGGTGTCGGCGTACTGCGTGTCGTCAAGGAAGTCGGGGTTGAACAACGACTGGTCGACCAGCCCGGCCTGGAGTACGCCGAACGCGGCGGCGAGCAGCACGATCGTCGGCCAGCCCGCGCCGAGGTGCCGGGCGGTCTCCCGGATGAGGATCGCCGCACCGCCGTACATCGGGCCCAGGAAGATCAGCACCGGGAGGAAGCCGTCGATGGCGAAGCCACCCCACGAGCACTCGGCCGCCCACGGGGCGAGCAACAGCAACGCGATCACCGGCAGGAGCCGCCGGCGAAGAGGCAGACGGTCGGCGGATACGAGACGGTCGGCGGCGGGGCGGTCGCCGGTGACGGGGTCGGAACCGGTCGGCATGGGCGCTCCTCGGCGGCGTTCTCTTCGGGGGTCACCTGCACGGTGCCCGGGCCACCCGGCCACCCGATACGGCCATCGGCTGACGACCGGCGCTACCAAAGTCGTTGAGTACTGTGATGCCGACGTCGACCCGGGGAGCGTGGAGATGCAGCCAACCGACACGGCCGACCTGGCGGCCCGGCCCGTCGAGGCCGAGCGCCCGCTGCTCAGCTACCGCGACGAGGCGACCGGCGAGCGCGTCGACCTGACCGCTCAGCAGGTAGGCCAGTGGGCGGCCCGGAGCGCCGGCCTGCTGCGGGACGGTTGCGGCCTTGGCCCCGGCAGCCGCGTAGCGGTCCTGCTGCCGCCGCACTGGCGTACCGCCGCTGTGTTGTTGGGGGCTTGGGCCTCGGGCCTGGCGGTGTCGTTCCGCCCGCGCGCCACCGCGGGCCTGGCGGTCCTCGAACCGGGCGGCGACCGGCCGTTCGATGCGGTCTTCGTGACGCCGGAGCGGCAGGACGACTGGCTGGAGGACGTGCCGGACGCGCCGCACCGATACCTCGTCGGCACCGGTCCGGGGCGGCTGGACGACGTGCCGTTGGGCTGGTTGGACTGGTCCGCCGAGGTGCTCCGGCACGGCGACGGCACGCCCGACCACGCGGCCATCCACCCGTCGGACCCGGCCACCGCTGACGGCACCACCTACGGCCAGTGGGGTGCGCTCGCCCAGGAGTTCGCCACGATGCTGGACCTGCGCGCCGGCGACCGCCTGCTGGTCGACGCCGCCGAGACCGAGCAGCCGCTGAAGTGGTTGCTCGCACCGCTCTCGGTCGGCGCGTCAGTGGTGATCAGCGCCAACCTCGACCCGGCGCGGCGGGACTCGATCGTCACCGCGGAACGCATCACCCGCGTCCTCTGAGGCCGTCTCGAGTCACCCGACCGATGGAGCCGCCGCCTTCCGTCAGCTCTCACATTCCCCCTGCTCATACGCTTCGCCGAAGGCACGCGCGATGGTCCGGGCGCGGCCACTGTGCACAGCGGCGGAGGGTTGATGGCTTCGAGGCGTACACCTCGGGTTGTGGTCGCGGCGGTCGCCGGCGGACTCTTCGCCCTCGGGGTGGTCGCGCCCGGCCCGGCGGCGGCGCCGCTGCCCCGCGCGGCCCAGGCCGACGGACCCACGGACCCCGACCCGCGCGAGCCGCGCCCGCCGCTGCTCCCCGCCGACTTCCAGGGCACCGGCCGGTACGTCGTGCGGGACCTCGGCATCGACGTGCCGTTCTCCTGGCAGGGCCGGGACGGCAACAGCCAGATGATCGCCGGCGGCCCGGACCACCCGATCTGGTTCACGAACCTGATCTACGAGAACACGCTCTACACGCTCACCTACAAGTGGCCGAACATCCCGCTGTTCCCGCCCCGCGCGTGCAGCAAGGTCCCGGGTTTCTTCAACCGGCAGATCTTCAACGACAAGCTGAAGACCGCCCGTTACGTGGGGCCGGAAATCCTCCAGGGTGAGAAGGACCTACATGTCGACCACTGGCGGGTCGGGGTGGTCGGCGGCTCCGCGGTGCCAGGGGAGTTCTTCCGGTTCCCGATCGCGCTCGGTGACATCTACGTCGACCAGCACGACCCGAGCCGGTGGTGGCAGGTGTTGCAGTTCGGGTTGCAGAACCTTTTCGACCCGGAGCTGGACGAATGGTTCACAATGGACACCTTCGACCACCGCTCCGGCGAGGTCACCCTCCCCGACCGCTGCCCACCCCCGACCTCGTAGCGCATCCGGCGCACGCCTTCCGCCTTGATCGACCCGGTTCCCGCGAGGCCGGGGCATCCGAGTGCTGCCGGGCGCCGCGATATTGGCATTGAGTCGATCAAACAAGGTGTCGCTACTGTGGTACCGCCGGTAGTACCATTTGCAGGTGCCCTCCATAGACAAGCTCGTCGAGGCGATGCGAAGGAACCAGCAGAACGTCGCCTACAACGATCTCTACGGGGTGTGTGAGCACTACTTCGGCAAGCCTCGGCAAGCTGGCAGCTCCCACGCGGTCTTCAAGATGCCCTGGGTGGGTGACCCGCGCGTCAACATCCAGAACGACAAGGGCAAGGCCAAGGCATATCAGGTACGGCAAGTGATCAAGGCGATCGACAAGAAGGGGGCCTCGTGATGCAGACCGAACCCCGTCCTGAGGTGTCCCACTACACCTACCGCGTCACCTGGTCCGTCGAGGATCGCGAATTTGTCGCCACCTGCGCCGAGTTCCCATCCCTCTCCTGGCTGGCGCCTTCGCAGATCGATGCTCTAGAGGGCTTGCAGGACTTGCTAAGGAAGACTGTGGCCGACATGGAGGATGAGGGAGAGCAGGTGCCGCAGCCATTTGCCGAGCGGAACTACTCGGGCAAGTTCAACCTCCGCGTCGGGGAGAGCCTGCACCGCGAACTCGCAATCCAGGCTGCCGAAGACGGGATGAGCCTCAACCAGTACGTCTTGCGCAAGCTCCGCGCCGCCTGACGGCGACCACGCTTCCCACTTGCTGAACGCGAAGGTCGCCCCGAACGCCCTACCGCTGGACACGTCACCAGGAAGCGCGGTCAGAGGGCGAACAGCAGGGCGGCGTCCAGGAGGACGACGACGGCTGTGGCGAAGTGGATGCCGAATGCCACAGCCTTCGTTCCGCCGTTGCGCAGCACGATGACGGTGTCGCCCAGCGGGACGAGCGCGACGATCAGCATGAACCACGCGACCGCGTCGGCGGTCGTGAAGGCGATCAGGGCGAGGCCGAGCAGCCCGAACGTGAGGTCCTTCAGTCCTTTGACCGTCAGGTAGGCGGGGTCGCCGTCCGGACGGGCCGGTACGCCGTACCCGGCGGCGGCGGCCTGCGGTACCAGCAGGAACCGCGCACCGATGAAGACGACGAAGAGGCTGAGTACGACGGCGAGCCCGTAGGCGATGAAGGACAGCATGAGTCCGGCTCCAATTCCTAGCGCTGCTAGATACGGGAGCAACGCTAGCAGAGCATCGGCAGAACTGCTAGCAGTGCTAGGGTTGCTGTCATGTCGATGCAGGGACGCCGGGAGCGCGAACGGGCGGAACGGGAGCAGGCGATCATCACCGCGGCTCGCGACCTGGCCCTGGCGGAGGGCTGGGACGCGGTGACCACCCGGCGGCTGGCGGCCGAAATCGAGTACAGCCAGCCCGTCCTCTACAGCCACTTCAAGGGCAAGGACGCCATCATGGCGGCGGTAGCCGTCGAGGGCTTTGCCGAACTGGCCGCCACGCTCGTCTCAGCCCGAGCGTCGGCCGCCGACTCCCGTCAGGCGGTCGCCGACGTCGCAGCGGCGTACGCCTCTTTCGCCGAACAGCGGCCCGCGATCTACGACGCGATGTTCACCCTCGCCGTGGACCTGCCGTTCGCCAGCCAGGACGTCCCGACCGACCTGGCCCGGGGCTTCGCCGAGTTGGCCGAGACGGTGCGCCCATTCGTCGGCAACGACGACCTGGAGGCGGTCACCGAGACGTTCTGGAGCGGCCTACACGGGCTGGTCACGCTGATGCGCAGCGGCCGGCTCCGCCGCGCCGACCACGACCGCCGGCTCGCGGTGCTGGTGGACCGCTTCTCCCGTTGAGCGATGCCGGTCAAGGCTGACGCGGTCGTCGCGCGCACGGCGCGAGGTGGTCGGTGGGCAGAGCGCACCGCGCTGATCGACTCGCGTTCCAGGAAAGCGGGGCATCCCAGCGCCCCGAACACCGCGACTTCCTGGAAACCGAGTCGATCAAGGCCGCGCGGGGGTCAGTCGACCGTGGGCAGCTTCGGGCCGAGGACGTCGTCGGCGTCGACGATCGTGTACGCGTAGCCCTGCTCAGCGAGGAAGCGCTGCCGGTGTGCCGCGTACTCGGTGTCGATCGTGTCCCGGGAGACCACAGTGTAGAAGTGCGCCTGTCGACCGTCGGCCTTCGGCCTGAGCACCCGCCCGAGCCGCTGCGCCTCCTCCTGCCGTGACCCGAACGTCCCGGACACCTGGATCGCCACCGCCGCCTCGGGCAGGTCGATGGAGAAGTTGCCGACCTTGGAGATGACCAGGGTTCGCAGCGTGCCGGACCGGAACGCGTCGAAGAGCCGCTCCCGCTCCTTGTTCGTGGTCGAGCCCTGGATGATCGGCGCGTCGAGGTACTCGCCGAGCTGGTGCAACTGGTCGATGTACGCGCCGATCACCAGCACCTGGTCGTCCGGGTGCCGGTCGACCAGCGCCTTGACCACCGGCAGCTTGGTACGGGCGGTCGCCGCCATCCGGTAACGCTCCTCGGCCTCCGCCGTCGCGTACGACATCCGCTCCGCGTCGGTGAGGGTCACCCGGACCTCGGTGCACTCGGCCGGGGCGATCCAGCCCTGCGACTCGATGTCCTTCCACGGCGCGTCGTACCGCTTCGGCCCGATCAGGCTGAACACGTCGCCCTCGCGGCCGTCCTCGCGTACCAGAGTCGCGGTGAGGCCCAGCCGGCGGCGGGCCTGGAGGTCCGCCGTGAACCGGAAGATCGGCGCCGGCAGCAGGTGCACCTCGTCGTAGACGACCAGGCCCCAGTCGCGGGCCCCGAAGAGGTCCAGGTGGGTGAACGCGCCGCCGCGCCGCGAGGTGAGCACCTGGTACGTGGCGATGGTGACCGGACGGATCTCCTTGCGCTCGCCCGAGTACTCGCCGATCTCCTCCTCGGTCAGCGAGGTACGGGCGATCAGCTCCCGCTTCCACTGCCGACCGGCAACCGTGTTGGTGACCAGGATCAGGGTGGTCGCCTTCGCCTCGGCCATCGCCGCCGCGCCGACCAGGGTCTTGCCGGCACCGCAGGGCAGCACCACCACCCCCGACCCGCCGGCCCAGAACGCCTCCACGGCTTCCCGCTGGTACGAGCGCAGCGTCCACGGCTTGCGCCCGTCCTTGCCGGCCTCGGCCAGCTCGATCGGGTGCGCCTCACCGTCGACGTAACCGGCCAGGTCCTCCGCCGGCCAGCCCAGCTTGAGCAGCGCCTGCTTGAGACGGCCACGCTCGGACGGGTGCACCCTGATGGTGTCGTCGTCGATCTTGTCGCCGAGCATCCCGGCGAGCTTCTTGCTCTTGGCCACCTCGATCAGCACCAGCCGGTCAAGTGCGCGCAGCACCAGCCCGTACGCCGGGTCGTTGGCGAGCTGGAGCCGGCCGTACCGGTCCATCGTCTCGGCCACGTCCACCAGCAGCGCGTGCGGCACCGGGTAGCGGGAGTACTTGAGCAGCGAATCCACCACTCCCTCGGCGTCGTGCCCCGCCGCGCGGGCGTTCCACAGACCCAGCGGGGTCAGTCGGTAGGTGTGCACGTGCTCCGGCGAGCGTTCCAGCTCCGCGAACGGCGCGATCGCCATCCGGCAGGCCTGCGCGTCGGGGTGGTCGATCTCCAGCAGCAGGGTCTTGTCCGACTGCACGATCAGTGGTCCACCGCTCACGCCAGCGTCCTCTCCTCGGTTGGCCGACCGGCCGGAACGGGTCGCATACCCGCTGCTGGCCGACCATCCAGTGTTGCACGGTGCGGGACGGCGGAAGAAAGATGCTCACCAGACGCAACCGTGATGGCACTCACGAACGTCTAGTAAAGGGACAACTGTCTGGGGAGGGCCCATGGAGCATGTTCGGATCGCCTCCCGGCTGGTTGCCCTCGTGGTGGTCGTGCTGGTCGGCGCGGGAGCGTGCGCGTTCGATCCGCAGTCCGGCGGGAGTGGTGGCGGGGGAGCCGCCCCAGCCGGTGCGGCGGAACAGGCAACGGGGGCGGGCGACACGTCCGGGTCCGACCAGCACGGCCGGCCCACCCCGGCCGCGCCCACCGCGAAACCCTCCCCGAAACCCACGCGGAAACCCACGCCGAAGCCGACCCGCCCGGCACCCACCACGACCCCCGGCACCGGTACGCCGACAGTCGCCGGCTGCCCCCAGGGGCAGCACCAGCGGGCGGTGGAGACCCACCTGGCCCGGTTGGGCGGGTTCGGGGCGGTGACAGTGGACGGCCGGCAGTCCGCCGCCGACTGCGCGGCGATCAAGAAGTTCCAGAAGAGGTACGGCATTCGCCCCGTCGAGGGTCGCGCCGGACCAACCACCCTCGACGTGGCCCAGCGCCTCGCCACCACCGACACGACCCGGTGCAAGGCCGGCAGCGGCACCACGTTCTGCGTAGACCTCACCCGGCAGACCGTCTGGGCGCTCCGCGGCGGCAAGGTGATCATGGCGCCGACGGTGACCCGCACCGGCATGTCCGGCTACCGCACCCCGGCCGGCACGTACGCCGTCAACTACCGCAACCCCAAGGAGTGGTCCAACCCGTACGAGGTGTGGCTGCCGTACTGGCAGCACTTCACCCAGGGGATGGGCTTCCACGAAACCACCACCTACCTGCACGACAAGTCGATCGGCTCGCACGGCTGCGTCAACCTGCTGCACGCCGACGCCGTCCGGATGTGGGAGCTCGGCAAGGTCGGCACCCGGGTGGTGCTGATCGGCCGACGCCCCGGCACCTGAGTGACACGGAGCGAATCGCGGCGATAACCCCCTGTCCGACCGGACCAACGAGTGTCACCCTTGGAGTCCAGGGCCGGACCGGGCGGGGAGGCTGGGCATGACGGTCGACCGTGACGTGATCGCGGAGCACGAACACGCACCACCCGACGAGGTGTCCCGAGCGACGGTGATCGCGTACGTCGTCGCGGCGACACTCCTGCTCGGGTGGTTCCTCTTCGGCTGGCTGGTGCTTCAGCAGGGCTTCGTCGACTCCATCGGCGAGTCCGCCGGTGCCGGCTTCGCGCTGCTGTTGATCATCTCGGTGGTCGGCACCGTACGCCGCAGTCGCCGCTGACCGACGGCGTCCGCGCGGTGGCACCGTCGGTCAGTCCGCCACCACCGCCGCGGTGATCCGGTGCAGCGCGAACGTGTGCAGCATCTCGGTCCGTTCGTCCTCGGCCCGCAGGTAGCCGGCACCGATCGAGACCGGCTTGAGCAGGCGTGACGCCGTCGCCCCGTGCGCGTCGACGTAGCCCACCCAGACCAGCGCCTTGTCCCGGACCGCCTGCTGGAGCACCGCCAGTGCCTCGCTGTGGGTGTGCGCCGGAACCGGGCCGCCGCCCAGCCCGGGCGCACCGCCGCGCACCACGGCAGGCGCCCGTCGGGCGGCCCGTGCCGCCGCGTCGCCGCGACGGATGTGCTCCACCACGCCGAGCAGCCGGGGCATGGGCAGCTTCGGTGCGGCCAGCGGATCGATCGTCCGGGTGGTCACCGACACCCGGGGCGGGGCCCGCCGGATTCGCGGCCGGGCCAGCACAGTGCTGCCGGTGCCGTCCTCCTGCACCGGGGCGTACCCCGCGTCGCGCAGCGCACCCAGCAGCCGACCAACCTGGTACTGCGTACACAGCACCGTCGGCGCGAGCCGGCGCAGCGCCAACGACTCCAGCCGCCGGTCGGCCAGCACCTCGCTGATCAGCGTCTCGTCGTCGCTGCGCAGGTACGCCCCGGCCAGGCCGACCCGCAGCCCGCCGTGCTTACGGGCCACGTCGTCGATCAGGTAGGTGAGCCCCTGCGGCACCGGGGTACGTGACCGACGCCGGAACACGTCGTGCAGGTCGTCGGCCGTGTAGCCGGAATCCAGGGCCCGCCGCACGCTCGCCGTGGTGACCCGGTGCACGCTGGCCCCGCCGGCCGACTCCAGCTCGGTCATCGCCTCCAACTCGACGGCGAGCGCCGGCTCGGGTGGGCCGGGCACCACCACTGTCAGGTCGGCCTGCACCAGGAAGTGGTCGACCGGTGCGGGCAGCAGGGCGTCCAGCGCCCGCGCGGTGCTGGACGGGTCACCGCTCTCGACGTCGGCGTGCACGCCCAGCGGGTCGTCACCCCGCTCGTCGGTCGACGTCAGGTCCCCCAGCAGCAGCCGACCGTACGAGGTGAGCGCCCCCAGCCCCGTCACGCCCAGCTGTGCGGCCTCGGCCAGCACCTCCCGGTGCGCGGCGTCCCGGCCCCGGCTGCGACGGGGAGACCGCCAGTCCAGCAGCTCCTGCACCTCTTCCGGGGTGGGCGCCGTCGCCGGCTCCAGATCGGCGAGTACGCCGAGCACCGCCCGTCGGGTGGCCGGCACGCTGGCCCGCTCGGCCTCGGCGGAGAGCGCGGTGATCGGCCGGTCCCGGTCGTCACGGCGGCCCACCAGCCCCACCTGCCGGGTCATGGTCAGCCACGCTCGGGCGAGCTGCTCCCACCGTTGGGCCAGCGAGGCGGCCCGCCACACCTCGTACCCGCCGGTCGGCAGCACCTGCTGATCCGCCCCGTACCGGCCGGTGGTCGCACCGGGCATCTCCAGCTCACCGAGGAGCCCCGTCGCGTACGCCACCTCCAGCAGCAGTGCGGTGGTCGGTTCGTCCAGCCCGGCGGTACGCGCCAACCGGCGCAGGTCCCGTACACCGATGCCACCCGAACGCAGCACCGGCGCGGGTTCGTCGGCGAGCTGCTCCAGCAGCCCTTCGGTGTGCCGGACCACCTCCATGGACTGCCCGGCTCCGGCCGAGTCGACCGCTTTCGGCTCGCGCGGCGCGGCGGCCACCGGCGGCGGGCTGGTACGCAGCGGCCCGAGGGGGCCGCTGTCGCGGCGCAGCAGCAGGCCGACCTCGCGGGGCAGCTCCACAGTCCCGCTGGCCGTGGACGAGCCGGTCGTCGCCGGGACCAGCAGCCGGTTGTCGACGAGCCACCGCACCGGGGAGCCGGTCGGCGCGCCACCGTTCGTCGGGTCGGTGAGGACCGGGTCCGCCGCGCCGAGCGGCGGCGCCTGCAACGCCCCCGGCGGCACGCTGCCCACCGGTGGGCCGGCCGCCAACCGGTCCAGGATCGCCCGGGCCGAGGGCGGGGCGGCGAGCACCGTCCGTCGCAGCTTCGCCGGGTCCGCGCAGAGCGCGGCCGCACGCGGGTCCAGCTCCGCGGCCGGTCGGCCGAGCCCAGCGGGGTACGGGGAGACCTCGTCGACGGCGGGCAACACCTGGAGCGCGTGCTCCGGGCCGTACAGCAGGAAGAGCGCACGCAGTCGGCCCACGGCGGCCCGGACGGCCGTCGGAGCCGGCGGGTGCGGCCCGGCGGTCGCCATCGCGAGCACGGCGTCGATGGCCGTGGTGGCGTCGTCCGGGTTCCGGGTGAGGCGGGCGGCGTCGAGGATCTGGAGGGTGAACTGGTCCAGGCCGTCCAGCGCGCGGGCCACGGAGACCCGGGACTGGGCCCGGATGGCCAGGGCGGAGACGTCGGCCGGCACGGGCACGACGAGGTCGGGCCGCAGTTGGAGGAGCGCGGCCAGTGACTCGTCGGGCAGCGACCGCAGGTGGTCGGCGAGTGAGGTGGTCATCGTCTTTCCACGCTAGCCCGGCACCGGGCTTCCGCGCCCCTCGGACGTCCGGTCGGCTGGGAGTAGCCGGTACGTTTCTCGACATGCCCGCACTGACCGTCGGATTCGACCTCGACATGACCCTGGTGGATTCCCGCCCCGGCATCGCCGCGGCGTACCGGGCGTTGACCGCGAGGACCGGTGTGCCGGTCGACGCCGAGCTGGCGGTGTCCCGGCTCGGGCCGCCGCTGCGTACCGAGATCGCGCACTGGTTCCCGCCGGATCAGGTCGAGTCTGCCGTGCGGGTGTATCGCGAGCTGTACCCGGCGTACGCGATCACCCCGACGCTCCTGCTGCCCGGCGCGCGGGAGGCCATCGAGGCGATCCGTGCGCGCGGTGGCCGGGTGCTGGTCGTCACGTCCAAGATCGGCCGGCTGGCCCGGTTGCACCTGGACCACCTCGGTCTCACTGTCGACGAGTTGGCCGGCGACCTGTTCGCCGAGCAGAAGGCGACCGCTCTGCGGGAGCACGGCGCCACCCACTACGTCGGTGACCATGTCGCGGACATGGTGGCGGCGGCGGCGGCCGGGGTGCCCGGCATCGGTGTGGCGACCGGCCCGTGCTCCTCCGATGAGCTGCGCGCGGCCGGGGCGGAAGTGGTGCTGGACGAGCTCACCGAATTCCCAGCGGCGCTCGACCGGATGATCCAGCTAGCCTTGGAGCAGTAGCGGCTCAAGTGAAGCAGGGGTTTTCAGGTGCCTACGGGTCGAGTGAAGTGGTACGACACGGCCAAGGGATACGGCTTCGTCACGAGTGACGAGGGCGGCGACGTGTTCCTGCCCAAGGGGGCGCTGCCGGCGGGTGTCACCGACCTCAAGGGTGGCCAGCGGGTCGACTTCAGCGTGGTGGACAGCCGCCGGGGCTCGCAGGCCATGGGGGTCAAACTGCTGGACGCGCCGCCGTCGATGTCGGAGCTGCGCCGTCGGCCGGCTGAGGAACTGCACGGCCTGGTCGAAGACATGATCAAGGTGCTGGAGGCGAAGGTCCAGCCGGACCTGCGCCGGGGTCGGTACCCGGACAAGAAGTCCGCGCAGAAGATCGCTCAGCTGGTCCACGCGGTGGCCCGCGAGCTGGAGGTCTGAGGCACCAGGCCGGCGGTGGCGGCCCGGTCGAGCAGTGCCGCCACCGCGGCGAAACCGGCCTCGCCCAGGTCGGCTGTGAACTCGTTGACGTAGAGGCCGATGTGCCGGTCGACCACGTCGAGTTCCATCTCCTGGGCGTGCGCCAGCACGTACTCCCGGCTGGCCGCCGGGTCCGCCCAGGCCTGCCGGACCGACTCGCGGACCCAACCGGCCGCGGCCTGCGGGTCGACCGCCCCGCGTCGGGCCAGGATCGCGCCGAGGGGGATGGGTAGGCCGGTGTCGGCCTCCCACCACTCGCCGAGGTCGACGAGGGCGCTCAGGCCGTGCCGGTGGTAGGTGAACCGGGCCTCGTGGATGACCAGCCCAGCGTCGTAACGCCCAGCCGCCACGCCCGGCATGATCTCGTGGAACGGCACCACCTCGATCCGGGCCGGTGGCCGCCCGGCCGACCAGAGCCGGAACAGCAGGTAAGCGGTGGTCCGGTCACCCGGCACCGCCACAGTGGCACCGGTCAGGTCGGTGCGGTCCGGACCGCCGTCGCGGTCGCCCCGGGTGAGCACCAGCGGACCACAACCGCGACCGAGGGCGCCGCCGCAGGGCAGCAGGTGGTAGTCGTCGAGCAGCCAGGGCAGCGCCGCGAAGCTCACCTTCACCAGGTCGAACGCGCCCCGCTCGGCCGCCGTGTTGGTGACGTCCACGTCGGCGTACGTCACCTCGACCGGCGGTGCGCCGGGCACCCGCCCGTGTACCAGCGCGTGGAAGACGAACGTGTCGTTGGGGCAGGGCGAGATCGCCAGGGAGAGCGCCACACCCTCACGGTAGTCCCGCGCCCGCCTCGCGACCCGCGCCCACCCCACCCGGTGTGATCCGCGTCGGAGATCCGTGATGACCGGCTGGTGGGCCCGGGCCGTGGCCGGTCGCCGGCAGCAGCGTGGGTGCCGGCCCGTTGTGACGCGGGGGTCGGGCACCTGTCTCGGATTCCCTTTGGAGCTGATATCGCAAACGAATCGCACTGGGCTCAGGGCGGTCGTCCACCGACCCGAGCGGTTGTCCACAGCTTTGTCCACAGCTCTGGCCGGGGTGTTGATAGTGCGCTGACCAGCGGGGAGCATCGGTCTGTGACCGAGGCGAGTGACCACACGGATGAGAGCAGCGGGGTCGATCTCGGTCCGGCGCTCCGCGCTCTGCGTCGGCGGGCCGATCTGAGTCAGCGGCAGTTGGCCGAGAGATCTGAGGCGCGCCGCGCTGCCGCACTGCGCCTGGGCCATCCTGGCAAGCGCCGCTTCTCCTGAGCGTCGGCCGGGTCAGCGCAGTGCCGGGGCTGCTGCGGTCAGGGCGGCCAGGGCTTCGCGCAGCCGCCAGGCGTCCCGGTCGCGGGGGCCGATCGGGTTGGAGATCGTGCGCAGTTCGGCGAAGGGCACCCCGGCCTGAGCCGCGGCGACCGCCACGCCGTACCCCTCCATGGCTTCGGCGACCGCTTCCGGATGCCTCCGGCGCAGCTCGTCGCTGCTGGCCGTGGTGCCGGTGACGGTGCTGACCGTGAGCACCGGGCCGGCGGTGGCCGTCGGGAGGGCGGCCCGCAGTGCCGCCAGCAGGCCCGGGTCCGCCGGCACCCTGCTGCCCGCAACGAGCAACGCGGGCGGCATGCCCAGCTCGTCGACCGGGATGAAGCCGTCGGGCGACTCGGCACCCAGGTCGGCGGCGATGCTGGCGGTGCCGAGCACCGTGTCGCCGACCTCGGCCCGCCCGGTGAAGCCGCCGGCCACGCCGACGCTGACGACCGCACGGTACGGACGACCGGCGGCCTCTGCCAGCGCCAGCAGCCGGGCGGTGGCGGCACCGGCGAGGGCCGGGCCCACACCGATCGGGGTGACGGTCACGCTGGGGTCGGTCAGCCCGGAGCGGACCGCGTCCGCCTCGGCTGGAACCGCCGTCACCACGAGCAGCCCGGTCACGAGACTGAGCCGGGGGACTCGCGGCGGGTTTCGTCGTCGGCCCCGCCACCCGGGCCGCCAACGGCCGACGACGGGCGGTAGATGTGGTAGCCCGGCGGGGCGAGGCTCGGGTCGTCGTACTGCGGTGAGCTGGTCTGGGCCGGGGCCGGTGAGGTCGGTGTGGGGTCCCCGGGCTCGTCCGCCGGCTCGTCCTCGGTCAGTTCGTCGTCACCGAGCGGTCGGCCGGCCAGCTTTTCACCGCGCAGCCGGGCGGCGGCCAGCACACCCCGGATCGCCGCCAGTACGCCGACCCCGGCGGCCACGGCGATGCCCATCCGGCCGTCGAACGGCACCAGCCCGAGCCCACCGCCGGCGACGAAGGCGAGCATCAGCACCGTCTCGGAGTGGGCGAAGGAACTGGCCCGCAACCGTTCCGGGATGCGCTCCTGGATCGAGGCGTCCACCGCCAGCTTCGCTATCCCGCTGGCCAGCGCGGCGACAAGGCAGAGCAGGGCGACCATCAGCAGCGAGAACTGGATGACGGCGAGCACCGCCACCCCGGCCACGATGATCATGCTGCTGGACTGGATGGCGGTCGGCCGGTGGATGCGCAGCCGGGTGCCGATGGCGGTGGCCAGGAAGGTGCCGACCGCGAGCGCGCCGCCGACCACGCCCAACGCCCACTCGGCGCCCAGATCCCGGCCGAACACCACTGTGGTCAGGTCGCCCTTCTTGATCGCGAAGGCGAGGAAGAGCAGCAGGAAGCCGTAGAGCGCGCGTAGCGTCGCCGCGCCGATCAGGGTGGCGATCACCAGCCGGCCGGACGGTCGGCCCCGGCCCAGCGGCCGGTCGCCACGGCGGCGGCCCAGCGCGCGCAGTGGCCGGGGGACCCGCTCCGGTGGCTCCGAGTCGGCCTTTGGCGGCAGCCGCAACGAGATCACCATGCCGACCAGGAAGATCACCGACGCGACCCGCAACGGCCACTGCGGCCCGAACCAGAACGCGGCCAACCCGATCGGCGCCACCAGCGCACCCGCGACGGTGCCGTAGACGCTGGCCCGGGCACCCACCTGCGACAGACCGAGCCCTTCCGGCAGCAACCGGGGCACCGCCGCGGATCGGGCCACGCCGTACGCCCGGGAGAGCGCGAGCACCCCGAACGCGGCCGGATAGAGCCCGAAGCCGTGGATGTAGTCGGAGATCAACCAGGCCAGGAAGGCGCGCCCGAGCATCGTCGCCGCCAGGGCGTACCGCCGGCCGTGTCGGAAGTGATCCAGCAGCGGGCCCACCACCGGGGCGAGCATCGCGAACGGCACCATGGTCACCAGCAGGTAGAGCGCGACCTTGCTGCGAGCCTCGCCGAGCGGCACGTTGAAGAAGATCGTGCCGGCCAGACCGATGGCGATCAGGGTGTCACCGGCGCAGGAGAGCGCGTGCAGGTCGAACAGGCGAACCATGCCGACCTCGCCGCCGGCACCCCGGGCGCGGGCCCGACCGGCCCGGCGGGTCACCCAGCGGCCGCTACCCACCGAACCACGCAACAGCAGACGGATGGCGCGAATGCCGGTGCCGACGGTCCGCCCGAGGACGGATCGCCCGGAGCGGGAGTACGACGGCATGTGCACCATCCTCGCCCATCTGATCCGGGTACGCCGCACCACCGCTGGGAAAGGTTCCCCGGGAGTCCCTGTCACCCCTGCGAGGCGCATGGGGAACAATGGTCGGGTGACCAGGCCCGTCTCCACCCGTGCCGCCCGTCTCGACCAGGTCTGCGCCGCCGCCGTCGAGGTGGCCCGCGCTGGCATCACCGAGGTGGACGCCGACGATGTCGGCGACCACCTGCAGGTCGTTGCCGAGGGCGATCGGCTGGTTACCCACTACTTCGAATGTCGCCTCGCCGGCTACAACGGCTGGCGCTGGGCGGTCACCGTCACCCGGGTGTCGCGCAGCAAGACCGTGACCATCTGCGAGACGGTGTTGCTGCCCGGCCCGGACGCGCTGCTCGCGCCCGGCTGGCTGCCCTGGCAGGAGCGGCTCAAGCCGGGCGACCTGGGTCCGGGTGACCTGCTCCCGACCTCGCCCGACGACGATCGACTTGTCCCCGGTTACCTGCTCTCCGACGACCCGGCGGTCGAGGAGACGGCCTGGGAGTTGGGGCTCGGGCGCGCCCGCGTGCTCTCCCGGGAGGGTCGCATCGACACGGCGCAGCGCTGGTACGAAGGTGACCACGGCCCCGCCGCGGCCATCTCGTCCGCCGCTCCGGCCGCCGCCCGCTGCGGCACCTGCGGCTTCTACCTGCCGCTGGCAGGTGCCATGCGGCAGGCATTCGGGGCGTGCGGCAACTTCTACGCTCCCGACGACGGCCGGGTGGTGAGCGCCGACCACGGGTGCGGCGCACACTCCGAGACGTTGATCGAGGTGGCCGAGACCGCTGTCGACGAGCTGCCCACCATCTACGACGACAGCGCGGTGGAGGCCATGTCGGTCAGCCGGGCCCCGGGCTCGGTGGAGGCCGCTGAGCCGGCGGAGCCGTACGAGCACTCCTGATCGTCCGCGCCGGAGTGCTCCGGCGTGGCGGCCAGCTCACCTCGCGCGGCGGCGGCGTCGGTTGGCGTCGTGCCGCATCATCACGGCGAGGCCCGGGAAACCCCACAGGAAACCGGCGAGGCAGGTCCAGAGCCAGTTCTGGTGACCGTGGTCGGTCAGCCAGCCCCTGAAGAAGATCAGCAGGACCAGCCCGGCCACCGCCCACGCGATCAACCCGGCGAGGGCGAACGGCACCATCGGCGGATCCAGTGGTGCGGGCCGCGGTGGCTGCTCGTTCGGCATCCGGCAAGCGTACGGGATCTACTTCCCCTGCCCACCGACGATCTGGGACGATGCGCGCGACAACTGGAAGATCACCTGCGAGGACCTGATGGCCGTAGCGCCGCCCGAGAACGGCACACCTTCCAACTCCGCCCCTCCGCGTAACGGTTTCGACCGGTTCTTCGAGATTTCCGCCCGTGGCTCGACGTTGAGCCGTGAGGTACGCGGTGGTCTGGCGACCTTCTTCACGATGGCGTACATCGTGGTGCTCAACCCGCTGATCCTGGGTGGCGCCGTCGACGGTGACGGCAAGAGCCTCCCGATTCCCGCGCTGGCTGCCGCGACCGCGCTGGTCGCCGGCCTGATGACCATCCTGATGGGTGTGGTCGGCCGGTTCCCGCTGGCGCTCGCCGCCGGCCTGGGTGTCAACGCGCTCGTGGCGTACGAGATCGCCCCCGAGATGACGTGGGCAGACGCGATGGGCCTGGTGGTGATCGAGGGTCTGATCATCGCGGTGCTCGTGCTGACCGGTCTGCGGACCGCTGTGTTCCGCTCGGTGCCGACCCAGATGAAGAGTGCGATCGGGGTCGGCATCGGTCTGTTCCTGACCATCATCGGCCTGGTGGACGCCGGCTTCGTCCGGCGCATCCCGGACGATGCCAACACCACAGTTCCGGTCGGCCTGGGCATCGGCGGCAAGCTGGTGAGCTGGCCGATGCTGGTCTTCGTGGTGGGCCTGCTGATCACGCTGGTGCTGGTGGTCCGTCGGGTGAAGGGCGCGATCCTGATCGGCATCCTCGCCTCGACGGTGCTCGCGGTGATCGTGGAGGCGATCGGCAACATCGGCCCGTCGTTCGTCAACGGTCAGCCCAACCCGAAGGGCTGGTCGCTGAACGTGCCGGAGTTGCCGAAGTCGGTGGTCGACCTGCCGGACCTGTCGCTGCTCGGCAAGTTCAACGTGTTGGACTCGTGGGGCCGAGCCGGTTGGCTGGTCGTGCTGATGTTCATCTTCACGCTGTTGATCACGGATTTCTTCGACACCATGGGCACGATGGTCGCGGTCGGCCAGGAGGGTGGCCTGCTCGACGAGCAGGGCACTCCGCCGAAGGCCAAGGAGATCCTGCTTGTCGACTCGATCGCGGCGGCGGCCGGCGGTGCGGCCAGCACCTCCAGCAACACGTCGTACATCGAGAGCGCCGCCGGTGTCGCGGAGGGTGCCCGGACCGGTGTGGCCAACCTGGTCACCGGCGTGCTCTTCCTGCTCGCGATGTTCCTGGCGCCGCTGGTCGTGATCGTGCCGTTCGAGGCGGCGTCGACGGCACTGGTGGTGGTCGGGTTCCTGATGATGACAGGGGTCCGGACGATCGACTGGTCCGACTACGAGATCGCCATTCCGGCCTTCCTCACCATCGTGTTGATGCCGTTCACCTACTCGATCTCCAACGGGATCGGCGCCGGTCTGATCACCTTCGTGGTGGTCAAGCTGGCGCGGGGCAAGGCCCGGGAGATCCACCCGTTGCTGTACGGGGTGGCCGTGCTGTTCGTGCTGTACTTCCTGCGTGGGCCGATCGAGTCCCTGGTGCTCTGAGGTCTCGTCCGGGCGGGGAGTCGATCAGGATTCCCCGCCCGTACCATCTGAATCCCCTCGTGAGCCTGGTCATAACGGATGTCGTTAGCCATGCTCATTAGTTAAGCTAACTACTGTGACGGAGCGGACGGTGACGGCGGAACGCGTGCCACCGGCGCAGCTGGCTCCCCAGCTGCGTGATGCGATCACCCGACTCAACCGGCGGGTCCGACAGGCCCGACCGGTCGGCGACCTCACGGTCACCCAGGTCTCCGCGCTCACCAGCCTGCGGCTGGCGGGCGCGATGACACCCCGTGAGCTGGCCGACGTGGAGCGGGTGCAGCCGCCGACGATGACCAAGATCGTCGGGAAGCTGGAGGACCGCGGCCTTGTGCAGCGGACACCCCATCCGACCGACGGGCGGCAGGTCATCCTCGCGGCGACCGAAGGAGCGCAGGCCGTGCTCGACCAGTTCGAGCGGGCCCGCGACGAATGGCTGGCCCACCGGCTGGCCGCGCTCGACGAGGACGAACGGGAGACCCTGCAGAGGGCCGCCCAGATTCTTCAGCAGCTCGCTCGCGCCTGAGCCGCGCCCGCGCCACCGGGTCCGTGCCGTCACCTGTCGATGACGCGTACGTCCGAGGAGGCGCACCAAGAGTGCAGGCCAAGCTGAGCACGATGTTCCAGTCCCTACAGGTCCGCAACTACCGGCTCTTCGCATCCGGGCAACTGATCAAACTGATCGGTGTCTGGATGATGTTCATCGCCCAGGACTGGCTCGTCCTCGACCTCTCCGACAACTCGGCGACCGCGCTCGGTGTGGTGACCGCCTGTCAGTTCACCCCGGTGCTGCTGCTCACCCTGTTCTCCGGCCGGCTCGCCGACCGGTACGACAAGCGGGTGCTGCTCTTCGTCGCCAACGCCTTCTGGAGTGTGCTGGCGCTCGGCATGGCGGTGCTGGTCCTCACCGACCTGGTGCAGCTCTGGCACGTCTTCGCCTTCGCCGCCCTGCTCGGCACGGCCAACGCCGTGGAGACCCCGGTCCGGCAGGCGTTCGTCTCCGAACTCGTCGGCACGCCGCTGCTGCCCAACGCGTTGTCGCTGAACGCCGCCGTGTTCAACTCGGCGCGGATCGTCGGCCCGGCCGTCGCCGGCCTGGCGATCGCCGCGTTCGACGTGGGCCCGGTCTTCCTGTTCACCGCCCTCAGTTCGGTCGCGCCCCTGGTCAACGTGGTCCGGATGCGGACGGCCGACCTGCACCGCGACGCCCTGCTGCCCCGCGACGAGCGGGCGTCCGCAAAGGTCATCGACGGGCTGCGGTACGTGTCCCGTCGACCCGACCTGCTGCTGCCGATGGCTGTCATGTCGGTGATCGGCATGTCGCTGTTCAACTTCCAGCTCACCCTCGCCGCGCTGGCGAAGACGGTCTTCCACACCGGTGCGGCCTCCTTCGGCCTGTTCAGCACGGCGCTGGCCGTGGGCGCGCTCGGCGGCGCGCTCAGCGGCACCGGTCGACGCAGCCGGCCGTCGGTCTGGCTGGTGCTCGGCGCGGCGATCGCCTGCGCCAGCTTCGGCACCCTGGTCGGTCTCGCCTCGACGTACTGGCTGGTCGTGGTCCTGCTGGTGCCGACCGGCTTCTTCATGGTCTTCTTCGCCCAGGCCGCCAACCAGCGGGTCCAGTTGGGCGTGGACGCGGCCTTCCGGGGTCGGGTGATGGCGCTGTGGGTGCTGGTGTTCCTGGGTACCAACCCGGTCGGCGCGCCGCTGATCGGCTGGGTCGCGGAGCACTACGGTGCCGGTGCCAGCATCTGGATGGGTGGGCTCATCTCGCTGGCCGCCGCGGTGATCGCCCTCACCTGGCAGCTCCGCCACTCCGGTGCCCGGCTGCGTTTCCGGGTGCTGCCGATGCCCCGCTTCTACGTCACCTCCACCGACTGCTGAGGTTTACCACCAGCTCCGGCCGCGTCCGGTTGCGCGGATTGCTCGGATGCGGCCAAATCGCTGGCGGGGTGGCACGGTGGGGCTTAGCGTCGATGCGTGGGAGTCGGACACGCGCTGATGCTGGCCCTGGCGTTTCTCGCCGTGGCCACGCTGCCGGCGGCGTTCGCCCTGCTCTTCTGCTACGACGAGATTCTCGACCGGGTGGTCTGCGGCTGGTCCGAGTGGCGTGACCGCCGACGGGAGAAGCGCACGATCGCCAGACTCGACCGTGCCATCGAGGCCGACGCGCTGACCCGGGACATCGACCTCAGCGAGTTCGACAGCGTTGACCGCCGGCCGCTGGAGCAGCTCGCCGCCGACCTGCGCCGTCTCGGCGGTCAGCGGGTCGGCGGTAGCGGTCGCTCGATGGTCTGGCACAGCGCGCTGCTCCAGGCGTACGACGACCGGCTTCGTCTCGCCTGCCGCGCCCTCGGCATCGCCGAGCACCTCGCCGAGCTGGAGGGCGTCGACCAGGAGATCGAGCGGGTGCGGGTGGAGGGCGTGCTGCACGCCGCCGGTCTGGCCCTTCCGGCGGCCCGCCCCGGGCAGCGGCAGCGACACCGCTGACCCGCCCGCCAGTCGGTCACCGCCGATCCGGTTGCCCGGTGGCCTGGGCAGCGGGTTGGGTCCCGGTGTGAAGCACCGCGCGGCCCTGCTCGGCGGCGCGGACGACGCTCTCACTGATGAAGTCGAGGAAACGGGCGATGTTCTCCAGGCGGGCGGCGGCGGGGGTCTGCGGGCCGAGAATGGCGACGCCCTGGCGCGCGGTTGCGACGAGCTGGTCGTTGGCCCGGGCGCTGGCGATCGTCGCCTGGTAGAACAGCTCGTCGTCGACCACGTAGCGGTCGCGGCGGCGTTCGTCGCGTTCCCGGCGGACGAGGCTCTGACTCTCCAGGAAGGTGATGGCCTTGGAGATGGACGCCGGGCTGACCTGGAGGCGCTGGGCGAGCTGTGACGCGGTGAGGCTGGCCGAGTCGGTGATGAACAGGTGGGTCAGGACCCGGGCCGCCATCTTGGGCAGGCCCGAAGCCATGAGGACCGTGGTGAACGTCTCCCCGTACTCCGCCACGGCCCCGGCGTCACGTCCATGCTCCTGAGGGAGCGCGCTGGCCCCCGGTGAGGTGACTGTCCTGCGCCGCTGGGCGCGACGTTCGGTGGCGCGGTGGGCCAGCTCGGCGCGGTAGGCGGTGGGGCCGCCGTTGCGCATCACCTCGCGGGTGACTGTCGACGTGGGACGGTCGAGGCGCCGGGCGATCTCCGCGTAGGGGAGGCTGTCGATCAGCCCCAGCGCGATCTGCTGGCGCTCCTGCTGACTGAGTCTGCCTCCCGGCATCACGATCTCCCCGGTGATTCCTCGTCGCGTCCGCTGACTGCCCCACCATAGCGTTCACCCTCCGCCTGTTGCAACGGTTGCGACCTACGTCGTTGCGTTATCTCCGGGATCGTTGCAACACTTTATGAACTCTGAGCTGCATTTATACAACTCCAACGCAACAGACTTGTTGCCCGAATCTGGAAAGCAACGTAGCGTTTCTGTTGTCAGAAAGAACTGCCAACGCAGGAGAACACGATGCAGACGTTCGACACCCCCGCCCCCATCTCGGCCGTCCTCGACATCCCCGCCGGACGGATCCAGTTGATCGCCGCGGACCGCGCCGACACCGTCGTCGAGGTTCTGCCCAGCGACCCCTCGAAGAAGCGCGACACCAGGGCCGCCGAGCAGACCACTGTCGCCTACACCGACGGCGTCCTGCGGATCACGGCCTCGGCCCCCGGCAACCCGCTCGTCGGCCCGTCCGGGTCGCTGGAGGTGACAGTTCAGCTCCCCGCCGGCTCGACGATCAAGGCCAGGACCGCCAGCGCGGAACTTCGCGGCGTCGGGCGTCTCGGCGACATGGCCTTCGACGGGGCGTACCGCCAGATCAAGATCGACGAGGTCGCAAGCCTGCGGCTCACCGCGATCGACGGCGACGTCGAGGTCGGCCGGCTCAACGGCCCCGCCGAGATCAGCACCGCCCGGGGTGACATCCGGATCGCCGAGGCCGTGCGCGGCGCGGTCGTGCTCAGCACCCAGTCCGGCGACATCTCGGTCGGTGCCGCCGCCGGCGTCTCCGCCGCACTCGACGCCGGCACCGGCCACGGCCGGGTCAGCAACGCCCTCAAGAACGACGGCACCACGACGCTCGACATCCGCGCCACCACCTCCCAGGGCGACATCACCGCCCGGAGCCTCTGAACCCCACCACGACCAGGCGACAGGAGTACGACATGAACCCAGCTACCCCGTGGACCGGCATGGTGTCGGTCGACGACACGGCCCTGGCCGTCACCGACACCGGTGGCCCCGGCATCCCGGTGGTCTACCTCAACGGCCAGTTCGCCACCCAGGGCTACTGGCGGCGGGTCATCGCCGAACTGGGCACCGAGTTCCGGCACATCACCTACGACGAGCGGGCTCGCGGCAGAAAGTCGGAGCGCTCAGCCGACTACTCGTTCGAAGCTGCCGTCCGGGACGTCGACGCCGTACTCGCCGCCCGGGGGGTGGCCCAGGTGTTGCTGGTGGGCTGGTCCTACGGAGCGGTTGTCGGGGCGCACTGGGCCAACCGGAACCCGGAGCGTGCCCTGGGCGCGGTCCTGGTCGACGGCGCGTTCCCGCACGACTGGCTCGACGATGCCATGGCGCAACGGATCCGCAGGATGTTCCGACGGATGAACCTGTTCATGCCGCTGCTCCGCCCGACCGGCCTGACCCCACGGATGAACGCCGACCAGATGGCGGACAGCAACATCGAACTGGGCGAACTCTCCCGCGAGCGCGAACTGGGCCCGGTGCTGGACGCCATCAGCGTCCCGGTGCGGTACGTCGTCGCCTCGGGAACGTCCCTCGGCAGTCGCGGGGACGAGCAGGAGCAGATCCGCGCCAGCCTCGACGCGGTGACCGCCCGCAACCCGCACATCACCATCGGGGCGAAGGTCGCCAGCAACCACGGTGCGATCCTCAAAAAGGACTTCCGCGCCGTCGCCGAAGCGGTACGCGGAGTCAACGCCCTCAGCCGAACCGCACGAAGGACCCTCAACGAGGATGCGTAGACGGCCGCTACACCGCGCCGATCTTGCAGTTTCGGTCGCCGAGACGGGCGGATTGCCCAGTGAGTCTGGACAGAAAGTGCAAGATCGCCGGGCGGACCGTGTCGCTCAGGGGGCTGATGTTCGAACGCGCGCGTTGACGGGTGACACAGGGTCACCCGTCAACGCGAGGCGTCAGGAGGATTCGCGGGCGGCCGGGCCGCTGCCGAAGAGCACGTCGTCCCAGCTCGGCAGCCGCTTGCGTGGCTTGCCGTTGGCGTCGGTGGACTCGCCGCCGGTGGCCGCCGCGGCGCCCGTGCGGCGAGGCCGCAGCACCGCCAGCGACGGCACGGCCGGCACCTCCTTGGGCGCGTCCGAATCGTCGTCGAAGGCCGAGCCCTGGCCACCGCCGAGCAGCGCGGCGGCACCCCCACCGACCGGCCGCTGCCGGGGCGCGTCCGACCCGGCCAGGGCAGCCGGGGTACGCGGCTCCAGCCCGCGACCCGACGAACCGCCGAGCGGACGGTCCAGGGAGGCGAGCAGGGCGTCACGGCCGGCCCGGATCGGATCACGGCCAGGGCGCGGGTGCTCGGACGCCGCTGGCAGACCGTGCCCGCCACGACTCGGCTCGCCGCGCGACGGGCCCGGCAGGGCGTGCCCGCCGCGCTCGGGTGCCGGCTCCTGGCCGAGGATCGGCGTGGGCCGCTCGGCGCACAGGTACTGCGCCATGTCGTCGTGCGGCGTGACCACCTGTCGCGCCTTGTCCATGTCCCAGATGGCCTGCGCGGTGGCCTTGCCCGACGGCCAGGTGGCGATGATCCGCCAGGTGCCGTCGTCGCGCCGGTACGCGTCCCAGGAGATCTTCTCGGTGTCGATGCCGTGCTGGCTCAGCCGGCCGTTGACCACCTCGGCGAGCGGGGTGGGCTTCTCCGCGCCCTTGAGTCGGGTGCGCCGGGCGTGCTGGGCGAGCATCGCCCGCTCCTGCAACACCGGGCCGGCGTAACGCAGCACGCGGTCGACCGGCACCCCGGCGATCCGGGCGACGTCCTCCGCGGACTCACCGGAGCGGATGCGGGCCTGGATGTCCCGGGGGGACAGTGAGGGAATTGGGTCGACGGTGCTCGGTGCCACCGCGAGCGGCGGGGCACCCGGCTCGGGGTGCATCACACCGGCGATGCGTTCGTCGATGGGCAGGGCCAGGAGGCGCCCAACCTCGTCGGCGAGCACCAGTGCCTGGCCGTCCTCGGAGAGGGCGACGAAGCGTACTGGGCGCATAACGTTGCCTCCGTCCCGCTTCGCTGGCCGCACACCACGAGTCGGCCACCCAGGCGTCTCGGACCACCGTACGCGCATCTGTCTCGGGGTGGGGGAAGCGACACCCCGCATGTCGTGACTGAGCTGCGGCGATGATCACGGTCGGTGTCCGTGGAGGCTCCAACGGACACCGACCGTGACGAACGTCAGAGTCGCTCGACCACGTAGTCGATGGACGCGGTGAGCGCCTCGACATCTGCCGGCTCGACGGCCGGGAACAGCGCCACCCGCAGCTGGTTGCGACCAAGCTTGCGGTAGGGCTCAGTGTCCACGATGCCGTTGGCGCGCAGCGCCTTGGCGATCGCCGTGGCATCCACCCCGTCGGCGAAGTCGATGGTGGCGACCACGTTGGAGCGCAGCGCCGGGTCGGTGACGAACGGGGTGGCCACGCTGGACCGCTCGGCCCAGCCGTAGACCGCTGCGGCGCTCTCGGCGGTGCGCTTCGCCGCCCAGGACAGGCCGCCCTGCGCGTTCATCCAGTCGGTCTGCTCGGCGGCCAGGAAGATCGTGGCCAGCGCCGGGGTGTTGTAGGTCTGCTCCAGCCGCGAGTTGTCGATTGCGGTGACCAGGTCGAGGAAGGCGGGGATGTAGCGCCCCGACGCCTTGATCTCGGCGGCCCGGTCCAGTGCGGCCGGCGACATCAGAGCCAGCCACAGACCGCCATCGGAGCCGAAGCACTTCTGCGGGGCGAAGTAGTAGACATCGGTCTCACCGACGTTGACGTCCAGGCCACCCGCGCCGGAGGTCGCGTCGACAAGCAGCAGCGCGCCCTCGTCGGCACCGGCCACCCGGCTGATCGGGACGGCCACACCGGTCGAGGTCTCGTTCTGCGGCGTCGCGTACGCGTCCACGCCGGACTCGGCGACCAGGGTCGGCGCGCTGCCCGCCTCGGACTTGCGGACGGTCGGCTCACCCAGGAACGGGGCGTCCTTGACCGACTTGGCGAACTTGGCGCCGAACTCGCCGAAGCTGGCGAACTGGGCCCGCTCGCGAATCAGGCCGAAGGTGGCGACCTCCCAGAACGCGGTGGTGCCGCCGTTGCCGATGACCACCTCGTAGCCCTCGGGCAGCGAGAAGAACTCGGCGATGCCGGAGCGCAGCCGGGCAACCTGGTCACGGACCGTCTTCTGCCGGTGCGAGGTGCCGAGGTAGGTGGTCGCGACCTCGGTGAGGGCGGACACCGCCTCCGGGCGGACCTTGGACGGGCCGCAGCCGAAGCGTCCATCGGCGGGCTTGATCTCATCGGGAATCCGGATGATCGGTGCGTCAGCCACGGTCTTGAAGATCCTTCCGCAAGGGCGAGGGCGGGCCCGGCGACACTGCCGGCCCTCATCCTCGCACCCGGACCGGACGACGGTGGGCGGGGTCCCGGCGGTCGGTCTGAGTCCTTCGCCACAGTCGGCTCCGGTGACCGACGACAACGACCACTCTTCGACGCGCGGCGTGGACAAGGGGCCCTTCCTCGACGTCCGGCGTCGAGGAAGGGCCCCTTGTCGATCAGCTCAGACGCCGTGCGGGATGGCCGCCCAGCCCTCGACGTCGGACGGCTTACGGGTCTCCGGGCCCATGTAGCGGGCGGACGGGCGGACCAGCCGCTGCAGGCGCTTCTGCTCCAGGATGTGCGCGCTCCAGCCGCCCATCCGCGCGCAGGTGAACATCGAGGTGAACATGTGCGCCGGTACCTCGGCGAAGTCCAGCACCACGGCCGACCAGAACTCGACGTTGGTGGCCAGCACCCGGTCCGGGCGGCGGGCCTGAAGCTCGGCGAGGGCGGCCTTCTCCAGCGCCTCGGCGATCTCGAAGCGCGGCGCGCCCAGCTCCTTGGCCGTACGCCGGAGCACTCGGGCGCGCGGGTCCTCGGCACGGTAGACGCGGTGGCCGAAGCCCATCAACCGCTCACCGCGGTCGAGGACGCCCTTGACGTAGCCCTCCGCGTCGCCGCTGCGCTCCACCGCCTCCAGCATGCTGAGCACCCGCGACGGGGCGCCGCCGTGCAACGGGCCGGAGAGGGCGCCGATGCCCGACGAGATGCAGGCAGCCGCGTCCGCACCGGTGGAGGCGACGATGCGAGCGGTGAAGGTGGACGCGTTGAGGCCGTGCTCGGCGGCCGAGATGAAGTACGCGTCGACAGCCTTGACGTGCCGCGGGTCCGGCTCGCCGCGCCAGCGCTTCATGAACCGCTCGACGATGGTCTGCGCCTTGTCGATCTCCTTCTGCGGCACCGCCGGCAGGCCGAGGCCGCGGGCGGACTGGGCGACGAAGGAGAGCGCGGTCACCGAGACCCGGGCGAGATCCTCACGGGCCTGCTCGTCGGAGATGTCCAGCAGTTGGTTGAGACCCCAGTACGGGGCCAGCATGGCGACCGCGGACTGCACGTCGACGCGGATGTCACCGGAGTGCACCGGCACCGGGAACGGCTCCGCCGGCGGCAGGCCCGGCCCGAACCGGCCGTCGACGAGCAGCGCCCAGACGTTGCCGAACGACACCTGGCCGATCAGATCCTCGATGTCGACTCCGCGATAGCGCAGCGCACCGCCCTCACGGTCAGGTTCGGCGATCTCGGTCTCGAAGGCGACGACGCCCTCCAGCCCGGGTTTGAAATCGGCCATGTCGCTCTCCTGGATCTGGTCGGTGCGCCCGATCGCTCATCCGGCCCGGATCGGCCGAGCGCCTTAGGCGACCCTCAGGGATGTGTTCGCAACATACTGCCTGCTGAGTAAGGGATACGCGACCCGCTGCGACTGTGCTGCACACGACATCCCCGGGCGCGCATTCTCCGTCCGGCTCGGTGAGACTGGGCAGGGCGGGCTGGTCAGCGCGGGAGGGTGCTGGTGGAGCCCCCGAGAAGGAGTGGGACGTGACGGGCGACACACCCGCCCCGGCCGCGATGCGTAACGAGTACGCCGCGGACCTGGGCCTGACCGAGGCTGACCTGGCCGCCGACTGGCACACCCAGTTCGACAGCTGGTTCGCCGACGCGGTGGCCTTCGGGCTACCCGAACCGAACGCCATGGTGGTGGGTACCGCCGACCCGGCCGGCCGGCCGAGCGGACGGACGGTGCTGCTGAAGGGGTACGACCCGGAGGGCTTCGTCTTCTTCACCAACCACCTGTCGCGCAAGGGCGTCGAGGCGACCGCCAACCCGTACGCCAGCCTGGTCTTTCCGTGGTTTTCCATGCAGCGCCAGGTGGTGGTCGCCGGACGGGTCACGCCGGTCGACCGTGCCACGAGCGAGGCGTACTTCGCCAGCCGACCGCGCGGCTCCCAACTGGGTGCCTGGGCCAGCCCGCAGTCGCAGGTGGTGTCGGATCGGGCGGCGTTGGAGCAGCGGTACCAGGAGGCGGTCGAGCGGTTCGCCGACCAGGCCGAGATCCCGACCCCGTCGCACTGGGGAGGGCTGCGGGTCCAACCCGAGTCGGTGGAGTTCTGGCAGGGCCGGGCCGGCCGGTTGCACGACCGGCTCCGCTTCCGTCGCCTCGACGAGGGTGGCTGGATCGTCGAGCGGTTGGCGCCGTGACGGGTGTGCGGGAGACCCGGCCGCGCGCAGCGCGCCGCTGGGCGATCGACGTGCGTCCGCTGCGGGTTCCGGCGTACCGCCGGCTCTGGCTCGGCAACACGGTGGCGATGTTCGGCTTCCAGTTCACCGCCGTCGCGGTGCCGGTGGAGATGTACGCCCTGACCCGGGACTCGTTCTGGGTGGGCCTGCTGGGCGTGGCTGCCTTCGTACCGTTGCTGGTCTTCGGGCTCTGGGGCGGCGCGGTCGCCGACGCCCGTGACCGGCGTGCGGTGCTGCTTGGCGGCTCATTGTTGCTCTGGGCATCCACTCTCGGGTTGCTGCTCCAGGCGGTGCTGGACGTGGGCAGCCCGGTGCTGCTGCTGGCGTTGATGGCGTTGCAGTCGGTGGCCTTCGCGATCAGCTCGCCGGCCCGTAGCGCCATGCTGCCCCGGCTGGTGCCGGAGGACCTGGTGGCGTCCGCGACCACCCTGAACTACACGACCTTCACCGCCGCCTCGGTCGCCGGCCCGCTCGCCGCCGGTCTGATCCTCTCCGCCTCGTCGGACACCACTGTGGTCCTGCCGATCGCCTACGGGCTGGACGCGGTGCTGTTCACCGCGATGCTCTGGGCGGCGCTGCGGCTGCCCTCGCTCCCGCCCGAGCCCAGCGCCGACGGCCAGGTCCGGCGTGCCGGTCTGGCCAGCGTCGTCGACGGGTTCCGCTACCTGGCCACCACCCCGGTCCTGCTGCTGTCCTTCGGGGTGGACCTGATCGCGATGATCCTCGCCATGCCACGGGCCCTCTTTCCGGAGATCGCGCACGAGCGCTTCGGTGGCGGTGGCTCGGTCGGTCTGCTCTACAGCGCCATCGCGATCGGCTCGATGATCGGTGGGTTGACCTCCGGCTGGATCGGCAGGCTCCGCCGGCAGGGGCTCGGCCTGGTGCTGGCGGTGGTCGGCTGGGGCCTGGCGATCGCCGCCGCCGGGTTGGCCCACCAGCTCTGGCTGATGGTCGTGCTCCTCGCCGTGGCCGGCGCCGCCGACCTGATCAGCGCGGTGCTGCGTCAGTCGATGCTGCTGGTCTACGCACCGGACCGGATGCGCGGCCGACTCCAGGGCGTGAACACGGTGGTGGTGGCGGGTGGCCCACGCCTGGGTGATCTGCGCGCCGGCACCATGGCCGCCGGGTTCGGTGGCGGGGTGGCCTGGGTGGCCGGTGGGCTCGCCTCCGCGGTGCTCGTGGTGGTGCTCGCTGTCGCGTTCCCGGCGCTGCTGCGCTACCGGGCGGCGACGGCGTCGAGCGACAACCGGACCTGACCGGTTAGTGTCGCCGGCATGGAAAGCCCCGATCCGCGCCCGTTCTCCGGCGCCCAGTGGACCATCTCCGCCGCCGGCCACGAGGCCGTCATCGTGGAGGTCGGCGGTGGGCTCCGGACGTACCGGCACAACGGTGTCGACCTGCTCGACGGGTACCAGACCGACGAGGTCTGCCCCGGTTGCACCGGGCAGGTGCTGGCACCGTGGCCGAACCGGATCCGCGATGGTCGCTACTCGTTCGACGGGCGGACGCACCAGCTTTCGCTGACCGAGCCGGAGCGGCACGTGGCCATCCACGGGCTGGTCAACTGGGTGCCGTGGCAGTTGCTGGAGCAGTCGGCGGACGCCGTGACGGTCGGATACGACCTGCCGCCGCAGCCCGGCTACCCGTGGCCGCTGCGGCTGCGCAGCCGGTGGAGCGTCGACGCGGACGGGCTGCGCGCCGAGCACGAGGTGACGAACATCGGCGGGGAGCTTGCCCCGTTCGGCTTCTCCGTGCACCCGTACCTGCAACTGCCGGGCGTCGCGGTGGACGACCTGGTGATGCGGCTGCCCACCCGCAGCCGTGTGCTGGTGGACGGTCGACTGCTGCCGGTGGGGGTCACCCCGGTGGCCGGCACCGAGTACGACTGGACCAGCCCCCGCCGGATCGGCGCTGCCGTGTTGGACTCCTGCTTCGGCGAGGTGATCTCCGACGCCGACGGCGGTTCGTCGGTGAGCCTCGCCGCGCCGGACGGTTCGGCCGCGGTGAGCATCTGGGCGGACGCCGAGTTCGGCTGGTGGCAGGTGTTCACCGGGGACGCCCTCACCGGCGAGCGGCACCGCCGTTCGGTGGCAATCGAGCCGATGACCTGCCCACCGGACGCGTTCCGGTCGGGCAAGGACCTGCTCACCCTCAAGTCCGGCGCGACCTGGCGAGGTGCCTGGGGCATCCGCCCCGGCGCCTGATGGAGTTCGCCGAGGTCGTCCGCCGGCGGCGGATGGTGCGCAACTACGACCCGGACCGCCCGGTCCCGCCCGACGTGGTGGACCGGTTGCTCGACCACGCGGTCCGCGCGCCGTCGGCCGGCTTCGCCCAGGGCTGGGGTTTCCTGGTGTTGGAGGAGTTGGCCGATCGGGAGCGGTTCTGGGCGGCCACCACGCCCGATGGCGGCGGGCGGGAGCGTTGGCTCGCGGGCATGCGCCGGGCACCAGTGATCGTGGTGCCGCACGCCAACGAGTCGGCCTACCTGCGGCGGTACGCGGAGCCGGACAAGGGCTGGACGGATCAGTCCTCGGACCGGTGGCCGGTGCCGTACTGGCACGTGGACGCCGGCTTCGCGGCGTTGCTGATGCTGCTCACCGCTGTGGACGAGGGGCTGGGGGCGTGCTTCTTCGGCATTCCACAGCAGCGGATCGCCGCCTACCGGGACGCGTTCGGCGTGCCGGCGGAGTACCAACCCATCGGTGCCGTCACAATCGGTTACCGTGCGGCCGACCATCGGTCACCATCGTTGCGCCGTGGACGTCGTCCGATGGACGAGGTGGTGCGGCGCGGTCGGTGGAACTGACGCTGACGTCCCGTTCGTCCGGTTCAGGATCGGACGAGCGATAGCGAAACTGACATCAGGGAGCAGAACGTAGCGTGCGCTGGGCGGCTAGGCTGGCACGGTCATCGGTGCCGCGCCGCGCGGTGCCCGCCGCGGCCCGGCTCGGCGCCGTCGGTCGGCCCGGCCACGGGGAGGGGAGCGTGCCGTCGTGATCTTCAGAGCGGTCCGGGACGGGCGTCCCTATCCGGAGCACAATCTGACGCTCAAGCAGTGGGCGGAGATCCCGCCGAGGCCACTGCGCCTGGATCAGATGATCACCACCAAGCGCGAGTTGGCGCTGGACAAGCTGCTCGCCGAGGATTCGACCTTCTACGGTGACCTCTTCCCGCACGTCGTGCAGTGGAACGGCGGGCTCTACCTGGAGGACGGGCTGCACCGGGCGCTGCGCGCAGCCCTCCAGCAGCGCAACCAGATCCACGCGCGGGTGCTGGTGCTCTCCGGGCCCATCGAGTGACGAGCCCTTCTTTCCCACGCTGAACCTTCGTTAGGGTGGCGTCCATGACCGCTGCGCTGGATCTGCTCGACCTGGACCCGTCGCTCAGCGAGGAGGAGCGGCAGATCCGCGACGTCGTCCGCCAACTCGTCGACGACCGGGTGCGACCCCACGTCGCCGACTGGTACGAGGACGGCCGGGTGCCCGCCCGGGACCTGGCCCGTGAGTTCGGCAAGCTCGGCCTGCTCGGCATGCACCTGACCGGCTACGGCTGCGCCGGCGCCTCCGCTGTCGCCTACGGCCTGGCCTGCCAGGAGCTGGAAGCCGGCGACTCCGGCCTCCGCTCCCTGGTCTCCGTGCAGGGATCGCTCGCCATGTACGCCATCTGGCGTTACGGCAGCGAGGAGCAGAAGCAGCGGTGGCTGCCGTCGATGGCCACCGGTGAGGCGATCGGCTGCTTCGGCCTGACCGAGCCGGATCACGGCTCCGACCCCGCCTCGATGGCCACCCGGGCCCGCCGCGACGGCGACGACTGGGTTCTCACCGGCGGGAAGATGTGGATCACCAACGCCCCGATCGCGGACGTCGCGGTGATCTGGGCGCGCACCGACGAGGGCGTACGGGGTTTCGCCGTACCCATGGACACCCCCGGCGTCACGGCCCGGGAGATCCGCCGAAAGATGTCGCTGCGCGCGTCGGTGACCGGCGAGATCGTGCTCGACGACGTCCGGCTCCCGGCCGACGCCCAACTACCCGAAGCGGTCGGGCTCAAGGCACCGCTGAGCTGCCTCACCGAGGCCCGCTACGGCATCGTCTGGGGAGCGGTGGGCGCGGCCCGCGACTGCCTCGAAACCACACTGGAGTACGCGACCACCCGCACCCAGTTCGGTCGCCCACTGGCCGGCTTCCAACTCACCCAGGCGAAGCTCGCCGACATGGCCGTCGAGTTGGTGAAGGGGCAACTGCTCGCGCTGCACCTGGGCCGGCTCGCCGACGCCCGGCGGCTGCGGCCCGAGCAGGTCAGCGTGGGCAAGCTGAACAACGTGCGGGAGGCGCTGGCCATCGCCCGGCAGTGCCGCACCATCCTCGGCGCCAACGGTGTCTCCGGCGAGTACCCGGTGATGCGGCACGCCAACAACCTGGAGAGCGTGCTGACCTACGAGGGCACCTCCGAGATCCACCAACTGGTCATCGGGCAGCGGCTGACCGGGCTCTCCGCGTTCGCCTGACCTGCTCGTTTGTCACTTCCTGGCGCTCGCCGCGCGACTGTCGTATCGGGGCCGTACCGTCATTGACAGACGACGTGTCTGACGAGGACGGTGAGCGTGATGGCCCGCGACGCTGGCAGCAACGAGCCCACGAGAGAGTTCCCCGGTTACCCGACCGGTGACGATCTCAAGGCGCGGTCGACCGCTACAACCGGGTGGACCATGGACACGCCGGGTGGCCCCGGCGAGCCGGCCGGTCCCGGTGGACCCGCTGGCCCCGGTGGGCCTGGAGATCCCGGTGGCCCGACGAGCGGTGGCGATGGCCCCGTCGGTGGTGGTGGCGGTGGGGCGGCCCGCGGTCTGCTCCTGCTGCTCGGCGCCGCCGCGCTGGCAGTGGTCGTGCTGCTCGGCATCCAGGCGACCGGCATTCTGCCGGAGTTCCGCAACCCGTTCGCCAAGGAGCAGACCGACCGCAGTCAGCCACCGCTGCTGAAGTCGATCCAGGACCTGAGCCGCTACGTGGCCGCGGAGGGCAACTTCCAGGTCGTGGTCGACACGCAGAACGACAGGCGCAACGTTCCGGACTTCCTGCTCAACGAGCGCACCCTGTTCGTCGGGGCCGGCAGTGTCGAGGCGTACGTCGACTTCACGAAGATCGGTGAGGGCGCCGTCGTCCAGTCCGCCGACGGCAAGTCCGTCGAGATCAAACTGCCCGCTCCGCAACTCGGTGAGACCAACCTCGACATGGAGAAGAGCTACGTCTTCGCCGAGCAGCGCGGTCTGCTCAACCGACTCGGTGACCTGGTCGGCAACGACCCCAACCGGCAGCAGCAGGTCTACAAGCTCGCCGAGGACCGGATCACCGCCGCCGCCCGGGACAGCGGGCTCTCGGCCCGAGCCGAGGAGAACACCCGCAAGATGCTGGAGGGGCTGCTCCGCTCCCTCGGCTACCAGCAGATCACTGTCACCTACATCGCCCCCTGACCTGCCCTCCGTACGCCGAAGCGCCCGCCCCGACCTCCGTCGGAGCGGGCGCTCCCGTCTCTACCGCCGCCGCGTCCTCCCCCAAGATCCGCCGCCCGGGGTGGGGTGTGACCGTGGCGGGTGGGTCAGTGTTGGGCGGATCAGTGTCCGGTGGACGCGAGGTAGCGGTCCTCGTTCGGCATCAGCACCCACAGGATCAGGTAGACGATCACCTGCGTGCCGGGCAGTAGCAGCGACAGCAGGAACAGCAGCCGGACCATTCCGGCCGACATGCCGAACCGCCGCCCGAGACCGGCGCAGACACCAGCGATCATGCGCCCCTCGCGGGGCCGAACCAGTTTGCGACTCATCGTCGTACTCCCACTCTGCGGCGGTGCGCCGCGTCTGCAATCCACGGTAGAAAGGGATGGCCACCTCGCCCTCGGTCCCGAGGAGGAGCGGCGACCCGTGGACCCGTAGGTGCTTTACCCGGGCAACCCCTCGCTGACGCCTCCCCGAGCCGCCCGCCGCAGCCAGGCGGGCGTGGCGGGCGGGGCGTGGGGCAGGAGACGGTGGTCGGGTGTTCACGTCCCGGACCGGGTGGCGGGTGAGCTGGGCGGGTAGGCTGGTAGATCGGCCTTCCACACCCCGGGAGGCCGGCACCCCATACCCCGGACGGTCACGAGCGGGGCCGCCAGACCGGCGGTCACGACCCGGCCGGGTCCCGTACGCCGGGACGACGGCGAGGAAGCGCAGCCATGATCAGTGTTTTCGACCTCTTCAGCGTCGGTATCGGGCCGTCCAGCTCACACACGGTGGGGCCGATGCGGGCCGCGCGGACGTTCGTCGGAGGGCTGAAGGCCGACGGGCTGCTCAGCGACACGGCGCGGGTGCAGGCCGAGCTGTTCGGCTCGCTGGGCGCCACCGGGCACGGCCACGGCAGTGGTCCGGCGGTGCTGCTCGGGTTGGCCGGCGAGTCGCCGGAGACCGTCGACACGGACACCGTCGGTCCTCGGGTCGAGCGGATCCGGGCCGAGCGGCGGATCAACATCCTCGACGCGCACGAGATCGACTTCGACCCGGATCGGGATCTGACGCTGCACCGCCGCCGGTCGTTGCCGTACCACCCGAACGGGATGACCTTCGCGGCGTACGACCGGGCCGGCACCGAGCTGCGCAGCCGCACCTACTACTCGGTGGGTGGCGGGTTCGTGGTGGACGAGGCGGCTGCCGGGGCGGACCGGATCAAGCCGGACAGCACCGTGGTGCGGTACCCCTTCCTGACCGGGGCGCAACTCCTCGACGTCACCACCCGCACCGGGCTGTCGATCAGCGAGGTGATGCTCGCCAACGAGCGTTCCTGGCGCAGCGAGGCGGACATCCGGGCCGGTCTGCTGGAGATCTGGCGGGTGATGCAGGAGTGCGTGCGCAACGGCTGCGAGCGCGACGGCGTACTCCCTGGGGGGTTGAAGGTCCGCCGGCGCGCGGCGGAGCTGCGGCGTGGCCTGGAGGCGGAGGCCGGGTCGGCCGACCCGCTGCACGCGATGGACTGGGTGACCCTGTTCGCGCTGGCGGTCAACGAGGAGAACGCCGCGGGTGGCCGGGTGGTCACCGCGCCGACCAACGGCGCGGCCGGGATCATTCCGGCGGTGCTGCACTACTACACCCGGTTCGTGCCGGACGCCGATGACGAGGGTGTGGTGCGGTTCCTGCTGACGGCGGGCGCGATCGGTGTGCTGTTCAAGGAGAACGCCTCGATCTCGGGCGCCGAGGTGGGCTGTCAGGGTGAGGTCGGTTCGGCGTGCTCGATGGCGGCGGCGGGGCTGGCCGAGGTGCTCGGTGGCACCCCGGAGCAGGTGGAGAACGCGGCCGAGATCGGGATGGAGCACAACCTCGGGTTGACCTGTGACCCGGTGGGTGGCCTGGTGCAGATCCCCTGCATCGAGCGGAACGCGGTGGCTAGCATCAAGGCGATCACGGCCTCCCGGTTGGCGTTGCGCGGCGACGGGGTGCACAAGGTGTCGCTGGACAAGGTCATCAAGACCATGCGGGAGACCGGCGCCGACATGAAGGTCAAGTACAAGGAGACGGCGCGTGGCGGTTTGGCCGTCAACGTGATCGAGTGCTGAGTCCGGTCGATTCGGGGCAATCGTTCACCGACTGCTAACCTGTCGTCCGTTTCAGGAGGCGGGAGGCTGCGGTGACCTCTGGCGTCGCGGCGTTGTGGTCGCACCGCAACTCGCTGCGCATCCTGGTCAGGCGGGATCTCGCGGTCAAGTACCAGCAGTCGGTGCTGGGCTACTTCTGGTCGTTGATCGAGCCGCTCGGCATGGGCGCCATCTACTGGTTCGTCTTCGGGGTGCTCTACTCCCGGGACACCGGTCGGCACCTCGGTGAGGCGGCCGGGTCGTACCCGTTGTTCCTGATCACCGGCATCTTCGCCTGGATGTGGACCAGCTCCGCGCTGAGTGAGGCGACGAACGCGCTGACCGGCCAGTCCCGGCTGATCACCACGATGAACGTGCCGCGTCAGGTGTTTCCGATCGGCCGGGTCACCGGCCGGTTCGCCGAGTACGCGGCCGGCCTGCCGATCCTGATCGCCATCGCGGTGATCTACGCGGTGCACGGCCGGATCCACCCGGGTTGGTCGCTGCTCTCCCTGCCGCTGGCGGTGGCCGTCCAGGCCGTTCTGCTGACCGGGCTCGCCCTGCTGCTGTCCGCGTGGAACGTGCTGATGCGCGACGTGGAACGGCTGATGCGGCTGATCATCCGGGTGCTCTTCTACGCCACGCCGATCATCTACCCGCTCAGCCTGGTCCGGGAGTCCGGGCTGCCCGGCTGGCTGAAGGTGGTGTACGAGCTGAACCCGCTGGTCGGGATCTTCCAGCTGCACCACGCGATCTGGTACCCGGACGAGTTCCCGGACGCCCGACTGCTCGCCACCACGATCGTCGGCAGCCTGCTGGTGCTGGCCGCCGGTTGGTGGTCGTTCCGCCGGTTGGAGCCTGCCGTGCTCAAGGAGCTCTGAGGTGGCCGCGCCGATCATCGAGGCGGACGGCCTGGGCATTCGGTTCGTCCGCAACCGTCGCCGTCAGCTCCGCCTGCGGGAGTTGTTCATCCACCGGGGCGCCCGTGGCGCGCTGCCCGGCCAGTTCTGGCCGTTGCGGGACGTGTCGTTCGCAGTGCAGCCCGGCGAGACCGTCGGGGTGATCGGGCGCAACGGCACCGGCAAGAGCACACTGCTGCGGCTGATCGCCGGGGTGCTCATCCCGGACGAGGGCGACATCCGGGTGCACGGCGCGGTGGCGCCGTTGCTGGAGTTGTCCGCCGGTTTCTCCAACGACCTGACCGGGCGGGAGAACCTGCACCTGGTCGGTGGGCTGCACGGACTGTCGACGAGCTACCTGAAGCGGCACTTCGACGAGATCGTCGAGTTCGCCGGTGAGCAGGTGGAACGGGCCATCGACACGTCGGTGCGGCACTACTCGTCGGGGATGAAGGTGCGGCTCGGCTTCGCGATCATCTCGCACCTGCCGCACCCGATCCTGCTGATGGACGAGGTGACCGCGGTCGGGGACGCGGAGTTCCGCAAGAAGTGTTACGCGACGATTGATCGTCTGCTCGGGGAGGGGCGCACGCTGGTGCTGGTGTCACACAACGAAAAGGACCTGACCCGGTTCTGCCGTCGGGGGTTGTACCTCGACGCGGGCCGGTTGACGCTCGACGGCACCATCGCCGAGGCGCTCGACGCGTACCACGCAGCGGTTCCGCGGTGACGCTCGCGATCGTGCTCGCCGCCGGAACGTCCGCGGCGGGCCTCACCACGGCGGGCCTCACCACGGCGACAGGTGAGCCACTGGCCGACCGGTTGGCCGCCCAGTTGCGCCTGGCCGGGGCGGACGAGGTGCGCTTCGCCGCCACCCTCGACGAGTTGTCCGACCTGGTCACCACCGCGACCGCCCCGGTGCTGATCACCGGCACCGACCTGGTCGCGCACACCGCCGTACTGCGGCACCTGGCCACCAGCCCGGTGGGCCCCACCGTGGCGCTGGTGCTCGGCGACCCGCCGGTGCCCGGTCGGACCGCCGTGCGGGAGGAGCGCGGCCAGGTGGTCGACGCCGGCGCGTTGGACGCCCTCGACGGGGCTGCCACGGGCGTGTTCGGCGGCGCGCTGCGGGTCGGCGTGGACGACCTGCCGACCCTCGCGGCCGCCGCCCGGGCCGCCGCGTCCGGGATGCTTCCCGTCGCCGCGCCGATCGGCCCGGCCGGAGACGTGGCGCCGCTGCCGGCGGCCGGCGGGGTCGGGGCCGGCGGGTCGGTTGCGGCCGGTGGCCCCGGGTCCGCCGTGGACCGGCTCTTCGCGGGCCTCACGGCGCTCGGCACCCTGGTCTTCGCCCAGCGGGTACGCCTGCTCGTCGCCCACCGGGTCGAGGACCCGGCCGGGCTGACCGCTGCCGAGGCGGCGGTGACCGCTGTCGACGAGGACCGGGCCGAGTTGCGGCTGTCGGTGAAGGAGAAGGACGACTTCTTCTCCACCTACTTCGTCAGCACCTGGTCGCCGTACCTGGTCCGGCTCTCGGCCCGGCTCCGGCTCACCCCGACCGGGGTGACGGTGATCTCGGTGCTCTTCGCGCTTGGCGCGGCGGTGCTGTTCGGGGTCGGTGGGCGGCCCGCGCTGGTCGGTGGCGCGGTGCTGCTCTACCTCGGCTTCGTGCTCGACTGCGTGGACGGCCAACTGGCCCGCTACACCCGGCACTTCAGCGCCTGGGGTGGCTGGCTGGACACCATGGCGGACCGGGCCAAGGAGTACCTGGTCTACGCCGGGTTGGGCTTCGGTGTGAGCCACGCTGGGCTGGGCAACGGGTGGGCGCTCGCGATCGCCGCGATGACGTTGCAGACCGTCCGGCACATGACCGACACCTGGTACGGGGTGCTGCACGACGAGGCGGCCCGCCGCCCGCGTACGGCCACGAACGCCAGCGGCGGGATCGGCGACCGGCTCAACGCCGCGTCGACCCGGGTGCAGGCGGACACCGGGTCGGTGTCGTACTGGCTGAAGCGGACTGTGGTCTTCCCGATCGGTGAGCGGTGGGCGCTGATCGCGCTGACCGTGGCGCTGTTCAACCCACTGGTCAGCCTGATCGCCGTGCTGGTCTGGGGGGTGCTGGCGTTCGCGTACACCGGGGCGCTGCGGACCCTGCGGGCCCGGTGGATGTGGGTGCCGGTGCTGGACACGGTCGACGCCACCCTGCACCGCGATGACGGCCCGTTGGCCCGCTGGCTGCCGGTGGTCCGCCCGATGGGGCCACTGACCCTGGCGGTCATCGCCGCGCTCGGCCCGGCGGTGCTTCTGGTAGCGGCGCTGCTGAGCGACGCCCCGGACGGGCTGCGCTGGGCGGTGCCGGTGGCACTGCTGGTGCTGCTCATCGGTGGCCTCGGGGCCGGGGCGGCGCACAACGGCCCGCTGGACTGGCTGGTGCCCGCGGCGTTGCGGGCCGCCGAGTACCTGTTCGCCATCGCGGTCGGGGTGGTCGGTGCGGCACCCGGTTGGCTGATCTTCGGGTACGTCTTCGTGCTCACCGTGCACCACTACGACCTGACCGCCCGGTTGGAGAAGCGGCAGGCGGCACCGCCCCTGCACGCGGCGACGCTGGGCTGGGAGGGGCGTTCGGTGCTGCTGGCCCTCGCGGCGATCGCCGGTATTGCGGGTGTCGGACTGGCTACACTCGGTGCGTACCTTCTCGTGGTTTTCGTGGTGAGCGTCGTCCTGGCCTGGTTCGTGCGACCGGCCCGTAGCGCGCGGGCGTCGGTGGCGCCGGCGGGCGCTGGAGGTGCCGCGCCGCGCTGACGGAGGGCGGCCGGATGACTCTGATCAGCTTCGTGGTGCCGGCCTTCCGGGTGCAGGGATACCTGCGGGAGTGCCTGGACTCCATCCTCGGTCAGCCGGAGACCGACATCGAGGTGATCGCCGTCGACGACTGCTCCCCGGACGCCAGCGGCGACATCATCGACGAGTACGCGGCCCGCGACCAGCGGGTCCACTCGGTCCGGCTGCCGGAGAACGTCGGCCTCGGTCCGGCCCGGAACATCGGGCTGGACCGGGCCGTCGGCGAGTACGTGTGGTTCCTCGACGGCGACGACTGGCTGGCTCCGGAGTGTCTGACCGAGGTCGCCGAACGGTTGCGGGTCACCCGCCCGGACGTCCTGCTGGTCGACCACGTCCGCACCCACTGGAACAACACCGCCACCCGCAGCGCGATGGCCGAGGTGTTTCCGGAGTCCCCGGGGCCGGGCACCTTCCGCCTGCGGGACCGGCCGCAGGCGATGCACCTGCTGCACACCGCGTGGAACCGGCTGGTCCGGCGGGAGTTCCTCACCGACCTGGGGTTGCGTTTCGCGCCCGGCTGGTACGAGGATGTCTCCTTCAGCTACCCGGTGCTGATGGCCGCGCACCGGATCGGCGTACTCGACCGGGTCTGCGTCAACTACCGCCAGCGCCGCGCCGGCGCGATCACCCGGACCCGGGGTGACCGGCACTTCGAGGTGTTCCCGCAGTGGCACCGGGTCTTCCACCTGATGGATGCGTGGGGGCCGGCGACGGAGGCCCTGCGGCCGGCGGTCTTCGAACGGATGATCTGGCACTACCTGACAGTGCTCGGCAACGGTCAGCGGATCGCCCCGGAACTGCGGGAGGCGTTCTTCGCGCAGATCACCGCGGACTACGAGCGCTGGCTGCCGCCCGGCGGCTATCCGGTGCCGGACGGGGTCGAGGGGATCAAGCACAAGCTTGTCGCCTCCGGCCGGTGGCGCACCTTCAGCGCGTTGCGAGCCGCCAGCCGGGCCCGTGACGCCGCCCGTCGACGGGCCCGCACCGCGCGGCGCACTGTCGGCCCGGTCGCCCGGCGCGGTGCCCGGCTGACCCGGGACGGGCTGCTGCGTGAGTACTACCGGGCCGAGTTGCGGCGGCCGGTCGACCCGACGCTCGCGGTGTACGCCGCGTACTGGTACCGGGGCTACTCCTGCAACCCGGCGGCCATCTACGAGGTCGCCCGCCGGTTGGCGCCGGGGGTGCGCGGGGTGTGGGTGGTGCGCCGGGACCGGGTGGAGGCCGTGCCGGCCGGAGTGGAGTACGTGGTGGCCGGCACGCCGGCGTACTACCGGGTGCTCGCCCGCGCCCGGTGGCTGGTCAACAACGTCAACTTTCCGGACTTCGTCCGCAAGCGACCGGAACAGGTGCACGTGCAGACCCACCACGGCACGCCGGTCAAGGTGATGGGGCTTGATCAGCAGCGCCACCCGATCGGCGCGGGTCGGATGGACTTCGCCGGGCTGCTGCGCCGGGTGGACCGCTGGGACTACAGCGTCAGCGCCAACAGCTTCTCCACCCAGATGTGGGACCGGGCGTACCCGGCCACGTACACCACGCTGGAGGTGGGGTACCCGCGCAACGACCGCCTGGTCACCGCGGGCCCGGACGAGGTGCGCCGACTCCGCGCGGAGTTCGGCCTCGACCCCGACGAACAGGTCGTCCTGTACGCCCCGACGCACCGCGAGCACCTGCCCGGCTACCGGCCACCGTTCGACCCGGACCGGTTCGTCCAGGCGCTGGGTGACTCGGGCCGGTTACTGATGCGCAGTCACTACTTCCACGACCGTGATCGACGCCCCGGCCAGCCGAGGGACTGGGAGCGGGTTAGGGACGTCAGCGGCCATCAACGGGTGGAGGATCTGTACCTGGTGGCGGATGTGCTGGTCACCGACTACTCGTCGGCCATGTTCGACTATGCGGTGTTGGACCGGCCGATCGTGCTCTACACCCCGGACTGGGAGGCGTACCGGCTGGCCCGGGGGGTCTACTTCGACGTCACCGCCGAACCGCCGGGCGCGGTGGCCTCCACTTTTGCCGATCTGCTCGATCTGTTCCGCACCGACGGGGTGCGCTCGGACGCGGCGACCAAGGCCCGCGAGCATTTCCGGGACCGGTTCTGCACGTTGGACGACGGGCGGGCGGCGGAGCGCGTGGTGCGGCGGGTGTTCCTCGGGGAGCCGGACGAGCGGTCAACGCGCTGCTGATCGCGGTTTCTGTCGTGTAATAGCAGCGTCATCGATCGAACATGAGACGTTTACCCGATGTCACAAACCCATGATCCTGGTCACAGTCTTGGGGGGTTCGGCCAACGCGCGCTGGGGGGGAAGACGGTGAGCACCGTCACGCTCAAGGATGTGACCAAGGTTTTCCGAGATGGCACGCTGGCCGTCGACAGCATCAACCTCGATGTGAACGACGGCGAATTCCTGGTGCTGCTCGGGCCGTCCGGGTGCGGCAAGTCGACAGTGCTGCGAATGATCGCCGGGCTGGAGGAGCCGACCACCGGTGCGGTGATGCTCGACGGGGAGTTGGCGAACGACCTCCCCCCACGCGACCGCCGGATCGCCATGGTCTTCCAGGACTTCGCCCTCTACCCGCACATGACGGTCGGCGACAACATCGCCTTCCCGCTGCGACTGGCGGGGGTCGAGCCGGAGCCGCGGGGCGAGCGGGTCAGCGACGTGGCGAGCGCGCTGGGCATCGGTGACGTGCTGGCCCGCAAGCCGGGTCAGCTCTCCGGCGGGCAGCGGCAGCGGGTGGCGATGGGCCGCGCGATCGTCCGCCGGCCCGGCCTGTTCCTGATGGACGAGCCGCTGTCCAACCTGGACAGCGGCCTGCGCGCCGAGTTGCGCGCGGAGATCTCCGGCCTGACCCGCGAGCTGGGCGTCACCACTGTCTACGTCACGCACGACCAGGCCGAGGCGCTCACCATGGCCGACCGGGTGGCGATCATGCGTCGCGGCGTGCTTCAGGACGTGGGCACACCGACCCAGGTGTACGGCCGGCCGGCGACGCTCTACGTCGCGGCGTTCCTGGGCAGCCCACGGATGAACCTGCTGGAGGCGTCGGTCTACGTCCATCTCGACCGGTACGTCACGCTCAACCTCGGTGACCAGTCGCTCTACCTGCCCTGGAACGACATCCGCAGTCGGGCGGTGGCGCACTACCACGGTGAGCGGATCGTGGTCGGCATGCGGGCCGAGGCGCTCACCCCGGTCGCACCGGACAGCCCAGGCGACGTGCTGCGCGGGCGGATCCGCTACCTGGAGCACCACGGGCACGAGTCGCTGGCGTTCCTCGACATCGGCGCGACCGCGATCGTGGTCGACGAGATGGGTGCTCCGCTCGACCCGCCGCCGGTCGGCCAACGCGGCCTACGCCGCTTCGGCTCGGTGATGCAGCGGCTCACCGGCAAGCCGGTGGACGCGCAGGAGGCTCCGGCCAGTGGCGTCCAGACCAGCGTGCTGCCCGATCCGGGCCGGCACCACCGCCGCCCGGCGGAGCTGGCGGTGCGGCTGGCGCCGTACCCGGCGGTCAGCGCCGGTCACCCGCTCGCCGTCTCGGTACGGATGGACGCGCTGCACTTCTTCGACGAGCGTGGCGACCGGATCGACGTGGGTTGGCGCTGACGACGTCTGACCGTGCCATGGCGGCGAAGTCGCTGGTTGCCGGCCTGGTTACCGGTGAGTAACGTCAGGCCATGACTATCGACTCCCGCCAGGTGGCGGCCGGCATGCTGGAAGCGGTGCCGTTCGCTCGCACGCTCGGTATCGAGTTCGTCGAGGTGGCACCCGAGGCGGAGGGCGGCGTGCGGGCAGTCGTCCGGCTGCCCGACTCGGCGGCCACCCACAACCACATCGGCGGGCCGCACGCCGGCGCCATGTTCACCCTCGGCGAGACGGCCTCCGGCGCGGTCGTGCTGGCTGCCTTCGGGCGACTGCTCGACCAGGCCGTGCCACTGGCCGTCCGGGCCGAGATCGCCTACCGGAAACTCGCCATGGGTCCGGTGCTGGCCACCGCGCGACTCGGCCGGCCGGCGGCCGAGGTGACCGAGGAGTTGGCCGCCGGTCGACGACCGGAATTCCCCGTCACGGTCCAGATCACCACCGAGGACGGCAAGCCGACCTCGGAGATGACAGTGATCTGGACGCTGCGACCGAACTGAAACACCTCAGGGCGGCCGAAACGGGTTTGCGTGCCCAGCAGGGTGGATAGATTCGTACCGTGCTGGGCCTACCTGCTCACGTGACCGCCTGTCTCTTCGACCTGGACGGTGTGCTGACGCAGACCGCCCGCGTACACAACGCCGCCTGGACGCAGACGTTCGACGAGTTCCTCAGTCAGCGCGCAGCGACCTCCGGTGAACCGTTCCAACCGTTCGACCCGGGCCCGGACTACAACCGCTACGTCGACGGCCGCCCCCGGGCCGACGGCGTGCGGTCGTTCCTCGCCTCCCGAGGGATCGTGTTGCCCGAGGGCAGCCCTGACGACCCGCCGGAGGCGGAGACCGTCAACGGCCTGGGCAACCGCAAGAACGTCCTGCTGCTGCACCGTCTGCGTACCGCAGGCGTCGAGGTCTACCCGGGCTCGGTGCGGTATCTGAAGGCGGCGAGCGCCGCCGGGCTCCGCCGCGCCGTGGTCACCGCCAGCGCGAACGGGGGCGAGGTGGTGGCCGCCGCCGGGCTGGAGCCGCTGCTGGAGGCGCGGGTGGACGGGATCGTCGCCCGCACGCAGGGGCTGCGCGGCAAACCACACCCCGACTCGTTCCTCGCCGGTGCCAGGCTGCTCGGCGTCGATCCGACGCAGGCCGCCGTCTTCGAGGACGCGCTCTCCGGTGTGGCCGCCGGCCGCGCCGGGGGCTTCGGCTACGTGGTCGGCGTCGACCGGGTCGGGCAGGCCGACGAGCTGCTGGCCCACGGGGCCGACATCGTGGTGACCGACCTCGCCGACCTGCTCGACGGCGCGAACCCTCCGGCGCCGAACCGCACCGCCACCGACCCGCTCGCCGCCGAACGAGGCTCCGGATGATTCGGGAGCGCGCCTACCCGGTCGAGCCGTGGCACGTCCGGGAGACCCGGCTGGACATGGACGTGCTGGCCCAGTCCGAGTCGGTCTTCGCGCTCTCCAACGGGCACGTCGGCCTGCGGGGCAACCTCGACGAGGGCGAACCGCACGGCCTGCCCGGCACCTACCTCAACTCGTTCTACGAGCTGCGTCCACTGCCGTACGCGGAGGCGGGCTACGGCTTCCCCGAGTCCGGGCAGACCATCGTCAACGTCACCAACGGCAAACTGATCCGGCTGCTGGTCGACGACGAACCGCTCGATGTGCGTTACGGCGAGCTGATCGCCCACGAGCGGATCCTCGACCTGCGGGCCGGCACGCTGCACCGGGAGCTGCACTGGCGCTCGCCCGCCGGCCGGGAGGTCAAGGTCCGCAGCACCCGTCTCGTCTCGTTCACCCAGCGGTCCGTGGCCGCCATCAGCTACGAGGTGGAGGCCGTCGACGGCCCGCTGCGGTTGATCGTGCAGTCCGAGTTGGTGGCGAACGAATCGCTGCCCGCGCAGAGCAAGGACCCCCGGGTCGCGGCGGTGCTGGAGTCGCCTCTCCTGGCCGAGGAGGAGCTGACCACCCCCGACGGCGGCCAGCTGATCCACCGCACGAAGGTCTCCGGTCTACGGGTCGCCGCCGCCATGGAGCACGAGGTGCACGGCCCGGACCACACCACCATCGAGTCCGAGGGTTACCAGGACTGGGTCCGGACCACCATCGCCTGCGTGCTCCAGCCCGGCGAGAAGCTGCGGGTGATCAAGTATCTGACGTACAGCTGGTCGAGTCGCCGCTCTCTGCCGGCGTTGCGCGACCAGGTCGGCGCGGCACTCGCCGGCGCCCGACTCGACGGATGGGACGGGCTGCACCGGGAGCAGCGCAACTACCTCGACGCGTTCTGGGACGCCTCCGACGTGCTGGTCGAGGGCGACCCGGAGGTGCAGCAGGCGGTCCGCTTCGGGCTCTTCCACGTGTTGCAGGCCGGCGCGCGGGCCGAGCAGCGGCCGATCTCGGCGAAGGGGCTGACCGGCCCCGGTTACGACGGACACGCCTTCTGGGACACCGAGATGTTCGTCCTTCCGGTGCTCACGTACACCCAGCCGAGCGCGGTGCGCAGCGCGTTGCAGTGGCGACACAGCACGCTGGAATCGGCGCGCGAACGCGCCGAGACGCTCAACCTCAAGGGCGCCGCCTTCCCCTGGCGCACCATCGGCGGCCCGGAATCATCCGGGTACTGGCCGGCCGGAACGGCAGCCTTCCACATCGCCGCCGACATCGCCGACGCCGTGCGCCGCTACGTGATGGTCACCGGGGACACCCAGCTGGAACGGGAGATCGGGCTGGAGCTGCTGGTGGAGACCGCCCGGCTGTGGCGCTCGATCGGTCACCACGACCGGCACGGGCAGTTCCACATCGACGGTGTCACCGGCCCGGACGAGTACACCGCAGTGAAGAACGACAACGTCTACACCAACCTGATGGCGCAGCGGAACCTGCTCGCCGCCGCCGACGTGGTCATGCGCCACCGGGACGAGGCGTTCCACCTCGGGGTCACCGACGAGGAGGCCGCGAGCTGGCGGGACGCCGCCACCTCCATGCACGTCCCGTACGACGATGAGCTCGAGGTCCACCAGCAGGTCGAGGGCTTCACCCGACTCCAGGAATGGGACTTCACGCACACACCGGCGGAGAAGTACCCGTTGCTGCTGCACTACCCGTACTTCGAGCTGTACCGCAAGCAGGTGGTGAAGCAGGCCGACCTGGTCCTCGCCATGCACTGGCGGGGCGACGCCTTCACACCCGAGGAGAAGGTGCGCAACTTCCTCTACTACGAGCGCCGCACCGTACGCGACTCGTCGTTGTCGGCGTGCACCCAGTCGGTGCTCGCCGCCGAGGTGGGCCACCCCGAACTCGCGCACACCTACCTGCGTGAGGCCGCGTTGATGGACCTGCACGACCTCAACGAGAACACCCGCGACGGCGTCCACATGGCGTCGTTGGCCGGCGCGTGGCTCGCCCTGGTCAGCGGGTTGGGCGGTCTACGCGACCACGACGGCGAGCTGTCCTTCGCCCCCCGGCTGTCCAGCCGACTCAGCCGGTTGGAGTTCTCACTCCAGTGGCGGGGGCTGTCGCTGCGGGTGGATGTCCGGCCGCACCAGACGACGTACTCGCTGCGACACGGCGGCCCGGACGACGTGGTGGAGCTGCGCCACCATGACCAGGTACTGCGGGTGACCTGCGACGAGCCGGTGACGGTACCGGTGCCGCCGGCCGAGCCGTCCGGCCCGCCGCCCGAGCAGCCACCGGGCCGGTCCCCGCTGCTGCGGTTGCCCGAACGCGAACAGTGACGGGCGGGGCGGGAGTCTTCCCGCCCCGCCCGCGCTGTTGATCAGACCGGATTGCCGGCCCAGGTTGATCAGACCGGCTCGCCGGTCGAGGTGGATCAGACCGGCTCGCCGGTGGACGGACGCCCGATCGCGTCCCGGGGCGCCGCCGCCTTCGGGTCGTCGGGCAGCCGGGCCGAAGCGGCCTGGTCGCCGAAATCCTGGTCCCCGACGTCCTGGTTGCGCTCGGCGTCCTGTTCACGCTGGGCTCGCTCGGTCAGCTGCTGCTGCCGGGAAATCTGCTGCTTGGCCATGGCGATCCTCGCGATCCGTCGGGGCGCGGCTGCGCCGACACGGTCTGCGGTCGCTCGTCGCGTACCCGGCGCCCCAGCCGACAAACGCGGCCCGGCAGCGGGCGCACGGCCTCGGGTGAACGCCGTCGCGGCGTGCGTGCCCGGCGGCTGGCGGGGTAACCGGGCCACCGGCGAGTACGCGGAGGTGGGGCATGGACGAGCAGCGCAGCGTGACCATCCCGGTCGGGGACGCTCAACTCCCCGCCGACCTGACGCTGCCCGCCCAGCCTGTCGGCGTGGTGCTGTTCGCGCATGGCAGCGGCAGTTCCCGGCACAGCCCGCGCAACGTGGCGGTGGCCCGGACGCTGAACGACAGTGGGCTCGGGACGGTGCTGGCGGACCTGCTCACTCCGGCCGAGGACGAGGTGGACGCGCGAACAGCCGAACTGCGCTTCGACATCGGGCTGCTGGCCAGCCGGCTGGCCGGGATCGTCGACTGGCTGGCCGTCGAGCGTCCTGCCGGCGATGCGCCGATCGGCCTGTTCGGGGCCAGCACGGGTGCTGCCGCTGCCCTGGTCGCGGCGTCGTCCCGCGCCGATCGGGTGGCCGCAGTGGTCAGCAGGGGTGGTCGGCCGGACCTGGCCGGGAACGCGCTGGCCCAGGTGCGTACCCCGACGTTGCTCCTGGTCGGCGGGCTCGACGAAGAGGTGATCACGCTCAACGAGCGGGCGCTGGCCGAGTTGGGGGAGGTCGGCGAGTTGCGGGTGATCCCCGGCGCCACCCATCTCTTCGAGGAGCCCGGCACCCTTGAGCAGGTCGCCGATCAGGCTGGCACCTGGTTCACCACGCACCTCGGTCGATGATGATCACTCCGAGGGCAGGAGAGCCGAGGCCGAGCGGCGCTGTTGGACGGTGTCGATGACGCGCCAGAGGACGGCGGTGATCGGGACGCTGACGAACGCCCCAGCAATACCCGCGATCAGCGTGCCAGCGGTGACCGCCACCAGGATCACCGCCGGATGCAGTCGGACCTGCCGCTTCATGACCAGCGGCTCCAGCAGGTTGCCCTCGATCTGCTGCACGGCGATCACCGCCGCGAGGGTGAGCAGCGCTGTGGTCGGCCCGTTGGCTGCCAGCGCCACCAGCACCGCCACCGCGCCGGCCACCGTCGCCCCGATGATCGGCACGAACCCGCCGAGGAACGTGATCAACGCCAGCGGCAGGGCTAGTGGCACCCGCAGCACCACGAGAGCCAGCCCGATGCCCAGCGCGTCGATAGCGGCGATGAACATGGTTCCCCGGCTGTACGCGCCCAACGTCTGCCAACCGTTACGGCCGGCCTCGGCCAGCACTGGTTGGTTCGGGCCGGACGCCCGGGACAGCACCCAGTGCCACATGGACCGGCCGTCCTTGAGCAGGAAGAAGAGCAGCACCAGAGCCAGCAGCGCGGAGCCGAACACCTCGGTGGCGGTCCGGGCGCCGGCCACCGGGTCGGGTGAGCTGCCGCTGAGCCCTTCCCGGGCCTGGTCGACCAGCCGGTCCAGCTGTGCCTCGCTGACCGGAAGGGTGGACGTCACGAAGTCCCGGCTGCGTTCGACCCCCTGCGTCAACTCCTGGCTGAGCTGATCGAACTGGCTGGCGGTCAGGTTCCACACCAGAGCGCCGACGCCGACCAGGATGCCGAGCAGCAGCAGTACGGTGCAGAGCGCGGCCAGCGCCGTCGGCAGGCGCAACCGGCGCAGCAGCAGCAGGACCGGATCCAGCAGCGCGGTGAGGAAGATGGTGGCGGCCAGCGCGATGGCCAGCGGCGCCAACAGGACGGCGATCCGGCCGAGCAGGTACAGCCCTGCGGCGATCACCACCAGGCAGGCGCTCCACAACACAGCGGTCCGGACCAGCCACGGCAGCGCCGCCCAGGTCTGGCGCGGCCCGGGGCCGCCTGTCGGTCCGGGTACCTCTGCGGCCATGTCGGTCCTCCTCGATGTCGACGAGGTCGGTACCCGGTCGGTCGTGCCCCGACACCCGAATCGCTGGCCGTTGCCCGCGCGGATCGTACGTCGGCCGGAGTGACGCCGGTGGGTGTTCGCCAATCACGTCCGGAGCGGCGGCGTTTGGGTGGTCCGGCCGAGGGAACGCGAAGGGGACGGACCAGACTGAGGAGGAACGCCATGGGTGACTTCATGGACAAGGCCAAGGACTTCGCGGACAAGCATGACAAGCAGGTCGACCAGGGTGCGGAGAAGGCCGGCGACATGGCCGACAAGCGCACCGGCGGCAAGTACGGCGATCAGATCGACAAGGGCGTCGACCAGGCCCAGGCGCGCACCGGCGAGGGCGATCAGGTCCGCTGACCCGCCGCGCTTCTCCCGGGCCGCCGAGCCTCGGCGACCCGGGAGTGCCGGGTCCGGACGATGCGGATCAGCGCTTGTCGCGTAACTCGTCCATCGTGGTCGGCCGGCCGCTCAACGCGTCGCGCAACCGGTCGACCAGGCCGATGCCGGGGGCGAGCAGCTTGTTCGCCGGTGGGTGCTCCGGGCTTCCCGGGTGCGGCCGGGTCGGCCCGATCTCCTTGATCACCGTCACCCGGGCGGCGATCTCGACCAGCTCCTCCCGGGCCGTCGCCGCGCGCAGCCGCGGAAAGAGCTCCTTCTCCTCTTCCGCCACGTGGTGTCGGACGGTGCTGGTCAGGTGGGCGAGCAGTTCGTCGAAGCGGGGGTCGGACGGGTCGGCTGACTCCAGCTCCTTCATGGTCCGCTCGGCGTCGGCGTGCTCCGCGATCTCCCGATCGGCGATCTCGTTGCCGTCGGGCAGCACCTTTCGGGCGATCGGATACACGTACGCCTCCTCGGCCACCGAGTGGCGGACGAGTTCGGCGATCACCACGTCGGCGAGGTGGCGGCGGTGCTCGGCGGTGCCCTGCCGGGTCGCCAACTCGACGAGGACCGCCTCGATCGCACGATGATCGGAGACCAGGATGTCGACGGCGTCGTGGTCGTCGGTGTTCGGTGGATTGGTCATTGTCACGGCCCCTTACCGGTTGCGGATCGGTGGGAGGTGTGTGGCTCTGGTACCCCCACGGGGCTGCACAAACCCACGGTTGACGATGCGTACGACGTTGTTTTTGGTACCTGCGGGGGCTGTGGTGCCCGGCCGCCACGATTGCTGTGCCGCCGCCGGGGTAACCGCCGCCATGGCCGACGAACGCCCACCCGCCGACCGCGATCAGTCGCGGTTCGATGAGACCGCCGAGCGGACGGTCCGGCGGGTGCGGCACCGTGGCGGGCAGGCCGGCCGGATCCGGGCCCGGCAGTGGGAGGTCACTCTGGTGATCTCCATCCAGGCCGGGCTGGCCGCGGCCATCGCCGCCCTGCTCGCCAAGAATCTGCTCGGCCAGGGATCGCACGTCTTCGCCCCCGCCGCCGCCGTCGGTACGATCGCCACCGCCATCGGGCAGCGGGCCCGCCGGACCTTCGAGCTGTTGGGCGGCGTGGCCCTGGGCATCATCATCGGCGACACGCTGCGATTCCTGCTCGGCTCGGGACCGTGGCAGACCGGCGTGGTGGTCGCGTTGGCCATCGCCAGCGCGTTGCTGGTGGCCGGCAAGGGTGGTCCGCTCGTCGGCCAGGCCGGCGGTACCGCCGTGCTGATCGCCACGCTGGCCCCGATGCAACGTGGCCTGGAGGTGCCCCGCATCTTCGACGCGCTCGTCGGTGGGGCGGTCGGCCTGGTGGTGGTCGCGCTGTTGTTGCCGATCAATCCGATGCGGGTGCTGGACCGGGCCGCGGCACCGATCTTCGCGATCCTCTGCGAGCAACTCGACGAGCTGGCGCAGGCGATGCGCGAGCGCGACGTCGCCCGGACCATGGGCGTTCTCGACCGGCTTCGCAGCACCGAGGACGACCTGGGCCGGTTGCACGATGCGCTCAGCGGCGCCGAGGAGGTGGTGACGATCGCCCCGGTGCGCTGGCACCGCCGGCAGCAGTACCACCGTTACGCCCGCAGCGCGGGCCACCTGGAGCGGTTACTGCTGGACACTCGCGCCATGGCCCGCTGGTCGACCACCGCGTTGCAGTACGACGAGCCGATCCCACCGGAGCTGCCGGACGCGATGGCCCGACTGGGTCAGGCGGTGGCGGAGATGCGTGCGGAGTGCAAGGTCGGCGACGACACCCAGCGCACCCGTCGACTGGTCGAGCAGTGCGCCGAGTTGGCCGGGCGGGCATCGGCGACCGGGGTCAAGTCGTTCGGCGAATCCCTCGTCACCGGGCTGCGTACCGCAGCCAGCGACCTGCTCCGGGCAGCGGGTTCCGAACCGGAGGACGCCAACCGGATCGTGCGCCGCGCGGCCGGAGCCGGCGAGGCGGAGATCCACCCGCCACTCCACCGACAACTGCACAGGGCCCCACCGACGCGAGCCGCCCGAGCCCGCCGACGCGCGCACCTCGCCAACCGCCGTGACAACGGTCGGGCCGGCCTCCCCGCACGGGAGAGGCCGGCCCGGTGAAGCGTCCGGATCAGGAGGAGTAGCCGCGCTCGGCGATCCAGTTGGCGACCTTCGGCAGGCTCATCCAGTACTCGCCCAACGCCGGGTCGGCCGGGTCGGCGACCCGGATCGTGTCACCACCGTCGCGGTAGCCGACGAGGGTCAGGTAGTGGCCACCCTCGTACGAGTGCGGGTTGCCGTCGGTGTCCACTGTCGTGCCCTTGATGTTGGCCACCACCGGGCGGCCGGCGTCGACCGCGGCCAGCACGTCACGGCGCAGCTGCTCGACCTGGTCGGGGCGGGCCACCGAATCACGGATCTCGGTGGTCCGGTACTTGCCGCCGGTCAGTTCGTTGAGCACCCGGGTGGTGTCCAGGGCCGAGGGGGTGCCCGCCTCGGTGGTGCCCAGCAGCCGGGCCACCTCGTCCTGGGAGAGCGCCTTGCCCTGGGCGGACAACGCGATCCTGGTCGCGGCCGGGCCGCAGTAGTAGAAGTTCGGCTGGGCCTGGTAGTCGACGCCGAGGACCCGCTCGGCGTGCCTGTCGGTCTGGCTCGGCGAAGCCGGAGCGGCGGGTGCCGGCGCGGCCTGCGCGGCCACCGCCGGGCCGAGGGCGCAGCCGCCGGCGACGAGCAGGCCGACGACGGACAGGCCGCTCTTCTGGACGATCGGGTTCATGGTCGAGTCTCCGTTCGGGGGTTGTCGGCTCCGACAAGCGGAGGGCGGCAGCACCGGGAATGGCGCTCGGCGCAACACGGGGGCCGACCACCTGTGGTCTCGGCCCTGGGCGTACCGAGGGCGTAACGGCTCTGCTCCACGGAGAATTCCGCCGGCTGAGGGCACCGGGCCCGCACGGCGTCCCTGCCCGACCCGAACCGGTCATCGGGGACAGACGGTCAGCTCAGAGGCTGCCCAACAACCTGGTCACGGTGATCTCGATGACCACCCGCTCCGGATTCGGGCGTGGTGTCCGATACCGCTCGGCGTACCGCCGCTCGGCCTCCGCCACCGCGGCCGGATCCGACCGCAGCACCGCGCGGCCCTCGATGGTCAACCAGCGGCGGCCATCCACGTGGCAGACGGCCACCGCCGCGCCAGCCTCGCCGGCAGCCGCCACCTGACGGGCTTTGCGGGAGGCGCCGGAGGTGATGACCCGGGCCAGGCCGGCCGCCGGGTCGAGCGTCACCCCGACCGGTACGACGTGCGGGGTGCCGTCCGCCCGCAGGGTGGTCAGCGTCGCCAGGTGTCGTTCGGCGCAGAAGGCGACAACCCGCTCATCGTGCACGTCCAACCGATGATCGCCCGCCATGCCCGTCCCCTGTCCGCCGAACCGACCCCGATCATGGCACGCGGCGGCGCACCTGGCCCCGATCCGGCGGGGCGTCCGGCTGACCGGGCAGCTGGCGACCTGCCGCCCGACGTTGGTGCACCAGCCGGGTCAGGTAGATCAGCGCGGCGGCCAGGACCCCCATGTCATCCAGGTAGATCGGGTCCGGCAGCACGTCGACCGGGAAGATCGTGTAGATCAGCGCCCCGTAGAAGGCGACCTTGCCGCCGGCGCCCAGCCCGGTCAGCATCCGCCGGGTACGCACCACCCGCACCGCCAGCACCACGGCACCGACCAGTGTGGCGAGCGCCAGGATGCTGGCGATCACCACGAGGACCCACGCCTGTCGGGACATGCCGTCACGCTAACCCACCCGAGCCCGCGCGGCTCAGAACGCGGGCACCGTCGCACGGCCGCGAGCGGTCACCTTGTTCTCCCGGGTCTGCTCGACGTTCTCCCGGGGCTGCGCGCCCACCGGCCGGGCAACCTCGCTCAGCGGCAGCACCGACGCGGACTCGGCGACCCGTCGCCCGCTCGCGGCGTGCGCCTCCTCGCGCAGACTGCGAGCCGCGGCAACCGCCAACTCCGCCGCCCGCCACGCGCTCTGCTCCCGCTCGCGGGCCGCGGCGTGCCGGGCCGCCAGGTTGTCCCGGATCGCCCGCTGGAGCACCAGCTCCTGCTCGACCGGGTGCAGTCGCGGGTCCCAGCCGTCGCGGTGCGCGAAGACGTCGCTGAGCTGCTCCACCGACAGGTCCCGCCGCCAGTACGCATCCAGCGCCGCCCGGTGCAGGTAGCGCTCGCGGTCCGCGTACTCGGCGGGGGTCCGCGCGGTGTGCGGCAGCGGCATGGCGGCCGCCGCGTCCAACCGCCGTACGCCAGCCTCGGCCGCCTCGTACGTCAACCAGGCCGCTTCGACCGCCTCCTGCGCGGCCACCCACTCCGCCCGGCGGCGCTGCACGGTGGTGGTCGCCCGCTCGGCGGCCACCGCGACCTCCTGCGCGTAACGGCTCTGCTCCCGCTCCTCCTGGGCCTGCTCAAGTTGGCTCGGCATTGCGGCGCGCCGGATCCGGGAACCCGGGTCGAAGCGGAGCCGGCCGGGTCGCAGCAGGAGAGCGGAGACAACGACGGCTACCACCCCGAGCAGGCTCAGCCAGATGACGGCGGCCCGGGAGAGGTCGGGCAGGACGGCGGAGAGGATGGTTTGCATGTAACAGCACCTCGCGGTCGAAGGCGGGTATCGACGGGCGGCGGGAAGGCGCGGCAGCACCGGTCGGCACGGTGGCGGGATGATCCGTGGACGGCGAACTCAGGTGCCGTGCGGGAGGATCAGCCGGGATCGGGCCCCGGGGATCGCCGGGCCTGGCTCAGCGGGCGGCGGGTGGGCCGCGTCGCGCGGGGGAGCCACGGCCGGGATCGGCGGCCGGGACGTGCACCGGGCTAGCCGCGACCGGACCGGTCGCCGTGGCGGTGTCGAGCGTGCCAGCCGGCGGGGCTTCAGCGGCCTGGTCGGCTCGCTCGTCGGCCGGGCCGGCGTCGGGGCTGACACTCGCCACCCGGCTGCTCACGGCGCTGGGCCGCAGCTGCGTGGGGGTGGGCGGTGGGGTCGCGGCGAGAGCGGCACCGAGGCCGACCGCGAGGACCAGTGCGGTGACCGCCAGGCGGGTCAGTTCCCGCAGTGACCGCAGCGCAGCCCACCTGGCTGGGCGGACGGACGCTACGGAAGGCACCCGACCAACCTATCGCCAGTTCCGGCCAACCGCAGCACGGCGATGGACGGCGCGGGCGTGACCGCCACCACCATGCGCACTGTGGACGCCGCCGATCAGGGCCCAGGAACGGCAACGCCCCCGACCGGATCGGGTCCGATCGGGGGCACCGTGAATCGGTGGGCCGTGGTCAGTCGCCGGTGCCGAGCACCGGGGGCGCAGGCCTCTCGTCGCCCTGCCACACCATCTCGTCCTCGGTCAGCCAGGTCAGCCGCTCGTCGGAGTCGTCGTCCTGCGCACGCCCCTGCCCGCCGAGCACACCGGGACGACCGCCGCCGGACCCCGGCCGGGCGTTGCCACCGGTCATGGCCGGACGGCCGCCGCTCCCACCACGCTGGCCGTCGATGCTGCGCCCGACCCCGTTGGCGGCACGGGTCTCCGCCGGGGGCGCGCCACCGCCGGTCGGTCGAGCCGAGGTGGGGGCCGCGCTGCCCGAGCCGGCGAGCGCGCCGCTGCGCAACACCCCGCCGGCCGGTGCCCCGCCCTGCGCCCCGTAGAGCAGGCCGGGGCCGGTGCTCGCCGCGGTGGGCGCGCCGGCCGGCCCGGACAGCCCGACCAGCCCGGCGGCACCCCCGCCGAGCAGCGCGCCGCCGAGAAGCGGGTCGGCTCCGGCGAGGGATGTGCCGCCGCCAGCGAGGTCGCTGCCAGCGCCGGTCGGAACGGTGACGACAGCCGCCCCGCCGCCGGTGACCGCGCCGACCTCGCCCGGCGTCGAACCGTCGCCCGGCAGTTGGGCGACATGGTCGGGCGTCGAGATGGTGGCGTCACCCTTGCGCCCGGTGTCGGCGCCGGTGTGGGGGCCGCCGCTCACCCGGGCGATCGCCGAGACGCTCTGTGGCGTCGTCGGGTCCTTCCGGGCGGTGGTCGGCGTGTCCGGGTCCGGTGGGGGCGGTTCGACCACCCGGTCGTAGGCGGAGATCTCGTAACTGTTGGCCAGGCCGGCCACCAGGTTCACCATCCGCTGGTGGGCCTTCTCCTGCTCTGCCTTGTCCTGCTGGTGACCCGCGATGCCTCCGACGATCAGACCGGTCAGACCGAAGACCGCGCCACCCTTGATCGCACCGCCGATCGCCTTGTCGTTGTCGTCGGTCTCCTCCGGGCTCTCAGCCTGCTTGTGGGCGTCGCGCAGATGGTCGGCCATCATGGTCAACCCCTGCCTGATGCCGGCCATCCCTTCGCCCAACGCGTCAGTGTGGGCGACGATGAAGCTGAGTCGCCGGTGGAACTCCTGACCCGCCGAACCCGTCCAGGTGTTGGCGAGCTTGTCGAGGTCGCCGCTCAGCTCCCGGCCGAGACCGTCGAGGATGCCCTTGAGCTCGGCCCACTGGGTGGCCACGCCCTCGATCTGCTCCGGCTTGCCCGCCATCAGGCCGTCGTACAGCTGCTGGTGACTGTTGCCCTGGTAGCGCTGGGTGTAGTCAGACACGCCCGTCCTCCTTCGGCTGCAACGCCCGGTCGACCGGGGTCAGCGCGGCGGTGACATCGTCGGCGTTTGCCGCGTTACGCGCCTCGGCGGTGCGGTAGTTGTTCAGGATCGTGCTCGTCGCCTGCTGTGCCGCCAGCACCGCCTGCCGGATCCGTTCGGCCTGGTCGACATAGGACTGGTGGACCTCGCTGTAGCGACGCGCCTTGTCGGTGGCGTCGAAGAACGAGCCCAGAGCCGGAGGACGGCACTGCATCTCGGTGTTGAGCTTGCGCAGCACCGACTCGGCCTGGCTCAACCGCGACGCCAGGTGCTCGTGGAAGTCCTCAAGGGACAACAGGTCGACTTCCGTACGCCCGGCCATGGCAACATCCCCGTCGTTCTGGTTGACAACCGTCAGCGGCATCCAGGTTAGTCCACCAGTGCGACTCCGGGCGACCCGTCGAAGCTGCTCAGCCGTCGGCGTCGGTCGATTCCGTGGACCCCCCGCCGGTCCCACCGCTCGACGGGGTGCCACTGGCCGGACTCGACGATGTCGACCCCGACGGTTGCGCGGCGGACGGCGTGCCCGACGGCGGTGCCGCTGACGGCGAGCCCGACCTCGGCGCGGTCGACGGCGGTGCGGTCGGTGCCGGCCCGTCGGCAGCGAAGACGGCGAACGCGTCCTCGCGGTCCAGCGTCGGCCCGGTCGGGATCAGTGCGAGCAGGGAGCCGGGCACCGCCAGTGGGGTGATCCCGCCGTAACCGAGCACGTCGAGGGTCTCCGCCGAAGCGAGCGGATACCGGATGCCCTGCGGGCTGATCAGGTAGATCGTCGACCCGGCGGCACCGGAACCGCTGGTCCCGGCACCGGGCGAGGCCTGCGCGATGACACCCTTGCCGCCGGGCAGCAGCACCGCCTCAGCGGTGCGTACGGCGTCGCGCCTGGTCTGGCGCACCGGCACCAGGCCCGGATCGCTGTCGGTCAACTCGGTCGGCACCCGGTCGAAGACCTCCAGGGTGGTGGTCGGCGGGCCGCCCGCGCTGCCCTTGCGGTACGTAGCGCACAGCGTGGTCTGACCGGGCTGGGCCGGGTAGAGGGCGGGCATCGTCGCCGGCACCCCCTCCTCCTCGATCCGCCGCTCCTCGAACGCCTCGCTGGCCTGGTTCGGGGTGATGTCGGTGATCCGACCGCCGTTGCTGACGAGCAGCAGAGCGGTGATCTCACTGATCGAGACGAGAGCGTCCCGGGTCAGCACGTAGTGCCGCCCGGCGGCCTTGAACACCGAACCGACGTCGTACGTCTGCCCTGCCACAGTGCGACTGCTGGGTTGACCCTCGCCGGGCAGTGACGGCCGGCGCAGCGGTGGCCCGGCCGGCACGGCGTTGAGCAGCTGCTGTCCGACCTGGAGTCGCTCGGTGCCGGCCATCCGCAGCGCCGTGATCGTGCGGGACGGATCGAGCAGCTGGAGTCGGGTGTTGTTGGTGACCAGGTACCGCTGGTCGTTCACCGAGACCAGCACCGCCCGGTCACCCAGCGGCGTGCCGCCGGGCAGCGCCCGGTCGATCACCAGCCGGGTGCTGGAGCGCTGCCGGTCGACCGGGTCGGGCACGTCGCAGACCGACCAGGGCAGGCCGGTCAGCGACTTGCGGTCCGGCAGGGCGTCCGGTGCCCCGACGATGCCGACGGTGACGCCGCGGGGCCGGTCCCGCAGCGACGCCTGGGACATCGTCCGCACCTGGGCACTCGCATCGTTCACGATGAGGCGTGCCGAGGTGTAGTTGAGCGTCGGGTGCAACTTGCCCTCGATGAACACGTACGTCGCGCCGGTCTCCCGTTCGATGACCAGGGTCTGGTCGTCCAGCGGTGCCGCGCCACCGGTCAACTGGCCGTAGGCCCCGACCCCGCCCAGCACGATGGCCGCGGTGAGGACACTGCCGAAGACGGCCATGCCGAGCCGTCGCATCGGCAGGTTGGTGGTCTCCGGATCGCCCGACAGCAAGGCGGAGACGATGCGGCGGGTGACGAAGCGGTACGCCTGCACCTGATCGCGGCGGGTCCGCATGACTTACCTCCGGCGGGGTGGATCCGCGACGATCAGGGTCGGGGTGCCGTCGCGGGCTTCCCTACGATAAGGGGCCGACTGTGGTTCCTAGGGACCACCGCTCGTGGCCGGCACCGGAGAAGACCCGGCGCAGAGTCGTACCGTGCAGGAGGGACAGTCAGCGATGACGCAGGTTCAGGCGCCACCCGTCCGAGCGGTCACGGACCCTGTCGACGTTCCGACCCGGCCGGCGCCCCCGGCCGAGCAGCCCGGCCGTGGACGGGTCGGCCCCGTGCTGGTCGGGCAGCTCGTCGTACTGGAGCTGTGCGTGGTCGGCGTCTGGGCCGCCACGGCCGGACCCAGCTGGGTGCTCGCCGCGGCGGGTGTCGCTTCGCTGCTGGTCGTCCTGGCGGCCTTCGCCCGTCGGGGTGGCCGCTGGTGGTTCGAGGACCTGCTGCTGCGCCGGCGTCTGCGGCGACGTGGTGACCGGGCGTCGGCAGCGCTGGCCAGCGGCACGGCGACCGACCCGAGGTTGGCTGCGCTCGCTCCCGAGCTGAGCGTCATCGAGTTGACCGACCGAGGCACCCGGCTCGGCATCGGGCGCGACGACCAGGGCTGGTTCGCCGCCGTCGCCCTGCAGTCCGCCACCGGTGCGGCGGTCGGCTCGGTCGACGCCGCCGCCGTGGACCGCGCGCTGCGGGTGCTCGCGGACTTCAGCGCCCCGGTCTCCCGGGCCCAGGTCGTCGCGCACACGTTGGTCTGGTACCCGGCACCCGGCGCGCCGCCGGCTGCTCACCGGACCGTCTGGGTGGCGGTGCGGCTCACCGTCCGGGACGCCCGGGTCGAGGCGGTGAGCCGGGGCGGCGGGTTGACCGGCGTACACCGGACGGTGGCGGCCGGCATCGGCCGGCTCGGCAAGGCGCTGACCTCGGCGGGGCTGGCACATCGCCCACTGGGCCGGGAGGAGCTGCGTGCGGCCATCGTCTCGGCTGCCGGCCTCGACCTGGTGCCCGAGGCGCCGGCCGAGAGTTGGCGCGGGTTGCGCGGCGGCGGCTGGACGCACCGCTGCATGGCGCTGCGGGGCCGCTTCGACGCGCCGCTCGGTCCGCTGGTGGACGCGATCACCGCGACCTCGGCGCCGTCGCACACGGTGGCCGTGACCGTCTCGTCGGACGGTCGGGTGGCGGCACCGCTGCTGCGGGTCGCGGCGATGGACAACCACGTCGAGGCCCTGGTCAAGGTGGTTCGCGACGTCGCCGGCCGGGTGGGCGCGTCCACCCGGCCGATGGACGGTCAGCACGGCCCGGGGGTCTACGCCACCGCTCCGGTCGCGTCGGCGCTGGGCGTCTCCACCGATCTGCGGTCGCGCTGACCGGTGCGGGGGCGCACGGTCAGGGGCGGAGGTTGACGATCCAGCCGTAGAGGCCGCAGACCCAGAAGGCGAGCGGCACCAGCGAGATGATGAGCAGGATCTCGGCGATGTCGAGCAGGCGGCCCCAGACCGGCGAGATGCGCTTGCCGGCGACGGTCAGACCGTAGATCAGGCTGATCACCGCGGCGAGCACCAGACCGCCCAGGATCAGGCCGAGCCGGACCGGCAGCGACCCACCGGCGAAGGTGGTCGCGGCGGCCAGGCCCAGACCCACGGTGCCGGCCAGCAGCACCGGGGTGCGCTGCGCCCGGCCCAGGAGAGGACGGGCCCGCAGCAGTGCCAGCAGGGCCAGCACCAGGCAGAGCAGCACCGCGGGCAGGCGCCCGTCCAGGGCCAGCACGAGTTGCGCGCCCAGCACCAGCAGCGACACCGTCCACAGCAGACCGGTCAGGAACGCGTCGGCGCGCTCACTCTGCTGGAGCACCTGCCGGCCGTCCACCGACTCGCTGTCGGTCTTCAGGTCCTCCGGACCGGTCGGAATCGACGGCACCGGCAGCCGGGCCAGCCGGTAGGCCATCATCGGCAGCGCCGGCACCACGCCGAACGCGACCGCCGCGACCACCGCGGCGGAGGCCGCCGCGTCGAGGCCGAGGGCCAGGCAGAGCACGGCGCCCAGGCCGGTCGCGGCCGCGACCCCGATCGCGGCGAAGAAGAGGGGGTACCGGTCGCCGACCGCCAGCACCGCCACCGCGCCGGCTACCACCGCGGCGGTCGCCGCGAGCAGGACATGCGGACTGGCCAGGTCGTTCAGCGCCCGATCACCGGCCAGCAGCAGCAGGCCACCGGTGGCCGCGTGCACCAGGCCGACCAGGGCCAGCACCGCGCCGATGCCGCTGTCACCGGCGGCCCTGGACAGCACCGCCGCGCCCACCAACAGCGCCACCGCGACCAGCAGCGCGGCCAGCGCGCCGGGCAGGTGCGGCGGACCGGCGAAGAGGGCGGCGAGCGCGCCGGCGCCGAGCGCCGCCGCCGCGAAGACCACAGCGAAGGATCGGGTCGCGCCGACCTGCCAGGCGCCTGGGCGCTGGTTGGTCGCGGTGGCGACCGCGTCCACCACGTCGTCGAAGACGATCTCCGGCGCGGCGTCGGACCGGGGGTTGAAGTAGAGCACCTCACCGTCCCGGACGCTGAGCTGCGCCGCGGTACGACCACCGTCGAGGGGCGCACCGCCCAACCGGGACAGTGCCCAGCCGCCGTGCCGCGCACCCTCGTCGGCCATGTCCTCACCGGCGTAGCGCAGCAGCGTGGGAAGCAAGTCGGCCAACGGCACGTCCGACGGCAGCGCCAGGTCCATCCGGGTACGCGGGGCCACGATGGTGATCCGGCTGAGACCGCCGGTCGCCGTCTTCGTCGCCACAGTGGCCTCCAGGTGTGCGTCTGTGATCGGCTGGCTGGGATGCCGCGGTCCGGGTCCACCGCGCACACGGCAGATTACCTACGATGACGGCACGTACGATGCCCACCCGCGGGCGGTGTTCCGCGGGCCGCACGTCATCAGGGCCGCTTCTGGGGAGGAGACAGCCGTGAGCACTGTGGTGTTCCGCCGGCTCCCGCGTCAGCCGGGGCCGGCCCTGCCGCGCGGCGAGGTGCTGCTGGAGTCGCCTCCTGAGCTGCCCGAGCCGACACCCCGCGGGATGGGGCAGCTGCTCATGATCCTGCCGATGTTCTGCGGGGTCGGCGCCATGGCGTTCCTCTACGCCGGCAAGGGCGGCGGCATGATGACCTACGTTGCCGGTGGTCTGTTCGGTGTCTCGATGCTCGGCATGGCGATCGGCTCGTTGGCCAACAGCGGCGGCAAGGACAAGGCGGAGCTGAACGCCGATCGCCGTGACTACATGCGCTACCTGGCGCAGATGCGCAAGCGCACCCGGCGTGCCGCCGAGCAGCAGCGGGCCGCGATGGCGTGGCGGCACCCGGAGCCCGACGCGCTCTGGTCGATCGCCGCGTCCCGGCGACTCTGGGAGCGGCGGATCACCGAGGACGACTTCGGTGAGACCCGGATCGCCCTCGGCCCGCAGCGGCTCGCCGTGGAGATCGTCCCACCGGAGACGAAGCCGGTGGAGGACCTGGAGCCGATGAGCGCCATCGCGCTCCGCCGGTTCGTCCGGGCACACTCCACGGTGCCCGAACTGCCGACGGCGCTGTCGGTGCGCGCGTTCAGTCGGGTGGTGCTGCGCGGCGACCGCGAGCCGGTGCTCGACCTGACCCGGGCGGCGCTGGGGCAGCTGACCACCTTCCACGCACCGGACGACCTGGTGATCGCTGTGGTCGCCGCACCCGACCGGCAGTCGTCCTGGGACTGGGTGAAGTGGCTGCCACACGCCCACCACAGCGGTCGGACGGACGCTGCGGGCGCACGCCGGCTGGTCTTCGCCAGCCTGGCCGAGGCCGAGGCCTCGCTCGCCGCCGAGCTGGCCGGGCGGCCCCGGTTCGCGCCGGAGGCCAAGCCGCTGACCACCGCCCCGCACCTGGTCGTGGTGATCGACGGCGGGGAGATCTCGCCGACCTGCCAGCTGGTCGGCCCGGGTCTGCTCGGGGCCACCGTGATCGACCTTTCCGGGACGGTGCCGCGCGACGCCGGCCGCTGGCTGCTCTGCCTCGACGTGAACGACGGAGGCTCACTCGACCTGGTCCGGGGCACCTCGTCGTCGACGCTGGGTCGTCCCGACCGACTCAGCGCGGAGGCCGCCGAGGGGTTGGCCCGACAGATCGCCCCCTTCCGGCTCTCCCAGCAGCAGACCGGCGGCGACGAGCCGCTGGCCCGCAGCACCGAGCTGCCGGACCTGCTCGGCGTCGGCGATGCCGCGGCGGTGGACGTGCAGAACACCTGGCGCCCGCGTGGGCACCGCGACCGGCTGCGCATCCCGCTCGGTGTCGGCCCGGACGGCAACGTGGTCGAGCTCGACTTCAAGGAGTCGGCGCACGAGGGCATGGGCCCGCACGGTCTGGTGATCGGTGCGACCGGCTCCGGCAAGAGCGAGCTGCTGCGTACGGTGGTGGCCGCGTTGGCGGTGACCCACTCGTCGGAGGAACTGAACTTCGTCCTGGTGGACTTCAAGGGCGGCGCTACCTTCGCCTCGCTGGAGGCGCTGCCGCACACCAGCGCGGTGATCACCAACCTGGCCGACGAGCTGCCGCTCGTCGACCGGATGCGCGACGCGCTCGCCGGTGAGATGGTGCGCCGCCAGGAGTTGCTGCGGGCGGCCGGCAACTACGTCTCCCGTTTCGAGTACGAGAAGGCGCGCTCGGCCGGTGAGCCGCTGGCGCCGATGCCCAGCTTGTTGATCATCTGTGACGAGTTCAGCGAACTGCTCGCCGCCAAGCCGGACTTCATCGACCTGTTCGTGATGATCGGCCGGTTGGGTCGGTCCCTCGGCGTGCACCTGCTGCTGGCCAGCCAGCGCCTCGAGGAGGGCAAGCTGCGGGGCCTCGACACGCACCTGTCGTACCGGATCGGTCTGCGGACCTTCTCCGCTGTGGAGAGCCGGATCGTGCTCGGCGTCCCGGACGCGTACGAGCTGCCGAACGCGCCGGGCCACGGCTATCTGAAGACGGACACCAGCACCATGCTGCGGTTCCGGGCCGCGTACGTGTCCGGGGCGTACCGGGCGCCGGGGCAGCAGGCCTCCGCCTCGCAGGCGCTGGTGCAGCGCCGGATCGTGCCCTACGGTCTCGACTTCGTGCCGGTGCAGGTCCCGCAGGTGCCGGTGACCACCGCTCCGGAGGCGGAGCAGCCTGCCGACGGCAAGGCAGTGGCGATGCTCGACGTGCTGATCGACCAGCTCAAGGGTCGGGGCCGCCCGGCGCACCAGGTCTGGTTGCCGCCGTTGGCCGACCCGCCGGGTCTGGGCGAGCTGCTCGGTCCGCTGGCGGTGGACCCGACCTACGGGTTGTGCACCGCCTCCTGGCCGGGGCGCGGGCGACTGACAGTGCCTGTCGGCGTTGTGGACCGCCCTTACGAGCAGCGTCGGGATCCGATGATGGTCGAGCTGGCCGGGGCCGGCGGCAACGTGGTCATCGTCGGTCGGTCGCTGAGTGGCAAGAGCACGATGCTGCGTACGCTGCTGGCCTCGTTGGCGCTCACGCACACGCCGCGGGAGGTGCAGTTCTTCTGCCTGGACTTCGGTGGGGGCGCGCTGCGCAGCATGGAGCGGTTGCCGCACGTGGCCGGGGTGGCGGGGCGGCGCGACGTCGAGGCGGTCCGCCGGACGGTGGCCGAGGTGGTCGCCGTCCTGGACGATCGGGAGGGTCGTTTCGCCCAGCACGGCATCGACTCGGTGGCGAGTTACCGTCGTCGCCGTGCCGCCGGTGAGTTCGCCGACGACCCGTTCGGCGACGTGTTCCTGGTGGTGGACGGGTGGAACACCCTGCGTCAGGAGTACGAGGAGCTGGAGCAGACCATCACCACGTTGGCCAACCGGGGCCTCGGCTTCGGTGTGCACGTGGTGCTCACCGCCGTGCGGTGGGCGGAGATCCGGATCAACATGCGGGATCTGCTCGGCACCAAGTTGGAGTTGCGTCTCGGTGACGCGTCGGAGTCCGAGATCGACCGTCGGGCGGCGAACAACGTGCCGGAGAAGTCGCCCGGTCGCGGCCTGACCCGGGACAAGCTGCATTTCCTCACCGCGATCTCGCGGATCGACGGCCGTCGCGACATCGATGATCTGGGCGAGGCCTCGCTGTCCCTGGCCGGGCACGTGGCGGCGAACTGGCCGGGGCGTCCGGCGCCGAAGGTTCGGTTGCTGCCGCGCCGGCTGCCGGTGACGGAGCTGGCCCGGATCATCGACCGCTCGGCGCCCGGTCTCCCGATCGGTGTCAACGAGTCGGCACTCGCGCCGGTCTACCTGGACCTGGCCAACGAGCCGCACCTGACGGTCTTCGGCGACGCGGAGTGCGGCAAGACCAACCTGCTGCGCCTGATCGCCCGGGGGATCACCGAGCGGTACACGCCGGCGCAGGCCCGGCTGGTGATCGCCGACTACCGGCGTGGCCTGCTGGGGGCGGTGGAGGGTGATCACCTGCTCGACTACGCCCCGTCGAACCAGGCGTTCGCCCAGGGGCTGGGGTCGATCCGCAGCGCGCTGTCCAACCGGCTGCCCGGCCCGGACGTGACCACCGCCCAGCTGCGTGATCGGAGCTGGTGGAAGGGTCCGGATCTCTACATCCTGGTGGACGACTACGACCTGGTGGCATCGGGCGGCAGCAACCCACTGAGCGCCCTCCAGGAGTTGTTGCCGCAGGCCCGCGACATCGGTCTGCACCTGATCGTCACGCGCCGCGTCGGTGGTGTGTCCAGGGCGCTGTACGAGCCGGTGCTGCAACGGCTGCGCGAGTTGGACTCGCCGGGCCTGCTGATGTCCGGCAACCGGGAGGAGGGCGCGGTCTTCGGCACGTTGCGGCCGAGCCCGCAACCGGCCGGTCGGGGCACCCTGGTTCGCCGTCGCGATGGCCAGCAGCTGATTCAGACGGCCTGGTCTGAGCCGGCCTGAGCGCTGTCGTTCGTTCGGTAGGGGCCGGCGGCCCGTTCCGGTCCGATTCACCACCATCCATCGAACGTCGCCGGTCAGGGCTGCGAGGGCTGGACAGGTTCCGCTACGGTCTTCACTGGAGTGTCCGTCGGTGGGGTGTTGCTGCCTTGCCGCGGGGGAGGGGTGCGGCGAAGCCGCCACCACAACAGACGGAAGGGTGTGAAGCATGGCGTTCGAGGTCGAAGCTGCGACTCTGCATACCGCCGCGAGTGACGTGCGGTCCACGCGCAGCGAGGTCGACGGCGAGCTGAAGAAGCTCTGGAACGTGGTCGACGACTTGGCCATGGCGTGGAAGGGTCAGGCGTCCACGGGCTTCCAGTCGCTGATGACGCGCTGGAACGAGGACACCGTCAAACTGCTGACGGCGATGGACAGCATCGCTGACCTGCTCGACAAGTCGGGTACGACGCACCAGGTCAACGACGAAGAGCAGCAGCAGATGCTGGACAAGTTCCACTCTGCTCTCAACCCGTGATCCGTAGCCGGCAGAGGAGGAAATCGTGACGATCAAAGTTGACTATGCGGTCCTCGAGAGCAGCAACCAGCAGATGCAGGCCATCTCGAAGACCCTCGAGGAAAAGCTCGACACGCTGCGGTCGATGCTGACCAAGCTGCACTGGGACGGCGAGGACCGGGTTGCCTACGAGCAGCACCAGGCGAAGTGGGACGCGGCGGTCCGGGACATCAACCGGATCCTGAACGAGATCGGCGGTGCCGTGGGCATCGCCCGCGAAAACTACCTCACCACGGAGATGAGCAACTCCAAGGTGTGGAGCTGAGGCATTCGCACAAGCGGCTCCGGTCCGGTTCGCCCGGCCCGGAGCCGCTTCGTGTCTGGCGTTGGCGGGCGTAGGCGTCGGCGTCGGGCTGCGGTGCTCAGCTCAGCCGGCGGTTGGTGCGTCGTTTCGTCGGCCGGGGCGCCAGTCGCGTCGGCGGCCCAGGGCCATGATCGGTCGCGCGAGCAGCAGCAGCCCGGCGAGTAGCCCGCCGATGACCGCCACCCAGATCGCTGTGGGGCGCTGCCAGCTCAGCGGGTCGTCCCGCACGGCGGGCGCCGGGAGCGCGCCGGCCGGCGGGTTCGCCCTGGTGCCGAGCAGGCTCGACACCGCCCGGTACGGGTTGACCATCCCGTGCCCGATGTCGGCGTTCTGGCCCTCGGGTGGGTTGTCCGCGGTGCGCTTCAGCCGATCCGCTACCTGCTGCGGGTCGAGACCGGGGTAGGCGGCCCGGACCAGCGCGGCCGCTCCCGACACGTACGCGGCGGCGTAGCTGGTGCCGCCCTCCGGCACGGTGCGGTAGCCGCTGTTTCCGGGTGCCGGCCCGACGATGTTCATCCCGGGTGCGGCGATGTCGACGTAGTCGCCGCTGATCGAGGTGCCGACGTGGCCGCCCTGCTCGTCCACCCCGCCGACCGCTATCACCCCGGGGTAGGCGGCCGGGTAACCCGGCAGGTTCTGCGAATCTTCCGACCGGTTGCCCGCGGCGGCGACCAGCACCACCCCTTTGGCCAGCGCGCGCTCGACGGCCGCCGTCAGTTCGGGGCGGGGAACCGTGGTCAGGGACAGGTTGATCACGTCGGCGCCCTGCTCGACCGCCCAGTCGATGGCCGCGGCGATCTGCGCGGGAAGTTGCGGGTTGTTGACCGCGCCGAGTTGCGGCAGCACCCGGATCGGCAGGATGCGGGCGGCCGGGGCGATGCCGCTGAAGGGGACGACGGTGCCCTCCCGGCCCGCGATGATGCCCGCGATCAGCGTGCCGTGCCCGGCCTCGTCGCACTGGCCCTGGCGGGCCGGCAGGCCGTTGAAGTCGCGACCCTCGAGCACCTGCCCCTTGAGGAGCGGGTGGGCGGCGGAGACTCCGGAGTCGATCACGGCCACCGTGATCCCGGCGCCCCGGGACAGCGGCCACGCCGAGGACGGCTCCAGCCGGCGGAGCGCCCACGGCATCTGGGTCAGGCTGTCGGTGCCGGTGGGACCGCAGAGAGGCGGCGCGGCGCTCGCGGGGGAGGGTGCCACCACGCCGGCGCCGAGCAGGACCGCCAGCGTTCCACTGAGGACGCCGCGAAGGGCACGGCGGGACGGGGTCGCGCTCAACGACGGGCATTCGCGCACCCGCAAAGGTTACCGCCGTGACCGTTGGTCAGCGGCCCCGGTGACCGGGGTCAGGCCCGGGGCTCCGCCTTCGCTGTGGACGCGTCGGCGAACAGCGCGAGCAGGTCGCCGACCTGCCGGTCGGCCTCGGCTGGGTGCCGGAACCGGCCGGCCGGGTTGAGGGTGTATTCGTTGCGTCGTCCGACCCGGGTGCGGTGCAGGTAACCGTCCGCCTCCAGGTCGGCGACGATCGCCTGCGCGGCCCGTTCGGTCACCCCGACCTCGGCTGCGACGTCACGCAGCCGGGCGGTCGGATCGCGGGCGATGGCCAGCAGGACGTGCCCGTGATTGGTGAGGAACGTCCAGTTCCGCCCACTGCCGGTGTCGCCTGTCACCGTGCTCGCCATCGTGTGACCGCCCTTCCGGATGTCCGTCTGCCCTCGCGAGAGTCTGGTCCGCCCCGCCCCGGGAAGGTTGCCCAGGGTATGGCCGGAGTCAACGTATGAAATCTAAATCACGCATACCTTGACGCATCTTACGGTGCGTGTGACGGTGGAGCACGAGCCAGCGCCCGCCGCCCGGCCGGCGGAGAGCCGGTTTGACCAGGTCAGATGCGTCGAGACGAGGTGCGGGATGAGTCATACCGGGAGCTCCGGCGGTCAGCCGGGTCCGCAGCGGATTACCGACGGGGCCACCGCGCTCAGTGAGCCGACCCGGGCGTACGCGGAACTGGTCGCCGGCAACCGGCGCTTCGTCGATGGCGCCCCACGCCACCCCAACCAGGATGCCGGGCACCGGGCCGCGGTGGCCGACGGGCAACACCCGTTCGCGGTGATCGTCGGCTGCTCCGACTCGCGACTGGCTGCCGAGATCATCTTCGACCGGGGGCTGGGCGACCTGTTCGTGGTTCGCACCGCCGGGCACACCGCCGGCCCCGAGGTGCTCGGCAGCGTCGAGTACGCGGTGACAGTGCTCGGCACCCCGCTGGTGGTGGTGCTCGGTCACGACTCCTGCGGTGCGGTGCAGGCCGCCCGGGAGTCCGCCGCGACCGGTACCGCGCCGAGTGGCCATCTGCGCGCCGTGGTCGACGCCGTGCTGCCCAGCCTGCGCCGGGCCGCGGACGAGGGCGTGGACGACATCGACGGCATCGTCGACATCCACATCGCACAGACCGTCGAGACGCTGCTCGGGCAGTCGCCCGTGCTGGCCGACGAGGTGGCGCGGGGGCGGTGCGCGGTGGTGGGCGTGTCCTACCGACTGGCAGCCGGAGCGGTACGCCCGGTGGCCGCCGTTCCGGCCGGCTTCACGACGTTGACGACTCCGGCCTCGACCGACCCGGCCGCGCCTGCCACCGTCTGACGCGACGAGGGCCGCTCCGCGTTACGCGGAACGGCCCTCGACGGGGATCGTGCGGGTCAGAGCAGCGACATGTGGACGTGGTCGGTGTGGTTCGACGGCCCGCTGTACGAACTCCAGCCGGTGGCCGGGAACCAGATCTGCCGGTTCCAGATCACGTAGTAGATGCCGAGCCGGTCGGCGTTACGGATGAGGAACGCGGCGACGTTGTTGCCGTACGTCCGGGTGTCGTTGTTGTGCCACGGGGAGAACCCGCTCTTCTGTAGCGACCAGTCGCAGGCGCGGCCCTTCGGGTGCTCCCACGGCCCGCCGGGGCGGTAGCAGCCGACGAACCGGTTGAAGCCGGCCGCCTTGACCTCCTTGTACGCGTGCAGCGTGCGCGGCGTGATGCAGCCGGAGGTGGTGGGGTCGTTCTCGCTGCACGACTGGGCCTTCCAGTCACCGTCGGCAGTGCGACCCGGGCCGATCTTCGCGACCTTGGAGGTGGCATCCACCAGGCCGCCGGTGAAACCCTTGCCGCCGACGAGGGAGAGCGCCTTGTCGGCCTCGCTCTTGCGCTTCGCCATCAGGGCGGTCTGCTTCTGCTGCTCGCGCACCTCGGTGTCGAGGGCCAGCTTGGCCTGCTCGGCGCGGGCCTTCACCTCGTTGACCTCGGAGAGCTTCTTCTCGTTGACCATGTTGATCTCGTCGAGCAGCCCGGCGCGCTGGACGAACGAGTCGGGCGCGTCGCTCTCCAGCAGCATCGCGACCGCGCCGATCCGGCCGGTCCGGTACGCCTGTGCGGCGATCTGCCCGACCTGCGGGGCCAACGCGTCCAGTTCGGCCTTGGCCCGGTTGACCTCCGCCGCCAACTCGCTCTGCCGCTTCTTGGACTTGTCCAGCTTGGACTTCGCGGCGGAGTAGTCACGGTTGGCCTGCTCGATGACGTCGTTGAGCAGCTTGGGCTCGCCGTCCTCCTCGTGCCCGGACGGTGTGGGGTTCGTCGGGGCGGCGTGCGCCGGGAACGGCCCGGCGAACACGGTCAGTGCGGCGATCACGGCCACCACGGGTGTCAACCAGCGGCGTAGGGGTGCCGTCACAATGTTCCCTTCCGTCGACCGCCGACCGGGTTAGCTGACGGGTTCGGGGCGGAAGTGGCCCCTACCGCTGATGCGGATTCACCCCAGGTACCTGGGTCCCCGGCTCGCCGGTTGGCGATTGGGCGGTGGCACCGCAGACGCCGCTTCGCGCCTTCATCGGTAACCGGCAGCGAGGTTACCCGAGAGTCGACCGGCTGAGCTACGCCTGGATGCCGACCAAAAGCGTCATTTCGCCATAGCGTTGAGTGACCAGTGACGGGGTTCTCAGGGTGGATGCCCGATCTGGTCACGCTGAGGAGTGTCACCATGCCGTATCCGTGCTCCTGTTCGACTTCGGCCACCGGTCGGTGGCCTCGGGTGGGGGTGCGGTCCGCGTCCGGTCCGGTTCGTCGGAGCCGGCCGTTCGCGGTGAGCTGAGTGCGGCCAGTGCCTCGCTGCGGTCCGGCTGGGGCCGGGGCTGGGGCGCGGGAGCGTCGGTGGGCGCTGAGGCGTCGCTGCGCCCGGCGGCGGTGACCACCGCGGCCAGCCCGGTGGTCAGCGGCACGGCGGCGATCAGACCGAGGGTGGCGACCGCGCTGCGGACGATCTCCTGCGCGAGGAACTCACTGGTGAGGATCTGCCCGATCGGCCGCGAGTCGGCGGTGAGCAGGAGCAGCAGGGGCAGTGACGCACCCGCGTACGCCAGCACGATGGTGTTGACAGTGGAGGCGATGTGCGCGCGGCCGACCCGGGTGGCGGCACGGTAGAGCTGCAACCGGGTCAGCCCGGGGTTGGCGTTCGCCAGTTCGGTGACGGTGGCCGCCTGGGTGACCGTCACGTCGTCGAGTACCCCGAGTGACCCGATGATGATTCCGGCGAGCAGCAGTCCGTGCAGGTCCACGTCGCCCTGGAACATCGACAGGGTGGTGGCGTCCTCGCTGCCGAAGCCGGTGAGGTGGGTCGCGGCGGTGGCGATGGTGGCGAGCACGCCGGTCAGGACCAGGCTGCCCAGGGTGCCGAGCACCGCGACCGAGGTCTGTGCGGTGACCCCGTGGGTCAGATAGAGCACCACGAACATGATCAGGGCCGCGCCGACCACCGCCACCAGCAGCGGTGACCTGCCGGCGCTGATGCCCGGCAGCACGAAGGTGAGCAGGATGGCGAAGCTGGCGGCCAGCCCGGCGAGCGCGGCCAGACCTCGCCACCGACCGAACGCGACGATCGCGGCCGCGAAGATCACCGCCAGCCACACCATCGGGGTGCCGCGTTGGTGCTCGGCGATGTTCCAGTTGCTGGTGGCGGGATCGGTCGGGTCGGCCAGCTCGACCAGGACCACCTCGTCGCCGACCTCGACCCGGGGTGCGCCGGGCCCGTCGGGCACCGGAGTCCGTACCTGCTGGCCGGCGGTCGGCCCGTCGTCCACCCGCACGTCGACAGTGCCGCACCGCCCATCGCCGACCCTCGGTGTGCCCTCGGGGACCGACGGCGCCGGCGGGCACGGCTCGCTCACCACCCGTGTGACAGTGCCGGGGTAGCGCGGCACGTCGGCACCACCATCGGTCTGCGGTGACCCGCCGCGCGGCCAGAGCAGCACCGCGGCCAGCACGGTGGCGACGAAGAGGGGTACCACAGTCACGACGAGGATCCGTCGCACCCGAGGCGGGGCGGACGGAGCGGGGTGAGTGTGGTCGGCGGCCAAGGTGAGACTCCCAACGATCCGGTGCGGGATACGGGTCAGCGGGCCGGGCGGTTCACCGTTGCGGTGGAAACGCGGCGGACGGCGGGGCGGATCGCTGCCTGATGACCGCTTGATCACGGACGGTCAGTGCTCGGCCCGGTCGGCCGAGGGCACCGCCACGACGTGGCGGCGCCGGTGCCCGACTGTGCAGCGGCATTCGGAGGGCCATCGGGGGAGATGCTAGCCAGCCCCTCCGAGGGTTGCAGGTCGCGGCGGAGTGTCGGGCGGCCGAACCGCTCGCGCGGCGGTCTCCGGGGCGGCATGTTGGAGCCATGCCCGCTCCGTCACCGTCCGGCCCCGACCGACCGCGACACGCCGAACCCGTGCCACACGACAAGCATTCCGGGCACGACAAGCACGCCGGACACGATCCGGCGATGTTTCGCCGCCGGTTCTGGGTCTGCCTGGTGTTGACCATCCCGGTGGTGCTGACGAGTCATCTCGTGTCGGGTCGGCTGGGCCTGAGCGGGGACGTCGTCCCCGGTCAGGGCTGGGTGGGCCCGGTGCTCGGCTCGGTGGTGTTCTGGTGGGGCGGTTGGCCGTTCCTGGTTGGCGCGGTTCGAGAGGTCCGGGACCGGGCGCCCGGGATGATGCTGCTGGTCGCGATGGCGATCACCGTCGCGTACGCCGCGTCCCTGGCGACCAGCGTCGGCGTCTTCGACCTGGACTTCTGGTGGGAGTTGGCCGCGCTGGTCACCATCATGCTGCTCGGGCACTGGCAGGAGATGAAGGCCATCGGACAGGCCCGGGGAGCGCTGGCGGCGCTGGCCGCGCTGTTGCCGGACGAGGCCGAACGGGTGCCGGCGGACGGGCGGGTCGAGGCCGTGCCGGTGACGGGCCTGCGGATCGGCGACGTGGTGCTGGTCCGGCCGGGAGGCCGGGTGCCGGCGGACGGCCGTGTCGTCGAGGGCGGCGCTGAGCTGGACGAATCGATGATCACCGGGGAGTCGCGGCCGGTCGTCCGGACGACTGGCGACCGGGTGGTGGCCGGCACCGTCGCCACCGACTCGGCGATCCGGGTGCGCGTCGAGGCGTTGGGTGAGCAGACCGCCCTCGCCGGCATCCAGCGGATGGTCGCCCAGGCCCAGGCTTCCGGTGGACGGGCCCAACTGTTGGCCGACCGGTTCGCCGCCGCGCTGTTCTACCTGGCCACCGGCACCGCCGTGCTGACCGTGCTGGTCTGGACCGCGCTCGGTCAGCCCGACGAGGCGGTGGTCCGTGCGGTCACCGTCCTGGTGATCGCCTGCCCGCACGCGCTGGGTCTCGCCATCCCGCTGGTCGTCGCGCTCTCCACCGCGCTCGCTGCACGGTCCGGGATTCTGGTCAAGGACCGGTTGGCCCTGGAGCGGATGCGGACCGTCGGCGCCGTGCTCTTCGACAAGACCGGCACGCTGACCCGAGGCGAGCACGGGGTGACCGACCTGGCGACGGCGTCCGGCGTCGAGCGGAGCGAGGTGCTGCGGATCGCGGCCGGTGTCGAGTCGGATAGCGAACATCCGTTGGCCCGGGCGATAGTGGCGGCGGCCGGCCGCGGCGGCCCGGCCCGGGCAGCCGGGTTCCGGTCGCTGCCGGGCCGCGGTGTGAAGGCGACAATCGACGGTACGGAGTACGCGGTGGGCGGGCCGGCGCTGCTGCGCGAACTGGGCGTTTCGCTCCCGGCGGAGCTGGAGGCCGCGACCGGGCGGTGGTCGGCGCGGGGTGCCGCGGTGTTGCACCTGGTGCGGCTGCCCGACGCCGTGCTCGGTGCGTTCGCGTTGACCGACGAGGTGCGTCCGGAGGCCCGGCGCGCTGTCGACGAGTTGCGTGCCGAGGGTGTCCGGACCATCGCCATGATCACCGGTGACGCCCGGCCGGTGGCCGAGGCGGTCGCCGCCGACCTCGGCTTCCGGCCCGGCGTCGACGAGGTCTTCGCCGAGGTGCTGCCGGCCGAGAAGGACGATCGGGTGGCCGAGCTCCAGCGGCGGGGGTTGGTGGTGGCGATGGTCGGTGACGGGGTGAACGACGCGCCTGCGCTGGCCCGGGCGGACGTGGGCATCGCGATCGGCGCGGGCACCGATGTGGCCATCGAGTCCGCCGGGGTGGTGCTGGCATCCTCGGACCCGCGCGGGGTGGGGGCCGTGGTGCGGCTGTCCCGGGCGTCGTACCGGAAGATGCGACAGAACCTGGCCTGGGCGGCCGGCTACAACGTGGTGGCGCTGCCGCTGGCCGCCGGGGTGCTGGCCTGGGCGGGTGTGGCGTTGAGCCCGGCGGTGGCCGCGGTGCTGATGTCGGCGTCGACGATCGTGGTGGCGCTCAACGCTCAGTTGCTGCGCCGGGTCCGTCTCGATCCCGCGCCGGACTGAGCGCGGTCAGCCGCGCTTCATGAGCCGGCCGACCGCCGCCATCATCTCGGTGGCCATCTCGTCGGCCCGACCCTCGGCGGCGCCCTCGTGCATGCAGTGCCGGGCGTGCCCGTCGAGCAGCCCGAGGGCCACCTTGTCGAGGGCGGCCTGGATGGCGGAGATCTGGGTGAGCACGTCGATGCAGTAGCGGTCGTCGTCGACCATCTTCTCGATGCCCCGGACCTGCCCCTCGACGCGGCGGAGCCGCGCGAGCAGCTGGTCCTTGCTGGCGGTGTATCCGCGGATCGGGGTGGGTGCGGTCATACCGACCAGGATAGCGTACCCCCAGGGGGTATGGTACGGTCGGTTCTGTTGAGATACCCCCACCGGGTACCGGTACCACGAAGGAGACGATCCAATGGTCGACACGACGTACCAGGTGCAGGGCATGACCTGCGGGCACTGCGTCAGCGCGGTGAGCGCCGAGGTCGGCGCCATCGCGGGTGTGCGTGACGTCCAGGTCGACCTCGCCGCCGGCCGGGTCACCGTCAGCAGCGACCAGCCGCTGGACACCGCCGTCGTCCGGGCCGCTGTCGACGAGGCCGGTTACGACCTCGTCGACGCGTGATCGGCGGGTCGGCGTGCGTACCGTGACGAAACTGGCCGGGTTCGCCGTTGGCCTGGCGGCGGTCTTCGGCGCCGCCTACGGGATCGGCCGGGTCGTCGACCCCGCCCCGGTCGCCGAGAGCCGGCACGACGATGCCACCACCCCGACGGCGGACGAGCGGGGCGGGACGGGCGATCGGCTGCCCGGCGGCTTGCTCGTCTCCGAACGTGGCTACACCCTCGAACCGATCGACGCCCCGGCCGACGAGTTCGCCTTCCGGATCGCCGGCCCGGACGGCCGCCCGGTCACCCGGTACGACGTGGCGCACGACAGGCAGATGCACCTGATCGTCGCCCGTCGGGACCTCTCCGGCTTCCGCCACGTCCACCCCGAGCTGGCCGCGGACGGCACCTGGCGGGTCGACACCCCGCTGGCCGGCCCCGGGCAGTGGCGGGCGTTCGCCGACTTCACCCCTACCGGGGGCGAGTCGCTGACCCTGGGCATGGACGTGACAGTCCCCGGCGAGCTGACCGAACGGCCGTTGCCCGCCCCGACGACCAGCACCACGGTCGACGGCTACACGGTCACCCTGACCGGTGCGCCGCAGCCCGGTCGGACGTCGTCGCTGACCCTGACCGTCAGCCGGGACGGGCAGCCGGTCACCGACCTGGAGCCCTACCTGGGCGCGTACGGGCACCTGGTGGCACTGCGTCGGGGCGATCTGGCCTACCTGCACGTGCACCCGGACGGGACACCCGGCGACGGGCGCACCCGGCCCGGTCCGGCCGTCACCTTCCTCGCCGAGGTGCCATCGGTCGGCAGCTACCGGCTCTACCTCGACTTCCAACACGGCGGGAGGGTGCACACCGCCGAGTTCACAGTGGTCGCCGGCGCTGCCCCGACCGGAGACGCCCCCAAACCGAGCGGGCCCGCACCGACCGGCGGGGCCGACCACGGCACCCCCGGGCACGGACACGACTGACGGGACCAGACGATGACCACCACCAGCAGACCGCTGCCCGAGGCGCCGAACCGGATCGAACTGGCGATCAGCGGGATGACCTGCGCCGCGTGCGCCGCCCGCATCGAGAAGAAGCTCAACCGGATGGACGGGGTGAGCGCCACCGTCAACTACGCCACCGAGAAGGCGACAGTCCGGTACGCCGACGGCGTCACGCCCGACGACCTGATCGGGACAGTGCAGAAGACCGGTTACACAGCGGCGCTGCCAGCCCCGCCCAGCGCGGAACCCCCGGTGGACCCGTTGCGGGGGCCGCGTACCCGGCTCTGGGTGTCGGTGGCCCTGAGCGTGCCGGTGGTCCTGCTGGCCATGGTCCCGGCCTGGCAGTTCGACTACTGGCAGTGGCTGTCGCTGACCCTGGCCGCCCCGGTGGTGGTCTGGGGCGGGCTGCCGTTCCACCGCGCCGCCTGGACCAACCTGCGGCACGGCGCGGCCACAATGGACACACTGGTGTCGCTCGGCACGTTGGCCGCGTTCGGCTGGTCGCTCTGGGCGCTCTTCCTCGGTGACGCGGGGATGCCCGGGATGACGCACCCGTTCCGCTTCGACATCGTCCGGAGCGACGGCGCCGGCAACATCTACCTGGAGGCGGCCGCCGGGGTCACCGTGTTCATCCTGGCCGGTCGCTACTTCGAGGCCCGGTCCAAGCGAACTGCCGGCGCCGCCCTACGCGCCCTGCTCGATCTCGGCGCCAAGGACGTGACGGTGCTGCGTGACGGCGTGGAGAGCCTGATCCCGGTGGACCGGCTCGCCGTCGGTGACCGGTTCGTGGTCCGCCCCGGGGAGAAGATCGCCACCGACGGGGTGGTCGACGAGGGCACCTCCGCCGTCGACGCCAGCATGCTCACCGGTGAGTCGGTGCCGGTCGAGGTCGCCCCGGGTGACGGCGTGGTCGGCGCAACGATCAACGCGGGTGGGCGGCTGATCGTCACCGCCACCCGGGTCGGGGCGGACACCCAGCTCGCCCGGATGGCCGACCTGGTGGAGCAGGCGCAGAGCGGCAAGGCGGCGGTGCAGCGGCTGGCGGACCGGATCTCCGGGGTCTTCGTGCCGATCGTCATCACCCTCGCGGTCGGCACGCTCGGCTGGTGGCTCGGCACCGGGGCCGGCCCGACCGCCGCGTTCACCGCCGCCGTGGCCGTGCTGATCATCGCCTGTCCGTGTGCGCTCGGCCTGGCCACCCCGACCGCGCTGCTGGTCGGCACCGGTCGGGGCGCCCAGCTCGGTGTGCTGATCAAGGGCCCGGAGGTGCTGGAGTCGACCCGTCGGGTGGACACCGTGGTGCTCGACAAGACCGGCACCGTGACGACCGGCCGGATGACGCTGGTGGATGTGGTGCCGGCGAGCGGCGTGGACCGGGCCGAGCTGCTCCGGCTCGCCGGGGCGGTGGAGGCCGCCTCCGAGCACCCGATCGCCCGTGCGGTAGCGGCCGCTGCCACCGAGGCGGGCGCGTTGCCCCCGGTGAGCGCCTTCGGCAACCTCGAAGGGCTGGGGGTGAGCGGCACCGTCAACGGGCGGGCCGTGCTGGTCGGCCGGGTCCGGCTGCTGCGCGAGCGGGAGATCGACGTACCCCCGGAGGTCGAGTGGGCGGTGCGCGACGCCGAGGCCGCCGGCCGTACGCCGATCGTCGCCGGCTGGGACGGCCGGGCCCGGGGCGTGCTCACTGTCGCCGACGTGGTCCGGCCGACCAGCCGGGCGGCGGTGGCCCGGCTGCGCGGGCTGGGGCTGACTCCGGTCCTGCTGACCGGGGACAACGCCACTGTGGCTCGCGCGGTCGCCACCGAGGTGGGCGTCGACGAGGTGATCGCCGAGGTGCTGCCGGCCGGAAAGGTCGACGTGATCAAGCGGCTCCAGGCCGAGGGGCGGTCGGTGGCGATGGTCGGTGACGGGGTCAACGACGCCCCGGCGCTGGCCCAGGCCGACCTGGGGCTGGCCATGGGCACCGGCGCGGACGTGGCGATCGAGGCGGCCGACCTCACCCTCGTCCGGGGCGACCTGGACGCCGCAGTGGACGCCATCCGGTTGTCCCGCCGCACGCTCGGCATCATCCGGGGCAACCTGTTCTGGGCGTTCGGCTACAACGTGGCGGCCCTGCCGTTGGCCGCCGCCGGGCTGCTCAACCCGATGATCGCCGGTGCCACGATGGCGCTGTCCTCGGTCTTCGTGGTGGCCAACAGCCTGCGCCTGCGTCGCTTCCGGTCGGCCGCTGCCGATCTGTGACGACGGTAATGATTGGGCCGGGGACGACGGGGGTACCTCTGTGGTTGTAGCGAAGCTTGCAATGCTTGCAATGGAGGTTGGCAATGGGATTCGACGACAAGATCAACAACGCCACCGAGGACGCGACCGGCAAGCTGAAGGAAGGCGCCGGTCGGGCCACCGACAACGAGCAGCTGGAGGCGGAGGGTCGCGCTGACCAGTCCACCGCCAAGCTCAAGCAGGCGGGCGAGAAAATCAAGGACGCCTTCAAGAGCTGACGTACGACGTAACCCGCACGCCGGGCCGGTGATCATCACCGGCCCGGCGTGCTGTGTGTCCGGCCTCTTTCGCCGACCCTGAGATCCCCCTGATTCCGCTTTGCATCCGCACCGCAGTTCGCCGACACCTGCTAACTTTCGTTGGCATGTGCAAGGGCTGGTTATGAGCACCGCCTCACCGCCGACCGGCGACGACCTGGTCCGGGTGCTGGCCACCCTGGCCAACCCGCACCGGCTGCGGGTCGTCGCCGCGCTGGCCCGCGAGCGTGCGTACGTCAGCGGGCTGGCCCGGCAACTGGGCATCAGCCGAGCGCTGTTGCAGGTCCACCTACGGAAGCTGGCGGCGGCCGGGCTGGTCACCGCCCGCCTGGAGTTGTCGGAGGACGGGAAGGCCATGAACTACTACGAGGTGGAGCCGTTCGTGCTCACACTCACCCCCGCGGTCATCGCGGCTGCTGTCGAGACGCTGACCGTGCCCGACTCGACCGAGCAACCAGGAGCGGCGCGATGACCGGGATGAGCGAACACGACTGGACCGAGGTGGTCGGCGCGATCGGCATCTTCGCCTTCCTGATCAGCGTGGTCACGGTGACCGTCGTGCAACTCGCCAAGACCCGTCGGGCCCGGTACGAGGCGGACCGGGCGGACGGCTACCGCCAGCTCGCCGAGACGGCCGCTCAGGCCCAGGCGGAGAACGCCCGACTGCTCGCGGCGATGGACGGCCGTCTGGGCGGGATGGAGACCCGGATGACCACGCTCGAACGCGTCCTGCGCGAGGTCGACTGACCCGGCGGACGAGAGAGGCCCCGGGCCGTCGAGCGGCTACTCGACGGCCCGGGTGGAAGCAGCATCACCTCGCCCAGTGGGCGAGTTTCACCGGCAACGCTCCTTCGAGGAGAGGACAGCACCTCATGCTGCGCGTACGCAAATCCGCAGTCGGCTGGGCCGTCGCCCTGGCCCTGACTGCCGCCGGCCTGACCCCGGCGAGCCCGGTCGCCGCCCGACCACAGCCCGCCCCGACGATCGACTGGCGGCCCTGCGCCACTGACACCAACGCCACTGACACCGGCGCCGAGTGCGGCACCCTGTCGCTGCCGGTGGACTGGAACCGACCCCGAGGTGAGCGCTTCGACCTGTCGCTGGCCCGCCGGCTCGCCGACCCGGCCACCCGGAAAGGCGCGCTGGTCTTCGGCCCCGGCGGGCCGGGCGACAGCGGTGTCGACCGGGTGGTGAACGGCAGCTCCCGGTTCAGCGCCGACCTGCGTGCCCGGTTCGACATCGTCAGCTTCGACCCGCGCGGCACCGGCGACAGCCACCCGGTGGTCTGTGCCCGGGACCTGCTCGCCCGACAACCGCAACTGATCGCCGACCAGGCGCAGTTCGACGCCACAATGGCCAACAACGCGCTGCTGCGCGCCGACTGCCGGGCCCGCACCGGGCCGCTCTACGACCACGTCGACACGACCAGCGCCGCCCGCGACCTGGACGCGGTCCGCGCCGCGCTCGGCGAACGGCAGTTGACCTTCCACGGCAGCTCGTACGGCACCCTGCTCGGGCAGCGGTACGCCGAGCTGTACCCCGACCGGGTCCGGGCCATGGTGCTGGAGGCCACGATGGACCACAGCGTCGGCACCCGTGCCCTCCTCGACAGCCAGGCCCTCGCCGCGGAGGGTGCGTTCGACGAGTTCGTTGCCTGGTGTGACCGGTCCGCGGCCTGTGCACTGCACGGTCGGGACTTCCGGGCGATCTGGGCCGAGCTGCACGCGCGGGCCGAGCGCGGCCTGTTGACCGACCCGAAGCGGCCCGGGGTGGTGCTGACCCCGTTCGAATTGAGCCGGCTCACCCACAAGGAGTTCTACGACACCTGGCGGTGGCCGGGCCTGGCCGAGTGGCTGGGCAGGATGGATGCCGCCACCGCCATGCGAAGCGCCGGCCCATCGACCGCCGACGCCGTGGCTCCGTACCCCTTCGCGGTTTTCTGTCAGGACTGGAGCCTGCCGGTGCGCGACTACCGCGAGTACGTCGGACATCTGCGCCGGGCGGCCCGGCTCGCGCCGGACCTGCGCTACCCGCCGGCGCTGTTCGCCCTGGTCACCTGCCTGGGCACCCCGACACCGGTGGCCAACCCGCAGCATCGGCTACGGGTCCACACCGACGTGCCGCTGCTGCTCGCCGCCACAGTGCACGACCCGGCCACTGGCTACGACTGGGCGCGCAACGTGGCGCGACAGTTGGGCCGGCACGGCGCGGTGCTCACCTACCAGGGGTGGGGGCACGGCAGCTACAGCAGTAGCCCGTGCGTGCAACGAGCCGTCGACTCGTACCTGACCGATCGGGTGGTGCCCGCCCGGGATGCCAGCTGCCCGGCCATCGAACCCGAGGTGTGACCGCCGCTGCCGGCCGCCGGGCGCCCGGCGGCCGGCAGCGCTGTGCTCAGCGGCGGTGACAATTGTTGCCAAAGCGGCAAGGAGACGTCGCTCAGCCCTGCCCGGTCAGCCGGGCCGCCCGCACCTCCAGGTAGCGCTGCTCGGGCCGGCTCGTGGTGCCCCGCGCCGCCACCAGGTACGCCTCCCGCGCCGCACCGACCTCCCCGGCCAGCTCCAACAGGTGAGCCCGGACTGCGGCCAGCCGGTGGTGCCCGGCCGTGCGTTCGTCGGCGTCCAACGGCGTGAGCAGGGCGAGGCCGGCCCGGGGCCCGTCGACCATGGCCACCGCCACCGCCTGGTTGAGGGTGACCATCGGGTTCGGCGCGATCCGGGCCAGCAGTCGGTAGAGCGCGACGATCTGCCGCCAGTCCGTCTCGGCCGCCGTCGACGCCTCGGCGTGCACAGCGGCGATGGCCGCCTGGAGCTGGTACGGGCCGGGCGGCGACCAGGTCAGCGCCTCGGTGATCAGCGCTACCCCCTCCGCGATGGCGGCGGCGTCCCACCGGGAACGGTCCTGCTCCGCCAGCGGCACCAACTCTCCGTCCGGCCCCACCCGGGCCGCCCGGTGCGCATCGGTCAGCAGCATCAGCGCCAGCAGCCCGGTCACCTCGCCGTCGTCGGGCAGCAGCCCGCGCAGGATGCGAGCCAGCCGGATCGCCTCGCCGGTCAGCTCGGCCCGGCGCAGGTCCTGGCCACTGGACGCGGTGTAGCCCTCGTTGAAGATCAGGTAGAGCACCCGCAGCACCGTGCCCAGCCGCTCGCCCCGTTCGGCCGGCCCGGGCATCGTGAACCGTGCCCCGGCAGCCTCGATCCGCTGCTTGGCCCGTCGGATCCGTTGACTCATCGTCGCCTCGGGCACCAGGTGCGCCCGGGCGATCTGGGCGGTGCTGAGACCGCCGACCGCCCGCAGTGTGAGCGCCACCTGCGCCGAGCCGGGCAGCGCCGGGTGGCAGCAGAGGAACAGCAGCGTGAGGGTGTCGTCGTCGGCCGCAACGGTGGGCTCCGCGTCCGCCGCGGGCGCCACCCCGGCGTACGCCGGCTCGCGCCGCGCCACCGCCGCCTCGCGGTCCCGGCGCGCGCTCTCGCTGCGCCACTCGTCGGTGAGCCGGCGGGTGGCAACGGTGAGCAGCCAGGCGCGCGGGTTGTCCGGTACGCCCTGCCCGGGCCACTGCGTCGCAGCGGCGAGCAGCGCCTCCTGGACCGCGTCCTCGCACCTGTCGAACTGTCCGTGCCGACGGACCAGCAGGCCGAGGACCTGCGGCGCGAAGGTGCGCAGCAGATCCTCGACCGTCCGGTCCTCGGTCACATCTCCGTCCCGGCCTCGTCCATGATCGGGCGGACCTCCATCGCGCCGCCGTACCGGACGTCCGGCCAGCGGGCCGCGATCTCGGCAGCCCGTTGCGGGCTGTCGCAGTCGACGGCCAGGTAGCCGGCGAACTGCTCCTTGCTCTCCATGAACGGGCCGTCGAGGACCTCGGGGCTGCCGTCCACGAGCCGGACCGTCAACGTCTGCGACGGATTCGCCAACGCCTGGCCGCCGATCAGCTCGCCGGTCTCGGTCAGCTCCTTCATGATCTCGTCGACCTCACCGAAGAGGGCGGTGCGCTCCTGCTCGCTCAGACTCTCGGTGAAGCCGGGCCGGTTCCAGATCAGCAGCATGTACTTCACGGCGATTGCTCCTCAGGCTCTGGCCGCACCCCGATCGGGGCGCGACTCACCGGAGGGTCGGAGCCGATCTCCCGATCCCTACCGCGTACCGAAGAAAATCGCAGAAACATCCGCCGGGGGCGTTCCCACGCCGGACGGTTCAGCGCGGATCGGGTCGGCCGGGCACCTGTCGGGGCTTCCGGGCGCCACCGACGTCCAGCGAGGCCCGGTCGGCGGCCGAGGTGCCGGACGACCAGCCCTCGGCATCGCGAACGCTGAGCCGATGCCGGGTGACGCCGGGGAAGAGCGTGTCCAACCGCTCCCGGACCGCCTCGCCCCGCGCCGCGAGCACCGGCAACAGCCGTTCCGCCCCGGCCGTCTCGGCCGCCGCCTCGTCCGCCGCGTTGGTCGCCGCCTCGGTGGCCGTGCGCAGCCGCTCGCCGATCCGCAGCGCGAACGCGTTGAGGAAGGACTCGTCCCAGACCTTCGTCCGCCGCCCCGACCCCGACCGGCGCTCGGCACGGCCACGCAGCATCGCCGCCGTGGCCTGGACCAGCAGCGACGTGTAGAGCAACTCGACCGCCACCAGGTCGGCCGGCCAGCCCAGCACTGTGGCGAAGCCCAGATCGTCGGACCAGACCGCCTCGCACCGGTTCGCCGCCGCCACCTCCTGCACCAGCAGCGCCTTCGCGCCCGCGTACGGGGTGTCGGTGCTCAGACGTACCCCGCCGGGCAGGTCCCCGCGCTCGGACCCGGCCGCCAGCAGCGCTTCGTCGATGCTGTGCCGGGCGATCAGCTCCTGGGCCTTTCCCGTCAGTGCCTCCGCCTCCGCCGGGAAGGTCGTCGACTCGGCCTTCGCCAGCAGCGCCCGCACCCGATCCAGCATCGGCGACCCGCTGCGAGCCGTGCCCGCCGTGCGGGGCAGTGCCGCGCCGCTCGTGCCCGGTGGTGGGCGCAGCACCGCGATCGGCGGCAGGCTCTCCACCAGCGCGAGAGCGTCCACTGCCGAGCGGAGCGCGTCGGCCCGGTCCAGTCCCTCCCGGCTGGCCCAACCGGCCACCACGCTGCCGTCGGCACCGCCCTCGGCGGCCACCAGTTCGCGTAACTGGTCGTCCCACCAGGCCGGGACCGGCTCGGCCTGGTCACGCCGCTGGGCGGCCATCGCCGCACGGACCAGCCGCGCCGCGCGGCCGTCGAGCCGTCGACTGGTGATCCGGTCCACGTCGACCGGCTGCCAACCGCGCGGCCAGAGCCGACCCAGTGCCCGGACCAGGCGACGCAGCAGAGCGGCGTCCACCGCCGTGCTGCCGTCCGCGGCGCCGGTGCCGACCATCAGTTGGTCCAGCTGCCGTTCGGCCTGCCGTACGTCAGTGCCGCGCACCGCCGCGAGCGCGTTGGCGACGAGTTCGTCCGCGTCCGGCACGGGCACCTCCTTCTCTGGATCTGGCTGTCGCTGCCCCTCCAGGCTCCATGATCATGCCGTCAGTGGCCCGGGAGCCACGAAACGGGGATGTGGCCGGCCCGTCCGGCCCTCCCACCCACGCTGATCCGGCTTGATCCACGCGGCACCGCCGGCTTGATCAACACGGCTTCCCGGAAGTCGCGGTATCCAACCCGGGCGGACACCCCGGTTTCGCCAAACTCGTGTTGATCACGCCCGGTTGGGTGCCCGTCATCAGCTTCGGCGGCATGGTTTGTCTGCTCCGGGGTAATTTGAGGCCCGCCTGACGTGGATGCGAGGTGTGTGATGGCTGGTTCACGCGCGTCGAGCCAACGCATCGTCGACGTCCGTTCCTCCACCCTCGTCGGCGTCCTGATCGGCATCGCGATCATGGCGGCGGTCGACGAGATCGTCTTCCACCAACTCCTCGCCTGGCACCACTTCTACGACCGCTCCACCCCCTCGATGGCGCTGCTCTCGGACGGGCTGCTGCACGCCGCCGAGGTGATCGCCCTGGTCGGCGGGTTCTTCTGGTTCGCCGACCTGCGTCGACGGAGCGCCCTCTCGAGCCGGCTGGCCTGGGGCGGCTTCCTGCTCGGCGCCGGCGGATTCCAGCTCTTCGACGGAATCGTCGACCACAAGGTGCTCCGGCTGCACCAGATCCGCTACGGCGTACACCTGCTGCCGTACGACGTGCTGTGGATCGCGGCCGGCGCGGTGCTGCTGCTGGCCGGCGTGGCTGTCCTGTGGCGGGCCCGTTCCCGCCGGCCCGACGCCGGCCCCCGATGACGGCGGTCGGGCCGCTGGCGCACGCCGGACACGGTGCGGCCGGGCCGACCTGGTTCCCGCTGGTCCCGGTCGCGTTGTTGGCGGTCGGTTACGTGCTGGCCGGCGTCCGGGACCCGCGGGGGTGGGACCATCGGCGGACCGCCTCCTGGCTGGTCGGCTGCGCCCTGCTGGCGGTCGCCGTCGGGCCGCTCGCCCAACTCCCCGACAACCCGGGCGGGCACATGGCGCAGCACCTGCTGCTCGGCATGCTGGCCCCGCTGGGGCTGGTGCTCGCCGCCCCGGTGACGCTGCTGCTGCGGGTCGCGCCGCCGCCGGTACGCCGAGCGGTCGGCCGGTTGCTGCGCGCGCGCCCGCTGCACCTGCTCGCCCACCCGGCCACCGCCGCGCTGCTGACCACCGGCGGGTTGGCGTTGGTGCTGCTCACCCCGCTGTACGCGGCGGCCGAACGGCAACCCGTCCTACACCACGCCGTACACCTGCACTACCTGGCCGCCGGGTACTTCTTCGCCTGGTCGCTGGCCGGGCCGGACCCGGCACCGCGCCGCCCGGGACTGGCGGTGCGAATCGGTGCCCTCCTCGGCGCGGCGGCCGGCCACGCCGTGCTGGCCAAGTACCTGTACGCCCAGGCCGAAACCCTCCCGCCCGGCCTCACCGACCGCGACCCGGAAGCGTTCCGCTCGGCCGCCCAACTGATGTACTACGGCGGCGACCTGGCCGAGTTGCTCCTGGCCGCGGCCCTCTTCGCCACCTGGTACCACTCCCACCGCCCCCGCCCGTCCCCACCTCCGTTGATCAAGAAGTTTGCGTCACCGGAAGGCGATTCCTTGACGCAAACCTCTTGATCAGCTCGAAGGCGGGGTTGCCAGTGCGGCGGAGAGCTGGCGTAAGAACGAGCGGATCTCGTCCTCACCGTGGGGCGTCTCCGCCTGGTCGTTCAGCGGGCCCGAATAGAGCAGCGCCTGCTCCAACGCGTCCCGCGTCTCAGCCCGGTCGCCCGGGTAGAGCCCGGCGGTCACCCCGTCGACGACCCGGGCCACTACCGAGTCGTCGATCACCCGGTCGAACTGAATCCCGTAGAGGATCCCGTTCACGTGGCCCTTCCAACTGTCCGTACCCATGCTCGTCGACTCCCCTAAAAGATCTGGCTGCCGTCCCAGGCAAGGATCGGAACCCCGCCCACACCGTTGCGCTTGAACTCGGCGTCGAGATTGGCCATGTGGCTCACGTCGGGCTGGTAATGACCGCTGCGCGCCGTGGCGTACTGGACCCTACCGTCCTTGACGACCAGCTCGCCCGCCGCGGCGACCGGCTGCCCGTTGCCCAAAGTGGAGTGGTGGAAATCGCCGACCTTCTGGTAGTTGGACGCGTAGAGGTTGCCGTTCCGGTCCATCACGAAGATCGCCTGACCGTTTCCGCTGAACACGGTCTGGGCGCTCGACGTGTCGAACGGTTCGCCATTTCTGGCGCTGCGCAACATGCCGTTGCTGTCGAAGAAGACCCGGTGCTGTTCGAGCTCCTCTGGACTGAGCCGGCGCACCGCCGTCGGAAAGTGCCCTCCGGGCAGGTGCTCGTTGCGGTACTTGTCGAGCATCGGCTTCGTGTGATGGTAGCGCGGGGAGGTGTGCGGGCCGGGTACAGCGGGTCGTCCCGGGCCACCCGGCTTCGCGCCCTTGCGGTTGAAACGGCGTAGCAGCGTCTTTGCACGCTTCAACAACCGCGGAATGATCTCCTTGACGACCCGCTCGATGATCTCCTTGATGATCCGCTGGATCGCCATCCGGGCAAGGCCGATCGATACGGGGATCGAGGCCAACGAGGAGCCGAGACTGGGTGCCGCTGCTGCCAACGCGATCGCTACCTGAACCACCAGAATCGTCAGCTGGACGATGACGAGGACCTTCTGGGTCAGGGTGATGATGGCCATCACCAGCAACGCCATGCCGATCAGCTCGGCAGCCTGCGCGCCGTCCTCCATCCGGCGCGGTGCACCCTCCTCGTCCTGCCACGCCTGCTCGAACGCGCGGACGTCGTCCCCGCTGTTCGTCATCCCGACCTTCGCCGCGCCCGCCTCCGCCTCCCCGACCGCTGTGCGGAGCCGGCCGGCGAACGCGAACCACAGTTGGGACGCCTGGAAAAGCAACTCCTCGTCGGCGGCCGGCCAGGTGAACCCGACCCATCCCAGGGCCTCGGCGAGTTCAGGAGGGAGTTGCATACCCACTGGGCAGCTCCATCCTCGTAAAGAGCTCGGTGTTCGCGATTTCGGTCGTCTCGTGGGCGTCGGCACTGGCGTCGAGGTTCCCGGCGGCCTCCAACAACTGGTCGGCCATCGACCGGTAGACGTCGAGCGCGTGGGTGAGGACTTCCATGTACGCGGCGCCGAAGAGCGAGCCCGCCTCGTCGTCGCCCCACGGGTTACCCGCCCCGTTGACAGTCGACTCGAGGCTGGCGATCTCCGCGCCGAGCTGCTGGCCGGTTGTCGCGAGCGACGCCGCCGCGCCGTGGAGAGCGTCGAGGTCGACCTGGATCCCGTCGGACATGACTCAGCGCGGGCCTGTCCGGCGGGTGACGACGTCGAGGTCGCCGATCATCTGCTGGAAACCCCGGAATGCGTCTTCCGAGACACGTTCGAGCTGCTTGCCGAGGGCCACGGTGTCGACGTGAGCGGCCGCCGTCAGCTCAGCTCTGCGGGCGCGTTCGTCGGCCTGCGCTGCCTGGACCGCCTCCAGGACATACTCGGCGATGGCACCGGTGCCAGCCCGGGACAGGCTCGGATCGATCACCAGGGTCTGCAGGGCGCCGAAGGCGGTGACCTCCGCCTCGACGAGACCATTCCCGCCGGTGCCCCGCCCCGTCAGTTGATCGAACGCGGGTGTGGCACGGTCATCCTGCTCGTCGGCGTCGTCCGGCTGTGGCGTGGCGGTACCCGGAATCTGGCCGAGCAGGCGCATGGCCTCTTCGAGTGAGCGGCTGAGGCCGGCCGGGTCGATTCCGCTCGCCATGCTCGTCCCCTTTGGTCTGCCAGTTCACGATCAGGACGACGGTATCAACGTGACACCCGTGGAGGTGCCCCGCCGAGTCCCCTGTGGATCGGCGCTGCCGTCGGCCGCCGGGCTCACCGCCAGGCGGTGAGAATCTCCTCGACCGGTAGGACGTCCTGCTCCAGATCGGGTGCCGGGGTCGGCCGCGCGGTCGGGGTGCGGTCGAAGCGGGGTGCGGGGGCCGGCTGGATCTCGCCGCCCACCTCGACGAACGTGCCCCGGGCCGCGTTGTGCGGGTGGGCGTGCGCCTCGCCGGGGGCGAGCACCGGCGCGACGCAGGCGTCCAGGTCGGCGAAGACAGCCGTCCACTCGTCCCGGGTGCGCTGGGCGAACCGTTCGGTGAACCGGCGGCGCAGCTCGTCCCAGCCGCTCGGGTCGTACTGGGCGGGCAGGTCCGGGTCGTCGGCGAGGCCGAGGCCGGTGAGCAGTACGGCGTAGAAGGCCGGTTCCATCGCGCCGACTGCCATGAATCCACCGTCGGCGGTGGCGTACGTGTCGTAGAACGGGGCCCCGCCGTCGAACATGTTGCCCCCGCGTGGGGCGGCCCACAGGCCGGCGCCGAGCAGCCCGTGCAGGAACGAGGTGAGCAGCGCTGAGCCGTCCACCATCGCCGCGTCGACCACCTGGCCGAAGCCGGAGCGCTCCCGCTCCAGCAGCGCGGCCAGCACCCCGACGGCGAGCAGCATCCCGCCGCCGCCGAAGTCGCCGAGCAGGTTCATCGGCGCGTACGGGCGTTCGCCGGCCCGTCCGAGCGGCTCCAACGCCCCGGCCACCGCGATGTAGTCGATGTCGTGCCCGGCTCGGGCTGCCAGCGGGCCGTCCTGACCCCAGCCGGTCATCCGCGCGTACACCAGTCGGGGGTTGCGGGCCTGGCACACCTCCGGCCCGAAGCCGAGCCGCTCGGCCACCCCCGGCCGGTACGCCTCGACCAGCACGTCCGCGCGCTCGGCGAGGCGCAGCAGGTCCGCCACCCCGGCCGGGGACTTGAGGTCCAGCGCGGTGACCTGCCGGCCGCGTTGCAACGGCCCGCTGGTCGGTGCGGCCAGCCGGCCCGCTCCCGGTGCGCCCGGCCGGTCCACCCGCACCACGTCCGCGCCGAGGTCGGCGAGCACCATGCAGCCGAACGGCGCCGGGGCGAGGCTGGCCAGCTCGACCACGCGCACCCCGGCCAGCGGCCCGCCGCGGGACGCCGTCACGCGACGCCCGCCGGTTCGGCCCGAAGGCGGCCATCGTCAGGCGCTCCCGACGGCGGGCCCGGCAGGGCGGCGAGCCGGTCGGCCAGGTCGGCGGGGGGCGTGAACCGGTCGCCGTAGCGGTCGGCCAGCTCGGTGGCACGGGCCGCGAAGCCGGCCGGGCCGCCCGTGTACTGCCGGACGTAGCGGATCACCCCGCCCGTCCACGCCGGGAAGCCGATGCCGAGGATCGAGCCGATGTTGGCGTCGGTCTCGGTGCGCAGCACCCCCTCGTCGAGGCAGCGCAGCGCGTCCAGCGCCTCGGCGAAGAGCATCCGCTCCTGAAGGTCGGTGAACGGCACCGCCCGACCCACGTCGGTGATCAGGTCGGCGAGCCCGGACCACAGCCGGCCCCGGGCACCCTCGTCGTAGGAGTAGAAGCCGCGTCCGGCGGCGCGCCCCGGCCGGTCGTACGCGTCGACCAGCTCGTCCACCAGGCGGTGCGCCGGCAGCGGGCGGAACTCCTCGCTGGCCGCCTCGAACTGGCGGCGGATCCGTTGGATCAGCGTGAGACTGACCTCGTCGGCCAGCGCCAGCGGCCCGGTCGGGTAGCCGGCCTGGAGGGCGGCCTGCTCCACCGATGCGGCGGGGACACCCTCGGCTACCATGCCGACCGCCTCGTCGATGAACCTGCCGATCACCCGGCTGGTGAAGAAACCCCGGCCGTCGTTGACCACGATCGGGGTCTTGCCGATCCGCCGGCCCAGGTCGAAGGCCCGGGCCAGCGCCACGTCCCCGGTCCGCTCGCCCACCACGATCTCCAGCAGCGGCATCCGGTCCACCGGCGAGAAGAAGTGCATGCCGATGAAGTCCGCAGGCCGGTCCACGCCGGCGGCCAGGCCGGTGATCGGCAGGGTGGAGGTGTTGGAGGCGAGCAGCGCGTCGGGTGCCAGGACGGGTAGCACCTCGGCGAAGACCTGCTGCTTCAGCGCCGGGTCCTCGAAGACCGCCTCGATGACCGCGTCGCAGCCGGCCAGCGCGTCCGCCTGGTCGGTGGTGGTGATCCGATCCAGTACGGCGCGGGCGTCCGCCTCGGTCGTGCGGCCCTTGCGTACGGCGCGGGCCAGTAGGCGCTCGGCGTGTTCGCGGGCCCGGCCGGCGGCCTCCGGCGTGACGTCCTTGACCACGACGTCCAGCCCGGCTGTGGCGCAGGCGTACGCGATGCCCGCGCCCATCATGCCGGCACCGAGCACCGCCACCCGGTGTACCGGTGCGGCGTCCACACCGGTCGGTCGGGCCGCGCCACCGTTGACGGCCTTCAGGTCGAAGAAGAACGCACCGATCATGTTCTTGGCGACCTGCCCGGTGAGCAGCCCGATCAGGTGCCGGGTCTCCACGGTCAGGGCGGTCTCCAGGTCGACCTGTGCGCCCTCGACGGCGGCGGCCAGGATCGCCTCGGGTGCGGGTAGCCGGGCGCCCTTGAGCTGCTTGCGCAGCGTCGCCGGGAAGGCGGGCAGTTGTGCGGCGAGCGAGCGGCTTGCCGGGGTGCCGCCGGGTATCCGATAGTCCGGCCGGTCCCACGGTTGCGCCGGGTGCGGGTTCGCCGCGATCCAGGCCCGTGCCCGGTCCAGCAGTTCGGTGGGCGTGGCGACCACCTCGTCGACCAGCCCGACCGACAGCGCCTCGGTCGGGCGCATCCGCCGGCCGGTGAGCAGCACCGTGGTCAGCGCGCCGGCCAGGCCGAGCATCCGCACGGTCCGGGTGACGCCACCCGCCCCGGGCAGCAGGCCCAGCGTCACCTCGGGCAGCCCGAGCCGGCTGCCGGGGGTGTCCAGCGCGATCCGGTGGTGGCAGGCGAGCGCGATCTCCAGGCCACCGCCGAGCGCGGAGCCGTTGACCGCGGCGACCACCGGTCGGCCCAGCGTCTCCAGCCGGCGCAGGTCCCGTTTGATGGCGCCGAGCAGGTCGGCCAGGTCGGGCGCGTCGGCGCGGGTCGCCCGGATCATCTCGGGCAGGTCACCGCCCGCGAAGAAGGTCGACTTCGCGCTGGTCACTATGACGCCGACGAGATCGCTCTCGGCCTCCAGCCGGTCCAGCACAGCGCTCATCGAGGCGGCGTACGCCCGGTTCATGGTGTTGGCGGACTGGGTGGGGTCGTCCAGGGTGAGCGTGACGATGCCGTCGGCGCCGCGGTCGTACCGGATGGTGTTTGTCATTGTCGTCCTCCGGGTCAGCAGCGCTCGAGAACTGTGGCGACGCCCATGCCGCCGCCGATGCACAGGGTCACCACGGCACGGCGCAGGTCACGGCGCTCCAACTCGTCCAACGCCGTACCGAGCAGCATCGCTCCGGTCGCGCCGAGCGGGTGGCCGAGCGCGATAGCGCCGCCGTTGACGTTCACCCGGTCCGGGTCGAGGCCCAGGTCGCGCACGTACTTGAGCACCACCGCGGCGAACGCCTCGTTGATCTCGAACAGGTCGATGTCGTCGACTGTCAGCCCGGCTACGGCCAGCGCCTTGTGGGTGGCCGGGATCGGGCCGGTCAACATCAGCGTCGGGTCCGCGCCGGTGACCGCAGCGCCGACGATCCGGGCGCGCGGGGTGAGGCCGAGATCCCGACCAACCTGCTCCGAACCGATCAGCGCCAGCGCCGCGCCGTCCACGATGCCGGACGAGTTGCCCGCGTGGTGGACGTGCTCGATGGCCTCCAGCCAGTGGAACTTCTGCAACGCGACCGCGTCGAAGCCGGCCGCCTCACCCATCGTGGCGAACGACGGGGTGAGCTTGGCCAGCGCCTCCCGGGTCGTCTCCGGGCGCGGGTGCTCGTCCACGGTGAGGATGTCCAGGCCGTTGCCGTCGCGGACCGGCACCAGCGAGCGGGCGAAGTATCCGCCGGCCATCGCCTTGGCGGCGCGCTCCTGTGACCGCAGCGCGTAGCCGTCCACGTCGTCGCGGGTGAAGCCCTCCAGGGTGGCGATCAGGTCCGCGCTGACGCCCTGCGGCACGAACGACGTGGCCAGCGCGGTCTCCGGATCGGTGGCCCAGGCCGCCCCGTCGGAGCCCATCGGCACCCGGGACATCGACTCGACCCCGCCGGCGAGCAGCAGATGCTCCCAACCGGAGCGGATTCGCGCGGCGGCGGAGTTGACCGCCTCCAACCCGGAGGCGCAGAACCTGTTGAGCTGCACCCCGCCGACCTGGTCCGGCAGCCCGGCCAGCAGCGCGGCCGCCCGGGCCAGGTCGCCGCCCTGCTCGCCGACCGGGGTCACGATGCCGAGCAGCAGGTCCTCCAGCCGGCCGACGTCCAGGCCGGGGTTACGCTCCCGCAACGCGTCGATCAGGCCGACCACCAGGGAGATGGGCTTGACCCCGTGCAGCGCGCCGGTGTCCCGGCCGCGTCCGCGCGGGGTGCGGACCGCGTCATAGACGTACGCCTCAGAGGGCACGGGCGATCAACTCCTTCATGATCTCGTTGGTGCCGCCGTAGATCTTCTGGACGCGGGCGTCGGCGTACATCCGGGCGATCGGGTACTCCGTCGTGTAGCCGTAGCCACCGAAGAGCTGAAGGCACCTGTCGACGACCTCGCACTGCCCGTCGGTGAGCCACGACTTCGCCATCGCCGCGGTAGCCACGTCCAGGTCGCCACGGGTGTGTCGGACTATGCAGTCGTCCAGGAAGACCCGGCTGACCCGGGCGCGGGTGGCGCACTCGGCGAGCACCATCCGGGTGTTCTGGTGACCCATCAGCGTCTTGCCGAAGGCGGTGCGCTCCTTGGCGTACGCGACGGTCAGCGCGACCGCCCGTTCCATGGCGGCGACCGCGCCAACGCCGATGACCAGCCGTTCCTGCGGAAGCTGCTGCATGAGTTGGACGAAGCCCAGCCCTTCGGCGCCGCCGAGCAGGTTGGCCGCCGGCACCCGGAACTCGTCGAAGAACAACTCCGCCGTGTCGTTCGCGTGCAGCCCGATCTTGGACAGCAGCCGGCCTCGCCGGAAGCCCTCCGGGTCGCCGCCCACCTCGCAGACCAGCAGCGAGACGCCGGCCGCCCGCTGCTCGGGGTCGGTCTTCACGGCCACGATGATCAGGTCGGCCAGGCCACCGTTGGTGATGAACGTCTTCGCGCCGGTGACCAGGTAGTCGTCGCCGTCGCGGACCGCCCGGGTCCGCATCGCCTGAAGATCGGAGCCGCCGTCCGGTTCGGTCATCGCGATCGCGCCGACCAGCTCACCGCTGCACAGGCCGGGCAGCCAGCGCCGCTTCTGCTCCTCGCTGCCGTACGCCACCAGGTAGCCGGTGACGATGCCACTGTGAACGGCGAGGCCCAGACTGCTCTCCCCGGTGTACGCCTGCTCGTGCAGCAGCACCGCCTCGTGGGTGAACCCGCCGCCTCCACCGCCGTACTCCTCCGGGACCGACAGGCCGAGCAGCCCCAGCTCACCGGCGCGCCGGTAGTGCTCGCGGTCCGGGTGGCCCTGCTCCTGAAGGCGTTCGGCGTGCGGCAACACCTCCTTGGTGAAGAAGGTGCGGGCCAGCTCGGCCAGGTCGTCATGCTCCGGCTCGCGCCAGGGCGAGGGGGAGCCGTCGGGCGGGGGGGTCGGCATGTGCACCACCCTCGCGCGCTGTTGGCAGCATGTCAATAAGTCGTGATCAGCTGCCGACACGGGGGTCGTCGCGGCGTTCCGGAACCGCAGCCCGGGGCAGTCAGGCCCGGGCCAGGTGCGCTGCTGCCTCCGTCACCGGACGCGCGGAGATCTTGGACCTGCGCTGCCGCAGTGACCGGACGCGCGGAGATCTTGGACAGTTTCCGCCGAGCTAACGGAAAGTGTCCAAGATTGCGAGATCTCGCTCCGTCGTGAGGCGGGAGTGCGAACTACTCGGCCTCGTCGCCGTCGGTGGGACGCGGCGGGCGATGCTCGGCGATCCACGCCTCCACATCGGCACGCAGCCAGACCGTGGTCCCGTGCAGCCGCTGGAACGGCGCGGGGAAGGTCGGATAGCGGATGAGCTGACGCATCCGGGACCGGCTCACGCCGCCGAGCAACTCCTGCAACTCGTGCGGACCGACCAGTGGACCCGGGACCTCACCCATCACCTGACGGTAGGGCGATCAGGAATGCCTAATTGCGTCTACCTACTTGCGCAGTCCTTCCGAACGGGTGAAGGTGAACTCATCGGCCCGGCTGGGGCTCGGGCCGAATTGGTCAGCGATCGCGGATGCTGGGAGGAGGCCCGATGGATCAGGCGACGGAGTTGGCGTGGTTGCGGGAGCGGGTCGGGGGACTGGAGACGGCGCTGCACTGCGCGCGCAGGGAGCTGTTCGATCTCCGTTGTCGGCTGACGTTGATCGGCCGGGTGGTCCAGGACGTCGAGCGGGTTCAGCGAGCACCCGGGGTGGCGGTGGGTGCGATCAACGCGGTGCTCTACTCCGAGGCATCCAACCTGCGCCACCTGGGCCGGCATCTGGTCCGGCGTCGCCCGGGCGTCCGGTGATCACTTGATGCTGAGTAGCTCTGGAACCGCCTTGACAACTACTGAGCATCAAGCGATCAAGGTGAGGAACGGCGGCCGACCGGTGGGCTGTCGATAGGGTCGGGCAGATGAGTGTCGAGACGGCTCCGCGCCGCCGCCGTTTGGAGCCGGACACCCGGCGGGGGCAGATCCTGGCCTGCGCGGTCCGGCTGTTCGGCGAGCGCCCGTACGCGGACGTGTCGACCACCGACGTGGCCCGCGAGGCAGGTGTCGCTCGTGGCCTGGTCAACCATTACTTCGGTGCGAAGAAGGACCTCTACCTGGAGGTCGTCCGGGTCATGGTGACCATCCCCGAGGTTGCCCTGGAGCGGCTGCCCAAGGGTGATCTCCGGACCCGGGTCGACGCCAGCGTCACCTGGTTCCTCGACGTGGTGTCCCGGCACAGCACCTCGTGGCTGGCGGCGGTCACCGCCCGGGGGATGGGCGGCGACGCCGACGTGGAGCGGGTGCTCGCCGAGGCCGAGGAGGTCGCCGCGGACCGGATGCTGGTCGCCGTCGGGCTGGCCGGCGAGGCGGAGCACCGGGAGGAGTTGCGCGGGATGGTCCGCGCGTACGGCGGGCTGGCCACCTCGACCGCCCGCGAGTGGCTTCAGCGCGGCGCGCTGACCCGCGCCCAGGTGCACCTGCTGCTCACCGCCACCCTGCTGACCATCGTTGAGCAGGTCATCCCGCAGGCCCTCGCCGACGACGGTTCGCCCCGCCCACCGGGCTGAGAGCAGCAGGACCCGCTCAGGCCGCGCGACGGCCGGCCCGACTCGTCCGTGATGCCCCAGCGGCGTGCCCCGCCCGCGCAGCCGAGGCGGCCTGACCGCCCGAAGCAGCCTGATCAACCCGCGCAGCCGGGGCGACTGCACCGAACTGCGCCGCCGGTGCGGCGAACCGGTCGGCCGCCTGCGCCGGATAGGACTCGGGGCGTACCACCCGCAGCGGCCGGTCGACCTCGTCGGCCCCGAAGCGCCAGCGGGACGGCGTCGGCTGCCGTTGTGGTGCCGGGCCACCGGGGCGCAGACCGGGCCGGGACAGCGCCACGGTGATCAGGTAGCCGACCACCAGGAAGCCGTGGCTGATCAGCCGTTCCCCGCCCACCGATCCGGTGGCCAGGTCGTTTACCGACAGCAGCAGCAACGTGCCGACGAACGCGCTGAGCATCGGCAGCAGCCCGGCGGGCGGGCTGCGGCGCAACGCCACGAACAGGAAGCCGGCGCCCACTGCCACGTTCCACGCTGCCGACTCGTGCCACAGGTGCTGGCCGGTGGGGTGCAGGTGGTCGGCGGTCGCGCCCCGGCCGACCTGGGCCAGGCCGAGCACCAGTTGCACCGCGCCGAGCAGCCCGAGCGCCGACCGCAGGCCGGCGACGAGCGGGCCTCGTCCGAACGCCGCGCGCAGGCCGGCGGCGAACTGACCCCGTCCGGGCACCTTCCGCAGGCCGGCGACCAGCGGGCCACGCCGCCACCGTGACCGGCGGGCCGGGGCCGCGCTGACGGCGGCAAGGATCGCCGCCGTCCGGTCGGGCACCTCAACCACCAATCGGGTACGGACCCGACGGGTCACCGCGACCGCCGCCGTGAACCAGGCCCGGCAATCGGCACACCCGTCGAGGTGCCCCTGCACCGCCGCCAGTTCGGCGGCGGTCTCCTCCCCATCCAACTGCGCGGACAGGACCTCCCGCCACTGCTCACACCCCATGTATCGGTAGTCGCTCCGGCAGCCGCTCCGGTTCCCGGCGACCGTGACCCGTTGTGGAATACTCGCCGGATCATGACGCGTTACGGCCTGCTGATCCTGCCCGCCACCAACCGGGTGTACGCCCGCGCCGCAGTCGACCTCACCCGGGCCGAGCTGGAGATCTTCGGCCGCTCGGCGCTGGACGGCCGGATCGGCGAGCTGGACACCGAGGTCGTCGGAGGGGCGTCCTACATCACGTTCACCGGCGACGGGCTGACCGAGCGTGACCTGGCCGTCCTGGGCAACCTCTCCGCCGGGTACGCGTTGTTCGAGATCGTCGGTGAGCTGTTGCGGCCGATCGAGTGGAGCCGTCTGGACCGCTACGACGACGATCTGCTCACCATTCAGAAGTACCCGGGCAAGACCAACGAGCAGTTCACCAAGTTGCTGCTCAACGTCACACTGCTCGCCTCGGACTGGGCCGCCGAAATGACCAGCCGCCGGTTCCGGGTGCTCGACCCGCTCTGTGGTCGGGGCACCACCCTCAACCAGGCGCTGATGTACGGCTTCGACGCCGCCGGGATCGAGCGCGACCAGAAGGACGTCGAGGCGTACCGGGCGTTTGTCACCACCTGGCTGAAGCAGAAGCGCGTCAAGCACCGGGTGCTGGAGTCGGGGCCGGTGCGGCGGGAGCGCAAGGTGGTCGGCCGGCGGGTACGGATCGAGTTGGCGCCGACCCGTGAGGAGCACAAGGCCGGCCAGACGCAACTGCTGGACGTGGTCAACGCCGACACCACCCGCTCAGCGGAGTTCTTCCGCCCGGAGACCGTGGACCTGGTCGTCGCCGACGCGCCGTACGGCGTGCAGCACGGCAGCCGTACCGCCGGGCAGGGGTTGACCCGCGACCCGCTGGCGTTGCTCGCGGACGCCGCGCCGGTCTGGGCCCGGTTGTTGCGGCCCGGCGGTGCGCTCGGCATCTCCTGGAACACCCACGTCGCCAGTCGGGACGACGCGGCGGCGGCGTTGGCCGACGCCGGCCTGACAGTGGTCGACGACGAGCCCTACCGCGCGCTGCGGCACCGGGTGGACCAGTCGATCATGCGCGATGTGCTGGTGGCACGCCGCCCGGCCTGACCGCAGGCCTCGCCCCTCCGCCCCTCCGCCCCTGCGCCGCGCCGTGCGTCACCCCATCGGGGTCGCGCACGGTCTCGTGCGTCCTTTGCTCTGCACCCGCGGAGGCGACACTCACGGTCCGTAGCTGGTGCCTCCGCGGGTGCAGAGCAAACACGGTCCGTAGCTGGTGCCTCCGCGGGTGCAGAGCAAAGGGGTGGACAACTGGTCTCGACCCCCCGGACCACCGAGGGTCTGTGCCGCATTTCTCCTGTTCAGTGGGCGGGCGTGAAAACCACGTCAAGAAAAGGTTCGCCCCCGTCATGGTCGCGTTATGACCCCTGCCGTTCGGCGGGTGGTGGGGCTTTGATTGCCCGGCGCGACCGGAAGGCGGTCGCGACGAACCTTTCTGGCTGAGGAGTCAGCGTGTCTGACGTGGTGTTCGTGGTCCTGACGGTGGTGCTGTTCGCAGTGCTCGCCCTGGTTGTCCGGGCGGTGGAGAAGCTGTGAACGCGGTAAACGCCGTCGGTCTGGTGCTCGCGGTCGTCCTGGGGGCGTTCCTGGTGTTCGCCCTGCTGTTTCCGGAGCGCTTCTGATGACCATGACAACAGCGGGCGTCATCTTCGTGTTGACGCTGGTGGCGGCCCTGGTCGCCGTATACAAGCCGTTCGGCGACTACATGTTCCGGGCGGTCTCCGGGACGAAGCAGTCCCGTGTCGAGCGGGGCGTCTTCCGACTGGTCGGGGTCAACCCGGCAGCCGAGCAGACCTGGGGCGTGTACGCCCGCAGCGTGCTGGCGTTCTCCGCGGTCTCGATCCTGTTCCTGTACCTGTTCCAGCGGGTGCAGAACCACCTGTGGCTGTCGCTCGGGTTCGACCCGGTGGTGCCGCACGGCGCGTGGAACACGGCCGTGTCGTTCGTGACGAACACGAACTGGCAGTCGTACTCGGGTGAGTCGACGATGGGCCACCTGGTGCAGATGGCTGGTCTGGCCGTGCAGAACTTCGTGTCGGCGGCGGTCGGCATCGCGGTGGCTGTCGCGTTGGTACGCGGCTTCGCCCGCAGCCGCACCGGGCAGCTCGGCAACTTCTGGGTCGACCTGACCCGGATCACGCTGCGGATCCTGCTGCCGATCGCGGTGCTCGGCGCCATCGCGTTGATGATCGGCGGGGCGGTGCAGAATCTGTCCGCCGGCACCGACGTGAGCACGCTGACCGGCGGCACCCAGACCATCACCGGTGGTCCGGTCGCCAGCCAGGAAGTGATCAAGGAGCTGGGCACCAACGGTGGCGGCTTCTACAACGTCAACAGCGCGCACCCGTTCGAGAACCCGACCACCTGGACGAACTGGCTGGAGATCTTTCTGATCTTCCTGATCCCGTTCAGCCTGCCCCGGGTCTTCGGCCGGATGGTCGGGCAGAACCGGCAGGGCTACGCCATCGCCGCGGTGATGGGCATCCTCGCGTTCCTCAGCGTCGCCATCACCAACATCTTCGAGCTGGCCGGCCACGGCACTGTGCCGCAGGCGGTCGGCGCGGCGATGGAGGGCAAGGAGGTCCGGTTCGACGTGTCGAACTCGGCCACCTTCGCCGCCGCCACCACGCTCACCTCGACCGGTGCGGTGAACTCGTTCCACGACTCGTTCACCTCGCTCGGCGGCATGATGACGATGGTCAACATGATGCTCGGCGAGGTCGCGCCGGGCGGCACCGGTTCGGGGCTGTACGGCCTGCTCATCCTCGCGGTGATCACGGTCTTCGTGGCCGGGCTGATGGTGGGTCGCACTCCCGAGTACCTGGGCAAGAAGATCGGGTCCCGCGAGATCAAGTTCGCCTCGCTCTACTTCCTGATCACGCCGATCCTGGTGCTCGTCGGTACGGCGGCGGCGTTCGGCACCGGCAACAACTCCACGGCGCTCAACGTCGGCCCGCACGGCCTCTCCGAGGTGCTGTACGCGTTCACCTCGGCCAGCAACAACAACGGCTCGGCGTTCGGCGGCATCACGGTCAACACCACCTGGTGGGACACCGCGCTCGGGTTGTGCATGCTGCTGGGCAGGTTCCTGCCGCTGATCTTCGTGCTCGCGTTGGCCGGCTCGCTGGCCCGCCAGGCACCCACCCCCGCGTCCGAGGGCACCCTGCCGACCCACCGACCGCTGTTCATCGGCATGGTCGTCGGCGTCACAGTGGTCCTCGTCGCGCTGACCTTCCTGCCCGCGCTCGCGCTCGGTCCGCTGGCAGAGGGGCTCTGACCATCATGAGGAACGAGGACATGTCCGTCACGTCCGCCCCAACAGAGCAACTCCCCGGTACGCCCGCCACCCAGGGCAACCGGATCGGTGGAGGGCTGCTCGACCCCAAGCAGTTGATCCGGTCCCTGCCGGACGCGGTACGCAAGCTGAACCCCGCCACGATGTGGCGCAACCCGGTGATGTTGATCGTGGAGGTCGGTGCGGCCTTCACCACCGTCCTGGCGGTGGCCGACCCGTCGGTGTTCGCCTGGGCGATCACCATCTGGCTCTGGCTGACGGTGGTCTTCGCCAACCTGGCCGAGGCGGTCGCCGAGGGTCGGGGCAAGGCCCAGGCCGCGACCCTGCGGCAGGCGAAGAAGGACACCATCGCCACCCGGCTGATCGACTGGAAGCCGGGCGCGCGGGCCAACACCTACCGCGACGAGGCGGTGCCGGCGCCGGACCTGCGTCAGGGCGACGTGGTGCTCGTCGAGGCGGGCGGCATCATCCCCGGTGACGGTGACATCGTCGAGGGCATCGCCAGCGTCGACGAGTCGGCCATCACCGGTGAGTCGGCCCCGGTCATCCGGGAGTCCGGCGGCGACCGCAGCGCGGTCACCGGTGGCACCAAGGTGCTCTCCGACCAGATCATCGTGAAGATTACCCAGAAGCCCGGGGAGAGCTTCATCGACCGGATGATCGCCCTGGTCGAGGGGGCCAACCGGCAGAAGACGCCGAACGAGATCGCGCTGAACATCCTGCTCGCCGCGCTCACTGTCATCTTCCTGCTGGCCGTCGTCACCCTCCAGCCGCTGGCCATCTTCTCCAAGGCGTACCAGGCGGCCGCGCCGGACAGCGGGGCGATCACCGGTTCCGGTGTCACCGGGGTCGTGCTGGTCTCGCTGCTGGTCTGCCTGATCCCCACCACCATCGGGGCGCTGCTCTCCGCCATCGGCATCGCCGGCATGGACCGCCTCGTCCAGCGCAACGTCCTGGCCATGAGCGGCCGGGCCGTCGAGGCGGCCGGTGACGTCAACACCCTGCTGCTGGACAAGACCGGCACCATCACGCTGGGCAACCGGCAGGCCGCCGAGTTCGTCCCGGTCGAGGGGGTCGACGCCGCGACGTTGGCCGACGCCGCGCAGATGTCCAGCCTGGCCGACGAGACCCCGGAGGGGCGCTCGGTGGTCGTCCTGGCGAAGAACGAGTTCGGGCTGCGCGAGCGCGAGCCCGGCGTGATGCCGCACGCCACCTTCGTGCCGTTCACCGCGCAGACCCGGATGAGCGGCGTCGACCTCACCCCGGACGCCAGCGTGGACGCTGGCGCGGTGGGCACGGCCCGCCGGGTCCGCAAGGGCGCCGCCGCAGCGGTGATGAAGTGGGTACGGGAGAACGGCGGTCACCCGACCGAGCAGGTCGGCGAGATCGTGGACGCGATCAGCGGCACCGGCGGAACCCCGCTGGTCGTCGCCGAGCACGTCGACGGTGCGCCCGCCCGCGCCCTGGGCGTCATCCACCTCAAGGACGTCGTCAAGTCCGGCATGCGCGAACGGTTCGACGAGATGCGCCGGATGGGCATCCGCACCGTGATGATCACCGGCGACAACCCGCGTACCGCGAAGGCGATCGCCGACGAGGCCGGGGTGGACGACTTCCTGGCCGAGGCGACGCCGGAGGACAAGCTCGCGCTGATCAAGCGGGAGCAGGAGGGCGGTCGGCTGGTCGCGATGACCGGTGACGGCACCAACGACGCGCCGGCGCTCGCCCAGGCCGACGTCGGGGTGGCCATGAACACGGGCACGTCGGCCGCCAAGGAGGCCGGCAACATGGTCGACCTCGACTCCGACCCGACCAAGCTGATCGAGATCGTGGAGATCGGCAAGCAGTTGCTGATCACGCGTGGCGCGCTGACCACGTTCAGCATCTCGAACGACATCGCGAAGTACTTCGCGATCATCCCGGCCATGTTCGCCGGCCTCTACCCGAGCCTGGACGCGCTGAACATCATGCGGCTGGCCAGCCCGGAGTCGGCGATCCTGTCCGCTGTCATCTTCAACGCCCTGGTGATCATCGCGCTGATCCCGCTCGCCCTGCGCGGCGTGCGATACCGGCCGGCCGCCGCGTCGAAGCTGCTCAGCCGCAACCTGCTGGTCTACGGGCTGGGCGGCATCATCGTGCCGTTCATCGGGATCAAAATCATCGACCTGCTCATCCAGTTCATCCCGGGGATTTCGTGATGCGCCTACCCACCTGGATCGCCCAACACCTCGCCGCGCTGCGCGCCGTACTCGTCTTCACGGTGCTGCTCGGCCTGGTCTACCCGCTGGCCCTGGTAGCGCTCGGTCAGCTACCCGGCCTCAACCACAAGACCGACGGTTCGCTGATCTCCTCGGGCGGGACGGTTGTCGGCAGCGCGCTGATCGGCCAGTCCTTCACCGACGCGGACGGCAACCCGATCGCCCGGTACTTCCAGTCCCGCCCCTCCGCCGCCGGCGACGGCTACGACCCGACCTCCACGTCGGCCAGCAACCTGGGCCCGGAGAGCGTTGTCGACACCATCGCCACCGACCCGGAGGAATCCAGCGAGAGCCTGCTCACCCAGGTGTGTGGGCGCAGCAAGTCGGTCGGCGAGCTCAACGGCGTCGACGGCCGGCGCCCGTACTGCACCGACGATGGGGTGGGCGCCGTGCTCGCGGTGTTCCGCGCCGACGGTCTGACCGGCCCGGTCACCCGGGTGGTCAGCGTCAACCAGGCAGCCCCGGCCACGCCGTTCGTCAGCGAGTACCAGGGCGTGACGGTGGAGCCGGCCCAGCCTGGCGAGGACTACGTGGCCGCCGGCGGGGTGATCACCCCGATCCGGGGCGACGCGCCCGTCGAGCCGGCGGTGCCGGCCGACGCGGTCACCGCCAGCGCCAGCGGTCTCGACCCGCAGATCAGCCCGGCGTACGCCGAGTTGCAGGTGAACCGGGTCGCGCGGGAGCGCGGCGCGGACCCGGCGGCGGTCCGCAAGCTGGTCAAGGAGCACACCGACGGGCGGGCGCTCGGCTTCATGGGTGAGCCCGGCGTGAACGTGCTGGAGCTCAACCTCGCGCTCGACAAGCAGTTCGCCGCACGCTGAGCACCCTCGCGGGCGGGGTCGTGCCCACCGGGCGCGGCCCCGCCCGCCGATCTGACCAGGGAGGATGGTCCCCGTGCCACGCGGAGAACTGCGCATCTATCTGGGGGCCGCCCCCGGCGTCGGTAAGACGTACGCCATGTTGGAGGAGGCCCAGCGGCGGGCCGCGCGCGGCACCGACGTGGTGATCGGTTTCGTGGAGACCCACGGCCGTCAACACACCGCCGCGATGCTCGGCGACCTGGAGCAGGTGCCCCGCCGGACCATGGACTACCGCGGCGCGGCGTTCACCGAGATGGACCTGGACGCGGTGCTGGCCCGCCGGCCACAGATCGCGGTCGTCGACGAGCTGGCACACAGCAACGTGCCCGGTTCCCGGCACGACAAGCGCTGGCAGGACGTCCAGGAGCTGCTCGACGCGGGGATCGACGTGCTCTCCACTGTCAACGTGCAGCACCTGGAGTCGCTCAACGACGTCGTCGCGCAGATCACCGGCACCACCCAGCGGGAGACCGTGCCGGACGAGATCGTCCGCGCCGCCGAGCAGGTCGAGCTTGTCGACATGACCCCGGAGGCGCTGCGTCGGCGGATGGCGCACGGCAACATCTACCGACCCGACAAGATCGACGCCGCGTTGGGCAACTACTTCCGGGTCGGCAACCTCACCGCGCTGCGCGAGCTGGCGCTGCTCTGGCTGGCCGACAAGGTCGACGAGCAGCTCGACCGCTACCGCAGCCAGCAGGGCATTGCTGCCACCTGGGAGGCCCGGGAACGGGTGGTGGTCGCGCTGACCGGCGGCCCGGAGGGCGAGACGCTGATCCGCCGCGCCGCCCGGGTAGCGGCCCGCAGCAAGGGCGCCGACCTGCTCGCCGTGCACGTGGCCCGCAGCGACGGCCTGGCCGGCGCCGACCCGGCCCAGCTGGCCCGGCAACGGGTGCTGGTGGAGAGCCTGGGCGGCACGTACCACCAGGTGCTCGGCACCGACGTGCCGGCCGCGCTGCTGGACTTCGCCCAGGGCGTGAACGCCACCCAGTTGGTGCTGGGGGCCAGCCGGCGGGGTCGCCTCGCGCAGGTCTTCGCAAGGGGCGTCGGGGTGACCACCACGGCGCTCTCCGGCTCGATCGACGTGCACCTGGTCACCCACAAACAGGCCGGCAAGGGCCGGAGGGCGGCGGCCGTACCGGCGGCGCTGTCCCGACGCCGCCGGCTGCTCGGCTTCGGCCTGGCGGTGCTGGGCATGCCGCTGCTCACAGTGCTGCTGAAGACCCTGCCCGACCTGACGTTGACGAACGACATCCTGCTGTTCCTCGCCGGGGTGGTCGGGGTCGCGCTGGTCGGCGGGGTGTGGCCGGCCCTGGTCGCCGCGCTCGGCGGCTCGCTGCTGCTCAACTGGTTCTTCACCCCGCCCTTCCGCACGCTCACCATCGCCGAGGCGGACAACCTGCTCGCCCTGGCCGTCTTCGTCGGGGTGGCCCTGGCCGTGAGCTGGATCGTCGACGTGGCCGCCCGGCGTACCCGGGAGGCCGCGCGGGCCGCCGCCGACGCGCAGACCCTCGCCGCCGTGGCCGGTGGTGTGCTGCGCGGCGAACGTCCGCTGCCCGCCCTGCTCGATCAGCTCCGGGAGACCTTCGGGCTGCGCGCGGTGAGCGTGCTGGAGTTGGCTGAGGAGGCCAGCGGGCGACCGGAGCGGGCCCGCGAGGAGCACGCCTGGTGCGTGGTGGCGAGCGTCGGCGAGCAGCCGGCGTGCACACCCGACGCCGGCGAGACCGCGGTGCCGGTCGACGAGCGGATCACTGTCGTGCTCAGCGGCCGGCGGTTGGAGGCGGCCGACCGGCGCATCGTCGAGGCGTTCGCCGCCCAGGCCGCCGTCGCGCTGCGCCAGGAACGGCTCGCCGAGGAGGCCGCCACCGCCCGGCCCCTCGCCGCTGCCGACCGGATGCGCACCGCGCTGCTCGCGGCGGTCAGCCACGATCTGCGTACGCCACTGGCGTCCGCGAAGGCGGCCGTGACCAGCCTGCGCAGCCACGACATCGAGTTCGACGAGTCCGACCGCGAGGAGTTGCTGGAGACCGCCGAGGAGTCGCTGGACCGGCTCGCCCGGCTGGTCGGCAACCTGCTGGACATGAGCCGGCTCCAGGCGGGCGTGCTGGGCATCTCGGCGACCGCGATCGGCCTGGAGGACGCCGTACCCCTGGCGCTTGACGAACTTGGCCCGGTGGCGGCGACGGTCGGCACTGACATTCCGGCCGACCTGCCGGCCGCCACCGCCGACCCGGGCCTGCTGGAACGGGTGCTTGTCAACATCGTCGCCAACGCGCTGCGGTACAGCCCGCCCGGTCAGCCGCCCACGATCACCGCGAGCGCCCACGCCGGCCAGGTCGAGCTGCGGGTGATCGACCGGGGGCCGGGCATCCCGGAGGACCAGTGGGAGCACGTCTTCCTGCCGTTCCAACGTCTCGGCGACCGGGACAACCAGACGGGTGTCGGTCTCGGTCTTGCCCTGTCCCGGGGTTTGGCCGAGGCGATGGGTGGCAGCATCACCCCGGAGACCACGCCCGGTGGTGGGCTCACCATGGTGCTGCGGCTGCCTGCCGCGCCGACCAGCTCGGAGGGGCCGCAGGAATGACGCGCATCCTGGTCGTCGACGACGAACCGCAGATCCTGCGTGCCCTGCACATCAACCTGCGCGCCCGCCGGTACGACGTGGACGTGGCCGGCACCGGGGCCGCCGCGTTGAAGGCCGCCGCCAGCCACCCGCCCGACCTGGTGGTGCTGGACCTCGGCCTGCCCGACATCGACGGGGTGGAGGTGATCCGGGGCCTGCGCGGGTGGACCACAGTGCCGATCATCGTGCTCTCCGGTCGGGCCGGCAGTGAGGACAAGGTCGCCGCGCTGGACGCGGGCGCGGACGACTACGTCACCAAGCCGTTCGGGGTGGAGGAGCTGCTGGCCCGCATCCGCGCGGTGACCCGCCGTCTCGGCGGGCCCAGCGAGGCGGTGCCGGCCCTGCGGATCGGCCAGCACACCGTCGACCTGGCCGACCACAGCGTGCGGCGCGACGACGGCACCGAGGTCAAGCTGACCCCCACCCAGTGGAGCGTGCTGGAGAAGCTGCTGCGTCACCCCGGCAAGCTGGTCAGCCAACGTCAGCTCCTCCAGGACGTGTGGGGGCCGGAATACCAGAACGAGACCAACTACCTGCGGCAGTACCTGGCCCAGCTGCGGCGCAAGCTGGAGGACGACCCGGCCCGCCCCCGCCACCTCATCACCGAGCCGGGAATGGGTTACCGCTACCGGCCGTGAACCGTTGACACCCGCCGGCAGAGATTGAAGAATTTCGCTCGCAGCGGCAGCGGCGTGCTTCTGTAACCGTCCCTCCACCGGTTACCCCTCGGGAGCCCGCCGTGTCCGTGCCTCTGCCCCTGTCCCGTCGTCGGCTGCTGGTCGCCGGCGGTGCCGGCCTCGTCCTGGCCGGTCTCACCGACCCGTTCCGGGCCGTCTCCGCCCGAGCCGCCGTCACCACCGCCGACCTTGTCGTCTACGGCGCCACCTCCGGCGGGCTGGCCGCCGCGATCACCATGCGCCGGCTGGGCCGCACCGCAGTGGTGGTGGAGCCAACCGGTCACGTCGGCGGGTTGAGCACCGCCGGGCTGGGCGCCACCGACACCGGCGTCCAGGCGTCCATCGGCGGGCTCGCCGCCGAGTTCTACCGCCGGGTGTACGTGAAGTACCACGGCGGAACCCTCACGTCGACGTCGCCGCTGCGGATGACCTTCGAACCGCACGTCGCCACCGCCGTCTTCGCCGAGATGCTGGCCGAGGCGGGCGTGCCGGTGGTCGTCGACGCCCGGCTGGCCGGCCTGGGCCGAACCGCGAACCGGATCACCGAGCTGCGCACCGAGGACGGGTCGATCTACCGGGGCGGGGTGTTCGTCGACGCCACCTACGAGGGCGACCTGCTGGCCATGGCCGGCGTCGGGTTCACCGTCGGGCGGGAGTCAAACGACACCTACGGCGAGACGATCAACGGGGTGCAGTCGCGCAACACCCACCAGTTCGCCTACCCCGTCGACCCGTACGTGACGGCCGGCTCGCCCGCCAGTGGACTGCTGCCGGGCATCTCCGCCACCCCGCTCGCCCCGCAGGGCAGCGGCGACGACAGGATCCAGGCGTACTGCTTCCGGATGTGCCTGACCCAGGCGGCCAACCGGATCCCGTTCGGCAAGCCGTCCGGCTACGACCCGATCCGGTACGAGCTGCTGCTGCGGCACATCCAGGCCGGCTTCGCGGGACCGTACTTCACCACCCACTCGGTCGGTGGCGGGAAGACCGACTCCAACAACAACGGTGCCGTGTCGACCGACAATATCGGCTTCAACTACGCGTACCCGACGGCGAGCTGGGCGACGCGCGAGAGCATCATCGCCGAGCACCGCACGTACCAGCAGGGGTTGATGTGGTTCCTGGCCAATGACAGCCGACTGCCGGCGTCGGTTCGCGACTCGACCGCCCGGTGGGGGCTGCCGGTCGACGAGTTCACCGGCAGCGGCGGCTGGCCGCCGCTGCTCTACATCCGCGAGGCCCGCCGGATGATCTCCGCGTACGTGATGACCGAGGCCGACTGTCGGGGCCGGGTACGCGCCACCGACTCGGTGGGCCTGGCCAGCTACACGATGGACTCGCACAACTGTCAGCGGGTGGTCGTCGACGGCAAGGTGCGCAACGAGGGCGATGTGCAGATCGGTGTGCCGGCGCCGTACCCGGTGAGCTACCGCGCGATCGTGCCGCACGAGGCGCAGTGCGCCAACCTGCTCGTGCCGGTGTGCCTCTCGGCGAGTCACATCGCCTACGGCTCGATCCGGATGGAACCCGTGTTCATGATCCTCGGGCAGGCCGCGGCCACCGCGGCGTCCCTGGCCCTCACCGGGAACCTCGCCGTGCAGGCCGTCTCCGTGCCAGCCCTCCAGACCCGGCTGCGCCAGGACGGCGCGGTGCTGGAGTGGGGCTCCACCAGCGAGGTGATCCTGGACAACGCGTCGACCAGCGGGATCACCCGGGCCGGAACGTGGCTGCGCAGCACCAGCATCGGTGGTTACTACGGCGGGGACTACGAGCACGACGGCAACACCGCGAAGGGCGTCAACCGGCTGCGGTTCCGCCCGACGCTACCGGTCTCCGGGTCGTGGACGGTGCAGTTGCGCTGGACCGCTGACCCCAACCGGGCGAGCAACGTGCCGGTGGACATCGCGTACTCCGGGGGGTTGGTCACCCGGACCGTCGACCAGCGGCAGTCCGGGGGTCAGTGGGTACCGCTGGGCACCTACCCGTTCACGGCGGGCACGGAGGGGAGCGTGTTGATCCGCACCGAGGACACCGACGGCCACGTGATCGCCGACGCGGTGCGCTTCGTCCGGGCCTGACCGCTCGAAACGGCGGCGGTCTCCGGGCGGACGGCGGTCTCCGGGCGGGCGGCGGTCCTCGGGTCGAGCGGCGGTGCCACCAGCAGCGGGTCGACCTGGATCACCTCGATCCCGAGCGGGCGCAGCATGCCCCGCAGTGCCGACTCGCACAGCTCCTCCCAGGGCTGCTCCGCGCCCATCGCGGCGACCAGCAGCTCGGGTCTGGTGAAGGCGATGCCCACCCGTTGCCCCTGTGGGGAGCGGCCGGTCCGCACCGTCCGCACCAGCCGTCCCGGCAGATCGCGCACCGGAACGGCGAAGACTATCGGGGCCTCGTCCATTGTCGGGTTGGTCCTTCCCGTTCGTGCCGCGGTTGCGGCGGTTGCTGCGGTTGCTGGCTGTGCCGCGGTTGCGGCTGTTGTTGGTTGTGCCGCGGTTGCGGCGGTCGTTGGTTGTGCGGCGGTTGTTGGTTGTGCCGCGGTTGCGGCGGTCACCGGCTGAATCGTTCGAGGTCGTGGGCGAAGCGGCGGATCGTCGCGGCCCGTGCCCAGGACGGCGCGGGAACCGCGACGACCGGCACGGACGCGCGCGTCACGCAGTACCGGGTGACGTTCCCGCGCGACCTACCGAACCGGCCGCGAACCGGGCTGCCGACGACGAGCAGGTCGGACTCCCGATCCGCGTGGTCGACGAGCACCTGCCCGGCGTACCCCTGGGTCGCCACCAGCCGCGTTGTCACGTCCCGGGGCAGGCCACCGAGCGCCGCGTCGAACACGCCGTGCAGGTAGACCAGGGCCGCCCGGTCGCACTCGTCCTGCCATCGCCAGGTCAGCGTGCCGGGCCGCCACGTCGGCGCGAAGACCCAGGCGCGGACGGCGTCCAGTTGCGCTCCGTCGCGGCGGGCCAACTGCATCGCGCGCCGCAACGCCTGCATTCCGGCGAACGACCTGTCGACTCCGACCACGATCCGGTGGGGCTGGGTTGGGCGGCTCATGCGGCGGACACCACCCAGGCCGGGGCGTCGGTCGCGGTACGCGGATCGGTCGGCGTGATCAGGTCGAGCGCGCGCAGGATGTAGTTGGCCTCGACCACCTCCATCCCGGCGCGCAGGCGCAGGTCGGCCACGGCGCGGTGCAGCACTGTGATGCTGCCGGCGGACAGACGGACCACGGCGTCGACGTCGGCGGCGATCCACCACGCCGCGACCGCGCACGGCTCGTGCCGCAGGTACTCCACCAGGTGACTGCCGGGCGCGGATGGGCCGAGCCGGACGCTGACCAGCGCCTCGTGCCGCCGCTCGGGCTCGCTCGCCCCGGTCACGGTCTCACCGGGGTCGCCGTCTGTGCCGGGTGGCGGTCCTCCGCGTTCCCAGCGTGTCATCCGCCAAGGACTCATGGACCCATCGTCACCACCGGGCGACGGCGGTGCGCCAGTCGATACGCCGTTTCGACGGGCCACCGCCAAATCTTGACGACGCGTTCACGCGGAGCGCTCTCCGGTCAGTTGCCGGAGAACCCGACGCCCACCAACCGTTCCGAGACGGCCCAGAGGCGGGTGGCGTCGTCGATGCTCCGGGCGGAACGGTAGACGGCCAACTCGATCGGCGCTCCGGTGAACTGACCCAGCCCGTCCGGGCCGTAGAACCGGCCGCCCTGCGCCTGCGGGCTGGTGGCCGCGTACAGGGCGGGGCGCAGCCCGGCCTCCACCGAGTGCACCAGGAAGCCCCAACGGGCCAGCCGACTCATCACCGTGTGGTGCAGCGAGGGCCGGTTGCGGCCCAGGTTGGGACCGGACGCGTACAGGTTCGTCATCGTGGTCCCCGGGTGGGCGACGTTGCTGACGATTCCCCAGCCGCCGGCTCGACTGCGCCGGTCCAGTTCCAGCCCGAACAGCAGGGTGGCGAGCTTGGAGGCGTTGTAGGCGCGGATCGACGCGTACCTGCTGTCGCTCTGCAGATCGTCCCAGTCCAGCCGGCCGGAGCGGGCGGCACTGCTCGACATGGTGGTGACCCGCGCCCGCCCGGCGCGGAGCAGCGGCAGAAGCCGTCCGGTCAGCGCGAAGTGGCTCAGGTGGTTGGTGCCGAGTTGCAGCTCGAAGCCCTCCGCTGTGACGTGCCGGGTGGGGGGTGTCATCACGCCCGCGTTATTGATCATGAGGTGGATCGGCCGGCCCTCGCCCAGCAGCGTGTCGGCCAGCGCGGCCACCGAGTCCAGCGAAGCGAGGTCCAGCTGCCGGGTCGACACGACGGCGCCCGGTGCGGCGGCCCGTACGGCGTCCAGCGCGGCGGCGCCTTTGGCAGGGTTGCGGACCGGCAGCACCACCTCGGCGCCGGCCTGCGCCAGCCGGGTGGCCAGGCCGAGGCCCAGCCCGTCGCTGCCGCCGGTCACGACGGCGAGTTTTCCAGTCAGGTCCGGAACGGTCAGGTCGAGCACGACATCCCCCAGGTCGACGGTGTCCTTCATCGGTCGTGGACAAGCCTGGATCGGTCGCCGGCCGGCACCCAGGGTGGCCTTGTCCAGGGATCACCGGTCCCTGGCTCGGGGAAGCTGCCGGCCGGGCCGACACGGGGAGTAGCGTTCCAGGCGGACCAAGATCGGCGTACGAGGAGGCACGGTGCAGACGACGACGGTGGACATCCCGACCAGCGACGGAGTGGCGGACGCGAGTCTGACCCGACCGGACGGCGAGGGCCCGTTCCCGGCGGTGCTGCTCTTCATGGACGCCTTCGGGCCGCGCCCCCGCCTGGTCGAGATGGCCGAGCGGATCGCCGCCCGGGGCTACCTGGTGCTGACGCCCCACTTGTTCTACCGGGGCGGCCGGGCACCGCTGTTCGACCTGGCCCGCCTCGCTGAGCCCGACCAGCGCGGCGCGCTCTTCGCGAAGATCGCGCCGCTGGCCCAGGCGCTGACCCCCGAGGCGATCAGCCGGGACACCGCCGCGTACACCGACTTCCTGGCCGCCCGCGACGACGTCCGGCCGGGCCCGGTCGCCATCACCGGCTACTGCCTGGGCGGCACGAACGCGCTACGGGCCATCGAGGCGCACCCGGACCGCATCGCGGCCATCGCCAGCTTCCACGGCGGGCACCTCGTCACCGACGCGCCGGACAGCCCCCACCTGGGCGTTGCCTCGATCATCGGCGAGGTGTACTTCGGGCACGCCGACGCCGACCAGTCGGCGACACCCGAGCAGATCGCCACGCTGGAGAAGGCGCTCGACGCCGCCGGGGTGCGCTACCGCTCCGAGGTGTACGCGGGGGCGCACCACGGCTTCACCATGGCCGACACCCCGATGTTCGACGAGCAGGCCACCGAGCGGCACTGGGCCGCCCTGTTCGACGTCCTGGACCGCACCCTGCCCGTCAGCTGACGAGCGCGCCGGCCCGATCAGCGGCGCAGCAGCACCGGGCCGGCGTCGATGCGCGTGCGGAACAGCGCGTACGGCTTGCGCCGCAGGTCCTTGCCCCGCTGGTACTGCGGCTGCCGGTGCAGTTGGTTGGCGGTGACGTAGAGGTACCCGTCGGTGGCCACCGACATGGTGTCCGGCCAGAGCAGCCGCGGGTCGTGTACCAGCGTCTCGTACTCGCCGTCGGGCAGTCGACGCAGCACTGCGTTGTGCTCGTACGAGGTGAGGTAGAGCCGCCCCGCGTCGTCGCTCTCCAACCCGTCCGAGGCGGTGCCCCGGTCGCCCTCGTCGACCACTGTGGCGGCGACCGCCTCCTGGGTGACGCCCGGGTCGGCCAGCGCCTCGGTGGACACGCTGTGCAGGCGTCGGGACGCCAGCGGGCAGTAGTAGAGCCGTTCGCCGTCGGCGGAGATGGCGATGCCGTCGGAGCCCATGCTCACCGGCTTCGGCGGGCCGTCGGCCGGCCGTTCGAGGAACGGTCGGCCCTCCACCACCGGCCGGAACGACGTCAGCGGTTCCGCCTTTGTGGACGGGTGGTCGTGCAGTCGCCGCCAGGAGGCCCCGGTGGCCAGGTCCACAACGATGATCCCGTTCGGCCCGGAGTCCGCCGAGTCGGTGATGTACGCGACCCCCGCCTCGCCCCGCCGCAGGTCGAAGCGGACGTCGTTGAGGTACGTCGTCGGCAGCGCCACGTCCGCCGGGAAGGTGATCACTTGGGCGACGGTGTCCGTGTCCAGGTCGATCCGGACCAGCTTGGGGCCGCCCGGCTTGGTGGGCTGGAACATCGGGCTGCCGGTGTCCAGCACCCAGAGCCGGTCGGCCGGGTCCACCACGATGCTCTGCACCGAAACGAACGCGCCCGCGTCGTCGTCGCCGGACGGGTCGTTCCAGGCCTGGTCGGGGTAGGGCACCTCCTGACCGTCGCGCAGCTCGACGACCGTGGCCGGCACCTCGTCGCCCCATTTCGGGAAGTTGACGAAGATCCGGCCGGAGTGCGAGACGCTCACCCCGGTCGGCATCGGCCCGGTGAAGGTGTGCAACAGATCCAGCTCGCCCATCGGCTCGTCGCCGACCGGCCCGTTCATGACGTCCGCCCCACGGTGCTCATCGCCCGCCCCTTCCGACCCGCCGGATGTCCCGCTCCACCGCTGCTATTCCCGCCCGGACGTCCGGTATGCGTCGCCGGTCAGCGGAGCCGGAAGGGACGGCGGAGCCGGAGGGCGGGCCGGTCCGGGTTTCGGTCAGGCCACCGGCGCGGCGGCCCTGGCTGCGGGCAGGCCGGGGACGGGGACGTCCACCGCGAGTAGCGCTCCGTCTTCCGGGCCGGGCGTGTCCAGCCCCACCCGGGCGGTGCCGATGAAGAGTCGCCGCAGGTCGGGGCCGCCCAGGCAGATCCCGGCCGGCTGTTTCGCGGGCAGCCGGATCTCCTGCTCCAGGGTCCCGTCCGGCCGGTAGCGGCGGACCGCCGAACCGCCCCACAGGGCGATCCAGAGGTGACCGGCGGCGTCGACGGTCATGCCGTCCGGGCCGCCGTCCGCGGATGGCAACCGGAGGAACGGCTCCCGCCCGTTCAGGGCCCCGGTCGCGGGGTCGACGGTGAACCGGTCGATCTCGCCGCGCGGCGTGTCGGCGAGGTACATGGTGGTGCCGGTGGCGTCGAACGCCGGTCCGTTCGGGATGGTCAGTCCGGTGACCGCGGGCACCGGTGCCGCGCCGGGGGTGAGGCGGAACAGCGTGCCCCCGCCGGGCGTCATCGCGTACGTCATGCTGCCGGCCCAGAAGTTGCCGTGCGGGTCGGCGACCGCGTCGTTCATCCGGGTGGGTTCGGGTGCGTCACCGACCAGGTCGGCGACCGGTCGGGGGTCGCCGGTGGCGGGCAGCACTGTGAGACCGGTTCCGGCGGCGGCCAGCCAGTCACCGGGCCGGCCGGCCACCGGGGCTACCGCGCCGAGCGGGACGTCGAGACGGCGCACCTCCCGTAGCGCGGCGGGGGCGTCGCCGTCGGTCTCCAGCAGTCGTCCGGCCAGCAGATCGACGAGGATCAGGCGGTCGTCGACCCAGCGCAGCCCTTCACCCAACTCCAACCGGTCGGTGCTCCAGACGGTCGGCTCGGTCAGCTCCATCTCGCTCCTCCAAACGATCTGCGGGGGCGGCGGCGGGCGGTCCTGCCGATAGCGGTGACCGCCCACAGCCCGGTCAGCGGACCGTACCGCCCGGCTCGTGGTCCAGCAGCGCCAGCTCCGCCCGGTCGGGCAGGCCCTCCCAGTCGCCCCGGGTGGCGACCGCGAACGCGCCGGTGGTGACGGCCCGGTCCAGTCGGCCAGGGCTCGGCTCGGCCTCACGCCGGTTCAGGCCGGGACGAACTCCCGGCATCGACGTAGCGCGGCGAGGGCGAGTGGAGCCTCACGGCCGGCGATCCCGGCTTCCAACTCGGCCACCGCACTCGCCGCCCGCGCCGGTTCACCAGTCGCGGCTGCCGCTTCGGCCAACACCAGCACGGCCTCGGCGGCCCATGCCAGGACGCCCTTTCCGCGTACCAGCGACAGCGCCTCGGCCGCGTGCCGGACCGCCTCGTCCGGCCTGTCGACCAGCAGCAGCCGGGCAAGCGCCGAGAGTGCCTGCACCAGTGGCCAGATCGCGCCGACCCGTCGAGCGTCGGCCACCACATCCCGTAGCGCCCGTTCGGCGGCCTCCACGTCGTCGCGGCGTCCGGCGGTGCTGCGGAGGTCGTTGCGTCCCTCAGCGGTGCCGCCCTGTCCGGTGCCCGCAATGAGCGCCAGCACCGTGGCCAGTTCGGCCCGCGCGTCCAGCAGGGTGACCGGCATCCGCTCGGCGTTGGCCACCAACCGGCCGAGCCGTTCGGCGAGCCCGTCCAGCCGGCCGGCGGCCCGGTCCAGTGACAGTTCGGTCGCCTGCACCAGGGACGCCAGCCGCTCGTACCCGGTCTCGTCGACAAGCGCCCGACCGGCCGCCAGCAACGCTTCGGCCTGCTCCGGGTGGCCGGCGTGCAGCGCGCCCTGCGCCCAGTTCAGGCAGGCTCGCGCGTGCTCGCGGGGCCGGTCGGCCAAGTCGGCGGACGCGCGCAGCTCGGAGATGATCGTCCACGCCGCCGGTTCGCCCAGCTCCAGCAGCAGCGAGGCTCGGGCGATGCGGGCCGCGAGGTGCGCCGCCGGATCCCCGCTGGCCGCGGCGGCGGTCTCCGCCTCCGCGCAGCGGGCCAGGTGGTCGTCGACGTGCCGGCCGACGACGGTGTCGGGGGCCGCCAGCACCGCGAGCGCCGGGGCCTTGCGGCGCGGCGCGCGCAGGTACGGCACGGCACGCTCGATCTCGGTGTACCCGCGCAGCGCCTCGCCCTGCTGTCGCAGCATCCGCCCGAGCACCAGACCCAGCTCACCTCGGGCACCCGGCGGCAGCCGCCGGTCGGCGAGCAGCCGTTCCAGCACCGGGATCGCCTCGGCCTGGCTGAGTCCGTCGATGGCGGAACGGCCCAACTTGGCGGCGAGCCGAACCCGTACCGGTCGGGGCAGTTCGGCGATGTCCATCGTCTGGAGCAGGAAGCTGGCCGCTGTCGCGTCGTCGCCGCGCTCGGTGGCGAGGTCGGCGGCCGCCTCGGCGTTGCGGACGAAGTCGGCGCCGCTGCCGGCTCGACGGTAGTGGTGCGCCAGTTGGGCCACCGGCCTCGGCAGCTCCTGTTCCAACACCCGCGCCACCCGCAGGTGCAGCCACTCCCGGCTCTCCCGGGGCACCAGGTCGTACACCACCTGTCGGGCCAGGTCGTGCCGGAACCGCAGGCCGTCTCCGGCGTCGTGCAGCAGGCCCGCCCGGTGCGCGGCGGTCAACGCCGCGCCGATCGCCACCCGATCGAGGCTGAGCACCGAGGCGAGGATGCGCTGATCAGGCGTCATCCCCAGTACGGCCACAGCGCCGAGCACCTCCCGGGTGGCCTCGTCGAGCGGACGCAGCCGCCAGAGCAGCACGTCACGCAGGACGAAAGGGACACTGTCGTCGGCCAGCGGGTCGCCGCCCCGCTCGGCGAGCGTCCGCAGCACCTCCTCGACAACGAACGGGATGCCTGCCGTGCGGTCGAGCAGGGTGGCGGTCAGCTGCTGCGGCGGATCATCGAGGCGCAGGGTGCGGGCCGCCAACCGGCGTACGTCGGCGGCGTCCAGCGGGCCGAGCGCAACGCGCGTGACGCTCCACGGGGGAGTCCGGGCCAGGGCGTCGTGGATCGGCGTACTGCTTCCCGGCGTCGCCGTACGGGCGGTCAGCACCACTGCCAGCCCCTCCACCGGGTGGGTGCTCAGGTAGGCGAGAAGTTCGCAGGTCGCCGGGTCCGCCCAGTGCAGATCCTCCAGCAACAGCGTGGCCGGACTCAGCGCGGCGAGCACCGCCGCGACGGCGCGGAGCAGGCGATGTCGTTCGGCCGCCGGGTCGGTCAACGGGGGCGGGGCGTCCGGCAGCACGTCGGCCAGTTCGGGTAGCAGCGGCGCGAGGGCGCCGGCCACCGGGTTGAGCGGACCGAGTCGGTCGGCGCAGCCCCGGATCGCGTCCAGCAGCACGCCGAGCGGGAAGGGCTCGGGCACGTCGTCGCACTCGCCGACGAGGTGTCGTCCGGGGAGGTCGGCGAGCAGTTCGGCGACGAGTCGACTCTTGCCGATCCCGGGCTCACCCTCCAGCAGGATCAGGCAGGGCGGGGTGGCGACGCGCCGGCGTAGCTGCGCCAGTTCCGCCGCTCGGCCGACGAACTCGACGGGCCCGCGCAGACGTTCGGGGCGGACGGGAGTTGGGTTCCCGCCGCCCCGTTTCTTGTCCTCGCCACTGTCGATCACCGTGGGCCGAGCAGATCACCTCTGCCCGGCGCGACGGTGGGCCGGCGGACCGGCGGTGACCTGAGTCACACGCCGATCCGCCGGGTGGGGGGTGCAGTCAGGACTGGATGGTGACGGGGACTGTCTTCAGCGACCCGTCCCCGTTGCGGAACTCCACCACGCCGACGTAGCGCTGACCCGGAGCGAGTCCGAACCAGCGCACTGTCAGGTTCGCCGTCGCGCCCGGCTGCACGCTGCGCTGCTTCGGGTCGATGGTGAACCGGCCGGTGGAGGTGCCCGGCGCGCCCGGCAGGTAGCTGGTGACTGTGTACGCGTTGGCGCCGTCCTTGATGTTCTCGGTGAACTCCTGCTCGACGACCACGATGTAGTCACCGGCCCCGTCCGGCAGGGTGACCTTGGCGCCGATCCGGGTGCTGACCGTGGCGGTGACGAACTTCCCGGACTTGTCGTAGACGTTGAGGCTGAACTCGGTGCACTCCATCACGCCCTCCTCGTCGTCCCAGTCGATGTGGGAGCAGGTGGGCCGCGCCGACGTCACGTGGATCTCCGGACTGCGGGTGCCGGCCGGGACGTGCAGGGTGGTCCTGCTGATCGATGCGGGCAGCGGCACCGGCAGGTTGTTCGACGTGCTCCAGTCCCAGCTCGGCCCGTCGCCCTTCAGGGTGACCACGTTGCTGGTGCCCGAGGTCAGGCCGGAGAGCTGGGAGACCAGCTGACCCTTGAAGCCGACCTCGGCGGCGATCCGGACGCTGCCGAAGGTGCCCTTGCCGGTGATGGCGTCGGGGGCGACCAAACCGGAATTGTGTACGACGAGCGGGCTGCGTACCTCGTGCTTGAACTGGTCGCCCCAGGTCAGCGAACCGTCGGCCCAGGTGTCGAACGCACCACCTGTGTTGGTGACCTCCACCGTGAAGCGGGCGCTGTGGCCCGGAGGGATCTGCAGCTTCTTCGGGGTGACAGTGACCTTGTACCCCGGCGGGGCCTGCACGGAGGAGGTGTAGGTGCTGGTCTTGTCGCTGACGTTGGTGACGGTGCGGGTCACGGTCTGCTTGCCCACCATCCGACCCAGTGAGATCGACGGGTAGTTGAGCTGTGCCGTGTCGATCGCGCCGATGGTGTCGCAGCCGTCCAGGTCGCTGAGCCCGTAGTCGCTGCCACGGTCGGCGGACACCCCGCACAGGTACTGGATCCAGTCCTGCTGGTTGGAGTCGTAGACCAGGCCCGGGTCGAAGGCGCTGCCCGGCTCCACCTGACCGGCGCCGTAGTTCAGCGGAGTCGCGTCGTACGTGCCGATCTTGATCGGATTGCCCTTGTCGGTCTTGTCCACGGCGCTGGTCATCAGCGCCGAGCGGACCGCGGCCGGCGACCAGTCGGGGTGCTTGGCCAGCAGCAGGGCGGCGATACCGGCGATGTGCGGCGCCGCCATCGAGGTGCCCGACTCCAGGGCGAAGTCGTTGCCGCCGATGGACGGGGAGAACGCGGCGACGATGTCCTGACCGGGCGCGCTGATGTCCGGCTTGAGCAGCTCACCGGCGTTCAGGTTCGACGGGCCCGCCGAGGAGAACGCGGCGACCGATGGGGCCTCCACCGTCTCCAGCCTGCTCGGCGAGATGGTCGCCGTGGCGTTGCCCTTGGCGACGTACGCCGTGACGGTGGCCAGGTCGACCTCGTTGATGTGCACTGTCGGCACGGTCTGCACGTCGGCGTTGAGGGAGTTCAGCTCTTCGTTGTACAACACCATGCCGACGCCGCCGGCCCGCGCCACCTCGATGCTCTTGTCGGTACGCGGGATCTCGCCGCGCAGGCAGAGCACGATCGCGCCCTTGACCTTGGCCGGATCCAACGTGTCGTCGGCGCAGAGACCGGCACCGTAGGCGCCGTCCGGATCGATCGCGCTGTCCTTCGCGAAGACCAGTCGGGCCGGCCCGACGCCGGTCTCGCCCATGCCCACGCCGGCGATCGTGGTGCCGTTGCCGAGGGTCAGCTTCCGGGTGTTCTGCCGGTCGGTCGTGCTAGCGGCCACCGTGGTCAGCCACGGCGTCGAGTTGTCGACAGTGTTGGCGAACGGGCCGGAGTTGCCGGCGGCGGCGGCGACGAACACCCCGGCGGCGGCCGCGTTGAAGAACGTCGCGTCGACCGCCCCGAACTGCTCGGTGTCGTCACCGATCGAGTAGTTGATCACGTCGACGCCGTCCGCGACCGCGTCGTCGATGGCGTGCACGATGTCGATGTCGGTGCCGGTCGCGCCGCCCGCACCGTTGTCGTACAGAGCCTTGTAGATCGCCAACCGCGCAGCCGGCGCCATGCCGGAGATCATGCCCAGGTCCTGGGTGCCCGACGTGGCCCGCACGCCGTGGATACCGGCCGCGGTGCTGGCGGTGTGGGTGCCGTGGCCGTTGCGGTCGCGCGGCGAGGAGTAGTCGTCCGGGAAGGCATCAGCGATGCCGCTGTCGTTGTACCAGCGTGCCCCGATCACCTTGTTGTTGCAGGTGACCGGCGCTTCGACGCCGACGTCGCAGGTGCCCTTCCACTTGGCGTCGATGACGGCCTGGTCGGGGCGCGGGCTGGGCAGCGGCGCGAAGCTCGCGCTCTCCGGCCAGTAGCCGCTGTCGATGACCCCGATGATGACGCCCTCACCAGCCCGGGAGTCTCCACCGAACTCCTTCTTCCACACCCCGCCCTTGCCGGTCAGGCCCAGGTAATCGGGGGTGTGTGAGGTGGCGGCGTGCACCTTCTGGCTCTTGTACACCGCTCGGACACCGGTTGTGGCGCGTAGCCGGGCGGCCTGCGGCCCGGTGAGGTCGGCGGCGAAGCCGTTGAACGCGGTCTCCATGGTGACGCGGGTGCGGTCGGCTGGCACCCCGACGTGGTCCAGCACCGACTTACGCTGCTGGCGCAGGTGATTCCGGTACGCGTTGGCGTTCCCGGACGCGCGGTTCAGCTTGGCCCCGTCGGCCGGCTTGGTGGCCGCGATCCCGGGAACCCCGCCGGTGTAGGTGGCCAGCGGCTCCTCGGCGAGCTGGACGAGGTAGCGGGCGGTCGGCCCACTGCCGGCCGGCGCGGCGGTGGCGCTGGCGCTGGCGGGCAGGCCGGTCAGGCCGGCCGCGGTCAGCGCAACGGCGGCCAGCATGCTGACCCCGTACCTGGCCCGTCCGGTCCGATGTGCGTTCGGTTGTGGCACGTCGTTGCCTCCACGTTCGGTGCCGGCCGCCACGACTGATGACGGTGGCCGAAACCTAGGATCGGTACCGATCATCGAGAAGCACCCGTAACCTGCCTGTCATCTTGGAAACAAGCTCGTAACACAACGGGTACTTTGCGCGTCATTTGGAAGCGCCGACCTGAGGGATCTGTGCCATTTGGTCGGGCGCGACGCCGCCTGCCAGCCGCCTCAATGGTCCTGTTCGGACGGTGCGCGACGTGGCTTGTCTGACGCTCGTCCACCCTGGTACGACGGCAGCATCCGGAACCACGCCACAACGTACGCGCGGACCGCAGCCGACTCACCCGGTTCCAGGACCTGCCGGTCCCGTAGGTCGAGGTGGCGCTCGACGCGATCCTCGACGCCCACCTCGCCGTCAGCGCCGCCGGCCTGGTCCCGGTCGGCCTAGCCGCGGTCGGTCTTTGGGGCAGCTGCTTCCTGTACGACTTCGTCGCGAGCCTCGGCCCACCGATGAACAGGCGAAGCAAACGACAGGGTCGGTGGTTCGGTTGCCCGGGCCGCCTTCGTCCGCGTTGTCGAGCAGGCGGAGCGACGTCCGCGTCCCGTCGAGCAGGCGGGGCTTCGCCTATGTCTTGTCCAGGCGGAGCCGCGCCCGCGTCCCGTCGAGCAAGCGGAGCGGGCCGCCGATCCAGGACCTGGCCACCGGAGTAGCGCCTTGCCCGAGACCGCAGGCGGATTGGTGGCCCGGCTTGAGGGGTCGCGCTGACCAAGCAGGTCGGCCGCGTGCTCACCGGCCGGTCGGCGTTGGCTGGCGGGCTCCTCCTATGTGCGTCGGTGGTAGTGGTTGCGGCGGGGGAGTTGTTCGGGGTCGAGCCAGGCGGGTGGGACGAATTCGGGGTGACCGTCGCCGCTGAGTTGGATGGTCCAGTCGCTGTGGTGCAGGTGTCGGTGGTGGTGGCCGCAGAGGAGGACGGCGTTGGTCAGGTTGGTGGGGCCGCCGTCGGCCCAGTGGTGGATGTGGTGGGCGTCGCACCAGCGGGGTGGTCGGTCGCAGCCGGGGAAGGCGCAGCCGCGGTCGCGGAGTACGAGGGCGCGGCGTAGTGGGCCGGTGATGAGGCGGCGTTGTCGTCCGACGTCGAGGATCTGGCCGGTGCCGCCGAGGACGGTGGGCAGGATGGTGGCGTCGCAGGCGAGCCGGCGCACTGTTTGCGGGGTGAGGGGCAGGCCGGTGTCGAGGGTGCCGCTGCTCAGCTGCCGGGTCAGCGCGTCGTAGGTGGTGGTGACGACGATCTGGGCGGAGTCGGCGCCGCTGACGGGTAGCTCGCCGGTCCGTAGGGCGAGTCGGCAGACCTCGGTGAGGGCGTCGTGGCGTCGTTGCCCGGGGGACCGCGAGTCATCCGGCCCAGACGGGGCGGTCAGCGGATCGATGGCGGCGCGGAACAGGCCGGCGGTTTCGGCGTCGAGGGTGCCGCTGAGCCGAAGTCGACCGTCGGTCTGCTCGGACAGGGTGAGGTGCCGGTCGCGGGCGGCGCGGGCGGTTTCGGCGTCGAGTGCGGCTTGGGCGGCGGCGTCGGCGAGGTCGGGGGCGACGTGGTCGAGGATGCGGGTGCCGAGTTTGCGCAGCAGGGTGGGGTCGAACTGTGTGGCCCAGTCGGTGAGCAGGCTGACGGCTTTGTCGGCGGCCTGCGTGCCGGCGGTGGCGTGCACGGTGGTGGCGGTGTCGGTGATGACCCGGGCCTGGTCGAGGGTGATGTGTCCGTCGGCGAGCGCTTGTCGGATGCCGGGGCTGCCGGTGTCGAGGGCGGTGGCGAGGTCGACGAGCCGGCGGGCGGCGGGAACAGTGAGCCGGAGTCGTTCGCGGAGCCAGACTGCGGTGGTGGATGCTCCTTGGGTGCGGGCGGTGCCGCGGCCGTCGATCTCGCGGATCAGGGTCAGCTTGACGGCGGCCAGGCGCTGCTCCAAGCGGTGCGCGGCGTCGAGTGCGGCGATCAGATCGTGTTCCGGGAGTGACCAGGCGGGGGCGTCGACGCACGTGGCGATCGCGTCGTCTGCCTGCGCCAACTCCTCGACCATGACACGAGACTAGAACAGGTGTACGACATATTTGGTCGGCCATGATCGATGCGATGTCGGGGCTCGATGCCGATCATGGCTGCTCCGCGACCGAGGCGGACCAGGCTCGTTCAGTTGAGGAAGCTGCGCCCGTGCTGCGCCCGTGCCGCGCCCGTGCTGCGCCCGTGCTGCGCCCGTGCTGCGCCCGTGCTGCGCCCGTGCTGCGCCCGTGCTGCGCCCGTGCTGCGCCCGTGCTGCGCCCGTGCCGCGCCCGTGCCGCGCCCGTGCCGCGCCCGTGCTGCGCCCGTGCTGCGCCCGTGCTGCGCCCGTGCTGCGCCCGTGCCGCGCCCGTGCCGCGCCGTCTCAGCTCGCGACTGTCGGCCGGGCCGAGGTGCCGCGAGGGGCGCTGGTGGGCGCAGCCAGCGAAAGGCCTGCGCCGGGACCGGGTAGCGCTGGTTCGGCCGCGCTGTGGTCAGTCGCGCCGGACGAGGCCTGGGCCGGCGATGATGTCGATGTCGCCGTCGGCGACCTCGTGGCCGGCGGCGCAGCGGAGCACCGCGCGGATCGGTTCGCCGCAGTCGTGGTGGGTGGCGACGACGGACGGGCCGGTGTCGGTGGCGGCCCAGGTGTCGCCCCAGTTCCGCAGTGCGGTGATGACGGGCAGGAGGTCCCGGCCCTTGCGGGTGAGTTGGTACTCGTGACGGGTGCGCTGCCCGGGCTCCCGGTAGGGGATTCGTTCGAGCAGTTCGGCGGCGACCATTTCCTTGAGGCGGGCGGCCATGGCGGGCTCGCCGACGCCGACCCGGCGGACGAAGTCGTCGAAGCGGCGCGTGCCGAGCAGGGCCTCGCGCATGATCAGGACCGTTGACCTGCTGCCCACGATGTCCATCGCCCGGGCTACCGAGCAGTTCTCGCTCGTCCAGGAATCGCGATCGTCTCGTAGGTCCTCCATGCCCACCAGCCTACCTGACTTGCATGAAGGCTAGCCAGGTGCTTAACTGGGTCGCGCTGACTTCAGCATACGCAAGTCAGACCCCAGCCTGAAGGATCTTCAGTGACCACCAGCGCCACGGCCCCGACCCCACCCGGAGCGACCCCACCCGGAACGAGCCGACCCGGAGCGAGCCCGCCCGGGAAGATCCCACCGGGTCCGGCGGCACACGGGTCGGCCGCCCCTACCCGCTCGTCCTTGCGCGGCTCCCGCCCGGTGACCCTGATCGCCATGTGCCTGGGCGCGATGATCACGTTCCTGCAGATCACCGCGACGGTCTCCGCGTTGACCACGATCCAGCGGGACCTGCGGGTCGACCCCACCACTCTGGTCTGGATCCCCAGCGCCTACACCCTGATGGTGGCGAGCGCCGTGCTGTCCGCGGCCACCCTGGGCAGCCGCTACGGGCGTAAGCGCATGTTCGGCGCCGGGGTCGTCGCGATGATCGTCGGCGCAGCCGTCGTGGCTGAGGCTCCGACCGTCGGGTGGGTGATCGTCGGGCAGTTGGTCGCCGGCCTCGGTGGGGCGCTGATCCTGCCGAACAGCCTGGCGATCCTCGGTGCGACCTTCACCGATCCGCACCGACGGACCGAGGTCATCACCGCCTGGTCGGCGGCGTCCGGCATCGGCCTCGCGATCGGCCCACTCATCGCCGGCTTCCTGCTGCGGCACTACCAGTGGCACAGCGTCTACCTGTCGACGATCGCGCTGGGTCTGGTGACCCTCGTCGTCGCCATCGTCGGGGTGGTCGAGTCCCGGCCGAGCCCCGCCCGACTCGACGTGCCCGGCCTGCTGCTGGGTACCGTCGCCATCGCGGCCGCCGTCTACGCGCTGATCCAGGGCGGCAAGGTCGGCTACACCGACCCGGTGGTGTCGACGGCCTGGGTCGTCGCGGTCGTCGCACTTGTCGCGTTCGTGCTGGTCGAGCTGCGGACCAGTGCGCCGATGCTCGACGTGCGGCTGTTCCGGTCCGCGTCGTTCAGCGCCGTCATGGTCGTCGGCGCGGTGTCGCTGTTCGGCTTCACCGGCGTGGCGATCCTGCTGGTCCTCTTCCACGAACGTGCCCAGGCACTCAGCCCGCTGGACACCGGCTGGCGCATGCTGGTGCTCTTCGGCGCGTACGTGCTGGTCGCCTTCGGTGCCGGGCGGGCGATCCGCCGTACCGGATTCAAGGCGCCGTTGACCCTCGGCCTGGTCCTCGCTGCGGTGGCCAGCTTCGCGCTGGCCAACCAGGGGCCAACCACGTCGTTCGGTGACCGCTGGGCGCTGTTCGCGTTGTTCGGCGCGGCCACCGGTCTGGTGGTGGCCCCGGCGACGGCGGCTGCGTTGGCCAGCGTCGCGCCCGCCCAGGCCGGTATGGCCTCCGGCGCGGTGAACGCCGCCCGCCAGGTCGGCTCGGTGCTCGGCTCGTCCCTGCTCGGCACGCTCCTCACCACCACGATGGTGGCCGACCTGCCGGGCCGGCTCGCCGCGCACCAGATCGACGAACCCACCAGTACCGCCGTGCGGGCGGCGGTGGCCTCCGGCGCCAACGGCAGCCAACCCCTGCCCGACCCGGTCCGGGCGGCGATCGCGGAGGCGCTGACCTCCGGTGTCCAGGCCGGGCTGCGGGTCACCGGCATCGTCTTCCTCGTCACCGCGGTGCTGGCGCTCACCCTGATCCGCAACCGGCCGCACCAGCAGCACCAGCAGCACTAGCAGCACTGAGCCGCACGAACGCTAGGAGGCGAGCGCGTCCAGTTCCTCGATGGCGTCGGTCGGCAGTTTCAGGTCGACCGCCGCCATGTTCTCCCGCAGGTGCGCCAGGCTGGAAGTGCCGGGAATCAGGACGGTGGTGGGAGACCGCTGAAGCAGCCAGGCGAGGGCGACCTGCTGAGGTGAGGCTCCCAGTCGGGCGGCCACGCCGTCGAGCGTGTCGGACTGCAACGGCGTGAACCCGCCGAGCGGGAAGAACGCCGCGAACGCGATGTTCTCCGCCGCGCACCTGTCGACCACTGCGTCATCCCGGCGGTTGGCGAGGTTGTAGAGGTTCTGCACGGTGACCACCGGCGCGATGGCCTGGGCCTCGTCGAGCTGGTCGAGCGTCACGTTGCTGAGCCCGAGGTGCCGGATCAGGCCCTCCTGCCGCAGCTCCGCCAGGGCGGCGAACTGCGCACCGAGCGGCGCGTCGCCGGTGCCCTCCGCCACGCCCACCCGCAGGTTGACCACGTCGAGGACGTCCAGGCCGAGATGCTGGAGGTTCTCCCGTACCTGGGCCTTGAGGTCGTCCGGCTCCAGGGCCGGGATCCAGGAGCGGTCGGCGCCGCGGCGCGCGCCGACCTTGGTGACCAGGTGCAGACCCTGGGGGTACGGGTGAAGCGCCTCGCGGATCAGCTCGTTGACCACGAAGGGCCCGTAGAAGTCACTGGTGTCGATGTGTCGGACACCCAGCTCGACGGCCTCGCGGAGCACGGCGAGCGCCTGCTCGCGGTCGCGGGGCGGGCCGAAGACACCCGGGCCGGCCAACTGCATCGCCCCGTAGCCCATCCGGCTCAGGGTGAGGCCGTCGGCGGGGGTGAGGGCGCCGCCGGGAAGGTTCTCGCTCATCTCATCCTCTTGTCAGTAGTCGTGATGACCTCCGTGGCCGAACGGATCCGGCCCTTCGACGACTGTCCGCCGGGAGTGGCTGGGGTGGCAGGGCGAGCTGTTCCTGGTAGTGACACAGCCAGTCACCGGGCCGCCCGGCGATCTACCGTCGGTGGCATGGACGCAACGAACCCGCTCGGCGACTTCCTGCGCGCCCGCCGGGAGCAGACCCGCCCCGAGGACGTCGGGCTCGGCCCGGGGATGGGCCTGCGCCGGGTGCCGGGGCTGCGGCGCGAGGAGGTGGCGATGCTGGCCGGCATCAGCGCCGACTACTACCTCCGACTGGAGCAGGGGCGCGAGCGGCACCCCTCGGTGCAGGTCCTCGACGCCCTCGCCGGGGTGTTGCGGCTGGATCCGGAGGCGACCGCGTACATGATCGGGTTGAGCCGGGCGCGGTCGCGACGGGCGGCCCGACCGGCTGCCGAGCGGGTGCCGGCCAGCATCCTGCACCTGCTCAGGCAGCTCTCCATGCCGGCCTTCGTGCAGAATCGCTACCTCGACATCCTGGCCTCGAACCCGATGGCGAGGGCGCTGTCGTCGAATCTGGCCCCGGGTGCCAACCGACTCCGCGCCGTGTTCCTGGACGAGGCCGAGCGGGAGCTGTTCCGCGACTGGCGGCAGGCGATGCAGAGCGTGGTGGGGCAGATGCGTGCCGACTCCGGCGGGGCCACCGACGACCCACGGTTGACGGCGCTGGTGGGGGAGTTGTCCCTCAAGAGCGACTGCTTCCGGCAACTGTGGGCGCGCCACGAGGTGCGTCGGCGGGAGGGCGTCGTCAGCCGACTGCACCACCCCGAGGTGGGCGACCTCGACCTGTACTGCGACAAGCTCGCCGTGGCGGGCGCCGACGGGCAGCTGCTGGTGATCTACCACGCCGAGCCCGGTACGGAGTCCGCCCGCTCGTTGGCGCTGCTCGGCTCGATCGCCGCCAGCAGTGCGGACGACGTGCCGGACAGCCTCCGCCCCGGCGACCCGGCCCGTCTCTATCCGCTGGAGTGAGCCGGTCATGGCCGCTGCGGGCCGCCTGCGTGGGGATGTGCTCGTAGCAACGGACTTGACGACGCTTGTTTGTGAGTGCACACTTACAAACATGCGATCCACCGCCGAGGCCCGCCGGGTCACCGTCCTGAACACCGCGGTGTCGGTGTTCGCGCGCGCCGGCTTCCACGCCACCCCGGTCACCGCCGTGGCCGCCGCCGCCGGCATCTCCGAGGCGTACGTCTTCCGGCTCTTCTCCGGGAAGCTCGGCTTGTTCGTGGCGGCGGCCGGGGCGTGTTTCGACCGGATCGCCGACGCGATCGAGGCGGGCGCGGAGCGCGCCGTGGGCGGCAGCCCGGAGGAGATCCTCGACGCCATGGGCGATGCCTACGCGGAGCTGATCGCCGATCGCGACCTGCTGCTCTTCCAGGTGCAGGCACAGGCCGTCACGGACATCCCGGAGGTCGCCGAGGCGGTGCGGGCCGGCTACCGGCGGGTCGCGACCTTCGTGCAGAGTCGGGCCCGGGCCAGCGACGCGCAGGTGCAGCAGTTCTTCGCGTACGGCCAGTTGTGCCACCTGATCGTGACGGCCGGCCTGGAGGAGGTCCCGGAGCCCTGGGCTCGCGCCCTGACCGCCGGTATCCGCCACCCCTGACCGACCCCGATGCTGGGCCGCCTCGGCGGCCCCATCTTTTGACCAGACAAGTGTGTGAGTGCACACTTACAAACAAGGAGAATTCCGATGACGACCACCGACACGACGATCACCGAAGTGGTACTGCCCGGCGTGGTGGAGCCTGACGGCCTCCTGCTGCACCGACGCGCGATGCCCGTCCCCGCCCGGGGGCAGGCGCTCGTCCAGGTAGAGGCCACCGGCATCTCGTTCGCCGAGCAGCAGATGCGCCACGCGCTCTACCCCGGCCAGCCGAAGTTTCCGTTCGTGCCCGGCTACGACCTGGTCGGCACGGTGCGGGCGGTCGGCCCCGGCGGCGACGACGCGTTGGTCGGTACCCGGGTGGCGGCGGTCACCAAGACCGGCGCCTGGGCCACGCACGCGCTTGTCGACATCGACGCCCTGGCCCCGGTGCCCGCAGGTCTGGACCCCGCCGCGGCCGAGACCGTCGTCGTCAACGGGGTGACCGCCTGGCAGATGCTGCGGGACGCCAACCTGACGGCCGGACAGACCATCCTCGTGCACGGCGCGAACGGCGGCGTCGGGAGCGTGCTCGTCCAACTCGGCCGACACCTCGGCCTGCGGGTCATCGGCACCGCCGCCGAACGGCACCACGCCGGGCTGCGTGAACTCGGCGTCGAACCGCTCGACTACCGCGACCCGGACATGGCCGCGCGGGTCCGCGAACTGTCGCCGGGCGGGGTCGACGCCGTCTTCGACCCGGTCGCCGGCCCGGGCGTACGCACGTCGTATGCCCTGCTCGCCCCTGGCGGCACGTTGGTCGTCTACGGCAACGCCGCTGCCGTCGGCACCGGGCAGTCGGTCGCGTGGGTCTTCGTGAAGCTGCTGGCCCGCCTCTACACCTGGAACGCGCTGCCCAACGGCCACCGCGCCGGCTTCTACAACTTCTGGGCCGGCCAGCTCACCCGGCGCGCCGCGTTCCGCCGTCGCCTGCGTACCGACCTCGGCATCGTGCTCGACCTGCTGCGGCAGGGAGTGATCGTGCCGCAGATCGCCGCCCGCTACCCGCTCAGCGAGGTTTCCGCAGCACTGGTGTTCGCCGAGAACCGCAGCCGGGCCGGCAAGGTGGTGCTGGAGCCCTGACCTCCGGCCCGCCCAGGGCGCTGGTGCGGCGGGCCGCCGGCGGCTCGGTCGTCACGACGCGCCCTGGGGCGTACGCCACTCGTGGACGCCGGGTGCGCGGCGGGCGAGGTAGCCTCACGCTCGCACTACGTGCTCCTGTTACCGGGGAGACAGGGGGGAGGTGGAGCGTGGCCGACATCGGCGAGGTGGTCCGTTGGTTGCAGCTCAACGCGCCCCGAGGTGGCCCGGACGAGGTGTCGCAGCTGGTTGCCCGAGCGGCGCCCGAGATCGGCGCCAGCGAGATCGTGATCTATCTGGCCGACTACACGCAGACTCTCCTCGTGCCGCTGCTCGGCGCGGGTGCCGACCGGGACCAGCTGCCGCTCGAGACGACGCTCGCCGGCCGGGCCTTCACCACCCTCGACATCCAGCGCGCGCCCGACAACCCGGACCGGCTGTGGGTGCCACTGCTTCTCGGCTGTGAGCGGATGGGCGTACTGGAAGTCGTCTCGCCGGCCGCCGCCGACGAGGCGATGGATGCTCCAGCCTGGGAGGTGGCGGTCAACGTCGCCCAGATCCTGGTGAACCGCCGGCTCTACGGTGACGTGGTCGAGCGGATGCGGCGGCGGATGCCGATGCAGGTCGCTGCCGAGATCGTGTGGGGCCTGCTTCCGCCGCTGACCTTCGCCACCGACGACCTGGTGGTCACCGCCATCCTCGAACCGTGCTACGACGTCGGCGGCGACATCTTCGACTACGCGTTGAACGACGACGTGCTCAGCGTCGGGCTCTTCGACACCTGCGGGCACGGCATCAAGGCGAGCACCCTGGCCTCGCTCGTGGTCAGCGCGTACCGCAATGCCCGTCGGTGTGGCCTCGACCTGGTCGACACGGCGATCAGCATCGACCGGTGGGTGCGCTCCGAGCACCCGAACTTCTTCGCTACCGGGTTACTCATCGAGTTGGACCGCCGGACCGGCCGGCTCAGCATGATCAACGCGGGGCATCCCGGTGCGATGTTGCTGCGTGACGGCAAGGCCGTTCGGGAGCTACCCGGGCCGACCGTGTTGCCGCTCGGCCTGGGCCACATGTCACCCCGCCGACCGCAGGTTCACGTGGAGAATCTGCACCCGGGCGACCGCATCCTCGCCTACACCGACGGCATCACCGACGCCCGTAGCGCCCAGGGGGAGCAGTTCGGGGTGGACCGGCTCGTCGACTTCGTCAACCGTGCCCTGAACGACGGATTGCCCAGCCCGGAGACGATGCGTCGCCTGGTCCGTGCGGTCGTCGGCTACCAGGATGACCAGCTCGAGGACGACGCGACGGCCCTCTTCCTGGAGTGGCGGCCACCGCACCTGCCGCTCGCGCACCTCCGCGACCTCGCCGCGCTCAGACCCTGACCCCTCGCGCAGTGGGATTTTGCACTCGCAGTGCACTTGTCTCCGATTGCGGGGCTGTCTAGCGTCACCTCATGGCTGACTCATGGACCTTCGCCGTGGCGCGTGACGACCTCGGGCAGACCACGCTCGTCGATGGCTCCACCCCTGTCCTGTCCGACGGCGAGGCGCTGCTGCGCGTGGACCGCGTCGGCCTCACCGCCAACAACGTGACCTACGCGGTGCTCGGCGACTCGATGCGGTACTGGCAGTTCTTCCCACCGGCGGCCCAGGGCCTCGGGCCGCAGTGGGGTCTGCCGCCGCTCTGGGGCTTCGCCGAGGTGGTCGCCTCGGCGGTGGCCGGTGTCGAGGTGGGGCAACGGGTCTACGGCTACCTCCCACCCGCCGGTCACCTCGTGGTGCGGCCGGACCGGGTGGACGCGTCCGGGTTCCGCGAGGCGAGCCCGCACCGGGCCGAGCTGCCGTCGCCGTACAACGCGTACCGGTCGACCACCGGCGACCCGGCGTACCAGCACGACCAGGAGGACCTGCTGATCCTGTTCCGGCCGCTGTTCTTCACCTCGTTCATGCTGGCCGACCAGGTCGTCGACAACGACTTCTACGGTGCCGAGGCGCTGCTGGTGTCGTCGGCGTCGAGCAAGACCGCGTACGCCGCCGCGTTCGAGCTGCACCGGCGCGGGCCGCGCCTGGTCGGTCTCACCTCACCGGGCAATCTGGCGTTCACCCGGTCCCTCGGCTGCTACGACGAGGTCGTGTCGTACGACGACATCGACTCCCTCGACGTGGTCCCGAGCGTCTACCTCGACCTGTCCGGCGCGCCCTCGACCCGCGCCACCCTGCGTCGACGTCTCGGCGACCGGCTCGTCCGGGACATCGCGGTCGGGCTCACCAACCAGACGCCGAACGCCGACGCCGCCGAGGAGGTGTTCTTCGCACCGGTGCAGATGCGCAAGCGCAGCCACGACTGGGGTCGCGACGGGCTCGACCAGCGGTTCACCGAGGCGTGGCAACGCTTCGCCGCCGTAGTGAGCCAGTGGCTCGACGTTCGGGTGGGTGCCGGGCCGGCGGCCCTCCAGCACGCGTGGCTCGACGTCCTCGCCGGTCGTACGCCGCCACGGGTGGGTCACGTCGTCCAACTGTGAACCGGCTCAGGCGGCGATGTCGTCGCTGAGCTGGTGACGCAGCGTGGCCAGTGAGCGGGTGATCAGCCGGGACACGTGCATCTGTGACACGCCGATCCGATCGGCGATCTGGGCCTGGGTCAGATTGCCGTGGAAGCGCAGGCTGAGGATCTGGCGCTCGCGTTCCGGCAGCGTCGCGAGGGCCGGGCCGAGGGCGACGCGGATCTCGACGAGGTCGATCTCGTGGTCGTCGTCGCCGAGGGTGTCGCCGAGTTCCCGGTTGCCGTCGGTCCCGATCGGGGTGGACAGCGACGTGGCCCGGTAGGCACGCGCGCCCTCCAGCCCTTCCAGGACGGTCTCCTCGGACACGTCGAGGTAGGTGGCGATGTCAGCCACCGTGGGCAGGCGGCCGAGGCTCTGGGTCAGGACGCCGTTGGCGGCGCTGATCGACAGACGTAGCTCCTGCAGGCGGCGGGGCACCCGAACCGCCCAGGTGCGATCCCGGAAGTACCGCTTGATCTCGCCGATGATGGTGGGGATGGCGTACCCGCTGAAGTCGATCCCCCGGCTGTGGTCGAAGTTGTCGACGGCCTTGATGAGCCCCACCGAGGCCGTCTGGGCCAGGTCGTCGTCGGGGGCGCCGCGTCCGCTGTAGCGGCGTGCCAGGTGCCGGGCGAGTGGCAGCCACGCTTCGATGGTGCGCTCCCGCAGCGCCGGGCGCCGGGGATCGTGCGGCGAGGTCACCGCCAGTGCGGCGAGGAGGTCCTCCGGGCTCTGGTCCCTGTTGCGCTGGCCGACCCGGGTGCTCGTGGCGCTCTCGGCGGTGGCTGTGGCTGCGGCGTTCTCGACGATCGTGGACATGGGTGGTCCCTCCGGCGTTCGCCCGTCGATCGGATCGACCGGAAGGATCTCCGAACCGGCTTGTGGCCGGGGGCGCACCTGCGGGCAGGAGCGCGCTGTCGCAACACCACGATCACGGGCCTGGCCACCGCGTCATGTCTTTCACGTGATGAAGCGACCCTACCCGAACGTCCGACTGATTACTAGCCGAAAGTATGAATCGGGGCAGGTCTAGGCCGTCCAGAGAAGGGGTTGCGCCCCAGCTCAGCCGCGCTGGGCGGGGGCGTCGACAGCAGCCGAGGCTGTCTGGGCGGACTCCACCGCGAACGGGTGGCGCAGTCGCCGCATGGCCTCCTCGCTGCTGTCGAAGGTCACCGCCGGTCCGTCCAGCACGTCACCGTGCGACGTGGCGAGGAACAGTGCGGGTCGACCGTTGTCGTTCGATGTCATGCAGGGATCCTGTCTCTTTGAAAGGGGTGCGTCTGGGGCCTCGGCAACATCGGCCGTGCGACCTGGTGACGCTTCGGCGCACACGCTGGCGCCCGAATGCTGGTGTCCTGTTGCACGGGCGAGCGCCCGGCGACACCGACACCCCGCACCATACCCGCCGCCGCCGACACATATGCGCCGCCGACGGACCCGCCTCGCTTGTGGCGAACCGACCGCCCGGGAATTCTGTAATCCCACCCGCTGCCGCGAGTCTCCGATCTTGAGGGCGGTCAGCACAACCAGCGTGGGCGCCGCGCGGATGAGCACCAAAGGAGTGAGACCCATGTCGTCAGCCGGTCGAGCACTGCCCGATGTCGGGTTGGTCGTCGCGGCCCGGCAGGGCGACCAGCGCGCGCTCGACGACGTCGTCGCGGCCTCGCTCCCGCTGGTCTACAACATCGTCGGCCGTGCGCTGCGCGGGCACGCCGACGTCGACGACGTCGTCCAGGAGACGTTGGTACGGGTGATCCGGTACCTGCCCGCGCTCAACGACCCGGCGGCATACCGGTCCTGGCTGGTGGCGATCACCATCCGCCAGGTGCGGGACTGGGAGACACGCCGACGTGTCGCGCTCAACCGGGATGCCGGGCTGGACGCGATCCACAACGTGCCCGACCCCGCCTCCGACTTCGCGGGGATGACCATCCTCCGGCTCGGCCTCACCGACCAACGACGCGAGGTCGCCGAGGCGACCCGCTGGCTCGACCCGGACGACCAGGAACTGCTCTCGCTGTGGTGGCTGGAGGAGACCGGCGAGATCGACCGGAACGAGGTCGCCGACGCGCTCGGGTTGTCGCCCGGGCACGTCGCGGTGCGGATCCACCGGATGAAGGAGCAGATCCAGAGCGCCCGAGGCGTCGTACGAGCGCTTCGCGCCCGCCCCGGCTGCCCGGACCTGGGCGGCGTGACCGCCGAGTGGGACGGCACGCCCAGCTCGCTGTGGCGCAAGCGACTGGCTCGACACGTCCGTGACTGCGCGTTCTGCGGACGGCTGGGAACCACCCTCCTGCCGATCGATCGACTGCTCGCCGGAATGCCGTTGCTGCCGCTGCCGGCGGGTCTCGGCGCCCACCTGCCGAGCGCTGCCGCCCCGGCAGCCGCCGCTCAGGCAGTCCCGCCGCCCGGCCCGACTGCCGCACCCGCCGCCGAACCGACGGCACCCGGCGCGGTGCCCACCGACGCGGGCGGCGGCCCGAGCGTCGTCGACCTCGCGGTGAACCGACCCCGTGGCCTCGTGCCGTCCCTCGCCGCCGGTGTGGCCGCCGCCGTCCTGGCCATCACCATGGCGGTGGTGATCCAGCCGGACGACCCCTCCGCGCCCTCGTGGGCGGCGCCGCCGTCCGCCGCGCCCACCGCCGTCGCCACCCCGAGCGTCGCGCCCTCGCCGAGCGCACGCCCCTCGTCGAAAGCTCCGGTAGCGCCGGCGGTCAGCTCCGACCGCAAGGGTGTCGGGGTGTGGAACTTCGCCGGGGCGAGTCAGGCGTTGGCGAACTCCAAGGCCGGCTGGTACTACACCTGGGGCACCCAGCACCCGGGGATCAGCACGCCGCGCGGTGCGACGTTCGTGCCGATGATCCGCAGCGCGGAGAATGTCACCGCCGCAGAGCTGGCGCGGGCCAGGGCCGCCGGGCCGTACCTGCTCACCTTCAACGAGCCGGACATGCCCGAGCAGGCGAACATGACCGTCGAGCAGGCGTTGGACCTGTGGCCGCAGCTGATGGCGACGGGCAGCAAACTGGGCAGCCCGGCGGTCGCCTGGGGTGGGCCGGACCCGCAGGGTTGGCTGGACAGGTTCATGACCGGCGCCCAGGCCCGCGGCCACCGGGTGGACTTCATCACGCTGCACTGGTTCGGCGCCGACTTCACGACCGCCACCGCGGTGGCCCAACTCCGGCAGTATCTCCAGGCCGTCTACCAGCGGTACCGGAAGCCGATCTGGCTGACCGAGTTCGCGCTGATCCGCTTCGCCGGGGGCGGTTCGCAGTTCCCCAGTCAGCAGCAGCAGGCTGCCTTCCTCACCGCGGCCACCGCCATGCTCGGTCAACTCCCCTACCTACAGCGCTACGCCTGGTTCGGGCTACCCGCCACGGACAAGGATCGGTCCGGACTGTTCAGCGACGGGGCCGAGGCGACAGTGGTCGGCCGCGCGTTCCAAGCCGCCCGTTGAGCACCGGCGAACGGATGGCGGAGCGCCGAGGCTTTCGCGTACGGGCCGGGCGGCTGATCGGCGTCGTCGCGACACTGGTCGCCACGGCGCTGGCCGTCGGGCTCAGCCAGGGCTGGGGCCGCACCAACCCGGCACCAGCAACGTCGACGGTGGCAGCGTCGTCGGCCGCTGCGGCACCGACCGCCCCGGTGGTGCTCAACGGCACCGACGACGCCTTCATCCAACTGCTCATCCCGATGAACGAGGGCGCGCTCGCGCTGATCGACCAGCTCGACACCCGCCCGGCGGATCCGTCGTTGCGGGCCCTCCTCGGCGAGGTCCGGAAGGCTCATCAGGCGGAGTTGCGCGACCTGCGGGGGCTCCTGGCCGCGGGCAACGTGCCGGAGCTGAACATCCACGAGGGGCATCAGATGCCCGGCATGGTCACCCCGGCCAGCCTCGCCGAGCTACGTGCCGCATCCGACACGGAGGTGTCGTCCCGGGCGGCCGGCCTGATCCGGGCGCACCTCGCGCAGACAGTGGTGCTGTGCCGGGGCGAGCAGACCGCCGGGGGAAGCCCGGAGCTGAAGGCGCTCGCCGGCCGTATCCAACAGGCGCGGGCCGCCGAGCTGAACACGCTGGACAACCGACCCGGCGCGCCCACCGCCGCACCGGGCGGCTGAGCATGCGGCCCGGAGGTCCGGCCGATGCGGACGTCTGACCTGCACGTCGACGTCCACCCACAGTCCCGGGCGTCCCGTCCCGCCCACCGTGCCGTCGCGTCGGACGCCGTCCGCCCGGTGCGGCGCGCGACGCACCGGACCCGCAGCGCGTCCCTGCCCGAGGCGGTCGCCCCGATGCCGGTTGCCGGCTGGCGCGGTGGCCACCGGCGCGCCGCCGGCCGGGCCACCATCGTCGCCTCGGTCCTGACGGTCAGCCTCGGGTGGCTGATCGCGATCCTGGTCGCGCCGCACGTCACCCTCTCTCCGGGTGCGCGGATGGTCGCCCTCTTCTGCCACCTGACCTGCCTGGTGGTGGGCTTCGGCGCGGTGCTGACGGTGGACTGGTTCAGCCTTCGCTGGCTGCTGCGCCGGGAACCGCTCGGCACCGTGCTGACCGCCGCCCGTGGCGCGCACCTGCTCATCTGGCTGGGTCTGGTGGGTCTGCTCGCCAGTGGGGCCGCCCTCGGACCGGACACGTCGTCCGGGCTGGTCTGGGTCAAGTTGCTCGCGGTGCTGGTGGTCGGCATCAACGGGCTGTTCCTCGGCCGGGTCCGGGATCGACTCGTGGCGGTGCAGGGCCGCCCACAGTGGTCCGCCCTGCTGCCCGGTGTCGCCGCCGCCACGATCTCGCAGCTCGCCTGGTGGACCGCGACCCTCGTCGGCTTCTGGAACGCCAACGGCTGACGGCCGGTGGTCAGGCCGGCGTCGGGTGCCTCTCCGCGAACCGGGCGCGGGGCAGGAACGCGAGTTGGGCCCGCTTGTCCGGCATGTCGATCTCGGAGTCGAAGGTGAAGCCCTCGATCTCCAGTCGGCGCAGGGCGAGGTGGTTGCGGACGTCCGGTTCCACCACGATGCGCTGCGCGGCCGGGTCGCGGAACAGGAAGCGGGCGATGGCCGGACCGGCCGCGTTGGTGAGGCTGCGGGCGAGGCGTCGGTCGGGGCTGAGCAGCAGGTGCATCCCCACGTCACCGGGCTGGACGGGGTAGCGCTCGCCGACCGGGTCCGCCTCGGGCTGATAGCTCTGGAAGAGGCCTACCGGCTCCCCGTCGACCGTGATCAGGTACGCGTGGTGCGTTGGCAGACTGTCCACAAAGGCGTAGATCTCGCGTACCTCGTCGAGGGTGTGCGAACCCATGCCCCAGAAGGAGTTGCGGGGCATGGTCACCCAACCGTGCAGGAGAGCGGCGTCCCGGTCCGGGTCGACTGTCACCAACGACAGCTCGCCGAGACCGACGATCTTCTCCTGGTACGTCATCGGGCGCTGTCCTCTGTTCCATCCGGGGCGCAACTTAGGTTAACCTCCCCTAACCAAGGATGACCTTACCTGGAGGGGTGCGTGAAACGGAACTGGGAGGCCCTGGTCCTCAAGGCCATGGGAGGGCGGGACTTTCAGTTGACCGTCCTGGGCACCGAGTCAGTCGACGGGCACTACCAGCGACTCCTCCTGGACGGGGGTGGCCTGCTGGAGGCGTGCGGGGTGCACCCCACCATGTGGATCAGGCTGTGGTTCGACAACGACGGCCGAGCCCACCAACGCGCGTACACGCTGGTCGACCCCGACCCGGCCACCGGCCAATTCACCCTCGAATTCGCCATCCACGACGGCTGCGCCGCCCGCTGGGCCACCACGGCCACCGTCGGCGACACCATCAGCGCGACAGTGCAGGGCAGCGCCTTCGAGCTGCCCGACCCCGCGCCCGAGCACCTCTACCTGGTCGGTGACGCGGCCTCGCTGCCCGCGGTGAACAGCCTGCTCGACGCCGGTGCCGACATCCCGGCGACGGTGTGGCTGGAGTACGCCCACGAGGGCGAGAAGGCACTCGCGCTGCGGGCCCGTGAGCACCACGACATCACCTGGGTGCCGCGGCGCGACGAGGGTCAGCACCTCGTCGACACGGTCTGCGCGGCAGTGCCGACCAGCGGCGCGGGCCACTACTGGGTGGCCTGCGAGGCGGCAACCACCCGGGGCATCACCCGGCACCTCCGCAAGACGTTGGGCGTCGACAAGGACCGGTTGACCTCCCTCGGCTACTGGAAAGCGGCATGAAGGGCCGCCTCGGCACCCTGACCGCGCTGTACGTCACCCAGTACCTCGGCGTCGGCTTCATCACCGTCGGGCTCACCGCCATCCTGCGCGACGGTGGCACCTCGCTGGACACGTTGGCGCTGTTGCAGATCGTCGGTCTGATCTGGCCCATCAAGTTCCTCTGGGCACCGATCCTCGACCGGTACGGCTCACGGCACCGCGGCCACTACCGCTCCTGGTTGCTCGTACTCCAGACCGCTCTGGTGCTCGCCCTGCTGGCGTTGCTGCCCTTCGCCAGTCCGGCCGACGCGCTCGGCCCGATCGTGGCGATCTGCGCCGCGTACGTGTTCTTCTCGGCCACCCAGGACATCGCCGTGGACGCCGTGGCGGTCCGGATGCTGGCCGATTCGGCCCGGGGAACCGGCAACGGCATCCAGGTAGCGGCGAGCTACCTCGGCAACCTGCTCGGCGGCGGCGCCTGCGTCCTGGTCTACGACCAGTTCGGCTGGGCGCCGGCGATCGGCCTGCTGGTCGCGATGACGGCGGTCGGCCTGCTGGTGGTGTGGCGGTTCCAGGAGCCTCCCCGTACCGACCGGGTGGAACGGGTCGGCACCTCCTACCGGGCGTTGCTGTCGGTGTTCGGCCAGCCGGGCTGCCGGTGGTGGACCTTCGGCGTGGTGCCGCTGGTCTACGTCGGCGCGGGCATGGCGTACGCCCTGGTCACCCCGGCGCTGGTCGACGCCGGGTGGTCGTTGGGTCGGATCGGCGTCGTCACGGGTGTGGTGACCAGCGTCCCGGCCATCGTGGCGGGCCTGGTGGCGGGGCTCGGGATCGGGCGGTTCGGGCGCGGTGGCGTGCTCGTGGTCGGCGGCGTGGCGCTGACGGTGTCGACGTTGTTGCTGCTGCCGCTGATGAACGGCCGCGCGCCGCTGGGCGGGACGGTCGCCGCGCTCTGCTGCTTCATGGTGGCCTACACCGTCGCCAACGTCGTGCTCTACACGGTCAACATGGACTACTCCCGGCCCGACACCGGCGGTACCGACTTCACTGTGCTGTCGTCGTTCGGCCTGGTCTGCTCGTTCGTGGCGGCGTCCATCGGTCTCGCGGCGGCCGACCGGGTCGGCTACCCGGCGGTCGCGGTCGCGGCCATCGTGCTGGTGGCCGCCGGTGTCGCCCTCGGCCTCGTCCACCAGCGGCGGTTCCCGCACCGGCCCGGCCCCGCCGTCGGCCCGGCGGTCGAGCAGCCCTCCGAGCAGCCGGCGGTGGACGGCGTCAAGGCGGTGGCGTGACCACGGTCCAGCCGGCCACCGACACCGCGACATCGGCACGACTTCCACAGCGATGGCTCATCCTGGCCGTGCTGTGCGTCGCGCAACTGGTAGTGGTGTTGGACAACACCGTGCTGACCGTGGCGGTGCCGGTGCTCACCACCGAGTTGGGCGCCAGCACCGCCGAGGTGCAATGGATGATCAACGCGTACGCGTTGGTGCTGTCCGGGTTGCTGCTCACCGCCGGTAGCGCCGCCGACCGGTACGGCCGCCGTCGGATGCTGCTCGCCGGGCTGGTCCTGTTCGGGGTCGGCTCGCTGGCCGCCGGTCTGGCCAGCACCAGCGGGCAGTTGATCGCCGCGCGGGCCGGGATGGGCGTCGGTGGGGCGTTGCTGGTCACCGCGACGCTCGCGGTGGCGATGCAGGTCTTCGACGCCGCCGAGCGGTCCCGGGCGATCGGCATCTGGGCGGCCACCAGCGCGTTGGGCTTCGCCGTCGGGCCACCGATCGGCGGCACGATCCTCGCGCATCTGCCGTGGGGCGCGATCTTCCTGATGAACGTGCCGATCGTGCTGGTCTGCCTGCTCGTCGCTCGCGCGCTGGTCCCGGAGTCTCGCGGGCCGGCCGGCGGCCGACTCGACGTGCTGGGCGCCGTGCTCTCCACCGCTGGTCTGACCGCTGTCGTCTGGGCGATCATCTCCGGGCCGGAGCGCGGCTGGGCCTCGACCGAGGTGGTCGGCGCGGCGGTCGTCGGCGTACTCCTGCTCGGGATCTTCGTGCGGTGGGAGCGACGGATCACGCACCCGATGCTGGACATGCGCTTCTTCCGGGACCGGCGCTTCGTCGGTGCGATCTCCGGCGTCGTGCTGATCACGTTCGGCGCAACCGGCGCGCTGTTCCTGCTCACCCAGCACCTCCAGTTCGTCAGGGGTTACCCCGCCTGGGAGGCCGGTCTGCGGATGGCGCCCTTCGCGCTGTCCATCGTGCTGCTCAATGTCAGCGGCGTCGTCGCGAGTGTGATCCGTCGGCTCGGCCTCGCGGTCGCCATCGCCGTTGGCATGACGCTGCTCGCGGCCGGTCTCGCGCTGGTCACAGTCTTTCCGTCCGACGGGTACGGGGTGCTGCTGGTCGGGTTGCTCGTCATGGGTGTCGGCTGCGCGTTGGCCAATCCGGCCATCGTCGAGGCGGTGATGAGCGCGATCCCGACGGCGAAGGCCGGCGCGGGCGCGGGTGTCGACGGCACCATGACCGAGGTCGGCAGCAGCCTCGGCATCGCGGTGCTGGGTGCCGTGCTGAACGCCCGGTTCGCGGCGCTGCTGCCGGCGGCCCTGGCCGGCGCCGGGTCGTTTCCCGCGGCCCTCGCCGCAGCCCGTGGAGGAGCTGAGCGGGAGGCGGTGACCGTCGCCTTCGCCTCGGCGCTGGAGACGGGGCAGTTGGTGGGCGCGGCTGCGGTGTTGATCGGTGGCCTGGTGGCCGCCGGGTTGCTACATAGGGCAGACCGCAGCAAATCCGTTTAATAAGGATAGGCTACCCTAATAGCGACATCGTGGTAGTCGACGGAGGCGGTATGCAGCTGTACCTGACCGCGCTCAACCCCACCGACGCGCTCCTGGACGGGTTACTCCCGGCGGCGGCGTCGCTCGGGCTGTCGACGACCGTGCTGACCGACCGGCCCGCCGAATGGCCGGCCGACGTGCGGGTGGCGCGCTGCGCCGTCCGCGACCCGGCCGCTGTGGTAGCGGCGGCGGCCCCCGCCCGGCCCCTGGCGCTACTGTCCAACAGCGACCATCTCCAGGAGGCCACCGCGATCGCCGCCCGAAAGCTCGGCCTGCCCGGCAAGGACCCGGACGCCGCCCGTCTCTGCAAGGACAAGGCCGCGGCCCGCCGGGCGATCGCCGCTGCGGGCCTCGATCTGGTACGCACCGTCACCGTCGACCCCGGCGCCACGCCGGACGTGCCGACAGTGATGTACCCGGCGGTGGTCAAACCCCGCGAGGGAGTGGCCAGTGAGGACGCCTACCTGGTGACCGACAACGCCGAGCTGGTCGCCCGGGTCGCCGAGATCCGTGGCCGGCGGCCGGACGTGGCACTGGTGGTCGAGGAGTACCTCGCCGGTGAGCTGCGGACCTTCGAGACCCTCGGTGACGGCACCGAGCTGGCCTCCCTCGGCGGATGGCGCACCGGCCTCGGCCCGCCGCCGACCTTCACCGAGGAGAGCCTCGCCTGGTCGCCCCCGGCGGAGCAGGCACGCATCCGGTTGCGGGAGCGGCTCGACGCCCTCGGGGTCGGCTTCGGCGCCTGCCACACCGAGTACGTCGTCTCCGCCGGCCGGGTCCGGCTCATCGAGGTGAACTACCGTCTCATCGGCGACCGGATGGACCTGATCCTCGCCGACCTGCTCGGTGTGCCGTTGTTCGAGTACGTCATCCGGCTGCACCTCGGCGAACCGCTGGCCGCCCTCGGCCTGCCCCACACCGTCGACCGCTACGCCCGGGTCGAGTACGTCTGCGCGGACCGCTCCGGCCGTCTCGTCGCCGCACCGGGGCCCCTCGACACCGTCGACGGCGACGTCCGGCTGGCCTGCCGTCCGCTGCGCGAGGTGGGCCGCACCGCCGAGCACACCGGCACGAACCGCGACTACCTCGCCGTGCTGCACGGGATCGGCCCCGACGAGGCCACCGTCCGGCAGTCGCTGACCGGCCTCCGCGACAGCCTCCAGTGGACCATCGTCGGGTGAGCGACGACTGTGAGCGGGAGGTCCTCGCCCGGGTGCTCGACGCCCTGCTGCGCGAGGATCACCTCGGTCTGCGCAGCGCCGGCCGAGCGGACGGCCCCGGCTGGTGGCAGGTGCCGCACCCCGACGGACTGCTGCGCATTCCGGTCCGGGCGGACGGGTTCCAGCAGGCCCTGCGCAGCGCCGCGCCGATGGTGCTGCTGGTGACCCGCGCCGGCGAGACGCAGCGCGCGGAGACGCTGGACGGACTGTTGACGCTGCTCGCCCCGTACGACAACGCCGAGGCCGAGGCCGGCTGGCGGGACTTCGGCGTCGAGTGCCGTGCCGACCTGCGGGCCCGACGCCTCGCCGCCCGCAACCGGGCACGGGTGCTCACCGAGGTGGCCGCCGAACGCGCGCACACCCCGTCCGGCCTGCCGGCGGCGCTCCTGGACGACGTGCTCGCCGCCCACCACGGCCACCCCGTCTACCCCACCGACCGGTGCCGGCACGGTCTTCGCGACGACGAACTGCTCCGGTACGCCCCGGAGCACGCCCCACGGTTCGCGCTGCGCTGGTACGCCGTCCCGGCCGACGACGTCCGACTCGCTGGCGAGCTGCCAGCGTGGTGGCCGAGCGCGCCGCGACCGGATCAGCTGCTGCTGCCAGCGCATCCGATCACCGTGGCCCGCGACGCGCTCGCGGTGGTCGACCTGCCGGTGACCCCGGTGCGACCCACCCTCTCCATGCGGACGGTGGCGCTCGACCACGACCCGTACCTGCATCTCAAACTGCCGCTGCCGACCGCGAGTCTCGGCGCGCGTAACCGACGCACGCTGCAACCGGGCTCGCTCGCCGACGGCGCGGCCGTCGCCGGGCTGCTCGACCGGATCGCCACCGCCGAACCCCGCTTCGCCGGCCGGATCCGGCACGCCGACGAGAGCACCTGGGCGCACGTCGACGGCGACGAGCGCCGCGGTTTCCTGCTGCGCCGATTTCCGCGCGACCTGGGCGGCGTCCAGGTGGTGCCGGTCGCGGCCCTCGCCGCCGCCGACCCGGCGGCGGGCACGGTCCTCGAACGGATCAGCCCGCAGCGGCCCGTCGCGCTGCTGGAGTCCTACCTGGACCTGCTGCTCGACTGGCACGTCTTCCTCTGGCTGCGCCACGGGATCGCGCTGGAGGCGCACCCGCAGAACATCCACCTGCTGGTGCACCCGGACGGCACTGTCGGCCTGCTCTACAAGGACAACGACGGCGCCCGGCTCGACAGACGACACGACGGCGTGAACGGGCTCGCCCTGCACGACGACCGGATGTGGGCGCGCGACCCGCACGAGTTGGCCGACGTGTTCATCACCATCACCCTGCACCTGGCCGCCGCCGCGCCACTGGTCGCCCTGGCCGCCCGAGGACTGCCCGTGCCGACACCCGCCGAGGCGCTGGTGCCCCGGCTCGCCGCCGCCCGCGACCGGTGGGGCGACGGACCGGCGGTGCGGACCTTCACCGAGCAGGTCCTGCACGCCGCCCAGTTGCCCATCAAGGCGATGCTCACCGCCGGCACCCTGCTGCCCAAACAGCGGCTCGGCTGCACCGACATCAACAAGTACTACCTGCGTACCGGCCCGAACTACCTCCGGGAGACACGATGACGAGCGCCCAGCTGCGCTCCCGGCCGGCCACCGACACCGGTCAGCGCGCCGACCTGGCCGCCGCCCACGCCCTCTTCGGCTGCCTGCTGCGCGAGCTGGCCCCGCCGGACGGCACCCCGACCGTTGTCGACGGCGCGGTACGGCTGCTACTGCGGCACCTCGACGTCACAGTGCGCTGTGAGGTCGCGCGAACCTCGCCGCTCGGCGCGCACCGCTACAGCGGCCCGGTCCAACGCAGCACGGGCAGTGGACGGTGGGAGGACCTGGACGCGGACGGGTTGGCCGCCCTGGTCACGGCGGAACTCACCACCCGTACCGGCCTGGTCAACGACGAGTTCGCCGAGCAGGTCAGGGCCAGCCGGGACACCGTGGCCCGGCTGCTGGCCGACCGACCGGCCGAGGATCCAACCCCCACCGGTGAGCCCGCCATCGACGCGTACGTCGACTCCGAGCAGTCGTTGGTCTTCGGCCACCCGCACCACCCCACCCCGAAATGGCGCAGCGGCGACCCGGACAGTTGGCGGGCGTACGCGCCGGAGCTGCGCACCGCGTTCCGGCTGCACTGGCTGGCCGTACCGGACGACCTGACCGCCGACGCCGGGCCGTTCGATCCGCTGGTGGCCGCGCTCGACCCGCCACGTCCCCCGCGCGGGTACCGCGTCCTACCGGTGCACCCCTGGCAGCTGTCGCTGATCCCGCCCACCCACCCACGGCTGCGTGACCTGGGGGCGGCCGGTGTGCCGGTACGACCCACGGCGAGCGTCCGTACCCTCTACGCCCCCGAGGCCGACCTGTTCGTGAAGACCAGCCTGCACGTGCGGATCACCAACTGTCTGCGCAAGAACGCCCGCTACGAGCTCACCGGAGCGGTGGCGCTGACCGAGCTGCTGGCCCGGGTGCCGCTGCCGGACGGGGTGGGGCTGCTCGCCGAGCCCGCCTACCGCACTGTCGACGTCCCGGGCCCGGACGAGGCGTACGGGACGATCCTGCGCGGCGGTCTGCGTCCGCACCTGCGTCCCGGCGACACCCCGGTGCTGGCGGCGGCTCTGGCCGCGACGCCGCTGGTGACGTCGGATCCGGTGGCCTGGTGGCGCGCGTACGTCGGCCTGCTGGTGCCGGCGGTGCTGCGCAGCTGGCTCAGCCACGGCGTCGTGCACGAGGCGCACCTGCAGAACGTCGTCGTCGTGCTCGACCGGGATCACCATCCGGTACGCATGCTGCTGCGCGACCTGGAGGGGGTGAAGCTGGACGCCGACCGGTGGGACACCTGGCCGGACGGCGTCCCGGCGCAGGTCCGCTACGGTCCCCGGGCCGCCCACCGCCGGATCGTCTACTGCCTGTTCGTCAACCACCTCGGAGGGATCAGCGGGGCCCTCGCCGACGCGCGCTCGGGAATCGAACGGCAGCTGTGGCAGGAGGTGCGCGCCGTCGTCGAGGCGGTGGCCGCCGACCTCGGTGAGCCGGCGGAGCTGCGCGCGCTGCTGACCGGGGAACCGCTGCTGGCCAAGGCGAACCTGCTGGTCCGGTGGCGGCGTGACGCCGACCGGGCCGCGCCGTTCGTGCCGGTGCCGAACCCGATGGGTGGGCCACTATGACCCGACCGGTCTACGTCCACGACCTCGACGCGCTGGCCGGGCAGGCCAGCGCCATCCGGGCGGCGCTGCCCCGGCCGGTCGAGCTGCTCTACGCGGTCAAGGCCAATCCGGATGCCGGTGTGCTGCGCACCCTCGCGCCGATCGTCGACGGGTTCGAGGCGGCCAGCCGGGGCGAGCTGCGCAGGCTGGCGGAGGTGCTGCCCGGACGGGCGCCCGCCGCGTACGCCGGACCGGGCAAGACCGACGCGGACCTCGCCGCCGCTCTCGCCGCCGGGGTGCGCCGCATCCACGTCGAGTCCCCCACCGAGCTGACGCGACTCGGCGCGCTGGCCACCGCGGCGGGCCGGTCGGCCCAGGTGCTGCTGCGGGTGAACCTGCCTGTCGACGCGCCGGGCGCGAGCCTGGTCATGGGCGGTGGACCCAGCCCGTTCGGCATGGACCCGGCCGACGCGGTGGCGTGCGCCCGCCGCCCGCCCGCCGGCATCGACGTACGCGGAATCCACGCCCACCTGGCCAGCGGACTGGACGCACCGCTCGCCGCGACGGTCGCCGCCGCCGTGGTCGACTGGGCGGCGGCCGAGGTCGACGCCGCCGAGGTCGACGTCGGCGGCGGCATGACCGTCGACTACACCGACCCGGACGCGCGGTTCGACTGGCCGGGCTACGGCCAGGCCCTGGCGGACGTCCTCGACAGGCACCCGGGCGTGCGGCTGCGCATCGAGCCGGGCCGGTCGGTCACCGCCTACTGCGGGGCGTACCTCACCGAGGTCGTCGACGTGAAGCGTTCCTACGGCGAGTGGTTCGTGGTGGTGGCCGGTGGGACGCACCACCTACGGACTCCGGCGGCGAAGGGGCACGCGCAGCCGTTCACAGTGCACCCACGGCCGGGTGCCGGCGGCCCCCGCACCGACGGCGGGCCGGTCACCGTGGTCGGGCAACTCTGCACCCCGAAGGACGTGCTGTCCTTCTCGGCCACCGCGGGGCCGATCGGCGTGGGTGACGTGCTGGCCTTCAGCATGGCCGGGGCGTACGCCTGGAACATCAGCCACCGTGACTTCCTGCTGCACGAGCCCCCGCACTTTCGCGCCGGTGACCTGCACGAAGTGGCTGTCGAGTGGGCGGCCCGGCCGCTCGGGACGTGAGCCCGGGAGGCCCGATCGGCTCGGTGTGTTATCGATAACATGCTATCTTTCACCCGGGAGTGAAGGGCACGCTCCCGGTCACCCGAGCCAGCGGCGAAGACGCGCCGAGGGGCCCGCCCCCTCCCGCGGCCTTCCCGGTCGGTGACCAGTCCGGGCCCCCGTCGATGCCAGGCGACCCCTGTTGGTCGTCGAACGGCAAGGAGCCCCAGCAATGCTGAGACGTAGGTTCTTCCTCCCATCCATCGCGGCCGCGGCGCTTGTTCTCGCGGCCACCACCGGCGGCGTGTTGAGCGGCGGCTTCGGTGCGACGGCGGTGGCCGCCACCAACGGCACCCTCGCGGCGACCGCCGGCTGCGGCAAGGCCCCCACGCTCGCCAGCGGGACGCGGACGATTCAGAGCAGCGGACAGAGTCGTACGTACAACCTGCGGATCCCGGACGGTTACGACCGGAACCGCCCCTACCGGCTGATCTTCGGCTTCCACTGGTTGAACGGCTCGGCCAACAACGTCACCTCGGCCGGTTACTACGGGCTCCAGCCGCTGTCGAACAACAGCGCGATCTTCGTTGCCCCGCAGGGCCTCAACGCCGGCTGGGCCAACACCAACGGTCGGGACCTGACCCTCTTCGACGACATCTCCCGGCAGATCGAGAACGATCTGTGCGTGGACACCACCCAGCGCTTCGCCCTGGGCTGGAGCTACGGCGGAGCGATGAGTTACGCGGTGGCGTGCGCCCGGCCCACGATCATCCGCGCGGTCACCGTCCTGTCCGGCGCGAACCTCAGCGGGTGCAACGGGGGCACGCAGCCGGTCGCCTACTTCGGCATCCACGGCATCTACGACAGCGTGCTGAACATCTCCCAGGGTCGCCAACTGCGCGACACGTTCGTCCGAAACAACGGCTGCACCGCGCAGAGCCCACGGGAGCCGAGCCGAGGCAGCCTCACCCACATCACCACGACGTACGCGGGTTGCCGGGCCGGCTACCCGGTGCAGTGGGCGGCGTTCGACGGGGACCACACCCCGAGCCCGGTGGACGGTTCGGGCAGCCCCAACGACTCGCGGACCTGGACCTCGGGGGAAATCTGGAGGTTCTTCAGCCAGTTCGCGTCGACCACGCCGCCGACGACCGACCCGCCGACCGACCCGCCCACTGATCCGCCGACCAGCCCGCCGCCGACCGGGGGGCCCGGCACCTGCGCTGCCACCTACCGGACGACCAACACCTGGCCCGGCGGTTTCCAGGTCGAGGTGACAGTGGCCAACACCTCCACCGCGCCCTTGAACGGCTGGACGGTGGGCCTGACTCTGGCCAGTGGTCAGGCCATCAGCAGTCTGTGGAGTGGCATCAACACGGGCACCACCGGCAGCGTCACAGTCAGGAACGCCGCCTACAACGGCACAGTTGGCCCGAGCGCGTCGACCACCTTCGGGTTCACCGCCACGGGCAACGGTGCCACCGCGCCCGGCAGCGTCACCTGCACCAGCCCCTGAGTTCGGCAGAGGGAGGGCCCGGAGTCGACCGGCTCCGGGCCCCGCGGCTGAGCCGACAGGCCTTTGCGAACAGTTCACGGTAGGGAAGGGCCCTTCGCTGACGGACCGTGCGCGCGTCGTACCGTTGCGGACATGAACCCGGCCGTCAGGCGAATCGCGATCGATGCCCTCATCGCGGTCGTCGTCGCGGCCGTGGTGGCGGTGGCGATCCGGGTCGCCGACGAGCCCGGTGCCCGGCCGCCGGACGCGCGTGCCTACGCGATCGGCGCGGTGATCGGGCTGCTGCTGGTCTTCCGACGCCGCTGGCCGCTGCTGGTGCTGGTCGGCTCGGTCACCGCGCTGATGATCTACTACGTCCTCGAGTACCCGGGCATCCCGCCCGCCCTCCCGCTGGCCGCCGCCCTCTTCTCCGTCGCGGCCGCAGGCCGGTTCACCTGGGCGCTCGTCGTCGCCGGGTTCTTCGTCGTCCTTGAGCTGATCATGCGGTACACGCTGCTCGGCGAGGGTTTCTTCCCCGCTCTCTCGGCCACCCTCGAAGAGGGCTCGCTGCTCGCGGCAGTGGTGCTGCTCGCCGAGACGATCCGCACCCGCCGGGTCCGGCTGGCCGAGGCACAGCACCGTCTCGCTGTGATGCGCCAGGAGCGTCAACACGAGGTCGCCCAGGAGCGGCTCCGCATCGCCCGCGAGGTCCACGACGTACTCGGTCACACGATCGCCGCGATCAGTGTGCAGGCGAGCCTCGCTGACGACATCTTCGACAGCAAGCCGGCCGAGGCGCGGGCGGCGCTGCGGAGCATCCGGGGTGCGGCACGTGACGCCATGCACGAGGTCCGCTCGGCCATCGGCATGCTCCGCGACGCCGGTGAGGTACCCGATCTGGCGCGTGTCTTCGCGGTCGCCGAACAGGCCGGCGTGAAGGTGCGGTCGGGAATCGCGGGCACCCCACGCCCGGTCCCGCCGGAGGTGGCGCTCTCGGTCTACCGGATCGTGCAGGAGTCGATCACGAACACCGTCAAGCACGCCGAAGCAACGACGGTCGACGTCACGATCGCCTACGCGGGCGACGCCGTCACAGTGGAGATCGTCGACGACGGGGTCGGGTCCGGGGCTGGCCGGCGGGGGCACGGGGTAGCCGGCATGCGGGAACGGGCCATGGCCACCGGCGGATCCCTCGAGGCCGGGCCCCGGCCGGAGGGTGGGGGGTTCCGGGTGGCCGCGCGGCTGCCGGTCGAGGTGGGGGAGACAGCGTGACGATCCGGATGGTGCTGGCGGACGACCAGACACTCGTGCGGGCCGGCTTCCGGGGCCTGCTCGACCACAGCGACGACCTGGAGGTGGTCGGTGAGGCGTCCAACGGCGCCCAGGCTGTCGAGATGGTCGCCGCGACCCGGCCGGACATCGTGCTGATGGACGTGCGAATGCCGGTGCTCGACGGCGTGCGGGCCACGGCCGCGATCGTCGAGCGTTTCCCGGCCGTGCGGGTCATCGTCCTGACCACCTTCGAGCTCGACGAGTACGTCTTCGAGGCGCTGCGGGCCGGCGCGAGTGGCTTCCTGCTCAAGGACATCGAGCCCGACGAGCTGCGCCAGGCGGTGCGGGTGGTGGCCGGCGGCGACATGTTGATCTCGCCGCGGGTGACGAGCCGGCTGGTGAGCGCGTTCGTCAGCCAGGTCGCACCGACGCCCGTCGACGGCGGCCGGCTGGCGGTGTTGACCGACCGCGAGCGCGAGGTGATGAGCCTGGTGGCCATCGGGCTGACGAACGAGGAGATCGGACGCCGGCTGTCGATGAGCCCGGCCACGGCCCGTACCCACGTCCACCGAGCCATGGTCAAGCTCGGCGTCCGCGACCGCGCGCAACTCGTCGTCCTCGCTTACCAGACGGGGCTCGTCGCGCCCGGCAGCTGACTACGGCCCCTGTTTCCCGGGTGGCGCGGGCTACGGCGATTCCCGTACGCACCGGCCGGTCCTCGGCGGATGCCACGCGGTACGCAGCCTTCGTACGTTGGCGTCATGTTCGAGGTTGGAGAGAACGCCGACGGGATCCTGGCCGGGGTCCTGTTCCTGATCTGGCTGTCCGCGGCGATCCTCGCCACGCGGCTGGCCTGGCGGCCGACACCCGAGGCGCTGCGGAAGAGCGCCCGTCGGTTGCTGCGCCTGCTCGTCGCCGCGCTGGTGGTGCTGATCGTCAAGTGCGTCGCGATCGGGTTGATGCTCGCCGTCGACTGGATCTTTGCCGACAACCGCGTGATCGTGCAGATGCCGCTCCTGCTGCTGCCGATGTTGGCCGTCGCACTCTGGACCGTGCCGGGCCTGCGCGCCCTGGCCAGCCGCGACAACGCACCGGTCGACGCCGGGACGCGCTCCGCCGCCGACCCTCGATTCGTCGTGCCGGTCCAGGTGACGGCCGTGGCGACAGTTGTCGGCGTCTACTTCGCGTACGTGTCCCGTCCGGTCCCGTCCTACCTCGACGACATCGCGACCCACTCCGCGCCGATCCTGCTGTCGGCGGTGGTGCTGTGGTTCTGGCAGGGGAGTCGCCTGCGGGTCGTCACCGCCACGGACTTCGCGCGCCGGGGCCGGCGGGCCCGCAATCTGCGCGCCACCGCGCAGGCCACCGTCGTGGTGCTGGTCGTCGCCGCCGCCATCACCTACGTGGCGCAGAGCAGCAGGCTGCCCGACCGGATGAGCATGATGTCGCACGACAACGTCGACTACGGCGGAGGCCCGTCGTTCGGTCACGGCGGTCATCGCGGGGTCTCCGTCGACGACCTGCGTGGGCCGCGGACCGGCAGGCCCGACAGGGCCTTCACGCTGACCGCGAAGAACGCGACGGTACGGCTCTCGTCGGGCGCGGAGATCGAGGCGCTGACGTACAACCGACAGTCGCCCGGGCCGGAGCTGCGGGTCCGCGAGGGAGACCTCGTCGAGGTGACGCTGCACAACGAGATTCCCGACGAGAACGTGACCATCCACTGGCACGGTCTCGACGTCCCCAACGGTGAGGACGGCGTGGCCGGCGCGACGCAGAACGCGGTGGAGCCGGGCGGCAGCTTCACCTACCGGTTCCTCGCCGAGCAGGTCGGCACCTTCTGGTACCACACCCACCAGAACCCACTGGAGGCGATCAGGCGGGGCCTGTTCGGCGCGCTGATCGTCGAGCCGCGCGGCGGACCGCCACCCGGCGAGCGGGACTTCGTCGTGCAGGCCCACGAGTGGCGTACGCCGACCGACGCCATCGTCTCGTTCGGCACGAGTGACACGCTGCAACGCCAGGAGGTCGCCCCGGGCACTCCGGTGCGGCTGCGTCTGGTCAACACCGACAACAACCCGTCCACCGACAGCCGTCCGCGGTCCCTGACGGTCAACGGCACACCGGTACGGGTGGCGGCGATCGACGGGGTCGACGTCAACGGTCCGACCCCGCTGACCGACCCGCGGTTCGGGCTGGCGACCGGTGGACGCTACGACGTGACGTTCACGATGCCGGCGGTCCCGGTGCGGCTGACGGACCTCGCCAACCGCGACGCCGGGCTGGTCCTGGCGCCACCGGGCGACACGTCGACGCCGAGGATCGTCGACGATGGGGACCGGTTCGACCCCCTGTCGTACGGCTCCGGCGGCTCGCGTCCCTTCGACGCCGGCTCGTCGTACGACCGCTCGTTCACCCAGCTCCTCGACGACCGGCTGTCCTTCTACAACGGGGGTCTCCACCTGGTGCCGATCATCAACGGGCACAGCTTCCCCGACACGCCGACGCTCATGGTCCGGGCGGACGACGTGGTCAAGGTGCGGATCGTCAACCGCAGCCACCAGAACCACCCGATGCATCTGCACGGCCATCACGCGTTGGTCCTGTCCCGCAACGGGGTCGCCGCGACCGGGTCACCGTGGTGGATCGACAGCCTCGACGTGATCCCCGGCGAGATCTACGAGATCGCCTTCACGGCGGACAACCCGGGTCTCTGGATGGACCACTGCCACAACCTCGACCACGCGGCCAACGGCATGGTGATGCACCTCGCCTACGAGGGCGTCACGTCCCCCTATGAGCTGGGTCGCGGCACTCCCAACCAGCCGGAGTAGACGGACCTGTCGCGTCTTCCGACCGAGCAAGTGCGCGGTTGAACCGAACTCCATCGGTTCTCGACACTGGTGGGGGAGGTGCGGACATGACTGGTGACTTCAGCGATTTCAAGGTGGCGGATCTGTCGCTGGCAGCCTTCGGGCGTAAGGAGATCGAGCTGGCCGAGCACGAGATGCCGGGTCTGATGTCGATCCGGAGGGAGTTCGCCTCGCGGCAACCGTTGAAGGGCGCTCGGATCACCGGCTCGCTGCACATGACAATCCAGACGGCCGTGTTGATCGAGACGTTGGTGGCGCTCGGCGCTCGGGTCAGGTGGGCGTCCTGCAACATCTTCTCCACCCAGGACCACGCGGCGGCGGCGATCGTGGTCGGCCCGACCGGCACCCCGGACGCCCCGGCGGGTGTCCCGGTCTACGCCTGGAAGGGCGAATCCCTCGACGAGTACTGGTGGTGCACCCAGCAGGCGCTGCTCTGGCCGGACGGTCAGGGCCCGAACATGATCCTCGACGACGGTGGTGACGCCACGCTGCTGGTGCACAAGGGCGCCGAGTTCGAGGCGATCGGCGCGGTCCCGTCGCCGGAGAGCGCGGACTCCGAGGAGTACGAGGTCATTCTCGGTGTGTTGACGCGGTCGTTGCGCGAGGACAACCGCCGCTGGACGCGGGTCGCGGCCGGGATCAGGGGGGTGACCGAGGAGACCACCACGGGCGTGCACCGGCTGTACGAGATGCAGCAGGCAGGGAGCCTGCTCTTCCCGGCGATCAACGTGAACGACTCGGTGACCAAGAGCAAGTTCGACAACAAGTACGGCTGCCGGCACTCGCTGATCGACGGGATCAACCGGGCCACCGATGTGCTGATCGGCGGGAAGGTCGCCGTGGTGTTCGGTTACGGCGACGTCGGCAAGGGCTGCGCCGAGAGTCTGCGTGGTCAGGGTGCACGGGTCATCGTGACCGAGGTGGATCCGATCTGCGCCCTCCAGGCGGCGATGGACGGCTACCAGGTCGCGACCATCGACGACGTGGTCGAGACCGCTGACATCTTCGTGACCGCGACGGGCTGCCTCAGCGTGATCACCAACGAGCACATGGCGCGGATGAAGCACCAGGCGATCGTGGGAAACATCGGCCACTTCGACAACGAGATCGACATGGCAGGTCTCGCGAAACGCGACGATGTCGAGCGGATCACCGTGAAGCCGCAGGTGGATGAGTGGCGCTTCGCCGACGGCCACTCGATCATCGTGCTGTCCGAGGGCCGGCTGTTGAACCTGGGCAACGCCACCGGTCATCCGAGCTTCGTGATGTCGAACAGCTTCGCCAACCAGACCATCGCGCAGATCGAGCTGTTCGCCAGGACCGACCAGTACCCGATCAGTGTCCACACCCTTCCCAAGCACCTGGACGAGAAGGTGGCCCGACTCCACCTCTCCGCGCTGGGTGTCCGCCTCACCGAACTGACGAAGGAGCAAGCCAGCTACCTCGGCGTCCCGGTCGAAGGGCCCTACAAGCCCGACCACTACCGCTACTGAGAGGGCCCTCCGCATGATCGCCGTGTCCGGCTCGATCGCGACCGACCATCTGATGCGCTTTCCGGGGCGGTTCGCCGAGCAACTCGTCGCCGGCAGCCTCGACACCGTCTCGCTCTCGTTCCTCGTCGACGACCTGGTCGTCCGGCGCGGCGGGGTCGCCGCCAACATCGCCTTCGGGCTCGCCCAACTCGGGCACCGGCCGGTGCTGCTCGGCGCGGTCGGCGGTGACTTCGGCGACTACCGCAGCTGGCTGGAGCGGCACGGGGTCGACTGCTCGGAGGTGCAGGTCAGCTCCGTCGCCCACACCGCCCGGTTCATCTGCACCACCGACACCGACCTCTGCCAGATCGCCTCGTTCTATCCCGGCGCGATGGGCGAGCCCGACCGGATCAGCCTCGACGGTGTCGCCGAGCGCGCCGGAGGGCTCGGGCTCGTCATCGTCGCCGCGGAGAACCCGGACACGATGCTCGCCCGCGCCGCGGCCTGCCGTCGGCTGGGCCTGCCCTTCGCCGCCGACCCGTCACAGCAGTTGGCCCGGATGCCGTCGGCCGACATCGAGGCGATGATCGACGGCGCTGGCTACCTGTTGACGAACGAGTACGAGGCGGCGCTGCTGGAGTCGAAGACCGGGCTCAGCGAAGACGACATCCTGCGCCGCGTGGGTGTGCGGGTCGTGACGCTGGGCGCCAACGGGGTACGGATCACCGGGCGGGACGGCGACGTCCTGGTGCCGGCGGCCCGGGTGGGCGACATCGTCGACCCGACAGGCGTCGGCGACGGCTTCCGGGCCGGCTTCTTCGCCGCGCTCGCCGCGGACCTGCCCATCGAGCGGGCGGCGCAGGTCGGCTGTGTTCTGGCGGCGCACGTGTTGGAGGTCGAGGGTCCACAGGAATACACGATCGACGCGGACGCTTTCGAGCGCCGCCTCGTCGAGTCCTACGGCCCCGATGTGGCGGTGGATGTGCGCGCGCTCGGGCTGGCCCGGGTCTGACCGGGCCAGCGGGCCGAGCCGGAAGGCATCCGGGGATGATCGGATAGCCTGCACGGGTGCGTACACCGCTTCCGGCCGCGGGTTCAACTCGCCGCGGGCTGATCGCCGCGGCGACGCTGGCCCTGCTCGTTTCGGGGGCGTGCGCCGACGCCAAGCCGACATCCGAGCAGCAGCGAGGGCCCGATCCCGAGGTGCTGATCGATGAGCTGACCGCCGGCCTCTCCCGGGACAACCCCTACCGTGACCCGGACACGGAGGAGCGGGCGACGGCCCGGCGGGCAGCGCGGTCGCTGGTCACCGAGCCGAATGCCGCCAACGACCTGGATCAGGTCTTCGGCGACCTCGGCTTCCGGGCTCATCATGGGACGGACCCGGTCACCGACCGGCCGTTCGACCTCTACCTCGCCGATGGGTCGGACGATCGTTCCTGGGGTGCCGTGCTGGTGGACCGGGGCACCGCGCCGCGTACGGTGATCGAGGTGCCGCACCCCGGCTTCGACATCAACACGGAGAAGCTGGGCCTGGCCGTCCACCGGAAGACGCCGGGAAGCGTGCTGCTCGTCGCCGGGGCACACCGGCAGGCCGCCGACAGCGACGCGGACGTCGCCCACAACGACCGCTCGCTGTTCCACACCCTGGCGACCGAGTTCGCCAGGAACGACCTCGACCAGATCCAACTGCACGGCTTCGCCGACCGGAACCTGCCCACGTCCGACGCGGTGGTGTCGACGGGGTCGGCTCCGGTGACCCCGGTGGCCCGCCGGATCGCGGACGGCCTCTCCGGGGCCGGGCTGAACACCTGTCGGGCGTGGGTGCGGAAGTGCGGCCAGCTTGAGGGTAAGACCAACCAGCAGGGCCGGGCCGCGGCGGAGCTGGAAGCGGTCTTCGTCCACCTGGAGCTGAGCTGGTCGGTCCGGCGGGACGCCGAGGCCCGTGGCCGTGTCGCGGAAGTGCTCGCGGCGCAGCTCGCCGTGGCCTGACCCGTTGCAGGGTCGCCGTCGAGGTCAGATCCGGCGGGCCGTCCGCCAGCGCAGGGCCCAGTAGCCGGTGCCGTCCAGGATGGACTCGCCACCCAGGTCACCCATGGTCGGGCCGTTCGCGGTGGTACGGCTAGAGATGAACCTGTGGTGTCCCCGGTCGTCGACGCCGAGGTACATGCCGGAGTGCTCGATGTTCGCGCCCTGCACCGGCCCGGCGTTGAAGAACAGGAGATCGCCGGGGAGCAGCCGATCCAGCTCCCGGGCCCGCTTACCGGTGTTCGGCATCAGCAGGGCCCCTGGTCCCACCGAGGCCATCGCGGTCGCCCGCCGGGGCAGGCCGGGGCCGGCGTTGTTCGTGCCGAGGAGCGGGTAGCCCATCCGGTAGCCGTAGACCATGCGCAGGAAGCCCGAGCAGTCCAGGCTGCGGATGTGCGACGCCGTCGGCTTCTCCTTCTTGTCGGGGAACTCCCACGACACACCGAGGTAGTCGTAGAAGTCGGAGTTCTCCGCGCGACCGTCCGGGTCGATGTCCGACAGAGGCCCGAAGGCGGCGTCCCCGGAGTACTGCCGGCCTTTCGCGTCCTTCTTCGGCACGGCGACGTAGGTGTACTCCCGGGCCACCGCCAGCACGTCGGGCGAGCGGTCGGTACGGGCCTTTCGGAACCAGTCGGTGAACCACTTCTCCTTCTCGGCACCCGCCCGCCACTCCCGTGGTGCCAGTCGTACCCAGAGCTCGGCGGGGACCTTGGCCTTGGTGAACCGCGACTCGGCGAACGTCCGCTTCGGGCCGCTGATGTGCACAGTGCGGGCACCGTCGGTCATGATCGCGACGGTCCTGCCCTTGGCGTCGACCATCTGTGTCCGGTTCGGCGCGGTCAACCGTCGGTAGCTGTAGCCGGAGCCGCTGGTCACGGCCGCCTGCGCGGCCTGCGCGCCGAGGCTCAGCTCGATCGGATCCGCCGCGCTGTGCCGGGCGATGACGTAGGCGAAGGTGCTGCCGCCGCTCAGCAGAGCGAAGGCGGCGACGGTCATCAGCATGGCGCGGCTGCGGGAGTAAGTCCGGTAGTTCATGCCTGTCCCTCGTCGGTGTGGGGCCTCAGGTGACCGGCACGAAGCCGGCCACGACGCCGCTGAACGCCACCCCGTAGGTGATGACGGTGACCATGACGGTGGCCAGCACTGTCGCCTTCGGCGGCTGGCGTACGAGCTGGTAGGCGATCAGCCCCGGTGCCACGAAGCCCAGGGTCTGGTGTGCGAAGAGCAGCGGCAGGTCCCGTTGGACGATCACGAACAGAGTCATCTGGAGGAGGACGCTGAGCAGGACGATCGCGGCGAAGAGGCGCTTGCCGTAGAGGATCACCATGCGCTGCATCAGCCGGGTGAGGGCGTAGGTGACGACGGTCATGACCACGATCACCGCAGCCTGGAGCGGGTCCTCGATCAGCGCGAGCGCGATCCAGCCCGGCGTGATCATCCCGCCTGGCGAGAGGTTCGTGGTCAGATAACAGAGCAGCGCGAAGACCAGGCCGATGCCGAGGCACGCGGTGGCCAGCTGGGCGCTTAGTTCTCCTCCGAATGTCACCGGTAGGTCCTTCCCAGGAACACGGTCTCGCCGTCCACGGCGGAAGCGCGCGCGGTCGGCGGACGGAGCATCGATTCGGCACGACTGTGGTCCTGCGGTTCCCAGCTCGGCAGGGCGGCCAGCTCGTGCAGCAGCACCTCACCCTGCCCGTGGATGTTCCCGACGGCGACGATGGAGGCATCCTCCGCCGTCACCGCCATGACCTCGCTGATCAGCCGTTCCGACGGGAGCTTGCCGCCCAGGTCGACCACCCGGCTCTGCAACTCGGCGGGAACGTTGACCTTGGCGCTGCGGGTCATCTCACCGATCAGCACGATGCACTGCGGCTGTACCCGGCCGGCGAGCGTACCCATCTGGCCGTTCCGTTCCACCCGGTCCGGTCGACAGTTGATGACCATGGTCAACGGCTTGCTGATGAGCCGTTGCTTCTCCAGTTGCTCGATGTTCATGTACGTCGACTCCGGGTCGTTGGCGGCGAAGATGTTGGCGAAGCGGACGCGCTTGTCGCCGTACAGAACCCGGGCCACGGAGAGCACTCCCGGGTCGGGTGGGGCCGACCACATGCCGGTGAGCGCGCTGTGCCTGTCGACGCCGAGTTGTTCGGCAACGGCGAGTGCGATGGCCACGTTCTCCTTGAAGGTGATCCAGCCGAAGCCGGACATCTCCTGGTCGGTCACCGACTCGGGGTCGACCGCGATCAGTCGGCAGTTCCGTTTGGCTGCCTCCTTCTCCAGGATCGCCAGTCGGTCCTTCTCCGCGGTGATGCAGATGCCGTCCTCGGGCATCGAGCGGCTCAGCGACCGGGCCACGTCGTCGAGGGTCGGCCCCATCTCGGCGAGGTGATCCTCGCGGACGTTGCAGAGCACCCCGATGGTGGATCTGATGAGCTTGCTCTGGTTGATCTCCTGCAACGCCGGCATGACAGCCATGCACTCGATGACGAGCGAATCCGGGTGGTAGACGGCGGCCCGCCGGACGATGCCGATCTGCTCGACCACGTTGGCGATCCCGAACTTGCGGTGCACCGGCTCCTCGCTGGCATCCGGGAAGATGAACCTCGCGGCGGTGCCGGTGGTCTTGGCCACCACCACCTTGCCGCCGCCGCGCAACGCGCCCGCGCAGAGTCGTGTGATCGAACTCTTGCCACGGATCCCGTTGACGAGCACCCGGTGCGGGATGGTGTCGAGGTTGCGGTTGTGGTTCCGCTGCTCGATCACGCCGGCCACCAGGAGGGCGAGGCAGCAGAGGCTGTAGACGGTGTAGAGGTAGAACATGCTCAGCCTTTCGTCGCCCGGTTGCGAGTCCCCGCCGCGTGCCGTACGCGGGCGAGGACACTGGTCCGGTCGGCTCCCGCGCCGCGTAGCCGCAGCGCACCACCGAACCGGGCGGACCCGGTGTGTCGGACCTGGCGACAGATCTCCAGGCACATCGCGATCGCACCGATGTCGTCGTGGCGCTGCGGCGGGACGGGCAGATCCACGGTCCCGTCGGCCATCCGCTCGGCGAAGGAGCTCAACCTCCGCAGCGGCCGGACGAAGATGTAGAGCTGCCACAGGTGGGTGAGAAGGGCGATGCCCACCACGGCCCCGGCCACAAGCAGGGTCCACCGCCGCTCCACCATCGTGGGCAGGCGCAACGCGGCGACGTCCTGCTCCAGCACGACCGCCCACTCAAGGTGGGCGACTGTCGTCGGCACGGTCAGACCGGAGGCGGCGACCATCGCCGGGGTACCGTCCTCGGTGGTCGACCGGCCAACAGTGCTGCCTGGCAGCACCTCGACGGCGACGCTTCGGGCCAACTCGCCCTGTAGCGGCTGGAACGCCTGGAAGCCCTCCGAATCCAGGATCGTCCGCAGCTCGGCGTCGACGACCCGGACGCGGCCATCCACCCGACGGACCAGCCCGAGCAGGCGGTCCGGGTCGAACTCACCGACCACAGCGAAGCCGTCGGAGCGCTGGTTGAAGGCGTACACGAGCGGCAACCGTTCGGCTGTGTCGTCGAGATGGATGCCGACCTCGCCTGGCAGCGGCGCGACGGTCCGCAGCGGTTCCCGGCCCGCGCCGGCCACCATCTTTCCGTCGTGGTCGACCAGGTACAAGGCCCGCAGCCGCTGCTCGGCGGCGAGTTCCCGGTCGAGGGTCCGGTCCGCCTGCCCGAGGTCCTTCGAGGTGATCCCCTGCGAGACCCGGGAGACGGTGGTCAGGCCGTCATCCAGCAGGTGCCCGAGGGCGTTGCTGGCCTCCTCTGCCCGGCTCTCCGCATCCCGCACCAACTGCACGGGAATCGTCGGATCGGTAGCCTGCAACGCGACCACCGTGGCCGCCGCCGGCCAGAGCATGGCGACCACCACGGCGACGGTCAGACCCTGGAGGACGGTTGGCCGCCACCGCTGGTCCGGCGGGTACTGGTCGCCGGAGGCCAGGGCCAACGCCCGCGTGATCCGGTGCGCCTCGCGGATGCGCATCGGCGGACGGCGCCGGGTCATCACGCCGCAGGCGTCGGCCTTGGCCTGGTTCAGCAGCGCCCGGACCGGCCGGACCAGCGACATGCGCATGAGTACGAAGCTGAGCAGTGTCACGAGCAGCAGGCTGAGCCCGAGCAGCACCCCCTTGGTGCCCGAGGTTCCCGCGCTCAGGTCCGCCGCGAGCAGGGAGACGACCACGAGCCCGGTCTCACCCACCGGCGCGGACGACACCACGAGCCTGCGGTCCGTCCACTCCTTGACCACCACCTCGCGGCTCTGGGGCGAGTCGGACCCGGCCAGGCCGGCGAAGACGGTCGGCAGGTGCACGGCGTCGACCGCACTGGCCCCCTGCATCAGGCTGCTCTTGCCGTCGGGCCCGATCATGTGAACGCCATGTCCCGCGTCGGGGTTGAGTCGCAGGTTTCGCATGGTGACCTGCTGGAGTGCGAGTACCGCCCGGGTGTCGTCCAGCGCGACGGCATAGACCAGCACCGGGCCATCAGCCGTGGTGGCGGCGATCGTCCTGTCGACTTCCAGCACCGGCGGCAGGAGGTCGAGCGGTAGCGCCGCGCCCTTGGCGGCGAGAGGTCGCCGGGAGGCGGTTTCCACGATCACCGCGCCGGTGAAGCCGGCGCCCTCCCCGACCAGGCGGGTCAGCAGATCGGCGTCGCTAGTGGTGCCCCGGTCCTGCACGGTCCGGCTGAGGTTGGTCGCCCGGTTGCGGGCCTCGGTCTGCATGCTCGACGCCAGTTTGGACACGACGTCACGCTGGGAGTCGACGATGGCTGGGAGCACCCCACGCTCGGCGCTGACCGCGAACCCGAGGATCGCCATGGCGACCACGAACATCGTGGTCCAGAGATAGACGAGTGAGGGTGCGCTCGTGCCGGCGGGAAAGGACGCGGCCGGCAACTGCTGGTCGAGCGCCCGTCGCCTCCAGGCCAGCAACTGTTCATGATCGTCTGCGGGCCCAGCCGTCGACTGCCATGGCGCGTACTGCGCCGACCTGCCTGACACGAAACGACAACCTTCCCCGTCGAGCTACTTCCTGGACCGCTGCCTGTCCAGCTCGTCAGCCAGGCGACGGCCGCTGGCCGCCGCGAATGCTAGCAAGGTGTGCCACCACGAGATCTGTGACGATTTCGCCTTTGTGTCGGCTCAGTTGCGGCTGTTACTTACGCGGCACTCCGCGTACCACCAGGCCTGCGGTGTCGGCGGCCCTGGTTAAGAGGTTGCCTTCGATCCGCTCGACCGCGGCCTCGTAGATCCGGCGGCGCCCTGGGGAGAGGGCCGGATCCGCCAACGCCCGCTCAAGATCGACCAGACGGATGTCCGGATTCAGATCAACGAAGGTGGGGATCGCCTCGATGGCCACCACCTTCCACCTCTTCGTCTCGCCGGCCGGACCGAACGTCACCCGGGTCATCGCGCCGTCACGGTTGGCGTTCACCGGCTCGGCGTGCCGGGCGATCTGGTTGCCCATCCCGTAGACGATCCAGGTGTCGCCGATCCGCTCCACCGGCTGGACGACGTGTGCGTGATGCCCGAAGACGACGTTCACGTCGTCGATGGCGGCGATCTGACGGGCCCAGGTCTGCTGGTCGACGTCAGGTTCGTGCTCGTACTCGGTGCCCCAGTGCAGGCTGACCACCACGATCTCCGCGCCCGCCTCCCGGGCCGCCGCCGCGTCCCGCCGAATGGCCTTCACGTCGATGAGGTTCGCCACCCACTCCTTGTCGGCGGGCGGGCGCAGACCGTTGAAGCTCTTGGTGAAGCTGATGTGCCCGACCTTCACGCCCTTGGCCCGATAGATCTTGACGGTGCGGGACTCACGCTCGGTCCGGTAGCTGCCGGTGTGCCCAAGATCCGACTTGTCCAACGCGTCGAGGGTCCGCTTGACGCCGTCGTACCCCTGGTCGATCGTGTGGTTCGAGGCGGTGGAGCAACCGTCGTACCCGGTGCTCTTGATGCCCTTGACCACCTCCTGCGGCACGTTGAACTTCGGGAAGCCGATGTAGGGGCCTCCCGGCGGTGCCAGCGGGGTCTCCAGGTGGCACAGGGCCAGATCCGCGCTGGAAACGGTCTCCCGCACCGGCGCCAGCATGGGGGCGAAGTCGAACTCACCGCCACCGTCGCGCCGAGCCTGGTCCCACAGTTCGGGGTGCAGCAGGATGTCCCCCGCGCCGAGCACGGACACCGTCCGTCCGGCCGCCTTCACCGGGGCCCCCAAGGGGCGGGGCGGGTCTGCCGGCGCGGGAGATTCAACGGACCAGGGTCCGAGGACATAGATCGCCCCGACCCCGACCGCCAGTGCGATCACGCAACTGAGGATCGCCCGTAGCGTGCCGGAGAACCCGCCGCTCACCTGAGAATTGCTCGCCACCGCGACAGGCTAGTACGCCTTGTCCGCCGCCCGCTGACGGGTTGGTCCGCTGTCCCCCGGTCGATCAGCGACCTCGACAGTCGGAGAAGCCGGCGGTCTCGTCTCGCAGACCCTGAGCGAGCATGCCCGCGCACCTTGGCAGCGGCACGCGCCTCAGCTACCGTGGGAACGCTCCCATGAACTTAGATACATCTATGTGATCTGGAGGCAACACGTCGTGGCTATCCTCTCCTCGCTCCGCCGCAGATCGGCGGCTTTCAGCGTGGCGGCCGTCGCGGGCGCCACCGCCGTCGGCGTCTGCCTCGCCGTCAGCAGCGCCTCCGCCGGCACGCTGTCCGGGTCGCTCTACCGTGACCCGAGTTCGGCCGTCGTCCGCTGGGTCGCCGCCAACCCGGGCGACTCGCGTACGGCCGTCATCCGGGACAAGGTCGCGAGTCAGCCGCAGGCGCGCTGGTTCGCCAACTTCAACCCCTCGACCGTGCAGTCCGAGGTCTCCGGGTTCATCGGTGCCGCCAACGCGGCGCAGCAGATCCCGGTCCTGGCCGTCTACGAGATCACCAACCGGGACTGCGGCGGTGCCAGCGCCGGTGGGGCGCCCGACCTTAACCAGTACCAGACGTGGGTGTCGAACTTCGCCAGGGGACTGGGCAACCAGACCGTCATCATCATCCTGGAAACCGACTCGCTCGCTCTGCTGACGTGCCTGAGCAGCGCCGAGATCAACGCGCGCAACGCGGCGATCTCGACGGCCACCCGGACCATCAAGTCGGGCAACCCCAACGCCAAGGTGTACCTCGACGGCGGCCACTCCACCTGGAACAGCGCTGGTGAGACGGCCAACCGGCTTCGGGCAGCCGGCGTGCAGTACGCCGACGGCTTCTTCACCAACGTCTCGAACTACAACTCCACCTCCAACGAGGCGAACTTCGGTCGGGGGGTCATCTCCGCTCTCAACGGCATGGGGATCTCGGGCAAGCGCCAGGTCATCGACACCAGCCGTAACGGGGGTGCCAGCGGGGACTGGTGCGGCGACGACAACACCGACCGGCGCATCGGGCAGTACCCGACGACCAACACCGGCGACGGCAACATCGACGCGTACCTGTGGGTGAAGCCGCCGGGGGAGGCGGACGGCTGCCGCTTCACGGCCGGCTCGTTCCAGCCCGAACTGGCCTTCAGCCTGGCCAACGGCGCGCCCAACCCGCCCACCACCACCCCGCCGACGACCCCTCCGACGACGCCGCCGACCACCCCGCCGACGACTCCGCCGACGACTCCGCCGACCACGCCGCCGGCCGGTGACGGCTGCTACGCGTCGATCGCGGTCAACCAGTGGGCTGGCGGTTTCACCGCGAGCGTGACGGTCACCGCCGGCAAGTCGGACATCAACGGCTGGACCGTGACCGTCGCGCTGCCCAACGGCTCTGTCACCAGCGCCTGGAACGCGCAGGTCAGCGGCACCAGCGGATCCGTAGGGTTCACCAACGTGAGCTACAACGGACGTGTCCTCGGCCGGCAGTCGACCAACTTCGGCTTCCAGGGCACCGGCACCGGCCCGGGTGTGTCGGCCGACTGCGTGACCAACTGACAGCAGTCGATGCGGCGGCCCGGCGCGGAGGACCACTCTCCGGGCCGGGCCGTTCCTCGCCACCCCGGGTCGCGCTCGCGCCCCCCGTCGCCTTCGGGGACGCCGCGCCAGCTAGGTCCGCACGCTGGTGGCCGGTGGCTTCTCGGCATCCCGAACACGGGTCGGTCGCACCGACCAACTGCTGTGGTTCCTCCCGCTCCTGCGGGACATCTCGTGGCCGGCGAGCAACGCGATCGCCACGGCTGTCAGCAGGCCACCGAACAAGGGGATGACGCGCACCCCGGCCGTCGCCAGCAGACCCGCGCCGATCAACGAGCCGGCCGCGAGGCCGAAGTTGAACGCGACGCTGAGGCTGGCCGACGCCATGTCGGTGGTCGACGGGGCCACCTGCATGACGCGGTGCTGGATTCCCGCGATCAGCGAACTGAACGACATCCCCGCCACGGCGAGCAACGGGATCGTCAACACCTTGCTCGCGCCAGCTCCGTAAAGACCGAGCATCGCCGCGGTGAGAAGCCCGAGTAGAACCAGCACGACGCCAAGCGGAAACCGGTCGAGGACCCGACCGACCGCACAGGTCCCGGCGACGCCGAACGAGCCCTGGACGAAGAGCAGCAGGCCGAGAGATGCTGCGGCGAACCCGCTGACGTCGAGGAGGAAGACCGTCATGTAGGTGAACGCGCCCATGGCGCCGGTCACCGCGAGGACGGTGGCGAAGAGGAGTACGACGAAGCGTGCTCGGTCCGGCATCGGCCCGATGTCGCCGGCACTCTGTTGCGGTGCGACGCTCGGCAGGAGCAGGGCGACCGCGACGCAGGTGACGAAGCCGAAGACGGCCATCGCGACGAAGGCGGCCCGCCACCCGGCCTGCCCGCCCAGCCAGGTGCTCAGCGGTACGCCGAGGACCGGGCCGAGGGCGTTACCGATCGACAGCCGAGCCACGATGCGGCCGCGGATGTTCGCGGGGAACATCGAGATCGCCACCGGAAACACCACAGCCCAGAAGACACCGTTCGTGGTGGCTGACACCAGTCGCGCGGCGAGCAACACCTCGTAGGAGGTCGCGAAGGCCGACACCGTCGTCGCCGCGGCGAACACACCGAGGGCGCCGGCGAGCAGTGGACGCCGGGGCACCCGCCGAGTGACCCGGGTCAGCGGGAGCGCCACGATCATGACCACCACGGCGTACCCGGTCACCAGCAGGCCGGCCTCGGACCTGGAGCGTCCCAGGTCCGGGGCGATCAGCGTGAGCAACCCGATCGGAAGCACCTCGGTGGTGACGTAACAGAAGGTGGCGGCGGACAACGCGGCGAGGGCGTAGACCGCGCGTCGTTGGGGCGCCATTGGCTACCTCCCAGATCCCGAACGTCAATGGATGTTCCCGGCTAACTAGATTTTGACGGTAGCATAGACGAGTAGGCATCCCTCGTTGTTCGGCCGTAAGGCGTTGTCCTTGTGTCGGTGTGCGGGGCCAAGCGTGGTGCGCCAGCTCTTGAACTGGACAGGCGTGAACCGCCGTCGACGCTTTTGCTGGTAGCCTCGCTGCTATGCCACTCGACGTGTGCCAGCTACCGATGGTCGGGGGGCACCCCGTGCTGGATCTGGTCAACACACTGGAGCGCGGCGGCACGTCGCCGCACGACTTCCTGTCCGACAGTTCCGCCCTGCTGCGTTGGTCGGTCCAGGTGGGCCTGATCAGCGACGCGGAGGCCGACCAGGTTGGCCGCGCCTGGGGCGACGAGCCGGCGGCGGCGCACGCGGGCCTGGCCGCCGTGCGGGACATCCGCGAAGGGCTGTATCTCGTGATGCTCGCGGCGATCACCGGCGCGGACGACGACGCGGCGGGCGACCCCGTCGCGGCCGGTGCCGCGCTGGTCGGGCTTCACCAGCGCTGGTCCGGCGCGGCCGCTCGAGCGAGATTCGTGCTCGACTCGTCGCAGGTACGGCTGGTCTACGGCACGGTGCCGGCCATGTTGGTGCCCGACCGGATCGCCGAGGCCGCCCTGGACCTCATGGTGGCGGCCGACCTGACCCGGGTGCGCCGCTGCCCGGTGCTCGAAGGCGGCTGCGGCTGGCTGTTCCTCGATCGGACCCGTAACGGTTCCCGCCGCTGGTGTCGCATGGCCGACTGCGGCAACGCGGTGAAGGCGCGACGGCTCACCGAACGCCGCCGCGCCGCCCGGCCCGCCAGTCCGTAGCCGGTCGACGGTGATGAACGTGGTGAGTCTCCGACGGCAGCGGACGGCTGCCGCCCTCATCTCGGTCCGCCTGGCGTCCCGCCGGGGGTGGCCCTGTGCTGGGACAAGAGGCGTCCGGGTGGCGGGGTGAACGCAGGCCGCTCCCTGCCACCTCCGTTGGACGCCCGGGTCGCTAGACTGAGCGCTCGCGCCCCCGTAGCTCAGGGGATAGAGCATCGGTTTCCTAAACCGTGTGTCGCAGGTTCGAATCCTGCCGGGGGCACCTCGAAGATCAGCAAGAACGCCATCTGACCAGCGGGGCACGTTCCCGCGTCGATCGGCCGGTCGCCCTCGTCGACATCGATGCCCACGGGTCAGCGGCCGCGCGCTCCAGCACCGCACCATCCGGGCCGGCCGGTCACGACCGGCCGGGGCGGTGGGCGACTCAGGCGGCGTAGATGAGCTTGACGCCGTCCAGTCCCAGGGCGGCTGCCCGGGTTCCGCGGACCCCGCTGTTGAGGTTGCGCCAGCCGTTGTTGCTGGCGGCCTCGTGCACGTACCCGTCGACGACGTTGTAGATGTGCTTCACCCCGTTGACGTTGAGCGCGGCCAGGGCGTCGCCCTGTGCGCCCTGGATGCCGGTCCACAGGTTCGCCCAGCCGGCGTTGCTGGCGGCCTCGTAGATCCGGCCGCCGTTCAGGGCGTAGAGGATCTTCGTGCCGCCCAGTGTGATCGCCGCTACCGCCGAGGCGGGGACGCCGGTGTTCAGGTTCCGCCAGGCGTTGGCGCTGTGCGCCTCGTGTATGTAGCCGCCGACGATGCTGTAGATGTACTTGACGCCGTTCAGCGCGATCACCGAGATCGAGGACGAGCTCGCGCCGCCGATGCCGGTGTTGAGGTTGCGCCAGCCGTTGTTGCTGGCGGCCTCGTGCACGTACCCGTCGACGACGTTGTAGATGTGCTTCACCCCGTCGAGGTTCAGCGCGGCCAGCGCGGTGCCCTGCGCCCCGTGGATGCCGGTCCACAGGTTGTTCCAGCCGGCGTTGCTGGCGGCCTCGTGGATCCGGCCGCCGTTGAGGGTGTAGAGGATCTTCGTGGATCCGAGGGTGATCGCGGCTGCCGCAGTGCCGGTCACCGCGCCCGTGCTGCCGGAGACCGGCAGGGCGCGCCAGCCGGCGTTGCTGGCCGCCTCGAACACCTGACGGGGCTGGTCGGCGGGGTTCTGCTGGATGTAGACGAGTGGGCTGATCAGGGCGCCCGACGGGTTGATCATGTGCCAGTGCAGGTGTGGGCCCGTCGAGCTGCCCGAGCCGGGCGCCCCGGCCGCGCCGCCGGAGCGGCCCACTATCGTGCCCGCGCCCACGCTGGCGCCGTTGGCCAGCAGGAACTGCGACAGGTGCAGATACTGGCTGCGGTACCCGTCCCCGTGGTGAATCGTGACTGTGTGCCCGCCCGCGCCGTTGTTCGGGATGTTCTGGATGGTTCCCGCGCCGCAGGCGGGCAGCGGCGTACCCACTCCCATCCCGAAGTCGATGCCGCCGCGCGAGCCGCGGCTGAGGTGGCCCTCCCAGGTGTCGGTGATCGGGTAGGCGCTGAACGGGTTGTAGATCGCCGGCGCGGCCTGTGCGGCCTCGGGGACCAACAGGCCACCGGCTCCGATGGCGCCCGCGCCCAGCACCGCCGCGCGCAACATGGTGCGGCGACTCACTGCGGAGGCGGTCGTCTCGTCGCAGCAGATGCCTTCGTGACCGTCAGCCATTCCCACTCCTTCTGCGCCCGCACCAGGTATCTACGGAGGCTAATGGGTGGGATGGTCGGGCGGTACCGCGGCCACCAGACGTTGATCAGAGTGTCGGCAGCTGTTCGGCTCGGGTGACCACCTGGTCGATGAGGCCGTACTCCCGGGCCTGCTCGGCGGTGAACCACCGGTCCCGGTCCCAGTCCCGCTGGATCTCGTCGAGCGTCCGTCCACTGTGCTGGGCGATGAGCTCCTGCATCGTCCGCTTCACGTGCAGCATGTTCTCCGCCTGGATGGTGATGTCGGCGGCGGTTCCGCCCATCCCTCCGGACGGCTGGTGCATCATGATCCGCGAGTGCGGCAGCGCGTACCGCTTGCCGGCCGTACCCGCGCAGAGCAGGAACTGCCCCATCGAGCCGGCGAACCCGAGCGCCAGCGTCGCCACGTCGTTGCGGACGTAGCGCATCGTGTCGTAGACCGCCATCCCCGCGCTCACCGAACCGCCCGGCGAGTTGATGTAGAGGTAGATGTCCCGATCGTCGTCCTCGGCGGCGAGCAGCAGGATCTGCGCGCAGATCTGGTTGGCCGACTCCTCCGTCACCTCGGTGCCGAGGAAGACGATCCGCTCCCGCAGCAGCCGCTCGAACACCTGGTCACCGAAGGTCGGCTGCCCGCCGTTGAGCATCTGTACGCCGTACCCCATCATGTGTCGCCGCCCTCCGCCGTGCCGGCGGGCGGTGGGACCACCCGGTGGACCGGCCCTTCCAGCGTGCCGGCGGTCGCGGCGGCCAGCCCACGGATTCTGCCGCCGGCAGATCCGCCGACGGCAGAACCCACGCGGCCTACGCGACGGTCAGCCGCCGCAGGCCCAGCCGGGTCTGTGCGCAGTCAGCCAGGGCGGCGGTACGCGGACCGGGGCGCGAGCCACCAGCGGAGGCATTTCCGTCGACGCTGAGGGTCGGCGCGCTCGCCACCGGCGCGCGGTGCAGGACGAACCCGCTGACACGTGGACCCACCAGCAGGGTGGCGTTGCCGATCTCCCGCCGAGTCGCATCGACCCGCTCCAGGTGGGTGAGCGCGGCGCGCGGCGCGACCGGCAACCGCGGCTCGACCCGGCGCATGTCGTCGCGGGCCTCGCCGAGCAGGTCGGCGAGGCTGATGCCGAGCGCTCGGCAGATCGCCGCCAGCACCTCCGACGAGGCCTCCTTCCGGCCCCGCTCGACCTCCGAGAGGTAGGGCACGGAGACATCGGCCGACGCGGCAACCTCGCGCAGCGTGCGGCCCTGACGCTGGCGGTGGCGACGCAGCACTCCACCGATGACTCGTCGCAGCAACGACATGCCGGCCTCACTTTCGCGGTCGTCGTCGGGAACACCCCCATCATGCCCGTCCCCGGCCGTCCGGGCCGACCCGTCCGGGCCGACCCGTCCGGGTCCGCGCCGCTCCCACGGCGCGGACCCGGGTCGTTCACCGGCTCAAGTGGGTGTGCCAGGTGGCCGGGTCGGGCACCAACGTGACCGCCGGGAACAAGGCCCGGGTGCCACCGGCCGGGAGCAGGGCGCTGTCGTAGATCGACACGTTCGCCCCGTTGAGGTCGTAGACGGTCAGCGACTCGTTGCCGTTCTCTCCCCTGAACCGCGCCGGGTGCCCATCCAGAGTGGTGTTCGGGTCGACGTACGCCCGGTCGGCGGGGTCGGTCACGTTGCGGTAGCGGGAGACGCCGATGCTCAACGTCCGGGCCCGCTGCTGGCCGGGGTCGGCGGTGGCCGGTTTCGGAGTCCAGGTCCAATCCGCGTACCAGGTTCTGGGCTCGTCGAGTGACTCGGACACGTTGAGCATGATCATCCGCAGGTTGGCAGGTACGCCCGCCACGGTCGCCGGCATCGGAACGGCGTCGGTGCCGAAGCGCAGCGAACCGGCCACCCGCGCCGCCACGTCCCGCACGTCCGATTCGATCCCGAACACCCGAACCTGTGCCCATCCGTCCGGGGCGTACCGCCAGCGCAGAATCGCCTCCGGCCTCTCGGTACCGGAGTAGCTGACGAAGACGCTGTCCCCGCCGTTGAGTCGAGGGCCGGCGGCGGACTCACCGACCACCGCGGGTTCACCGCTGTCCCGCTGCGGTGCCGATGGCTCCACCCCCCTGGGCAGGAGTGCGACCGTCACGCTCTGACTCCTGTCGTCGTTGCGGCCGTTGGTCGCGCTGAGGTACACACCGGTACCGCTGAGCAGCAGCCCGGCCTGGTAATGGAGATCGCGCATCCCGTCCGGCAGCCAGCCGAACCGGACGTACACCCGCTGTGGGTCGACAGTGGTGAGCGCGGCCGGCAGCCCGGTCTCGCCGTCGACGGCCGCCGGGCCGGCCGGACCGGTGGCGGGTGTGCGGTCCGGGGTCAGCAGGTCGGGGACGGTGAGCCCGCCGACGGTGAGCGCCACCGCCAGCAGCGCGGCGCCGGCACCGTGGGCGAGGCGGCGTTGCCGCCGTGCGGTGGTCATCGCCCGTTCCACGTCCAGCACGACGGAGGGTCGCTCGGCCGACTCGATCTCGGTCAGCATCAGGTCGCCAATCTGGCGTTCGTCAAGCATCGTCGCTCCTCTCAGTTCGCGGTCAGGGTGGGGGTGAGCAGGGTGCGCAGGGTGGCCAGGCCCTTGGCGGTCTGGCTCTTCACCGTCCCCGTCGAGCAGCCCATCGTGCGGGCGGTCTCCTCGACGCTGAGGTCCTGGAAGTACCGCAGCACCAGCACCGCGCGTTGGCGCGGAGGCACCTGCCGCAGCGCGCCCACCAGGGTGATCCGGTCGGTCGGGTCGGCGAAGGCCCTGGACACGTCGGGCAGCGCGGAACCGAGGCGGACCCGCGTCCACCGCAACCGCCGCTCGTCGATCAGTCGCCGCAGCAGCATGGTGCGCACCAGGGCGTCCAGGTGATCGGCCTGCCGCGCCCGCGCCCACGAGCGGTACAGCTCGGTGAGCACCCGTTGCAGGATGTCGTCGCCCCGGTCCCAGTCCCCGCACATCAGGTAGGCGGTGCGTCGCCACTGCGCCATCCGGGACCGGACGTACTCGGTGTATTCGTCGTCGGCCTCGGCTCGCCGTCTGCCGCTCGTCGTCACGAGGGTCGCGCCCCCTCCGTCTGCCGGCCTGCACCGGTTCGTCGTTGTCGTCCGGTAGTCGGGTGCGGGAGCGGCTTCGGTTGCCCGCCGCGACCCGGACGTGCGATCGGCGGCGTACCCGCTATGTTGTGGGCGTGCAGGCGACGGCGGGGCAGCAGGTTCGACGGTGATCCATTTTCCCGCGCAGCGGCGGGGCCCACTGAGCGCGCTGAGCCTTCGGCTCGCCGCTGCCCTGGGCCTGGTCTTCGCCGTGGTCGCCGCGGTCTATCTCGGCCGGGACGGCTACCGCGATGTCAACGAGGACGGTCTCACCCTCCTCGACTGCTTCTACTACGCGGTCGTCTCGCTCTCGACCACCGGTTACGGGGACATCACCCCGGCCGCGCCGTCGGCCCGGCTGGTCAACGTCCTCTTCATCACCCCGGCCCGAGTGATCTTCCTTATCATCCTGGTCGGTACCACCCTGGAAGTTCTGACCGAGCAGTACCGGACCGGCCGTCGCCTGTCGCGGTGGAGGAGAGCCGTGAAGGACCACGTCATCATCTGCGGCTACGGCACCAAGGGGCGTAGCGCTGTCTCCGCCCTGATGGAGAACGGTCTGGACCGTTCGCGGATCGTGGTGGTGGAGCGCAGCGCCGCCGCCCTGCGGCAGGCCACCTCCGCCGGGCTGGTGGCGATCGAGGGCTCGGCGACCCGCTCGTCGGTGCTGAACGAGGCGCACGTCAAGAACGCGAAGGCCGTGATCATCGCGACCGACAGCGACGACGCGTCGGTGCTGGTCGCGCTGACGGTACGGCAGCTCACCGCCGGTCAGGTCCGCATCATCGCGGCGGCGCGGGAGGCGGAGAACGCCCCGCTGCTCAAGCAGAGTGGCGCGCACCATGTGATCGTCTCCTCGGCCACCGCGGGCCGGCTGCTCGGCCTGTCCACCTCGGCGCCGCCGCTGATCGACGTGGTGGAGGACCTGCTCACCCCCGGCCAGGGCATGGCGCTGGCGATGCGTTCCGCCGAGCGGGACGAGGTGGGTCGCTCGCCGCGCGAGCTGGAGTCGTTGGTGATCGCCCTGGTGCGGCGGGGCAAGGTGGTCACCCTGGCCGACCGGGCCGGCGCGGTGATCGAGACCGGCGACATGCTGGTGCACGTACGCGACGACCGTCCCCAGTCGGCGACCACCGCCTGATCGTCCTACCGCTGCCGCGGCGTGCCGGCCCCGCTGTCGCCAGTGTGGTGAGGCGGCGTCAGCAGGTGTCGTCGGCGACGCAGATCGCCTCGGTGCAGTTGACCGCCGTGCCGGTGGAGGCCCGGCTGAGCAGTTTGTAGAGCGTCTCCCGCTCGGCGGGATCCAGCGCGCCCAGCACCTCGTCCTCGGCGCTGGCCAGGGCGCATTCGGCTTCGCTGAGGCGTTTCGCCCCATCTTCGGTGAGTTCGACGACGTGTCGGCGACGATCCTCGGGTGAGCGCCGACGCTCGATCAGCTGCTCCGCCTCCAGGTCGTTGAGCAGCCCGACGATGTTGGTGCTGTCCATCTCCAGGATGGTGGCGAGCGCCTGCTGCCCGGTGCCGCCGCCGGCGCGCAGCACGGTGAGCGCGACCAGATGCCGGGGGCGTAGTCCCAGCGGCGCCAGCACCGACTCCGACCGCAGTCGCATCCGCCGGGCCAGATGGTCCAGGAGTGCGCCCGAGCGGTGCTCGGAGGAATCGAGCGGCTGCGCGGACATGTGACTCAGTCTACCGAGTCTGCGGAACATCGGCCTGCTATAAATAGTTGGTGCTTCACAGACGATTCCTGGAGGAGGAATAATGCATCTGCTGCATATTGACTCGAGCATCCGCGGTGACTGGTCGATCAGCCGGCGGCTCACCGCCCGCGCGGTCGACGCTTGGCGTGCGGCGCACCCGGACGGCACAGTGACCTACCGGGACCTGGGCGCCGACCCGCTGCCACACCTGGACTCGGAGGGCGGCCTCGCCCGGATGACGCCACCGGACCAGCACACCCCGGCGCAGCGCGAGTCCTGGGAGCTCAGCGTCCGGATCGTCGACGAGGTCAAGCAGGCCGACGTGGTGCTGCTCGGGCTGCCGCTCTACAACTACGGTGTGCCCAGCAGCGTGAAGTCCTGGGTCGACCACCTGATCGTCGCCGGCCTCACCTACGACCCGACGACTCAGGAGGGCCTGCTCGGCGGCCGCGAGTTGGTGGTGCTGGCCACCCGTGGTGGCGGCTATGGCGAGGGCACCCCTCGCCATGGCTGGGACCACGCCGAGCAGTGGCTCCCGCACGGTCTGTCGATGACCGGCCTGGAGCCGCGCTTCATCGGCACCGAACTGACCCTGGCACCCTCGGTGCCGGCGATGGCCGAGCTGATCCCGCTGCACGAGGCGAGCCTCGCGGCGACCGAGAAGGAGATCGACAACCTCTGGACGCCGGCCAGCGCCCAGCGCTGAGGCATCGCCGGTACGACGAGAGAGCGGCCGCCCCCCGGATCGGGGACGGCCGCTCTCGTCACTAACGACGGACTAGATGATCGTCCAGGTGTCGCCGCTGCCCAGCAGGCCGGCGAGCTGCTGCTCGGGGGTCTCGGTGACCGTCGCCTTGGCGGCCGCGAGCTGAGCCTGCACCACGCTGTCGTAGGACGGCCGGTCCACCGAGCGGAACACCCCGATCGGAGTGTTACGCAGGTCCAGGCCGGGCAGCCGGGACAGCGCGAACGCGTACGCCGGGTCGGTCACCGTCGCGTCGTGCACGACGATCTCCTCGGGGCGGACCGAGCTGGTCTCCCGGACCTCCAGACCGAAGCCACCCGGCGGGTGCACCACGCAGAACCGCCCGTCGGCACCGAAGGTAATGGGCTGCCCGTGCTCCAGGCGGATCAGGTAGTCGTCCCGGGTCGACGGGTCCTTGAGCTGTTCGAACGCCCCGTCGTTGAAGATGTTGCAGTTCTGGTAGATCTCCACGAAGGCCGAGCCCTCGTGCTCCGCGGCGGCCCGCAGCACCGACTGGAGGTGCTTGCGGTCCGAGTCGATGGTGCGGCCGACGAAGCTGGCCTCCGCCCCGAGGGCGAGCGAGAGCGGGTTGAACGGGGCGTCCGCCGAGCCGGCCGGGGTCGACTTGGTGACCTTGCCGACCTCGGACGTCGGAGAATACTGGCCCTTGGTCAGACCATAGATCCGGTTGTTGAACAGCAGGATCTTGAGGTTGACGTTGCGACGCAGCGCGTGGATCAGGTGGTTGCCACCGATGGAGAGCGCGTCGCCGTCGCCGGTGACCACCCAGACCGACAGGTCCGGCCGAGAGACCGACAGGCCGGTCGCGATCGCCGGGGCCCGACCGTGGATCGAGTGCATCCCGTACGTGTTCATGTAATACGGGAAGCGGGACGAGCAGCCGATCCCGGAGACGAAGACGGTGCGCTCCCGGGGGATGTTCAGCTCCGGCATGAACTGCTGGATGGCTGCCAGGATCGCGTAGTCACCGCAGCCGGGGCACCAGCGCACCTCCTGGTCGGACTTGAAGTCCTTGGCGGTGAGCTTGACGGCGACGGGCTCAGACATTCTTCAGCACCTCTTCCAGCGTCGTCTCCAGCTCGGCGGCCGTGAACGGCAGACCGCGGACCTGGTTGTAGCTGATCGCGTCGACCAGGTAGCGGGCCCGGATGACGTGGGCCAGCTGGCCCAGGTTCATCTCCGGGATGACCACCTTGTCGTACGAGCGGAGCACCTCACCGAGGTTGGCCGGCATCGGTGCCAGGTGCCGCAGGTGCGCCTGGGCGATGGAGAGGCCACGCTGGCGGACCCCGCGGCACGCCGCGCCGATCGGCCCGTACGTCGAGCCCCAACCGAGGACCAGCACCCGGGCGTCGCCGTCCGGGTCCTCCACCTCGATGTCGGGCACCGGGATGGTCTCGATCCGCGCGGCCCGGGTGCGCACCATGAAGTCGTGGTTGGCCGGGTCGTAGGAGATGTCCCCGGTCTTGTCGGCCTTCTCCAGACCGCCGATCCGGTGCTCCAGGCCCGCGGTGCCGGGGATCGCCCATGGCCGGGCCAGGGTCTCCGGGTCACGCAGGTAGGGCAGGAAGGTGGTGCCGTCCTCGCCGTTGGGCTTGGTGGCGAACTCGACCCGCAGGTCGGGCAGCGACTCCACGTCGGGCAGCAGCCACGGCTCGGAACCGTTGGCGACGTAGTTGTCGGACAGCAGGATCACCGGGGTGCGGTAGGTGAGCGCGATCCGGGCCGCCTCCAGCGCCGCGAAGAAGCAGTCCGACGGTGACCGGGGCGCGATCACCGCGACCGGCGCCTCGCCGTGCCGGCCGTAGAGCGCCATGTTGAGGTCGGCCTGCTCGGTCTTGGTCGGCATGCCGGTCGACGGGCCGGCGCGCTGCACGTCCACGATCACCAGCGGCAGCTCCAGCGCCACCGCTAGCGAGATCGTCTCGCTCTTGAGCGCCACGCCGGGGCCGCTGGTGGTGGTCACCCCGAGCGACCCGCCGTAGGAGGCGCCCAGTGCGGCGCCGACGGCGGCGATCTCGTCCTCGGCCTGCACTGTGAGAACGCCGAAGCGCTTGTGCTTGCTCAGCTCGTGCAGGATGTCCGACGCGGGCGTGATCGGGTACGCGCCGAGGAAGACCGGAAGCCCGGAGCGGACCCCGGCGGCGACCAGCCCCAGCGAGAGAGCCGCGTTGCCGGTGATGTTGCGGTAGGTGCCCGGCTTCATCTTGGCGGGCTTGACCTCGTAGCGGACAGCGAAGTCCTCGGTGGTCTCGCCGAAGTTCCAGCCGGCCTTGAAGGCGGCGACGTTCGCGGCGACCAGCTCCGGGCGGGCCGCGAACTTGCGCTCCAGGAAGCGCAGCGTCGACTCGTAGGGCCGGGAGTACATCCAGGAGAGCAGGCCGAGCGCGAACATGTTCTTCGACCGCTCGGCGTCCTTCTTGGACACCTGGTGGGCCGCGAGCGCGCCAACAGTCATCGAGGTCAGCGCCACCGGGTGCACCACGTAACCGGCCAGCGAGTCGTCGTCCAGCGGGCTGCTCTGGTAACCGACCTTGGCCAGGTTGCGCTTGGTGAACTCGTCGGTGTTGACGATGATGTCCGCGCCGCGCGGCAGATCGGCCAGGTTGGCCTTGAGCGCCGCAGGGTTCATCGCCACCAGCACGTTTGGCGCGTCGCCCGGCGTGAGGATGTCGTAGTCGGCGAAATGCACCTGGAAGCTCGACACGCCGGGCAGGGTGCCGGCGGGAGCCCGGATCTCGGCGGGGAAGTTTGGCAGTGTGGAGATGTCGTTGCCGAGCTGCGCCGTCTCCGAGGTGAACCGGTCGCCGGTCAGCTGCATGCCGTCGCCGGAGTCACCGGCGAACCGGATGACCACCCGGTCGAGTTGACGGATCTGCTTGGTCACTGTGCCACCTTCGTTCGCGACTGCGGGGCTTGCCCGGCCACGGAACCTCCTCGACGCAACGCTTCACCGCACCGCCCCAGGCTGGTCCGGCCGCTGTCGTTCCTCTTCTGAGAGCCTACGTCTAAGGGAGCCCTAACCATCCCCGGAGGTCCGCCGACTGGGAACGGATCTGGATGCAAAATGCCCGCCTTTGCGGGGTTACGCACCGCCCGCCGTAATTCAGATCACCACCCGGTCGCGCCGACGACCCCGGTCGCGCGGGCCGGGGTCGTCCGTCGATCAGTCGGCGGGGTTGGGCGCGGGCTCGGGCGGTGGGCCGCCGAGCCGGCGCCGCAGCGAGGTCGTGGCCAGCGTGAGGGCCAGCACCACCAGCAGCGTGGAGACCGCGATCAGGATGACAGCGGTCCGCTCAACCGAGGTCAACCCGCCGTCTCCGGTCGTGGCACCGGCGGGCAGTACGCCCTGCGAGCCGGTCGGCGCGGGTGGGGAGACCACCGGCGTGGCCAGTGCGGCTGCCGCGGTGATCCGGAAGCTCATCTGCACCCGCCGGGTCGGGCCGCTGCGTGGATCGAGTTGCCCGATCACGGCACCGGACAGTGGCGCTTCCCGCTGAGCCTGCGGCGTCGCCTCCACCGGCAGCTGCACCTCGGCGGTCGTGCCCGCCAGCACCAGGCCGGCGTCGCAGCGGGTACGCGTGGGGTCGACCGCCACGCAGCCGAGCGGTGGGGTCGGCACTGTCACCCCGGCCGGCAGGACGACGTCGACCCGGCCGGCGGCGTCCACCGCGCCGGTGTTGCCCAGCCGGAGTGTGAGGGTGCTGGGGCCGCCGCTGATGTCGAAGGCCACCTCGTCGGCGGCGAGCGCGATCCCGGGCACCGGCGGGCCCGCTGGGAAGAGCACCGCGAAGCCCTGGTCGTCGGTCGCCTCCCCTTCCGTTCCCGGCGCGTCCGCGATGACCTGGACCGAGCCGCTGAGCGGCATCTGCTTCCACGCCGTGCCAGCGACCCGCAGCCGCAGCACGGTGCTGAACCGGGCGCCCGCTTCGGCGGTCCAGGCACCGCACCGGTACGTCCCACCACCGGCGGCGGCGCAGCCCTTCGTGCCGGCGTCGGTCAGCCCGGCGGGCAGCGTGTACGAGAGTCGGATCTGTTCCGTGGTGGTGCCGGTGTTGTGCACGGTGACCTGGAGGGTGGCGGCCGTGCTCGGCGTGTTCCAGTACGCCTCGGTGAGGATGACGTCGCCGGTGGTGACCTGCACGCCCAGCGGGCTCTGCGGCGGCGGCGCCGAACCCGGGGCGGGCGGGCGGACCGTCGGCCCCGGCGGTGTCGGCGGGGCGGGGGGCGCCGTCGGTGGCACCGGGGGAGCCGGGCTGGGCGGTCGGGTGGTGGCGCCCGGCGCGGGCGCGACGGTGGTCGGTGCCGGCGGGACCTCCGGGGCGGTGGTCACCGGCGCCGGTGGTGTCGTCTCCGGTGGTGGCGCGGAGGTTTCCGGCGCCGGTCCGGTCGGCTCCGGTTCACCGCCCGGGTCCTCGGTCGGGGTGGGCTCCTCCGCCGGTGTGGTCGGGGGCTCCTCGCCTCCCGGCTCGTTGACCGGCTCGGCCGAGGTCGCGACCGGCTCCGCGTCCGGTGCGGCCGCGCTGGCCCAGGCCGGCCCCACGGCGAGCGCCGTGAGCAGGCCGAGCGCGAGCGCGGTCGCCAGCAGGGGCGTGGAACGTCGCCCCTCCGCCCGGTTACCGGGCGATGCCTTCACGCGGGACATCAATCCTCCGGTGACATGGGTGGGTGTCCAGTATTCGGTAACAGTTGCCCCGGGGCACTAGTCTCATGCGAAACAAATTCGTAACGTGTTTGGGACGACCCGTCCGGGCGGACGGTAGGCTGCCGACTGTGAACGGATACCTGGGCTCGTACGCGACGCTCGGGCTCCTGCTGCTCGCCAGCGTTCTCTTCTTCGTTACGGCGTTCTCGGCCAACCGGGTGTTACGCCCGGCGCGTCCGGCCGACCCGCCGGGCAAGCGGGCCAGCTACGAGTGCGGGCTCGACCCGGTCGGCGCCGACTGGGCGCAGATGCAGATCCGCTACTACGTGTACGCCTACCTCTACGTGCTGTTCGCGGTCGAGGCGGTGTTCCTCTTCCCCTGGGCGGTGGTCTTCGACCGGCCCGGCTTCGGTCTGGTGACGGTGGTGGAGATGGCGGTGTTCGTGGCCGTGCTCGCGCTCGGCATCCTCTACGCCTGGCGTAGGAACATCCTCCGCTGGACCTGAGCGCCACTGCTTCCGGCGATCGTGTCGGTCCCTCGGACCGTTCGCTGTCGGTTACGGCGACGACCGGTCAGGCGAGGCCCCGGCGGGTGGCGGTGGGCGGGCGGTCGCCTCGGATCGAGGCCACCATGTCCAGCACCCGGCGGGTCGGGCCGACCTGGTGGGCCCGGAAGACCCGGGCACCCAACCAGGCCGAGACGGCCGTCGCGGAGAGCGTCCCCTCCAGCCGTTCGGCTACCGGCAGTCCCAGCGTCTCCCCGATGAAGTCCTTGTTGGAGAGCGCCACCAGCACCGGCCAGCCGGTAGCGGTCAGCTCGTCCAGCCGGCGGGTGATCTCCAGCGATTGCCGGGTGTTCTTACCGAAGTCATGCGCCGGATCGATGAGGATGCCGTCCGGGCGTACCCCCGCCGCCACCGCGCGCTCGGCGAGCCCGGTGACCGTCGCGACCACGTCGGCGACCACGTCGGTGAAGGCGGCGCGGTGCGGCCTGGTCCGCGGCGTCAGCCCGCCGGCGTGCGAACAGACCAGGCCGGCACCGGTCTGTGCGGCGACCCGGACCAACGCCGGGTCGGCGCCCGACCAGGTGTCGTTGAGGAGGTCGGCGCCGGCCGCCACGGCCTCCGTCGCCACCTCGGCCCGCCAGGTGTCGATGGAGATCACCACGTCCGGAAACGCGGCTCGGACAGCGGCGATGGTGTCCACCGTGCGCCGGATCTCCTCGGCGACGTCCACGTCCGCGCCGGGGCCGGCCTTGACGCCGCCGATGTCGATGATGGCCGCGCCCTCGTCCACCGCCCGCTCCACCGCGCGCAGAGCGCTGTCGGCGGCGTAGGTGGCCCCGCGGTCGAAGAACGAGTCCGGCGTGCGGTTGATGATCGCCATCACCACCAGCTCGCCGGGGGCGAACGTGTGCCCACCCAGCCGAAGCGCCCCGGCCATGCCCGCCTCCTGCAAGTTCACGCCGCCGCCGCCGCGTCGGCCGGTCCCGACGCTAGCCGGTCGCCCGTCCACCATCCCGGGCGGGCGTCGGCACCGATCGCGATCGAGGCGGGTGGCGGGGTCGCTCCCGGCCGGCTGCCATGCCACGATCAGTACATGGGTCAGCTTCTGCTCCTCCTGGTCGTGGCGTTGACAGTCGCAGCGGTGATATTCGGTGTGACGGTGCTGGTCAGCGGGCGTGATCCCGGCCTGGTGCCGGCCGAGCCGGATTCGCAGGCCGTGGCGTTGCCGGGCACCCGCCCGTTGCGTGAATCCGACGTGGGGGCGGTCCGTTTCGACACCGGGTTGCGCGGGTACCGGATGGACCAGGTCGATAAGGCGTTGCGCCGTGCCGCCTACGACATCGGTTACAAGTCCGAGCTGATCGGCGTACTGGAGTCGGAGGTCATCGCCTTGCGTGAGGGGCGCACCGACGACGCGGACGTGCTGCGGCAGGCCCGCGAGCAGTCCGCCAGCAAGGTGACTCCCGCGGACGCGACCGAGCCGGGCGAGGCAGTCGAGCCGGGCGGAGACGCGCCGCTGACCGGCGAGGCGGGCTCGGCCCCGGTCGGTTCGACGACTCCCGGCCCGTTGCCCGCCGCCAGCTCGTCCCCGACGGATTCCGACGGGGTGGCGCCTGCCGCCGCGCCCGCCGACGACGAGTCGGCCGATCGTGAGCAGACCGCCGGCACCGACCAGCATGACGCGGTGGTTCGGTCGGAGTCGGCGTGACCGAGCCGGAGGGCGCTGACGATCTTCGCGAGGCGGCCCGACCCGGTGCCGGTGAGGTGACCGCCACGGTGATCGTCGAAGCCCCGGCGGAGCGGGTGTTCGCCGCGCTGCTCGCCTGGGAACGTCAGTCCGACTGGATCCCGTTCACCCGCGTCCGGGTGGTCGAGGGCGACGGCCGCGAGGGCAGCCGGATCGAGGCGGTGACAGCGCTCGGCCGGGCGACGCTGCGCGACGAGATGCTGGTGGTCCGGGTCGACGAGCCGTACGAGATCGGCGTCGTGCACCACGGCCAGCTGCTGCGCGGCCCGGGGGTGCTGCGCTGCACCCAGCTGGACCGGGACCGCACCCAGGTCGTCTGGCACGAGTGGTTCCACCTGCCGGGCGGTCGGGCCGGTCGACTGGCGTGGCCGGTGCTCTGGCCCGGCTCCAAGCTCGGCCTCACCCAGGCGCTGAAGAGGTTTGCCCGTCTGGTCGAGCAGGGCCGGCTGCCCTGACCGGGGAGCCCGGTGCCGGCTGCCAGCCCGGTGCGCGGAAGAGATGCCCGACCCGGTGCCGCCAGGTCACCGCGGCCCGCAGGTCCCGGGCGATCGAGGCGTACTCGTGGAAGGCCACCCGGACCGGGTTGTAGCTGCCGACGTTCTTGGTCAGGCCGTACACGCAACGTTCCCCTTCCGGCGCGAACGACCCGAAGAGCCGGTCCCAGACGATCAGGATGCCGCCGAAGTTGCGGTCCAGGTAGCTGCCCTGCGACGCGTGGTGCACCCGGTGGTGCGACGGGGTGTTGAACACCGCCTCGTACCAGCGCGGCATCTTCTCGATCCGCTCGGTGTGGATCCAGAACTGGTAGAGCAGGTTGACCGAGCCGCAGAACGCGACAACGGCCGGATGGACGCCGGCCAGGATCAGCGGGATGTAGAACACCCAACTGGTCAGGCCGGTCCACGGTTGGCGCAGCGCGGTGGAGAGGTTGAACCGCTGCGACGAGTGGTGCACCACGTGCGAGGCCCAGAGGATGCGGATCACGTGGTGGCCGCGGTGCGACCAGTAGTAGCAGAAGTCCTGCGCGAGCAGGATCAGCGGCCAGGTCCACCAGAGCTCGGCGACCCGCAGCGGGGTGAGCGCGTAGAGCAGCGCGTACGCGGCGGCGATCGGCACCTTCCAGAGCAGGTCGGCGAAGATGCTGCCCAGCCCCATCGTCAGGCTGGTCGCGGTGTCGGCGCCGCCGTAGCCGACCTCGTCGTCGTCGCGGTGCAGCAGGTAGGAGATTCGCTCCAACACGATGAGAAGCACGAAGGCCGGGATCGACCAGGCGATGACGTCCGGGAACTCCTTCACCGCGCGGCCTCCGCTCGCCGTCACCGGTCGGGGCGCACCATCGGGTGACCTCGACCTACCGGTCGGTAACAAGCACCATAGGCAGCCGGGCGGCCGGTGGCAATGGGGTGTCGGACGGATGCCCTAGCGTGTACCAGGTGACTGACCTGGTGATCGGCGCCGACGGGCTGGCTCGCTGCGCCTGGGGGTCGAGCACCCCCGACTACGCCGTCTACCACGACACCGAGTGGGGGCGACCGCTGCGCGGAGACGACGCGCTCTACGAGCGGATGACGCTGGAGGCGTTCCAGTCCGGGTTGTCCTGGCTGACCATCCTGCGCAAGCGTCCGGCGTTCCGACTGGCCTTCGACGAGTTCCACATCCCGACCGTCGTCCGCTACGACGACGCCGACGTCACCCGGCTGCTGGCCGACGCCGGCATCGTCCGCAACCGGGCCAAGATCGAGGCGGCGATCGCCAACGCCCGCGCCGCACTGGAGCTGCCGGAGGGCCTGTCCGCGCTGCTCTGGTCCTTCGCGCCGGAGCCCCGGCCGACTCGCCCCGCCTCGTTCGCCGAGCTGGCGCCGATCACCCCGGAGTCGACGGCGATGGCCAAGGCACTCAAGAAGCGCGGCTTCCGGTTCGTCGGCCCGACCACCGCGTACGCGCTGATGCAAGCAACCGGGATGGTCGACGATCACATCGTCGGCTGTCACGTCACCGTCCCACCGGGGGCGTGATGAGATGGCAGGCATGACGACCGAGACCGCGCACCGGGCCGGTGCGGCCGGCAACGCCGACGGGATGGGCACCTGGGCCGTGCTGCTGCCCGCCGAACGGTACGAGGCCGAGCGGCTCGTGCACCACGACACGCTGGAGCTGACCGGGCTGACCGACGTCGCCCGGCCAGGGCCGGGCGACCAGGTGGCAGTGCTGGTCGACGCGCCGCCCCGGCTGGTGGCCCTCGGCCGGGTCACCGAGCCGGGACGACGACACCGCGAGGACCCGGACGACCCGCAGTCCCCGGTCGAGCCGGGCACGCTCGTCGTCGCGTACACCCGGCGGGCCTTCGACGAGCCGGTGCCGGCCGACCTGTTGACGCTCGACGGGCCGGTGACCGCCGTGGAGCCGGCGGCCTTCCGGGCGCTGGCCGACCAGCTCGGCCCGCCCCCGGCGCGCCGAACCTGGCTGGTCAGCCTCGACCTGCCGATCGAGGCCGACACGCCGGCCGAGGCGGTGCGGCTCTTCTGGTCCTACGTGCAGGAGCTGGGCCCGCGTGAGCTGCCCGCCTTCGTCTCGCCGGCCGGCGACGAGCTGGCCATGCAGGCGTTCGTGCTGGGCGAGCAGGCCAACCAGGACCCGGAAGAGGACGATTAGAACAGCTTGTCCACCCGTCCCCGCCAGTCGGCGAGGACCGGGCCCGGGTCGGTGTCCAGCACCCGTTCCAGCAGCGTGGCGTAGACGTCCCGGAAGTCCGTGGTGTATTTCAGGTCGCCGTCGTCGAGGTCGGTGAGGCTCGGCGGTGCGCCGTGCCAGCCGCCCCGGACGCCCGCGCCGAGCAGCAGCACATCCGAGGCGGTGCCGTGGTCGGTGCCGTCGGAGGCGTTGGCGCGTACCCGACGGCCGAACTCGGAGTAGACCGCCACCACCACCTTCCGGCCCGCCTCGGTGCGACTCATCCGGTCGGCGAACCCGGTCAACGCCCGGTCCAGCTGACCCAGCAGCACCGTCTGCAACTGCTTCTCGTCGGCGTGCGTGTCGAAGCCGCCCAGCGACACCGAGAAGACCCGGGTGGACACTCCCGCCTCGACGCACTGCGCGACCAGGTCCAGTTGGGCGTCCAGCGGAGTCTTCGCCCCGCCGGTGGCGGTCGCCGGAGCCTGCTCGCCGTCCGGGTCTGCCATGTCCGGGTTGTCGGAGTCGCGTACCTGGCGGATCATCTCGTCCACCGATCGCAGGTCGGCGAAGCAGGCGGCGGCCCGGGCTCGCGCGGCGGACTCACCCGGCTCGGCGGCTTCGAACGCGGTCAGCGTCTGCGCCGACAGCCCCTTGGCGGCCTTCCGGTCGGTCACCGGTACGGCCGCCCCGGCGCTCTGCGCCCCGGCCAGCAGCGGCGGCAGCGCCGGCTCGAAGGAGACCGCCAGCCGGGGATCGCCACCGGCGCCGTCCAGCCACCGCCCGAGCCAGCCGGTGTTGCCGGGCCGGTCCGGTTGCGCCGTGTGCCAGATGTCCATCGAACGGAAGTGGCTGCGGTCCGGCTTCGGGTAGCCGACCCCACGCACGATCGCCAGCCCACCGCCGGACCAGCGCTGGTGCAGACCGGCCAGCGCCGGGTTGAGGCCGAAGTCGTCGTCCAACCGCCGCACCTCCCCGTCCGGGTACGCCAGCTCCGGGCGAGCCGCCCGGTAGGCCGGGTCGCCGTACGGAATGACCGTGTTGAGGCCGTCATTGCCGCCGTAGAGGGTCACCAGCACCAGCGTGCGGGACTGCGGGTCCCGGTCTCCGCTGGTGTCCAGCAGGTCCCGCAGGCTGTACGCGCCGGCCCCGGCGGCCAACGCGCCAGCGCCGACCACCCCACTGGTCAGCAGGAACCTGCGTCGGGTCACTGTGTCCATGTCGACTCCTCCGCTCAGCTGACTGTGTATTCGGGGCTGACCAGGCCGGCGGCCAGCAACCTGCGGGGCTCACCGGCCAGCGGGGTGAGGGCGGCGCGGGTGCGCGCGCCCCAGCCGTCGACCACGAGCAGTCGGGCCAGCGCGTCCGGTCGCCCGGCGGTGGGCGCGGCGGTCAGCCGGGCCAGCACCGCTGGAGCCGTGGCGGCGGCGAGCACCCCCGCCGTCCGCAGCCGGGCCTGTAACGACGAGGTGGTCAGCCAGGCGGACCCGGCCGGCCAACCGCCCACGCTGGGTGGACGCAACGGCACCTGGTCGAGCGCGTTCAGACCGGCCAGCAGTTGTCTGCGTTGCTGCTCGGGCAGCGCGGACGGTCGGATACCGAGTTGCCGCAGCGCACCGACCAACCACTCCACCGGCTGCTTCGCCAGCGTGCCCCGGGTCTGCGCGAAGGCCGGTGCGGAGAAGAGCGCGCGGAGGGTCGCGATGGTGTCCGCGCCGGCCAGGCCGTCCGGGGCCGGGGTCTCGGTGCCGGCATAGCGGAACCAGAGCCGACCGGCCACGAAGGTCGCCGCCGCCGGTTGGGCGGCCAGCAGGCCGGCGTACGTCTCGGCGTCGAACCGGCCGCTCTGCCCGAGGATGCTCTTCTCGCCACTGTCGTGCCGGCGGGCCTCGAAGCGGGCCGCACCGGTACGCCTGTCGACCACCCAGCCGGTCAGGGCCCGCGCGCCGGCCTTCACGTCGGCCTCGCTGTAGGCGCCGATGCCGAGGGTGAACAGCTCCATCAGCTCGCGGGCCAGGTTCTCGTTCGGCGCTTTGCGGGTGTTCTTCTGCCCGTCCAGCCAGACGATCAGGGCGGGGTCGCGCACCATCGCGGCGACCAGCGGGCCCAGCGGCCCACGACCGTGCCGGCGCAGCGTCTCCAACTGGCCCACCATCAGGCGCGCCGACTTGACCTTCTGGGCGCTGGTCGCCCAGTGCCCGTGCCAGAAGAAGACCAACTTCTCGGTCAGCCCGTCCTCGGCGGTCACCATCCGGTCCAGCCACCACTCGGTGACCTGCTGGAGTTGCCTGCGGCGCTCCGCGTTGGCCTGCTGCCGTTGCTCGCGGGTGGAGTCCTTGGTCAGCCCGGCGTACGGGTCGGGGGGCAGCGTCGGAACCGGCGTGGCCGCCGCACCCCGGTCCGTCGCGGGCGGGGTGAGCAGCCGGTCCAGGGTCGCCGCCGTCCCGGCCCGCTCGGCCGCGTCCACCTCGTCGGCGGTCGGCCCGAAGGTGGCCCGGCGCAGCAGGTGCGCCACCGCTTCACGATCGCTCATACCGGCCGACGCTAGGCGGCCCGTGTTCGAGGACGGTAAGGGCGGCGTCCGGATCGCGTTCAGCGTCCCTCGAAGACCGGTTTCTGCTTGCCGACGAAGGCGAGGGTGGCCGCCCGGTGGTCGGCGGTGGCGCCGCAGATCGCCTGGGCCTGCGCCTCGGCGGCGAGGGCGTCGGCGAGGGTGCCGGCGTCGGCGATGGAGAGCTGTCGCTTGATCGCCCCGTACGCGACGGTCGGGCCGGCGGCGAGGCGGGCGGCCAGCTCCTGGGCGACGGGCAGGACCTGCTCGTCGTCGTCCGTCAACCGGTTGAGCAGGCCCAATCGGCAGGCCTCCTCGGCGCGGACCGGCTCGGCCAGCATCAGCAGCTCCACCGCCTTGGCGTGCCCGACCAGTCGCGGCAACGTCCAGGAGGCGCCGGTGTCGGCGGCGAGACCGACCTTGGCGAAGGCCATCAGGAAACTGGTGGTCGGACCGCCGATGCGGATGTCGGCCAGGAACGCCAACGACGCGCCCGCCCCGGCGGCCATCCCGCGGACCGCGGCGATCACCGGCTTGGGCAGGTTGGCGAGCCGGGCGGCGATCGGGTTGTAGTGCGCCCGCACGGTGCCCAGCGGATCATTGCCGGAGTGTTCCAGGGTGGCCACGTGCTCGCGCAGGTCCTGCCCGGCGCTGAACGACCCGCCGGCCCCGGCCAGGACCACCGCGCGGCAGGACCGGTCGGTCTCCAGCTCCGCGAGGGCGTCGCGCAGCGCCTCCTTGAGCGCCACGTCGAGCGCGTTCATCGCCTTCGGCCGGTTCAGCGTGAGGGTGACGACGGCGTCGGTCCGGTCGACCAGCAGCGGCTCGGTCACGTGTCTAACGACCCTTCTGTCGGACGATGCGGTTGCCGGCGTCGAGGCACTGTTCGACGTACCGGTCGGCGGCCGGACGCAGGCGGGCCGCGTGCCGGTCGAAGAAACTGGCCGCGGCGGTGCCGGGCCACCGCTCGGGCAGCAGCGCCGGGGGCAACTGCGGATCCTGGAAGAGGAACGTACGCCAGGCGTGCACGAGGCGGAACCGCGTCGCGTACGCCTCCTCGTCGCTGCTGCGCACGGTGACCGCGGCGAGCAGCGGGCGCTGGTCCGCGACGAACCGCTCGTAGGCGCGGCCGATCTCGGCCAGGTTCCAGGCGCGTCGGACCACGCCCATCGCGCCGGGGGTGCCGGAGAAGTGCGAGGCGGTGAACCGCTCGAACCGGATGCCGGTCTCGGCGAGGAGCAGGTCGACATCCTCGGCGGGGCGGGTGGCGACCCAGGTCTGCTCGTCGAGCGTCCCGTAGCCGAGGAAGCTCAGGTTGGCGGCGAGCCGCTGGCGGTCCCGCCGGGAGCCCGGGGCCTCCAACACCAGCAGATCGAACCGGCCGTCCCAGGTGACCCGGCCGGTCCGGTAGATCCGGGCAGCTGCCTCGTCGAGTCGGCGGGCAGCTTTCGGTGTGATCGAATATCCGGGTCCGGAGACCAACCGGAGAGGCTCGAGCCAGCCTTGGCGCACCATCCGGGAGACGGCGGTGCGAACTGCTGGCGGTGCGATACCCAGCGGCGCCAGTAGCTTGACCAGGGCAGCAACCGGTGCCCGGCCACCCCTCGGACGGAGGTGGTCGCCGTACAGGTCGAAGAGTGCCGACCGTGCCTGCATGACCGCACATTGTGACAGGCCTTCTCAAGATAAGCTAGATGCTGTTACATCAATGCTGCTCCGGTTTGGGTCCGGCGGTGTTCATCAGGGAAAATCGTTGTTGACACCCCCGCGACCGTTGCGGGTGGTCGTGACGAAGTGGCTGTGGGGCAACCCACCGACCCTGGTGTAGGTCTGAGGGGAGACAACATGGCGGCGATGAAGCCGCGGACGGGCGACGGTCCGCTGGAAGTCACCAAGGAGGGGCGGGGCATCGTCATGCGGGTCCCGCTGGAGGGCGGTGGCCGGCTCGTCGTCGAGATGACTCCCGACGAGGCCAACGCGCTCGGTGACGCACTGAAGGCAGCGGCCGGCTGAGTAAGGAGTGCTCCGGGCGGCTCAGGCCGCCCGGAACGTTCTTCAGGCCCTGAGCCACCGGAACCACCGGTGGCTCAGGGCCTTCAACGCTGCGGGCAGGCGGGTTGGCCGCCGACCCGCGACACTTTCCTGGAGGTGCGGTTCCGCGTGCTCGCCATTCGTCTGATCGCCGAGCCCGACCGGCTCGACGTCCTCGTTCTGCCCGTCCGCTCCGCCGATTCGACGGCGGAAGGTGACACCTCGGCCGAGCCGGTACCGACCGCCGTGGCGGGCCCGGACGGCACGGCTGACGAGGCGACAGCGCTGGTGTCAGCGGCCCGGCTGACCGGCCGAGCCGGCGAGATCCACACCCAGCTGCGCCCCGGGCGTACCCCCGGCCGGCTGCTACTGCTCGGCATCGGCGACGGCGACGAGGCGGCCTGGCGGGCGGCCGGCGCGGCCCTGGCCCGCTCAGCCTCAGCTGAGACGCATATCACCATCGCGCTGCCGGCCGAGGTGACAGCGGCCGCGGTTCGCGGGTTGACCGAGGGGCTGCTGCTCGCCCCGTACCGCTTCCGGCTCACCGAGGCCGGCGACCGACCGGCGCTCACCGGCGTCGACCTGCTGCTCGACGACCCCACCGGGTACGAGGACACCGTCGCCACGGCCCGAACCACGGCCGCGATGACGCATCTCGCCCGGGACCTGACCAACACCCCCTCCTCGGTGAAGACCCCGCAGTGGTTCGCCGACCAGGTGGCCACCGCCGCAGCCGACCTTCCGGACCTGCGGCTGCGGGTCCGTGGCCCGGCCGAGCTGACCACCGAGGGCTTCGGCGGGATCCTCGCCGTGGGCGGTGGCTCCGCCAGCGGACCTCGGCTGGTCGAGCTGGACTGGCACCCCGCCAACGCGCGCACCCACGTGGTGCTGATCGGCAAGGGCATCACCTTCGACACCGGCGGCATCTCGATCAAGCCGGTGGCGTCGATGAAGCTGATGCGCAAGGACATGGCCGGAGCGGCTGCGGTCGTCGCCGCCACCGTGGGCGCCGCCGCGCTGCGGCTGCCGGTCCGCATCACCACGTTGACCCCGCTGGCCGAGAACATGGTCAGCGGCTCGGCGTTCCGCCCCGGCGACGTGATCCGGCACTACGGCGGTACGACCAGCGAGACGACCAACTCCGACGCCGAGGGTCGTCTGGTCCTCGCCGACGCGCTGGCGTACGCGGTGCAGCAGCTCAAGCCGGACCTGCTGCTCGACCTGGCCACGCTCACCGGCGCGAACTCGGTGGCGCTGGGCAAGCGCACCGCCGCCCTGTACAGCGAGAACGACGAACTGGCCGCCAGCGTGCTGGCGGCGGCCGAGGCGGCCGGCGAGTCGGCGTGGCGGATGCCGCTGCACACCGACTACGTCGAGTACCTCGGCAGCGAGATCGCCGACCTCTACAGCGCGCCCACGCAGGGTGCCGGCTCGGTGCTGGCCGCGCTCTACCTGCGCGAGTTCACCGGTGACCTACGAGACCGCTGGCTGCACCTGGACATGTCCGCCCCGTCCTGGGCCGACGGAGACCAGGCCGAGGTCAGCCGCGGCGCCACCGGTTGGGGCGTCCGCTCGCTGCTGCGCTGGCTCGCCGACGTCAACTAGGGAGTGGGTCAGAGCCTCGGCTTGATCGGGGCTCTGACCCGTCCTGGGCTCGAATCAGCACTTCACCGCGGCGAGCAGCCCGTGCCCGACCGGAAGCAGCGCGGGGATCCAGTGCTCCGACTCCCGGACCGCTTTGATCGTTTCGCGAACCGTCACCGTCTCCGCGTCCCGGGCGGACGGGTCTCCGATCCGGCCGCTGGCCAGCACACCGTTGAGCGCCAGCACGCCCCCCGGGCGCAACAGCCGCAGCGCCGCCTCCACGCAGGCGTGGAAGCCGGTCGCCTCCGCGTCCACGAAGACCAGGTCGTACGCACCGTCGGCGAGCCTGGGCAGCACGTCGAGCGCCCGACCGGTGATGATCCGGGTACGCCCGGCCGCGAAACCCGCCTCGGCGAAGATCCGCCGGGCGATCCGCTGGTGCTCCACCTCCACGTCGATGGTGGTGAGCACGCCGTCGACGCGCATGCCGCGCAGCAACCAGACACCGCTGACCCCGGTGCCGGTGCCGATCTCCACCACCGCACGGGCGTTGCCGGCGGCGGCCAGCAGCCGCAGCGCCGCCCCCGCGCCGGGCGTGACCGCGTCGAGGCCGACCTCCCGGGCCAGGCTGCGGGCGGTACGCAGAACGAGATCCTCGGTGACGTACGACTCGGCGAAATGCTGGGCCTGTGTCGTCGAACTGCCGGAACCGGCGACCGTGGCGATGGGGCACCTCCGGGGGCGGTGCGTGGTGCGGGGGCGGGTTGGCACTGTGAGCGTAGAGGCGACAGTCGTGGGGCGCGCAGCCGCGCCTCCGCCGGGAGCGATCACCGGGGGCAACCGCTGACTGCGCCGCGTCCATCCGTGCAATCCTGGAGGCGGTATCCCGTCAGCCGCGACCAGACTGGCCCGTGGCCGGGCGACGCGGCACGGGATCCGGGGACGGACTGGGAGGCACCGACGTGACCGACGGCTGGGACTGGCGCCGGGGCGGTGAGACTCCGGCTCCGGCGCGACCGCCCGGGGCAGGAGCCCCGTCGGTGGGGCCGCCGACCATGCCGGGGGCTGACCGCCCGCCCCTCGCCCCGCCAGGCAGCGGGCCGGCACCGGGCTGGCCGGCGTCTTCCGGCGGCCCGACACCGGCCTGGCCGGCGTCTTCCGGCGGACCGACACCGGCCTGGCCGGCGTCGGCTTCGGGCGGGCCAGGCTCTGCCGATGCGTCGGCCTGGTGGTCGGACGCGCTTGCCGACCCCTGGCGCGACCCGGCGGCCCCGACCGCTGTGGTGGTGCCCGGGGTGGTGGCTCTCGGCGCCGAGCCGGAGCCGGTCACCGACCCTGATGCGCCGGGCCGGCCGACACTGCGCCACCTGTTGCTCATTCCCGTGATCACCGCGCTGCTGGCCGGCACCCTCGGCGGTGCGTTGGGCTACGCGTTCGCGGTGCGCGGCGGCGCTGGTGCGGCGGTCCTCGGCGGTGCGCCCGCAGAGGTGCCAGCGTTGGCGCAGCGCAAACCGGAGTCGCTGGCCGGGGTCGCCGAACGGGTCCTGCCCAGCGTGGTCACCGTACGGGTGAGCAGCCTCGGCGGGACCAGTGAGGGCTCGGGTTTCATCGCCACCACCGACGGCCATGTGATCACCAACGACCATGTGGTGGCCGGCGGCACCGGCAAGGCCTCGGTGGTCTTCAACGACGGCAGCACCGCACCGGCGACCATCGTCGGCCAGGACGCGGAGTCGGACATCGCAGTGATCAAGGTGAGTCGTCCCGGGTTGCGACCCGTGGAGTTCGGCGACTCCGACGCGCTGGCGGTCGGCGACCCCGTGCTCGCCATCGGCTCGCCGTTGTCGCTGGCCAACACGGTCACCGCAGGCATCGTGAGTGCGCTGGACCGGACGATGCAGGCCGGCGAGCCGGGCGGCCCGGTGCGTTACTACGCGGCCATCCAGACCGACGCCGCCGTCAACCACGGCAACTCGGGCGGCCCACTCGTCGACGGCGCGGGCCGGGTGGTCGGAGTGAACTCCACAATCAAGTCACTGGTCGCCGAGGGGCAGGAGGCCGGCAACATCGGGCTCGCCTTCGCCATTCCGATCAACCAGGCCAAGCGGGTGACCCAGGACATCATCGGCACCGGCAAGGCCCGGCGTACGGTGATCGGCGCGCGGGCGGACGGCCCGACCGGGGTCGTCGGGGGCGGCCTGCGGCTGGCCGAGGTGGAGCCGTCCGGCCCTGCGGACGGCGCCGGACTGAAGGTCGGTGACGTGATCCTCAAGATCAACGGGCGGCCGATGACCGAGCCGACGGATCTGACCGCGCTGGTCCGCAAGTTCGCGCCGGGTTCGATCGTGACCGTCGAGTATCGGCGGGGCTCCGCCCGGCAGAACACCTCGGTAACTCTCGCCGCGGACGCGAAGTGACTCGGCGCGGAAGCGAAGTGAACAGCGGCGCACCCCTTGCCCGAAAGCCGTCCGTCGTGCGTAGTCTTGCTGCTGACGCCGAGAGGAGGCCCGCGGGATGCTCGACAACCTGAACTGGTGGGAGATCGGTGCGCTGCTGCTCCTGGCGCTGTTGATCTTCGGTGACCGGCTTCCCGCCGTGATCACCGACGGCCTGCGGTTGGTGCGAAACCTGCGCAACATGGCCCGCAACGCCACCGGTGACCTGAGCCGTGAGCTGGGCACCGACATTCAGTTGGAAGACCTGCACCCGAAGGCGTTCATCCGTAAGCACCTCCTCAGCGAGGAGGACGAGGCGGCGATCCGCAAGCCGTTGCAGGGCGTCTACGACAACCTGCGCGCGGACGTCAGCGGCGTGCACAACGACCTGAAGGACGTGGCCAACGCCGCCGACCTGCGGTCGAACGGCAATTCGCCCGCCAGCACGGCCACCAGCACTTCCTCGGCCCCGGCCCCTCGGGCCAGCTACGACGACGCCACCTGACCGACCCGCCCCCCCCGGGGCCCGCGCTTTGCCTTGATCAACTCGATTTTCAGGAAGTCGGCCCGTCAAACGGCGCGGGATGCCCCGACTTCCAGAAACCCGAGTGGACCATGGCGGCCAGCGCTCGGCCAGCACCTGGCTGGATCACCCACCGACGCGAATCAGCCCGCCGGCCGACAGTGGCCGACGGGCTGACGGTGTTCCGGGTGGTCAGCGACCGGCGGGCTTGAGACCGAGCGGCTTGCCGAGCAGTGATTCGCGGCGCAGGGCGAGCCGGTCGGCGACCGTGCCGAGCGCCTGAGCGGCCGGGGACTCCGGCTCGGCCAGCACGATCGGGTTGCCGGCGTCGCCGGCCTCGCGGACCCGGGTGTCCAGTGGGATCTGACCGAGCAGCGGCACCTGCGCGCCGATGGTCCGGCTCAGCGACTGGGCCACCGCCTCACCACCGCCGGCGCCGAAGATCTCCATCCGGGAGCCGTCCGGCAGCTCCAGCCAGGACATGTTCTCGATGACGCCGACCACCCGCTGGTGGGTCTGCAGGGCGATCGCCCCGGCCCGCTCCGCGACCTCGGCGGCGGCGGTCTGCGGGGTGGTGACGATCAGGATCTCCGAGTTGGGCAGCAACTGGGCCAGCGAGATGGCCACGTCACCGGTGCCCGGCGGCAGGTCGAGCAGGAGCACGTCCAGGTCGCCCCAGTAGACGTCGGCCAGGAACTGCTGCAACGCCCGGTGCAGCATCGGGCCGCGCCACACGACTGCGGCGTTGCCGGACGTGAACATGCCGATCGAGATCACCTTCACGCCGTGCGACTGCGGCGGCATGATCATGTCTTCGACCCGGGTGGGCCGCGCCTCGGTGCCGAGCATCCGAGGCACCGAGTGGCCGTAGATGTCGGCGTCGACGACCCCGACGGAGAGCCCACGGGCGGCGAGCGCCGCCGCCAGGTTGACGGTGACGCTGGACTTGCCGACGCCACCCTTGCCGCTGGCCACCGCGTACACGCGGGTGCGCGAGCCGGGCTGGGCGAACGGGATGACGGGCTCCTCGGTGGCGCCGCCGCCGCGCAGCTGCGACTGCAACGACTGCCGCTGCTCGGGGGTCATCACCCCGAAGTCGATCTCAACACCGGTGACTCCGGGCACCGAGGCGACGGCGGCGGTGATGTCCGTACGCAGCTTGTCCTTCAGCGGGCAGCCGGCGACGGTGAGCAGCAGCTCGACGCGGACCACACCGCTGGCACCGATCGTGGCGGAGCGGACCATGCCCAGCTCGGTGATGGGCCGGCGGATCTCCGGGTCGTTGACGGTGGCCAGGGCGGCCTGGATCGCGTCCTCGACGGTGCTCACGGGTGCTGACATGCCCGCAATGCTACGTCGCGGGGCATCCGTTGCCGCCGCTGCCCAGGGCGGTGTGAGCCAATCGATGACCCGTCGGTCAGCCCTCGGACCGGCGCGGGCCGGTGCCGTCCGGCCGGGCGTTGCGGGTGAAGTCGCCGTCCAGGTCGTCGCGGGGTTCTTCCAGGCCGACGCCGTCGGTCGGCCGCTGGCCACGTCGCTCCTGCCGGTTGTCCTTCTCCTGCTGGCGGCGCTCCAGCCGCTGCCGGCGTTGCCCCACCTCGTCCAGTTCCTCGGCCAGCCGGGTCAGCTCGGAGCGGAGGAAGTCGCGGGTGGCGACCTCGCCGAGCGCGATCCGCAGGGCCGCGATCTCCCGGGCCAGGTACTCGGTGTCCGCCTTCTGCGCGGTGGCTCGCCGCCGGTCCTCCTCCAAGGCCACCCGGTCCCGGTCGGCCTGCCGGTTCTGGGCCAGCAGGATCAGCGGGGCCGCGTAGCTGGCCTGCAACGACAGCACCAGGGTCAGGAACGTGAAGGTGTACGGGTCGAAGCGCAGGTTCGCCGGGGCAAGGGTGTTCCAGACGAACCAGATCGCGATCACCACAGTCATGACGACGATGAAGTTCGCGGTGCCCATGCCGCGGGCGATGCCCTCGGACCACCTGCCGAACGCCTCCGCGTCGAACCGGGGCAGCTTGATGCCCCGGGGCTCGCGCGGCTGGTCGAGGCGCTCCGTCCGACGCTGGTCAGCCATCCGTGCCGTCCAGCGCGGGGTCGGTGGTGCCCGGGGCGACGAGGGCGTCGCGGTCCCGCCAGTCCCGGGGCAGCGAGTGGTCCAGCACGTCGTCCACCGTCACGGCACCGACCAGCCGGTTGTTGCGGTCGATCACCGGCATGGCGACCAGGTCGTAGGTGGCCATCCGGCGGGTGATCTCCGGCAGCGGCGTGGTGGGGCGCAGCGGGTCGATGTCGTTGACCACCACCTTGCCCAGCAGGTCGGCCGGGGGTTCGCGCAGCAGCGCCTGGAAGTGCACCATGCCCAGGTACCGGCCGGTCGGCGTGTTCTGCGGTGCCCGGGTCACGAAGACCTGCGCGGCCACGGCGGGGGAGAGCTGTGGCTCCCGGATCCGGGCCAGCGCCTCGGCGACTGTGGCGTCCGGCGGCAGGATGACCGGCTCGGAGGTCATCACACTGCCCGCCGTGCCGGGGGTGTACTTGAGCAGTTGGCGTACCGGGTCGGCCTCGTCCGGCTCCATCAGGTCCAGCAGCACGTCCTGCTCGGGTGGGGGCAGTTCGTTGAGCAGGTCCGCGGCGTCGTCCGGGTCCATCTCCTCCAGGACGTCGGCGGCCCGCTCCCGGTCGAGGGCGGCGAGGATCTCCACCTGGTCGTGCTCCGGCAGCTCGCTGAGCACGTCGGCCAGTCGTTCGTCGTCCAGCGCGGCGGCGACCTCGTTGCGTCGCGCGTCGGGCAGATCCTGCAACGCGTTCGCCAGGTCGGCGGGGCGCATGTCCTCCAGGACGGCGAGCAGGTTCGCCGTACCCCGGTTGTCGGCGATGCCGCTGAGCCCGCGCACCCGGTCCCACTCGACCTGGTGCAGGTGGCCGCGGCGGCTGAGCCGGCCGGTCTGCTCGCGGACGGCGACACGGGTCAGCGACCACTCGCCACCCCGGGTGCACTCCATCGCGACGTCCACGACGGCGCCGGGCTGGCCGCCGGGGTCGAGTTGCACCCGCCGGTCGAGCAGTTCCTGGAGCACCAGCAGCTCGTTCGGACGCTTCTCGAACCGGCGCAGGTTGAGGGTGCCGGAGCCGAGCACGACGGCGTCCGCGTCGATGGAGGTGATCCGGTTGATGGACAGGAAGATCCGACGACGCATCGGCATCTCGGCGACGAGGCCCACCACCTCCGGCGGACGCTTCGTCGCCCGCAGCCGTGCCACGGCGTCACGAACCCGGCCCACCTGATCGCCGTTCGGGTCGAAGACGGCGACTCCGGCGAGACGGGCGATGTAGACCCGGGTCGGCGTACTCACGGGCACCAGCCTAAGCGCCTAGTGTTTATCAACATGTCGACCTTGGCCTACGAGATCGTGGACGTCTTCACCGATCGCCCCTTCGCCGGTAACCCGCTGGCTGTGGTGTTCGGTGCGGAGGCGCTGGCCACCGAGCAGATGCAGGCGCTCGCGTTGGAGTTCAACCTGTCCGAGACGGTGTTCGTGCTGCCGCCGACCCAGGTCGGCGTCACCTACCGGGCCAGGATCTTCACCCCGGTGGAGGAGTTGCCGTTCGCCGGGCACCCCAGTGTCGGCGCGGCGGTCACCGCCTGCCGGCGGGGCATGTTCGGTGTGGGGCAGGTCACCCAGGAGTGCCGGGCCGGTGTGCTGCCGATCGAGGTGACCGCGTCCGGGGCGACGCTGACCGGTGGCGCCCCGACGCTCGGGCCGGAGCTGGACCCGGAGCCGTTGCTGGAGATCGCCGGCCTGGTCGCCGAGGACCACATTGGGCCCGCCCCACGGGTCGCCGGCTGCGGGCTGGAGTTCCCGTTTCTGCCGGTACGGCCGGAGTCGGTGGCCCGCGCGCAGGTGAATGCCGCGGCGGCGCAGCGGTACGGGGTTTCGCACGTCAGCGTCTTCTCCTGGGACGCGGCCGCGCAAACCGCGCACGCCCGGGTCTTCGTGCCGGGAATCGGCGTTCCGGAGGACCCGGCGACCGGTTCGGCGGCCCTCGGCCTCGGTGTCTGGCTGGTCGCGAGCGGTCTGCTGCCCGGTGAGGGTCGGTCCGAGTACGCCGTCAGTCAGGGCGTGGAGATGAACCGTCCGTCCGCGTTGGCCTGCACGGTCACCGCGGCGAACGGGGCGGCGGTCGGCGCGACCGTCGCCGGCCAGGTGGTGCCGGTGGCCCGCGGCGAGATCGCCGTGCCGCCGTTCGTGGGCTGAGCGGAGGCGCCGATGCGGGAGGATGCGGGTGTGACGGACGAGACCGCCCCCGGGGGCACCCCACTGGTCGACGAGGCGATGAAGAAGGCCGCCGTGGCCTGGGTCAGCGTTGCGGGTGGGCCGGCGCTTGCGCTCTGGTGCGCCCCGCTGGAGGGCGCGCTGCTGGTGGTCAGTGGGCCGGGCGAGCAGGCCGCACCGGGTCTGGCCGACGCGACGGAGGCCCAGGTCACCCTGCGCGGCGACCACGGCGGCCGGATCGTCACCTGGCCGGCCCGAGTGAGCCGGTTGCAGCCGGGCACCGAGGCGTGGGACGTCACCGCGCCGCTGGTGGCGGCGAAGCGCCTCAACGCGCCCGGTCCGACCGCTGACCTGGTGGCCCGGTGGGCCGCCGACGGATGCGCGGTGAACCGCCTCGCCCCGGCCGGTACGCCGCTGGCCGGAGCGGAGTTGCCGGCCGACGCGCAGGCCGAGCCGCCCCGGGCGAGTCCGGCGGTCCGGGCCACCCGCAAGCCGTTCCGCCTGCACCGGGTCCGCCGCCGCTGATTGGTCGATCAGCCCGTCCGACCGCCGACGCCCGCGACCGCGGCGTCGGCGTCGACGAGGGCGAGCACCTCGCCCAGGGTGCCGAGGGCGGGGCCGCACCAGTCCCGGTCGGCGTTGAAGACCATGTGCGTGGCCAGATCCGGTGCGGCGAGCCGGACGGCGGTCATCCCGGCCCGCTCGGCGCCGGTCAACTCCTGGCTGCCGCCGTCACCGACGTAGAGGCAGTCGCTTGGCGCGAGCCCGAGCCGCTGGCAGGCCGTCAGGTAGAGCGTCGGATCCGGCTTGCACCGCCCGACCTGCACCGAGAAGACCCGTACGTCGAGCAGGGGGGCGACCGCGAGCTGCGGCAGGAAGGCCGGCAGTTCGTGCGTACAGTCGCTGATCACGCCGGTGCGCAGGCCGCGCTGACGCAGAGCGGCCAGCACCGGCACCGCGTCGGACCGCAGCCAGGTGTCGGCGCGGACCGCCCGGTGCCGGGACGCCACCGCTGCCCGTACCGCATGGTCGCTGGGGTGTACGCCGGCCTGGGCGCACACCCAGCGCAGTGTCGCCTCCGCGTCGCCGAGCCGGCCGCTGGCCCGCTCGTAGTAGGTGCGGTTCAGCACCTCGGTCAGGACCTCGGTGGGACATCCGAGCAGCTCGGCGGTGCCGACGTGCGCGACACCGCGTTGTACCGAACGGGTCAGGGTGCCGAAGAAGTCGAACAGCACCGCCTGGTAGCTGGGCATGGGAGAGCGCCTCCGGGCGGTCGAGGGTCGCCGGCGCGGAACCGCGTGATCGTAACGGAGTGATGACCCTCCGTGCTGACCGTCATACGTGTGAGGATTACGTCCCGTGCCCCCACCTTCACCCCGACCGTCCCTGGATCCGCTGACCACCGGCGCGGTCGGGCTGGCAGTGGTCGCCGTGTCGTCGTCCGCGCCGCTGATCGCGTACGCCGCCGCTCCGGCGCTGGCCATCGCGTTCTGGCGCAACCTGCTCGCGGTGGCCGTCCTGAGCCCCTTCGCGCTGGTCCGACGCCGCGCCGAGTTCCGCAGGCTGACAGTGGGCGCGGGCCGGCGGGAGGGCCTGTTCTGCGTTCTGTCCGGGGTCGCCCTCGCCGGGCACTTCGCGACCTGGGTGCCGAGCGCCCAGCTCACCTCGGTCGCCACGTCCACCGCCCTGGTCGCCACCCAGCCGGTCTGGCAGGGGCTGATCGCCCGCGCCCAGGGGCGTCCGCTGCCCCGGGTGGTGTGGACCGGCATCGCGGTGGCGGTCGGCGGCGCGGCGGTCGCCACCGGGGTGGACGTCGGGGTCTCCGGCCGGGCCGTCCTCGGTGACGTGCTGGCGCTGATCGGCGCCCTGTTCGCCGCCGTCTACACCGCCTTCGGGGAACGGGCCCGGGTCAGCATCAGCACCACCACCTACACCACCATCTGCTACGGGATCTGCTCGCTGATCCTGCTGGCCCTGTGCCTGGTCGGCGGCGTGCGGCTGACCGGCTTCGACGGGCGTACCTGGCTGGCCATCCTGGCCCTGGTGGCCGGCGCCCAACTGCTCGGGCACTCGATGTTCAACTACGCCCTGCAGAAGATCCCGGCGACAACTGTGAGCGTGCTGATCCTGCTGGAGGCACCCGGCGCGGCAGTGCTCGGCTGGGCCTGGCTGGGGCAGGTGCCCCGCCCGTACGCGCTGCTCGGCATGGCGATGCTGCTGGCCGGCGTGGCGGTGGTGGTGCTGGGCGGCGCCCGCGCCGGCCGCCGTGCGGCCGAACCCACAGCCCTGCCCGCCGACCCGACGCCACTGTCCTGACGGAGATTCACAGGTACGCGGCGAAGTGGTCCGCCACCAGGTCGGTCAGTCCGTCGCCGTCCAGGCTGCCGTCGACCCGGATCACGCGGACCTTCAGTCGCTCGGCCTGCACGATCGCATCCGCCGCCACCAACTCGTCGCGTTCCCACCGGTGACGGTTCGCAAGAACCGGGTCGCTCGCCCCGGCTACCGCAGCGCTGGCCCGGGGCAGTCGGGTGATCTGGTGGGCGCGGAACCCGGGGGTGGGCACCAGCACCACCATCTGCCGTACCGACTCCACCAGCGGCGCGACCAGTTCCGCTCGCAGTCCCCAACCCTCGGCCACCACCCGCCGTCCGCAGACCAGTGCGCTGAGGTCGTCGAGCACCCATTCGAAGCGACGGGGGAAGCCGGCCAGTGTCTCGGCCGCCATCCGCGCCGGATCGGTGTGCACCCAGGCGGCGTCCGGGTCGGGGTCAGCCGGCGGGTCACCACGTCGGACGCGGTCGGCCACGCGTCGGTCGTCGTGGCCGCGAGCGTCGTGCCGGTCGTAGAGGTACGCGGTCAGCCCGTGCCGCAGCGCCAGGTTGACGGCGACAGTGGACTTACCGGCCCACTGTCCGCCACCGATCCACAGGGCCCGTCGCGCGGTGGCTGTCGCATCGAAATCCATGGACTTACCCTGACCGCCGACCGGGCCAAGATCAAGTCTTGTTATCGCGGGTCGAGGATGATGAAGTGAAGGTGGAAGGCACCTCCCGCACCTCGACGCCCCCTGGTGGTCGGCGCGGAGTCGCCGAGAGCGGCGAGCAGCCTGCCCGGTTCCCCGTCGGCGAGGAACACAACATCAACGCTGGTTCCCTCCGCGGAGGGCCCGCCCGGCGTCTGTCCGGGTGAGGAGGGCGATCCGTTGACGACTGAGGACCGTACCCGGGACGGCTTCGCCGACTTCGTCCGGGCCGAGACCGCCGGGCTGACCCGGCTCGCGTACCTGCTGACCGGTGACCGGCATCATGCCGAGGACCTGGTCCAGGTGGCACTCGCTCGGGTCGCGGTGCGGTGGGAGCGGATCGTCGACCCGCGCGCCTACCTGCGCCGGGTGCTCTGCACGCAGGCGGCCAGTTGGTGGCGCTGGCGGCGGGCCCGCCCACCGGAGCGGCTGGACGGGGCGTTGCCGGAACGACCCGGACCGGGTGACGACACCGATCTGCGGCTGGTGCTGTCGGCGGCGCTGGCCCGGTTGACCGCGCGGCAGCGCGCGGTCCTCGTGCTGCGCTACTACGAGGACCGCACCGAGACGGAGACGGCGCAACTCCTCGGCTGCCGGGTCGGCACCGTGAAGAGTCAGACCCGCCACGCCCTCAATCGACTCCGTGTCCTCGCCCCCGAGTTGGCCGAACTCGTCGGCCGTGACCCGCAGGAGGTGGCCCGGTGACCACTCGGCTCTCCGAAGCGCTGCGTCGCCTCGCGGACGACGTGCCGCCCGCGCGCGTACCGGAGGGGCTCTTCGACGCGGCGCGGACCCGGCACCGTCGTCGCCGGGCCGTCGTCGCCGGCGCGCTCGCCGTCCTGGTCCTGCTCCTGGGCACTGGGTACGCGCTGCATCCAGTCGCACTGCCGCTGCCCGCCAGCCCTCGGCACGACGCCCCGGGCCTGCCCACCCGGCTCGTCGACCCGCCGCTGCGGACCGCCTCGGTGGGGGCGTCGGCGCCGGGTGCCGCCGCGATGCTCTTCGGCGGTCCCGCCGTGCGCACCAACTGGCTCGAGACCCGGATGGCTGTGGTGGCCGCCGACGAAGACCGATACCGCGTGCTGAACGGCGATCCGGCCGTCGCGGGTTTTGAAGCGATGCTCTCCCCGGACGGCCGGTATGTCTGGATGGGCGCGTCGCTGCTCGATCTGACGTCCGGAAGGACCACCACGGACCGCCCGGACGGCTATCCACTCGCCTTCGCGCCCAACGGGAAACGCCTGGTGTACGCCGACGACGACACCACGTTCACGTCCCCGAACACCTACTCCACCCCGTACGTGGGGGTCTACGACCGGGATCGCGGAACCGACGTGCTGCGGGTGCGGGTCGGCACCACCTGGGTTCCGCCAGGGCGCACTGCCGCGCTGTCGCCGGACGGCGGCGACCTCGCCCTTCAGCTCCGCGACGAGGTCTGGTTGGCCCGGGTGGACGACGCGGGCGCGGATCGGGTGGCCGAGCCGTACCGGAGGCTGCCGTTGGCGGGCGGGCGGCTCGCCGGGGCCGGGTCCTGGCTGCCGGACGGCCGTTCGGTTGCTGTCCTCGGCCGGTCCACCTGTACCGACTGCCCGGTTCCGTCCTACCGACGCACCTGGACGCTGGTCCCCCGGTCCACAGTAGACGGCACCCCGCTGGCCGGCGCGGCGTTCCCGCCGCTGCGCTCCCGCTCGTTCGTGCAACTGCTCGGCTGGCGCTCGGCGGACGAGGCGGTCGCGTTGGTCGGCGTACCGGGCCCGGCGGCGGTGGACAGCCCGGAGGAGCACGACGTCGCCTGGGGGCCCTATCACGAGGTCGGCACGGAGGCGGTGGAACTCGTGGTGCTACGTCGGGGGGCGACCGCGCCGGAGGTGCTCTTCCGGACGCCGGAGGGCATCACCGACCTGTCGGTCGCCGCCGACCTCGCGATCGACGGGGCGGTACGCGAATCCGGCCGCCCCCACTACGGGCCACCGCCGTTCTGGGCGCTCGCTGTGGGGTTCATCCTGGCGGTGCTGGTCGCGCTGCCTGTGCTGTCCTGGCTGCGACGCCGGCGCGCTCGACGGTCAGACCGACTCCTCCGCGGCGGCTAACCTCCGTGCACCTCGATGACCCGGGTCGTCGGGGCGGCCTCGCCGAGGGCGGCACGCAGGGCCGCCCGGTCCGGGTCGGCGAGGAACGACTCGTAGCCGGCCCGTCCGGCGAACCGGATCACGTGCACCTCGGTCCGCCCGTCGGTGCCGTGCAGTCGCCGTTCCAACCGGCCGCCGTGCCGTTCCAGCAGGGCCAGCACGGCGTCCTCGTAGCGCTGCCCGGCGGCCTCCGCCCCGACGGCGAACTCGACGATCGCGACGAGTGTCAGCTCATCGGCCCGGTCAGTCATCGAGACCGACCGCCTTGACGCTCGCCGCCCACAGCCGGGCGGCGAGCTGCGGATCGGCTGCCTTCCGGAGCGGTCGACGCGGGCGTCGGTCGACGTAGTACCCCCCGTTGATCAGCCGGGAACGCTCCTGTCCGGCCAACCACACCAGGGTCTCGGCGCCCTTCTCCGGGCTGCGGAACGGCATGAGGCGCATGCCGACCGCGACGATCCTGCTGTCGTTGGCAAACCGGGTACGGACCACCCCGGGGTGGAAGCTGTACGCGGTCGTGTCCGGCCAGCGCCGGGCCGCCTCGGCGGTGAACAAGATGTTCGCCTGTTTGCTGGTGCCGTACGCGCCCAGCGGCCAGTAACTGTTCAGTGGCTTGTTCAGGTCGTCCGGGTCCAGGGCGCCGAAGCGGTGCGCGCCGGAGGCGGTCACCACGACCCGGCCCACCCGGTCGGCCAGCAGGTTGGTCAGCAGAAACGGGGCCAGGTGGTTGGCCTGGATCGACATCTCGAAGCCGTCGACGGTTTTCAGTGGTTGCAGCGCGATCGCGCCGGCGTTGTTGGCGAGCACGTCGATCCGGTCGTACGCCGCCCGGAGCTGCTCGGCCAGTCGGCGTACGTCGTCGAGGATCGCGAAGTCGGCCCGGAACAGCTCCGGACGTTCGCCGGAGGTCTCCCGTACCCGTTCGGCCGCGGCCTGCAGGCGGGCCGGGTCCCGCCCGACCAGCACCACCTGGTCGCCCCGGCAGGCCAGGTACACGGCAGCGGCGAGCCCGATGCCGGAGCTGGCCCCGGTCACCACCACCAGTCGGCGCCCAGTGAGATCTTCCACAGGTCCATTCACCCCGGTCATGGCGCGAGGTTACCGTGGCGTCACAACGCCCTTTGGGATCGTTAAGGTCCCGGATCTGTCGTCAGGTGGCGTCGGCATGCCCGCCGGACGCTGGAAGGAGCGCATCCATGGCCGCAGTCGGTCGCCCCCGCAGGTCCTGCCTCGCCGTGCCGGGTTCCAGCGTGAAGATGCTCGGCAAGGCCCAGGGCCTCCCGGCCGACCAGGTCTTCCTCGACCTGGAGGACGCCGTCGCCCCACTGGCCAAGCCGGACGCGCGCAAGAACATCGTGGCCGTCCTCAACGAGGGCGACTGGGCCGGCAAGACCCGGGTGGTCCGGGTCAACGACCTGACCACCCCGTGGACCTACCGGGACGTCATCGAGGTCGTCGAGGGCGCCGGCGCCAACCTGGACTGCATCATGCTGCCGAAGGTGCAGACCGCCGCCCAGGTGCAGTGGCTGGACCTGACGCTCACCCAGATCGAGAAGACGATCGGCCTGGAGGTCGGCCGGATCGGCATCGAGGCGCAGATCGAGAACGCCGCCGGTCTGGTCAACGTGGACGCGATCGCCGCCGCCTCGCCGCGCGTGGAGACCATCATCTTCGGCCCGGCCGACTTCATGGCGTCGATCAACATGAAGTCGATGGTGGTCGGCGGCCTGATCCCGGACTACCCGGGCGACCCGTACCACTACATCCTCATGCGGATCCTGATGGCCGCGCGGATGCACGACAAGCAGGCCATCGACGGCCCGTTCCTGCAGATCCGCGACGTCGACGCGTTCCGCGAGGTGGCCAAGCGCTCGGCCGCGCTGGGCTTCGACGGCAAGTGGGTGCTGCACCCGGGCCAGATCGACGCCGCCAACGAGGTCTACCAGCCGGCACAGGCCGACTACGACCACGCCGAGTTGATCCTCGACGCGTACGAGCACTACACCTCGGAGGCCGGCGGCCGGCTCGGCGCCGTGATGCTCGGCGACGAGATGATCGACGAAGCGTCCCGCAAGATGGCGCTGGTGGTCGCCGCGAAGGGCCGGGCCGCCGGGATGAGCCGTACCTCGTCGTTCACCCCACCGGAGCAGTGACCGGCCGGGCCGGGACGACCGCCGCCGGCTGTCGAACCGGCCCGACAGTCGCCGGTACGCCGGCCCGACCGCTGGTCAGTAGCTGCTGCTGTCGTTGTTCGTCACGATCGCGTAGACGATCGCGGCAACGTAGAAGAGGATCACCAACACCAGGAACCCGGTGAGGATCCAGCCGACGATGATGGCTGCCTTCGCCATCCCCGCACCGCCCTCGCCGCTCTGCCGGATCTGCTTCTGCGCGACGTGCCCGAGGATCGCGCCGATCGGCGCGGTGATGCAGGACGTGAAACCGATCAGGGCCAGCACGAACGCCGCGATGGCCATCCCGTTGGTCTTCGGCGGCTGCGGGTAGCCGTAGCCGGGGTACTGCGGCGGGTAACCGGGCGCGTATCCGGGCATCGGCTGGGTCGCCGGCTGCTTCGCGCCGGCGTACGGGTCGACCGGGGCGTACGGGTCCGGGGCGTACGGGCTGGTCGCGTACGGGCTGGGGGCGTACGGGTCGACCGGGCCAGCTTGCGTGGGCACCGGCTGACCGGCCACCAGGGTCGGATCCGGTGCGGGGCTCGACGGCTGGGCCGACCACGTGGGGTCGCTCCAGTTGCCGGGCGGCGGGGGATTGGTCATACGAACTCTCCGTCAGGTTGGGGTGCGCAGACAGGGTAGCCAGCGCTGCCCAAACCCGACGCCCCCGCTTCCGGGTGCCGCGTTGCTCGGGCCGGTCGTAACGGGCAGGATCCCTGCCATGGCATACGACGCGCGCGCCGCGGACCGCTCCGGCAGTCGACCCCGACGGGACGTCAGCCGCCCGGGTGCGGCCCGGCGCGCCCGGACGGCCCCCCCGGCGAACAACCCCGGCCCCGACGAGCCGGTCGCGCTCACCGACCCGGTCACCATGCGCCTCGACGGGCGGGTCGCCCTGGTCACCGGGGCGGGCAGCCCGGACGGCATCGGGTACGCCACCGCCCGCCGACTCGTCGACCTGGGCGCGCGGGTGGCCATCGTCTCCACCACCCGACGCATCCACGAGCGGGCGACCGAGCTGGGAGTGACCGGTTTCGTCGCCGACCTGACCGACGAGTCCGAGGTCGGGGCGTTGGCCGATGCCGTCGCCGAGCAGTTGGGCGACGTCGAGGTGCTGGTCAACAACGCCGGCCTGGCCAGTCGCGCCAGCCAGGGGGTGCTGCGGCCGGTAGCGCAGCTGACCTACGACGAGTGGCGCGGCGAGATCGACCGCAACCTCTCCACAGCGTTCCTGTGCAGCCGGGCGTTCATCGGGGGGATGGCCGAGCGGGGTTGGGGTCGGATCGTCAACCTGGCGGCCACGGCCGGCCCGGTCAACGCCCTGCCCACCGAGGCCGCGTACGCCGCGGCCAAGGCCGGGGTCGTCGGGCTGACCCGGGCCCTGGCCATGGAGATGATCGCCGACGGGGTGACCGTCAACGCGGTGGCGCCCGGCACCATCTACACCGCGGCGTCCACCATGGCCGAGATCAAGCAGGGGCTGGGCACCCCGGTGGGGCGGCCGGGCACGCCGGACGAGGTCGCCGCGGCGATCAGCTTCCTCTGCTCGCCGGCCGCCTCGTACATCACCGGGCAGATGCTCGTGGTGGACGGCGGCAACAGCGTCCGCGAGGCCCGCTTCCGCTGACCGCGACGGGCCACACCGGCCGTTCGTCAGTAGCTGCCACTGTCGCCGGAGTTGCTGAAGGCCACCAGCGCCAGCCAGCCACAGCAGGCCAGCACTGTGAGCCCGGTAAAGACGTAGCCCAGGATCAGCCCCCAGGTCGCGAGCTGGTCGCCCTCCTCGCCGCTGGTACGGATCTGCCGCTTGGCCACGTGACCGAGGACGGCGCCGGCCGGCGGAAAGACGAAGGCGAACACCAGCGACAGGATCGCCAGCACGTTCGTGCCCCGACCCGGCCCGGCCGGCGGTGGGCCGTACTGGCCGTAGGGGCCCTGCGGGGGGTACGGCGGTTGCTGACTCCAGTGCGCCGACTGCTGTGGCCCCTGGTGGCCGTACGGCGACGGCTCGCCCTCCGGCGGTCCGTACGGTGAGCGTTCCGCTGGCAGCTCGTACGCCGGCTGGTCCGGCTGCGGCGCGTACGGTGACTGGCCGGCCGGCGGTGGCGCGTACGGCGACTGGTCCTTCGGTGGCTCGTAGGGTGACGGCGGCGGCTCGTCCTCGGGCGGTCCCGACGGCGGTGGGTAGCTCACAGCTGTCCTCCTCCTGCCGGTGCCGGAAAAGTCCCTCTTGCCGGACGCTACCCGCAGCGGTGAACCTTTTCACAGCGGTTGTGTGGACTGGTCACCTTGGCCTCCTCGACCCGAGGGGCCGATACTGACCCAGCGTTCAGTTACCCATGAGTAGTGCGCGGATCCCCGGAGGCTGAGATGGCCCGACTCGCCCAGACGCCCGGCCTGACCGATGTGCAACAGTCGATCCTGGAGACCGTTCGGGACTTCGCCGACAAGGAGATCATCCCGCACGCGCAGCGGCTGGAGCACGCCGACGAGTACCCCACCGACATCCTCGACGGCATGCGCGAGATGGGGCTGTTCGGCCTCACCATCGACGAGGAGTACGGCGGCCTCGGCGAATCACTGCTCACCTACGCGCTGGTGGTGGAGCAGTTGTCCCGCGGCTGGATGTCGATCTCCGGCATCGTCAACACCCACTTCATCGTGGCGTACCTGATCTCCCAGCACGGCTCCGCCGAGCAGAAGGCCCGGCTGCTGCCGAAGATGGCCACGGGCGAGGTGCGGGGAGCGTTCTCCATGTCCGAGCCCGAGACCGGCTCCGACGTCTCGGCGATCAAGTCCCGGGCCGTCCGCGACGGCAACCAGTACGTGCTCAACGGGCAGAAGATGTGGCTCACCAACGGGGCCTACTCCTCGGTGGTGGCCACCCTGGTCAAGACCGACACCGGCGCCGAGTCCGTCTACGGCAACATGAGCACGTTCCTGCTGGAGAAGGAGCCGGGCTTCGGCGAGACCGCCCCCGGCCTCACCATCCCCGGCAAGATCGAAAAGATGGGTTACAAGGGCGTCGAGACCACCGAGATGGTGCTCGACGGCGTCACGGTGCCCGACTCCGCGATCCTCGGCGGCGCCGACCAGGTGGGTCGCGGCTTCTACCAGATGATGGACGGCATCGAGGTGGGCCGGGTCAACGTGGCCGCCCGCGCCTGCGGCATCTCCATCCGCGCCTTCGAGCTGGCGGTGAGCTACGCCCAGCAGCGCAAGACCTTCGGCCAGCCTCTCGCCAAGCACCAGGCGATCGCCTTCAAGCTCGCCGAGATGGGCACGAAGATCGAGGCCGCGCACGCCCTCATGGTCAACGCCGCCCGGCTCAAGGACGCCGGCCAGCGCAACGACGTGGAGGCCGGGATGGCCAAGCTGCTCGCCTCGGAGTACTGCGCCGAGGTCGTCCAGGAGGCGTTCCGCATCCACGGCGGCTACGGCTACTCCAAGGAGTACGAGATCGAGCGGCTGATGCGGGAGGCCCCGTTCCTGCTCATCGGCGAGGGCACCTCAGAGATCCAGAAGACCATCATCTCCCGAGGCCTCCTCAAGGAATACAAGCTCTGAACCGCGCCTGCTGATCGGTTGCCCGTTGCCTGGCCCGGCCGGGTTCTCCGCATCGTGGCTCGCGAGCGTGATGACTGTGCGGCATCAATATGACCCAGAGGCATCACGCTCTCCGCCGCATCTGTCCGCGTCGACGAACGCGCCGTCGCTTGTGCTCGCCGACTCTCTGGACAAGTGTTCCGGTCGGAACCGATACTCCTCGATCGCGGCGATCAGCCGGTCCTCCGGCACCGCCGTGTCCCTGCCACCGACCACCGGGGCGGGCCGCAGCGATCGCCACACCGCGGGCCGCAGCCGTACGCCGTTCAGCCGACCGTCGCGCCGGTGCGGGATGACCCGGTCGATGTTCGTCCAGGCCAGGACGGTGCGATCGTGCCGGATCGCGCTGGCGGTCAGCGCGAGCTGACCGGTGAACCGCGCCGACGCGTAGGCCGTGCGACCGAGCCATGCCGCGACTCCGATGGCGAGCACCGGCCGGACGATGTCGACCCAGAGACCCCGCTCGGGCAGGCTTGCCACCAGGGCCGCCCCGAGCACGGTCAGCATGACCCAGTCGGCCGCCAGATCGACCCAACCAGCGAGAGACCGGCGGGCCACGAGGCCGGGCTCGACAGTGTCCAGGCCGACGATCCGCTTTCGCCAGTGCAACTGGCCGTTGCGTGCCGGCCACCAGCGGCGGGCCAGCAGGCGGACGCCGATGCTCAGCCAGACAGCCAGGCTCACCGCGGAGGAGTCGACCCGGGGCACCTGGAGCAACCCGCCCGCAAGCACCACCGCGGCCAGCGCCGCGACCGTCAAGGCCAGGAACCGGCGAGGCCAGAGCCCGTCGCTGACCGAGGGCACGCGGCTCAGCCGAGACGAAGGCAGCACCGCAGCGTCAGCGAAGGCGGGTCAGGTTGGCGGCGGCGCGTTCGACGATGAGACAGCGGTCTTCGACGTAGTCCATGCCGGCCTCCTCGGCGATCCGCCGCGCCTCGGCCGAGACGATGCCCAGTTGCAGCCAGACCGCGGGAGCGCCGATCGCCGCCGCGTCCCGCACCACCTGCACCGCGTCGGCAGCCGGTCGGAACACGTCCACCAGGTCGACGGGGTGCGGAATGTCGGCGAGGGTCTTGTAGGCCCGTTCCCCGAACAGTTCGTCGACAGTCGGGTTGACCGGGATGATGCGCCAGCCGTACTGCTGCATCTGCAACGGCACGCCGTGCGCGGCCTTGAACGGGTCGCGGGACGCACCCACGACGGCGATCACGGCGGAGTCGGCGAGGATCTGCTGAGCGGTACGCACCCGCCGACTGTAGCTCCGATCAGAGCAACGTCAGCTGCTCGGCTGACGGTGGTGGCGACTCGGGCAGGCTGCGGTTGTCGCCCCGCTCCCCGCGGTGCAGCCCGTGTCGCCGGGCGGCGATCCGCACCCGTGCGGTCAACTCCCGCTGGTACGCCTGCGGCGCGTACGCGCCGGCCCGGTAGAGCTCGCGGTAGCGGGGCACGAGGTGTGGGTGCTCCCGCGCGAGCCAGTGCGCGTACCACTCCCGGGCGCCGGGACGCAGGTGCAGGGGCAGGGCGGTCACGCTGGTCGCGCCGGCGGCGGCGATCGCCGAGACGGTGGCCTCGATCGACTCGTCGCTGTCGCTGAGGCCGGGCAGGATCGGGGCCATCAGCACGCCGACGGAGAAGCCGGCGTCGGCGAGCGCCCGGACGGCGTCGAGCCGCCGGTGTGGGCGCGGTGTGCCCGGCTCGACGGTGCGCCAGAGATGCTCGTCGACGAACCCCACGGAGAAGGAGATGCCCACCGTGGTCACCTCGGTGGCCTGGCGTAGCAGCGGCAGGTCACGCAGGATCAGCGTGCCCTTGGTGAGGATCGAGAACGGGTTGGCGAAGTCTCGTAGGGCGCCGATGATCTGCGGCATCAGCCGGTAACGACCCTCGGCGCGCTGATAGCAGTCCACGTTGGTGCCCATCGCCACGTGCGCGCCCCGCCAGCGCGGTGCGGCCAGCTCCCGCCGGACCAGCTCGCCGGCGTTGACCTTGACGATCACCTTCTGGTCGAAGTCGGCACCGGCATCAAGATCGAGATAGGTGTGAGTATTTCTCGCGTAACAGTAGACGCAGGCATGAGAGCAGCCCCGGTACGGGTTGATCGTCCACTCGAACGGAACGCGGGACTGCCCGGGCACCCGGTTGAGGATGGACTTGGCCTGCACCTCGTAGAAGGTCATCCCGGCGAACTCGGGGGTGTCGAAGGTGCGGACGACGGCGCCGGGCAGCGCCAGCGGCAGGGGTGGCGTCGCTGGCGCTGCCCGCTCGGGGTCTCCCTCGACCGGGGGAGCGGTGAGGTTGTCCCAGCGCATGGGCACTATTCGAACACGTGTACGAGGCAAGCGCAAGTGACCCGCCGTACACCGGTGGGCGTCCGCGTGGTCGGAGAGGGGAGGATGGGAGCCATGGAGACGTCGACCTTCGTCTACGACGGGGACTGCGCGTTCTGCACGAGCTGTGCGGAGTTCATCGAGCGCCGCATCCCCACCGCCGCACGCGTGGTGCCCTGGCAGTTCGCCGACCTGGACGCGCTCGGCCTCACCGTGGCCGAGTGCGAGGAGGCCGTGCAGTGGGTCGGCGCGGACGGCTCACGCGCGGCCGGTCCGGACGCCATCGCGAAGCTGCTCGCCGCGAGTGGTCCGCTCTGGCGGGTCGCCGGCGCCGGCCTGCGGATTCCTCCGGTACGCGTCGCGGCCTGGCCGTTGTACCGCTGGGTGGCGCGCAACCGGCACCGGCTTCCCGGCGGCACGGCGGCCTGCTCCCTGCCGCAGGAGGCCCGGGAGCGGCTTTACGGGCCAGCCGGTCGCCCGACCACCGGCGCCTGATCGTCGCGTGCCGGCCCCGCGCCGGCGGTAACCGGGCCCGGGTCGGTCGGCACCGGGTCGACGTCGGCCGGGCGCGGCGCCGAGGCATCTGTCGTGGCCGCCTCGGGAGAGTCGCGGCCGGCGAGCCGGCGCGCCCAGACCAGCGGACGCACCCGTTCCAGCGGCAGGAAGCTGGTCATCGCGGCCAGGTGCGGCGCGAACGAGATCGTGATGGTCGCGATGGTGACCGCGTGGAACGAGTAGAAGAAGCCGACCATGGCGAGTCGCCAGCGGGGTGGCAGGAAGAAGACCACCGGGCTCAGCAGTTCGAACGCCACGATGCCGAACTGGGCGACGATCAGCAGGTACGGCACCTGGGCGATGAGGTCGGCCAGGTCGGTGCCGCGCCGGATGATCGCGCGGGCCAGGACCGAGCCGGTCAGCCAGTCCAGGCCGCCGAACCGCAGCTTGGCGAAGGCGGCCAGGAAGTACGTGCAGATCACCGCGATCTGGGTGACGCGTAGGGCCCAGCCGCCGGCCTCGGTGCGGGTGGTGTCGCCGTGTCGGGCGCGGCCGGCGGTGGGCAGCACGGCCAGTGCGACGAGCAGCCCGAACCGGTCGTGGTCGACCTTCCCGTAGCTCATCGCGATGATCATCCACTCCAGGTACAGCGCGCACACCGCCCAGCCGAGCAGGCGGGGCGCTCGTCCGGTGGCGGCGAGGAGGGCGAGCAGCAGCAACGCCCAGAAGATCACCGTCACCAGCGTCTCGGTTGGCGTCGGCAGTGGGAGCAGGCGGCCGATCAGGAGTGGTTGGTACAGGTCGCCGGGCACGCTGACCCGGGTGCGTACCCAGGGGGTGAAGATCACCAGGTCGGCGGCGACGAACAGGTAGATCAGGGTGCGGAAGGCGGCCACCCGGCCCCGGGGTACGGCCTCGGTCAGCCAGCGGTTCATCGGGCGGCCTGCCAGCTCACGACGGTCTGGTCGGTGTGCTCGCCGGTCGGTCGGCCGGCGCGGATGCCGTGCCAGCGGATGACGATGCGGACCTCGACCAGCGCGGGGGCGTCCGGGTGGCGTTCGGCGTACGCGTCGGCGACCTCGGTGAGCAGCGTCGGGTCGGCGGCGTATCGGGCCTGCTGGCCCTCGATCTCGGCGCGGCGGATGCCTGTCGCGTTCTGGTCGAGGTCGATCACCGCACCGGAGCTGTTCACCCCCTCGACGCGGGTGTCAGGGGCGGGTGCGTTCGGCGGGTTGGAGGTGGAGTACATCCGGAACGGGCCGAACGGGAAATCGTCGTCGCTGCCCCAGAAGGTGCCGACGACGAGCAGGACGAGGCCGAGTGCGGTCGCGCCCAGCCGGGTCACGCGCCCTCGGGTGGTCAGATTCTCCATCGGGTCGTGACGATACGGGATGTACCGACGGCCTCGGGTCCCTCCGACGGCCAGTTCGGCCCGACCAGCCAGGTGATCATGGGTGGAGTCTGCGGGGTACGACGAAGGCCGGGCCCGCACCGGGCCCGGCCTCGCGTGTCGTCGTGGGGACGACTCAGTGGTTGTGCTCGGCCAGCTGCTTGCGGACGTCGTCCATGTCCAGCGCCTCGACCTGCTCGATCAGGTTCTCCAGCGCGGACTCGGGGAGGGCGCCCGGCTGGGCGAAGACGATGACGCCGTCGCGGATCGCCATGATCGTCGGGATCGAGCGAATGTCGAACTTGGCGCCCAGCTCCTGCTGAGCCTCCGTGTCGACCTTGCCGAAGACGATGTTCTGGTGCTTCTCCGAGGAGCGCTCGTAGACCGGGGCGAACCGCTTGCACGGACCACACCAGTCGGCCCAGAAGTCGACCAGGACGATGCCGTCGTTGCCGGTCACCTCGTCGAAGTTCGTCGAGGTCAGCTCAACGGTTGCCATTGCACTCTCCGATCACCGCGGTTTATCTACGTCCCGTAGAACCAGGGCTGACCGTATCGAATTCCCGGGGGGTGGGTCACGAAACGTGCCCGGGGCTGCCGGGGGGTGCCGACGGTCATCGACAAGCATCTGTTCACACCCGACCTGCGGAACGCAAGTGCATGACGCACTTGCGTGACCTGCGGTGATGGGAGCGTTTCCAGGGAGATCCACGCGATTGAGCACTACGAATCGGTAACTTGGGCCTTGACAAGGAGGTATCCGGCCTGCGGAGATCGCTGATCAACCTCCGCCTCATCACTCACAGTAGTGTTACAAAAAGATAAATGTGACCGCGACCTCTGTTGAAGCTACGCACCCGTAGGGCAGAATTCCTCACATCAGAGCGTGGGCGGCGGGTGCCGGGGAGGGCCCCGCCGCTCATTGCGTCTCCCCCCAGGCGAGTGACCGGTGTGACATTTCCGCCGCCGTCGCGCCCCGCCGGTTGCCTTAACCATCGGTAAGGCATGCTGTGCCGAACTCCATCGCCGCCCGTCGAAGGGACCAGCATGCAGTTCGGTCGCTACTACGAGGAGTTCGAGGTCGGCGCGGTCTACCGGCACTGGCCGGGCAAGACCGTCACCGAGTACGACGACCACCTCTTCTGCCTGCTCACCATGAACCACCACCCGCTGCACATGGACGCGCACTACGCCGCGACGGCCAGCCAGTTCAAGCGCAACGTCGTGGTCGGCAACTACATCTACTCGCTGCTGCTCGGCATGTCGGTGCCCGATGTGAGTGGCAAGGCGATCGCCAACCTGGAGGTCGAGTCGCTGCGGCACGTCGCGCCGACCTTCCACGGCGACACGATCTACGGCGAGACCACGGTGCTGGACAAGCGAGAGTCCGGCTCGAAGCCCGACCGGGGTGTGGTGTCGGTGGAGACCCGCGGCTACAACCAGGACGGCACGATGGTCTGCGTCTTCCGGCGCAAGGTCATGGTCCCCAAGCGGGAGTACGCGGCCGCCGCGGTGCCCGACGGCGTGGATCCGGAGCGGCCCAGCTTCCCCGAGCCGCGCTGACGAGTCACGGCGGGCTCGACCGTCGACGAACACCGGGTTCCTTCCCCAGCGCGGGTCTGCTGGGGAAGGGGTCCGGTGCCCGTCGCGGGGCATATGCTGACGCCGGAGGTTCCGATGAGCCACTCCGTCGCGGGAGAGCCGCCCTCTGCCGGCCGCCGAGCCGCACCCTTGACCACCGCTGTCTACTCCGCCGTCGAGTGGGATCTGCTCACCAGCCTGCCCGGTCGGGTCCTCGTGGCCGCCGCGGCACCGGGGCCTGGCCGGACGGAGCGTGGAGTGATGGCCGGCCTGGCCGGTCTGGATGCCGTGGCCGCAGGCCGAGCCTCCGACAGCGACCTGGTCCGCGCGGTGGTCGCCACGATCTACGCCCGCCACGACGGCACCCCACAACCCGCCGAGCGGCTCACCGACCTGGTGGACCTGCTGGCCGCCTGCCGGGCGGCGAGCCGGGTCCTCCGGCGGCGGGCCGACCCCGCCGACTCGGCCGCGTACCGCCAGTGGGTGCAGTCTGTCGCGGCCCGGGTCTGTCGTGCGGTGCCCGGCACCGGCACGCGCCGGGTGGACCCAGCGGCCAGCCCGGCGGACCGGCGCTTCCTGGACCGGCTCGGTGCCGCCCTCGACCTGGGCTGACCGGCAGGTCGGCGTGGCCGACGCCGACGTGGTCCGTACCCTCTGATGACCGTGACCGACGACCAGCTTGAGGTGGGCGTGGGCCCCTGGCCGGGGGACCCGCCGGACGACAGCCGCTACGACCCGCAGCTGCTCGCGGAGGGGGACCGGCGCAACGTCGTCGACCGCTACCGCTACTGGCGGCACGAGGCGATAGTCGCCGACCTGGACCGGCACCGGCACGGCTTCCACGTCGCGATCGAGAACTGGCAGCACGACTTCAACATCGGCACCGTGGTGCGTAACGCCAACGCGTTCAACGCCGCCGAGGTGCACATCGTCGGACGGCGACGGTGGAACCGGCGCGGCGCGATGGTGACCGACAGGTACCAGCACGTACGGCACCACGAGACGATCGAGGAGTTCGTCGCCTGGGCGGCCGAGCGGGAACTGCCGGTGTTCGGCATCGACAACCTGCCCGGGTCGCGTCCGCTGGAGACCGGCACCCTGCCGCGGGACTGCGTGCTGCTGTTCGGCCAGGAGGGCCCCGGCCTCTCCGCGCCGGCCCGTGCCGCCTGCCACCAGCTCTACTCCATCGCCCAGTACGGCTCGACGAGGTCGATCAACGCGGGCGTGGCCAGCGGAATCGCCATGCACGCCTGGATCCGCGCGCACGCCGGTACGCCGCCGGACTGACCCACGTACGGTGCCGAATCGGACGTTCCGGCTTGACGTGCCGGCGGTACGGGGAGACGGTGGGGATGTGAGTGTCGCGGTGAGTTGTCCGAGATGCGGGGGCCCGGTACGGGCGCCGGATCTGATGAACACCGACTCGAGATGTGCGCGCTGCGGCCCGGTGCCGCCGTTGCACGTGCCCGAGCACATCGGAGCGGACATCGTGGCCAGCGTGGTGGAACGGATCACCGCGACCGGCGATCCACCGGTGACACCGCTGTGGTGCCCGTGGCCGCTGCCGCCCGGTTGGACACTCACCGGCGTGGCGTACGCCGGGGACGACCGCACGGGTGTGCGGGCGACAGTGGTGGCGTGCGCGGGCCCCGCGCCCCTTGGTGGTGGTCCGGCCGATCTGGTCTTCGTGGCCGAGGAACCCGGTGTCGGCCTGGGCACCCGGCTTGCCGGTCTGACCGGGCCGGATCCGGGACCGGAGTTGATGGACGCGTTGACCGACCCGGGGCCGGGTCACCCTGACCACGTCGGACAGGCGAAGATCAAGGTCGGCGGGCACCCCACTCCACTGTGGTTGGTGAATTCTCCAACGGATCGAAGCGCGTACGCCGGCGAAGCTCGGGGAATGTGGCTCCATGCGATAGCCTGGCCGGCGAGTGCGGGTCACCTGCTCGCGGAAGACGTCGTGCTACACGACCTGACCGAGTGGACTCCGCCCGAGCTCGTGTACGGCGCACCGTCCCCGTATCTACCCGGTAGAGCTTGACAACTCTTCCGGATTGACGGAGAACGGACGCAGATATTCACTGTACGACACCACACTGATACTCTGGGTGCCGCTGCGGTAATGGGACCCGGCGCCGCGCGAGAGGATGGCCCGCCATGGTCAAGAAGGTCCTCACCTGGGCCGGAATCGCATTCTTGATCTTCTTCGTCGCCTACCGACCAAACTCGGCGGCGGACGTGTTCAAGTCGCTCGGCGGCGGGATCATGGATATCGCCCAGGGGTTTGGCGACTTCTTCACCAGCCTCGTCGCCTAGCCGCCGATGGGCAGCCCCTCCGGTCCACCCTTCGACCCGGACGACCCCGACCGGGAACGTCGCGAGCGCGACACCGAGCCGATCCCGCGGATCGGGCCTGATGACGGCCCGGGCTACGGGGCCGGTCCCAGCCTGTCCGACGGTCCGTCCCTTTCGGACGACGTCGGCTATGGCGACGGGCCCGGCTACGCCGGCCAGGGTCGTTCCGGTCGGGGGTGGATCCGTGATCCGGAGGCCAGCTACCAGCCGCCGCAGATCTCCGAGGACGAGCTGGCCGGGTTGCGTGCCGACGCGACCGGCTCGACCCCTCGGCGGGTGCTGCCGCTGGAAGACGAGCCCAGTTCGCTGGTGGCTCGCTACCTCTTCCCCACCGAGCGCTACCGGGGCGAGTGGAAGCGACACTGGATCCACCTCAGCAACCCGCTGTTGATCGGCGTCGCGGCGACCTTCGTGCTCGGCTATCTCTCCGGCTTCCTCGCCGGTCAGGACGTCGGCGCGTTGACCACCATTGCCGTGCTGCTGTGGTTCGCGGTGATGGGCTGGGTGGCGTGGAAGGTCGCCGACTGGTGGTATGACCGGTTCATCCTGACCAACAAGCGGGTCATGGTGGTCAACGGGATCGTCACCCGCAAGGTGGCGATGATGCCGCTGGTCCGGGTCACCGACATGAAGTACGAGCAGACCCCGACCGGTCGAGCGCTCAACTACGGCACCTTCGTGCTGGAGTCCGCCGGCCAGGAGCAGGCGCTTCGCGAGGTCAAGAACCTGCCCAACCCGAACGAGCTCTACCTGCGCGTCGTCGAGGAGATGTACGAGCCGCAGGCCGTCGAGGCGCGGCTCGGCAAGGAAGCCGACGAGGCCAAGGCCGACGACGGGGCGTGAAGGTTTTCGACCGAACATCGGAGCAAGTGCGCACCTTTCGTCATGGACCAGACCGCCCCTGACGTGGCACTCTGCCAGGACGGCAGGGGTGTGGAGGTGGGCGGTGGCGAGCAAGGACTCGTTGGAGGAGCAGTTCCGCGAGTTCGTCGCGGCCCGCTCCGCCGCGCTCCTGCGTACCGCTTATCTGCTCACCGGCGACTGGGCCACGGCCGAGGACCTGCTCCAGACGGCGCTGACCAAGACCTACCTGGCGTGGAAGCGGCTCGGCGGGATCGAGGCGGTCGAGCCGTACGCCCGGCGTGTGATGGTCAACACGTCGACCAGTTGGTGGCGGCGGCGCTGGCACGGCGAACGCCCGACCGAGGTGCTGCCCGAGCGGGCCGGTGTCGACGAGATCGAGCAGCAACTTGACCGTGACCTGCTCTGGCGGCATCTCCGGGAGTTGCCCAACCGGCAGCGGGCAGTGCTGGTGCTGCGCTACTACGAGGACATGTCGGAGGCGCAGACCGCCGCGATGCTGGACATTTCACCGGGCACGGTGAAGAGCCAGTCGTCCCGGGCGCTCGCCACGCTGCGTCGGCGACTGGGCGCGGACGCACCGGAGCTGGCAGCTGCCGCCGGCATCGCCGGCCGGACTGGCGCTGCCGACAGTGCCGCGGGCGCTATCGGTGCCGGCGGCCGGACGGCGGGCTCGGGTTCCCGGACCGGGATCCCGGCCACCGGTGCCGCTGCCTCACCCCGTCCCGGACGGGCGGCTGGCCGGCCCGTGCCCCGCCCTACCGCTCCGCGCCCCGCAGTGCCGCGTGGGATCGATCCGCAGGTGGTCCTGCCCACCGCCCCGGCGGCCGTGCCCGTCGGCACGGGCTCCGGGGAACAGCAGTGAGTCAGTTCCCCGGCCGACGCGACAACCTGACGGACGGCCCGCAGCGTTCATACCAGGTGCGGCCTGACGAGTTGGAAGGTGCGGTGCGGGAGACACTCTCGCACCAGGTCGCCCTTGCCCGCCCGCTGAGCGTCGACCCGGCCGGCCAGGCCATCCGTCGCGCGAACCGGATCCGGCGTCGACGCACCGCCGCCGGCCTCGCCCTCGCGGCGGTCACCACCGTGCTGCTCAGCGCCGGCATGGCCCAGCTCGGTGCCGAGACCAGGCGGGACGGCTCACCCATCGTCGTGATCGGCGACCCCGACCCGACCAGTCGACCGTTCCCGACGGCCAGCATTCCCGGCCCCGACCCCTCGCCCACGGCGTCGACCTCGCTCATCGTCAGCGAGACGCTGGTCAGCGCCGACGGGCGGCGGCTGGTGTTGTCCGACGTCGGGCCGGCCGAACGCGTCCAGCCGCTGCCCAGCGGAGGCGGTTGGCTGGTGGTGGGCGCGCCGAGCACCGCCGGGCGCTCTCTGTCGGTGGTGCAGGACGACGGCCTGGTGCAGGTGCTGCTGGCCGGTGCCGGCGCGATCGTCCTGGCCCCGGACAGCCGCCAGGTCGCCTGGCGCGACGGAGACGATCTCCTGATGGCGGGTGTGGTCGGCACCCAACTCATCGGGTCGGTGCGCACCCCGGTGCCGGCGGCGGCGGAGCCCGTCCGGTTCGTCGGTGACAGCGTGCTGGTCCGACTCGACCCGGCCAGCGCCGGTCACACACTCTGGCGGCCCGGGGCGGGGCCGCTGCCCGACGCCCTCGACCGGTTGAGCCTCAACGTCTACGGGCGGCTGCCCGACGGGCGGCTCGTCGGGCAGGTCAGCACGGCCGATCCGGGCCGGACCTGCCTTGCCATCCTCACCCCGACACGTCACCTGGACCCGGTACGCACGGGCTGCGGTCCGGACCTGAGCCAGGACGGCGTCGGCGGGGTTTCGCCGGACGGGCGGTGGCTGCTGGTCAACGAGGACAACGGCTCGGCCGGTCGGTCCCTGCTGGTCGACCTGCGGCGGCTCGGGCCGGGTGCGACAGCCGTTGCGGCCGGGCCGCCGATGACCGGGGCGATCGTCTGGAGCGACGAGGCCCAGGCCTCCTACCTCGACGGCGACGGCGAGCTGGTCCGGGTCGACGTCGGTCAGGTGCGGGCGGGAAAGCCCGCCGGCCCCGCTGCGGTGCCCGGCGTGCCAGCCGGGGAGCGGCCGATCCTGGTGCAGGGCTTCTGACCCCAGGTGGCCCATGTGAGCCGGGCTCACCGTTTCCTCGGTAACGTCGGGCGGTGACCTCGCGTACCGGCCCCGCCCCCCGGATCGACCTGCACGCCCATTCGACGGCCAGCGACGGCACGCTGACCCCGGCCGAGCTGGTCGGCGCGGCCTCCGCCGCCGGGCTGGACGTGCTGGCGATCACCGACCACGACACCACGGCCGGCTGGGCGCCGGCAGTGGCCGCGCTGCCACCCGGTCTGCGTCTGATCCGGGGTGCGGAGTTGTCGTGTCGCTGGTCCGGTCCGCAGCCCGCGGTGCCGCTGCACCTGCTCGCGTACCTGTTCGACCCGGACCACGCGGAGCTGGTGGCCGAGCTGGCGCGGGTCCGGGCCGCCCGGGAAGAGCGTGGCGAACGGATCGTCGGCCTCCTGCGGGCCGACGGCATCGACGTGAACTGGCCGGACATCCTGGTCGGCGCGGGTGGCGGCACGGTGGGACGTCCGCACATCGCGCAGGCACTCATCCGCGCCGGCCTGGTCGGCAGCGTCCGGGAGGCGTTCGGCCCGGACTGGCTGGGCGAGCGGTACCGGCTGCCCAAGGAGGACATCGACGTGTTCCGGGCCGTTCGGCTGGTCCGGGCGGCCGGAGGCGTGCCGGTCTTCGCCCACCCGCGAGCCACCCGACGCGGCCGGGTGGTGCCCGACGAGCTGATCGCCGAGCTGGCCGCCGCCGGGCTCGCCGGGCTCGAAGCCGACCACGAGGACCACAGCCCGGCCGAGCGGGACCACGTGCGGGCGCTCGCCGCCGAGCTCGGTCTGCTCGTCACCGGCTCCTCGGATTTTCACGGCACCCACAAGACCGTCCAACTCGGCGCGTTCAGCACCAGCGTCGAGGCGTACGAGCGGATCGTCGCCGAGGGGGTGACCGAGGTCGCTTGGGGCTGATCCGGGTATTTCGCCCATCGCGGCGCGGCTAGGTTGATCGCGTGGATCTGAAGCTGTTCGGCGAGGTTTTCGTGACTCTGCTGGTGATCACCGACCCGCCGGGCATGATGCCGATCTTCCTGGCGCTGACCGGCCCCCTGCCCGCCCGCGACCGTAACCGGGCAGCCTGGCAGGCCGTCGCGTTGGCGCTCGGCGTCATCGTGATCTTCGCGGTGGCGGGGCAGACCCTGCTCGACTACCTGCACGTGGACCTGCCGGCGTTGCAGGCAGCCGGTGGGCTGCTGCTCGTGCTCGTCGCCCTTGAGCTGCTGACCGGCAAGGCCGACGACCCGAGCCAGCAGGTCACCTCCAACATCGCCCTGGTGCCGCTGGGCACGCCGTTGCTGGCCGGCCCGGGTGCCATCGTGGCCACCATGCTCTTCGTCCAGCAGGCCGACGGGCTGGGAGAGTTCAGCGCCATCGCCGTGGCGATCCTCGCCGTGATGGTCGCCGTCTGGATCGTCCTGCGCTTCTCCGGCGGCATCGTGAAGATCCTCCGGCCGGGCGGGATCGAGGTGCTGACCCGGATCGCCGGCCTGCTGCTGGCCGCGATCGCCGTGCAGCTCATCGCCGACGCGGTGGCCGCCTTCGTCACGCAGTACGTGAACATGGCCTGACGGCACACGCGCGATGTCGGAGATGGATGGCAGGATCTCAGAGGTGCGACGATCCTCATCAGCGGGCCGGCCGGCCGCCGGCGGCCGGGCCCCGCGGCAGCGCGCCGGCGACGCCGAGCAGCTCGGCTTCGAGGGCATGCCCGAGCGGCTGTTCGTCTGCACCCCGAGCAAGCTCGGCGCGTACGCGGACTGCCCGCGTCGCTACCGCTACTCCTACGTCGACCGGCCCGCCCCACCCAAGGGCCCGCCGTGGGCGCACAACTCGCTCGGCGCCAGCGTGCACACCGCCCTGAAGAACTGGTATGCGCTGCCCGCCGACCGAAGGCGTCCCGAGGCGCTGGCCACACTGCTCAAGGGCACCTGGGTCCGCGAGGGCTACCGCGACGACGAGCAGGAGCGGGCCGCCTACCGGCGGGCGCTGGGGTGGCTGGAGTCGTACGTCGACACGCTGGAGCCGGATTCCGACCCGCTCGGCGTGGAGCGGGTGGTGGCGGTCAAGACCGCGGTGCTGGCGTTCAACGGTCGTACCGACCGGATCGACTCGCGGCCCGGCCCGGACGGGCCGGAGCTGGTCATCGTGGACTACAAGACCGGCCGCACCGGGCTGGACACCGACGACGCCAGGGGCTCGCAGGCGCTCGCGCTCTACGCGTACGCCGCCGAGCGGGTGTTTCGTCGGCCGTGCCGCCGGGTGGAGCTGCACCACCTGCCGACCGGCACTGTCGCCGGCCACGACCACACAGTCGAGTCGCTGGCCCGACAACTGACCCGCGCCGAAGAGACGGCCCGCGACATCATGGCCGCCGAGCGGGCAGTCGCCGACGGCGCCGACGCGGACGAGGCTTTCCCGGTGGCACCCGGCCCGCGCTGTGGCTGGTGCGACTTCCGGCGGCACTGCCCGACGGGCGCACAGGTCCCGGGCAAGGAGCCGTGGGCGGCCGTGGACCGGCCGGCCGACGGCTGATCTCCTGCCGAGGGTGGGGTCAGCCGGCCAGCGAGGCGGCAGCGTGCCGCGCGGCCCGCTCCTTGGCCGCCTGAATCAACGGCCCCTCCAGGTAGCGACGGGGGACGGCGGCGAACGCGAGCCGCAGCGCGCGCAGGGACAGGTCCGCCGACAGCGCGGTGGTCGGTAGACCGGGACCTCCGTACATCCGGCGAGCCCACGCCGGCAGCAGCGCGAACGCGGTGCTGGCGATCCCCAGGTACGCCCAGCGTGGCGGGCCCAGCGTGAGCCCCAACCGGACCGGCAGGCTGAGCTTCCACGGCAGCGGCGGGGCGGTGAGGAACAACGCCGTCTCGGCGGCCTCCCGGGTCATCCGCAACTGTGGCCGTACGGCCTCGTAGTAGTCAGCGACCTCGGCGGCGGTCCCCGGGACGGTGGCCGGGTCCAGGCCGACCAGGGCTGCGGCGCGGCGCTGCTCGGTGTAGTAGCCGTCCACCTCGTCGTCGCTCAGCGGCAGCCCGGCGCGTCGGGCCGTGCTCAGGAACGACTCGACCTCGGTAACGTGCACCCAGCGCAGCAGGTCCGGTTCGTCGATCCGGAACTGTTCACCGGTGAGCGTGTCGGTGGCCCGCAGGCGGTCGTGCAGGCGGCGCAGCCGGGCCCCGGCGGCCTCCGCCTCGGCGGTGGTCCCGTAGACGGTGGTCGCCACGTAGGTGGCGGTGCGGAGCAGTCGACCCCAGGCGTCGGTGCGGTAGTTGCTGTTCTGCGCGACCCCGGCCATGGCCCGGGGGTGCAACGCCTGGAGGTAGAGCGAGCGCAGGCCGGCGACGATCAGGATCGGCTCCTCGTGCACCTTCCACGTGACCGAACCCGGACCGAAAAGGCCGAGGTCATCGGAGTCCACCGCACAAGAGTGCCACGATCGGGCCCACCTCGCCGCTCACGTGCCGCCGGTGCCGACGGTCAGACGTCGGCGGAGCGGCGGGCCCGGCAGCCCGGGCAGAGGCCCCAGAAGGTCACTTCGGCCTCGTCGACCTCGAACCCGTGCGCGCTGTTCGGCTCCAGGCACGGTGCGCTGCCCACCGCGCAGTCGATGTCGGCGATCTCGCCGCAGCCTCGGCAGACCACGTGGTGGTGGTTGTCGCCCACCCGCGCCTCATAGCGGGCGGGACTGCCCGCCGGCTCGATCCGGCGGGACAGCCCGGCCCGGGACAGCGCGCCCAGTACGTCGTAGACCGCCTGGGTGGAGACCGAGTCGAGGCGTTCGCGCACCCGCCGGGTGATCTCGTCGACCTCCAGGTGGCCGCCGTCGGCCAGCACGTCCAGCACCGCGAGGCGGGGGCGCGTGACACGCAGACCCCTCGACCGCAGCAGCTCCTCGGCACCGGACATTGGCCAATGACAACACGCTCGACCCGCATCGACAACCGTCGCCCGCTCCGGGTGGCCACCGACACAGCCGGGCAAGATCGAGAGTACGGCCCGAGCGAATGAACCCGATCGACGCGGCGCGCGTGTCATCCGTCGAGAGCCTGGGGACGATCGGCGGACCATAGGCTGAACACCCCTGACCATGATCCACCTGGAGGGTTCGATGTTCGAGGAGATCCTGGGTCTACCGGTGCACGTCCTGGTAATCCACGCGGTCGTCGTGTTCGTACCGCTGCTGGCGGTGCTGGCCATCGCGTACGTGGGGCTACCGCGGTGGCGGCACCGGCTGGACTGGGCCCTGGGCCTCCTCGCCGTGGCCGCGCCGGTGACCGCCTACGTCGCGGTCAAGTCGGGTGAGGCACTCACCGACGCGCTGGTGGCCCGGGGCTTCCAGGGGCCGATCCTCGATCAGATCTTCGAGCACTCCCGCTACGGGGACATCCTGTTACGCGTCGTGGTGCCGCTCGGGATCGTGGCCATCCTGCTGCTCGTGGCGACGAGTGGGCACCCCCGGGTGCCGCGCCTGCCCGCGCTGGTCATCCCGGTGTTGGCGGTAGCGGCAGTGGGGCTTTCCATCGCCGCCCTGATCTACGTCTACCTGACCGGCCACTCCGGCGCCGAGACGGTGTGGGGCACCACCCTCTGAGCTGCTGGCCGCCTTCCGGGGGTGGACATCAGAAGATGACCCGCGAGCAGAGCAGACAGAGCAGTACCAGCAGCACCACGCCGGCCGCCGCCCCGAAGCCGTAGGTGACCCGCTGCGATCGCTGCTCGGCCGCGTCCAGGTCGGCCATGTCCTGCGGTGGCAGCCGTCGCGGCGGCGCCGGCTGCAGGTGTACGGGTGGACGCCAACCTGCCGGCGGCGGCACGCTCGGTGGCGGACCGGAGTATCCGCTGCCAGGTCCTCCCGTCGGCGCCGGTGCGGTTGGTGCGGGCGGCGGCGGGCCTGCGTTCCCGCTGGTAGTGCCTCCCGCCGACGCCGGTGCGGGCGGCGGCGGGTCTGCGTTCCCGCTGGCAGGGTGGCCCGTCGATGCTGGGCTGGCCTGCTCGTTCTGCTGTGGGTTGGTGGGCCCGACCGGTGGTGTGGTGGCGGGCGCGGCGGGAGGTTGGTCGGCCACCGCGTCGTCACCGGTGTCGGGCCGTCGCCAGTAGTCGTCCGGGTCGCTGCCACCGCTGGGGGTCGTCACGCCGTCCGACGCTACCAACGCCACCGGCGGCCCGGTCGCTTCTGGCCGGCGCGCCCACTGTCGGCGGTCCGGCCGGCGTGCCCACTGTCGGCGGTCTGGCGGCGCGCCCACTGTCGGCGGTCCGGCCGGCTCCGGCCGGCGTGCCCACCGCCGATGGCCCGGTCCACCGCCGTCGGCTGAGCTAGTCTTGCCGCTCGTGAGCACCGAGGACCCTGGCACGCACGGCGCACCGCGAGACGATGACCGCGCCGTCGACCTGAGCGAAGACTTCGTGGTGCTGCCCGAGCAGACCACCGACGACACCGACCGTGGTTGGGGTGAGCGGTCGGGCGGCAACGACGACTGGCTGCTCGCCGAACGCCCCCCGCACTGGGAATGACCCCCGCAGGCTCGGCCAGACCCTGACGATCTCCATCCGCCAGCCGACCTGCTCTGGGCGGTGGCCGGTGCTCGACCGGGGGCCGGTGCCTGTCCTGCGGCGCTCGCCCGACCGACTTGGTCGCCTACCGGGTCGGGTCGTCCGCCACCGATGGCGCGTCGGAGGGCACGGCGGTAGGAGGGCATCCGGTCGGGGTGTGCAGGACCGCGGCGGCCAGGCCGAGCAGCGCGGCGACCAGGCCGGCCCGGAGCAGGGTGCGCCCGCCGGGCAGAGTGAGCTGGCGCAGCGGGCGCAACGCCCGCGCGGAATCCGAATCGACCATCGCCTCTGCCGCCTCCCGTCCCCGAGCGCCGCAGTGGCACCCATGCAGGGAGGCTAGGCAGTTCCCGCCGCCTCGGCCGACCCACGGCCGACGCCTGTGGACAACCGCCCGGCCTGTGGAAAACGCGCATCCGTCGGCGCGATCTGCTACGAGAACCGCTTTGATCGACTCGGGATCAGGGAAAGCGGGCGGTCAGAGCGACGGGGACAGGCCGGCTTGCGGGAACCCGAGTGGATCGAGGCCCGACCCGTAATGGGGTCGGGCCTTCGGCGATCAGGACGTGGAGCTGGCAGTCGCCGCCTTGCCGCCGCCCGATGCACCCGAGGACGACCCCGAGGAGGACGACGACCCCGAGGACCCCGAGGACGAGGACGACCCGGACGAGGACGAGGACCCCGAAGAGGACGACGAGCTGTCAGCGGAGGACGACTCGGACTTCGCCGGCTTGGTGGTCGTGCCGCCGGCGGTCGTCTCGGAACCGGACGCCCGGGAGTCGGTGCGGTAGAAGCCCGAACCCTTGAAGACGATGCCGACCGAGTTGAAGACCTTGCGCAGCCGCCCCTGACACGCCGGGCACTCGGTAAGCGGCTCGTCAGAGAAGGACTGCACCGCCTCGAGCTGCTCACCGCACGTGGTGCAGGCGTACTGGTACGTGGGCACGTTCTCCTCCGGATCTGGGCTCAGCCAGTTGGCACTCGACGTATTCGAGTGCCAATGGTGCGTCATTCGCCCCGGGTTCGTCCAGCAGACGTGTGGGGCGCGACACCGTGCGCCGCACCCGGGCCGCCGTCAAGCGTACGCACCCCGTCGGCGGGAGTGACGACCGCGCGCACCCGACGGTCGTGGGGCTCCGCCGGCAGCGCCTCGACCAGCTCACCGTCGTGCAGCGGCACCATCGTCAGGGTCGCCGCGGGTACCCGGGCGAGGGCGCGGTCGTACGACCCGCCACCGCGCCCGAGCCGCCGACCGTGGTGGTCGACCGCGAGAGCCGGAACGACCACGAGTTCCGCGTGCGCCACGGCGGCCACCCCGAGACGGGCACCGACCGGTTCTCGGATACCCCGTCCCGCAGCGATCACGGCATCGGGCCCGTTATACGCCGCCCAGTCCAGATCCAGGTCACCGAGGAGCACCGGCAGTAGCAACTCGGCGTCCGCCGGCAGCGCCGCCCGCAGCACCTCGGGCAGGTCGGGCCCGCCCGGTTCGGAGCCGACCGGCACGTACGCCGTCATCCGGTGTGGGCGCAGTCGGCGTACCAGGGCGACCAGCTCGGCCTGCACGCGCCCGGCGGCGGCTGCCCGGGTCGTGTCGGGTAGCGACCGGCGGCGGGCGAGCAGCTCGACGCGGGTGTTCCGCTTCGCCACGCGGGTCACTTCCGCTTCATCAGAAAATTCCGGCACGCAACACTCCTGACGCAACGCCTCTCCCACGGTTGCACTGTGTCAGCATCGCAAGCAACGGAGGCGGAACTTCCGGGGGGACGAGTGACGCTACGCGGGCGGTTGACGGCAGCCTTCCTCGTGGTGGTGCTCGGGCCCGTCCTGCTCGGCGCGCTCTTCGTCGCCTCCACCGTCGCGGCGGTGGACCGCAGCCGCTCCACCGAGCGCCTGGCGGTGGCTGCCTCCACGGTTCGCACCTCGGTCGACGCGCTCTGCCAGCAGCTACGCGCCACCGCCGACGCGGTGGCGCTCACCGCCGAGCCGGCCGTCGCCGCCGCGCAACTGGTCGGCCGGGGTCTGGCCGCCGCGGTGCTGGTCAGCGACGTGGCCGGCCAGGTCACCTACCTGTCGCCCGGTGCTCCGTCGACCCCGTGGCAGGACTGCGGCGGCTCGGCCGAGGGCACGGACGGGGGCTCGAACCCCGGCTCGGCCGGCCCGGTCCGTGCGTTGGCCGCCCAGGTCGACCTGCACGATCGCGCCGGCACCCGGCTGGGCACTGTGACCGCCGCGCAACTGGTCGACCCGGCCTTCGTGGCCCGACTGGCGGCGGTGACCGGGGTGGCGGTAACCCTCCTCGACAGTGGGGCGAGCGCCGCGCGGGTCACCCACACGACCGAGTCCCGTGACGTCCGCGACGCGGTGCTGGCCGCCGCCGTCGGCGTACGGGGCGAGCAGGTCACCGAGACCAAGGAGGGCCGGTACGTGCGCAGGCTCGGGCCCTCCGATGCGCAGCCGCTGCCACTGGTGCTCTCCGTGCCCAGTGAACGGCCACCGGGGTTGCACGCCACGCTGCTCGGGGTGGTCGTGCTGGCCGGGCTGCTCGCGGTGCTGGCCGCCTGGCGGCTGGCCCGGGTGACCACCCGGCCACTGGCGGAGCTGGCCGGTGCCGTCGACCGGGTGGCCCAGGGCGACCTGACCGCCCGGGTGCCGGTGCGCAGTCGCGACGAGTTGGGTCGGCTGGCCGCCGCGTTCAACCGGATGACCCGGGAGACCGGCTCCTACGTCGCGGCGTTGACCAGCAACCGGGACCAGCTGCGCGGGCACCTCGCGGTGCTCGGCGACACACTGGCCAGCACCCACGACCTGCAACGCATCCTGCGGGTGATCCTGCGCAGTGCCATCGGGGCGACCGGCGCGCGTGCCGGTGCCGTGCTGCTGGTGGAGACCGGCGGGGTGCTCGTCGCCCAGTGCACGGAGGGGTTGGACGGGCGCTGGCCGGCGGAGGAGGCGGACGGGACGCAGACGCTCCGGGTGCCGGTGGGCGTCGGCGTGGTCGGTGAGGTCGCCGCCACCGGGGAACCGCAACGGGGCAGGGCGGAGCAGACCGAGACGCCAACGGGTGAGCCGCGCTGTCGCACCTACGTCGCGGTTCCGTTCGCCGCCCCGCCCGGCGGTGCCACGGCCACCCTCGGCGGATTCTCGGGGCCGGTAGACGAGGCGGGCGCGGCGGCCGCCCTCGGCGTGCTGGCCCTCTACGACCGGCTGGGCGCCGACGAGTTCGACGACGACGACCTGGCCACCCTGCGCACCTTCGCCGGCCACGCGGCCGTGGCGGTGGACAACGTCCGGGTGCACGAGGAGGCGCAGCGGCTCTCCCTCACCGACCCGCTCACCGGGTTGTGGAACTACCGCTACCTGCGCGAGTCGATCCGGCGGGAGGTGGAACGGGCCAGCCGCTTCGGGCGGATGCTCAGCGTCCTCGCGTTGGACCTGGACCGGTTCAAGGACGTCAACGACACCTACGGGCACGCCGCGGGGGACACCGTCCTGGCCGAGTTCGCCCGCCGGGTGCGCGGGGAGATCCGGGAGGTCGACCTGGCCTTCCGCCAGGGTGGTGAGGAGTTCGTGCTGCTGCTGCCGGAGACCGACGCGCGGGGCGCGGCGATCGTGGCCGAGCGGCTCGGCGCGGCGGTGCGCGACACGCCCATCGCCGTCGAGGCGTACGCCGGGCCGGTCCTGGTGACCGTGTCGGTGGGCATCGCCGTCTTCCCGGACCACGGCAGCACCGGGCGGGAGGTGCTGGAGGCCGCCGACGACGCCCTCTATGCGGCCAAGGCGGCGGGCCGTGACACGTACCGGGTCGCCGAGGTTCGCTCGGATCTGCCGACCCGGGAAATTCCCGTGCTCGCGTGCGCGGTGAGCCCAACCGACGGGCTGCCGCGCGCCGGCCAGCCGGTGCAGGCCAGCCGGGAGCCGGGCGGGCCCGCCCGGTCCGACCCGGCGGTGTGCGTACCGGAATCATCGCTGGCGGGCCCGGCGCACGCCCGACCGGATTCGGTCGACGACACGCCGGACGTCGCGACGGACGCGGCGCGGGCCGGCCCGGACGCGGCGCGGCCGGGGCCGGGTGGCGGCGCGTCTTCTGGGCCACACCCGCCGCGGCAGAGCCGTGGCCGATAGTCTCGCGGCATGTCGGAGCACTCAGCGAACCCCTCATCGACGGTCGCCGCAAACGGCCGTCCCCTGGCGGTCAAGGCCGTCATCCCGGCCGCCGGACTGGCCACCCGGTTCCTGCCGGCCACCAAGGCGGTGCCCAAGGAACTGCTGCCGGTGGTGGATCGGCCGGTGTTGCAGTACATCGTCGAGGAGGCCACGCAGGCTGGCATCGGTGACGTGTTGCTGATCACCGGTCGGGGTAAGACGTCGATGGTGGACCACTTCGACCGTCGCCCGGACCTGGAGACCAGGTTGGAGGAGAAGGGCGACTCCGAGCGGCTGGCCGCCGTACGTCGGCCCAGCGAGCTGGCCGAGATCTACACAGTGCGGCAGCCCGAGCAGCTCGGGCTCGGCCACGCCATCGGGTACGCCGAGTCGCACGTCGGCGACGACGCCTTCGCGGTGCTGCTCGGCGACGAGTTCGTCAAGCCGTCGGAGCCGCTGCTGCCGGCGATGCTGGAGTTGCAGGCCCGCACCGGCGGTGTGGTGCTCGCCTTCTTCGAGGTCGACCCGTCCGAGACCAAGCGGTACGGGATCGCCTCCGTCGAACCGGCCGAGTCGGAGCTGACCGACATCGGCGAGGTCGTCAAGGTGACCGGGATGGTGGAGAAGCCGCAGCCGGAGGACGCCCCGAGCAACCTGGCGGTGCTCGGCCGCTACGTGTTGCCGGGCAAGATCTTCGACGCGATCCGGCGGACCAAGCCGGGCAGCGGCGGCGAGATCCAGCTGACCGACGCGATGGAGCTGCTGCGTACCGAGGGCACCCCGGTGCACGCGATCGTCTACCGGGGCACCCGCTACGACACCGGCATGCCGCTGGGATACCTCCAGACGGTGGTGCAGATCGCCGCCGAGCGCGAGGACCTGGGCGCCGAGTTCCGGTCCTGGCTGGCCGACTTCGTCAAGGCCGACGCGGCAGGCGGATCTGGTACATGACAGCGACGGCCGACGCCGAGGCGGCCGCGAACGAGTTGACGCCGCTCGCCGACTACCTGGGCAGCGTGCTGCGCAGGTTGCGCGCGCTGCCGCCACTCGACCTCGACCTCACCCAGGCGCACGGCAACGTCCTCGCCGAGGACGTCGTCGCGCCGCACGCCTTTCCGGCCTTCGACCAGGCGGCCGTGGACGGCTACGCCGCGCGCTGGGAGGACATCTCCGGAGGGGGGAGGGGGCCGAGCTACGTCCCGGCCCCCTCCGGCACGCCCGGCGGTCGCACCATCCGGCTCAACGTGGTCGGCGATCTCGGCGCCGCGAGCTGGCGGCCGGTCCGGCTCACCCCCGGCTCGTGCTTCTCGGTGGCCGCCGGGGCTCCGCTGCCGGTCGCCGCTGACGTCGTGGTCCCGGTGGAGTGGACCGACCAGGGCATGGCCGCAGTGGAGATCTTCCGCACCCCCAAACGGGGGTACGGGGTACGCCGAGCGGGTGAGGAACTGCCCGCCGGCACCCTGCTCGCTCGGGCCGGCACCTACGTGTCCCCGGCCCTGGTCGCCGTCTTCGCGGCGACCGGCATCGGGCACGTGGTGGTCCGGCCCAGTCCACGGGTGGTCATCGTGGCCACCGGTGACGAACTCGTCGACGTCGGCCGGGGCAGTCAGCCCGGTCAGGTGGTGGACGCGAACTCGCACGCGCTGACCGCCGCGGCGGCCGAGGTGGGCGCGCTGGCGTACCGGGTGGGCATCTGCGACGACGACCCGGAGGGGCTGCGCGGGCTGCTGGAGGACCAGACGCTGCGTGCCGACCTGATCATCACGACCGGGGGCACCGGCACCGGCCCCGGAGACATGGTGCGTCGGATCCTCTCCCGCCGTGAGGGCGGTCGCGCCGGGCCGGTCACCTTCACCGACGTGGCGCTCTACCCCGGCACCGCGCTCGGGTTCGGCACTGTCGGCGCCGAGGAGGTGCCGGTGGTCTGCCTGCCCGGCGACCCGGGTGCCGCGTTGATCGGCTTCGAGGTGCTGGCCCGCCCCGCCATCCAACTGCTCGCCGGTGCCGAACCGGTGTTCCGACCCAGTGTGCGGGCACACCTGCTGGAGACCGTGTCGTCGCCGACCGGGCTTCGCGAGTTCCGGCCGGCGCACGTCGCCGAGCGACGCGGCGGCGGGTACACGGTCCAGCCGCTCAGCGGCGGACCGTTCACCCTCTCCGGGTTGGCCGAGGCCAACGGGCTGCTGGTGCTCGGCGAGCGGGTCAGCACTGCCGCGGCCGGCTCCACAGTGGACGTCCTGCTGCTGGACCGCCGCCGGTGACGCGTCCCGGCCGGCCCGCTCGCGGCCCGCGTCGGGTGATCGTCGGATCTGTGCGGTGAACGCGGTGAGGCCACTTGTGCGCGACACGGTCCCGCGCGGGAGACTGTCCAGGTGAGTCTCTTCGGTCCCGCGCGGGCACCGGGCTGGCCGGTGGAACTGGCCGACGGCCCAGTGCTGCTGCGGCCGTACCGGCGCTCCGACGCGGCGGCGTGGTCGGAGGTGCGGCGGGCCAACCGGGCCTGGCTGGCACCCTGGGAGTCGTCACTGCCCGGCGGCTGGGACGAGATGAACTCGCCGGCCGCGTTCCGCTGGGTGCACCGTGACCAGCGGCGCTCGGCCCGCGAGGGTGAGGGCATGCCGTTCGCGGTCTGCCTGCGTGAGGCCGACCGGGACCGGCTGGTCGGGCACATCAACGTGGGCAGCATCGTGCGGCGGGCGCTCTGCTCCGGCTACGTCGGCTACTGGGTGGACGCCCGGGCCGCCGGCCAGGGTGTGATCCCGACTGCGCTGGCGCTCGCCGTGGACCACGCGTTCGGCCCGGGCGGGCTGCACCGGGTGGAGGTGAACATCCGTCCGGAGAACCGGCCGTCCCGGCGGGTGGTGGAGAAGTTGGGCTTCCGCGAGGAGTCGTACCACGTGCGCTACATGCACATCGACGGCGCCTGGCGGGACCACATCGGGTACGCGATGACGAGTGAGGAGATCGCCGCCGAGGGTGGCCTGCTGGCCCGCTGGCACCGGATTCGCGCCAACGCGCGGTAGGAGGATTTCCCGACATCCGCCCACTCGTCCCACGGACGGGATCGGCGCGGCGCGGTGGCAACCCGGTCGGTGCGCCGTAACCTCAAGTAACTGCAAGCTGCGGCAAGCGCTCCCCGGCCGGACGATCCACGCGCCCAGGCGTGATCGATGGAAGATCCTGCGGTCGGGTGGCGGTTGCTTCGAATTCGGTGACGGGAGGGGTGAGGGTGCCGACCTCGGTGCTCCTCGCCGTCCTCGCCGCCGCCGGCCTGCTCGCCCTGGCCCCGGCGTTGGTTCGCCGGTACGACGCCACCGAGCGGCTGGTGGCGGAGCGGGCGCAGTCGACGGCGCGGGTGCTCCAGCGCCGCCGACGGCGCCGCACTGTGCCGGGACGGCGACCCGTCCATCCTCCGCGCTCACTGATCGTCACCCTCAGTGAAGACGCGACTACCGGTGTGTTGGGAGCGCCGGTCTCCGCGCCGCCGGCCGTCCGCCGCTCCGGTCGACTGCGCGCCGTGCCCGCCGCGCCGAAGCGGTCCCGTCGCCGCCCGCCGCCGCACCGGCAGCACACCCCCGCCGTCTATCGGCGTCGCCGTGTGCTCGCCGCCCTGCTGCTCCTCAACGTCGTCGAGTTGATCGGTGTGCTGTTCGTCAGCCCCGGCTTCTGGGTCGGCTTCGGGGTCACCTTCCTCCTCCTGGCCCTCTACGTCGTGCACCTGCGGGGTCAGGCCCTGGCCGGGCGCCGCCGCCGCCGCGCCCGAGCCCGGGAGGCTGCCTGGTTGGCCGCCCGGCAGGCCGAGGTGCGCCGGGAGCAGGCCCGTAGGGCCGCGGCCCGCCGGGAGGCGCAGCGCCGCCTCGCCGCCCAGCGCGAAGGGGTACGCCGAGCCGCCATGGGCCTGGACCGGCCGGGAGACCTGCCGGCGGCGGTCAACGGTGGATCGGTCTCGTACCGGCGGTCGGGCGGCCTGCGCGGCCGCCCCTACGAGGCTGGCCGAGGCGCCTGACGCGGTCCCGGCGGTGCCCCGGTCCCGGCGGTGCCTGGCCGCGCCTCGGTCCCGGCCGCGCCCGGCTGGCTTGATCGACTCGGACTCCTGGAAGTCGGGTGGTTGGGGCGTCCGGGATGCCCCGATCTCACGGAACCCGAGTCGATCTTTGGGCGGGCCGGAGCGCCGGGCCGGGGGCGGATTCGCGGTGGAGGCCGACGACCTGTTAGCCTTGCTGCCGGCCCGCCCGGTGTAAGCCGGGTGGGACCGAAGCCGGTTCGCCGGCGGGGGGCTGTGGCGCAGACTGGTAGCGCACCTCGTTCGCATCGAGGGGGTCAGGGGTTCAAATCCCCTCAGCTCCACCCCAGGTCAAAGGCCGTTTCCGCAAGTCGGAGACGGCCTTTTGCGATCTTCGGGGTGCGTGACCGACCCACGACCAGGTCGTGACGACCCGGCGTTGATCCACCTAGGCGAAGCGTTCGGTCGTCACCGGTATCAGGCCGTGCTGGCGCAGGACGTTCGTCAGCTCGGAAAGGGTCGAGCCGAGCGCCGCTGTGGCGTCGGTCCTCAGCAGCGCGGTCACGTCGAGAGACCAGGCGAGGGAGTGGCCGACGCGGCGCAGCTCCCAGGTGAACTGGTCGCCGTGCTGGTCGAGACGACCGCTCGCGACTGACGCGACAGTGCCACCCGCCGGTGACCGCCAGGCCGTCCGGAGGCTCGCCACCTGCCCGGCGCCGAGATCCTTGGCGAAGAGGACCCGGTACACCCGTCGCTCGTGGAAGCCGGCCGGTGGCTGCGCCGGGCCGAGCCGCAGCGGCGGGGCAGTGGCGATCGGTTGATGGTCGAGGAAGTGCGTACGAAGCACCAAATCGTCAGGCAGTTGCCCACCACCGAGCGCGCGGTAGACCTGCTCGGCATCCCGGCGGGAGGTGGGAAGCATTCGCGCCAGCACCTCGGGGTCGGTGCGCATGGCGCGGCTCAGCGCGGCGGAACTCCACCAGCCGGCCTCCGGTGTCCAGCCAGCGCTGTCCAGCCCCGTCGTGGTGAAGTCGTGGTGGCGGGTGAACTCCTCGACGACGATCCCGTCCACAGTGGTGGACGCGCCGCTGTCGTCGGGTCGAGGTAGGACCACGTAGTAGTCCAGGGGCGGTCCCGCGTCGGGCACCAGCACGGGCACGGCCCGCATCGGCTCGGTGTTCATCAGCGCAACCGTAGCGAAGTGGAACGGTTAGCATCCGGATCTCTACGTGAGGAGCCCAGATGACTTCGGTGGCCCAGACCCGGTTCGGCATCGTCGGCAGCGGCTGGCGAGGTGAGTTCTTCCTTCGCCTGGCCCGGCTGCTCCCCGACAGTTTCCGGGTGACCGGGGTGGTGACGCGTACCGAATCACGGGGCGCCGCCGTGACGGCCGACTGGGGCGTGTCGACCTTCCGCACGACAGCGGAGATGCTCGCCCACGAGCGGCCGGACTTCGTCATCGTGTCGGTGCCGTGGCCGGTGACGCCCGAGGCGACCCGGGAGCTGGTAGCGGCCGGCGTACCGGTGCTCGCCGAGACGCCGCCCGCCCCCGACCTGGCGGGTCTGCGCTCGCTCTGGGCCGACGTCGGAGGCAGCGGCCTGGTGCAGGTCGCCGAGCAGTACCTGCTGATGCCCGGGCACGCGGCGCGGCTGGCGTTGGTCCGCGCCGGGGTGCTCGGTGAGCCGACCTCGGTTCAGATCTCCTCGACCCACCTGTACCACGCGGTCTCACTGATCCGGGGTCTGCTCGGCGTCGGTCACGAGAGCGCCGAGGTGAGCGCGCGCGCCTTCGTCGCGCCGCTGGCCAACCCGCTCTCGCCGGCCGGCTGGAGCGGCGACGACACCCCGCAGCAGCTCTCCACCACCCTCGCGACCATCGACTTCGGCGGGCGGATGGGGTTGTACGACTTCACCGACAACCAGTGGTGGAACCCGCTGCGCACCCGCCGGTTGGTGGTCCGGGGCTCGCGCGGCGAGTTGGTGGACGATCGGGTGGTCCGCCTGATCGACCCGAGCACGCCGGTGGAGTCGTTACTGACCAGGCGGCAGACCGGTCTCGATCTCAACCTGGAAGGGCTCGACCTCAAGCACATCAGCTTCGACGGCGACGTTGTCTACCGCAACCCGTTCGTCGGCAGTGGGATGTCCGACGACGACATCGCGGTGGCCGACATCCTCGCTCGCGCCGGGGCGTGGGCGCGGGAGGAGGGCCCGGCTCCCTATCCGCTTGCGGAAGCCTGCCAGGACCACCTGATCAGCCTCGCCATCGAGGAGTCGGTACGCACCGGCCGCCCGGTCGTCACCGCCACCGAGGCATGGGGGCGGTAGCTCCGCCGGATCCACTTCTGTCCCTTGGCTGACAGTACGCAACCGTACAGCCAGCTCACCTGTGGAGCCGGTATCAACCGAAAGCCCGGGAGTACCCGGGCCCCACACGGGGAGCAAGGATGAACCGAAGCACTCGACGCCGGATGCTCGCAGCCACCGCGACCGGTCTGCTGGCCACCTCTCTCGGGGTCGCCGTCTCCGGGACGGCGACCGCCGCGCCCAGCGGGGCGACCCCCCGCACCTGCAAGATCAGCACACTGCCGTACCCGACCGACACCTATCGCGCCGACGCGAACGCGGTCGACCCGACGGGGCGCTACGTCGCGGGGACAGCGCTGCGGGTCGGTGAGACCGACAACCAGTACCTGCTGCTGTTCTGGGACGGGCGGCGGGTCACCGAACTGGAGTCGAAGAGCACGGACACCCCCGTAGACATCAACGCCGACGGCGTCGTGATCGGCAACGGATCGGCGGAGAACGGCTACGGGCAGCCGTGGAGGTACCGCGACGGCAAGCTCGAGCAGTTGCCGGTGCTGCCATCCACCGCCACGTATGTCAGTGCCATCAACGATGCCGGTGACATCGTCGGCCACGGCTCCGACATCGACTCCGGGGAAATGGTCGCGCTGCGCTGGCCGGCCGCTCATCCGGGCACTGTGGAGGTGCTCGACGCCCCGTTCGACGCCCAGGCAGGTGGGATCACCGACAACGGGACCATCGTCGGTAGCGCCGGACCCTTCGGAGACTGGAACAGCTGGGTCCGCCGGCCGAACGGGAGGATCGACGCGCTCACATTCCCCGGCGCCGAGTGGAGCACTGCCGGCGCGGCGGCGGGTCGCTGGGCGATCGGCCAGGTATCGCTGAGCGGCAGCACCACGTCGACCAGGGTTCGGTGGGATCTTCGCAACGGCTCGCACACGTTGCTCGACCGGGACATGCCTGCTCTGACCGGCGTCAACGCCAAGGGCGTCGTTGTCGGTGGTGACCGCGTTGCCAGGGGTTCCACCTCCCGGGTCCTGCCGGGCGGCGGCACCGGGGTGGTCGTCGGCGCCCGGTCCATCTCCGACTCGGGCACCATCGTCGGGTTCCGCAACGTCCTCGCCGACCGGCTGACTCCGGTGCGCTGGACGGGCTGCTGACCCACCGACTCTCCCACCTCGTGGGGCCGGCCCGGACGGGTCGGCCCCACGTCGCGTCAGCGCGTCACGGCTTCCAGGAACCGGCGGTCTGGAACTGGTCGTGGTACTCCAGCGCGCCGGAGGTGTCGTGCACGTCGAACACCACGCTGCCGGTGCTTCTGGTGCCGGCGGTCAGGTCGTCGACGGCCGGCATCGGTTTGCCACAGCCGGAGAAGGCTCCACCGATCGCTGTGGTCTTGGTGCCGTCGGCGGCGACCCACTGGAAGTAGAGCGGGTTCGTCGACGCGGTGCCCTTGGTGACAGCCACCGTCACGTCGGCGATCACGTACAAGCCCTCGCCGGGCTTCAGTCCGTGGGACTTGCAGGGTTTGGTGGCGCTGCTGAACTTCGTCACGGTGATCTCGACGGTGCCGGCCTCGCGGTTGACGACCAGGGTGTCGCCCGGCGACATCCTGCGGGTGTCGCCGTTCGTCGGCGGGGTCGGCGGGGTGGCTTGTGCCTCGCTCACCGTGGTCGAGGTGCCCTTGGTGCCGATGACGACCGCCACGATGCCGCCGGCGCAGGTGAGCAGGGTGAGTACGGCCGCGGTGACCGCGACGACCACGACGGACTTCTTGGCGCGGTCCGTCAGCGCCGGTGGTGGTGCGATGATCGGGTAGCCGGAGCCGCCGGGTGCCCGATATCCGCCGCCATCGCCCGTGTTCCCGCCCGCCGCCGGGTACGCAGCCCCCGAGAACGGCGGCTGCGGTGTCGCCGCGAACGAGCGGGTCGGCGGCTGCGGGTTCGGCTGTCGGGGGTCGTGCGGCGTAACGCGAGGCTGGGGGTGGGTCACCGTACTCCTTGACGCTTCGGTACGTGCGGTGCGGGAACTCTTCGACGTTACCGTGGGTGGTGGAGCGTCCAATCGCCACGCCGGTGGGCTTCCCACCGCGAGGACGCAAAACCCATCTGGCCAGCGTGGACGGTGTTCAGCTGGTCACCGACGGCCAATATGGATCGGTATTCCATTCATCGCTATGAGTAACGGGCGAGGTCAACGTGCGGGAAGCACGGCAGCGGTACGGACCAGCCCGTCGGCGATCACGAATCGGCCGCTGATCGATGTCGGTGGGTCGTCGACCCCCGCCGCGTCCACCCGGGCCGACGTGATCCGGGCAGTGAAGGTGCCGGCATCCGGATCGATGTCGAGTCGGGCGTCGTGGAAGTCCAGCCAGCCGCGGACGACCGGATGCCACACCTTGTAGACGGTCTCCTTCGCGCTGAACAGCACGATCGGCCAGTAGGTGCCGCTGGGCAGCCGGTCGCAGAGGACCTCCTCCTCGGGCAGCAGCACGAGTCGGCGTACTCCCGGATTGACCTCGCGGTGCTGCTCGGCATCCATCCCGACGGACCGGATGTCGGTGGTGTGCGCCGCCGCTGCGGCGCAGTAGCCGGCGGTGTGGGTGATGCTGCCGACGATCCCGGCCGGCCAGACCGGCGCGCGGTCGGCGGCGGCCGGAACGGCGGTCGACGGCAGGCCGAGGTCGCGCAGTGCCCTGCGGGCGCAAATCCTGCCCGCGGCAAAGTCCCGCCGACGGGTCTGCACCGCCCGCTCGCCGAGGCATGCCTGCTCAGCGGGGAACAACTCGCCCGTCCAGTCCTCCGGCCCGGCGACGGCGACGGCGACCGTCGATGGCAGCAGGTCACGCATTCCGGTGACCTACTGGTCGGTAGGAATGACGCATCAAATTAACCGTCAAATTTCCGACTCCCACGACGGACGAAGGTACCGCAAAGATGTAACACCGGAGGGACGCGCAGCGCTCTCCCTGATGGCTCCGGGGGGACCACCATCAATGCTGGCCGGCACGGCAGCCGCCAGTCCCGTGGACATCTGGAAGGACGTGCGATGACCGATGGTCTGGAACGGCCGGGGGTGCGGGCCGACGAACACGCCCCGAAGACGCCCTGCTGGAGCTGCGGCTCCTGCGGTGACGAGTGGCCGTGCGCGACGAAGCGTACCCGGCTGCTGGCGGAGTACGGGGGTGACCGCGCCATGCTCAGCGTCTATCTGGGCTCCTGTCTCGCCGCCGCCACCGAGGATCTGCGCGCGGCTCCGGTGATGTCGCTCCAGGACAGGTTCATCGGCTGGTTGCCGCGCGGTTCCCGGCGGCGCTGAGCCTCTGGTGGCCCCGCCGCTGGGCGGGGCCACCAGAGGGGGCGTCTCAGCGACGTCGAGGGCGTCGGGTCAGCGCGAATCCGAACACGCCGGCCACCGCGGCGAGCGCGCCGCCGATGCCGGTCCAGACCCAGCGCGAGCCGAGATCCGGCAACCAGTCCGTCAGCGAGCCGCTCTCGTCGTCGGCCTCCGCGTCCACCGGGGGTACGGCGTTGAGCACCGTGCCGGCCTTGGTGTTCGGCACCAGCGGGGCGGCCAATTCGCCGTCGTCAGCCGAGGCGCCCCGGTCGGCGATGGTGCCCACCAGCAGGTCGACGTCGATCGGCGCGCCCAGATCCGGCTCCGGCAGCTCGATCACCGAGAGTCGGACGACGTACGTGCCGGGCAGTGGGTCGGCCGACCAGGGTTCCGCCCACGGCCGCACCTCGCGCAGCGTGCAACCCAGCACCACGTTCGACGCCTTCGCGTCCACTGTCGGGGTCTGGGCCCCCGCCGTGCACGCCTGGCGTCGGCGCAGCCCGTCGAAGACGTCCACCGTCCAGGTGGAGGCGCCGCTGCGTCCCTTCGGGAAGGTGACGGTGGCGCTGATCTCGTGCACCTGGCCGGCCGTCGCCGGGAACGACCAGTAGAGGTGATCGCCGATCGAGGCATCCACCCGTACCGGTTGTCCGGCGGTGATCGGGGTGGCGGTGAGGAACGACGTGCCGGCACGGTTCACCGGCGTGGCACCCGGGGAGGGGGTTGGTGCGGCGGCGGCCGCAGTGGGGAGCAGAGCGGCCGTGCCGGCGGCGAGCAGCGCCGCCATCGACCGGAACAGTGCGGTACGCATCAGTTCTCCCTCCAGGTGGCGACCCACCAGCGGGTGAGCAGACCGGCGAGCAGACCGGTGAGCAGACCGGCGATGGTGAGCAGTGCGAGCAGCACCCAGCCCCGGCCGAGGTCCGGTCCGTCCGGTGCGGGTGCGGCGGCGACCACGTCGATGGTCAACTCCACCGGCATGCCCGGGGTGGCCGCGGTGCCGGGGCGCGGGGCGAACGAATTGCTGACCACCAGGCAGACGGTGGTGGGTTCGATGACCGGCGCGGCGCTCTGCTCGGTCTCGGCGGCGTCCTCGTCGTCGGCGGTGGCCGACCAGCGCAGCCCGGCGGAGAGCACGTCGGCCCGCCCGCTACCGGCGTCCGCGCCGCGGACGAGTTCCCGGCCGTCGGCCGCGGTGGCCCGCAGCAGCACCCCGTAGTCCCGGTTGACGGCCCGGTCCAGCGCCATGCTCACCGAAGCTCGCAGCTCCTGCCCGGGGCGGATCGGCACCCGGTAGTAGCGATGCTCGGAGAATGCCTCCCGGTCGGCGTAGACGCCGGGGGCGAGCAGTGGCGCCGAGTCGCACGCGCTCGTGCCGCCGACAACTGTCGGGGCCCGGGTGTGCGTGTCTCCGGCCCGCTCGACGAGCTGTTTGATCCGGTCGGTCAGCTCCTCGGCGCTCTGGGCGGCGGTGTAGGTCCCGCCGGTGGCGCTGGCGATGCAGAGCAGTTGCCGGCGAACCTTGTCGTCGGGGGCCAGGCCGAGGGTGTCGACGACCAGGCTGGTGCCTTGGGCGGCCAGTTCCCGGGCCACCTCGCACGGGTCCGGCGGAGCGCAGGTGTCCTCGCCGTCGGTGATCAGCACGATCCGCCGGGTGGTGGCCCCGGCGCCCAGGTCCTGCGCGGCGGAGCGCAGCGCAAGCCCGACCGGAGTGAACCCGGTCGGCCGAAGTGTCGCCACCGCCGCCTTCGCGGCGGACCGGTTCACCGGCCCGACCGGCACGATCTGCTGGGTGTCCTGGCAACCGACCTTCTTGTCCTTGCCGCGGTAGGTCGCGCCGAGCACCCGGATGCCGAGCTGTGTCTCCTCGGGCAGCGCGTCAACCACCTCGTTGAATGCCTGCTGGGCGACCGAGATCCGGGTGCGTCCGTCGATGTCGGCGGCGCGCATCGACCCGCTGACGTCGAGCACCAGCTCGACCCGGGGCGGCTCGGGCGCCGGCTCCTCGTCGGCCTGTGCCGGGCCGGTCAGCGCGGTGGTCGCCAACAGTCCGATAAGGACCGCCGCCGATCGTCTGAAGTTGATCACGACCCGCAGTGTAGTGAGATCCACTTTGGATGATCGTTTGGGTGCGGGCGTGCGAAACGGCGGGGCCGCCCACGTCGGGGTTCGCCTCTGATCGGCAGCACCCGCGCTCAGGGTCCATGCCGGGTCACCCTCGGTCAACTGTGAGAGGGAAGGGGTCGGCTCGGCCAGCCTCCGTCGGAAATCTGACCCAAGTCGACCCGTTGTGCCGGTGGTGCGCGGTGGTTAAGCTCTTCATGCGCGCCCCAATCGCCCGCTTCCCCCGTGGCAGGCGATCGGGGCGCGCGTCTTTGTCAAGAAGGGCCCGCACGCTTCGGCGTGCGGGCCCTTCTTCCGTCGCGCTGTGCGGCGCGTCGCCTGTCGATGCTTATATCCACCGACCGTCGAGCCACATCCGGGACAGCCAGTCCGAGTACGGAATCACCCGACCGACAAAAATCGGATAGAAGTACGCGAAGCAGAGCGCCACCAGCAGCACGTACGCCCCCGCCGCGATGCTGCCCACCAGTCGGCGCTCATAAGCCGGGTCACCGGGCACCAGCGGCGTCACCGTACCCACGTCACCCCCGGCGGGCGCGATCAGCGCGCCCAGCACGTACACCACGGCCAGCACCAGGAACGGCACCGCCGGCGCGGCGTAGAACGAGAACATCGTCCGGCCGTCGAGAGCGAACCAGAACCACGGCAGCAGCCCGGCGGCAACGGTGAGCAGGATCGCGCCGGCCCGCCAGTCCCGACGGGCCACACCCAGCCAGGCCAGTGCCACCAGAGCCGGCAGGAACGACCACCAGAGCAGCGGGGTGCCGAGCAGCAGAATCTCCGAGGCGCAGCTCGCCGCGCCGCAGACGCCGTCGCCGGCGTAGTGGAACGCCACCGGCCGGCCCAACAGCAGCCACTGCCACGGCCACGACTGGTACTTGTGCGCGTCGTCAAGCTGGGCGTGGAAGCCGTACGCCGCGCGGTGGTATTCGAAGAGGTTGATCAGCGGGCCGATGAACGGGCGGTCGCTGAGCGGTGCGCTCGGGTAGGCCGACGCGAGCCGGTAGTAACCGTCGTCGGTGAGCAGCCAGCCCGACCAGGTGGCGAGGTAGGTGCCCACCATCAGCACGCCGGCGAGCACCAGCCAGGGCAGCTCGTCGACGAGCGTGTCCCGCCAGGGGCGGCGGACCCCCGCCGAGCGGCGGACGCCGACCTCCCAGAAGAGCACCAGCAGCGCGAAGGCCGGCACGAAGTACAGGGCGCTCCACTTCACCGCGCAGGCGCAGCCGATCAGCACCCCGGCCGCCAGCCGCCACCACGGCCAGGTGCGCCAACCGGTCGGCGGGCGCCCGGCCCGGCCCGGCTGGCTCGGATCGAGCCCGTCGTCCAGGGCCCGTGCCCAGCGTCGACGGCGGGCGTCCCGATCGAGGACCAGTGCGCCGAACGCGGCCAGCACGAAGAACAGCAGGAAGATGTCGAGCAGGGCCGCCCGGGACAGCACCAGGTGGAAGCCGTCCAGGGCGAGCAGCAGGCCGGCCGCGCAGCCGAGCACCGTCGAGCGGAACATCCGCCGACCGATGCGGACCAGCAGCAGCACCGACAGCGTGCCGATCACCGCCGCCGAGAATCGCCAGCCGAACTCCGGTGCGGTGGTCATCAGGTGACCGGGAACGGAGACCTTCGAATCCGCGTCCTGGTAGCCGAAGGCCCACTCGCCGACGCCGATCAACCACTTGCCCAGCGGGGGGTGCACCACGTACGACGGGACGTTGTCCTTGTAGTTCCACTCCACGCCACGGGAGATCAGGCCGTAGGCGTCCTTGGCGTAGTACGTCTCGTCGAAGATCTTGCCCTTCGGGCTGGACAGCCCGACGAAGCGCACGATCGCCGCGATGGCCACCACCACTGCCGTGGCCAGCCAGGAGAACCTGTCCGCCTGGGTGTCGACGGTGGCGAACCGTCGCCGGACCACGGCGACCACCCCGCCGCCCTCGGCGCTCGGTGCCGTCGGCTCCTGGGTGGCACTGGGCTCGCCCGTCACCTGGATCATCTTGTCCGGATCTGCGCTCGGGCTCTGCGCTGTCGACGCACTCGTCACCCGGCGATCGTAGGCTGCCAAGGTGTCCGGTGGCGTCCGTCGTCCCTGATACCGGTATTCCCTGCAATGAAGGAGACGAATTCGTGGGTGAAATGTCCGAAGTTGGGCGCCTGATTCTGCTCGGTGCCCCGCTCGGCAACCCCGCCGACGCCTCGGCCCGACTCCGGGAGGTGCTGATCAGCGCCGACGTGGTCGCCGCCGAGGACACCCGACGGCTCACCCGGCTGGCCCGCGATCTCGACCTCACCGTCGGCGGTCGAATCGTCTCCTACTTCGAGGGCAACGAGGAGCGGCGCACCCCCGAACTGGTCGAGGTCATCCTCGGCGGGTACGTGGTGGCGCTGGTCACCGACGGCGGGATGCCCAGCGTCTCCGACCCCGGCTACCGGCTGGTCCGTGCCACGTTGGACGTCGGTGCGCCGGTCACCGTCGCCCCCGGGCCCAGCGCGGTCACCACAGCGCTGGCCGTCTCCGGGCTGCCCTGCGACAGGTTCTGCTTCGAGGGCTTCCTGCCGCGCACCCCCGGTGGCCGTCGGTCCCGGTTGCGCGCCCTCGCCGCCGAGGAGCGCACCCTGGTCTTCTTCGAGGCCCCGCACCGGATCGGGGCGACGCTCACCGACCTGGCCGACACGTTCGGGGCGGACCGGCCGGCCGCGCTCTGCCGCGAACTCACCAAGACCTACGAGGAGGTGCTCCGTCGCCCCCTCGGCGAGCTGGCCCGGTGGGCCACCGAGGGGGACCCGCGTGGAGAGATCACCCTGGTGGTGGCCGGAGCCCCGGTGACCGCTGCCGAACGCCCCGACGACGAGACCCTTCGCGCCGCCGTCGCCGAGCGGGAGGCCGCCGGCCGGTCCCGCCGGGATGCCATCAGCGACGTCGCCACCGAGTACGCGCTGCGCCGCCGGGACGTCTACACGATCGTGCACAGCTGATCGAGGTGGTCCGGCTCGCCGGACGACCGGGTCACCACCCGGCGATCAGGAAGCCGACGGTGATCAGTGTGGGGCCGGCGACGGCGGCGGCCACGGCCCAGCGGCGCTGCCGGCGACCGGGCAGCCGGGCCGACCCGGTCAACCGGACGATGCCGGCGGCGCAGGCCAGCACCACCAGCAGACCGGGCAGCCAGCGCAGGTGCCGGCCCACGCCGACGTCCGCGTACGCGGTACCGCTGTCCGGGCCGGTCATCCGTGCCGGCAGCGCGGTGCCGGCCGTGCTCCCCTCGGCGGGCACGCCACTGACCCGGACGCCATGGGTGATGAACCGCCCGTCCTCGGCCGTGAAGATCCCCCGGCAGCGCAGGGTGAGACCGTCGCCGGAGCAGCCGTCGATCACCACGGTGCCGGTCCGGGCGTGCCCGACCGCGAGCCAGAACGGGCCGGCGCTGACCCAGGCGAAGAAGGCCGCGACCAGGCTCAGCACCACCAGCGCGGCGAGCCCGGGCAGCGGGTCCGGCGGCAGTGGCGTGCGGTGAGGTGCCCGGCGCCGCGCCACCCGGAAGCCGCGGAACCGCGCCGGTGCCGCGTCCTTACGAATCGGGGTGCCGTCCCAGTGCACCTGCTCGATCGGCGCCCAGAAAGCGCCACCGTCGTCCTCCGGCGGGCCGCCGTCGGGACCATGGCCGCGCTGCCGGCGGCCCTGCTGCCGGACCGGCACCCGACGCGGCACCGCGTCCACCGGCGCGCCGGTGGTGGGCTCCACCTCGACGGGCTCCACCTCGACGGGCTCCGCGCCGGCCGGCGCCGAGTCGGCCGGCGGGCCCGACGAGCCGGGCCGGGCCGGGCTGGGTACGGGTGCCCCCGGGGTCGGACGAGTCGGTGTGGGTGACGGCGCCGCCGGCGCGGGGCGGGCCGCTGCGGTGGACCTCCCCGCCGGGGTGGGCCGCAGCGCACCCGGGTCGGCGCTGGACACGAGCCGGGGCTGCGGCGCGACCCCGGCGACCCGCGACGCGGCGGGCCCGGGCCCCGGGTCGTCGCCGACCGCCGACCCGGTGGGAGGGTCCTCGTGGTCCCGCGCCGCTCCTCTGCCCGTCACGACGTTCATTGCACACCGCACCAGGAGGTGAAACGGGCAGGTGAGCCGCGTGTCGACGACAAATCGGACCAACGGGCGAGGCGGTCGGCCCGGTCCGCCGGTCGGGCACCCCCTATTGGTTCGCGAACGCCCCGGACGGGTCACTAGGCTCACTGCTCATGAGTCACGTTCTCGCGGCAGTGGCCTGGCCGTACGCCAACGGCCCCCGCCACATCGGCCACGTCTCCGGTTTCGGCGTTCCCTCCGACGTCTTCGCCCGGTACATGCGGATGGCCGGCCACGACGTGCTCATGGTCTCCGGCACCGACGAGCACGGCACCCCGATCCAGGTGCAGGCCGACGCCGACGGGGTGACCCCGCGCGAGCTGGCCGACCGGTACAACAGGGTGATCGTCGAGGACCTGCACGGCCTCGGTCTCTCGTACGACCTGTTCACCCGCACCACCACCCGCAACCACTACGCGGTGGTGCAGGAGTTGTTCGAGGGGATGTACCGCAACGGCTACATCGTGCCGAAGACCACGATGGGCGCGATCTCGCCGTCCACCGGGCGCACCCTGCCCGACCGTTACATCGAGGGCACCTGCCCGATCTGCGGGTACGACAGCGCCCGCGGTGACCAGTGCGACAACTGCGGCAACCAACTCGACCCGATCGACCTGATCAACCCGAAGTCGCGGATCAACGGAGAGACTCCGAAGTTCGTCGAGACCGAGCACTTCTTCCTGGACCTGCCGGCCCTGGCCGAGGTGCTGCGGCAGTGGCTGGACACCCGCGAGGGGTGGCGGCCGAACGTGCTGCGGTTCTCCCGCAACCTGCTCGACGACCTCCAGCCCCGGGCGATCACCCGTGACCTGGAGTGGGGCGTACCGATCCCGCTCGACGGCTGGCGCGACCGGTCGGACAAGCGGATCTACGTGTGGTTCGACGCGGTCATCGGCTACCTGTCCGCCTCGATCGAATGGGCCCGTCGCTCCGGCGACCCGGACGCGTGGCGGAAGTACTGGTCCGCCGACGGCGCGGGCAAGGACGCCCGGTCCTACTACTTCATGGGCAAGGACAACATCGTCTTCCACTCGGTGATCTGGCCGGCGCTGCTCTCCGGCTACTCCGGTGAGGGCTCCCGCGACGGTGAGCCGGGCGAGCTGGGTCGGCTCAACCTGCCCACCGAGGTGGTTTCGAGCGAGTACCTGACCATGGAGGGGCGCAAGTTCTCCTCGTCCCGCAAGGTGGTCATCTACGTTCGCGACTTCCTGGAGCGCTACGACGCCGACGCGCTGCGCTACTTCATCGCCGCCGCCGGCCCGGAGAGCAACGACACCGACTTCACCTGGGCCGAGTTCCTTCGCCGCAACAACGACGAGTTGGTCGCCGGTTGGGGCAACCTGGTCAACCGGTGCGTCTCGATGGCCGCGAAGAACTTCGGGACGATCCCGCCGGTCGACCCGGCCGGGCTCACCGAGGCCGACGAGGCGCTGCTCGCCGTCGCCCGGACCGGGTTCACCACCGTCGGCGACCTGATCGGCCGGCACCGGCAGAAGCAGGCGATCGGTGAGGCCATGAAGGTGGTCGCCGAGGCCAACAGGTACCTCTCCGAGCAGGCGCCCTGGAAGCTCAAGGACGAGGCGGACAAGCCCCGGATGGGCACCATCCTGCACGTCGCCCTTCAGGTGATCAGCGATGCCAACACGCTGCTCACCCCGTTCCTGCCGCACTCCGCGCAGCAGGTGCACGAGCTGCTCGGGGGCACCGGCGTGCACGCGCCGATGCCGGTGATCGAGCAGGTCGACGACCTGGACGGCGGCCCGGCGTACCCGGTGCTGACCGGGGACTACACCGTCGGCGCGCGCTGGGAGTCGGTGTCGATCGAGGCGGGCCGCCCGCTGGCCGCGCCGAAGCCGGTGTTCCGCAAGCTCGATCCGTCGATCGTCGACGAGGAACTGGCCCGGCTCGCCGACTGACCGCACGACGCGCGGCGGCGGGTGCGCCCGCCGCCGCGCGCCGTCACATCGCGTACCGGGTGTCCATCACCTGGTCGTCGGTCACCTCGGCGCCCGGCGCCCAGGCCTCGTAGACGCCGCGTTCCTGGCACTGCGCGCCGGTTGTGACCAGGGTGTCCGGGTTCGGGTAGCGCAGGCGCACCCGCAGCCAGCCGGCCTCCTCCCGCAGCACAAGGCACGGCACCCCCCGCCACTGGGCGAACCGGAGCCGGCGGGCCACCGCGTCGACCGGGTAACGGGCCGCCCGGGTCATCGCCAGCACCCGGAACCCACCGGGCAGGTCGGCGACCGCCTCGTACTCGCTGTCGCCGTACATGCCGACCAGCTGGGTGGAGCGGGGGGCGTCGGCGTTCGGCACGTACTCCTGGTCCGGGGAGAGCCCCGGCACCGCGGCCAGCAGGTGCCGCCACTGCGGGCCCACCATCCGCAGCCACCCGCGCTGCTCGGCCTGGTAGGTGTACAGCACCACCTCCATCCCCTCCGCCGGGTACGCGATGAGGGCGGCGTTCGCCGGCATCGGCAGGTCGGCGAAGTCCCGGGTGATGAACTCCGGGATGAGCTGACCGTTGCTGGGCACGAAGCCGGTGCCGAGCACCGGGGCGCCGAGCCGGTCCCGGGCGGCCAGCGCGGTCAGGCCACGGTGTGCCGGGCCCACCGGCACCTCGTAGTCGCCCGGGTCGGACGCGCGCCAGCGCAGCGCGTACGTCACGTCCGTGCCGTCCCGGCCAGCGTCACCGTCCGTACGCAGCACCGTCGTCGTCGCCGGCGTTCGCAGATGCGCCACATCGTGCTCGCGGTAGCAGAAGCCGTGCGGCAGCCAGCCCCGTAGGTAGCCGGCGAGCTGCTGGGCCGAGAGCACCTTCATCATCCGGGTGCCCCGCCGGACCACCGCCGACGCGCGCGCGGCCGCCAGCGTCGGGTCGCCCGCTGCCGCCGGCTGCTGGCTGAGCTGGTGCAGGTACGCCCAACCCCGCTCGCGGTGAGCGGGTATCAGCAGCGGCGTCTCCGGCTCGTCGACCGGCTCCGTCAGCCCGTGCACAGCTGTCACCTCGGTGACGTGCACGAACCGGTGCCACGGCAGGGCGCTACCCGGGCGGGGTGCCCACTCGAAGCCGGCCACCTCGTCGGCGCTGAACAACTCGTACGCGGCGCCCCGGGCGATTTCCTCCGCCGGGTACACGCCGCCACCGAACGCCACGTTCAGTCCGGTCCGTTCGCCGGCGCTGCCACCGGCCTGGGGAGTGACGCTCATGCCGTCGCCTCGCTGCTCGGTGGGATGAGGTCCGCACGCTGTCGCGTCCGCTCGTGAGCGACCGTAGAGTCGCGCGGCGTAGTCGGGGTGAACGTCGGGTGGCGGGCAGATGGACAGGCCCGGTGTGTGATGCTGTCGCTGATGAGCGAGCCCACTGAATCCCGCCGCGAGCGTGCCGCCCGGCGGGCCGGAGAGTTTCCGCCCGCCCCCGAGTCGTTGCCCCGGGCGGTGCTGGACAGCCACACCCACCTGGACATCACGGTCAGCGAGGCCGGTGTGCCCGGCGGCGGGCCGGCCGACGACCCGGTCGCCGTGGCCATCGCGTTGGCCACCAAGGTCGGCGTGGACCGGCTGGTCCAGGTGGGCGTGGACGTCGCCTCGTCCCGGTGGGGCGCGGACATCGCCGACGAGTACCCCGCGGTGCTGGCCACCGTGGCGCTGCACCCCAACGAGGCACCCCGGCTCGGCGACCTCGACGAGGCGTTGCGGGAGATCGAGTCCCTCGCCGCCCGCGACCGGGTCCGGGGGATCGGCGAGACCGGAATGGACTTCTTCCGGACCGGCGACGAGGGGCGTGCCGCGCAGGAGCACAGTTTCCGGGCGCACATCGCCATCGCCAAGCGGTACGACAAGACGCTTGTCATCCACGACCGTGACGCGCACGCCGACGTGCTGCGCATCCTCGACGACGAGGGCGCTCCCGACCGTGTGGTGCTGCACTGCTTCTCCGGCGACGCCGACTTCGCCAGCGAGTGCGTCCGCCGCGGCTACCTGCTGAGCTTCGCTGGCACCGTCACCTTCGGCAGCGCGACGGCGCTACGCGAGGCCGCCGCGCTCACCCCGCTGGATCAGATGCTGGTGGAGACCGACGCCCCGTACCTCACCCCGATGCCGTACCGAGGCCGGCCGAACGCGTCGTACCTGATTCCGCTCACCGTCCGCGCGCTCGCCGCGACCACCGGCAGCGACCTGGACGAGCTGTGCGGGGCCATCTCCGCCACCGGCGAGCGGGCCTTCGGCCCGTGGTGAGCCTGCTCGGCCCGGCGGAGATCCGGGAACTCGCCGCCCGGTTGGGCGTCGCGCCCACCAAGAAGCTGGGCCAGAACTTCGTGCACGACCCGAACACTGTGCGCCGGATCGTGACCGCCGCCGGCCTCAGCCCCGACGACGTGGCCCTGGAGGTGGGGCCCGGGCTCGGCTCGCTGACCCTGGGGCTGCTGCCGGTCGCCGGGCACGTGCACGCCGTGGAGATCGACCCGGTGCTCGCCGGGGCGCTGCCGGAGACCGTCGCCCGGCACGCCGAGGGCGATGCCGCCCGGCTCACCGTGCACCGCGCGGACGCGCTGCGCATCGCCGCCGCCGAGCTGGGCGACCCGGCACCGACGGCGCTTGTGGCGAACCTGCCCTACAACGTCGCCGTGCCCGTTGTGCTGCACCTGCTCGCCGTGCTGCCGACCCTGCGCCACGGTTTGGTGATGGTGCAGAAGGAGGTCGCCGACCGGCTCGTCGCCGGTCCCGGCTCCAAGGTGTACGGCATCCCGTCGGTGAAACTCGCCTGGTACGCCCAGGCCCGGAGCGCCGGCAAGGTGCCGCCGAACGTGTTCTGGCCGGTGCCCAACGTCGACTCCGGCCTGGTCGCCTTCACCTGCCACGAGCCGCCCCGCATCGACGTACCGCGGGAGCGGGTCTTCGCCGTGGTGGACGCGGCGTTCGCGCAGCGGCGCAAGACGCTGCGCGCCGCGTTGGCGGGCTGGGCCGGTGGCGCGGACCGGGCCGCCGCGGCGCTCACCGCCGCCGGCGTCGACCCCGGCGCCCGTGGGGAGTCACTGACCGTCGAGCAGTTCGCCGCCATCGCCGCGTCGGCCCCGGCCGGTACGCCGGCCGGGAAGTAGGCTGACGCCGTGCCCGCCGAGGAGGTGTACGAGTGACCGCGCAGCCGATCGAGCCCACCGCCCACAGCATGTGGAGTCCGGATCCCGTCCGGCAGCGGCTGGCCAACCACACCATCGAGGACGTGCTGGCCCTGCCCGACGACGCCCCCCGCGTCGAGCTACGTGACGGAGTCCTCGTCGTGGTCCCTTCCCCGACCATTGGTCATCAGAACATCAGCAACCGGCTCTGGATGTGGCTGTTTCAGCACGCGCCCGCGGAGTATGAGCCCGTCACCGCTGTCGGTGTCGCGCTCACCCACCGCAACACACTTGAGCCCGACGTGCTGCTACTGAGTCGGCCAGTCGTCGTTGAGAACCATTACGTCGACGCCGAGCAGGTCGTGCTGGCCGTCGAAGTCGTGTCGCCCGGCACCCGTCGTCGGGACCGGCTGGAGAAGCCGGCCGACTACGCCGACGCCGGTATCCGGCACTACTGGCGGATCGAGCAGAATCCGGTGCACGTGTACGCGTACGACCTGGTCGGCGGCAGGTATGAACTGGCCGCCGACTCCTCCGAGGAGCTGATCGTGGCCAAGCCGTTCGACATCCGCCTGCGCGTGCGGGACATCACCCCGTGACCGAGGCCTGGCGACCGGACGACGACGAGCCACGCGGGGCCATCGGCCCGGTGCGGGTACGGGTGCCCGCGAAGATCAACCTGCACCTCGGGGTGGGCCCGCTGCGCCGGGACGGCTACCACGAGCTGAACACCGTCTACCACGCCATCTCGATCTACGACGAGCTGACGGCCCGCCGGGGCGACACCCTCGCCCTGACCATGGAGGGTGAGGGCACCGGCGAGCTGGCCCTGGACGACACCAACCTGGTGATCCGCGCCGCGCACGCCCTCGCCGGGTACGCGGGGGTGCTGCCGCACGCCCGACTGCACCTGCGCAAGCAGATCCCGCTCGCCGGTGGGTTGGCCGGCGGCAGCGCCGACGCGGCCGCCGCGCTGGTGGCCTGCGACGCGCTCTGGGGCACCGGGCTGTCCCGCGACGAGCTGGCCGGCATCGCCGCCGACCTCGGCTCGGACGTGCCGTTCCTGATCTACGGTGGCACCGCGCTGGGCACCGGCCGGGGCGAGGCGGTCAGCCCCGTGCTGGCCCGCGCCACCTCCTGGCACTGGGTGGTGGCGATCGCCGACGTCGGCCTCTCCACGCCGGCCGCCTACCGGGAGCTGGATCGGCTCCGCGACTCCGGTGCCGCCGGTACCCCGCTGGGCAGCACCGACGCGCTGCTGGGCGCGCTGCGCCAGCGTGACCCCCGGGTGCTCGCCCGTACGCTCGGCAACGACCTCCAGGACGCCGCGCTGGCCATGCGCCCGGCGCTGGCCGACACTCTGAAGGCCGGCGAGGCGGCCGGCGCGCTCACCGGCATCGTCTCCGGCTCCGGCCCGACCTGCGTGTTTCTCGCCGCCACCGCGGCCGACGCGGAGCGGATCGCCGCCGAGCTGACCGCCGCGGGTGTCTGCCGGGAGGCGCGGGTCGCGCACGGTCCGGTAGCCGGCGCTCGCGTCGGCTGACGACCCGTTCCACCGGAGCTGCCGGCGCGCGGCGCGGGCGTTCGGGGCTTCCGCGTACCCTTGGGACAGGCGTCCAGGTGCCCGCCGGCACCGGGACGCCTTGATCATGAAGGGTGGAACGTGGCGAACATCGTCAATCTGGACCGGGTGTCCAAGGGGTACGGCGCCGCCGGGCGGCTGCTCACGGACGTCTCGCTCGGCCTGGACGACGCCGACCGGATCGGCGTGGTCGGCCTCAACGGCGCCGGCAAGTCCACCCTGCTGCGGCTGCTCACCAAGCAGGAGGACCCCGACGACGGCCGGGTGACCCACCGCCGTGACCTGCGTGTGCTCTGGCTTCCGCAGCAGCTCACCCTCGCTCCCGAGGCGACCGTCCGGGACGTGGTGCTCGGCACCGCCTGGCTCGCCGAGGGCATGGGCGCCGAGCACGAGTGGGCCGGCGACTCCGGGGTGCGGGCCATCCTCGACGGCCTCGGCATGCCGCACCTCGGCCTCGACCAGCCGGTCGGCCCGATGTCCGGTGGCGAACGCCGCCGCGTGGCGCTCGCCGCGCTGCTCGTGCGCGACTCCGACCTGCTCATCCTCGACGAGCCCACCAACCACCTGGACGTCGGCGGGGTCGACTGGCTGGCCCGGCACCTGGTCGGCCGCAAGGGCGCCCTCGTCGTGGTCACCCACGACCGGTGGTTCCTGGACGCGGTCTGCACCAACACCTGGGAGGTCGCCGACCAGACCGTCCGCGCCTACGAGGGTGGCTTCGCCGCCTGGACCCTCGCCCGCGTGGAGCGCGAGCGGGTCGCCGCCGCCACCGAGGCCCGCCGGCAGAATCTGCTCCGCAAGGAGATCGCCTGGCTGCGCCGTGGCCCGCCCGCGCGGACCTCCAAGCCGCAGTTCCGCATCGACGCCGCGAACGCGTTGATCGCCGACGTGCCGCCGGCGCGCGACACCATGTCGTTGCAGCGGATGGCGGTTTCCCGCCTGGGCAAGCAGGTGTACGAGCTGGAGAACGTCGAGCTGCACGCCGGCCCGAAGGAGATCCTGCGCGACACCTCCTGGCTCGTCGGCCCCGGCGACCGGATCGCCATCCTCGGTGCCAACGGCGCCGGCAAGACCACGCTGCTGCGGATGCTCGCCGGCATCACCCGCCCCGATGGCGGTCGCCTCGGCACCGGCTCCACGGTGCGGCCCGCTTTCCTCTCCCAGGAGCTCACCGAGCTGCCCGGGCATCTGCGGGTGCTGGAGGCGGTGGAGGAGGTCGCCCGCCGGGTTCAGCTCGGCGACCGGGAGGTCTCCGCTTCGCAGCTCGCCGAGGTGTTCGGCTTCGACGACCGCCGGCTCTGGACGCCGGTCAGTGATCTCTCCGGTGGGGAGCGCCGGCGGTTGCAGATGCTGCGGCTGCTGGCCGGCGAGCCCAACGTGCTGCTCTTCGACGAGCCCACCAACGACCTGGACACGGACACCCTCGCCTCGCTGGAGGACCTGCTCGACTCGTGGCCCGGCACGATCATCGTGGCCAGCCACGACCGTTACCTCATCGAGCGGGTCACCGACACTGCGTACGGGATGTTCGGCGACGGTCGACTTGTGCACCTGCCGGGCGGTGTGGACGAATACCTCGCGCGGACCGCCGAGCGGGCCGGCTCTCCCCGGGCGGGCGTGACCTCGACCTCCGCACCCGGTGCGCCCTCGGCAGGCGGCATGACCGCCGCCGAGGTCCGTCAGGCCCGCAAGGAACTGACCCGGCTGGAGCGGCAGCTCAGCAAGCTCGACCAGCGCGAGACCACGCTGCTCGGTCAGCTCGCGGCGGACGCCACCGACTACGCCCGGGTCGCCGAGTTGGACACCCAGCTGAAGGATCTGCGCGCCGAACGGGAGCGGATCGAGGAGAGCTGGATGACCCTCGCCGAGGACCTGCCCGAGAGCTGACCGGCCGGGCGCGCCGGCCCGGCCCCCGTGTGCGGCGTCACACCACCACATGCGAGACAATCGTCGGCGACACCTACCCCACGGCGTTGGAGACACAGACATGGCACACACCCCCGTCAACCACCCCGCGCGGCCGATCTACCGGGCGATCGGCGGGCTGACCGGTCTGTACCTGGTCGTCTTCGGGGTGCTCGGCATCATCGCCAGCACCGGCAACGAGATCCTCGCCCAGGACGACACCCGGGTCCTCGGTCAGGGCACCAACCTCGGCTTCTCGCTGTTCAGCGTGTTGGTCGGGGTCGTCGTGCTGGTCGGCACCGCGCTCGGCCGCAACATCGACGTGGCGATCAACCAGTGGCTGGCGTACGGCCTCATGGTGGTCAGCCTGGCCGGTCTCGCGTTCATCCGGACCGACGCCAACATCTTCAACTTCAGCATCACCACTGTGGTCGTGGTGATGACGGCAGCCCTGGTGCTGCTCATGGTCGGCATGTACGGCAAGGTCGGCACGGATGATGAGGCGGAGGCGTTCCAGAAGGCTCGTCTCGTTCTCTGATCTTCTTGGGTTGCGGTCCAGGGTTTTCCGCCGGAGCCCGAGCTGCTCCGGGCGGTCAGGCTTGATCCCTGCGCAGCTCGGGCTCCGGCGGAAAACCTGACCTCGTCCAGCCTTTCGGCGGACCCCTTCCGGCATTGGGGTTCTTCGGACAGTTGGGTCTGCCCTGGGCGACAATTCCCCTGAAACGGTCACTTCAGGGGGTCTGGGTATGCCGCATTTTCCGGTCAACCATCCGGCACGGCCGCTCTACCGGGTCCTCTCCGGGCTGATCGGCGTCTACATCCTGGTCTTCGGCGTGTGGGGCGTCGCCGAGACGATCGGGGATCCGCTCTTCGCCCGTAACAGCACCTGGGCCCTCGGGCTCCGGACCAACCTGGCCTTCTCGCTGGCCTCGTTGGTCTTCGGGGTCGTTCTGATCATCGGGGCCTCGCGGCGTACCAACCTCGGCCACTACATGAACCTCACCGCGGGCGTGGTGTTCCTGGTGACCAGCATCCTGATGATGTCGGTGCTGCAGACCGGAGGGAACTTCCTCAACTTCTCGATGTCGACAGTGATCGTGTCGATGCTGTTCGGCCTGATCCTGCTCGGCACCGGCCTCTACGACAAGGTCGGCCCACCGGAATCCGCCGAGGCGGAGTTGGAGCACCGTAAGCACCCGGTGGCCGACGTGCACCGCCGCTGATCGGGGTCAGTTGCGCCGCGCGGTGATCAGCGTCGGCTTGGCCTCCAGGTGCGACAACCCGTTCCAGGCCAGGTTGACGAGGTGCGCCGCCACCGTCTCCTTGCGCGGCTTACGCACCTCCAACCACCAGCGACCGGTCAACGCCACCATGCCGACAAGCGCCTGCGAGTACAGCTCGGCGAGCTTCGGGTCGTACCCGCGGCTCTTGTACTCGGCGCCCAGGATGTGCTCGACCTGGTGCGCCACGTCGTTCATGACGCTGCTGAAGGTGGCAGTGCCGGACATCAGCGGCGACTCGCGGACCAGCACCCGGAAACCGCTGGTCTCCTCCTCGATGTAGGTCAGCAGGGCGAGCGCCGCCTGTTCCAGGAGCTCCCGCGGATGCCCGGCGGTCAACGCCGTGGTGATCCGGTCGAGCAGGGCCCGGACCTCCCGGTCCACCACCACCGCGTAGAGCCCTTCCTTGCCACCGAAGTGCTCGTACACCACCGGCTTGGAGACCTTGGCGCGGGCCGCCACCTCCTCGATGGAGGTGGCGTCGAAACCGCGTTCCGCGAAGAGTTGCCGGCCGGTCGCGATCAACTGCTCCCGGCGTTGGGCCGCCGACATGCGGACCCGGGAGGGAGGTTTGGCTTTCGGTGCCGCGGTCGGCGTCGCCCGTCGGCCGCCGACAGCTGTCGCCGGCTCGTCGCTGACCTCAGGCATGTCGCCGCCTCGCTGGCGCTCGGTGACGCCCTGCCGTGGAATGGTTCCTCCGCTGTGCCCGTTCACGTCGTCGCCTAACTGTCGGGCGGTTCGACCGCCCTGACGCGCCGTTCGACCGTACCCGGATCGGGCTCGGCTCCCGCCGGCCGAGCCGCCTGGTGCCCCCGCATGGCTCGGTCATCCGGCCATCCTGCCAGGCGGCATCCTCGTGTACCGCCCGGTTTCAGCGGGGTGCGACCGGCTTCACCAGCTTGGCGGCGAGGCGCTCGGGCTTTGGCCAGCGCACCTGTGTTGCCGCGCCGGTCTTCTCGAACAACCAGATCACCCGGGCGGAGATGTCCACCTGACCGCGCAACACGCCGTGGCGGGCGCTGGTCGGGTCGGCGTGGTGCAGGTTGTGCCAGCTCTCGCCGAACGACAGGATCGCCAGTGGCCAGAAGTTCGACGCGCGGTCGCCCTGGCGCATCGCGAACGGACGCTCACCGTAGACGTGGCACACCGAGTTGATCGCCCAGGTGACGTGGTGCAGGAGGCCGATCCGGACCAGCCCGGCCCAGAAGAACGCGGTCAGCGCGCCCTGCCAGGACCAGGTCACCAGGCCGCCGATCAGCGCCGGGCCGAGCAGCGAGATGGCCACCAGCGCGGGGAAGAGTCGGTCGACCCGGCTGATGTCCCGGTCGGCGATGAGGTCCGGTGCGAAACGCGCGCGGTTGGACAGCTCCCGGCGGAAGAGCCAGCCCACGTGTGCGTGGAACAGGCCCCGGGTCAACGCCCAGAAGCTGGTGCCGAAGCGCCACGGCGAGTGCGGGTCACCCTCCAGGTCGGAGAACGCGTGGTGGCGCCGGTGGTCGGCGACCCACTGAATGATCTCGCCCTGTACCGCCAGCGAACCCGCGACCGCCAGAGTCACCCGCAGCCACCGCTTGGCCTTGAACGAGCCGTGCGTGAAGTAGCGGTGGAAGCCGACGGTGATGCCGAGCCCGGAGACGACGTACCAGACGAGGCCGATGATCACGTCGGTCCAGCCGAGCCAGCCGCCCCACGCCACCGGAACGGCGACCAGCAGAGCGACGAAGGGGATCACCACGAAAGCCCAGAGGGCGGCCAGGATGCCGGGGGACTGGCTGCCGTCGGTGAGCGGTTTGGGGCCGGATCCGGCGGTGTTGGGATCCAGTACAGCAGTGGACAATGGGACCTCGCAGGGGGATGGTAACGATCACTAAGTTACGCCTACGTCACCGTAACTTACGGCACCGTAGATCGCATCTGGAACTTTGGAATCGCCTTCGCGTAACTGTATGAAGTCGCAGGTCAAACGGTCCGGTGGCGGAGACCCGACCGACCTGGTCCGAGGTGGCCGAGGTGCGGGCCGACCACCCCCTGGACCGTTCACGGCATCGACCGCTCGCCGTGCGGTGGGATGAGCGCTGGCGCCCGACGGCCGGGGCGCTAAGGTGTAGCGGCGGGGTGGTCCATCCCTCGTGCGACGTGCTCGCGTCGGTGATCGGCCGTGGTGTAATTGGCAACACCCGGGTCTTTGGTACCCGTATTTCAGGTTCGAACCCTGGCGGCCGAGCTGCCCACCTGCGTCCGTTTTAGGGCCCGGTGGGGGTAAGAGGGGAACGTGCCGGGCCTCGCGGCTAGCATGGCCGCGAGAGTGTCCGCCGTCCCGACGGGAGCCACGTCGTGCCCCAGCCCCACCTCCGTACCGTCGTCGTGCTTGCCGCCGGTGAGGGCAAGCGGATGAAGTCGACACTGCCCAAGGTGCTGCACCCCCTGCTCGGCCGGACGCTCCTCGGTCACGTGCTGAGCGCCGCCGCCCCGTTGGGCGCGGACCGCACCGTCGTCGTGGTGGGGCACGGCGCCGACCAGGTGCGGGCACACCTGTCCGAGATCGCCCCGGACGCCATTCCGGTGCTCCAGGCCGAGCAGCTCGGCACCGGGCATGCCGTACGGATCGCGCTGGAGGCCGTACCGGAAGGTGCCGGCACCGTCGTGGTGATCAACGGTGACGTACCCCTGCTGCGGCCGGAGACGGTGGGCGCGCTGGTGACCGCGCACGAGGAGGCCGCCGCGGCGGCCACGGTGCTGGCCGCCGAGGTGCCCGACCCGACCGGCCTCGGGCGGATCGTCAGGGACGCCGACGGGCGCCTGGAGCAGATCGTCGAGGAGCGCGACGCCGACACGACGCAGCGCGCGATCCGGGAGATCAACGCAGGCATCTACGCGTTCGACGCGGTGCGGCTGCGCGAGGCGCTGGGCAAGCTCTCCACCGACAACGACCAGGGCGAGGAGTACCTGACCGACGTCTTCGGTCTGCTTCGTTCCGCCGGCGAGCCGGTGGCGGTGCACGTCGCCGTGGACCACGTCGAGACGTTGGGCTGCAACGACCGGGTGGAGCTGGCCACGCTGCGTCGGCTGCTGCGCGACCGGATCAACGAGGCGTGGATGCGCACCGGGGTGAGCCTGCTCGACCCGGCCACCACCTGGATCGACGTGACGGTCGCGCTGGACCGGGACGCGGTGATCGACCAGAACACCCAGCTGCGCGGCGGCACGGTGATCGGCGCGGGCGCGCTGATCGGGCCGGACGTCACCCTGATCGACACGATCGTCGGCCCCGCCGCGTCGGTGATCCGCAGCCACGCCGTCGGCGCCGAGGTGGGCGCGGGCGCGACCGTCGGGCCGTACGCGTACCTGCGGCCGGCCGCCCAGCTGGCCGAAAAGGCGAAGATCGGCACGTTCGTCGAGGTCAAGAACTCGCAGATCGGCGCCGGCGCGAAGGTGCCGCACCTGACGTACGTCGGCGACGCGACGATCGGCGAGCAGACCAACATCGGCGCCGCGTCCGTCTTCGTGAACTACGACGGGGTCAACAAGCACCGCACGGTGATCGGCAGCCACGCGCGGACCGGCGCGGACAACATGTTCGTGGCACCGGTCGAGGTGGGCGACGGGGCGTACACGGCGGCTGGTTCGGTGATCGTCGACGATGTGCCGGCAGGGGCGATGGGCGTCGCCCGGGCGCGCCAGCGCAACATCGAGGGCTGGGTCGTCAAGCGACGCGCCGGCACTGCCGCGGCGGAGGCGGCGCAGCGGGCCCGCGACGCGAAGGGTGTGGCCGGTACGACTGGTGCCGCAAGCCACAGTGAGGCAATCCACGGGGCGACCGAGACGGTGGGCGGCGCATCCGGCGCGGGAGATACTGCAACCGAATAGTCCCCGATCCACCACCACCGGGTCGGGTACCGCCGACATAACGGGAGCAGACGGGCCCATGGGCAGCATCGTCGCCGAAAACCGCAAAAGCCTGATGCTCTTTTCCGGACGTGGCTTTCCGGAGTTGGCCAAGGAGATCGGCGAGGTGCTCGGCATCGCGCCGACGCCCGCCGACGCGTACGAGTTCGCCAACGGCGAGATCTTCGTACGGTTCAAGGACTCGGTACGTGGTTCGGACGCCTTCGTGGTCCAGTCCGTCACGCACGGGGTGAACACCTGGGTCATGGAGACCCTGATCATGGTGGACGCGCTGAAGCGGGGGTCAGCCAAGCGGATCACCGTGGTGCTGCCGTTCTACCCGTACGCCCGCCAGGACAAGAAGCACCGTGGTCGGGAGCCGATCTCGGCCCGCCTGGTGGCGGACCTGCTGAAGACCGCCGGCGCGAACCGCATCCTCACCGTCGACCTGCACACCGCGCAGATCCAGGGCTTCTTCGACGGCCCGGTGGACCACCTCTTCGCGATGGACATCCTCGCCGAGTACGTGGAGCACAAGTACGCCGGCCGGCCGATGACGGTGGTGGCACCGGATTCGGGGCGGGTGCGGGTTGCCGAGCGGTGGACCGACCGGTTGGGCGGGTGCCCGCTGGCGTTCATCCACAAGACCCGTGACCCGATGAAGCCGAACCAGGTCGTGGCGAACCGGGTCGTCGGCGAGGTGGAGGGCCGGGTCTGCCTGATCGTCGACGACATGATCGACACCGGTGGCACCATCGCCAAGGCCGCGGACATCCTCAAGGAGTCGGGCGCGGCGGAGATCGTTGTCGCGTCCACCCACGCGCTGCTGTCCGACCCGGCCACCGAGCGGCTGAAGAACAGCTCGATCAGCGAGATCGTGGTGACGAACACCCTGCCGCTCCCGCCGGAGAAGCAACTGGACAAGCTCACCGTGCTGTCGATCGCGCCGCTGCTGGCGCGGGCGATCCGCGAGGTCTTCGACGACGGTTCGGTGACCACCCTCTTCGGTGGCCTGAGCTGAGCCTGAGCCCCGTTTCCCACTCGGCGTGCCGGTGGGGGCGGGGCTGTCAAACTGGTGGAAACGGGGCCGGCACGCTGGTGGGAGCGCCACCGACGCGCCGGTCCTGAGCCGTGATCGGGGACTGCCGGAAACCCTGGAAACAACTCGGGTAGACTGGTGCGGTTGCCACGGCGAGGGTGCCCGGCGGGCCGCTGAAAAGCGCCGCACGGAGGCACCGTCATCGACGCGGTGCTCCGGGCAGTCGTTCATGACGCATGAGCCCCAGCGAGCCCCTCGCCCAGCACCGTTAGACGACAAGCCGCCGCAGCGAAAAGCATCAGGAGTTTCCCCGTGTCCGAGGTAAAGATCAGCGCCGAGCCCCGTACCGAGTTCGGCAAGGGTGGTGCCCGCCGTACCCGCCGGGCCGGCAAGGTGCCCGCCGTGCTGTACGGCCACGGCGAGAAGCCCAAGCACATCGCGCTGCCGTCGCGGGAGTTCGCCGCCGCGATCCGCAAGGGCGGTGCCAACCAGCTCTTCGCGATCGACATCGCCGACGGCACCCAGGTGCTGGCGCTGCCGAAGGCGATCCAGCGTGACCCGATCCGCGACACCTTCGAGCACGTCGACCTGATCCTGGTCCGCCGGGGCGAGAAGGTCACCGTCGAGGTCCCGGTCCAGCTGACCGGCGAGGCCGCCCGGGACACCCTGATCGTGCACGACCACGACACCCTCTCGGTGACCGCGGACGCCACCAAGGTCCCGGACCACCTCGAGGCGTCGATCGAGGGCCTGGAGGCGGGCACTCTGGTGACCGCCGGCGATGTCACGCTGCCGGCCGGCGTCGAGCTGGCCGTCGACTCGGAGCTGACCGTCGCGTCGGTGACCGCCGCCCCGACCGCCGAGCAGCTCGAGGCGACGCTGCCCGACGTCGAGGTTGCCACCGACGAGGCCGAGGCCGAGGTCGGCGAGACCACCGAGGGCTCCGAGGGCGCGGACGAGGCTCCGGCCGAGGGTGCCGAGGCGCGCACCGAGGCCTGATCGGTTCGTATTGTGCGACAGGCGTCCCCGAATGTTCGGGGGCGCCTGTCGGCATATCGGGAGTCGCTGCGTTGGGCATCGGAGGGGACGGGTCGTGACGGACGAGGCGGGGCCGTGGCTGGTGGTCGGCCTGGGCAACCCGGGCCGGGAGTACGCCGGCAACCGGCACAACGTCGGCTTCATGGTGGCGGAACTGCTGGCCGGGCGAATGAGTGCCCGTTTCGGCCGGCACAAGCGGGCGGTGGCCGAGGTGGCCGAGGCGCGGCTGGGGTTCGGTGGGCCGAAGCTGGTGCTGGTCAAGCCACTGACGTACATGAACCTGTCCGGCGGGCCGGTCGCCGCCCTGGCGCAGTTCTACAAGGTGCCGGCCGCGCAGGTGATCGCGGTGCATGACGAGCTGGACATCGGCTTCGGCCAGGTGCGGGTCAAGTTCGGCGGCGGCGAGGGCGGGCACAACGGCCTGCGCTCGATGTCGAAGTCGTTGGGGACCAAGGACTACGCCCGGGTGCGGTTCGGCGTCGGCCGACCGCCGGGGCGGCAGGATCCGGCGGATTACGTGCTGTCGGATTTTGGCGCGGCCGAGCGCAAGGAGTTGGATTTCCTGGTGGACCGGGCCGCCGACGTGGTGGAGTCGGTGATCGTCAAGGGCGTGGAGCCGACCCAGAACCTTTACCACGGCGGCTGAGCCGGGCGGGGCGTACCCGAATCGGAAACGGCGGGCCGGTAGTCTGCGCCTTTCAGCGTGCCGCGACCGGCGACGCGAGTCGCGGCGGATCGGCCCGTGCGGGCAGCGCGGCGAGGCGACGGGAGCGGACAGATGAGCAGTCCTCCGATGATCGATGGCGCGTTCGCCCGATGGTTGGCGTCCCGGGCCGGGCAGGCGCTGCTCGATCTGCGCACGGAGATGGGTTTCGCCGACGCCGGTGCGCTGAAGTCGGCCGGGGACAAGGTGTCGCACGACCTGATCCGCACGGAGTTGGCGAAGTGGCGTCCGGATGACGCGGTGCTCTCCGAGGAGGACGAGGGGTCGCGGTTGGCCTGGGCCGCCGAGGTCAACACCGGAGCGGTGTCCCGGCTGAACGCGGACCGGGTGTGGATCATCGACCCGTTGGACGGCACCCGGGAGTTCTCCGAGGAGGGCCGCTCGGACTGGGCGGTGCACGTGGCGCTCTGGGCGCGCAACGCGCCGAGCCCGCACGGTCTCGTCGCCGGTGCGGTGGGGTTGCCGGCGCAGCACCGGGTGCTGGGCACCGACTACCCGCCGGCGTACCCGCCGATGACAGTGGAGGCGGCGACGGCCGGCGAGCGGAAGATCCGTCTGGCCGCGAGCCGGAGCCGTCCGCCGGTCTTCCTGACCGATCTGGCCGAGGACGTCGGGGCGCACCTGGTGCCGATGGGCTCGGCCGGCGCGAAAATCGCCGCAGTGGTCACCGGCGAGGTGGACGCGTACATCCACGCAGGTGGGCAGTACGAGTGGGACTCGGCGGCCCCGATCGCTGTGGCGACGGCCACCGGACTGCACGCTTCCCGGATCGACGGTTCTGCGCTGAAATACAACGAGGCGGATCCGCGGCTGCCCGACCTCCTGGTCTGCCGCAAGGATCTCGCCACCCGGTTGCTTGCAGCGCTGCAGAAACATTCCGGGTAGCCTGAGCGCACTTTCTTGACATGTCCGACCGGAAAGGTCTGGAAATCGGATGAGCGAGCGAATTGAGCCGGTGTCATGACCACCCCCGCGGCGTACCAGGTCTCCCACCTGGACGCCTTGGAAGCGGAGAGCATCTTCGTGATGCGCGAGGTGGTCGCCGAGATGGAACGCCCGGTGATGCTCTTCTCCGGTGGCAAGGACTCGATCGTCATGCTGCGGCTCGCGCAGAAGGCGTTCGCCCCCGCCAACATCCCCTTCCCGGTGATGCACGTCGACACCGGGCACAACTTCCCCGAGGTCCTGGAATACCGCGACCAACGGGTCGCCGAGCTGGGGTTGCAACTCGTGGTGGCGAGCGTGCCGGAGGCCCTGGCCAGCGGCATGGTCCGGGAGTCCGGTGACGGCATGCGCAACCGGATCCAGACACCGGTGCTGCTGGACGCTGTGGAGAAGCACCGCTTCGACGCGCTGTTCGGTGGCGCCCGCCGGGACGAGGAGAAGGCCCGGGCAAAGGAGCGGGTGTTCAGCTTCCGCGACGAGTTCGGTCAGTGGGATCCGAAGAACCAACGGCCGGAGCTGTGGTCGCTGTACAACGGCCGGCACCACCCGGGCGAGTCGATCCGGGTCTTCCCGCTGTCCAACTGGACCGAGCTGGACGTGTGGCACTACATCGCCCGGGAACGCATCCCGCTGCCGTCGATCTACTACGCGCACGAGCGCGAGGTGATCGAACGGGACGGCATGTTCTACGCCGTCAACGAGTTCTTCCGCCCCCGTGCGGGTGAAGAGCGGTTCAAGGCACAGGTGCGCTACCGCACCGTCGGCGACGCCTCCTGCACCGCCGCGGTCCGCTCCGACGCGGACACCGTGGAGAAGGTCATCGAGGAGGTGGCGGCCACCCGGATCACCGAGCGCGGCGCCACCCGTGGTGACGACCGGGTCAGCGAGGCCGCCATGGAGGACCGCAAGCGGGAGGGCTACTTCTGATGAGTACCGAGATTGTGGCCGCCGCGAGCGCGGACGCACGGGCTGTTGCCGGCGCCGGGCCGGAGGCCCGGCCGATGGACCTGCTGCGGTTCGCCACCGCCGGCAGCGTGGACGACGGGAAGTCGACCCTGATCGGGCGGCTGCTCTACGACACCAAGTCGCTCTTCACCGACCAGCTGGCCGCCGTGGAGGCGGTCAGCGCGGCTCGCGGTGACGAATACACCAACCTGGCGTTGCTCACCGACGGCCTGCGTGCCGAGCGGGAGCAGGGCATCACCATCGACGTGGCGTACCGGTACTTCGCCACCCCCCGGCGCAAGTTCATCATCGCCGACACCCCGGGCCACATCCAGTACACCCGCAACATGGTCACCGGCGCTTCGACGGCGGACCTGGCGTTGATCCTGGTGGACGCGCGTAAGGGCCTCGTCGAGCAGTCCCGCCGGCACGCGTTCCTCTGCTCGCTGCTGCGGGTGCCGCACCTGGTCCTCTGTGTCAACAAGATGGACCTCGTCGACTGGTCGCAGGAGGTCTACGAGCGGATCGCCGACGAGTTCACCGCGTTCGCGGCGAAGCTCGACGTACCGGACCTGACAGTGGTGCCGGTCTCCGCGTTGCGCGGCGACAACATCGTCACCCGGTCGGACAACATGCCCTGGTACGAGGGCCCGTCGCTGCTGCACCACCTGGAGCGGGTGCACATCGCCAGCGACCGCAACCTGGTCGACGTCCGGTTCCCGGTGCAGTACGTGATCCGTCCGCAGTCCACCACTGTCACCGACTACCGCGGCTACGCCGGCCAGGTCGCCTCCGGCGTGCTGAAGCCGGGCGACGAGGTGATGGTGCTGCCCTCCGGCTTCACCAGCCGGATCGCCGCCGTGGAGACCGCCGACGGGCCGGTCGCAGAGGCGTTCCCGCCGATGTCGGTGACGGTACGACTGGCCGACGAGATCGACATCTCGCGGGGTGACCTGATCTGCCGGCCGAACAACGCGCCGGCGGTGGCCCAGGACATCGAGGCGATGGTCTGCTGGATGGACGAGACAGCCCCGCTACGGGTCGGCGGCCGGTACGCGATCAAGCACACCACCCGGTCGGCACGGGCGATCGTGCGCGGGCTGCACTACCGGCTGGACATCAACTCCCTGCACCGCGACGAGTCCGCCGACGACCTGCGGCTCAACGAAATCGGTCGGGTGCGACTGCGCACGACGGTGCCGCTGCTGGCCGACGAGTACCGCCGTAACCGCACCACCGGCGGCTTCGTCATCATCGACGAGGCCACCAACCGCACGGTAGGCGCCGCGATGATCGTCGAAGCGAGCTAACCCCAACCCGCGCCGCGCCCCCGCCCCGCGCCCCGCCTGAGGCGGGTGATCAAGAGGTTCGCGTCAGGATCCGGGCTCGAATTGACGCAAACCTCTTGATCACCGCCGGCCCGGGTGGGGTGGGTGGGGGTGGGGTTAGGGCAGGCGGGTGGCGCCGGGGGAGGGGAGGACCGTCACGGTGCCGGGGGCGGTGAAACCTCGTTGCGCGTACGCGTCGGACACGGCAGCGGCTACCGCGTCGGCACTGTCGGCCTCGATCAGCGCGAGCACGCAGCCGCCGAAGCCGCCGCCGGTCATCCGGGCGCCCAGCGCGCCGGCTGCCAACGCTGCCTCGACCGCGGTGTCGATCTCGGGGACGGTGATCTCGAAGTCGTCGCGCATCGAGACGTGGGAGGCGGTCAGCAGCGGGCCGATGTCGCGGACCCGGGCGGCGCGGAGCAACGCGACCGTGTCCAGTACGCGCTGGTCCTCGGTCACCACGTGCCGGACCCGTCGCCGGGTCTCCTCGTCGTCGAGCCGTGCCAGTGCGGCGTCGAGCTGGTCGATGCTCACGTCCCGCAGCGCTGTGACACCGAGCGCGTTGGCCCCGGCCTCGCAGGAGCGACGGCGGGCCGCGTACTCCCCGTCGGCGTGGCGGTGCGGCGCGCGGCTGTCGATGACCAGCACAGCCAGCCCGTCGGCGTCGAGGTCGAACGGGATGTGCTCGACCGACTCGTCCCGACAGTCGAGGAAGAGGGCGTGCCCGGCGCGGCAGCGGATCGATGCGGACTGGTCCATGATGCCAGTCGGCGCGCCCACGTAGACGTTCTCCGCCCGTTGCGCCAGCCGGGGTTGCAGTTCCGGGGCGAGCTCCAGCTCGCCGAGGTCGAGCAGGGCGGCCAGCACTGCCGACTCCAGCGCGGCCGAGGAGGAGAGCCCGGCACCCAGCGGCACGTCGGAGGCGATCGCCAGCCGGGCGCCGGGCACCGGGTGACCGGCCTCGCGTAGCGCCCAGACCACACCCGCGACGTACGCGCCCCAGCCGGAGACGCGACCCGGCTCGGCGACGTCCTCCGCGCCGAAGGTGATCGACTCGCCGGAGAGTTCGGACCAGACCGTCCAGTGCTCGCCGTCCTGCCGGTCGGCAGCGACGACGGTGCGCATCGGCAGGGCGAAGGGCAGCACGAAGCCTTCGTTGTAGTCGGTGTGCTCACCGATCAGGTTGACTCGCCCAGGGGCGGCCCAGCGGCCGGTGGCCTCGGCACCGAACTGTGCGGAGAAGCCGGCCGTCGCCCGCTCGGCGACATCACTGCTCGGGTGGGTCATGACTGGCCCAGGATGTGCGTGCGGTAGAACGCCCAGGCATCCCCGACCATGTCGTGCAGGGTCGGCTTCTGCGGCACCCAGCCCAGCTCGTCGCGGGCCAGTGCGGAGGATGCGACCAACTCGGCCGGGTCGCCCTCGCGGCGCGGCGCGACCTCGACGGGCAGTTGGTGCCCGGTGATCTCACGCACCACGTCGACGACCTGGCGGTTGGTGAAGCCGTTGCCGTTGCCCAGGTTGTAGATCCGGTGCTGACCGCCGGTGGCCGCGTCCAGCGCCAGCAGATGCGCGCGGGCCAGGTCGGCGACGTGGATGTAGTCGCGGACGCAGGTGCCGTCCACTGTGGGGTAGTCGTCACCGAAGAGCTGGAGCTTGTCCCGCCGGCCGGCGGCGACGTCCAGTGCGATCGGGATCAGGTGCGTCTCCGGGTCGTGCCGCTCGCCGAGGGTGATGTCGCCGTCGAGGTGGGCGCCGGCCACGTTGAAGTAGCGCAGCGACACGGCGGCGAGCCCGTGCGCGATCGCCTCGGAGGTGAGTGCCATGTCGACGGCGAGTTTGGTGGCGCCGTACGTGTTGGTGGGTGCCTTGACCGCGTTTTCGGTGATGGGCAGCTCGGTGGGGTTGCCGTAGACGGCGGCGGTGGAGGAGAAGACCATCCGGGGCACCCCGGCGGCCCGGACCGCGTCGATCAGGGCGAGCGTGCCGATGGTGTTGTTCTGCCAGTACAGCTCCGGCTTGACCATCGACTCGCCGGCGGCGATCAGGGCGGCGAAGTGCAGCACCCCGTCGAAGCCGGCGTCCGCGGTGATGACCTGTGCAGCGTCGTGGATGGACGCCTCCACGTGGGTGGCGTCCGGGGCGAGGGCCTCGCGGTGGCCGGTACGCAGGTCGTCCAGGATGACCACCTGGTGACCCGCGTCGAGCAGCATCCGGGTCACCACGCTCCCGATGAAGCCGGCGCCCCCGGTGACGAGCAGTTTCACGTCGTTGCCTCCTGCCTGGCCCGCCCGGGACGTGGCCCTTCGGTGATCACACTAGGGCGGTGGCCGGCGCTCTCGCCGTCGGCACCGCCAACCCCATTCCATCATAATCTCCCATGATTAAACAGAGCCGAACATCTCTCCGCCGCTCCGCGTGATCCCCCGTGCGGTGGGCCCCCGGTGTCTACCATCTCTGTCATGCGGGAAGCGGCCCGTACCGGGCTCCGGCGAAACGCGCGGGCACACCCCCGCCGTGACCCTGGCCCGCTCGCCCGGGGCGTCGCCCGGGTGCTGGTTCGCGCCGCGGATGGCGCCACCCGACTCGTCACCGACCTGCTCGGGACCGGTCCGACGGCCGGTCGGGAACACATCTCCGAGGCCGATCTGCGGGACCTTGTCGCGGCGAACACGGTGCTCGACCCGGACGAGCGACGGATCATCGACGAGGTCCTGGTGGCCGGTGCCAGTCTGATCCGCGAGGTGATGATGCCGCGCACCGAGGTGGTCTTCCTCCCGGCACGGATGACAATCGTCGAAGCCGCCCGACTGGTCCGCGCCGAAACCCACACCCGTTACCCGGTCACCGACGGCACGCACGACGACGTGGTCGGCTTCGTGCACCTCCGTGACGTACTGCTGCGCCCGGACGCCGACCCGTGCGCCACCGTCGGCGAGTTGGCCCGGGAGGTGAAGCGGCTCCCGGACAGCAAACGGGTGCTCGCCGCGCTGACCGAGATGCGCCGGGAGGGCCAGCACCTCGCTGTGGTGGTCGACGAGTACGGCGGCACGGCCGGGATCGTCACGCTGGAGGACCTCGTCGAGGAGTTCTTCGGCGAGATCCACGACGAGTACGACGCCACCCCGGACCCGGAGCGTGTCGGACTGCCCGCCGTGGTGGACGGCCGCCTCAACCTCGCTGACTTCGCCGAGCGGACCGGGGTGGCCCTCCCCGCCGGACCGTACGAGACGGTGGGCGGGTTCGTCATGGCCGCGCTGGGCCGGCTCCCGGTGACCGGTGACGAGGTGCCGGTGCCGGGTGAGCCCGCCGAGGTCGGCGCACCCGATCCGGCCGAGCTGCCGGCCGGCTGGCTGTTGCGGGTGCTCACGTTGGACGGCCGCCGGGTGGCCCAACTCGCCGTCTCCGCCGCCCGCACCGCCGACCAGCGCCGAGAGCAGAGCGCCGGCAAGCGCCGCGAGTACGACGCAGCGTCGGCCTCGGCGGGCGGCCCCGAACCGGCTCGGGAGGCGGTGACGGGGCAGCACCGCCGGGTATCGGTCGGGCCGACGCGCCGGGTCGGCGCTGGCGAACCACGCGAGGTCAGCACCCCGGCACCGGCGGGCCGGAGCCGACCCGCCGGCCCGTCATGACGGACCGGGTTGCTTGCTGACAGAATTATCGCCATGTCCGACGTTCCCGCCCGGCCCCGCGTCTTCTCCGGCATCCAGCCGACAGCCGACTCGTTCCATCTCGGCAACTATCTCGGCGCGGTGCGGCACTGGGTGGCGCTACAGGACACCCACGACGCGTTCTACTGCGTGGTGGACCTGCACGCCATCACCGCCGGGCACGATCCGGCGCTGCTGCGCCAGCGGACCCGGGTGGCCGCGGCCCAGCTCTTCGCGGTCGGGCTCGACCCGGAACGCAGCACGCTGTTCGTCCAGTCGCAGGTGCCCGAGCACCCGCAGCTGGCCTGGGTGCTCGGTTGCATCACCGGCTTCGGCGAGGCCAGCCGGATGACCCAGTTCAAGGACAAGTCGCAGAAGCAGGGCAACGAGCGGGCCAGCGTCGGGCTGTTCACCTATCCGGTCCTCCAGGCCGCCGACATCCTGCTCTACCAGGCCAACGCTGTCCCGGTCGGCGAGGACCAGCGCCAGCACCTGGAGCTCTCCCGGGATCTGGCCCAGCGCTTCAACTCGCTGTTCGGCGCGACGTTCACGGTGCCCGCGCCGCACATCGTCAAGGACACTGCCAAGATCACCGATCTGCAGGACCCGACCGCGAAGATGTCGAAGTCCTCGTCCTCGCCAGCCGGCATCATCGACCTGCTCGACGATCCGGCTCGGTCCGCGAAGAAGATCCGTTCGGCGGTGACCGACACCGGTCGGGAAATCGTCTTCGACACCGAGACCAAGCCGGGCGTGTCCAACCTGTTGACCATCTACTCGGCGCTCAGCGGCCGCAGCATCGACGAGCTGGTGGCCGCCTACGCGGGCCGTGGCTACGGCGATCTGAAGAAGGAGCTGGCCGAGGTGGTGACGGACTTCGTCCGGCCGATCCAGGAGCGCACCCGCGCCTACCTCGACGACCCGGCGCAGTTGGACAAGCTGCTCGCGGCCGGCGCGGAGAAGGCCCGCGCGGTGGCCGCGACGACCCTGCGGTCCGCGTACGAGCGGGTCGGGTTCTTCCCGCCCGTGCGCGGCGAGTAGCTCCGCGGTACAGGTGGACGGCTCGGTGCTCGGAGGGGCGGCGCGAAGCGTGGATCGCAGTGGCGGGGTGCCGCCGACCGGCGACACCATCCAGATCGGCATCGCCGTGGACATCCCCGAGCCGTGGGGTGCCCTGCTCACCCGGCGGCGGGTCGAGGCCGGTGATCCGCTGGCGGTGCCCGCGCACGTGACGTTGCTCGGGCCCACCGAGATCCGGACGGCCAACCTGCCGGCGGTCGAGCGGCACCTGGCCGCCGTCGCCGCCGCACACCTGCCGTTCACCCTGCACCTGCGGGGCACCGGCACGTTCCGTCCGGTCACCCAGGTGGTGTTCGTCGCGGTGGCCGCCGGGATCAGCGAGTGCGAGCTGCTGGCCGCGGCCATCGCCGCTGCGCCGGGCCTGCACCGCGAACTCCGCTTCCCGTACCATCCGCACGTCACAGTGGCTCAGGACGTGGCACCGGAGGCCCTGGACCGGGTGTACGAGGATCTGGCCGACTTCTCCGCGATGTTCGAGGTCGACGGGTTCACCCTCTTCTCGCACAGCGGGCAGGCCAGGTGGCAGCCGCGTCGGGACTTCTGCCTCGGCACCTGAAACGCCGGCATTCGAGCCGTCAGCACCTGAAGCAGCGACGCGCCGGCCGGCGAGCATCGGGAGCCGGTTGCCACTACAGCGGTGGGAGATCGGCGAGGATGACCGCGTGAACGTGATCGGCCGGATCGAGACGGGCATCGACCGCTGGGTGAGCGCCGCGCGCCACCGGTCGGGGCTCTTCGATCACGTGTGGCGGGCCGGGGTGCTGTACGGCGAGGTGCTGGCCGGCCGGTTGGCCGCCGCGATCGCCTACTACGGCTTCTTCGCCGTGTTCGCCCTCGCCCTGGTCGCGTTCTCCGTCTTCGGCGCGATCCTGGAGGACAACGATGAGGTCAGCGCGGCGGCGGCCGACTTCCTCAAGGAGAATCTGCCGTTCCTGGACGCCGGGCAGATCGCCAACTCCAGCGGCACCGTCGGTGTGGTCGGCCTGGTCATCCTGGTCTTCACCGGGATCGGTTGGGTCGAGGCCATCCGGTCCTCGCAGCGGCTGATGTACCAGCTCAACCAGCAGCCGGGCAATCTGGTGGTGCGGCGGCTCGTCGACCTGGGCGTGATGATCGGCGTCTTCGTGCTGCTCGGCGTCTCGGTCGCGGCGGTGGACGCGTTGGAGTCGCTGCTGCGTTTCCTGCTGCGCAGCACCGGCTCGGTGGGTCTGACCACCATCAGCGCGGTGCTCAGCGTGCTGGTCAACACAGTGCTCGCCACCGCGTTGCTGCTCGCCGTACCCCGGCTGCGGATGAGCCGGTCCCGGCTGCGCCCGGTGGTGTTGCTCGTCGCTGTCGGCATCACGCTGCTGAACACCGTCGGCCGGTACTACGTGGTGCGGACCGAGCGGAACCCGGCGTACACCGTGGTGGCCGGCGCCGTCGGTCTGCTGCTGTACCTCTACCTGCTCAACCAGTTGGTGCTGTTCGGCGCGGCGCTCCTGGCGACCAGCACCACCGGCCGAGTGGTGGACCTGGCGGAGACCCCCGCCCCGCCGAAGGATGTCGACGAGGGCGTCGACCCCGGTACGCCGGGCGGTGCGGGCTGATGACGGAAGGCGTGCAGGTGCTGATCTCGGTCGACGCGGACTCGTCGGTGCCCCCGTACGAGCAGGTGCGTGTGCAGCTCGCCGAGCTGATCGGCGACGGCAGGTTGCCGGTGGGCAGCCGCCTGCCCACCGTCCGGCAGCTCGCGGCCGACCTGCGGTTGGCCGCGAACACGGTGGCCCGCGCCTACCGGGAGCTGGAGGCGGCCGGGCTGCTGGAGACCCGGGGGCGCAACGGCACCTTCGTCGCCCCCGGTCGGGACGACGCCGTCGACCGGTTGCAGCGGGCGGCGGCCGGCTACGCGGCGGAGGCGGCCCGGCTCGGCGTGCCACCGGCCACCGCGCTCGCCCTGGTCCGCGCCGCCCTGGACGCGGTCCGCCCCGGCTGACCGGCTGCCGATCGACCGTCGGACGGGCGATAACTGAGCAGAACTGCGCCGCCGCTCGCGTTCGCGGACCATGATGAGCCGGTGGGCGCACTCATGACACTGGACCTGCCGCCGGACTCGCCGCTCCTCGGCCTGCCGTGGATCATCACCTTCGGTCCGCTCGGTGATATCGACGAGTGGGAGCCGGTGGTCTGCGGGCCGTACGAGCGACCGCACGCGTTGGCCCTGGCCGAGGCGGTGGTGGCCGAGGAGCAGTTGATGGCAGTGGTGGAGCCGCTGCTGCCAGCGCTGTCCGCCGACGAGATCCGCAGCGAGATCGCCGCCGCGCAGGTCGCCGCCGAGGACGAGGCCCGGCAGGTGGAGGGGGCCGACCTGTACGGCGACTTCGAGGACGTGATCGACGAGGAGTTGGACGCGGCAGCCGACGAGGCCGGCCACGGTGAGCCCGTCGAAGCGCCGGACGAGGCCGAGGTACGTGCCGGCTTCACCCGGATCGCCGCGTTGCTCACCGCGAAGTGACGACGACCTGGGTTGGCGTGCACGGACACCGGCGCCACGCGGAGCGGACTCCGCGCGGCGCCGGTGGCACCTCACCCCCCACCACAAGGGGTCGGTAGCCCAGTCGCCCGTCGGCGCGGGGCACGACGAACGACCAGGTCGAGAACGAGTTACCCGTTCAGCGCCGTTCCAACCAGACCGCCGCGTCAATTGGCAGCAGCCGGCCGGAGCCCTGTTCGGTGAGCTCGTCGCTGGCGACGAGCGGCTGACCGTACCCGTCGATCAGGACCGGCGCGCCGCTCATGTTGACGACGCAGGTCAGCACTGTCGCTGCGGCGGAGCGGGAGAAGGCCAGCACGCCAGGCTCGCTCTCCTGCCAGGTGACCCCGTCGGCGTCGAGGGCGAGCGCGGGATGAACGTGGCGGATCCGCAGCGCGGTCCGGTACAGCTCCAGGGTCGAGCCGGGCACGCCGGTCTGCGCCGTGACGGACAGCGCCCGCCAGAGCGCCGGGGCGGGTAGCCAGCTCAGCTCACTGCCGGCCGGCCCGAAGCCGTACGGAGCCAGCTCGCCGTCCCACGGGATGGGCACCCGGCAGCCGTCGCGGCTCTCGCCGGTGCGCAGGAACGCCGGATCCTGGCGGAGCTCGTCGGGGAGGTCGAGGACCTCCGGCAGGCCCAGTTCCTCGCCCTGGTAGAGGTAGGCGCAGCCGGGCAGGGCGAGCATCAGCAGGCTGGCGGCCCGGGCTCGACGCAGCCCTTCGACGCCGTCGCCGTACCGGGTGACGTGCCGCTGCTTGTCGTGGTTGGACAGCACCCAGGTGGTGGGCGCTCCGACGACTGTCGCCTCGGCCAAGGCGGTGTCGATCACCTTGCGGAACGAGTCGGCCGACCAGGTGGCGTCGAGGAAGTCGAAGCTGAACGCCTGGTGCAACTCGTCCGGGCCGATGTAGCGGGCCAGGCGCTGTGGCGTCTCGGCCCACGCCTCGGCGACCGCCATCCGACCGCCGGGGTAGCTGTCCAGGATGGGCCGCCAGGCCCGGTAGATCTCGTGCACCTCGTCCTGGTCGAAGTACGGCAGCCGGCCCTTGCCGAGCAGTTCGACCTGACGCTGGCCGGTGGTCATCGTGCTGAAGCCGACGTCCGGCAGCCCTTCCGCCTTGATCATGCCGTGCGCCACGTCGACGCGGAATCCGTCGACGCCCCGATCCAGCCAGAACCGCAGCACGTCCTCGAACTCGGAGCGAACCTCCGGGTGACGCCAGTTCAGGTCCGGCTGCGAGCTGTCGAACAGGTGCAGATACCACTGGCCGTCAGCGGTCCGGGTCCAGGCGGGGCCGCCGAAGATGCTCTCCCAGTCGTTCGGGGGCAACTCGCCGTGCGTGCCCTGACCGTCGGCGAAGAGGTAGCGGGCCCGCTCCGGTGAGCCGGGGCCGGCGGCGAGCGCCGCGGTGAACCAGTGGTGCGCGCTGGAGGTGTGGTTGGGCACCAGGTCGACGATGATCCGAAGGCCGTGGGCGTGCGCGTCAGTGATCATCGCGTCGAAGTCGGCGAGTGTGCCGAACATCGGGTCGACGTCCCGGTAGTCGGCCACGTCGTACCCGCCGTCGATCATCGGCGAGGTGTAGAAGGGGGTCAGCCAGAGCGCGTCCACCCCGAGGTCACGCAGGTACGGCAGGCGCTGCCGGATGCCCTGGAGGTCGCCGGTGCCGTCGCCGTCGCTGTCGGCGAAGCTGCGGACGTACACCTGGTAGACGACCGCAGAGCGCCACCAGTCGTCGTTGGTGGTCTGCGGTGGGGTGGCGGTGCTGATCATTCGAGCAATATGCCGGCCCGCCGTTGCAAGAGTCAAGCAGATCTTGCGTAAGACAAGCGTGCGGAACTCGGCGCGACAGCCGTGGAGCCGCGCACCACCAGCTCCGGGCGGAACAGGTACTCCGAGTGCGGGGCGCCGTGCCCGTTGATCTCGTCCACCAGGGCGCGGACGGCGGCCACCGCCATCGCGGTGACCGGTTGCCGCATGGTGGTCAGCGGCGGGTCGGTGAAGGCCATCAGCGGGGAGTCGTCGTAGCCGACCACGGAGAGGCCGCCGGGCACGTCGAGGCCGCGTTGACGGGCGGCCCGGATCGCGCCGAGCGCCATCAGGTCGGAGCCGCAGACCACGCCGGTGACGCCACGGTCCAACAGGCGGCCGGCCGCCGCCTCACCACCCTCCACTCCGAACAGTGACAGCTCAGCGAGGGGGCCCAGGTCGGCTTCGGCGACGCCGGCCAGCCGGGTCATCGCGGAACGCCAGGCAGCCACCTTGCGCTGCACCGGGACGAACCGGTCCGGGCCGGTGATCAGGCCGATCCGTCGGTGCCCGAGCGCGACCAGGTGGGCAACTGCCAGTTCGGCCGCCTCCCGGTCGTCGCAGGAGACGAAGGGCGCGCCGATGCCGGGCACGTACCCGTTGATCATCACGACCGGCAACGGCCGGGCGAGCAGCGCCCGGTAGCGGTCGTGGTTGGCGGCCGTGTCGGCGTGCAGGCCGGAGACGAAGACGATCCCGGAGACCTGCCTGTCCAGCAGCATCTCCACGTACTCGTCCTCGGTCACGCCGCCGGCGGTCTGGGTGCAGAGCACCGGCGTGAATCCACTCTGCGCCAGAGTGGACTCGATGACCTGGGCGAAGGCGGGGAAGATCGGGTTGTCCAGCTCCGGCACCACCAGGCCGACGAGACCGGCGCTGCGCTTACGCAGCCGGGCTGGCCGCTCGTACCCGAGCACGTCGAGGGCGGTGAGGACGGCCTGCCGGGTCTCCGGGGCCACGCCGGGGCGGTCGTTGAGCACCCGCGACACCGTGGCCTCGCTGACTTCGGCCTGCTGGGCGATGTCGGACAGTCGAGCGCGCATGGCGGCACTTTAGCCCACCGGCAAGTTCTTGCGGGGTCCTCTGCAAGCCCTTCCATTACTTGCAACGTCTTGCTAACGTCCCCGCAACACGCGAGAGCAGCGGCGCAGCATCCATGCGCCGATCGGCAAGAACTTCCAGACTTTCCACTGGCGAGCCGCCCGTCCCCGGCGAGCCGCCATGACGACAGGAGTACCGATGCGCATCCGTACCGCGGGTGTGGTCGCCCTCTTCGCCCTGGCGCTCGCCGCCTCAGGCTGCGGTGGCGACAGCGACGAGCCGGCCGCGAAGGAAACCCCCAAGGCCGCCGGCGGCAAACTGGTGATCTGGGCGGACGACAAGCGGACCGCCGCCCTCAAGCCGTTCGCCGAGAAGTTCGGCCAGGAGAACGGCGTCAGCGTCGAGGTCCAGGCCGTCCCGAACGAGGACCTTCAGAACAACTTCGTGACAGTGTCGAGCCAGGGCGGCGGCCCGGACGTGGTGATCGGCGCGCACGACTGGATCGGCAACCTGGTCCAGAACGGTGCCATCGACCCGGTGCAGCTGTCCGACCAGCAGAAGGCCGCCTTCAACGAGACCGCCGTCAAGGCCGTCACGTTCAACGGCCAGCTCTACGGCGTGCCCTATGCCCAGGAGAACCTGGCGCTGATCCGCAACACCGAACTGGCCCCCGAGGCACCGAAGACGATCGAGGACCTGGTCGCCACCGGCAAGCAGCTCAAGGCGCAGAAGAAGGTCACCGAGACGCTCTGCCTCCAGGTCGGCCAGAAGGGCGACGCGTACCACATCTATCCGCTGTACACCTCGGCCGGCGGTTACCTCTTCGGCACCACCGCAAACGGCGACTACGACCCGAAGGACCTGGGCGTGGGCAAGCCGGAGTCGATCGCCGCGTTCAAGAAGATCGCCGCGCTCGGCGAGAAGGGCGAGGGCGTGCTGAAGCGCTCGATCGCCGACACCAACTCGACCGCCACCTTCACCGGCAAGAAGTGCGCCTTCCTGGTCTCCGGGCCGTGGGCCACCGCCGACGTGAAGAAGGCCGGCATCAAGTACGACGTCTCCGCCGTTCCCGGCTTCGCCGGCGGCAAGGCGGCCGCGCCGTTCGTAGGCGTCCAGTCCTTCTACGTGGCGGCCAAGGGCAAGAACAAGGCTCTCGCCCAGGAGTTCGTCGCCAACTACGTCACCACGCCGGAGCTGGCCGTGGCGCTCTACCAGGCCGACCCGCGCCCGCCGGCGCTGACCGCCGCGCTTGAGCAGGTCAAGAGCAGCGACCCGGACCTGGCCAAGTTCATCGAGGCCGGCAAGAACGGGCAGGTGCTCCCGGCCATCCCGGCCATGGCCGCGATCTGGGACCCGTTCGGCAAGGCCGAGGCCGCCGTCATCGGCGGCGCCGACCCGACCAGCACGGTTACCGCGGCCGGCAAGACGATCGCCGGTTCGATCAAGTAATGAGCACACCGCTGTCCGGCCCGGGGCCTGCCCAGCAGGCCCCGGGCCGGGGGTCCGTCCGCACCGGGTCCCCGCGCACCACCCGTACCGCGCGGAACCACGCGCCGATCACCGCGACCGGCCTCGCCGCGAAGGTGATCCTGCTCGGCCTGGTGGCCGGGATCGCGATCTGGGCGGCCTTCCCGCTCGTGGCGGCCGAGAAGTGGGTCGGGCTGGCGGTGCTGGTGCTGACCACCGCCGCACTGTTCTATCTGTACCTGGGCCGCCGGCACGTCCCGGCGAAGTACCTCATCCCCGGCACGCTCTTCCTGATCGCCTTCCAGATCGTGCCGGTGCTTTACACCGCGAGCACGGCCTTCACCAACTTCGGCGACGGCCACCGAGGCAGCAAGGACGACGCGATCGTCGCGATCCAGAGCTCCTCGGTCAAGCAGGTCCCGGGGTCCACCCAGTACCCGTTGTCGGTCGCCACCAAGGGCGACCCGGCCACCGGTGCCCTGGTCTTCCTGATCACCAAGCCAGGAACCGACACGGTCTCCGTCGGCGACCCCGAGGGCCTTCGCCCGCTCGATCCCGGCGCGGCGACCGTCGGCCCCGGCGGGAAGGTCACCGCGGCCGACGGCTACACCGTGCTGAACTTCAGCCAGGCCAGCGCCCGCAGCAAGGACATCACGGACCTGGTGGTGCCGACGGCCGGAGGCGCGCTGCGCTCGTCCGGCCTGTCCCGGGCGTACGAGGGCAAGGCCGTCCGGGCGTACGACTCGGGCTGCGACTGCGTCAAGGACAGCGACAGCGGCAGGACCTGGACCGCGGACGGCGAGGTCGGCGCGTTCGTCGCCGCCGACGGCGAGCGGCTGGCCCAGGGTTGGAAGGTGAACGTCGGGCTGTCCAACTTCACCCGGGTGCTCACCGACGAGCGGATCTCCGGGCCGTTCCTCCGCACGCTGATCTGGAACTTCGCCTTCGCCATCGGCTCCACCGGCGGCACGTTCATCCTCGGCATGGCGATCGCCCTGGCGCTGCACTCACCCCGAATGCGGGGCACCAACCTCTACCGGATGTTGCTGATCCTGCCGTACGCCATGCCGTCCTTCGCGATGCTCCTGGTCTGGCGGGACATGTTCAACACCGACTTCGGGCTGATCAACAATCTGTTCGGGCTCAGCGTCGACTGGTTCGGGCAGGGCTGGTCGGCCCGCGCCGCGGTGATCCTGGTGCAGCTCTGGCTCGGCTACCCGTACATGTTCCTGGTGGCGACCGGCGCTCTACAGGCCATCCCACGGGAGTTGACAGAGGCCACCTCGGTCGACGGGGCGTCGCGCTGGCAGTCGTTCCGGGCCGTCACCCTGCCGCTGCTGCTGGTCGCGCTCTCGCCGCTGCTGATCTCGTCGTTCGCGTTCAACTTCAACAACTTCAACGCGATCTACCTGACCACCGAGGGCGCGCCATTCCCGGCGGACAACCCCAGCAACGGCGCCACCGACCTGCTGATCACCTACACCTACCGGCTGGCGTTCGGTGGGCAGGCCGCACAGTTCGGCTTCGCCGCGGCCATCTCGCTGTTCATCTTCGCCATCGTCGCGGTGGTGTCGGCGGTCAGCTTCCGGCGGACCCGCCAACAGGAGGAGGTGTATTCATGACCATGCTCACCGGCGCCGCCGTCACGGGCGGCGCGAACGGCTCGGCGACGGTCGACCGCAACGCGGGCAGGCGTAAGAAGCGATGGTTCGCCGAGGTCGGCTGGCGGCACCTGGTCGGCCTGCTCGGCGTGCTGTTCAGTCTCTTTCCGCTCGTGTTCGTCGTCTCGGCGGCGCTCAATCCGCTCGGCACCCTGTCGTCCACCGAGTTGGTGCCGACCGGCGGGGTGTCGTTGGAGAACTTCGGGAACCTGTTCGCGCGCACCGAGTTCGCTGACTGGTTCCTGAACTCGCTGCTCATCGCCGGTGGGGCCGCGTTCGCCTCGGTCTTTCTCTCCGCGCTCGCCGCGTACGCCTTCTCCCGGATGCGGTTTCAGGGGCGACGGGTGGGGTTGCTGTCACTGCTGTTGATCCAGATGTTCCCGCAGTTCCTCGCGATCGTTGCGATCTTCCTGATCTTCGGCACGATCACCGACCTGTGGCCGGCCATCGGCTTCAACACCCCGTGGGGTCTGTTGCTGCTCTACCTGGGTGGCGCGCTGGGCGTGAACACCTGGCTGATGAAGGGCTTCTTCGACACCCTGCCCCGCGAGCTGGACGAGTCGGCCACCGTGGACGGCGCCTCACACGCCCAGGTCTTCTTCCGGATCATGCTGCCGTTGGTGGCGCCGATCCTCGCGGTGACCGGGCTGCTCGCCTTCATCAACACCATCAACGAGTTCCTGATGGCGAGCGTCTTCCTCACCGACACGGATGCCAAGACCCTCGCGGTCGGCATGCGGGGCATGTTGCAGGGCGGCGAGCGGAACACCAACTTCGGGATCTTCGCGGCCGGCACCCTGCTGACCGCGATCCCGACGGTGCTGGTCTTCCAGTTCCTCCAGCGCTACATCGTCTCCGGCCTCACCTCCGGTGCGGTGAAGGGATAGGTCGTCGGCCGTGGCCGGGCGGCCTGGACGCGCCGACCGGTCACCCCACTACTACAAAGTGTCGTTGATAGGGGAGGATGGGAGGCGTGGAAGCACTCCGACTCATCCTTCTCTACGTCCATCTGATCGGGTTCGCCCTGCTGCTCGGTGGCTCGATCGCCCAGTACGCCAGCGGTCGGCTGCGAATCAACCAGGCCATGCTGTGGGGCGCGGTGATCCAGTTGCTGACCGGGCTGGGCCTCTCCGCACCGCTGCGCGGCGGCGGCGACGACGAGCCGAACCCGGCGAAACTTGTGACGAAGTTGGTGATCGCGCTGCTGATCTTCGTCATGGTCTTCTTCTCCCGGAAGCGGGACGTGGTCAACCGCGGTCATTTCCTCGCGATCGTCGGTCTGACCCTGGTCAACGCGGCGGTCGCGGTCTTTTGGCGGTAACGTCCGAGGAGGGAAACGCCTCCAGAAAACGGACGTTGCGGACGCCGCGGCGCACGGTTACCAGCACGAAGAGTGATGTGCCCCACGCAAGGGTTACACCCGGGTAACAGGCGCTCAACAGTCGTGCACGATTGTCGGCCGGTGGGTGGACGCGGGCGTACGCTCCCGTCCGTAACGTGGGACAGCCGGCGGCACACCCGCAGGTCGGCTGATGGGCTGCCACCGCACAAGGCGCGGTGTGCAATGGGAAGGAGACGTCTTGCGCTCGGTGCGTGGGATGCGGATCGCCTCGATCTTCGCGGTGGGTGGGCTCGCGCTCACCGCCGCCGCTTGTGGCGAGGCGCCCAAGGATGACAACAACGCCGGCAGTGGCGCCAAGAAGTTCAGCGCCTGCATGGTGACCGACGTCGGCGGCATCGACGACAAGTCGTTCAACGCTTCGGCCTGGAAGGGCCTGCAGGAGGCCAAGGCCGCCAACGACAACATCGACATCAAGTACGTCGCGTCGAAGGCCGAGGCCGACTACGAGCCGAACCTGACGCAGTTCGTCAACCAGAAGTGCGACTTCATCCTGGCGGTCGGTGGCCTGATGGGCGACGCCACCTCGAAGATCGCGAAGGCGAACCCGAACCAGCAGTTCGGCATCGTCGACGCGAACCCGGGTGACGCCAACGTCTACCCGATGCAGTTCGACACCGCCCAGGCCGCGTTCCAGGCTGGCTACCTGGCCGCCGGGATGAGCAAGAGCGGCAAGGTCGGCACCTACGGTGCCGTGCCGATCCCGCCGGTGACCATCTTCATGGACGGTTTCGTCGACGGTGTGAAGTACTTCAACACCACGAAGGGCAAGAACGTCCAGGCCCTGGGCTGGAACAAGGAGACCCAGAAGGGCTCCTTCTCCAACGCCTTCGACAAGCAGGACGAGGGCAAGAAGGTCTCCGACGCGCTGGTCGCCCAGGGCGCGGACATCATCATGCCGGTTGCCGGCGGCTCCGGCCTCGGCACCACCGCCGCGGCCAAGGCGTCGGGTGGCAAGTACAGCACCATCTGGGTGGACGTCGACGGCTGCGAGAGCACCCCGGACTGCTCCGCGATCGTGACCACCGTGGTCAAGAACATCCCGGAGGCCGTCAAGGAGGCCGTGGTGAAGGCCGCCGGTGGCGAGAAGCTGGAGTCCAAGCCGGGCTTCGTCGGCACCCTGGCCAACACCGGTGTCTCGATCGCCCCGTACCACGACTTCGACAGCAAGGTTCCGGCCGAGCTGAAGGCCGAGGTCGACAAGATCAAGGCGGACATCGCCGCCGGCACCATCACCGTCACCTCGAAGGCCCAGCCGACCAAGTGACGACCGGCCGGCCCCTCCGGTGAGATCATCGGTAGGGCCGGCGCAGACAGGTACGACCGATCGGCCGCTCCGGCTCTGCGGGACACCCCCGCGGGGTCGGAGCGGCCGATCGCGCACCACGGCGGCCGGCCCGGTCCGGCCGGTACGACGGCAGCTAGGCTGCACCATCGCTCGCACTCCAGGAGGTTGCGCTGAGACTCGAACTGCGCGGCATCACCAAGCGGTTCGGTGATCTGGTCGCCAACGATCACATCGACCTGACGGTGGAGCCTGGAGAGATTCACGCCCTCCTCGGCGAGAACGGCGCGGGCAAGTCGACCCTGATGAACGTGCTCTACGGGCTCTACCAGCCCGACGAGGGCGAGATCCTGGTCGACGGCAAGCCGCTGAAGCTGAAGGGCCCGTCCGACGCGATCGGGGCCGGGATCGGCATGGTGCACCAGCACTTCATGCTGGTGCCGGTCTTCACCGTCACCGAAAACATCATGCTCGGCGCCGAGCAGATCAGGGGCGGCATCGCCGGCTTCCTGGACCGGCGGCGGGCCCGGCGCGAGGTCACCGAGGTGTCCGAGCGCTACAACCTGCGGGTCGACCCGGACGCGGTGATCGAGGACCTGCCGGTCGGCATCCAGCAACGCGTCGAGATCGTCAAGGCACTCACCCGCGACGTCGACCTGCTCATCCTGGACGAGCCGACAGCTGTGCTCACCCCTCAGGAGACCGAGGAGTTGCTGACGGTCATGCGGTCGCTCAAGGCGGCCGGCAAGTCGATCGTCTTCATCACCCACAAGCTCGGCGAGGTCAAGGCCATCGCCGACCGGATCACAGTGATCCGACGCGGCAAGACCGTCGGCACCGCCTCGCCGGAGGCCAGCCGGGACGAGCTGGCCGCGTTGATGGTCGGGCGCAACGTCCGGCTCACCGTGGACAAGACCCCCGCCACTCCGGGCGAGCCGGTGCTGGAGGTGGCCGGGCTGGTCGTCGACGACGACCGGCAGATCCGCGCTGTCGACGGCGTCGACCTGACCGTGCGCGCGGGCGAGGTGCTCGGCGTGGCGGGCGTACAGGGCAACGGTCAGACCGAGCTGATTGAGGCGATCATGGGTCTGCGCCCGGCGCTGGCCGGCACGATCAGCCTGGCCGGCGACCGGATCAACGGCTGGAAGCCCAAGAAGGTGCTCCGGGCGGGCGTCGGTTACGTGCCCGAGGACCGCAGCGTGGACGGCCTGATCAAGGAGTTCAGTGTCGCGGAGAACCTGGTGCTGGACATCTACGACCGGCCGCCGTTCGGTGCCGGGCTCGCGCTGAAGCCGGACGCGATCGCCGCCTCCGCGAAGGAGCGGATCGAGCAGTTCGACGTTCGTACCTCATCGGCCGACGCGGCGGTGGGCACCCTTTCCGGCGGCAATCAGCAGAAGGTGATCGTGGCCCGGGAGCTGTCCCGGCCACTGAAGCTCCTCATCGCCGCCCAGCCGACCCGTGGCGTCGACGTCGGGTCGATCGAGTTCATCCACAGCCAGGTCATCCGCGAGCGAGACATCGGCACCGCCGTTCTGGTGGTCTCCAGCGAACTCGACGAGGTGATCGGGTTGGCCGACCGGATCGCGGTGATGTACCGCGGCCGGATCATCGGCATCGTCGGCCCGGACACCCCGCGTGAGGAGATCGGTCTGCTGATGGCCGGCATCAGCCAGGACGAGGCCCACGACGCCGCCGCCGAGAAGCCCGACGCGGCAATCGCCGCCGACGAGCCCGGCGCGGCACCCGCCACCGACAAGCCCGGCGCGGCAGACGGGAGCCCGGCGCGCGACGCGGGCTCCGCGAGCGAGGACGAGGCATGAGCGAGCGCCAGCGAGCGAACAGTCGACACTGGGGTTTGGTGCCTCATGGCGTTACGCAGCGAAGCGGAGTGACGGCATGAGCGACCCCAATCCGCAGTCCGGCTCGCCGGACAAGGAGCCGGCGAGCGAGGCGCAGGCCGCGCAGAACGCGCTCGGCAACACCGAACGCGCCGAGGTGGCCACCGAGCCGGACCGCTCGGTGAAGCCAGGCCCGGAGCCGAAGCCGAGCCTGGGCCGGTTGTTCCTGGACAACCTCTGGGCAGCGAACACCTTCACGGTGACGCTGTTGTCGTTGGTGCTGGCGATCGTGGTCGGCGCGGTGCTGATGATCATCTCTGATCCCGACGTGCTCGCCACCTACTCGTACATCACCTCCCGCCCGTCCGACGCGATCAACTCCAGCTGGACGCTCGTCAGCGAGGCGTACGCGAACCTGTTCAAGGGCTCGATCTTCGACCCCGAGGCGTTCTCCGGCTGGTTGGACGGCGCCAACGGCTGGCAGGCGGTGCTCGCGCCGATCTCGGAGACGCTGACCTACGCGGCGCCGCTGGTCTTCACCGGCCTGTCGGTGGCGCTGGCCTTCCGGGGCGGCCTGTTCAACATCGGCGCCCAGGGCCAGGCCACCATCGGTGTGATCATGGCGGCGCTGGCCGGCTTCCTGCTGCCGCTGCCGCCCGGCCTGCACCTGCTGGTGGCGGTGCTGGCCGGCGCGCTGGGTGGAGCGATCTGGGGCTTCATCCCCGGCATCCTCAAGGCCCGTGCCGGCGCGCACGAGGTGATCAACACGATCATGCTGAACTACGTCGCCACGTACTTCCTCACCTGGTTGATCGTGCAGAACGGCGTGCAGGACCCGAACCGCACCGACGCGATCAGCAAGGCGGTGGACACCTCCGCCCAGCTGCCCCGACTGCTCGGCGACAACCTGCGCGTGCACGCCGGCATCCTGCTCGCCGTGCTCGCCACCTGGGCGGTCGCCTGGCTGCTCAACCGCTCGACGCTCGGTTTCGAGCTGCGCGCGGTCGGCGCCAACCCGGACGCCGCCCGGACCGCGGGCATCAGCGTCACCCGGACGTACATCCTGATCATGGTCTTCGCCGGAATCCTGGCCGGCCTCGGCGGCTCGAACATGGTGCTCGGCTCGACCGCCAGCGCGTTGACCCCGCTGGTGGTCGCGCAGATCGGGTTCGACGGCATCCTGGTGGCACTGCTCGGGCGGGTGAAGCCCTGGGGGGTGCTGCTGGCCGCGCTGCTGTTCGGCGCGCTTCAGGCCGGTGGTAACCGGATGCAGTCGTACTCCGGGATCTCGCTGGAGCTGGTGACAGTGCTCCAGGCGCTGATCGTCATCTTCATCGCCGCACCGGCCCTGGTGAAGGCGATCTTCCAGCTCCGGGCCGCGCGCGCCGCCCGGTTGCAGACGAGCCTGGCGAAGGGCTGGTAACTCATGTCCACCATGGCTGTCCCCGACATCGCGGTCGCCCCGGTCGACGAGGGCTTCTGGACCCGCAGCCGGAAGGTCGGTCTCACGCTGCTGGCGCTCGGCCTGCTGGCCGCGGTGCTCTTCGGCGCGCTCGCCACCGACCAACAGGCCCGGTTCACCCTCAGCGACGACGCGGCCGGTGCCGCACTGGAGATCAACGGCACGATCGGGGCGATCCTGTTCGGGATCATCACGATCGCCGCCGGCGCGGCGCTGCTCGCCGGCGTGCCGAAGCGGTGGTTCCTTCCCGTGCTCGGCGTCGGGCTGGTCGCCTTCGTGCTGTCGTTCCTCTGCTGGCAGGTCAGCGCCGCGCCGGCCGGGCAGAACTTCATGCCGCTGGTCAACATCATCCGCGGTACGTTCATCCTGGCTCTGCCGCTGATCTTCGGCGCGCTCGCCGGGGTGCTCTGTGAGCGGTCCGGCGTGGTCAACGTGGCCATCGAGGGCCAACTGCTGATGGGCGCGTTCAGCGGGGCCCTGTTCGGCAGCATCTCCGGCAGCGTGTGGGTGGGCCTGGTCGCCGCAGCCATCGGCGGCGCGTTCATCTCGCTGCTGCTGGCCGTCTTCGCCATCCGCTACCTGGTCGACCAGGTTGTCATGGGCATCGTGCTGAACCTGCTGGCCGTCGGCGTCACCGGCTTCCTCTACGAGCGGCTGATGCAGACCGACGCCGCGAAGTACAACAGCGCGCCCCGCTTCAGCAACTGGGAGATCCCGCTGCTGAAGGACATCCCGGTGCTCGGTCCGGCGTTGTTCCGCGGCAACATCTTCCTCTACCTCGGGCTGCTCCTGGTGCTGGTGATCCACATCGGGCTGTTCCGCACCCGGTGGGGGCTGCGGACCCGCTCGGTCGGCGAGCACCCGATCGCCGCCGACACGCTCGGCGTCAAGGTGCTGCGGGTGCGCTACCGCAACGTGCTGCTGGCCGGTGTGGTCGCCGGCATCGGCGGCGCGTCCTACACCCTGGCGCTCTACTCGTTCACCAAGAACATGATCGGTGGTAAGGGCTTCATCGCCCTGGCTGCGCTGATCTTCGGTCGCTGGAACCCGACCGGCGCGCTGCTCGCCGCGCTGTTCTTCGGATTCGCCGACCAGCTCGCCACGTACCTGGGCGCGATCAGCAGCTCGATCCCCAGCCAGTTCCTGGCCATGCTGCCCTACCTGGCGACGATCCTGGCGGTCGCCGGGCTGGTCGGTCGGGTCCGGGCACCGGCCGCCGACGGCAAGCCGTACATCAAGGGCTGACACCCGAGCTGTGCCCGGCGGGACTCCCGTCGGGCACAGCGAGGTCCGCGCCAGTCATCTCACGGGTGCCGTCTCGACACGGAACGCGGGGTACCGTGCCGCGATTGCCGCGAACTCGGACAGGGGCGCGTGCCGGTCGACGGGGAGATGCGGCCGGGCTCCGGGGACCGTCGCCAGATACCGCTTGAGAATCGGTGCACGCTCATCGATCGGCACCTCGACCAGCCGGCAGACCCGGGTACGCCTGTGCCGAATGGTCACCAGGCCGTCGGCCGCACGTACGTTTCGGACCCAGTTGCAGTTCTCGCCCAGCATCGACACCAGATACCAGTCGCCCTGCCAGTCGGCCATACCCAGCGGGAAACGGGTGATCCGACCGGTTCGGCGTCCCACGACCTCCAGCGTCACCCACCGCCTCGGGTGCAGGCCGGCGCCGTACACGGCCGCCCACAGCCGGGCGAACCTGCGGGCCGCCGCATTACCGCGGCCCCCCGCGTACATCCGACGAAGAGCGTCCTCGGACAACGGCCAGCTCCCCAACTTCGCCATCACATGTCCCCTCGGTCGCACGTCTTCATCCTCGACTCCAGGGTTGGCTGACCCGAGCGGAAGATGCAGGGCCGAACGTCCCTTTCACCCCGAGCCGTCATCCTCGACATCGCCTCCCACTGTGGTGACGACTGACCGCTGCCTGCGCGGCGGTGGTGCGACCGATGAGTCGGGCTCACGCCCGGCACGGCTGCGCCCGCCGTGGACCTGCCCCTGCCCGCTTCTGACCTGGGCAGCTTGGGCAGAATGGCGGCATGACCGACATTGACTGGGCACGGTTGCGCGCTGCCGCCATCGAGGCGATGCGGCACGCGTACGCGCCGTACTCGACGTTCCCGGTTGGCGCGGCCGCACTTGTCGACGACGGCCGGGTGGTGGTCGGCTGCAACGTGGAAAATGCCGCGTACGGGGTGACGCTGTGCGCCGAGTGCGGGGTCGTGTCCAGCCTGCACGCCACCGGTGGCGGCCGGCTCGTCGCGCTCTCCTGCGTCGACGCGACAGGCGAGCCGTTGATGCCGTGCGGCCGGTGTCGGCAACTGCTCTGGGAGCACGGCGGGCCGGAGTGCCTGATCGAGAGCAAGACCCGGCCGCTGCGGATGGCCGAGCTGCTGCCGCACGCCTTCGGCGTGGAGGACCTGGAGGCCGTCACCGGGGAGACGCCGGTGCCGGTGGTCCCGGAGCGGCTCGCCGCCTGGCGCGGGCGCGGCACCGTCTTCGTGCACCCGGACATGTCCGCCGGTCAGCAGGTCTGGACGGCGTACTGGGAGCGGTCGGCAGGCGACGACGCCGGCGCCGAGACCGGGGTGCTGGAGGAGGCGCCGAGCTGGGACGACCCGGCCGAGGCGATCACCTGGGGCCTGGCCCGGACGCCCCGGGTGGTCGTGGTGGACGCCACCGGCACCATCTTCTGGGCCGGTGAGGGTGAGCCGCCTTTGGAGATCCCGACTCGGTGGTCTGGTGGCTGAGCTGGGGCGGGGGCCAGGCCGTGCGGCGGTTCCACCAAAGGACTAGGAAGATCATTTTATGTGTAGTTTTTCTGCAGTTTGCGGTATTAGGGTGAA
>NZ_JBIAJD010000002.1:0-112096 GCF_042871765.1 Micromonospora sp. NPDC005553 | reverse complement strand
CCCCGCCGGGGTGGGTGGGGGGTGGGGGGGGGGGGGGGCCCCCCGGGGCCCGGGGGGGGGGGGGGCGGGTTGCCCCCCGCGGGGGGCCGGGGGCGCCCCCCGCCCCGCGTGGGCAAGGCCGTGCGTCGGTTCCACCAAAGGACTAGGAAGATCATTTGATGAGTAGTTTTGCTGCTGTTGACGTTATTCGGGTGAAGCGGGATGGCGGTGTGCTGTCGGACGCGCAGATCGACTGGGTGGTCGACGCGTACACCCGGGGGGTTGTCGCCGACGAGCAGATGTCGGCGCTGGCGATGGCGATCCTGCTCAACGGCATGACCGGGCCGGAGATCGCTCGGTGGACCGCCGCGATGATCGCCAGTGGTGAGCGGTTGGACCTGTCGGCGGTACGCCGGCCGACGGTCGACAAGCACTCCACCGGCGGCGTCGGCGACAAGATCACTCTGCCGCTCACCCCGCTGGTGGCGGCGTGCGGCGCGGCCGTGCCGCAGCTGAGCGGCCGGGGTCTCGGGCACACCGGCGGCACGCTGGACAAGTTGGAGTCCATCCCGGGCTGGCGGGCCACGGTGAGCAACGACGAGTTCATCGCCCAGCTGGACGAGGTCGGTGCGGTGATCTGCGCGGCCGGTGCCGGGCTCGCCCCCGCCGACCGCAAGCTGTACGCGTTGCGGGACGTGACCGGCACCGTGGAGGCGATCCCGTTGATCGCCAGCTCGATCATGAGCAAGAAGATCGCCGAGGGCACCGGGGCGCTGGTTCTCGACGTCAAGGTCGGCTCAGGCGCCTTCATGAAGTCCGTCGACCAGGCCCGCGAGTTGGCGCGCACCATGGTCGAGCTGGGCGGCGCGCACGGGGTGCGGACGGTCGCCCTGCTCACCGACATGTCCACCCCGCTCGGCCTGGCGATCGGCAACGCGGTCGAGGTGACCGAGTCGGTCGAGGTGCTGGCCGGTGGGGGACCGGCCGACGTGGTGGAGCTGACCCTCGCACTGGCCCGGGAGATGCTCGACGCCGCCGGTCTGCCGGACGCCGATCCGGCCGCGGCGCTGCGCGACGGCCGGGCCATGGACTCCTGGCGGGCGATGATCCGGGCGCAGGGCGGCGATCCGGACGCGCCGATGCCGGCGGCAGCCGAGGTGGAGGTGGTCCGCGCGGAGCGGGACGGGTACGTCGCGGCCATCGACGCGTACGCCATGGGGGTTGCGGCGTGGCGGCTCGGCGCGGGCCGGGCGCGCAAGGAGGACCCGGTCAGCGTGCCGGCCGGTGTGGTCTTGCACAAGCGGCCGGGTGACGAGGTGCGGGCCGGTGATCCGCTCTACGAGCTGCGTGCCGACGACGCGACGCGGATTCCGGCCGCGCTGACCGAGGCCGCGAACGCGGTGCGGATCGCGCCGACGGCCCCGGCGGCGACGTCGTTGGTCATCGAACGCGTCGGCTGATCGATCCGGCGTCGCCCTGGCGTGGTGCCGGTCACGTGGGAGCGCTATTGTCGCAGGCCAAGGGGGGACAACCGGCCTTGCGCCGGCGCGAGCAGACAGGAAGATCCGCCGTGAGCGTTGCTGCCCCCGACCCCCGTGAGGTGCGCGAGGCGAGCCTGGACGAGCTGTCCCGGCTCGGCCTGCCGTTGCCGCCGGCCCAGTTTCCCCTCGTCTGGGAGCCGGGTGACCAGATCGACCTGCGCCCGACCGTGGAGATCGAGGCGCGGATCGCTGTGCTGCACCTGATCCTGGCCCGCTGTTTCGGGATGCCCCCGCAGGCCGCGATGAGCTGGCTGCTCGGCTCGCACCTGGTCGACATGGTCACCCCGCCGGAGTGGCAGTTCGTGATGGGCGGCAAGGGCGACCACCGGTCGTTCGTGCTGCACCACGACGCGCTCTTCGCGCTGGCCTGGGTGCTCGGGTTGAGCAAGCAGCTCGACCCGACGCTGGCCGTCGACGAGCGGCTGGTCGAGCGGCTGCCGCACATCGTCGACGGGGAGACCTTTTCGCACTGGCGCTCCCGGATCCTCACGGCGCCACAGCACCCGGCCGACGCGGCAGCCCTGCTCGACCTGCACTACTGCCTGGACTGGGCGTACCTGGAGACCGAGCGCGGCGGCCGGCGGGCACCCGGCCTGGTCGACGCGAACGCGATCGGGCAGCGGCGTTGGGCGCTGGAGTGGGCGGTGATCCTGCGCGGGCCATACCACGACGAGCCGCCTGGCTGGGAAGAGGTCGACCTCTCCACCTGAGGTCAGCGAGGTCGCAGGACGTCGAGCCGGACCGCCACCGTGACCCGGACCGGTTCGGGTAGCGCGGCCAGTCGGGTGGTGAGTGCGGCTGCGTCGGTGTGCCAGGCGCTGGGGCCCATGCCGACCACTGTGGCGACCTCTGGCCGGGTCAGCGCCAACCCGGCCCGGTGCACTGCGGAGCTGACCAGCGTGAAGTGCCCGCCCAGGCTGGCTGCCACCCGGTCGGCCTTGTCCGGGTCCACCCGCAGCAGGTCGAGGGTGTCCACCAACTCGGCGAGGTGGTCGGCGTCGGGCGTGACCACCAGCAACGTGCCGGCCGGGTCGAGCACCCGGTGGAACTCCGGGCCGTTGCGCGGGGCGAACACGTTCAGCAGCACGGCGGTCGAGGCGTCCGCGAGCGGCAGTCGCTGCCAGGTGTCGGCGAGCGCGGCGGCGGCCCGGGGATGCGCGCGGGCCGCGCGGCGCAGCGCCGGCTTGGACACGTCCAGGGCCAGACCCACGGCGTCCGGCAGCGCCGCCAGCACCTCGCCGAGGTATCGGCCGGTGCCGGCGCCGGCGTCCACCACCAGGGGGTACGCCCCGAAGTCGGGCGGTTGTACCTCTGCTGCAGCGGATTCCGGCTGCGGGGCGTCCGTGTCGCCGAGACGGCCGACGGCGTCCATCGCGGCGGCGGCGAGGGCGGCCGAGATGACGTCGTAGTGCCCGGTGGCCTGGAAGTCCGCGCGGGCCGCGACCATCCCGGGGGTGTCGCCGACGTGCGGGGATCGACCGGTGAGCAGGTTGACGTAGCCCTGGCGGGCGATGTCGAAGCTGTGCCGGCGTGGGCAGCGCAGCGTCCTCGTGTCGGTGGCCTGCTCGAGCGGCTCGCCACAGACCGGGCAGCGCAGCCGGGCGAGGATGCGGGAGTCCACGTCAGACCTCCGCGTCGTGCCGTGGCTGGGGCGCCCGTCCGCCGAGCTGGTCGACCACGCGGTGGGTGAGCGCGCCGAGGGCGTCGACCTCGGCGGGGGTGAGCAGGTCGATCAGGTGCCGGCGGACGGCGGCCACGTGACCGGGGGCGGCGGACTCGATGGCCTGCCGCCCGGCGGGGGTGAGGACGACGACGGAGCCCCGGGCGTCATCGGCGCACTCCTCACGGGTCACCAGGCCGCGCTGCTGCATCCGGGTCAGGTGGTGGGAGAGCCGGCTGCGCGACCACAGCATCCGGTCTGCCAGCTCCCGTAGGCGCAGTCGCCCCTGCGGTGTCTCGGAGAGGTCGGACAGCACGTCGTAGTCGGCCTCGGAGAGGCCGGCGTCCTGGGTCAGCTCCCGGGCCAGCTCCAGGTCGAGCAGTCGACGCATCCGGCGGTAGCCGCGCCAGGCGCGGTCCTCCCGTTCGTCCAGCCACCGGGGTGCGTCCATCCGTCGAGTCTAACGCTTTTGTTGACATGTCATCGATGTGCCCTTAAATTCGATGACATGTCAACTAATTTTCCCCAGCGGCCTGGTGCGCCGACCGCCGCCGCTGGTGACCGACTGTGGGAGCTGTTCGGTCAACGGGGGCGCGGAGTGCTGGTCACAGTGCGCCGGGACGGGCGGCCCCAGCTGTCCAACCTCGACTACCTGGCCGAGCCGGGGTTGCTCCGCTGCTCCACCACCGGCGACCGGGCGAAGGTCCGCAACCTGCGCCGCGATCCCCGCGCCAGCTTTCACGTCACCACTCCGGACGGCGGCGCGTACGCGGTCGCGGAGGGGGCCGTGAGGCTCAGCGAGCCGGCCATGGCCACCACCGACGAGACGGTCGACGAACTGGTCGAGGTCTACCGCCGGATTCGCGGTGACCACCCGGACTGGGCGGACTACCGGGCCGCCATGGTCGGCGACGGGCGGTTGGTCATCCGCCTCGACGTGCACCGGGTGTACGGCTGGCGGCCGTGACCCGGCCGGTCCCGTACCCGTCCGCCAAGGCCGCTGACTAGGGTCTGAGCATGGTCGCAACTATCCGGTACGAGGACATCGTCAAGGTCCCGAAGGCGCTGCTGCACGACCACCTCGACGGTGGGCTGAGGCCGGCGACGATCGTCGACCTGGCCGCCGAGGTGGGCCACGAACTGCCCACGACCGACCCGGAGGCGCTCGGACGCTGGTTCGCGGACGCGGCGGACTCGGGCTCCCTGGAGCGCTACCTCGAGACGTTCGCGCACACCGTGGCCGTCATGCAGACAGCGCCCGCGCTGCGTCGGGTGGCCCGCGAGTGCGCCCTGGACCTGGCCGCCGACGGCGTGGTCTACGCCGAGGTGCGTTTCGCCCCGGAGCAGCACCTGGAACGGGACCTCAGCCTGGACGAGGTGGTCGAGGCGGTGCTGGCCGGGTTCGCCGAGGGCACCGCCCAGGCGGTCGAGGCGGGCCTCACCATCCGGGTGGGCACCCTGCTCACCGCGATGCGGCACGCCGCCCGTTCGCAGGAGATCGCCGAGCTGGCCGTGCGGCACCGGGATGCCGGGGTGGTCGGCTTTGACATCGCGGGCGCCGAGGCGGGCTTTCCGCCCACCCGGCACCTGGACGCCTTCGAATACCTGCAACGGGAGAACTTCCACTTCACCATCCACGCCGGCGAGGCGTTCGGTCTGCCGTCGATCTGGCAGGCGATCCAGTGGTGCGGGGCCGACCGGCTCGGCCACGGGGTGCGGATCGTCGACGACATCGCCCCCGACGGCTCACTCGGCCGGCTGGCCGCGTACGTCCGGGACAAGCGGATCCCCCTGGAGCTGTGCCCCTCGTCGAACGTGCAGACCGGCGCGGTGGCCTCGATCGCGGACCACCCGATCGGCCTGCTGCGGGACCTGCGCTTCCGGGCCACCGTCAACACCGACAACCGGTTGATGAGCGGCACCTCGATGTCGCGGGAGATGTCGCTGCTGGTGGAGACGTTCGGCTACGGCTGGAAGGAGTTGCAGTGGTTCACCATCAACGCGATGAAGAGCGCATTCATCCCGTTCGACGAGCGGCTGCGGATCATCGATGACGTGATCAAGCCGGCGTACGCGAAGTTGCTGGCCTGAGCTCAACCATGTGGGTGGCCGGCGAGCAGCCCGGCCACCCGGCGCAGCACCTCCCGGGCCCGGGCCGCCTCCGCGCCGAGGCCCATCTGCCGGCGCAGCACGGCGGGCTCGGCCCGTAGCAGCGTCACCCCGCGCCGAATCAGCACCCGGGGCGCCTTGCGCTGCTCGGACAGGTCGCGGGCGAGTCGGCGTAGGAAGGTGGCCCCGCGCGGGCGTCGCAGCGCGTACGCCCCGGCGAGCAGGCCGCGGCGGCGGCACTCCTCGACGATCTCGGCGGCGAAGATCCCTTCGGCCACGAAAAGTGGCGATCCGGCGACATCAAATGGCCGGGTGGCCACCCGTCGATCAGCGCCGATCGCATAAACCGGCACATCGGCTCGGCCCTCACGGGCAAGTTGGGCAATGATTTCCACCGCACTGAGGGCGTCCCAGGAGTGCGGCGATTCCCAATCCACCTGGCCGTTTCGTCTCGGCAACGTAGGGTCATCGCCGTCTTTGTAGAAGTCGTCCAAGCAAAGCACCGGCAAGCCGGTTTGCTGCGCTATGTACGACTTTCCGGACCCCGATGGGCCGGCCAGTAGGACAACACGGTGCGGATGTTCCATTACCTTCAGTTACTCCGGCCAGACAGACTGCTATCAAATCGCATCAACATCTCATCACACCTTCGGTCTGGGACAACCTGGGCTTTCTTCTTGTCGACCGGCGTGATGGAATCTCGGGGGTCCGACCCGCCGGGTCGGTCGCTGGGCGTTGCCCGGGGCAACGCGTTCAAGCTGTAATCGCGAGGGCGGTGACGTGAGCAAACGGCCAAAGACGGCGGGCTCCTTCCTGTCGCGGCTGCGCCGGCCGGCCAGCCGGCTCCGGGACATGCCGATCTGGTCCAAGCTCGGTCTCATCATGATCGTGCCGACCATCGCCACGGTCGTGGTGGGCACCAGTGGTCTCATCGACCACGTGGAGACGCTCAACAATGCCAACCGAGCTGGCGACCTGGCGAATCTGTCGAGCTATTCAGGTGATCTGGTCGACACCCTCCAGGACGAGCGGACCGCCGCCGTACTGCTGCTGGGTGCGGACGGGACGCAGCCGACGGCGCAGTACCAGGAGGCCTACAACCGGGTGAACTCCCGGGTGGACCAGGCAGCGGCCCCCTACCGGCAGCAGCGGGCCGAGGTCGAGGACCTGCCGAGCAGCCTGGAAGGTCTGCTCGACAGCATCGACCAGAACCTTCAGGACCTGTCGGGCGTCCGCAGCCAGGTGTTCAACGGCAAGCTCGCGCTCACCGAGACCGTGCAGGCGTACGAGGGTCTGATCAGTGACCTGCTCGCCATCCGCGACTCGTCCACACAGCTCGCCGGTGACAACCAGCTGAGCGACCGGATGCGCGCCGCCGCGGCGGTCGCCCGGGAGAAGGAGTTCCTCGCCGCACGACGGGTCGTGGTGCACCGCGCGCTGGGTGTCAAGGGCGGTCAGCGCCTGACCCCGGCCCTGCGTCGGGACTACGTCGCCAGTGACACCGGCCAGCAGCAGGCCCTGCAGAGCTTCAAGGCCGTCGCCACCCCGGACGACGCCAAGTTCCACGACCAGACGGTCGCGGGCGGCGACCGCCGGCAGGCACAGAACTACACCGGCTGGATCGACGGCAACACCACAGGCAACATGCGCGGCGCGCCGTTCGGCCCGGACCAGTGGGAAGCCGCCATGACGGCCAACGCCAAGCTGATCCGCACCGTCGAGGTGAAGCTCGACAGCGAAGTGGTCGACCAGGCCGACACGCTCCGCTCGGACGTCCAGCGCCAGGTCTTCCTGGAGACCGGCCTGCTGCTCAGCATGCTGCTGCTGGCCATCCTCTTCGCCTACCTGGTGGCCCGCTCGATGGCCCGCTCACTGCGTGAGCTGCGGCAGGGCGCGCTCTCCGTGGCCCAGTACGGCCTGCCACAGGCGGTGGCCCGTCTGCGCGACCCGCAGGTCGTCGGGCAGCTCTCCCCGGTGCAGCTGGCCAACCAGATCGCCGAACCACTGCCGGTGCGCAGCAGGGACGAGTTCGGCCAGGTGACCGAGGCGTTCAACGCCGTCCACCTGGAAGCCGTCCGCACGGCCGCCGAGCAGGCGGCACTGCGTGCCTCCGTCGCGACCATGTTCGTCAACCTGGCCCGTCGTTCCCAGATCCTGGTCGACCGCCTCATCGGGCACCTCGACCGGCTGGAGCGCGGCGAGGAGGACCCGGACCGGCTGGCCGAGCTGTTCCAGCTCGACCACCTGGCCACCCGGATGCGCCGTAACGACGAGAACCTGCTGGTGCTCGCCGGTGCCGACTCCACCCGTGTGCAGCGTGAGCCGGCCGCTCTCATCGACGTGCTGCGCGCCGCGCAGTCCGAGGTCGAGCACTACACCCGGATCGAGTTCGGTGTCATCGACCGTGACATCGAGGTCGCCGCGCACGCGGTCAACGACCTGGTGCACCTCGTCGCGGAGCTGTTCGACAACGCCACCGCGTTCTCCCCGCCCGACTCGCAGGTCATGGTCGAGGCTCGCCGGGTCGGCGACCGCTCCTCGCTGTACGTCGAGGACCGCGGCATCGGCATCAGCGCCGACCAGTTGCACGACCTCAACGAGCGGCTCGCGACGCCGCCGCAGGTGGACGTGGCCGTGTCCCGGATGATGGGCCTGGTCGTGGTCGCCCGGCTGGCGTCCCGGCACGGTGTCCGGGTCGAGCTGCGCCCCGGCAGCGATCGCGGCACTGTCGCCGAAGTGAGCCTGCCCACCTCGGTGCTGGTGCCCCGGGCGCTCTCCGGTCGGGTGCAGCAGCCTCCGGCGCTGCCGGCGGCCGGTACTCACCAGTTCGGTGGCCCGCAGTCCGGTGCTCCCCAGTTCGGTGGTCCGCAGTCCGGTGGGCCCGCGCCGGTCTTCGGCGCGCTGCCCGCGCTGGGCAACGGTCCTCGCCCGAGCGAGTCCGGCAACCAGGTCACCCTGGGCGGTCGCCCGTTCGACCCCGCGACGCGCAACGGTGCCGGCACCCCCGCCAACGGCGGCGCGTACCGCTCGATGCCGGCCTGGTCCGACCTGACCGGCGCGGCCGGAACGAACGGCGTCCACGGCGGCGACGGGTTCACCCCCCGGTCGGCCAACGGCCACGGCATCGACCCGCTGCCGCAGCGCCGGGGCGGGGACGAGACCCCGACCACCGACCAGCAGCCGACCATTCCGCGTCAGCTGCCGAGCAGCCCCGAGGCGCACCCGTACTCGGCGCCGCCGGTCTCCGCGCAGCCCTACTCCGGTGCCCCGGTCTCCGCCTCGCCGGCCTCCGGCCAGCCGTACTCCGGGCAGCCCTACTCGGGTGCGCCGTACGGCGGCGCGCCGGTGTCCGCCGCTCCGGCCTCCGGTCAGCCGTACGCCGGTCCGCCGGTGTCCGCGTCGCCGGTCTCGGCCTCGCCGGCGTCCGGTCAGCCGTACGCGAACCAGCCGTACTCGGCGCCGCCGGCTTCCAGCCAGTCGTTCAGCGGCTTCGCGCCCCGGTCCGCCCCGCCCGCGCAGGCACCCAACGCCCCGGCGCCGCCGGCCTGGCCGCCAGTGCCGGGCAGCGACCGGGACACGGCCACCCCGCCGGTGCCCGAGCGGCTCGCCGCCGCGCTGGACATGACAACGGAGCTGCCGCGGGTGCCGCGACCCGGCGAGCAGCCGGCCGCAGCCCAGCCTCCGGCTCCTGCGCCGACCCCGGCAGCAGCGCCGGCTCCGGCTCCGCAGACTCGGCCGACGCCGCAGCAGCCGCAGGCGCAGAACCGTCAGCGGTACGCGGATGAGACGATGGAGCTGCCGATCTTCCGGGAGCTCGAGTCGGCCTGGTTCCGTACCCGTCGCCCGGGCTCCGAGGAGACCGCGGCCGGCGGTCAGCCAGCGACGAACGGCGACTCCGCGACCCAGCAGTTCGCCGCGGTCGAGGCCACCGGTCGGGCAGTCCACAAGACACCACCCGGGACGACAGGTAACACACCGATGGCAGACACTCCGACGGTCGGAGGGGCGCCGCGGGACAACGGCTCCACAGCGAACGAGGGCACCCGCCCCAGCCTCGCCGAAAGCCTGCCGAACCGCCGGCCCCAATCGCAGAGCAACGGCTGGCAGACCGCCGCCGACGACGGCTGGCGTGCTGCCTCCGCGGCGGCCGGCGCGGCGCCGGTGAGCGAGACCACCACGACCGGTCTGCCGAAGCGCAAGCCGATGGCGCAGCTGGTACCTGGTGCGGTGGAGAAGCCCACCACCTCGGTCCAGCGGCGCTCCCCGGAGGCGGTTCGTGGCCTGCTCTCCGCCTACCACCGGGGCGTGCAGCGAGGGCGTAGCACCTCGGACAACCCGACCAGCCCGGAGGCGACTCCGGGAGGGCAATCCTCGCAGTCTGGCTCAGGCCCGGTGGCCGGGAGCGGGCAGAAGGAGCAAGAAGGATGACAACTACGCAGGATCTTGGTTGGCTGCTGGCCAACTTCGCCGACCGGGTGCCCGGCGTCGCGCATGCGGTCGCCGTATCGGCGGACGGCCTACTCCTCGCGTCGTCACGGGATCTGCCGCGCGACCGGGCAGACCAGCTCGCCGCGATCTCATCGGGTCTGGTCAGCCTGACCCAGGGGGCAGCACGCTGCTTCGAGGGAGGCGCGGTGTTGCAGACCGTCGTGGAGATGGACAATGGCTTCCTGTTCCTGATGTCCATCTCCGACGGCTCGTCCTTCGCCGTGCTGGCAGCCCGCAGCTCCGACGTGGGCCAGGTTGGCTACGAGATGGCGCTGCTGGTCGACCGGGTGGGCGACGCGCTGACCCCGCAGCCGCGTGCGGCTGCGGGCATGCTGGGCTGACGTCTCGCCGATCGTGAGGTCGGCACGACTTCAACAACGACAACGACGGGTTTCACCGGTGGGAGCCGGTAACGGGTGCGAAGGAGGTGAGCGGCGAGATGGCCGATCGTGACGAACCAACCGGAGCGTTGGTCCGTCCATACGCCGTGACCCGTGGTCGCACCCGTCCCCGGCTCGACATCGCGCTGGAGGCGCTCGTCGAGACGACGGTGCGCGGCCGTACCGCTGCCAATGGCAACGGTGGTGGCCGCGAACACCAGTACATCGCCGCGCTGTGTGACGGTCGCGTGCAATCGCTCGCGGAGATCGCGGCGCGGATGCAGCTCCCACTCGGTGTGGCCCGGGTGCTCATCGCCGACATGGCGACGGACGGCCTGGTCGCGGTCCACGAGCCGACCATTTTGGACGACTCCGACGACGCGGTGGGCACTGAACTGCTGGAGAGGGTGCTGAGTGGACTTCGCAGGCTCTGACATGTCGCACCGCCCGCCGAACCCGAGCGGCCGCGTGACGTCGGCGAAGATCGTTATCGCCGGTGGATTCGGCGTCGGTAAGACGACGCTGGTCGGCTCGGTCTCGGAGATCACGCCGCTGACCACCGAGGCCATCATGACCTCCGCTGGCGTGGGCGTCGACGACACCCGGCAGGTGCCGGGCAAGACGACGACCACGGTGGCCATGGACTTCGGCCGGATCTCGATCGACCGTGACCTGATCCTGTACCTGTTCGGTACGCCGGGTCAGACCCGTTTCTGGTTCATGTGGGACGAACTGGTGCGGGGTGCGATCGGTGCGGTCGTGCTGGTGGACACTCGCCGGCTGGCCGACTGCTTCGCGGCGATCGATTTCTTCGAGCACCGACGCCTGCCGTACCTGGTGGCGATCAACTGCTTCGACGGGATGCAGTACCACGACCCGCAGGACGTCCGGGACGCCTTGGCGATCTCGAGCGACGTGCCGGTGGTGGCCTGCGACGCCCGTAACCGGGAGTCGACGAAGCACGTGCTGATCTCGCTGGTCGAGTACGTGCTGACCATGCGCCGTACGCGCGCCGTCGCCCCGGCCTGATCCGGGACGCTGCACGCCCCGGTGGTGGCTCCGGCCGCCATCGGGCGCTGCCAGCTGCCCGGGTGAGTGCCCCCGCGCTGGCTCGTCGCTCGGACGAGCCAGCGCGCCGCCGAGCCGCCTCCTGACGATCCTGGAAGCCGTCAGCCCCTTTCCGGGGCCCCGGCCACCCACCGTCCTCACGAGGCGGCTTTTGCGTGCCCGGGGTAGATCCGCCCCGCACAGGCAGAAACGCCCCCAGCCAGCCGGCTGGGGGCGTTTCCGCGTGTGCGAAGGGGTCGGTCAGGACTGGTAGCCCGCCGAGCGGTACTCGTACTCCCGGTCGTCGTCGCGGTCCCCGTGGTCGCGGCTGAAGTCCCAACCGCCGGCCGCCTCGCGGCCGGGCCGACCACCCACTGCGAAACCGCCGATCTCCTGGCCGCGACGCCAGCCCCGGAAGTAGCCGGTGGTGTTCTCCGCGAGGCTTGCCGCATCACGCACTATGCGCAATGGGCGCTCCTCGCGCAGCGGCGAACCCGGCACCAGGTTGGCCTGCGGCACGCGCTTCGGCAGCCCGGCGTTGGTCTCGGCGCCCACCGCCGGGCGGGCGGCCTGCTCCGCGGCCTGCCAGCCGGTGTCGGCGGTGGTCGACCATTCCAGGTCGGACTCCTCGGCCTGCCCGACGAACCAGGCCGACTTGGCCTGCGCGAAGATCAGAAGATCCCCGTCGCCCTCGTCGGCGACCGGCGGCGGCCGGTGCTCCATGGGCGGTGGCCGGTGCTCGACCGGGGGCGACGGCCGGTGCTCGGCGGCGCGCTCGGTGCGGGCGGCCGCCCGACCGTTGCGAGCGGCCTGCTCGCGGTCGACCAGGCGCAGCGGCGGCGTCTCCAGGTGCTGGTCCGGGGGAGGGTTGAGCCCCTCGCGCAGCGCACGGTCGGCCAGCGGCGGCGGTTCCACCAGCCGCAGCATCGGCGGCTCCGGCGGCAGGTCGTCCGCCAACCACGGCGGGGTGACCCGACCGTCGGCCCGACCCGGGTCGGTCGGGGCTTCGACACCGCGGCTGCCGCCGTACGAGTAGGCCACCGGGTTGTTCGGTGAGCTGTCGGACGGGTCCTCCGGGTTGTTGACCAGCGGCCAGTTCGCACGGGAGCCGGGCGGTGCGGCCTCCTGCCCCGGTCGGGGGGTCGGCACCGGAATGCTGAGATCGGTGGCGCTGAACCCGCCGGTGGGTGGCTCGTCGACCGGGCGTTGCAGGTGGCTCGGCCGGGGCTCACCGTTGGTCTTGGGGCGGGGCGGAATGACCGTTCGCTGCCGCTCGGCCCGCGCGTTGTTGATGGCGGCAGTGGTCAGCGTCGGCCGGAACGGCTCACCGGCCTCGGCCGGCGGCACCATGCCCCGCTGCGCCGGCGCGATCGGGGTGATCCCGGGCGGCGGAGGCGGAGGCGCGGAGACGGGCCGGTTGGTCGGGCCGTCGATCCGGCTCGGAAGCGGCTCGCTGCGACTGGGCAGCGTGGACGGCGGCGGACCAGCCATCGCCGCCGGAGTCATCGGCGCGGGTGCGACCGGCGGCGGCGTGACCGGCGCGGGTGCGACCGGCGGCGGCCCGAGCGGGCGGGGCGACGCCAACGGCGCGTTGCCGGGGATCGGCTCTGGACGGCTGCGCCGCCCGACAGCGGCTGCCGGGTCGGCGGCGGGCGGGGTGGGTCGCACCGACCGCAACCCGGCGTTGGTGCCGGCGAGGCCCGTCAACCCGGCGTTGGTGCCGGCCAGGCCGGTCAACTCGCCGACGGACTCGCCGCGGCGGGCCGCAGCCCGGCGGCCGGGCGCCTGGACCGGCGTGCTGACCCGCGAGCTGAGCGCGCTGACCAGCGCCTCACACCCGGCGTCGCAGGCTCGTACGGAGGCGACGGCCTGGCGGACCGTCTCGGCCACCGCGGACGTGAGCGCCCGGTTGACCGCGGCCCGTCGGGGTGTCTCGGAGATGGCGACCCGCAGGGCGGTGACCGCCTCGTTGATCTCCTCGGCATCGGCGACCCCGTCCGCGGCGAGGTGCGCGGCGATGGCATCCGCCGCGACCGACACCTCGCGGCCCCGGGCCACTGTGCCGCCGAGCATGCCGGGCTCGGGCAGCGCGTCCAGCACTGCCAGAGAGACCGGCTCGGCCGGGTCCGGGTAGGCGCGCAGGGCCGCCGGGTAGAGCTCACGCAGAACCTCACGCAGCGCCACGGCGGCGGAGTGCCGGCCACTGGCCAGCGCGGCGTGCGCGGAGAGCACCTGCTTGTATCCGGCGAGGTCCCGGGGCGCCGGCAGGGTGACGGCGGAGAGCGCCCCCGCCTGCAATGCGCGGGCGAGGCCGACCGCCCGTCGTTCGGCCGGAGGCGACTGCATCTCCTCAAGGGAGTCGTCGTCGGCGAAGCGCTCGGCGAAGTCGTCCACCGAGTCGTCGTCAGCGATCGCCAGGGGTCGCCCCGCCGCGCTCAGCAGCGACGTGACCGTGTGGTCGTCGCTGTCGGCGGCGATGGCCGCACCGCTCGGCCCGCCCGACCGCTCCACGAGCAGCGCGACGAGCTGGGCGTAGCCAGCGGCGTCATCGCTGATCTCGCAGACATGCAGCAGACGGCCTGCGTCGTCGACCACAGCGGACGTCAGCGTCGAACCGGCGGAGGCCGGTCGGTCAGCTGAATCCGCCGAGGCCAGACCGCAGTAAACGCGCACGAGCGCCACGGCGTCGTCCTCCTCCCGGGACAGGTCTTTCCTCTGCCAGCAACTGATGCTCCCCGGTACGGGTCAGTCGCGCCAGTCCACCACCGCAGAGATCTTGCCGACAATGGTGCGCCAACCCAAACTTGCGGTCTGCGCCCCGATCTTCTTCAGCCGTCGCCGAGCCATGAACGCGCCGATCCCGCCGTTGGCGGTGCCACGCAGAGCCTCGTCCAGGTCGTCGAGGCTGGAGCCGGCCGAGAGCATGTCGAGTACCGCAGGCAGCCGCAATGCGTACGAGAGGTCACGCGCGGCCTCGCCCGCCTCGATCAGCAGGGTCGAATCCCACGTGTCGTGCCCGCCGCGCAGGTTCTCCACGACCAGGTCGAGCTCGTAGGTGTCCTCGTCCAGCGGAGCGATATCTGCCGGCTCCACCCGTTCGGACAATTCATTCCAGCTGTCCAGTTGGGACAGATCGTTTGGCGCACCGGATCGGATGAAACTGACAAGCGACTCGGGGGTCTTGAACAGCAGCAGCTTGCCCCGGTTGCTGAGGAAGACCGGCACCTCCTCGTCGTCCGCCTCGTCCGCGACTGCCTCGTCCGACTCCTCGTCGGTCCCGGTGTCGGTGGCGGCGCCGTCCCGGCGGCGCGTCGACTCGTCGTCCTCGTCGGCGAACTCCTGGGCCAGTTCCTCGTCGAGGATGACGACGGTCTCGTCGTCCTCTTCCTCCTCCTCGATCGCCTGGCGGCGGGCGAGGAACGGGTCGTCCTGGTCGCGCTCGGTCACGTCGGTCGGAGTCAGCGAGCTGGCCGGTCGGTACGCCCGGAGCGTGAAGCCGGTACCGGCGGGCAGGGCGATCTCCACTGGGTCGATGCGCAGCTCGTCCCAGAGTGAACGGTCGATCGACGCCGACGGTCGGTCGGTCTCGACCTCGTCTGGCTCGGCCACGCCGGTGGTGTCGTCGAGCTCGGGCTCGTCGGCGTCGGGCCGTTGGGGCGACTGGCGGGCCACGCTGACCTCCGTGTGCTTCGGGTTGCCCACCCACCGGGGTCTCTGACCGGCGAGTGACTCTGGGCACATACCCTAGTCGGCGGCCCTGGGTGACCGGTGCCCGCACCCCGGTGGCCGGTTGGGGCACGGGTCCGACCTGCTGGTCGTCGTCGCTGGCGAAGTGACGATTCGACAAGTAGCGTAGCTACGCATGAAGGCCCAGGAGCTGCACGGCCACCTCGATGCTCTGCTGCTCGCCGTGCTCGAACAGGGCGCGCTGCACGGCTACGCGATCATCGAGGCGCTGCGCGCCCGCAGTGACGGCAGTCTGGATCTGCCCACCGGCACCATCTATCCGGCGCTCCGTCGCCTGGAACGCGCCGGTCACGTGGCGAGCACCTGGAGCACTGTCAGCGGCCGGGAACGGCGGACGTACCAGCTCACCGACTCCGGCCGGCGGGCGCTGGCCGGGGAGCGGGCCGGTTGGCGCGAGTTCCAACTGACCGTCGGCCGGTTCCTCGATTCCGGCAGCCCGCCCACCCCGGCCTGACGCGCCCACTGCTGATGCGCCCCCTCCGGGCTGGCCCGTTCGCGCCGGCCGGTGATCAGCGGGTGGTGGCCAGCAGCCAGCCCCGCGCCGCGCGGGTGAGCGAGAAGTAGGCGCCTCCCACCAACACCGCTCCGATGATCATCGGGGGCCAGTGCAGCGCCGCGTCCCAGAGGTTCAACGACCAGGTGAAGAGGGCACCGCCGGCCACCATGCCGAGGATCAGGACGCCGGTCAGGCCGGTGCCCACGGCACGCTGGGCCAGAGCCAGGCCCGGCCGGGGTGCCCGTGCGCTCGCCCGGACCACCAGCAGGCCGGCCACCGCGAGCAGCAGCGTGCTCATCCAGATCCAGTCGACCGAGTTGGAGAGCAGCAGGTAGCCGGCGGGCGGGCGGGGGCCGTCGCTCCAGCTCGCCCCGCGCCAGGTCAGATCGCCGGCGGCCACCCCCACCCCGGCGACCGCCAGCATCCGCAGGGAGAGCCCACGCAGGGCGCCCACCGCCAGCTCGGCCTGCCAGGACGGGAGCACCTGCGCCGGTGAGCCGAACTCGGCCACCGCCCTGCGCTGCGCCTCGGTGGGTGGCACCCCGCTCTCGCGGTACGCCTCCACGGCGTCCAGCAACCCGTGTCGGGCCTCGGTCAGCAGGTCGGACTTGAGTCGCGCCGGCCCCTGCAACCGGGCGGCCAGCTCCCGCAGGTGCTCGTCGACCATCACGTCCTCACCGCGCCACATGGCACCACAGTGCCACGGACCCCGGCCGGTCGACGTCCGGGAGAACCCTGGTCCGCCCCGGAGCCGGGTCAGGGGGCGAGCGCCAGGTAACCCCGTTCGGCCGCGGCCTGGAGCAGCCACTGGTCCCGGTACCAGCCCGGGGCCGCCACCAACTCGGCGTGCCGACCGCGCTGGATCACCCGACCGCCGTCCAGGACCACTATCTCGTCCAGCTCGGCCAGCCCGCTGAGCCGGTGGCTGATCAGCAGCACCGAGTGCCCGGCGGGGGTGGCGGCGAGGGCGGACGCGAGCACCGCGTCCGCGGCGGCCGGGTCCAGACCTTCGGTGGGCTCGTCGAGCACCAGCACCGGCGGCGCGGCGAGTAGTGCCCGGGCGAGCGCCAGCCGCTGCCGCTGCCCACCGGAGAGCTGCCCGCCCTCCTCGCCGACCAGCGTGTCCCAGCCCGTCGGCTGGGCACGGACCCAGTCCAGCAGGCCGGCGGCGGCGGTGGCCTCGGTCAGCTCCTCCTCGCCCGCTGCGGCCCGCCCGAGCAGCAGGTTCTCCCGCACCGTGGCATGAAAGACGTACGCCTCGGCCAGCAGCCCGCCGACAGCGCGCGGCAGCGCCTCCTCGGCGTACGCCGAGAGGTCCTGACCGTCCAGGGTGACCCGGCCGGACGCGGGCGGGACGGTGCCGGTCAGCACGGCGGCCAGTGTGCTCTTGCCGGCGCCGCTCGGGCCGACGACCGCGATCCGGCGTCCCGCCGGCAGGTCCAGGCTGACCCCGTCCAGGGCGGGTGCCGCGCCGGCCCGGTACCGCACTGTCACGTCGACGAAGCGGAGGTCGTGCGGGCCGGTCAGGTCCGTTGAACCGGTCGCCGTCGCCGTCGCCGTCGCCGTCGCCGTCGCCGTCGCCGTCGCGGTCGCGGTCGCGGTCGCCGTCGCCGTCGGAGCGGTCGGCGGGTCGGCGTCGAGCAGGTCCGCCACCCGGGTCAGGCCGGGCCGCAACTGCGTCCACTGCCGGGCCGCCGCTACCAACGCCAGCGTCACCTCGACGGCGGCCAGGGTGCCGACGGCCAGGACGCCCACCAGCACCCCCCGCACGTCGGCGGCGAGCGCGACCAGCACCACCGCCGCGGCGGTCACGCCGGCGGCCAGTACGCCGGCCGCGTCCACGGCGAACCCGGTGGCGGCCAGCCGACGTTCCAGCCTGGCCAGCCGGTGGGCGCGCTGCTCGGCGGCGCGCAGCGTGATGTCGGTCGCCCCGAACGCGGCCAGGTCTGCGGCACCGTGGGTGAGGTCGATCGCGTCGGTGGCCAGCGCGCCCCGCAGGGGGGCCACCTCGGCTGCGCTGCGGCGGGTGACCGCGGTGGCCAACGCGGGCAGCGCCACCCCGGCGACCAGCAGCCCGACGGCGAGCGCCCCGGCGGCCGGTGGTGAGATCAGCGCCGCCACGGCGACCGCCGACACACCGACCACTGCCGCCGCAGAGGCGGGCACCAGCACCCGCAGCAGCAGGTCCTGGACGGCCTCCACGTCGGAGACCAGGCGGCTCAGCACGTCCCCCGAGCGGTGCGCCGTGCCACGGCGGGCCGCCAGGGTGGCGAAGACCCGGGCCCGGACGTCGGTGATCATGCGGAGCACCGCGTCGTGCCCGGCGAGTCGTTCGGTGTAGCGGAACACGCCACGGCTGATCGCCAGCGCCCGGACCGCGACGATCGCCACTGTGAGGCGGTCCAGCGGAGGCTGACCGGCGGCGCTCATCAGCAGCCAGGTGGCGGTGGCCATCAGGGCCAGGCCGGCGAACTCGGTGGCGGCCGCCAGCAGCCCGGCTCCGACCAGGCGGCCCAGGTACGGCCGGGCCAGTCGCAGCACCGCCCGCTCGGCGGCGGCCCGCCCGGCCGGTGCCGACCCCTTCTGCCCGGTCATCGGGCGGCCTTCCCGGTCGGTTCGGGCGTCAACTCGGTGACTTGACCGTCCTCGATGCGCAGGATCCGGTCGGCGTCGGCCAGCAACGCCGGTCGGTGTGCGACGAGCAGCGCCGTCCGCCCGGCGACCAGGCGACGGGTGGCGTCGAGCACCACCGCCTCAGCGGCCGTGTCGAGTCGGGCGGTGGGTTCGTCGAGCAGCACCACCGGGGCGGAGCGCAGGAACGCCCGGGCCAGTGCCACCCGCTGCCGCTGCCCACTGGACAGCCCGTGGCCGCGCTCACCGAGCAGGGTGTCCAGGCCGTCGGGCAGCCCGGCCACCACGTCGTCCAGTGCGGCGTCGTGCACTGCGGCGGTGAGTACGTCGGCCGGGGTGTCCGGTGCGCCGAGGCGGATGTTGTCGGCCAGCGAGGCGGCGAAGAGGTGCGCCCGCTGCGGCACCCAGGCGAGCTGCCGGCGCCAGGCGTCCAGGTCGGCGGTGGCGAGGTCGATCCCGTCCACGGTGATCCGGCCGCTGGTCGGCGTCACGAAACCCAGCAGCAGGCCGAGCAGCGTGCTCTTGCCGGCGCCACTGGGCCCGATGATGGCGATCCGCTCGCCGGGTCGGATGGTCACTGTCACGTCGCGCAGCGCTGTGGTCCGCTCGTACGCCACCGTCACCCCCTCGAACCGGATCTCGGCCCGCGCGTCGGGGACGGAGGCACCCTCGGCGGCCCGGGGCGCGGTGGGTGCGGCGGAGACGGTCAACGCCTCGTCCAGCGCGGCCAGCCCTTCCATGCTGGCGTGGAAGCGGCTGCCGGCGGCCCGCAACGGCAGGTACGCCTCCGGGGTCAGGAGCAGCACCAGCAGCGCGGTCTGCAGGGCCAGCCCGCCACCGAGCAACCGGATGCCGACCGGCACCGCGACCAGCGCCACCGAGAGGGTGGCGACCAGTTCGAGGACCAGCGCGGAGAGGAACGCGATCCGCAGTGTCTTCATGGTGGCGACGCGGTGTCCGTCGGCCATCCGGCGTACCACGTCGGTCTGCGCCCGGGCACGCCCGAACGCGCGCAGCGTGGGCAGCCCGGCGACCATGTCCAGGAAGTGCCCGCCGAGCAGCGCGAGCCGCCGCCACTGCCGCTCGGTGGCGGCCTGCGCCTGCCAGCCGAGCAGTGCGCCGAAGACCGGGATCAGCGGCAGGGTCAGCGCGATGATCACCGCCGAACTCCAGTCGGCGAAGACGACCCGCGCCAGCACCGCGAGGGGCACCGTCACGCTGAGCACCAGTTGCGGCAGGTACCCGGTGAAGTACGCGTCCAGCGCGTCCAACCCACGCCCGGCCAGTGTGGCGATCTCACCGGCCCGCTGCCCGGCCACCCACCCGGGCCCGTGCCGGCCCACCGCGCCGAGCAGGTCGGCCCGCAGGGTGGCCTTGACCGTGGCGGCGACGCGCGCTGAGACAGTGCCCTGCGCCCACACCAGGGCCGAGCGGGCGGCGACAGCGACCACGAAGCCGGCCAGCGCCGGTCGATCCAACCGGCCGTCGATCGCGGTGGCCAGCAGCGACGCGAGCGCGGTGGCCTGCGCCACGATCAACCCGGCGGCCAGCACCCCCAGGAGCGCGAGCACGGCAAGATCGCCCCGGGCCGCAGGGACCCGGCGCAGCAGACGCGGGTCGAACGGACGGCGGCTCACCAGTACACCGGTGCCCTACCGTCGGTCCGTCCTCGGAAAACCCACCAGCACATCGCCTGGAAGCCTAGTAGGGCCGGAAGTAGCGGCAGCGCCACCCAGCCCAGCAGCCGCAGGGTCGGCGTGCTGGCGGCCGCGTCGGCCACCCGCAGCGAGGCGTCCGGGTCGGTCGTGGACACCAGCACGTAGGGCCAGAGAGCTGCTCCGACCAGCAGCACCGGCAGCGCCAGGGCCGCGCCGGTGGCGACCAGAGCCCACCCCGGCCGCCGCCGGGCCAGCGCCGCACGGGCCGCCAGCAGCGCCGCCACGAGCAGCACCGGCAGGAGTACGGCCACCGCCGGCCGCTGCACGGCGTCGCGTACCCGGGCGGAGAGCAGGCCCACGACGGTGGCCAGGGCGACCGCGGTGAGGGCCACCGGCACCAGCCGGCGGGCCGTGCGGCCGACCACGGCGGCGGCCTCGGCCGACAGTCGCAGTGTGAGGAAGGTCGCCCCGTGCACCGCGACCAGGGTGACCATGGCCAGGCCGGCGGCGGCCGCGAACGGGGTGGCCAGGTGTGTCACCCCGGCGACGTGCCCGTCGGCCTTCAGAGGTACGCCCTGCAACAGCGCGGCGAGCAGCACACCCCAGCCCAGCGCGGCGAGGACGCTGCCGATCACCACGACGCGGTCCCAGCGGGCGCGAACCCGCTCGTCACTGGGCCGGCTGCGCAACTGCACCCCGACGGTGACCAGGATGACGCCGACCAGGGCACCGGCGACTGCCGGATAGCAGCCGGCGAGCAGCTCGCCCTCCAGGAGGGGGAACGCGCCGAAGAGAATGCCCATGGCGGCCACCAGCCAGACCTCGTTGCCGAGGAAGAACGGGCCGAGCGCGGTGAGCGCCTCCCGGCGCCCGGCCGGACCGACGCCGCGGGCGAGCAGCAGCCCGACGCCGTAGTCGTAGCCGGCGAGCACCAGGTAACTGGCGAAGAAGAAGCCGAGCACTGCGTACCAGGCGAGGTCCACTGTCTACTCCTCAGAGGAGGGCGGGTTCGGGGTGGGCCAGCTCGCTGGGCGGTACCGGCGGGCGGCCGAGCGCCGGGTCGGCCGCGCCGCGTCTGGCGTGCCGGGCGAGCAGCACCCAGTTGGTGACGGCGAGGGTGCCCAGCAGCAGACTGAACCCGATCAGCGAGGCGAGCATCAGCGGCGCGCTGACCCGGGAGACGGCCTGCTCGGTGGGGAGCAGCCCGTACGCCACCCAGGGTTGACGGCCGACCTCCCGGGAGATCCAGCCGAGGATCACCGCGATGAACGGCAGCGGCAGGGCGAGCAGGATCAGCCAGAGCGGGAAGCGCAGTCGGATGACCCAGTCCCGGAAGAGCAGAGGCAGCAGGAGCCAGACGCAGCCGAGGGTGAAGCCGATCAGGATCATGAAGCCCAACCCGACGCTGGCCAGCACCGGCGGGGTGTAGTCGCCGGGGCCGAACCGCGTGGTCCACTCGGCGATCAGCGCCTGGCTCTCCGGGCTGTCGCCGCCGAACTTGGTCGGCTGAACCGAGCCCACCGGGCCGAACTGGGCGAAACCGAAGCCCTGCACCATCGTGATGGCCAGTGCCGCGGTGACCAGGCCGATCCGCAGCGAGGTGCGGAAGAGCGCGAAGTCCGGGGTACGCCGGATCAGGTGCCAGGCGCTGACCGCCGCCATCAGCATCCCGCCGACCAGCAGCGCAGCCGAGACCACGTGCCCGAAGGCCATGCCGAGGCTGGGGTTGCTGAGCAGCGCGCCGAAGTCGGTGAGGTGGGCGATCCCGTCGCGGACCTCGTAGCCGACCGGGTTCTGGAGCCACGAGTTGGCCACCATGATCCAGAACGCCGAGGCATACGCGGTGATCGCCACGCCCCAGAGCAGCGCGAAGTGGACGCCCTTGCCGAGCCGGTGCCAGCCGAAGATCCACATTCCGAGGAAGGTGGACTCCAGGAAGAACGCCACCAGCGTCTCGATGGCCAGGGGCGCGCCGAACACGTTGCCGACGTAGCGCGACAGGCCGCTCCAGTTCAGCCCGAACTGGAACTCCATCACGATCCCGGTGGCGATGCCGAGCACATAGTTGATCACGTAGAGCTGACCCCAGTAGCGGGTCAGCCGCTCCCACTTCGGGTTGCCGGTGATCACCCAGGCGGTCTGCATGCCGACGAGCAGGGTGACCAGCCCGAGCGTGACCACCACGAACAGGAAGTGGATCGAGGTGGTGGTGGCGAATTGCAGGCGGGCGAGGAGCAGGGTGTCCATGACCAGCCCTCCATAGCGTTGGCTCCCTTGTCGTAGCCACCCTACACGTAGCTAGCCTACTGGTAGCGTCTACTACGCTACGTCGTAGGAAATATTACTACGTAACGTAGTAATAAAGCTCGCGCTCAACCCTGGCCCTCGTGCCGTAGCGCCCCGGGTCCGTCACCGCCCCACCCCGTCGATCATGGAGTTGTGGTGGGTGACAAAGGCCCCGCTAGTAAACAAACCAGGCACCACAACCCCATGATCGACCCGAGCGGGCCGCGATCTTGCACTTTCTGTCCCGGCATAGGGCGCATTCGAGGCTTATCGACAACCGAAACTGCAAGATCGGCGGGGGTGGGCGCGGGGCGGCGCGGCGCGGGGCGGCGCGGGGCGGCGCGGGGGGCGCGGGGCGGTCAGGGGCGGCAGCCTGGATCTGGTGGTCGGCTTGCGGTGCGGGGCAGCGGTTTGTCGCCCGAGGTGCCCGGTGGGCGTCAGCTCAGGAAGAGGGTGACCGGGAGGGCGACCAGCGTGGTGGCGACCGCGAGGGCGGTGGCGCCGAGCACCCGGGGCGGCCGGTCGCTGACCAGCAGGCGCTGCACCCGTACGTCGAGATCCCGGTCGCCCATGCCGAGCGCGCCGGCCGGGGTGATCCGGTGCCCGGCGGCGGCGAACCGGCGCAGCGCACCCGCCAGCGGTGCCTCGGCGTGCAGCTCGCGGGCCTTGTCGTCGGCGCGCATCTCGACCAGCAGGGCGACCCGCTCGTGCGCGTCGCGCACCCAGCCGAACCACGGCAGCGCCCTGCACAGCGCAGTGAACGGCAGCAGCACCAGGTCGTGCCGCTCGTGGGCGTGCGCACGCTCGTGGCTGAGAACCGCGGCCAACTCGGCCCGGTCCAACAGGCTCAGGGTGCCGGCGCTGATCACCACCTGCGGCTTCACGCCCGGCAGGCAGTACGCGGCGGCGCTCGGATGATCCAACACCAGCGCGCCCGGCGCGGCCGGGTCGTTCCGGGCGACCAGGGAGAGCAGGTCCCGGTGGCGACGCTGGGCGCGTACGGTGCCGTGGATGCTGCGAACGGTCGTCGTGACCAGCACCGCCCCGATGCCGAAGCCCACGCCTACGCCGGCCAGGTGGAACGTGCCCACCCCGATCGGCAGGGCACCGTGGGCGAGGTCGTTGGCGAGGGCGAGCAGTGCGCTACCGGTCGACCGGTCGTACGCGCTCAACCCGAGCGCCATCGGCAGGCCCATCGCCGAGAGGCCCAACGCCAGCCCGACGGCCTGCCAGCAGACGATCGCCACCCGCGGGCTGCGCCACGTCCAGGTGGAACGGGCCAACACCTGGGCGGTCAGATAGCAGGCCAGCATCGTGGCGGCGAAGTGCACGGCGTAGGCCATGGCGCGCGCCCTACCGCTCCGCTGTCTCGCCGGCGGCTCGTCGGCCCGCCGGCCCGTCCACCCGGTCGGTCAGGGCGTCGGCCCTGCCCGCGTCGCCGCCGGTGGAGCCCGACCCGGTCAGGCCGGCTTCATTGCCCAGGGCTGCTCGCAGCACCTCGGCCTCGGTGCCGGTCACCGAGCGGGCGAAGCGCACCAGCGCGGCGTCCCGGCTGCCACCCAGGTCGAGGGCGTCGAGCATTAGTTGAGCGATGTGCGCCTCGCGGCTGGCCGCCGGACGATACCGCCAGGCCCGGCCTTCCCGCTCCCGTTGCACCATGCCCTTGCCGGCGAGCCGGTCCAGCACTGTCATCACAGTGGTGTACGCCAGCTCACGGCCATCGAGCGCGTCGGCCACCTCGCGCACGGTCACCCCGTCCGACGTGCCGGGAACCACGTCCCACAGCACGTCCATCACCGCACGCTCAAGATCGCCCAACCGAGTCACGAACCAATCCTACCCCCGGTAGTAGACCCCCACCCGCCCGTCCCCACCCACCACCAACCCCACCCACCCTCGCCACCAGCGATCATGGGATTGACCGGGCCGAAAGAGATCAAAGCCCCCGCCAACCCCATGATCACCAGGGGAGATCGGCGGAACAGGACAAGCACAGGGCAAGAACAGGGATGTTGCTGCCTCCGAGGCGCTGGAGGCAGCAACATCCCTGAAGGCGCCGTGGATCCTGACCGCCCGGAGTGGGCGGGCTCCCCCCGGAAAACCGCCCCGGACAGAAACCCAGAGGCCGAAAAAAGCCGATCACACCCCCTTCGGGTGCCACACCGTCTTCGTCTCCAGCAGCGCGGTCATCGGCGCCACCCCCGGGTCACCGGTCCAGTCGTGGTCGGCCGGGGCCGGCCGGAGCACCCGCTTGAGGTTGTCCGCCGCCTTGACCTCCAGGTCGGTGGCGAGCGCGGCGTCGGTGACCCCGGTCAGGTCGATCGCATTGACGTCCATGTGCGCGGCCAGCGTCGGCGCGGTCTCGGTGATCGCGCCGGTGAGGATGTTGACCACACCGCCGGGCAGGTCGGAGGTGGCCAGCACCTCGGCCAGCGTCACCGCCGCCAGCGGCTCGCTCGGGGATGCCGCCACCACCACCGTGTTGCCGGTGACGATCGCCGGGGCGATCACGCTGACCAGGCCGAGCAGCGCCGGGCGCTCCGGGGCGACCACAGCGACCACGCCGGTCGGCTCGGGCGCGGAGATGTTGAAGTACGGGCCGGCGACCGGGTTGGCACCGCCGTACACCTGGGCCACCTTGTCGGCCCAGCCGGCGTACCAGACCCAGCGGTCGACAGCGGCGTCCACCTCGTCGCCGGGGATGCCCAGGGCGACGAACTGTTCGCGGCGGCCCTCCAGCATCTCGGCGGCCCGGTAGAGGATCTGACCCCGGTTGTACGCGGTCGCGCCAGCCCAGCCCTTGACGGCGGCGCGGGCGGCGACCACCGCGTCCCGGGCGTCCTTGCGGGAGGCCAGTGACACATTCGAGGACTGCACGAGATACGACCGTCCCGACTCGCTGCGCGGGAACTTCCCGCCGATGAAGAGCTTGTACGTCTTGCGTACCGCGACCCGCTCAGACATTGAGGTACCCCTCCAGCCCGTGCCGGCCGCCCTCGCGACCGTAGCCCGACTCCTTGTAACCACCGAACGGCGAGGTGGGGTCGAACTTGTTGAAGGTGTTGGCCCAGACCACGCCGGCGCGTAGCCGGTCGGCCATCCACAGGATCCGGGAGCCCTTGTCGGTCCAGATCCCGGCCGACAGCCCGTACGGCGTGTTGTTGGCCTTCTCGACGGCCTCGGCCGGGGTGCGGAAGGTCAGCACCGACAGCACCGGGCCGAAGATCTCCTCGCGGGCGATCCGGTGTGCCTGGGTGACGCCGGTGAAGATGGTCGGCGCGAACCAGAAGCCCCGGTCGGGCAGGTCGCACGGCGGTGACCAGCGCTCGGCGCCCTCGGCCGAGCCGGCGTCGGACAGCTCACGGATCCGCTCCAGCTGGGCGGCCGAGTTGATCGCGCCGACGTCGGTGTTCTTGTCCAGTGGGTCACCGACCCGGAGCTGAGCCATCCGTCGCTTCAGCGAGTCCAGTACTCGGTCGGCCACGTTCTCCTGGACCAGCAGTCGGGAGCCGGCGCAGCAGACGTGCCCCTGGTTGAAGAAGATGCCGTTGACGATGCCCTCGACGGCCTGGTCGATGGGTGCGTCGTCGAAGACGATGTTGGCGGCCTTGCCGCCCAGCTCCAGGGTGAGCTTCTTGCTGGTGCCGGCGACGGAACGGGCGATGGCCCTGCCCACGTCGGTGGAGCCGGTGAAGGCGACCTTGTCCACGCCGGGGTGCTCGACGAGCGCGCGGCCGGTGTCGCCAGCGCCGGTGAGGATGTTGACCACACCGGCCGGCAGCTCGGCCTGCTGGCAGATCTCGGCGAAGAGCAGCGCGGTCAGTGGGGTGGTCTCGGCCGGCTTCAGCACCACCGTGTTGCCTGCGGCCAGCGCCGGGGCGATCTTCCAGGCCAGCATGAGCAGCGGGAAGTTCCACGGGATGACCTGCGCGGCCACGCCGATGGGGCGCGGGTTGGCACCGAAACCGGCGTGCGGGAGCTTGTCGGCCCAGCCCGCGTAGTAGAAGAAGTGCGCGGCGACCAGTGGCAGGTCGACGTCGCGGGACTCGCGGATCGGCTTGCCGTTGTCCAGCGACTCCAGGACGGCCAGCTCGCGGGAGCGCTCCTGGATGAGCCGGGCGATCCGGTACAGGTACTTCGCCCGGTCCCGGCCCGGCATCGGGCCCCAGACCTTGTCGTACGCCTTGCGGGCGGCGCGCACCGCGCGTTCCACGTCCTGGGCGCCGGCCTCGGCGACCTCGGCCAGCACCTCCTCGGAGGCGGGGTTGATCGACTTGAAGCTGCCACCGTCGGTCGGGTCGACGAACGTGCCGTCGATGAACAGCCCGTACGAGGGTTTGAGGTCCACCACCGAGCGGGACTCGGGGGCGGGGGCGTATTCGAACATCGGCTATCAGTCCAGGGTGAAGTAGTCGGGACCGGAGTAGACGCCGGTCGTCAGCTTGGTGCGCTGCATCAGCAGGTCGTTGAGCAGGCTGGACGCGCCGAAGCGGAACCAGTCCGGGTCGAGCCAGTCCGGGCCGACGGTCTCGTTGACCATCACCAGGTACTTGATCGCGTCCTTGGTGGTCTTGATGCCACCGGCGGGCTTCACGCCCACCTGCCGCCCGGTCGCTTCGCGGAAGTCGCGCACCGCTTCCAGCATCACCAGGCTCACCGGCATCGTCGCCGCGATCGGGACCTTGCCGGTGGAGGTCTTGATGAAGTCGCCGCCGGCCAGCATGGCCAGCCAGGAGGCCCGCCGGACGTTGTCGTAGGTGGCCAGCTCGCCGGTCTCCAGGATCACCTTGAGATGGGCGTCCCCGGAGGCTTCCTTGGTGGCCACGATCTCGTCGTAGACCTCCTTGTACCGCCCGGCCAGGAAGGCACCCCGGTTGATCACCATGTCGATCTCGTCGGCACCGGCCGCGACGGCGGCCCGGGTGTCTGCCAGCTTGATCTCCAACGGCGCCTGACCCGAGGGGAACGCGGTCGCCACGCTGGCCAGGTGCACACCGGAGCCGCGCAGCACCTCTGCCACGTGGGGGACCATCGCCGGGTAGACGCAGACCGCGCCGACGTGCGGGCAGGACGGGTCGGCCGGGTCCGGGCGCAGGGCCTTCGCGGCGAGCGCGCGCACCTTGCCCGGGGTGTCCGCCCCTTCCAGGGTGGTCAGGTCGACCATCCGGATCGCCAGGTCGATCGCCTGCGCCTTGGCGGTGGTCTTGATGGAGCGGGTGCCGAGCTGTGCCGCCCGCTGCTCCGCGCCGACCTGGTCCACGCCGGGCAGGCCGTGCAGGAAGGTCCGCAGAGCGGTCTCGGATCGTCCCAGCTCGGAGAGCTCCGACCGGGCCGACGTCGTTGTCGCCGTCATGCCGAGAAGTCTACGCACGAGACCGCCGAGTGATCTTGCTCACGACCTCTCGATGGCGTTCCGACGTGAGCGGCGTCCCTGGTCCGACCGCACCCGCACCGTCGCGGGGTACGGACCGGTAGGTTGAGCGATCGTGGACGTACACGTCATTGACCACCCGCTGGCCCAGTCAAGGTTGACCGCCATGCGGGACGCGCGCACCGATTCCTCGACGTTCCGGGCGGCGCTGCACGAACTGACCACCATGCTGGTGTACGAGGCGGCGCGTTCCTTCCCCGTCGAGCGGTACCCGGTGCAGACGCCGGTCACCGGCACCGAGGGCACCCGACTGGCCAACCCGCCGCTGCTGGTCCCGGTGCTGCGCGCCGGGCTGGGCATGGCGGACGCCGCGCTGGGTCTGCTGCCCGAGTCCTCGATGGGTTTCGTGGGCCTGGCCCGCGACGAGGCGACCTACGAGCCCCGCGCGTACATGGAGTCGCTGCCACGCGACCTGGCCGGGCTGCCGGTGCTGGTGCTCGACCCGATGCTGGCCACCGGCGGTTCGCTGGAGCACTGCTGCCAGCTGCTGGCCGACCGCGGCTGCACTGACATCACAGTGCTCTGTGTGCTCGCCGCCCCGGTCGGCATCGACCGGCTGGAGCGCTCCGGCCTGCCGTTGCGCCTGGTCACGGCCTCGATCGACGAGGGGCTCAACGACCACATGTTCATCGTCCCCGGCCTCGGCGACGCCGGCGACCGCCAGTTCGGTGGCATGCCCCGCTTCTGACGGGAGACCCGGTCGGTGCCGGGTCCGGCGGGGTCCGTGCACCGGGTGCGCGGACCCGCTACCGTCTCCGGCCATGACTGGTGTTGCGCTCGCCGAGGAGTTGCTGCTCCTCGCCTACGACGACACGACCGGCAAGGCGACGATGCCACGGATCAGCCTGGACCTGGGCATGGCCGCCGCGGTGCTGGTCGAGCTGGCCCTGACCGGCCGGATCGCGTACGCAGACGGGTCCCTGGCGGTGATCGACCCGACGCCCACCGGCGAGCCGTTCAGCGACGATGTCCTCGGCCGGATCGCGGCCGACACCCCGCACAGCCCAGCGTCCTGGGTACAGCGTCTGCGGCACGGCCTGCGCGACCGGATCCTCGCCGACCTGTGCCGGCAGGGTGTCGTCCGGGACGTCGACGAGACCGAGCTGGGCTTCATCCACGTGCACCGTTACCCGGTCGTGGACACCTCCGTCGAGGCGGAGACCCGGCAGCGGCTGGCCGAGGCGCTGACCGGCGCGGCAGCCCCGGACGAGCGGACCGCCGCGCTGGCCACCCTGGTGGTGGTGCTCCGGATGGAGTCCGCGCTCGGGGTGAGCGGCGAGGCCGCCGCCGACGCCCGCCGCCGGCTGACGGAGATCGCCACCGGCGCCGGGTTCTCCGGCGAGGTGAGCACCGACGACTCGGTGGTCCGCCCGTCGGTCGGCCTGGTCGTCGCCGCCCTGGCCAAGGCCGTCGACCAGGCCCTCGGCAAGCGCGCCTGACCGTCGAAGCCAGCACGCCCCTGCCATCCTTTGCTCTGCACCCGAAGATGCACCACGAGCAGCCGGCGTCTGGCGACCGCCGCATGTCGGCTCCCCGATGGCACCTGGCGCATCCGCGGGTGCAGAGCAAAGGGAACGTGCTGGGCGGACGGGTCCTTCGCGGCGTCAGATGCCGAGAGCGGCGCCGACCTCGGCCCGCAGCCCGACGACCGCCTGCGCCGCCCGGCTGCGGGCCGCCGGGACGTCACCATCCGAGACCGGCTCCACCACCTCGAGGTACGCCTTGAGCTTCGGCTCGGTCCCGGACGGGCGGATCACCACCCGGGCCGCCGCGGTCCGCAGGATCACCACGTCCGACTCGGGCAGCAGGTCCCGAACGCTGTCCACCGGCTGCCCGAGCAGGGTGGCCGGGGTGGCCGCCCGGATCCGGGCCATCGCATCGGAGATGACCCGCAGGTCGTCCACCCGGGCGGAGAGCTGGTCCGTGTGGTGTACGCCGAACTCGGCAGCCAGCTCGTCCAGCCGGTCGGTCAGCGTGCGACCCTGCGTCTTCAGGCCGGCGGCCAACTCGGCCACTGTCAGCGCGGCGGTGATGCCGTCCTTGTCCCGGACGTGTTCCGGGGCGACGCAGTAGCCGAGCGCCTCCTCGTAGCCGAAGACCAGCGGCGCGCTTCCTCCGCCGGCCCGCACGATCCACTTGAAGCCGGTCAGCGTCTCGTCGTAGGGCAGGCCCCGGGCCGCGCACATCGCCCGCAGCAGTGACGACGACACGATGGTGGTGGCGTAGAGCCCGGTCACCCCCCGGCGCATCAGGTGATCGGCGAGCAGGACGCCCACCTCGTCGCCCCGCAGCATCCGCCAGCCGTCGCGGTCCCGGACGACCACCGCGCAACGGTCGGCGTCCGGGTCGTTGGCGATGGCGAGGTCCGCGCCGGTGGAGTCGGCCAGGGCGATCAGCCGGTCCACCGCACCCGGCTCCTCCGGGTTGGGGAACGACACGGTGGGGAAAGCCGGGTCCGGCTCGGCCTGGTCGGGCACCACTCCGGGGGTCGGGAAACCAGCGCTTGCGAAGGCGGCGGTGAGCACCGCCGCGCCCACCCCGTGCAGGGGGGTGTACGCCACAGTCAGGTCCCGTGGCCCGTCCGGGTCGATCACCGCGGTGGCCCGTTCGACGTACGAGGCGACCAGGTCGTCGCCGAGCACCTGACCCGGCTCGCCCAACGGCACCTGGGCCAGCGGCCCGACCGATCGGATGGCGGCCTCGATACCGGCGTCGGCGGGTGGCACGATCTGCGCGCCGGCGCCCAACTCGCCGCCCAGCTCCGCGCCGAGGTAGACCTTGTAGCCGTTGTCCTGCGGCGGGTTGTGGCTGGCCGTGACCATGACGCCGGCGACACCGCCGAGGTGCCGCACGGCGTATGCCAGCACCGGGGTGGGCAGCGGGCGGGGCAGCAACAGCGCCGGGCGGCCAGCGCCGGTCGCCACCTGGGCCGTGCGCTCGGCGAACTGCCGGGAGCCGTGCCGGGCGTCGTACCCGATCACCAGGGGACCGGTGCCACCCTGGGCCGCGAGCCAGGTGACCAGGCCGGAAGCGGCCTGGGTGACAACGGCGAGGTTCATCCCGTTCGGGCCGGCGCGCAGCGGGCCGCGCAGGCCCGCCGTGCCGAAGGTCAGCGGGCCGGCGAACCGGTCGGCCAGCTCGGGGCCGCTCGCCGGGAGACCGTCGAGCACCGCCGTCAGCTCGTCCCGGCTGGCCGGGTCGGGGTCGTCGGCCAGCCAACGCCGGGCTTGCTCGCGAATGTCGTCGATGTCAGTGCTGTCCGCCGCCATGCCCCTTGATAGCACGGCGACGGATCACCCCTGTGGGTTCCCTCCGGCTCAGCCGTTCCCGGTGAGCTGGAACGTCCGTGCCATCTCGTCGAAGATCGCCTTGCTCTCCGCGAACTTGGCGTCCGTGGCGGTGAGGTAGAACGAGTACGCCTTGCCGTCCTGCGCGACTCCCCGCCAGACACCGTGCCGCATCGCGTCACCCGCGCCGCAGGTGTACTCGAATTCGGCTGCCGGCCTGCTGGCCAGTTCGGTCTCCGTGGAGGAGATCTGGTTGTACGGCTTGACGCAGGAGGTGCTCCGGGTCTTGAGGCCGTTCTCGGCCGTCTCGGCCCACCGGACGGAGCTGCTGGTCCACTTCTCGGTGATGATGCGGACCTTGCGGCCGCTGTCGGCCGGGTCGATGTAATCGGTGTACGAGCCGCCGGTGGACTTCTTCCAGCCCTTCGGCACCATGACCTGGATCCCGCGGGCCGTGTGCTCCTGCATTTCGACGGTGGGAGCCGCCGGGGCGGCGGTGGTGGGCTGCGCGGCAGGGGTGCTCGGCGGGGCGTCGTCGCCGCCGGAGAGCGCCACCGCGGTGAGCAGCAGCACGACGACCAGGCCGCCGGCCGCGGCGAGCTGCACCTTGCGCGGCCAGCCCTTGACCGTGGTGACGAGCTGACCTCCGGTGGCCCTGGCCTTGTCCAGCGCGCTGCCGCCCGAAGCGGCCGGCGTGGTCGCCCAGGGCTGGCCGGTGCCCGGCACCGACCACTGGTTGCCGCCGCCGTAGGTGCCGCCGACGCGCTGGGTGGCCTCCGGTGCTGCGCCGCCGTACCCGACCTGCTGGGTGGCATCGGCCGGGCTGCCGTAGCTGACCCGCTGGGTGGCGTCGGGGTGCCCGCCGGCGTCCACCCGCTGGGTGGCGTCCGCGTTGCCGCCGTAGGTGCGCCCGGCCGCCGGTCGGCCCGTCGTCGGCATCGCGCCGGTCGGCGTGTGCAGCGGGCCGGCCAACGCGTCGGCGCTGGTCTCGTCGAGACCCCCGGTGGTGCCGGCCGGGCGAGCTGCCGCCTGCGGGCGCTCGCCCCGGCGCAGCGAGGCCAGCCGGTCGGTCAGGGACTCGCCCGGGGCCAGCATCGCCTTGCCGCCGATCTGGCTGTCCGGCTTCGGCTCCGGCTGGGGCGGCGGCAGGACGGGGATGGGGCGCTGCTGCACCGGTACCACGGCGTACGGGTCGGTGACCGAGTGCACAGCCGTCGCCGTGCTGCCCAGCGGGCCGGCGAGCAGCTCGCGCAGCATGGCCCGGGAGGTGTGCACGTCGAGTCGGCGCGCCGGGTCCTTCTCGAGCAGACCCATCAGCACCCGGGTCAGCGGGCCGCTGCGCTGCGGTGGGGCGGGCGGGTCCTCCACCACGGCGTGCATGGTCTCGATCGGGTCGCCCTTGTCGAACGGGGGGCGCCCCTCGACAGCGGTGTAGAGCGTCACACCCAGCGAGAAGAGGTCACTCGGCGGCCCGAACTCCTGGCCCATGGCCCGCTCGGGCGAGATGAAGTGCGGTGAGCCGAGCACCATGCCCGGGGTGGTGAGCTGCACGTCGGTGGGCATCCGGGCGACCCCGAAGTCGGTCAGCACGCAGCGCCCGTCGGTGCAGATCAGCACGTTGGCGGGTTTGACGTCGCGGTGCAGCACGCCGATCGCGTGCGCGACCTCCAACGCGCCGAGCAGCGCAATGCCGATCTTGGCGACGGCCCGGGGCGCGACCGGCCCGTCCTCGATCACCATGTCGGCGAGGCTGCGGGCGTCCAGCAGCTCCATCACGATCCACGGCCGGCCCGCCTCGGTGACCACGTCGTACACCTGCACCACGGCGGGGTGCTGGATGGCGGCGGCGGCGCGGGCCTCGCGCAGGGTGCGTTCGTACATCGCGTCGCGGTCGCTGGGGGCCAGCCCTGGGGGCAGGACGACCTCCTTCACCGCCACGTCACGGCGCAGCAGGGTGTCTGTGGCGCGCCACACCGTGCCCATGCCGCCGTTGCCCACCGAGGACCGCAGCGAGTACCGGTCACCAATGGTGGTGCCGGGCGCCGCTCGTCCGTTGGCGGGACTGACTGGTCCGCCGCTCCACGTCGGGATCTGAGTCACAGAAAAGCCACCGGGGGAAATCGAGGGGGGCTGGGACACAACCCCCCTATCTTGCTGGTTCCGACGCCGGATGCGAAAGCCGACGCGGCGGACGTTTGTCGAAGTCGACAGAACGTGCCCTGTCGTTCACCTGCTGTCGACCGCTCGGGACGCACTGTGCGGTATCCCTCACCCGACGACGTGGCCGGGCGTCCTACCATCCGGGGATGAACCAACGGCGGTCAAGTGAGTCCGGTTTTCCGATCAACGGCGTCTACACGGAGGCCGACCTTCCGGAAGAACTGGACTCCCGGCTCGGCAGCCCGGGCGAGTTTCCGTACACCCGGGGTGTCTACCCCACCATGTACACCTCCCGCCCGTGGACGATGCGCCAGTACGCCGGCTTCGGCACCGCCATCGAGTCCAACGCGCGGTACCACCAGTTGTTGCGGGCCGGCACGATGGGCCTCTCGGTCGCGTTCGACCTGCCGACCCAGATGGGCTACGACTCGGACGAGCCGATCGCGCACGGCGAGGTCGGCAAGGTGGGTGTCGCGATCGACTCCATCGAGGACATGCGGCTGCTCTTCGCCGACATTCCACTGGACAAGGTGTCCACCTCGATGACCATCAACGCGCCCGGTTCGGTGCTGCTGCTGCTCTACCAACTCGTCGCCGAGGAGAACGGGGTGCCGGGCACGGCGCTCAACGGCACCATCCAGAACGACATCCTCAAGGAGTACATCGCCCGGGGGACGTACATCTTCCCGCCGAAGCCGTCGCTGCGCCTGGTGGCCGACACGTTCGCGTACTGCCGCAGCGAGGTGCCGAAGTGGAACACCATCTCCATCTCCGGCTACCACATGGCGGAGGCCGGCGCGACGCCCGCGCAGGAGATCGCGTTCACGCTGGCGAACGGGGTGGAGTACGTGCGGGCGGCGCTGGCCGCGGGGCTCGCCGTCGACGACTTCGCGCCCCGGCTGTCGTTCTTCTTCGTGGCCCGCACCACGCTGCTGGAGGAGGTGGCGAAGTTCCGCGCCGCCCGGCGGATCTGGGCTCGGCTGATGCGTGACGACTTCGGCGCCAAGGATCCGAAGTCGATGATGCTGCGGTTCCACACCCAGACCGCGGGCGTGCAGCTCACCGCCCAGCAGCCGGAGGTGAACCTGGTTCGGGTGGCGGTGCAGGGTCTGGGCGCCGTGCTCGGTGGCACCCAGTCGCTGCACACCAACAGCTTCGACGAGGCGATCGCGCTGCCTACCGAGAAGGCGGCCCGGCTCGCGCTGCGTACCCAGCAGGTGCTGGCCTATGAGACGGACCTGACCTCCACCGTCGACCCGTTCGCCGGGTCGTACGTGGTGGAGGCGATGACCGCCGAGATCGAGGCCGCCGCTGTCGAGTTGATGGAGCGGGTGGCCGACCACGGCTCGGCGGTGGACGCGATCGAGGCCGGGTTCCAGAAGCGGGAGATCGAGCAGTCCGCGTACCGGATCGCCCAGGAGATCGACTCGGGGGAGCGGGTGGTGGTCGGGCTCAACCGGTTCACGGTGGACGAGGAGGAGCCGTACGAGCCGCTGCGGGTCGACCCGACGATCGAGGCGGCCCAGGCCGACCGGCTGGCCCGGTTGCGTTCCGAGCGGGACGCCGACGCGGTGGCACGGGCTCTCGCCGATCTTCGGGCCGCCGCCGAGGGTACGGAGAACGTGTTGTACCCGATGAAGGAGGCGCTGCGGGCCCGGGCGACAGTGGGTGAGGTCTGCGGGACGTTGCGTGAGGTATGGGGGTTGTACCGCCCCACCGACCGATTCTGAGCGTCCAGCCGCGACTGCGTGCCTCGGGGCGCGCCGCGACTGCGGCCTCGGGGCGCGGTGTGTCCGGCGCTCTCAGCGGGTATCCGGTCGGTTGAGCCGGGACGCACACCCTGTGCGCCTACGGCGGGTGGGTGCGTGTGAGCGTCCTTATCCGGCTCGTTGCGCTGTGTGGTCGGCTAATTGTCGGAGTGTCAGTTCATCACCCCGACTAATGCGACAATTTGGCAACGGGTCTCCGACTGTCGACCGGGATTCGGGACCGCCGCGACCGGTTACGCGTTGTAGGAGGTGAGGGGCTGATGACGGCATTCGACCGTGATCTACCTGCTGTCCCCCGCCTTGACGAGCGGCCCCAGCAGGGCATACGTGACTCTGCGCGGTCCGATCATTACCGTAACGAGGTTGCGCAGCGTCACCGTCGGAGGTCTAGGCTGTCTGCTGTCCCCGATGATCCATCCATTCCTAGTGATCGAGAATTCGACGTGACGAGTGCGTTGACGCTGCCCACGAGTGGCCAGCTGGCGTCGTCCTGGCCGGAGACGCCACCGGGATCCGAGCCCCTGCCCCGCGAGTTGGACCACCTTCTCGCGCTCCGGGTACCGGGGCTGATCGCTACGCGCCGTCACCTCCACTCGCACCCTGAGCTTTCCGGCAACGAGTTCGAGACGGCCGCGCTGATCGCCCGGGAGCTGTCGCTGGCCGGGCTGAGCCCGCGCCTGCTGCCCAAGGGCAACGGCGTGATCTGCGACGTCAACGGCAGGCCGGACGGCCCGGTAGTGGCGCTGCGCGCCGACATCGACGCGCTGCCGCTGGACGACCCCAAGGACGTCCCGTACCGGTCGACCGTGGAGGGCGTCTGCCACGCCTGCGGGCACGACGTGCACACCTCGGTCCTGCTCGGCGTCGGCATGCTGCTGGCCCAACTCGCCGACCTGGGTGAGCTGGACGGTCGGGTCCGGCTCATCTTCCAGCCGGCCGAGGAGATCCTGCCCTGCGGTTCGCTGGAGGTCATCGAGGCCGGCGGCCTGGACGACGTGGTGCAGATCTTCGCGCTGCACTGCGACCCGAACCTGCCGGTGGGCCAGGTCGGCCTGCGGGTCGGCCCGATCACCGCGGCCGCCGACAACGTGACAGTCCGACTCTCCGGCCCGGGCGGGCACACCGCCCGCCCGCACCTGACCGTCGACATGGTCGACGCGCTCGGTCGGCTGATCACCGAGGTGCCGGCCCTGGTCAGTCGTCGGGTGCCGGCCAACAGCGGCCTGCTGCTGGTCTTCGGCCACGCCTCGGCCGGCACCCGCTACAACGTCATCCCGTCCGAGGCGAGCGCGTCCGGCACCCTCCGGGTGATGGATCGCGACACCTGGGAGAAGGCTCCCAAGATCGTCGCTCAGGTGGTGCGGGACGTGATCGCGCCGACCGGTGCCACTGTCGATCTGGAATACCTGCGCGGCCGGCCGCCGGTGTGCAACGACGCCCGCGCCATCCAGGTGCTGACCGCCGCCACCGCCGCCGCCCTCGGTCCGGACGGGATCGCCGAGACACCGCAGAGCATGGGCGGCGAGGACTTCTCCTGGTACCTGGAGTACGTCCCCGGCGCCCTCGCCCGGCTCGGCGTGGGTCGCGCCGGCCCCAACGTCGACCTGCACCGGGCGAGCTTCGACGTGGACGAGCGGTCCATAGCGGTCGGCGTCCGCGTCATGGTGCAGACCGCGTTGCGGGCACTGGCGGCGGCGCGCTGACCGGCGCGACCAGAGCCGAGGGCTTGCGCCGTCGGCGCAGCACCACCAGCAGCGCCACCAGCGGTACGCCCAGCGCCACCAGCCACGGCAGCAGTGCGCCCAGCACCGTGAGCAGGACGGTCATCGAGACGACGAACGCCTTCCAGCCGCCCCTGAGTCCGACGAGGAAGCCGGTCTCGGCCTTCTCCTCGGTGTCCTTCGCCGCCGGCCCGGCCAGCGACACGGTGATCGTGGAGAGGGCGGTCAGGTCGGCCAGGCGTCGCTTCTTGGCTTCCAGCGAGGCCAGGTCGGCCTCCCGTCGACCCAACTCGTTCTCCAGCGACACCAGGTCGGTGATCGAGGTGGCCCGGGACAGCAACCGGCGGGCGCTCTCCACCCGGGCTCGCTGACTGGTGATCCGGGCCTCCAGGTCGACCGTTTCCTCGGTGACGTCCTGAGTGTTGATCTCCCGGCTCTGCTGCCGACCGAGCTTCGCGATCTCCTCCACCACGCCGGTGAACTTCGCCGCCGGCACCCGCAACTCCAACTCCGCCACCGCGTCGGCGTCGGCGCTGTGCCGCTGGTCGCCGCCGACGAAGCCGCCGGCCCGACCGGCCGCGGCGGTGGCCTCGCGGGCGGCAGAGTCCACATCGTCCACCTGCACCCGCATCTTTCCGGTGTAGATGATCGCCCGCTGGTCGACCCGTAGGTCGGGTGCGCCGGCGCCAGCCCCCTCCGGTGCGCCCGCGGCGGCGTCCCGGTTCACCTCACCGCCGTTGGCGGCTGGCGCCTCGGCCGCCGTGCCCGCGCTGTCCTGCGCCCCGCTGTCGTCGGCTCCGCACCCCGTCAGCGCCAGGGCCGCCGCCAGTGTCGTCGCCGCCAGCAGCGCACTGCGGCGTCGTCCCACCTGTCCGTCCATCCCCGCTCCCATCGTCGTCAACCGGTGTGGCGATAGCTCGGACGCGACGCGCACACCGGCTGGTTCCGGCAGACTGCGCTGAGGACGTCACGATTCGATAATCGAGGAGTCACGATGCGGCTCACCAAGTACGCCCACTCCTGCCTTCGGGTGGAACACGACGGGGGAGTGCTCGTCGTCGACCCCGGGGTGTTCAGCGACGCGGCGGCGGCGCTGGACGGTGCGGACGCGGTGCTGATCACCCACGAACACCCCGACCACCTCGATCTGGCAGCGGTGCGCCTCCAACTCGACCGACAGCCGTTCCCGATCCACGGGCCCGCCTCGCTCGGCGAGGCCCTGGGCGACGCGGCTGACGTGCTGCGCCCGGTCAGCGTCGGTGAGTCGTTCACCGCCGCCGGGGTCGCCGTGCGCGCGTACGGGGGACGACACGCCGTGATCCACCCCGACATCCCGGTGGTCGACAACCTCGGCTACCTGATCAACGACGTGGTCTACCACCCGGGCGACTCCCTGGTCGTGCCCGACGAGACCCCCGTCGACACGCTCTTCGCGCCGATCCACGCCCCCTGGTCGAAGTTTTCCGAGGTGGTCGACTTCATCCGCGCGGTCGCGCCGCGGCGCGCGTACGCCCTGCACGACGCGTTGCTCAACGACAAAGGGCTGGGCGTGCTCGACAGGCAGTACACAGCGCTGTCCGGCACCGAGTACCAGCGACTGGAGCCCGGTAGCCGGGTGGACGTCTGACCCGATGCCCGGCCTCTCCGCGGAGCTGGTGCAGCAGCTCTACCGCACCCCACCGGACCGGTTCGTGGCCGCCCGGGACGCCGCTGTGGCCGAGGCCCGCCGGGCCGGCGACGCGACCACCGCCCGGCAACTGGCCCGGCTGCGTCGCCCGACGGTGGCCGCCTGGTTGGTGAACCTGCTCGCCATCGGACGCCCGGAGCTGGTCGCCGATCTGGTGCAGCTCGCCGACGCCCTGCGAGTCGCCCAGCGTGAGTTGCGGGGGCCCCGACTGCGGGAGCTGTCAGCGCAACGCCGGGCGGTGGTCGGCGCCCTGGTCGCCGAGGTTCGCAAGCTCGCCGCGGCCGAGCCGGACGCGCCACCGGCGAGCCGGCTGCCCCTGGCCGAGGTGGAGGCGACGCTGAACGCGGCGTTCTCCGACGCCGAGGTCGCCGAGCAGGTGCGGGCGGGCCGCCTGCTGCGGGCGGCCAGCTACGCCGGCTTCGGTGAGGTGCCCCGGCCGCAACTGCGGCTGGTCACCGACGATGACGAGGAGCACGAGGAGGAACGCCCGGCCCGCCGACCCGGCCCCCAACGGGGCCGTCCCGAGGCGACCCCCCGTACGGACCGGGCGGCCGAGCGTGCCGAGCAGGCCGAACGGGCCGCACAGCGAGCGGCCCGAGCGGAGCGGGCCCGGCAGCGCCGTGCCCTGGACCGGGAGTTGGCGAAGGCCCAGGCCGACCAGGAGCGGGCGGAGACCGAGCTGACCGAGGCGACCGGGCAGGAGCGCGACGGTGTGGCCGTACTCGATCGCCTTGAGGCCGAGTTGGCCGAGCTGGAGCGGCGGCGCGCGGTCGCCGAGCAGGATCTCAGCCGGGCCAAGCTCGCCCGGCGTGCCGCCGAGCGGGCGGTCACCGTGGCCCGGCGGCGCGCCGGTGAGGTCGAGGCGGCGGTCGAGGCGCTGGCGGCCGAAGAGGGGGATGCGGACGCGGGCGGTGGCGCGGCAGACTGAGCATCGATGGACGACGACGAGTGTGCGCGCCGTACACGGCGAGTGGCCCCGGGTCGGGGCGTGGTCGTGGTCGCCGGGCCGGGTTGCCCGAGCGGGGCGGCGCGGTGACTCCGGAGCAGGTCGCGGCCGCCAGTAAGCCTGTCGTGCTCGACCTGGGCGACGCCTTCAGCCGGGACCCGACCACGTTGCGCCGGGCCCGACTGCTCGGCATCTCCGGCTGGGCCTTCTACATCAGCGGCCGGGCCGGCGCGCTCGGCGGTGTGCGGGCCGAGACGGCCGCCGCCGCCCTCGGGTTCATCGCCCCGGACGCGGTCGCCGACGGTTGGGACGCCGCCGCCCGGGTCGTTGCGCCGTTCGAGGTGGCCGCCGCGAGCCTCGCCGAATGCTGCCGGTGGGGGGCGCAGCAGCTCGGCCCGCTGCCCGGCACCGAGCGCCTGTCGGTGCTCGTCGAGCGGGCGGTGGTGGCGGCGGAGGCCAGTGGGATGCCGCTCTTCGCCGCGTGGCGGGCCATGCCGCTTCCGGATCTCTCACCCGGAGCTCGCAGCGCCGCCGGGCTGCGGCTGCTCCGGGAACACTTCACCGGCGCCTACCTGCTGGCGGTACGCGCGGCCGGGATGACCCCGCTGGAGGCCGTGCTGTCCGGGCCGGAGGGCGAGGCCGGGGCGGTGGCCTGTGGCTGGCCGCCGCCGTACCCGCCGATCGGACCGTTGGTGCGCCGCCGGCTCTGGGCGGAGGCGGTGACCAACCGACTGGCCGCGCCGGCGTTCACGGCCCTCGGGCCCGCCGACGGCGCGGAGTTGGTGGAGTTGCTGCACCGCACCCGGGTCGACCTCGGCTGAGCCTCCCGTCGGCCGGAAAAATGGGCGGCGTCGAAGCGGATCGGCTGCCAGGATGTCCTGCCGTGACCCTTCCCGCTGGTTGGACGACGCGCCGACCCACCCTCGACGACGTGCCGGAGATCCTCGCGGTGGTGCACGCCGCCGACACCTTCGCCATCGGTCATCCCGACTTCGACGCCGAGGACGTCGCGGCGTCACTGACCGCCCCCCACTTCGACCCGACCCGGGACTCCTGGCTGGCCATCGACCCCGACGACACAGTTGTCGGCTGGGCGACGGTGGACAACCCGACCGGGGTGGGCCGGGAGTTCGTGGAGGTCTACGTCGATCCGGTACGGGCCGCCGCCGTCCGCGCGCCGTTGCTGCTGCGCCAACTGGACCGCGTCGCCGAGCGCGCTGCCGAGCGGGGGCTGCCGTCACTCACCGTCCGCTGCGCGGTCTTCGCGCCGGAACGTGACTGGGAACACGCCCTGCGCGGGCTCGGGTTCGCCCTCGTCAAGCGGTACGTCCGGATGAGCCGGCCGCTGGACGACCTGCCCGACGAGCCGGCCGGGCCGTCGGCGGTGACGGTGCGGCCGGTCCGCCCGGACGACGAGACCGATCTGGTGGAGTTCCACCGGATCTACGAGGACGCCTTCGGCGACACCCCGGACCACGAGCCGCTGTCGTACGAGCGGTGGCGGGCCCGGATCGGCGACCTGACCGCCTGGGACGAGTGGTTCGTCGCCGAGGTGGACGGGGTGCCGGTCGGCGCGTTGCAGTCCTCGGACCAGGCGCTCGACCAGCAGTCGGGTTGGGTGAAGAGCCTGTCGGTGCGGTCCGCGTACCGTCGCCGGGGTGTGGGTGCGGCGTTGCTGCGCCGCGCCTTCGCCCGCTACGCCGAGAAGGGGCGGCGCGCGGTCGGCCTGGGCGTCGACCTCACCAACCCGACCGCCCCGCTGTCGCTGTACCGCTCGGTGGGCCTGCGGGAGACCCAGTGGACCGACATGTACGAACTTTCCGTGCCGGCGGCCGGTGTGTGATTGACGACCCCGGTCCGGCCCGACCGGCGCCTCGCTCGACAGCGGTAGCACACTGGGGGCGTGCGATACGCGCTGCTACGCCGAGGCGGTGCCGGTGGGGCGGGCCCGCAGTTCGGTGACGTAGTCGTCCGGGGCGCCCGCCTTCTCGGCGGCGTTCGCGATCTCGGACAGGTACCAGGAGGTCGGCAGGCCACCCTCGTACCCGTTGAAGACGTAGATCCAGGCGGTCACGTCGCCGTCGAGGGTGGAGACCCGGACGTGCAGCTTGCGGTACGTGCCGGCGGTCACCCCCTCGAGTTCGTCGAGTTGGCCCGCGTCGTAGGGGTGGATGTCGTAGAGCGCCACGAACACCCGGTCACCGGGAGACTCGACGAGGGTGCTCACCGCGCCCTCCCAGCCGATCATGTCCGCCCCGGCGAAGGTCAGCCGCCAGCCCTCCAGCCAGCCGGTGCCGACCATCGGCGAATGCGGACAGTAGGCGCGCATCCGGGCGGGATCGAGATTTGAGCCGTAGGCGGCGTGATGACGCACGGCGATGACGATAGCCCGGCCGACGGGTGGGGGAGAATACGACAGTGCGTGTCGAATGCGCTCGGGAGAAGAAAGTCACTGTGAGCATCAACGAAGGGCGAACGCTGTGAGCCGGATCGTGATCATCGGCGGGGGGCCGGCCGGGTACGAGGCGGCACTGGTCGCCGCCCAGCTGGACGCCGATGTCACAGTGGTGGAGGCCGACGGTGCGGGCGGTGCCTGCGTGCTCTCCGACTGCGTACCGTCGAAGACCTTCATCGCCAGCTCGCAGGTGGTCACCGGCTACCGCGACACCGAGGAGTTCGGGGTGCACTCGGACGGCCTGGAGGCGGTCACCGTCGACGCGCGTGCGGTGCACGGGCGGGTCAAGCGGCTGGCCCTGGCGCAGTCTGCGGACATCCACGCCAAGCTGCTGAAGGCGGGAGTCACCTTCGTGGCCGGCACCGCCCGGCTCGGCGAGGACTCCCTCGGGCACACCCACCGGGTCGTCGTCACCCCCGCCGACGGCGCGGAGGAATACTCGATCGACGCGTCCACCGTGCTGGTGGCCACCGGCTCGACGCCCCGTCAGCTGCCCACCGCCGTACCGGACGGTGAGCGCATCCTGACCTGGCGACAGGTGTACGACCTGCCGGAGCTGCCCGAGCACCTGATCGTGGTCGGGTCCGGCGTGACCGGCGCCGAGTTCGCCAGCGCGTACCTGGCGATGGGGGTCGAGGTGACCCTGGTCTCCAGCCGGGACCGGGTGATGCCGCACGAGGACGCCGACGCCGCCTCCGCCATCGAGCGGGTGTTCCGCAACCGGGGCATGGAGATCCTCAACAACTCCCGGGCCGACGCGGTCCGGCGTACCGCCGACGGCGTCGAGGTGGAGCTCTCCGACGGCCGCAAGGTGACCGGCTCACACGCGCTGATCACCGTCGGTTCGATCCCGAACACCGCCAACCTGGGTCTGACCGAGTACGGGGTGGAGCTGGGCCGGGGCGGTTACCTGACCGTCGACCGGGCTTCCCGGACCAACGTGCCCGGCATCTACGCCGCCGGCGACTGCACGGGCGTGCTGCTGCTGGCCAGTGTCGCCGCCATGCAGGGCCGGATCGCCATGTGGCACGCGCTCGGTGAGGCGGTCCGCCCGCTGCGGCTGCGTACCGTCGCGGCGAACGTCTTCACCGACCCCGAGCTGGCCACCGTGGGTGTCTCGCAGGACGAGGTCGACGCGGGCAAGGTGCCGGCCCGGCAGGTGATGCTGCCGTTGTCCGGCAACGCCCGGGCCAAGATGGACGACCTCTCCGACGGTTTCGTGAAGCTGTTCTGCCGTCCCGCCAGCGGTCAGGTGATCGGCGGTGTGGTGGTCGCTCCGAAGGCCAGCGAGCTGATCCTGCCCATCACGATGGCGGTGGAGAACAACCTCACTGTCAACGAGCTGGCCCAGACCATCACCATCTACCCGAGCCTGTCCGGCTCCATCACCGAGGCGGCCCGTCAGCTCATGCTGCACGAGCTGGAGTGACCCGCCGGGTCAGGCTCATCGCCACCGTCACCAGGACCGCCACCTCGGCGAGGATCAGGAGGCGTTCGGCCAGGCCGATGAGCATCCGGTCGCCGGGGTAGGCGGACCAGATCATCGCCGCCGCCAGGGCCAGGCTCAACAGGACCAGGGCGCGTAGCGTCCGGGCGGCGGGCGTCAGGTCGGGTCGGCGGGCGAGCAACCAACCGGCCACCGGCAGCGCCAGGAAGGCGATCACCGACGCGTACCGGTGCAGGTAGGCGGCGGTGGTCATGGCGGTGCCCGGCTCGTTCGTCGGCACCACGGCGGCCAGCAGCAGCCCACCCACCCACGCGCCGAGCAGCAGCTCTGCCGTTCGACCGGAGTGCGGTCGGGGTGGGCTGGCGCGGCGCAGTCCGTAGAGCAACGCCACGGTGGCGAGCGCGAGCACCACCATGGCGATGTCGATGACGCCGCCGCGGTCGGAGACCGCGAAGTCGCTGATGGTCAACGCCCACGGGTTGAGGTCGTCGTTGACTTCGAGGTGGCCGATCACTGTGAGCAGCGCCGCCAGGGCGATCCCGCCCAGGGCCAGCAGGCCGGTACTCCGGGTAACAGGCATACCTCAGCCTGTCGCCGCGGACACCCCACCCGAATCCGGGACAGCCACCGAAATCGACCCCCGGGACCACCCCTAGAGGCCTTCCGGCATTTGGCTGTCACGTGCTTCTGCGCATCCGTGAACTTCCGATGGTCGCGACGACCCTCGCCAGGTCAGGCGACGTTCAGCTGGATGTTCCCAATGCGGGCGACGACGTCGAGATGACCACCCAGGCCGGTGACGTAGGCGCGGAGTGATCCCAGGCTGGTGTGCTCGCCATTCTCGATCTGGCTGATCCTCGCCTGCGTCAGCCCTGCCGCCTCGGCCAACTGCACCTGAGTCATACCCAGGTGCTTGCGGATCTCTGCCAGCTGCGCCCCACTGACCGCTGCCAGCATCTGCTCACGGTGCTGAGCGCGCCGGGAGGTCCTGTCCGGATCTGCCCAGGATGGATCGAGCGCGCGGGCCTTCGCCTTGACTTCCTGCCAGTCAGCTCCATCGGTCATCTCTGTGTTTCCCTCAGCCTGGAGAGGTGCTCCTGAAACCGGTCGTCCGCCAACGGGACCGCCGTCTTGTACCAAGTCTGCCACTGGCCCGACTTGTCGCCAGCGACCAGAAAAACAGCTTCTCGAACGGGATCAAAAGCGAAGATCATGCGGACCTCCGTGGAGCCAGTCGACCCAGGTCGCAGCTCCTTCATATGGTGGAAGATGCTGCCTTTGAGGCGGTCAACCAGGGGACGCCCGAGCGCCGCAGATCCAACGACACTCAGTCGATGGGGACGTCGACGGCGGCGACTGCGGCGGCGGCGCGGGCGTGACGGGCGCTGACCACTGTCATCGCCCAACCGGCGGCGGCGAAGCCGGCGGCCGCGGCGGTGGCGATGATGGCCAGCCGCCAGGCCGACTCGGTCAGGGCGGTGCCGCCCAGGTGCCCGACCAGCGCGCCGTAGGTGGCCCAGCCCAGCGCGGCGACGGCCTCGTAGAGCACGAACAGGCGGTACGGGTAGCGGCTGCGCCCGGCCGAGAAGCAGGCCGCCATCCGCCCGCCGGGCACGAACCGGCAGAGCAGGATGACCAGCGGCCCAGGTTGTCGCAGCCCCTGGGTGACTCGGCTGGCCACCCGGCGGGCGCGGCTCAGCTCGGCGTGCCGGGGTGGCCGCCGATCCGGTGCGCTGCGCCCCAGCAGGTAGCAGGCCAGGTCGCCGGCGAATACGCCGAGCGCGCCGACGGCGATGGTGACCGGCAGGCTGAGCCCGCCGTAGACGGTGAGCGCACCACTGGTGATCATGACGATCTGGGTGGGGATCACCGGCACGAAGGCGTCCGCGATCAGCAGCGCGAGCAGCACCAGGTACGCCCACGTCGGCGACGCTACGTCAGTCAGAAGTTCGGGCACGCCTGCCACCTCGCCGAATGCGGCCGATTGGGTGTCTTGAGCCTGACGTCGTGTCCGGCGTCACGGTGGACGGCCCCGGCCCGTCGTGACCGTCGACACGACTGGGCCACCCAGCCACAACGAGCCCGATCGGTGCCGGGTGACGGTTTCGGAGGCGGTTCCACCCGTTCGAGGCGGGCGGCAGAACGCCGTTCGTCGGCGTACCGTTGTCGGCGCGGCCACGCCCGTCGGGTCCCCCGTTCCTGACGATTCGGCCGCCAGGGCCGCCGGCGGGTCCCGCGCCGGCGGCCCACCCCTCCGCCGCGAAATCCGGGTGCATTCCCGATGGTCGCGCGGGTACGGTCGCCACATGCGCAGCGCGGTAGTGATGACCACGACGCCGGGTGTCCCCGGCGCGCCGCTCTGACGTAACCACAGTCGACCAGGCCCCGGGGCGATCCGCCCCGAGGCCAGCGCGCCGAACGGAGCTCAGGTCGCCTCCGGGTCGTACCCGATCCAGGAGCTCGACATGATCGACCACCGTAGGCTCGGCCGTGAGCTGGACCTCTTCGTCTCCGACCCGCTGGCCGGCGCCGGCCTGCCGATCTGGCTGCCGGCCGGTGCCGCCGCCCGGCATGCCGTCGAGGAGTACGTCCGGGAGTTGGAGCGCCGCTCCGGCCACCAGCACGTCTACTCGCCGCCGCTGGGCAAGCGGGAACTCTTCGAACTCTCCGGTCATCTCGGCTACTTCGCCGACGACATGTTCCCGCCGATGCGGCTGAGCGCCGACGACGAGTTCGTGCTCCGGCCGGCGCTCTGCCCGCACCACGCGCTGGTCTTCCGGGCGCGGGGCCGTTCCTACCGGGAGTTGCCGTTGCGGATCGCGGAGCTGGGCGGGATGTACCGCTCGGAGCGCTCCGGTGTGCTCGGCGGGCTGTCCCGGGTACGCGCCATCTCGCTCAACGACGCGCACACCTTCTGCGCCCCCGAGCAGGTCGGCGCGGAGGTCGTCGAGATCCTCGGGCTGATCCGTGCCGCGCACGCCGCGCTCGGTGTCCGGCCGGCCGGGTTCCGGCTGTCGCTGCGCGGGCCGGGCGAGAAGTACGTCGGCGACGACGCCCAGTGGGCCCGCGCCGAGGAGTTGCTTCGGGAGGCGCTGGCCGGGATGGAGTACGTCGAGGCACCGGGGGAGGCTGCCTTCTACGGTCCGAAGATCGACATCCAGATCGTCGACGCCGCCGGCCGGGAGTCGACCATCTCCACCGTTCAACTGGACTTCGACAAGCCGGAACGGTTCGACCTGTCGTACACCGACTCGGACGGCAGCCGGCGTCGCCCGGTGATGGTGCACCGCAGCCTGGTCGGCAGCATGGAGCGGCTGTTCGCGTACCTCATCGAGGTGCACGAGGGGGCCTTTCCCGCCTGGTACGCGCCCGTTCAGTTGGTGCTGCTGCCCGTCGACGACGGCCAGGCCGACGCGGCGGCCGACCTGGCCCGACGGGCTCGCGACGCCGGCCTGCGGGTCGAGGTCGACGTCGCCGGCTCGCTGGGCGCCCGGGTACGGGACGCGGTCCGCCGCCGCGTCCCGTACCTCGGAGTGCTGGGGGCCCGGGAGGTGGCCGACGGGCACCTCGCGCTGCGCCTGCGCGGCGGCCGCGCCCTGGCTCCGATGCCCGCCGACGCGGCTCTCGCCCTGATCGGCGGGCAGGTCGACGCCCGCGCGACCGACCTGCTGCCGTCGGACTGACACGCCCACCGATCGTCTCGCGCGCACGGCCGCCCGACCTCAGACCGATGCCGGTTGGGCGGCCGGTTCCTCGTCGACCACAGCGCCGGTGAACTGGGAGCGGTAGAGCCGGTGGTACGCGCCCTGGGCGGCGAGCAACTGCTCGTGAGTGCCCTGCTCGACGATCCGGCCGTCCTCCATCATCAGGATCAGGTCGGCGTCGCGGATGGTGGACAGCCGGTGCGCGATGACGAAGCTGGTCCGGTCCGAGCGCAGCGCGGCCATCGCCCGTTGCAGCAGCACCTCGGTACGGGTGTCCACCGAGCTGGTGGCCTCGTCGAGGATCAGCAGCGACGGCTCGGCGAGGAACGCCCGCGCGATGGTGATGAGCTGCTTCTCGCCGGCGCTGACGTTGCTGCCCTCCTCGTCGATGACGGTGTCGTAACCGTCGGGCAGGCTGCGCACGAACCGGTCCACGAAGGTGGCCCGGGCGGCGGCGAGGATCTCCTCCTCGGTGGCGTCCGGTCGCCCGTAGGCGATGTTGTCCCGGATGGTGCCGCCGAACAGCCAGGTGTCCTGGAGCACCATGCCGATCCGGCCGCGCAGGTCGTCGCGGCGCATCGTGGTGATGTCCACCCCGTCGAGCGTGATCCGGCCCGCGTCCAGCTCGTAGAACCGCATCACCAGGTTGACCAGGGTGGTCTTGCCGGCGCCGGTCGGGCCGACGATGGCCACTGTGTGTCCGGGCTCGGCGACCAGCGAAAGGTCGTCGATCAGCGGCTTGTCCGGCTCGTAGCGGAACGAGACGTGCTCGAACTCGACCCGACCGTGCGGGTCGGTGACCCGGGCCGGCGCGACCGGGTCGGGGGTCTGCTCGTCCGCGTCGAGCACCGCGAAGACCCGCTCGGCCGACGCCACCCCGGACTGGAGCAGGTTGGCCATCGAGGCGAGCTGGGTGAGCGGCTGGGTGAACTGGCGGGAGTACTGGATGAACGCCTGCACGTCGCCGAGGCTCATCGTGCCGGAGGCGACCCGCAGCCCACCGACCACGGCGATCGCCACGTAGCTCAGGTTTCCGATGAACATCATCGACGGCATGATGATCCCGGAGATGAACTGCGCCCCGAAGCTGGCCCGGAACAACTCCTCGTTCTTCGCGTGGAACGCGGCCTCGACCTCACGCTGCCGGCCGAAGACCTTCACCAGCTCGTGGCCGGTGTACGCCTCCTCGATCTGGCCGTTCAACTCGCCGGTGTGCGTCCACTGGGCGATGAACTGCTTCTGCGAGCGCTTGGCGATGCGCTGGGTCACCAGCACCGACAACGGCACCGCGACCAGGGCCACCAGGGCCAGCACCGGCGAGATCCAGAACATCACGGCCAGCACGCCGACGACGGTCAGCAGCGAGGTGAGCAGCTGGCTGAGGGTCTGCTGGAGGCTGGTGGAGATGTTGTCGATGTCGTTCGTGACCCGGCTGAGCAGCTCACCGCGCGGCTGCCTGTCGAAGTAGGGCAGCGGCAGCCGGTTGAGCTTCTCTTCCACCTCGGCGCGCAGCCGCAGCACCGTGCGCTGGACCACCCCGTTGAGCAGCCAACCCTGCCACCAGGACAGCAGGCTCGCCGCCAGGTACAGCCCGAGCGCCAGCAGCAGCACCCGACTCAGCGCGTGGAAGTCGATGCCCACCCCGGGCACCACGTCCATCCTGGCCAGCATGTCGGCGAAGCTGTTGTTGCCGCTGGCCCGGGCCGCCGCGACGGCCTGCTCGGCGGTGGTGCCGGCGGGCAGTTGCCGGCCGATCACCCCAGTGAAGATCAGGTCGGTGGCGTGGCCGAGGATCTTCGGTCCGGCCACGCTGAACCCGACGCTCACCAGGGCCAACGTGATGATCGCGGCCAGGTGCAGCCGGTGCGAGCGCAGCCGGCCGAGCAACCGCCGGGCCGACGGGCCGAAGTTCATCGACTTCTCGGCGGGCATTCCGGCGCTCATCCATCCCGGACCGCCGCCCTGACGGCCGGGTGGCAGCCGCTTCGGCGTCGGCGCGGTCTCCCCGCCGGTCCCCGGCGCGGTCTCCCCGCCGGTCCCGGGCGCGGTCTCCTCGCCGGGTTGTCGCGCGGTCTCATCCGGCGTCCGTCCGTCGCCGGCCGGCTTCTGACTGGGTACGGCCGCGGCGCGCGACTCGTCACGCTCGCTCATGCCGCCACCTCCGTGGTCTGCTGCGAGGCCACGATCTCGGCGTACGTCGGGCAGGTGTCCAACAACTCCGCATGTCGTCCCACTCCGACGACCCCTCCGTTTTCCAGGACGATGATCTGATCGGCGTCGATGATCGTGGAGACCCGCTGGGCGACGATCACCACCGCCGCCTGCGCGGTGACCGGCCGCAGGGCCGCTCGCAGCCGCGCGTCGGTGCCCAGGTCGAGCGCGGAGAACGAGTCGTCGAAGAGGTAGATCTCCGGTTGCCGGACCAGGGCCCGGGCGATGGCCAGGCGCTGCCGCTGCCCACCGGAGACGGTGGTGCCGCCCTGCGCGATCGGGGCGTCCAACCCGCCGGGCATCTGGGCCACGAAGTCGCGGGCCTGGGCGATCTCCAGCGCCGACCACAGCTCCTCGTCCGTGGCGTCCGGGTTGCCGTAGCGCAGGTTGCTGGCGACCGTTCCGGTGAACAGGTACGGCCGCTGCGGCACCAGGCCGATGCGTCGCCACAGCTCGTCCGGCGCCAACTCCCGCACGTCCACCCCGTCGACCAGCACCGCGCCGTCGGTGACGTCGACCAGGCGGGGGATCAGGGACAGCAGCGTCGTCTTGCCCGCGCCGGTGCTGCCGATGATCGCCGTGGTGGTGCCCGGCGTCGCCCGGAAGGAGATGTCGCGCAGCACCGGCTCCACCGCGCCCGGGTACTGGAAGCGCACCCCGCGCAACTCCAACTCGGCTCGGCTGGGCAGCTCGGTGACCGGCACGGTGGCCGGGACCACCGAGGAGTCGGTGTCCAGCACCTCGACGATCCGCTCGGCGCAGACCGCTGCCCTCGGCACCATCATCAGCATGAAGGTGGCCATCATGACCGCCATCAGGATCTGCATCAGGTACTGGAGGAACGCGGTGAGCGCGCCGATCTGGATCGCGCCGGCGTCCACCCGCTGCGCGCCGAACCAGAGCACGGCCACGCTGGAGACGTTCAGCACCAGCATGACCACCGGGAAGATCAACGCCAGCAACCGGCCGGTACGCAGCGCGGTCGCGGTCAGGTCGGCGTTGGCGACGGCGAAGCGGTCCGTCTCGTACGGCTCCCGGACGAACGCGCGGACCACCCGGATGCCGGTGATCTGCTCCCGCAGCACCCGGTTGACAGTGTCGATGCGGGTCTGCATCAGCCGGAAGCCCGGCACCATCCGACGGATGATCGCGCCGAGGGTGATGGCCAGCACCGGGACGCTGACCAGCATCAGCCAGGAGAGCCCGACGTCCTCACGCAACGCCATGAACACGCCGCCGACGCTCATGATCGGTGCGGCGACGAGCATCGTGCAGCTCATCAGCACGAGCATCTGCACCTGCTGCACGTCGTTGGTGTTGCGGGTGATCAGCGACGGTGCCCCGAACCGGGCCACCTCGCGGGCGGAGAAGCGGTTGACGTGCCCGAACAGTTCGGCGCGTACGTCACGGCCGAAGCCCATCGCGACCCGGGCACCCAGGTAGACAGCCGCGATGGAGCAGACGATCTGGATCAGGCTGACCAGCAGCATCCAGCCACCGGTGCGCACGATGTAGTCGGTGTCGCCCCGGGCCACACCCTGGTCGATGATGTCCGCGTTGAGGCTGGGCAGGTAGAGCGAGGCCATGGTGCCCACGAACTGGAGCAGCACGACCGCCAGCAACGGTCTCTGATAGGTGCGCAGTTGGCCGCGCAGGAGTCGGATCAGCACGCCGGGTCCTTCGTTTCGCTAGGGCGTCCGGTCATCCGCGGGTCGTCTCCGCTGCCGATGACCTCAAGCAGGAACTCCCGGATCACCTGGGCCTTCGCCGGGTCGGCGTCGACCGAGGTGAGGGGCCGTCCGGAGTGCATGAGCGCGTCGAGCGCTGCCACCCGTTCCCGCCCGGCGGGGGTGATGGCGAGTCGGATGCTGCGTCGGTCGTTGTCGTCGCGCTGCCGCTCGACCAGGCCGTCGCGCTCAAGCGTGTCGACGATGCCGGTCAGGGTCGCCGGGCGGACGAACCCCTTCTCGGCGACCGCTCGGTGCGGCAACTCGCCGTGCCGGGCGAGCGTCATCAGGGTGATCATGCCGGCCTGGGTGAGGCCGTGCTCCTCGGCGAGGTAGCGGTTCCACCGCTGCCCGACCAGGTGCCCGGCCACCACCAGCAGTCGGCCGAGCGGCACGTCCTGGAGGGTCACGAGTTCCACGAGAAGCAGGTTAGCCCCCTGATAGTCAGGGGCCAAACGAAATTGCCGTAGCGGTGGCCACATACCGAACACGCGTCGATCATGGAGTTATGGTGGGCAATTCACCCATCGCTGCCCCTTTTGCGGGGCACCACAACTCCATGATCGACGCGGTGAAGGGGGCCCTTACCAACTCGTGGGGAGGGGCATTCCTTCGGTGAAGCCGGCGGCGCTCTGCACGCCGACGATCGCCCGCTCGTGGAACTGGGTCAGGTTCCGTGCTCCGGCGTAGGTGAAGGCGCTGCGTACCCCCGCGATGATCTCGTCGATCAGGTCCTCGACACCGGGACGGGCCGGGTCCAGGTGCATCCGGGCCGAGGAGATGCCCTCCTCGAACACTGCCTTGCGGGCCCGGTCGTACGGGCTGTCGTCGGCAGTTCGGGCGCTGACCGCCCGAGCCGAGGCCATTCCGAAGCTCTCCTTGTACCGCCGGCCGTCCGCGTCGGTGTAGAGGTCACCGGGGGACTCGTAGGTGCCGGCGAACCAGGAACCGATCATCACGTTCGACGCGCCGGCGGCGAGCGCGAGCGCCACGTCCCGGGGGTGCCGCACCCCGCCGTCGGCCCACACGTGCCGGCCCAGTTGGCGGGCGGCGGCAGCGCAGTCGAGCACGGCGGAGAACTGCGGTCGACCCACGCCGGTCATCATCCGGGTGGTGCACATCGCCCCCGGGCCGACGCCGACCTTGATGATGTCCGCCCCCGCCTCCACCAGGTCGCGTACGCCCTCGGCGGTGACCACGTTGCCGGCCGCCACCGGCACCCCCGGGTCCAGCTTCCGGACCGCCTGAAGTGCGGAGATCATCCGTGCCTGATGGCCGTGCGCGGTGTCCACTACCAACGTGTCCACCCCGGCCTCCAGCAGCGCCGCCGCCTTGCCGGTCACGTCCCCGTTGATCCCGACGGCCGCCGCGATCCGCAGCCGCCCCCGGTCGTCCACCGCCGGTGTGTAGAGGGTGGCGCGCAACGCGCCCTGTCGGGTCAGCACCCCGACCAGCCGACCCTCGGCGTCCACCACCGGGGCGAGTCGACGACGGCCCGCCGAGAGCAGATCGAAACCGGTACGAGGATCCGCGTCCGCCGGAACGGTGTGCAGCTCGGTGGACATCACGTGACGCAGTTGCGCGAAGCGGTCCACGCCAGTGGTGTCCGCCTCGGTGACCACACCCATCGGCCGGCCGTCGTCGTCGACGACGATCACCGCACCGTGCGAGCGCTTGGGCAGCAGGTGGATGGCATCGCCCACGGTCTCTGTCGGGCCCAGCGTGATGGGGGTGTCGTAGACCAGGTGGCGCTGCTTGACCCAGGCGACGACGTTGGCCACCACCTCGATCGGAATGTCCTGCGGGATCACCGTGATGGCACCCCGGCGGGCGACCGTCTCGGCCATCCGCCGTCCGGCGACCGCGGTCATGTTCGACACCACCAACGGAATCGTGGTGCCGGTGCCGTCGCCGGTGGAGAGGTCGACGTCGAGTCGGGAGCCCAGGTCGGAGCGGGCCGGCGCCATGAAGACGTCGGTATAGGTCAGGTCGTGCGCGGGAGCCGCGCCGTGAAGGAACCGCACCCGGCAATCATTCCCGCTCGCGGCCGGTTCCACCGCCGGTGGTCGCGGAAAACACTCGCATCGTCGTCGGTCCTGGTCCCGGTGGCGCGGCGGTGCTCGCCGCAGGAGATGCCACGGCGAGTCCGGGTACGAACCGGTCAGCCCAGTAGGAGTGCCACGGCGAGCCCGGCCATCACGACGGCGATGACCGCGTCCAGCACCCGCCAGGCGGCGGCGCGGGCGAGCAGCGGCGCGAGGCGCTGTGCACCGACGCCGAGCGCGGTGAACCAGGCCACACTGGCCAGAACGGCGCCGGCGCCGAAGACCCACCGGTGCGGGTGTTGCTGGGCCACGCTGCCGAGGAGCAGCACGGTGTCCAGGTAGACGTGCGGGTTCAGGTAGGTGAAGGCGGCGCAGGCGAGCAGGGTCGCCCCCAACGTGGCCGGCGGCCGCTCGGTGGGCAGCAGGGCGCCGGGACGCAGGGCGCGGCGGGCGGCGAGCCCCGCGTAGCAGAGCAGGAAGGCGGCTCCGCCCCAGCGGATCGCCGTCAGCAGGCCCGGTCGGCCGGTCACCAGCGAACCGACCCCGGCCACTCCCGCCATGATCAGCAGCGCGTCCGAAGCGGCGCAGGTCAGCACCACGGGTACGACGTGCTCGCGTCGCAGGCCCTGACGCAGGACGAAGGCGTTCTGGGCGCCGATGGCGACGATGAGCGCGATGGAGACCGAGAAGCCGGCGACGGCGGAGGTGAGCACGGAGTCGACGCTAGGACCGTCGACGGTCACCAGTCCAACTAAAGATTTTCACGCAACTTAAGCTGAGCTGATGGACGGTCTCGACTCGGCGCAGCTTCGGACACTCGCGGCCGTGGTGGCGGAGGGCAGCTTCGACGCGGCGGCCCGGCTGCTGCACGTCACGCCGTCAGCGGTGAGCCAACGGATCAAGGCGCTGGAGGAGACCGTCGGCCAGGTGCTGGTCCGCCGTGCCCGTCCGTGCGTGGCAACCGACGCCGGCCGCCCGCTGCTGCGCCTGGCCGGTCAGCTCGCGCTGCTCGAACGGGAGGCCCTCGGCGATGCCCGCGGCCCGCTGGCCGGCGGTGGCCGGATCCGGGTCGCCGTGGTGGTCAACGCTGACTCGCTGGCCACCTGGTTCCCCGCCGCGCTGGCCCGGTTGCCGCAGCGGGCCGGGCTCTCATTCGACCTGCGGCAGGACGATCAGGACCACACCGCCGAGCTGCTGCGCGACGGTTCGGTGACGGCGGCGGTCACCGCCCAGCGGGAGGCCGTGCAGGGCTGCCGGGTGCTGCGACTCGGGGCCGTGCGCTACCGCGCGTTGGCCACAGCGGAATTCGCGGCGTCCCACTTTCCCGGAGGATTCACCGCCGCCGCGCTGGCGAGCACCCCGTTGCTGGTCTTCGACCGGAAGGACCGGGTGCAACATCGGTTCATCCGGGCGGTGGTCGGTCGACCGCTCGACCCGCCGGTGAACTACGTACCGTCGGTGCCGGCGTTCAGCGAGGCGATCCGGCTCGGGCTGGGTTGGGGTCTGGTGCCGGAACAGATCGCCCAGGCCGACCTGACCGCAGGTCGCTGTGTCGACCTCGCGCCGGGCCGACACCTCGACGTTCCGCTGTACTGGCAGCACTGGCGGCTGGAATCGGACGTGCTGAACGCCCTGACCGTCGCCGTCCGCGAGGTCGCCGCCGAAACCCTGCGCTGATCGTCCGCCGGACGGCTCAGGCGATGGTGCAGATGGGGGCACCGGCGGTGATCACGGCGCCGACCTCGGCGCTGAGGCCGCTGACCGTACCCGCCTTGTGCGCGTGCAGCGGCTGCTCCATCTTCATCGCCTCCAGCACCACGACCAGGTCACCCTCGGCCACCGTGTCGCCGTCCGCCACCGCGATCTTGACGATGGTGCCCTGCATCGGCGAGGTGAGCGAGTCGCCGCCGACCGGGGCACCGGCCTTGGCGCCGCCACCGCGCCGGGTCGGCTTGCGAGCTGCGGGTGCCGCGGTGGTCGTACTCCCGCCGAAGCCGGCGGGGAGGCTGACCTCGATGCGCTTGCCGCCCACCTCGACCACGACGGTGTCGCGCTCGGCCGGCGCCTCGGCGGTGCCGGCGGCGGCGGTGAACGGCGGCACCGTGTTGTGGAACTGGGTCTCGATCCACCGGGTGTGCACTGTGAAGGGCTCGGCGGTGAACGCCTCGTCCCGCACGACGAGCCGGTGGAACGGCAGCGCGGTGGCCATTCCGTCGAGGACCATCTCGTCCAGCGCGCGGCGGGCGCGCTCCAGCGCCTCGGTCCGCGTCTCACCGACGATGATCACCTTGGCGAGCAGTGAGTCGAAGTTGCCGCCGATCACGTCGCCGGCCGAGATGCCGGTGTCGACCCGCACACCTGGCCCGCTGGGCAGGCGCAGCGCGGTGACAGTGCCGGGGGCGGGCAGGAAGTTGCGGCCCGGGTCCTCGCCGTTGATCCGGAACTCGATCGCGTGCCCGCGCGGCGTCGGGTCCTCCGTGATCCGCAGCTTCTCGCCGTCGGCGATCCGGAACTGTTCGCGGACCAGGTCGATGCCGGCGGTCTCCTCGGTGACCGGGTGCTCGACCTGGAGTCGGGTGTTGACCTCCAGGAAGGAGATGGTGCCGTCCACGCCGACCAGGTATTCCACTGTGCCGGCGCCGTGGTAGCCGGCCTCGCGGCAGATCGCCTTGGCGCTCTCGTGGATCTGCGCGCGCTGGGCGTCGGTGAGAAACGGCGCGGGCGCCTCCTCGACGAGCTTCTGGTGACGCCGCTGCAACGAGCAGTCCCGGGTGCCCACCACGATCACGTTGCCGTGCTGGTCGGCGAGGACCTGCGCCTCGACGTGCCGGGGCTGGTCGAGGTACCGCTCGACGAAGCACTCGCCCCGACCGAACGCCGCGACCGCCTCCCGGGTGGCCGACTCGAACAGTTGCGGGATCTCCTCCATCGTGCGGGCGACCTTGAGGCCGCGCCCGCCACCACCGAAGGCGGCCTTGATGGCGACCGGCAGGCCGTGGTCGACGGCGAAGGCCATCACCTCGTCCGGGCTGGCCACCGGGTCCGGGGTGCCGGGAACCAGCGGTGCGCCGGCCCGCTGGGCGATGTGCCGGGCGGTGACCTTGTCGCCCAGGTCACGGATCGCCTGCGGGGTGGGGCCGATCCAGGTCAGCCCGGCGTCGGTGACGGCCTGGGCGAAGTCGGCGTTCTCGCTGAGGAAGCCATAACCCGGGTGTACGGCGTCGGCGCCGGCCCGAGCGGCGACGTCGAGGAGCTTGTCGATGCGCAGGTAGGTCTCGGTCGCGCTGTCCCCGTCCAGCGCGTACGCCTCGTCCGCGAGGGTGGCGTGCAGGGCGTCGCGGTCGGAGTCCGCGTACACGGCAACGCTGCCCAGGCCGGCGTCGCGGCACGCGCGGATCACCCGGACGGCGATCTCGCCGCGGTTGGCGATGAGTACCTTGCGCACCTTCGTGGCTCCTCCCGGGCAGGTTACTGACGGGGAGTGTATCGGCCGCCCACGGCGACCCTAACGATCGCTCAGTGTGGGATGGCGCACTGCACCCGCCACGGTTTAGTCAAACTTGGCTATTACGCTTATCGGGTGTCTTCGACTCGGATGATGATTCTCGGTCTGGTGCGGTGGATGCAGCCCGTGCACGGCTACGACGTGCGCCGTGAGCTGCTGAGCTGGAGCGCCGACAAGTGGGCGAACGTGCAACCCGGGTCGATCTATCACGCCCTGCGCAAGCTCACCGAGGAAGGGCTGCTCCGCGCCGTCGCGACCGAGCAGGTGGGCGCCCGTCCGGCGCGGACCACGTACGAGGTGACGGTCAAGGGGGAGGACGAGTTCGAGACGCTGCTGCGCAACTCGTGGTGGACCATCAGCGAGCCCGTCGACCCGTTCGTGGCTGCCTTCTCCTTCCTGCCCGCCATGCCGCGCGCCGAGGCGGCCGCCGCCCTGCGTAACCGGGCCAACCTGCTGCGCGCCGGCGTCGAGTCCATGCGCGCCTCGCTGGAGTCGGACTGGGTGCGCAACCGCAAGCCGGTGCACGTGGCCTGGATGTTCGAGCTGTGGTCGGCGCGCGCGGAGGCGGAGATGACCTGGTGCGAGCGGATCGCGGAGCGGATCGATTCCGGAGTGTCGTACCTGCCTGCTGAGCTGGACGAAGCGCAGGGTTGGACGGGGTGGAGGGACGGCCTGGAGTCGCCCGGCTCCAACGCGGAATAATCAACGTTGACTAAGAAAGCTATATCGCGTTAGCCTACTGACGGCACAGCGGGGGATTGCGCCGTCCGGCGTCGACCCACTCGACGGCCGGCCCGACCGGCCCGAACGACCAGGAGCAGAGATGATCGAGACCAGGGGGCTGCGGAAGTCGTTCCGCTCCCGCGCGGGTCGAGAGACGAAGACGGTGGACGCCGTGCGGGGCGTCGACCTTGACGTTGCCAAGGGTGAGATCTTCGGCTTCCTCGGCCCGAACGGCGCCGGCAAGACCACCACGCTGCGGATGCTCGCCACGCTGATCGAGCCGGACGGCGGCGAGGCCACCATCGCGGGCGCCGACCTGCGCAAGGACCCGGCCGAGGTGCGCCGCCGCATCGGGTACGTCCCGCAGGGCGGCAGCACCTGGGACGAGTCGACCGCCCGCGAAGAGCTGGTGCTGCACGCCCGGATGTACGGCATCAGCAAGGCCGACGCGCAGCGGCGTGCCGCCCGCGCCCTGGACGCCTTCCAGCTCACCGAGTACGCCGACCGCAAGTGCAAGACCTACTCCGGCGGCCAGCGTCGCCGGGTGGAGATCGCCCTCGGCATCATCCACGAGCCGAAGATCGTCTTCCTGGACGAGCCGACCACCGGCCTCGACCCGCAGAGCCGTGCACACATGTGGGACGAGATCCGCCGGCTCCGCGCCGACGGGATGACCGTCTTCATCACCACTCACTACCTGGACGAGGCCGACGCGCTCTGCGACCGGATCGCGATCATGGACAACGGCGAGGTGGTGGCCGAGGGCACCCCCGCCGAGCTCAAGCGGGAGATCTCCGGCGACGTGGTGCTGGTCGGTCTCGACCTGGCCGCCACCCCGCAGGCCGCCCAGACGCTTGACGGCGAGCCGTACGTCAACAAGCTGGAGACGGTCGACGAGGGCGGCCTGCGCCTCTACGTCGACGAGGGCGCCACCGCCATCCCGCAGGTGCTGCGCCGACTCGACCACGCCGGGCTGGAGCTGCGCTCGATCGAGCTGCACCGACCCAGCCTGGACGACGTCTTCCTCACCAAGACCGGCCGCTCGCTGCGCGAGTCCTGACCACCGGAGACGACTCTCATGAAATTCGCCCGCGACACGTGGCTGATCTTCCAGCGCCAGATCCAACTCCTGCTACGCAACCCGGTCTGGGTCTTCGTCGGCGTGTTCCAGCCGGTCATGTACCTGCTGCTCTTCGCCCCGCTGCTCAAGCCCGCACTGAACGCGCCCACCCAGGCGGCCGCCTACAAGATCTTCGTACCGGGTCTGCTGGTGCTCCTGGCCATCTTCGGCGGCCTGTTCCAGGGCTTCGGCCTGATCGCCGAGCTGCGAGCCGGCGTCATCGAACGCTCCCGGGTCACCCCGATCAGCCGGCTCGCCCTGCTGCTCGGCCGCTCGCTGCGCGACGTGGTCTCGCTCCTGGTGCAGGCCGTCATCATCACGCTCCTGGCGCTTCTCTTCGACCTTCGGGTGTTCCTCGGGGACCTGCTGCTGGCGTACCTGATGCTCGCCCTGATCGCCCTCATGACCTCGGCCGTCTCCTACGGCGTCGCCCTCAAGGTCAAGAGTGAGGACGCACTCGCCCCGCTGATGAACACCGTGGCGCAGCCGGTGCTGCTGCTCTCCGGCATCCTGCTGCCGCTGACCTTCGCGCCCGGCTGGTTGCAGGGCATCGCCAACTGGAACCCGTTCTCCTGGGCGGTCGACGGCACCCGGGCGCTGTTCGCCGGTGACCTGGGCAGCGACAAGGTCTGGCAGGGCCTCAGCATCACCGCTGTCCTCGCCGCGCTGGGCGTCTACTGGGCTGCCCGCCAGTTCGCCCGCAGCGTCCGCTGACGCCGGCCTTCGCTGTTCCTTGGTATTGGGGTGTCCCCTGGTGGGGACACCCCAACGCCGTGTTCAGCGGTTGCCGATGGTCGGCGGTTGTCGGCGGTCGGCGGTTGTCGGCGGTCAGCGGACCCGGGCGAGGGTCAGGCCGTCCGCGATCGCCAGCATCACCGGGTCCACCCGTACGTCCGCGAGGACCTCGTCGTTGAACGCGGCGATGGCCCGGTCATTGGCGTCCTGCGGGGCGATCACCCGCCCGCCCCGCAGGACGTTGTCGACGGCAATCACCCCACCCGGACGCATCCGGGGCACCAACTCGGCCCAGTAGATCGGGTAGCCGGTCTTGTCCGCGTCGATGAACGCGAAGTCCAGGTGTCGCTCGTGCGGCAACTCCCGCAGCCCGTCCGCGGCCGGGCCGATGCGCAGGTCGATCAGATCCTGCACGCCGGCCCGAGCCCAGTAGCGCCGGGCGATGCCGGTGAACTCCTCGGAGATGTCGAAGCAGGTCAGTTGCCCACCCTCGGGCAACCCGCGGGCGATCGCCAGAGACGAGAGCCCGGTGAACGTGCCGACCTCGACGGCCTGCCGCACGCCGAGCAGCCGGGTGAGGAACGTCAGGAACGCGGCCTGCTCCGGAGCGACCTGCATGGTGGCGTGCTCGGGCAGCACCGACCGGGTCTCCTCGGCCAGGTCACGGATGATCTCGTCCGGCGGGGAGCCGTGTGCGACCAGATAGGCGTGCAGCTCGTTGGTGAGCGGGATCGACTTGATGGTCATGACCGGACGTTACCGAGCGGCTCGACCATTTGGCCGCCCGGCGCGACAGTCGTCCACAGGTCGGTGATCCGCAGATCCAGCTCGGCGAGGAGCCGGCGCAGCAGCGGCATCGACAGCCCGACCACCGTCCCCGGGTCACCCTCGATCCGTTCCACGAACGGCCCACCCAGCCCGTCGATCGTGAACGCGCCGGCCACCGCCAGCGGCTCACCAGTGGCCACGTAGGCGGCGATCTCGTCGTCACTGATGTCAGCGAAGTGGACCGTCGTCGACGCGACGGCCTCCGCGCGCCGGCCCGCAGTAACGTCGACCAGGCAGTGCCCGCTGTGGAGAACGCCGCTGCGTCCCCGCATCCGCAGCCACCGCCGGGTCGCGTCCGCGGCATCCGCCGGCTTGCCGAGGATCTCCCCGTCGAAGGCGAGCACCGAGTCGCAGCCGATCACCAACGTCCGCTGATCGGCGGTCGCATTAAGCCGGGTCAACACCGCCTGCGCCTTCAGGCGAGCCAACTCCAGGCACAACTCCTCGGCCCGCTCGGTCACCACCAAGGACTCGTCCACCCCACTGACCAGCACCTCCGGCTCGACGCCGGCAGCCTGGAGCAATTTACGACGGGCAGGGCTCGCCGATGCGAGCACGAGGCGGAGCGGCAAAGTCTCAGACACCACCCCGACGTTACCGCCCAGCCACCCACCAAGACCGACACCCCGCCGCCGCCGGGTGGCCCGCGCCCTTGATCCACTCGACCTACAGGAAAACGCGCTATCCCGTCCCCCCGGACACCGCGACTTCCTGCAACCCGAGTGGATCACCGCTTCGCCGATCGTTCAGCGACTGATTCTGGGTGGCGGATCATCGCCACGTCGACGCCGCCGCGCTATCACGGCCCATCCGACCCCGGCAGCCACGAGCACCCCGAGAGTGGCCAGCCCACGCGCGGTCGCGCTGTCGCTCCCCCCGCCCGGCTGAGCGCCAGCCGTCGTGGTCGGGCCAGCACCGGCCGGAGCGCTCACCGATTCAAACCCAAGCGGCGGTACGTCTGCCGTCAGCGCCGCCACAAGATCGATCACTCCATAGCCGTACTCGTCGTCACGCCCAGGAGGGCCCTTGTCGACAGCGGTAGCCGTGAGCCGGTGCGCCACCTCTCGGGCCGGCAGGTACGGGTACTTGGATCTGATCAACGCAGCCGCGCCCGCAACGATCGCCGTCGCGCTCGATGTGCCAGTCCCCTTGGAGTATTTCCCGCCGTAGCTGGTGCTATAGATGTCAACGGCAGGGGCGACCACATCGATGTTCGGTCCGGTGACCGAGATGGCAGCATGTTGTCCAGCGCGATCGACGCCCCCAACCGCGATAACACCCTCTTCGCTGGCCGGATAGCGGACGCCCGTGTCGGAAGGCGCATTACCTGCTGCGGCGACCACTACGATGTCGGCATCCTGGGCTGCCCTGATCGCTCGCTGAAGTCGTATGCTGGCACCGGCGACCGCTGAAATGCTGATAACGTCGGCACCGCCGGCGATGGCGAATTCAATGCCGGAAGCTAGTGCGTCGGGATTGCCCACGCCGTTAGGTGGGGTATCCCGGATTGGAAGGACCTTTGCTCTCGGTGCAATACCTAGGGCGCCTTGATTGTTTGTCTGCCCATGCGCGGCGATCAGGCCAGCCATTGAAGTTCCATGACTGTCCCGATCCCGGCGCCCGTCACCATTTCCCCCGGGAATAACGTCGGCTCCTACAAGTAAATTCTCGCGCAGGTCGGGATGGGGGTCGACTCCTGTGTCCGGCACTGCAACGATCACGCCGGACCCTTGGCTAAGCTTATGTACCTGCTCAATCCGCAGGAATGGGAGGTGCCATTGATCGCCCCGTATTAGGTCTGCATCCTGGGGCGGGGCGGCAAGGCTTGCAGGGAACAAGACTCCGACCAGGGCTAGTCTGGAGAAACCCGCCAGGGTTGACTCAATCACCTGCCGAAACCAATTGCCGGACCCGGGTCGATCGGATTGTCCCTGTCTGGTGGGCGAACCACCGGAGGGACGCCCTGGTCGGTCTCCCATGGGTTATCCGGATCCCAGTAGCGAGAGTTCTCTTCGCCCTCTGCCCCAGTCCTTGGACGGCCGCCGGTTCCAGGTAGACCGGGTGCACCGCCAATCGGGAAACCGTTCAAACCTCCATTGAAGCTACGTGCCCCGCCCGGCCGACTTCCAGCCGAACCGGTGGGCGTAGTCCCAGCGCCGCCGCCGCCGATGACCCCGCCTACCGGATTGACCCTTCTAGGAGTGCCAGAATTGTTGACCGGATGGCCTGGGGCTGGCCCCGGCACGCCGCCGATTAATCCTCCGGCGGAAGGGGCCGGGCGGGTGGGCGTTGCGGGATGTGCTGCCTTTCCCTCGAGGCCCCCGCTGACTGGTTTTGACAGGCTCCCAGGTTGGGGTGTTCGCGTGGGAGGCGTTGAAGGCGAGCCGATGGAAGCAGGGGGCATCCTTGTCGTAATGCCAGGGCCAACCGAAGCTGGTGGGCCTCCTGCTCCCGGTGCTTGAACGGTTGGTGGCGTCGTCCCAGTGGGCGGCAGGGAGTGTCCAGCGGGCGCACCCCCGAGGACTGGACCGATCCCCGAGATCGTGGGGGCGGCGGAACCTACCCGCCCAGCACTTGCGCCACGAGGCTCAGTGGTGGACGTGGGTAAGGGCACTGGAACTATCGGTGGAATAGGGGGTGCCGAATAACCGCTATAGACGTCAGGGTCGTCCGGCTGCCGCACATTCCTAGGCGCCACGGGTGGTCTTTGGAGGGTTGCTTGAGCTTGTTGGAGTTCGCCGCTCAGGTTGAACATCATGGAGCGGGCCTGCACATTCAGCCGTTCCAGTTCCCCGTCAGCGACAGGCGGCTCGGTCGCCCGGTTGCCCATCACCGCTTTCGGGTCGGCGACCATCGACTCGTACGCCTGCTTCTGCTGGAACTTGGTCGCGTACTCCTCATAGACCTTGTGGAGTGCGGCGCGGGTGGTGCCGATGGCCTGGGTTGCGGCGGAGAGCGCTGTGTAGTTCGCGGCGGCCGCGTCGTGGGTGCGCTGCACCTTGTCGATGAGTTCGTCGAGTTCGGCGAGGTACGTGCGGGAGGCGGCACTGGTTTCGGGGGGCCACGCCTCGGCGAGTCCGCGTCGGTACTGCTGGAGGCGGCCGAGGTGGGTTTGCGCCAGGTCGCAGACCTTGCGCCAGCCGGCGACCTGCTTCCAGTGGTTGGCGGTGTCGTGGTCCTGGAGGCAGGCCCACATGCTGTTGACGTCCATGAGGTGCCAGTCGGTGAGGCCGGAGGTGCGGCCGGTGCCCCGTTCGATCACGGCAGCACCACCGGACCTTCGGCGTCGGGACCGGTCGGGTCGGTCAGCATCGACGTTGGGCCGCCGGGCAGCATGTTCAAGGGGTTGGCGAGGGCTCGTTGCACGTCGACCACTCGGGCGGCGGTGAAGGCGTCGCTGTCGGCGTAGTGGGTGGCGACCTGATCGGCGGCGGCGGCCAGGTGGCCGGTGGCGCCTCGGACGGCGTACACCATGTCGGCGGTGGCCTGCTGCGTCTCGTGGTGGGCGTGCAGGAAGGTGACCAGCTCGATGAAGGCGTCGCAGGGGTTGGGCAGCTTCGCGGACATGTCTTCGGCGATGTACGACAGGTGCGGCGCGTAGTTGCTTTCGACCTCGGCGGCGAGCCGGTCGGCGAACTCTCTGAGCTGGCTGATGTCGGCTTCGATGCCGCCGTAACCGCGTAGCCAGGGTGCTGGCCGGTCTTCTTCGGGGATCATGGATCCTCCCTACCCGTAACGGCACCGTTTCCCTGAGTGAGGTTAACGGCTCAACGCCACCCTGACAGCCCCCGTACGGCAGGTCTCGGGGTCAGCGGGGCAGGCTGGCGGCGCGCCACCCGCGTGAGCCGCCGGGTCGACCGCTGCGTGCCCAGGCGGACGCGGTCGCCGGGACGGGGGCGGCGGCCGGACGGGTCCGGACGATGATCGCCCCCACCAGAGCGGCCAACTCCTCGGCGGTGGGCACGCCGCGGACGACCCGGAACAGCGGCTCTTCGGCAGACATGCCGCCAGGGTACGCGGCGCGAAGTTACCCGAAGCGCACAGTGGCGTGCCGGCGGTGTGAGCGTCAGTCGGTCCGGGTACCGTCTCACCGATGTCGAACGCGCTTCCCCAACTCGTCGCTGACCGATACCGGCTCCTGTCGCCGCTCGGCCAGGGTGGCATGGGCAGGGTGTGGAAGGCGCGCGACGAGGTGCTGCACCGGGATGTCGCCATCAAGGAGTTGGTGCCGCCGCCCGGTCTCACCGACGAGGAACGCCGCGAGATGCGGGAGCGCTCGTTGCGGGAGGCGCGGGCCATCGCCCGGCTCAACAACGCCAACGTGGTCCGCATCTTCGACGTGCTGCGCACCGATGGCGATCCGTGGATCGTCATGGAGTACGTGGCGTCGAAGTCGTTGCAGGACACTCTCGCCGAGGACGGCCCGGTGGGGGTTGCCCGCACGGTGGAGATCGGCCTGGGCGTGCTGGGTGCGCTCAGCGCCGCGCACAAGGCCGGCGTCATGCACCGCGACGTGAAGCCCGGCAACGTGTTGCTCGGCGACGACGGTCGGGTGGTGCTCACCGATTTCGGTCTCGCCACGATCCCCGGTGACCCCAACGTGACCCGCACCGGCATGGTGCTCGGCTCGCCCGCGTACATCTCGCCGGAGCGGGCTCGGGACGGCACCGCCGGGCCGGAGGCCGACCTGTGGTCGCTGGGCGCGACGCTCTACGCGGCGGTCGAGGGCAAGTCGCCGTACGCCCGGCCGTCGGCGATCGGCACCCTGGCCGCGTTGGCCACCGAGCCGATTCCGCCGCCGAAGAACGCCGGCCCGCTCAAGGCCGTCCTCAACGGGCTGCTGCGCAAGGACCCGAACGAGCGGATCACCGCCGAGGTGGCGGAGCGGTTGCTGCGCCGCGCCGGGGGCAAGCGGTCGCGCGGCATTTCCCTGCTCGATGGCGTACGCCGGCCTGGGCCGAACGGTCCGCGTGAGCCGCGCCTGCCGGTGGTGCCGGCCCCGCGACCGGCCGAGAGTGTCGACCGGCCGGTGTCGCCGCCGCCGGCCGCGACCACCTCCGCCGCAGCGGCGACCCCCGCCGCCGATGCCACGCCGCCGGCTGTCGTTTCCGGTGCGGTCGCCGACCCGACTGCGGTCGTGCCGGCCGAGTCGGCGGCAGCGGCCCCGGCCGAGCCGACCGCCACGATCGACCGACCGTCCGACGCCGACCAGTCCGACGCCGAGCCGACCGCGAAGGTCACGGCCGCGCCCGACACGAGCGGCGGCGGAACGATCGGCGACGGTACGACGAACGTCGACGACGAGCCGACTGTGGTCGACGGTCCGCCGGTGGCTCCGGAGCAACGCAAGCCGACCACGCCGACGTCGCTCATGCCGCCGCTGAGTCCGGCCGGCCGCGCGCCGGTGCCTCCCTCGGACGGCACCAAGCCGAACAACACCCGACGCAACGTGCTGATCGGGGCGGTGGTCGCGCTCCTGTTGATCGGCCTCGTGGTGATAGTGCCGATGCTGACCACTGACGACGACAAGACCCCGCAGGCCAACCCGACCAGCGCTGCCGCGACCTCCGCGTCCGCGCCGACCTCGGCTGCGGCGCCTCCGCCGCCCACCACCGGTGCGCCGAGCCCGTCTGCCTCGGCCACTCCCTCCGTCGACCCGAACGTGCTGCCGGCGGGCTGGAAGCTGCACAAGGATCCCGCAGGCTTCTCCCTGCCCATTCCCGATGGTTGGGTGCGTCGCGAGGTCGACAGCGTGACTGTCGTCTTCGACCAGTCCAACGGGCCGGGTGAGCTGCTCGTGCAGTGGACCCCCAGGCCGGCGAAGGATGCGGTCGCCGACTGGCGGGAGCAGGAGCCGAATCGCGCGAGCCGCGTCATCAACTACCAGTACCTCAGCATCAAGGAATGCACTTTCTGGAAGACCTGCGGTGACTGGGAGTGGCTGGAAACCCGCGACAACACCCGGATCCACGTCCGTAACCGGGGGTTCGTGACGGCCAAGGACCGGGGTTACGCGCTGCGGTGGGAGATCCCGGAGAAGGACTGGCAGGCCAACCTGCCGAACTTCGACCGGATCGCCAAGGGTTTCGTGCCCGACCGCAAAGACTGAAACTGATTCGCATGACCTTGTGTCGTCCTGGGTAATTGACAGTCGACGACGGAAGGAGGCACGACATGCGTTACCGACGGAGGGACGCTCGGCCCCGGCTGGCACTGTGGATGCTCGTGGCGCTCGGCGACGCGATCCTGCTGCTGGTCAGCGCGGGGGTTTCGGTGCTCGTCGCACTGCTCGGCGTCGTGATCGTTGCCGGCTTTGGTGTTGCTGCCTGGCGCTTGACCCGCAGGGGCGCGCTGGCTAGTGAGAACGCTGTGGTGCCGGCCCTGAGCCGGCGGCGGGCCTGACCCGTACCCGGTGGTGTGGCGGCAGCCGGACCGATTGTCGACCGTGATGGTGATCGTCGATCCCGCTGCCGCCAACGGCCCGGTCAGGTGTTGTTGGCCAACGCGATCAGGCGGCTCCGATCGCCGTTCCAGTAGTTGCGGTCCACGTTGCCGCTGATCCCGGAGACCGCGCCGGTGCTGGTGTACTGCCAGAAGCTCCACACCGAAGCCCCGGCCGGCAGGGCACCGGGCGTGCTCGACCAGCGGGCCAGCCAGAGCGGGTGGTTCGCCCACGGGCCGGTCCAGCTGCCGGTGCACTGGTTCCACCAGCTGGTGGTGGTGTAGATGACCGCGTACCGGCCGGTGCGGGAGCGGTAGGTGTTCAGGAAGTCCTGCACCCAGTTGCGCATCCCGGTCGTGCTGAGCCCGTAGCAGTAGCCGCCGGCGTACGGATTGCCTTCGATGTCCAGCGCGGCCGGGAGAGTGCGGCTGTCCGCGGACCAGGCGCCGCCGTTGGAGGCCAGGTAGTTGGCCTGGGTGGAGCCGGCGGAGATGTTCGGGCGGGCGAAGTGGTACGCCCCGCGGATCACCCCGGCGTTGTACGAGTTGACGTAGTTGGCGTTGAAGTTCGGGTCCTTGTAGCTGGTGCCCTCGGTCGCCTTGATGAAGGCGAACTGGATGCCGGCGTTGCGAACGCTGGTCCAGTTGATGCTGCCCTGGTAGCGGGACACGTCGACACCGGGTGTGGTGGCGGCGGCCGCCGGTCCGGCGGTCGCGACCAGGGCCGCCGCCGCGGTGGCGAGGACGGTGAGGCCGGCCGCGAGCGCGCGGCGCAGCGATGATGAGGTACGGGCCATGAGTGCCTCCAAGAGGATCGCTCTATCGACATCCATCTTTGGAGGTAAGTGCCCTAGATTGCAAGTGCGGCTGAATAAAAGCTTCAATCACGGGGCGCGTAGGACCCCTGGACGAGGCGGAACCGATCAGCGCAGTGCGGCCGGGTCGAGCTGCCAGCGGAACGGCTCGACGACGCTCAGCGTCTCACCGGGCTTGGCCACCTGGTCCTCGACGTAGTGCTCGCCGTCGAGCCGGAACAGCCGCAATGAGTGACCGTCCCCGTCCTGCTCGACAAGCAGGTACCAGGGGATTCGCGCGATGGCGTAGAGCTGCATTTTGAGCAGACGGTCAGCGGCCGCGTTCCCCGGCGAGACGACCTCCCCGACGAGAGACACCCGGTCGGAGTCGAGATAAGTGCCGTCGTCGTCGGCATCGGTGACGACGAGATCCGGGATCACGACCCGGTCGACGCCGAGCCGGACGTTGATTGCGTCATAGACCAGGAAACCGCGAGGCTCTGCTGCCGCCTCGATGCTGTTCGCCAGCCGACGCGACACCCGCTGGTGCCGTCGGCTCGGGGCAGGGCTCACCAACAGGCTCCCGTCGAGCAGTTCGATCCGGTCAGGCGTCTCGCCCAGGGCGAAGTAGTCGGCTTCGGTCCACAGACCGACGTGCGGCTCCAGTGGGGCAGTGCTCACCGACGGTCACCTCCCGCTTCGCTCGCCACCCGATCAGTCTCACAGGATACGAGCCGGTGCCTTGGGAACGACACGGAACGCCGCCGGTAGGCTCGCGCCCCATGATGTCGATCGACGGACTGGGCGAGAAGTGGGACACGCTGTTCGGCGCGCAGCCGGACCCGCCCGCGCTGCTGGTGCTGATCACCGGGGCCGTAGCACTGGTGGTGGTCTCCACCCGGCTGCCGTGGCGGATCGCCCGTAACGCCGTCACCATCGCGCACGAGGGCGGGCACGCCCTGGTCGCCCTGCTGACCGGCCGCAAGCTGCGCGGCATTCGACTGCACTCGGACACGTCCGGGCTGACGCTCTCCGCCGGCCGCCCCACCGGGCCGGGCATGATTCTCACTCTGCTCGCCGGGTACGTCGCACCGCCGCTGGTCGGGCTGGCCGGGGCCTGGCTGCTCGGCGGTAACCGGATCACCCTGCTGCTCTGGGTGGCCGTGGCGCTTCTGCTGGCCATGCTCGTCATGATCCGCAACGCGTTCGGTGTGGTGTCGCTGCTGGTCACCGGAGCGCTGGTGTTCGCCGTCTCCTGGTACGCGACGCCGCAGGTCCAGGCCGCGTTCGCGTACACCGGGGTGTGGTTCCTGCTGCTCGGTGGGGTGCGACCGGTGGTCGAGCTGCAACGGCTGCGCTCGCGGGGCCGGATGCCCGCCTCCGACGCCGACCAGCTCGCCGGGCTCACCCCGTTCCCGCCGCTCTTCTGGGTGGGCTTCTTCGCCCTGGTCAACGTGGCGGCGCTGATCGCCGGAGCGCTCCTGCTCGCCGGCCCGTTCCTCCCCACATCGCCCTAGCCGTCTCGCTCCGATCGATCCGGGCAGAATGAGGCAATGCGATACCTGATCATCGGCGCGGGTGCGGTCGGCGGGACCATCGGGGTACGGCTGGCCCAGGCCGACCGGGACGTGACGGTGGTGGCCCGCGGTGCGCACCTGGAGGCGATCCGAGCGCGGGGTCTGACCCTTCGGCAGCCCGAGGGTGAGGTCACCGCCCGGCTCGCGGCGGTGGACCGGCCCACCGATCAGCCGCTGCCGGCGGACACCGTGCTGATCCTCACCGTCAAGTCACAGGACACCGCCGGCGCGTTGGCCGCCTGGGTGGACGCTCCGGTGGTCGGCGGCGGCACGGCGGGCGAACGTCTGCCGCTGGTGACCGCGCAGAACGGGGTGGCCAACGAGCGGGCCGCGCTGCGCCTCTTCGCCGACGTGCACCCGGTCTGCGTCTGGCTGCCGGCCACCCACCTGGACCCGGGTGTGGTGGTCGCCAACGGGTACCCGCATCCCGGGATGCTCCACATCGGCCGGTACCCCGGAGGCGCCGACGACACCGACCGGGCTGTCGCCGCCGACCTGACCGCCGCCGGCTTCGTCGCACCGGTCCGCACCGACGTGCTGCGCTGGAAGTACGGCAAGCTGCTCAGCAACCTCGGTAACGGCCTGCAGGCGTTGCTCGGCCGGGACATCCCGGACGCGCTGGTCGAGCGGGTACGCGCCGAGGGCGTCGCCGCGCTCGCCGCCGCCGGCATCGCGCACACCTCGCCAGAGGAGGAGAAGGCCGAACGCGGCGACCTGGTCGGGCAGCGCCCGGTCGACGGCGAGGCCCGCTCCGGCGGCTCCACCTGGCAGAGCCTGGCCCGGGGCACCAGCTCGACCGAGGTCGACCACCTCAACGGTGAGATCGCGCTGCTCGGCCGGTTGCACGGGGTACCGACGCCGGTCAACGTCGCCGTGCAGCGGGCCGTGCGCCGGGCGGTCCGGGAGCGGATCGGGGCCGGCGCGTTCCCGCTCGACGAACTGGAAAAGTCGATCGCCTGACCGGGCAACCAACGGCCCTTGCCGGTGCGTGTTCCCAGCGACCGACACGGGGAGGTAGCGGGTGCCGGACGTCGACGGGTTCGACGAGTTCTATCGGGGGAGTCGGCAACGACTCCTCGGGTTCGTCTACGCCCTCACCGGTGATCGGGGTGAGGCCCAGGACGCCGTGCAGGAGGCGTACGTCCGGGCGTGGCAGCGCTGGTCGACGATCAGCGGGTACGACGACCCGGAGGCGTGGGTACGGGTGGTGGCCAGCCGGATCGCGGTCAGCCGGTGGCGCAGTCTGCGGAGCCGGGCCCGCGCGTACCTGCGACACGGGGCGATCGAGACCGTTCCCGGGCCGGGCACCGACACCGTCGCGGTGGTCGCCGCCCTGCGTCGACTGCCCGAGGAGCAACGCGTCGCCATCGCCCTGTACTACCTGGTGGGCATGCCGGTCGCCGACGTGGCGCGGGAGACCGAGGCCCCGGTGGGCACCGTCAAGGCCCGTCTCTCCCGGGGGCGTACCGCGCTCGCCGGCCTGCTCGCCGTCTCTGACCTGGAGGAGGCCACCGATGCGTGACGACCCGACGTTCGTCGAACAGATCCAGCGGGACCTGCAGGACGTGCGGTGGCTCGGCCCGGAGGAGATCCGCTCCCGGGCCCGCCGCCGCAACCAGCGCAGGATCGTGGTGGCCACCGTCGTGCTGGCCCTCGCCGGGGTCTCCGCAGTGGCGGTCGCCGCCCCGAGGAAGTCCGCGCCGCCGGTCCCGCCGGCCGCCACGCCCTCCGCCTCGCCGACCCGGCACGAGATCAGCCCCGACGCCCTGTTGCAGCCGGCTGACCTGCCGCAGCAGTTCGACGTGCAGCTCAGCCAGTCGGGCCTGGGCGAGCCGGTCCTGCTGGATCACATGCTCGGTGCCTGCCGGACGAGTCAGGGGCGATCGAATGGCTTGCTGCATTCGATCCTGTCCCGTTCGCAGACCCTGGTACCGAAGCGCGCCGCGGCAGTCCTCACCCAGTCCGATGGTCTATTCACGCAGGATCTCTACCGGCTACCTCCGGACGCGGCCATCCAGCTTCTCGCCACCATGGACGACCTGGTCGCACCGTGTGCCGAATGGACCAGCGTCGGCGAATACAAGGTGCAGGGCGCAACAGGCACAGGCACCGCGTCGGCGACGCACCGCTGGGCGGTGGTCCAGCGGGACTTCGCCGGTGACGGGGCTGCGCTGCTGCGGCACACCGGTTCGCAACCCGTCGACCAGAAGACGGGCAAGCCCATCGCCGCGCCACCTCGGCCGACCATTACCGCCGTGGTTCGGGTGGGCGACCTGATCACCGTGCTCAGCCTCCGACAGACGGGCACCGAGATGGACCTGCGCCGATTGGCGGAGGTCGCCGCCCGCCGGATGTGCGTCGCCGCCAACCCGGCCTGCTGACCACTGTCGATCCGCGCAACCTCAGGGGCTGTTGCCCGCCGCCCGGAGGCAGCACTTCTCGTGACGTTGCGCGGATCGACCGGCCTCAGAGCGGGATGTTGCCGTGCTTCTTGGGCGGCAGGGTTTCCCGCTTGGTCCGCAGGACGCGCAGCGCCCGGACGATCTGGGTGCGTGTCTCGTGCGGAGCGATCACCGAATCGATGTATCCACGCTCGGCGGCCACGTAGGGGTTGGCCAGGGTGTCCTCGTACTCGGCGATCTTCTCGGCCCGGACGGCCGCCGGATCCTCGGCCCCGGCCAGCTCCGAGCGGTAGAGGATGTTCACAGCCCCCTGCGCGCCCATCACCGCGATCTGCGCGGTCGGCCAGGCGAAGTTCAGGTCCGCGCCGAGGTGCTTGGAGCCCATCACGTCGTACGCCCCGCCGTACGCCTTACGGGTGATCACGGTGACCTTCGGGACGGTCGCCTCGGCGTACGCGTAGATGAGCTTCGCGCCCCGGCGGATGATGCCGTCCCACTCCTGACCGGTGCCGGGCAGGAAGCCGGGCACGTCCACGAAGGTCAGCACCGGAATGTTGAACGCGTCGCAGGTGCGGACGAACCGGGCGGCCTTCTCCGAGGCGGCGATGTCCAGGGTGCCGGCGAAGTGCATCGGTTGGTTGGCCACCACGCCGACCGGCCGTCCCTCGACCCGGCCGTAGCCGACCACGATGTTCTGCGCGTAGAGCGGCTGGACCTCCAGGAACTCGCCGTCGTCGAGGACGTGTTCGAGGACGGTGTGCATGTCGTACGGCTGGTTGGCCGAGTCCGGGATGAGGGTGTCCAACTCCCGGTCCTCGTCATTGACCTCAAGCGAAGCGGGGGCGTCGACGACGACCGGCTCGTCGAGGTTGTTCGACGGCAGGTACGACAGCAGCGCCTTGACGTAGTCGACGGCGTCCTCCTCGTCACTGGCGAGGTAGTGCGCGTTGCCGCTGCGGGTGTTGTGCGTACGCGCGCCGCCCAGCTCCTCCATGCCGACGTCCTCGCCCGTCACCGTCTTGATCACGTCGGGGCCGGTGATGAACATGTGCGAGGTCTGGTCGACCATCACGGTGAAGTCGGTGACCGCCGGGGAGTAGACAGCGCCGCCGGCACAGGGCCCCATCACCAGTGAGATCTGCGGGATGACGCCGGAGGCCCGCACGTTGCGGAAGAAGATCTCGCCGTAGAGGCCGAGCGAGACGACGCCCTCCTGGATGCGCGCGCCGCCGGAGTCGTTGATGCCGACCACCGGGCAGCCGATCTTCATGGCCAGGTCCATCACCTTGACGATCTTCTCGCCGAAGACCTCACCGAGCGAGCCACCGAAGACAGTGAAGTCCTGCGCGAAGACGCACACCTGCCGGCCGTCCACCGTGCCGTAGCCGGTGACCACACCGTCGCCGTACGGGCGGTTCCGCTCCAGCCCGAAGGCAGTGGACCGGTGCCGGGCCAGCCCGTCGAGCTCGACGAAGGAGCCCTCGTCGAGCAGCATCTCGATCCGCTCGCGGGCGGTCTTCTTGCCGCGCGCGTGCTGCTTCTCCACGGCGCGGGCCGACCCGGCGTGCACCGCCTCGTCGACCCGGCGCTCCAGGTCCGCCAGCTTGCCCGCGGTGCTGTGCATGTTGGTCCCGGTCTCGGTAGTCACCCAGGGAATATAACGATGGTTCAGGTGGGTGCCGCTGTGCAGTACGCCTCAGTGTCGACCGGAGCACCGCCGTAGGCTGGCGGAATGCCGGGCTCCCCGTACACCGATCTGGACCGGCCGCCGCTCTCGGCGGCCCGGCTGCGCCGCGCGTTGACAGCGCCGAACGGGCCGTGGGCCCGGCTGGAGCTGCGAGCCGAGACCGGCTCCACGAACGCCGACGTGGCCGAGGCCGCGCGGGCCGACGAGCCCGAGGGCCTGGTCGTGGTCGCCGAGCGGCAGACCGCGGGGCGCGGCCGGCGCGGGCGGGTCTGGCAGTCGCCGGCGCGGGCCGGCATCGCGACGAGCGTCCTGCTGCGGCCCGGTGAGGCCGTGCCGGACCGCGGCTGGCTGCCGGCGACACCCACCGGGTACGGGTGGCTGCCGTTGCTGGCCGGCGTGGCGCTGGTGGAGGCGGTGGCCCGGCTGGCCGAGCTGGAAGCCACCCTCAAGTGGCCGAACGACCTGCTGATCGACGACGCGAAGTGCGCGGGCGTGCTGGCCGAGGCGGTGCCTGGACGGGCGCCGGACCAACCGCCGGCGATCGTGCTGGGCATCGGGCTCAACGTGACGTTGCGCGCCGACGAGTTGCCGGTGAATCCGACCGGGCTGCCGGCCACCTCGCTCCAGTTGGCCGGCGCGGTGGCCACCGATCGGGATCCGCTGCTGCGGGCGCTGCTGCGGGCGGTGGCCGACTGGTACGACCGTTGGCGTTCGGCGGGCGGCGACGCGGTGGCCAGCGGCCTGCGCGACGCCTACCTGGCGGCCTGCGCGACGATCGGGCGCGAGGTACGCGTCCTGCTCCCCGACGGCGACTCCCTGACCGGCACCGCCACCGGGGTGGACCCGGACGGCCAACTGATGGTCACCACGTCGACCGGCGTCCGAACCCTGGCCGCCGGCGACGTCCTGCACCTCCGCTGAGGACGGGCAAGATCACGTAGAGCCGAGTGGGCCCGCGCGGCGGATGTTGTGGTGGGGCCTGGGGGGTTTACCGTCTGCGCGTCCAGAAAATCGCGTTGGAGGTTCCCGTGGCGTTTCCCGAAGACGTGCTCACCGAGGACGAGCACGTCGTGCTGCACCTGCACCCGCACTGGAAGGCGTTGATCCGGCCGATCGCGGTGCTGGTGCTGGCCATCGCCGCGGTGGTGGTCGGCGTGCTCCTGTTGCCCGAGAGTGGCGGCGGTTCGGTCGCGCTGGCCGTGATCGGGGCGATCGCCCTGGTCGCGGTGCTCTGGCTCGGCCTGTGGCCGTTCCTGGTCTGGCGCACCACCCACTACCTGTTCACGAACGAGCGAGTCCTGCTTCAGCAGGGTGTGCTCTCCCGGGACCGGCGGGACCTCCCGCTCGCCCGGATCAACGACCACTCGATGAACCAGCGTTTCGTCGAGCGTCTGCTCGGCTGCGGGACGCTCACCATCGAGTCGGCTGGTGAGCGCGGCCAGTCGGTGCTCGCCGACGTGCCGGACGTCGGGAAGGTGCAGACCACCCTGTACGAGCTGGTCGAGGCACAGCACGACAAGCACTCGCTGGGCGATGGCGAGATGCGCGACATGCTCGCCGACATGCAGGACGGCAAGCCGCTGCGCGACACCACTACCTGATCCGGGCCGGTGGAGACCCGCCCCTGGCACACCGTCGGGGGCGGGTCAGTCGGGTGGGCCGCTGCTCTTCGGCGGGTCGGTCTCGGACGACCCGACGGTGGACGGGACTGCCGCGGTCGGGCCGCTGTCGGGCTGGTCAGCTCCGGCCTGGTCAGCTCCGGGCCGGTCAGCGTCGGTCGGAGTGGTTTCGGCGGGGTCGGCCTCGACCGGTCGCACGGCGAACCAGCCACGGAAGCGGGTCCGCAGCACCTCCTGCTCGGGCCGGTCGTCCGGGCCGAGGCGCAGCATGGCGCCGGTGAGGCTGACGGTGCCGAGCCCGGGGCGGGCAGTCGACGGCCGGGCGCCCATCACGTCGACCCGGACCGCGAGCCGGTCGCCGGCCCGCACCGGGGCGAGCCAACGCAGCTCCTCCAGGCCGGGGGAGGCGTCCGCGGCGGCCCGGGACAGCAGGTGGTCGACGTACGCGCGCATGAACAGGCTGACCGTGTAGAAGCCGCTGGCGATCAGACCACCGTGTCGGCTGGCCGCAGCCAGCTCGGGGTCGACGTGGTACCACTGCGGGTCGAAGCGGCGGGCGAAGGCGACCATCTCGTCGCCGTCCACGGTGACCACGCCAAGATCGACGGTGAGCCCCGGGACGAGATCCTCGAAGAACAGCTCGGCGGGTCGCCCCGTGCCGGAGCGGGCGTCGGGTGTCGTCACCGGCGGGGTGCGCGACGGGTGCCGACGTGCAGCTCCGCGGCGAGTTCCGCGTCCAGGTCGACGGCGGGGCTGACGCTCAGCCGCGGGAGCCGACCCTGAGTCGGTGCGCCGGCCGGCGGGTCGTTGCGTTGCGCGGACTCCGCCTCCTCCAGCTCGGACACCGATTCCGCCAACTCGGCGACCGGGTCCATCTCCGCCATGGTGTCCCACTCATCGCGCGGAATGCTGTGCCAGGTGGAGTCGGGCTTCGCGGGCTCGTCCTCGGCCGGCGCGACGGGTTGGAAGACAAACGTGCGGTACGACCAGAACCGGAACAGCGTGGCCAGCAGGACGCCGACGGTCTTGGCCAGATTCAGTGCCAGCAGGCCGTGTACGCCGAGACCGTACTTCGCCGCCGCCACAGCCCCCAGCTCAATGAGCAGGCCAGCGCCGTTGAATAGGAAGAAAAGCAGATATTCCCGGCGAAGTGCCGATTTCGGGCGATCACGGTACGTCCAGTGCCGATTCATGAGGTACGACGTGATGGTGGCGACGATCGTCGCGATCACTGTCGCCTTCAACTGACCATTGACGAAAACGGTCAGTGCAAGGGCATTGAACACCGCGTAATTGATGACGGTGTTGATGCCGCCGACGATGCCGAACTTGAGCGCCTCGTGGATGAACTTCTGCCAGCGCTCAGGCAGCAGGCGGACAAGACGCATGCGAAACACCTTAGGGCAGTCGGTGCGGCCGGCGATCACCGGCCGAACGAGGTGGGCGGCAGGTCACGCCCCGTGGTCACGGTCGGGATCGACCTGCGGAAGGGTCGGGGTTCCCGCTTCGACGAAGACGAACCGCCGGTACGACCAGAATCGAAACAGCGTGGCGAATCCCGTACCGACGATGTAGCTGGCGAGATTGTCTGCCAGGCGCGTCTGGAACACGGCCGGCCAGATGGCCCCGAGCCCGTAGCGGCTGAGCGCGAGGCAGGCCACGGTGATGCCGAGACCGACCGCGTTGAAGAAGAAGAACAGCGCGTACTCGCGGGCCGCGTTGTTGCGCTGACGGTGCCGCCACGTCCAGAACCGGTTGCCCACGAAGGCGACGGACGCCGCGATCACCGTGGAGATCGTCTTCGCCGTCAACTCTTCGATGCCGTGCCTGCTCGTCAGGTAGTTGAAGAGCGCGAAGTCGACGAGGAACGCGAAACCACCCACTGTGGCGAACTTGCCCATCTCGCGGATGAGGTGACCGAAGCGGTCGAGGAGTAAGCCGACGAGACCCCGTCGGGTCTGCCGGGGACCCGGTTGTTCCCCGGTCATCGTGGCGGCCACGGGGGGAGCCTACCGGCTGCCGGCCAGTCAGAGGGGTAGCAACGGCAAGCGGGCGTGGTCTCCCGGAGGGGCCCAGCGCCGTGTACTCAACCACTGCACAGAGCGTAGCCAATTGGGAGGACTGAGCCGCTGCGGAACGGGAATCACCGCATCGGTCGGCGGGGCAGGTCAACGGCCCGACCGCAACAAGCGTCCGCCGGGGTGCAAAACAAGATTTGCGTGAAACTGCGCGGGAAAGCGGGTATCAGCTCGTGATGCCGCAGCGAGGCCGTAGCTTGTGCAGTTCTTCACAACCTGTCCCACTGACTCGGAAGGCTGCCCGGTTTACGCTGAGGCCAATCCCAGGTTTCCACGAAGGCGACGCATCGCGCCGCTGAGCTTCGTGCATCCCATAGATCGGTCAGCGTCGACCACAAGGAGATGTGTCATGGTTGCTCCGGCTGTTGTGCGGGGTATCGATCAGGCCCCGACGTCCCATCCGAAACTGCTCGCCTGGGTCCGTGAGGTCGCGGAACTGACCACCCCCGACCGTGTCGTCTGGGTGGACGGGTCCGACGAGGAGTGGCGCCGCCTCACCGATGAGCTGGTCGAGGCCGGCACCCTGATCCGGCTCAACCCGGAGAAGAAGCCCAACTCGTTCTACGCGCGCACCGACCCCACGGACGTCGCCCGGGTCGAGGAGCGCACCTACATCTGTTCCGTCGACGAGGCGGACGCCGGCCCCACCAACAACTGGATGGCGCCGGCCGAGATGAAGCGGACGATGACGGATTTGTACCGGGGCTCCATGCGCGGTCGCACCATGTACGTCATCCCGTTCGTCATGGGGCCGGTCGAGGCCAAGTCCCCGATGTTCGGCGTCGAGATCACCGACAGCCCGTACGTGGTCGCCTCGATGCGCATCATGACGCGGATGGGCACCCGGGTCCTGGAGGCCATGGGCGACGACGCTGACTTCGTGCACGCGCTGCACTCGATCGGCGCCCCGCTCGCCCCCGGCCAGCAGGATGTCGCCTGGCCGTGCAACGACACCAAGTACATCTCGCACTTCCCGGAGAGCCGGGAGATCTGGTCGTACGGCTCGGGTTACGGCGGCAACTCGCTGCTGGGCAAGAAGTGCTACTCGCTGCGGATCGCCAGCGTGATGGGCCGGGACGAGGGCTGGCTCGCCGAGCACATGCTGATCCTCAAGATCACCTCGCCGGAGGGCAAGGTTTACCACATCGCCGGCGCCTTCCCGTCCGCCTGCGGCAAGACCAACCTCGCCATGGTGGAGCCGACGATTCCTGGCTGGAAGGTCGAGACCATCGGCGACGACATCGCCTGGATGCGGTTCGGCCCGGACGGCCGCCTCTACGCCGTCAACCCCGAGTACGGCCTGTTCGGCGTCGCGCCCGGCACCGACTGGAAGACCAACGCCAACGCCATGCGCACGCTGGACCGGGGCAACTCCGTCTTCACCAACGTCGGCCTGACCGATGACGGCGACGTCTGGTGGGAGGGCATGGGCGAGCCGCCGGCACACCTGATCGACTGGAAGGGCAACGACTGGACGCCGGAGAGCGACAGCCTGTCCTCCCACGCGAACAGCCGATTCTGCACCCCGATCACGCAGTGCCCGATCCTCGCCGACGAGTACTTCGACCCGAACGGCGTGCCGATCGACGCGATCCTCTTCGGTGGACGCCGCAAGGACACCGTCCCGCTGGTGACCGAGGCCCGCGACTGGGTGCACGGCGTCTACATGGGCGCCACGCTCTCCTCGGAGACCACCGCCGCAGCGTCCGGCGCCGTCGGCGTGGTCCGGCGGGATCCGATGGCGATGCTGCCGTTCATCGGCTACCACGCCGGGGACTACTTCCGGCACTGGATCGAGATGGGCAAGGGCACCGACGGCGACGAGGCGAAGCTGCCGAAGATCTACTACGTCAACTGGTTCCGCAAGGACCCGGACGGCTCGTTCCTCTGGCCCGGCTTCGGGGAGAACTCCCGGGTGCTCAAGTGGGTCGTCGAGCGGCTCGAGGGCACTGCCGACGCGGTCGAGACGCCGGTCGGCATGGTCCCCGCGCCGGACGCCCTGGACGTCGAGGGCCTGGACATGACCCCGGAGGATGTTCGGATCGCGCTGAAGGTCGACCCGGACGAGTGGCGTAACGAGCTGCCGATGATCACCGAGTGGTTCGAGAAGTTCGGTGACAAGCTGCCCGGCGTGCTCTGGGCCGAGTTGGACGCGCTGCGCGCCCGCCTGGACGCCGCCCAACCGCAGCGGTAGGTGTGAACGAGACCCTTCGCGGGCAACATCGGAATTCATGAGGACGGCCGCCGAGACACAGGTCCGGCGGCCGTCCGCCGTCCGGGTGCTCACCATCCTGCTGGCGACGACCGCGGCGGCCACCGTCGTGGTCGAGCTGCTCAACTGGTGGTACGCCCCGGAGCAGGGGTTCGGGCTCGCCGTACGGACCGGCTGGGCCATGCTGCGCTCGTTCGGCTTCCTGCTGCTGATCGGGCACGTGCGACGGGGTCGTACGGCGGCCCGCCCGTTCGGGCTGATCCTCGCGGTCACCACGATCTTCGCGGTCGGCCGGCTCATCGTGCCCCGGCAGGGCGTGCCGCCGCTGCCCGGCCTGCTCGGCTTCGCCATTCTCACGGCGCTCTGCGTCGCGGTGGTCTGGCTGCTCTACCGCTCGTCGGCGTTGGCCGCGCACCTGGTCCGGCACCGTCCACGCCTCGTCATCGACTCCGGCGGCATCTCCTGGCGGGAGACCCCGCCACGCCGACCACAGGCCAGTGCCTGGTTGTTGACCAGCCGGGTGGCTGCCTTCACCTACAGCCCGCTGATGCTGGTGCCGGCACTGGTCGCCGGGGGTTCCATCCTGGATGGTCGACTGACCGCGGTGCCGGCCGTGCTGTTCTGGTTCGGTGCGGGCATCACGGCCAGCTACGCGGTGCTGTTCTGCACAGCGTTCCTGATGCGGGGCAAGGACTGGGCGCGTGGCCTGCTGGTCGTCGTCACTGTGGCCGTACTCGCCGTGGATCTGCCGCTGTGCTGGTGGCTGCTCGGCGTGGACGGCCTGATCCGCGACGGCGCCCCGCTGCTCGCCGCCGCCGGGCTGACCCTGTACGGCCTTCGCCGCGCCGCTCGCGCCCCCGACGACGCCGGACCTGAACCCCGACCTTGACCGCGGCGGAGCCCCGCACCGACGCCGCCGGGTGCCGACCCGGCGGCCGACCGCGGCCCAGCACCTGCCCATCCCCTCGTCTGCTCTGCACCGTCCTTTGCTCTGCACCCCGATAGGCGACAGTCGCGGACGGTAACCGTCGCATCCGCGGGTGCAGAGCAAAGGTGGGGTGGGTGAGATTGGTCGGCCGGGTGCGGGAGCGGTCTTCGCGGGCGGCCAGGGGGCAGGATGGCGGGTGGCGTCGGTCACAGCGTCGACGTCGGGGCGAGCTGCGGAGATGTCGCGGCGGCCGGCCGCAGGGCCGACCGGGTCGCCCGGCGGGAGCGGCCGCGAACCGGCGGACTGGGAGGAGGCTCGTGGTGGGCGACGAGTTCGACGTGGTGGTGGTGGGGGCGGGACCGGCCGGGGCGGCAGCCGCGCTGACGGCGCGCCGGGCCGGTGCCAGCGTGCTGCTGCTGGACCGGGCCGACTTTCCCCGGGACAAGGCGTGTGGTGACGGGATCGCCGCGCACTCGGTGGACGTGCTCGCCGAGCTGGGGGTGACCGAGGCGGTGGCGGGTTACGCGCCGCTGCCGGCGTTACGCATGGTCTCGCCGGGTGGCGGTGCGGTGGCTCGGGCGCTGCCCCGACCCGCGTACACAGTGCCCCGGGAGGTTTTCGACGCGCGGCTGGTGGCGGCCGCGGTGGCCGCCGGCGCGCAGTTGCGCCGGCACACGGTGCGCCAGGTCGAACAGCGCGCGGACCGGGTGGTGCTCGACGGGCAGGTGTCCGGCCGGGTGGTGATCGGCGCGGACGGCGCCGGCTCGGTGGTACGTCGGGCGCTCGGCCATCCGCAGAACCCCGAGCGACACCTCGCGCTGGCCATCCGGGGGTACGCCCCGGCTCTGCCCGGCCCGTCCGAGCAGCTCATCGTCACCTCGAAGGCGCGTTGGCCGGCGTACGCCTGGTCGTTTCCGATCGGTGACGGACGGGCGAACGTCGGGTACGGGGAGGTCCTGCGCGGTGAGCCGTTGAGCCGCGCGTACCTGCTGGACCGGCTGGCCGCGCTGCTGCCCGGCACCGATCTGGCGACCGTGACCGCGTTGCGCGCGCATCACCTGCCGCTCTCCACCCACCGGCCGTCGCCGGGGCGTGGGCGCACCCTGCTGGCCGGGGACGCTCTGTCACTGATCAATCCGTTCACGGGGGAGGGGATCTTCTACGCGTTGCTCTCCGGCGCGCTCGCCGGGTCGGCGGCGGCCCGGTCGCCCGAGGGCGCGGCTGGCCGCTACGCCGACGGGTTGCGTCGCCGCCTCGGCACCCACCTGCGGCACAGTTCGGTGGCGGCGTGGTTGGCCCGGCGACGTCGGGTGGTGGACGCGGCGGTCCGGGCCGCCCATCGGGACGACCGGGTGTTCTACGACGTGGTCGAGCTGGGGCTGGGTGACGGACGCCTCACCGCTCGTACGCTCGCACTGATCGGCGTCGGTCTGGGCGGCGGGGATGGGGCTCCGAGGCAGTGAACTGGCGCAAGGGTCGCTACGCTGCTAGGTGATGACGCTGCGGAACCTTATCTACTCCGTGTACGAGCGCCGGCTCACGGCGAAGCTCGCGGGTAAGCCGGTGCCCCGGCACGTCGGGGTGATGTGCGACGGCAACCGCCGATGGGCGAGGGAGATGGGCTTCGTCGACCCGAACGACGGGCACCGGGTCGGCGCGGCGAAGATCAAGCATGTCCTCGGCTGGTGTGACCAGGCCGGCGTCGGGCACGTGACCCTCTATCTGCTGGCCACCGACAACCTGCGCCGTCCGGCCGCCGAGCTGGACCCACTCCTCAAGATCATTGAGGACCTGGTGGTGGAGCTCTCCGAGGAGGGCAACCCCTGGCGACTGCGCATCGTCGGAGCGCTCGACCTGCTGCCGGCGCAGACTGCGGCGGCACTCAAGGGCGCCGAGGAGCGCACCCGTGAGCGCACCGGTGGCGCGGAGGTCAACATCGCGGTGGGCTACGGCGGCCGCCGGGAGATCACCGACGCGGTCCGTTCGCTGCTGCTGGAGCACGCCGCCACCGGAGGCACGATCGAGGAGTTGGCCGAGGTGCTGGACGTCGAGCACATCGCCGAGCACCTCTACACCCGCGGCCAGCCCGACCCGGACCTGGTCATCCGCACCAGCGGCGAGCAGCGGCTTTCCGGTTTCATGCTCTGGCAGTCCGCGCACTCGGAGTTCTACTTCTGCGAGCTCAACTGGCCGGATTTCCGGCACATCGACTTTCTGCGGGCCCTGCGCTCGTACGCCACCAGGCAACGCCGCTACGGCGCCTGACCCGGCGGCGACGCCGTCGGCCGCCGCTGGGGTCAGGTCGGTTCAGGACAGGTGGGTCAGCGCCCGGGTGAGGAAGTCACCCAGGGCGGCCGGCGACTCGATGGTCAGGTCGGCGGCGTTGGCCACCTCGTGGCCGGTCTCCGGGTTGGCCACCGCCACGCAGACGCCGAGGAAGTCCGGGTCGGCGGTGGCGCGAGCGCGCAGCGCGGCGAAGGCCTTGATGTCGGAGACGTCGTCGCCGAAGTACCAGGCACCGGTGGCACCCTTGATCGCCTCGCCGATCACCATGCCCTTGTCCCTGTCGACAGGTGGCTTGAGTTCCAGCACCATCCGCCCGGCCTGCGAGCGCAACCCCAGACGGTCGGCCTGCGCCTGCCCCCACTGCTGCACAGTCGGGCCGAGTTGCGGGGCGGTACGCCAGTGCAGCGCGACCGAGAGCCGCTTGTACTCCACAAGCGTGCCGGGTGGCAGTTCCGCCCGAGCCAGGTCGGCCAGCTCCGACATGGTCGGCACCCAGGGCAGCGCGGCCGGTTCGGTGACTGTCTCGCCGCCGGAATGGCTGTGCTCCAGCCCGTAGAGGCCGTAGAGGTCCACGCCAGCGAGCCCGCCGAGCTGATCCCGAAGGAACTCGACGGGTCGGGCGGAGACGATCGCGACCCGCTGCACGACCGGGGCGAGCGCCTCGATCGCGGCCAACGCCTTGGGCGCCGGGCGTACCGCGGTCGGATCGTCGTCGACGGGCGCGAGCGTCCCGTCGAAGTCGAAGAAGAGCACGGTCCCGGCCGCCCGGCTGGCGGTTACCCGCCAGGCCTGGTCGGCGTTCAACGGGGTCCTCGGCTGCTGATTGCCCAGATTCAACGGCGGCACGCGCGTCAGCGTACCCCGGCGATCCAGGCTCATTCCTGGCCGAGCGGACCCATTGAGCGGTAAGCGATCAGCGTTCGGCGGCTCCTCGTCCGCGCCGGCCGAACGGCACCACCGCGGCCTCCTGGCCGTGGCTCAACAGGTAGCCCTCCACGAACCCGGTGTTGCGATCGCCGGTGTGGTTGTCGATCTCGTTGAGCCGTGCCACCAGGAACTCGGTGAGCGCGCTGATTCGGTTGTTCAGACGCTCGTGCAGCTCGGCGACGACGGCCAGGACGACCGCGGTGCCGGCGGTGATGAGCGCAAAGAGGTTGACGAGCAGCGGCAGCTGCCCGCCGTCGACCGCGAGGGTCACCGTGTTGCCGGTCGCCCACAGTGTCACCGACACCGTTGCGACCACGACTGCCAACCACTTCAGGGTCATGGACAGACCCCTCCTTCTGTCCCGCAGGGCTGGGTTCGGCCTTGTCCCGTCCCCCCGCCGATGACGAGCCCAAGCAGTACGAGTAGGGACGCTAGCGTGCCCGTTCCGGCCCCGGAGGCAAACGAATGAACCTGACCAGGCGTTCTTTCGCTATCTGAGGAACTAGCCTGCCTGATTGCCCCTTTTTCGGACATCGACCGGCAACGTTGGGCGGTATGCGAGGTATCTGATGGTTTCCCGGATGTGGAACTTCTCCGCGTCCGACACCTGCGGGTCGACCAGACGGCGCAGCAGCGCCTCCACGTCGGGGTCCATCGGAGGGGCGGCCTGGCCGGTGCGGGGGCCGGCTGCGGCGCGGTCCCAGCCGAGCGCGGCGAAGGCCGCGGCGGGGTTCAACCCCAGGCCCTCGCAGAAGGCGACCACCCGTTCGGCCTCCGGGTCGCTGGCCCAGTCGCCCCGGACCCAGCGGTTGATGGTCTGCCGGGAGACGCCGGTGCGCCGGGACACCTCGGTGCCGCTCCAGGCTCGGGTAGCCCGCGCCTCGTCCAGGGCCCGCCTGACGAAGGTGGCGAAGGCGATCTTCCGCGCATTGGCCGTCTCGGTCACTCCGTGACGGTACGACCAGCCGGCTACGGGTGCGCGCCCCGGCTCGCCACTGTCACGCGGACGTGACGAAGGGTTCGGATTTCCGGTAAACGAGTCAGTGCCACTGTTGAGGGGTGTCACGCGGGCAGAATAGACGAACGTAGAGGCGAACGTAAGCGGACGAAAAGCTGATACTGTCACGCCCATGGGACAATCTACGGTGTGTCACGTGCATGAGACGATTGGTGCTCACATGCGTCACGCCCCCGGTGCCAGGGGGTCGTGGTGACCGAGCTCGCCACCCGCGCCCAGGCCTTCGGGCTGATCGCCGAGGGGGTCGCCGCAGGGCTGACCGCCCCCTGGCGCCTCTATCTGGCCCGAGGCTGCCGCTACCTGTCGCTGAGCGTCGGTGATCGTGCCGAGTGGAACGCCTGGCGTACCCATCTCGGCTGCCCGGAGCTGAGCGTCCGGGTCTACGACGCCGGCGGCGAGATCCGTCGGTCCTCGATGGCCGAAGTCGTGCTGGACGGCTGCCGGATCAGCGTCGAGCTGGTCGAGGAGGTCAGCACCGACGACCTGGACCGGCTGCTCGTCGCCGACCCCACCACGATCGAGCCGGAGGAGCGATGACCTGGCGTCCCGGCTGGGCCGGAGCTGCCCGATGAGCCCGTTTCTCGCGGTGTTCCTCGTCCTGGTGCTCGGTGCCACCAGTTACGCGGCCGGCCGTCTGCACGGGCAGCTCAGCTACCGCATCGGCTACCGCTTCGGTTACCGGCAGGGCTACTTCGACGGTGACCGGGGCGCCTGGAACCGGCGTCGTCGGGACGCCCAGGCGGCGATCGCCTCGGCCCTGTCGGTCTCGCCGGCGGGCGTGGTCCGCACCGCCGGTGCTGTCGAACGCCCCGGCACCACGTACACCGGCTCGTCGTTCAGCGCGCCGGCCGCCCCGATCACCGGGCGGCACCCGATCGGCACGCTCGTCCGACGTACCGGTTGAGGTCGGTCGGCGGGCCTGCCCCGCCGACCGGCGCCACGAGCGCGGTGCGTCGTCCGCGGCGGACACGCACCGTCGGGGTCACGTCAGACCGGTGACGGTGGCCCCACCGGCCGGGATGCGCGCAGGGGGCATGCATCCCGGCCGGGTCCGCCGCGTGCGCGACAGTGCCCTTCGACCGGTGCAAGCGTCGACGGAGCGCTGTTCACGATCGCGTCTTGGGAGATCCACGTTCGGCCCCTAGCCGGGAAGGTCCGGCGGGGCTAGCGTCTAGGCATGGCACGGGGTTCTCCCGAGCCAGCCGGTCCGCCCGGATCTGCGACCTCGCGCATGGGGTTCCGCATCCGACCCCGTGTCCCCGGGCACCGGAGGAGGCGGAACACGGGTGGCGGGTGCCCATCCGTCGGAGCAGGCCTGTGACGACTCGCCGTACCATCGCCGGTGCCGACCAGACCCCGGCCGCGACTGCCACGCCCCGCCGAGCCACCAGGAGCCGCCGTTCGGTGGCCGCCGCGCCGGCCGACCCCAAGGAGCCACGACCAGCCGGCCAGGCCTTTGTCCTGGACACGTCGGTACTGCTCTCCGATCCGGCGGCGTTCCACCGGTTCGCGGAGCACGAAGTGGTGCTGCCTCTCGTGGTCATCACCGAGTTGGAGGGAAAGCGGCACCATCCGGAGCTGGGCTGGTTCGCCCGGCAGTCGCTGCGGATGCTCGACGACCTGCGGGTTCGGCACGGCCGACTCGACCGCCCGGTGCCCGCCAACGATGTCGGCGGCACCCTGCGGGTGGAGCTCAACCACACCGACGACGGTGTTCTGCCGCCCGGGTTCCGCAACGAGAGCAATGACGCCCGGATCCTCTCCGTCGCGCTCAACCTCGCCGCCGAAGGGCGGGAGGTGACCCTGGTCAGCAAGGACATGCCGTTGCGGGTCAAGGCGGCCTCGGTTGGACTGCGCGCCGACGAGTACCGCCACGGCCAGGCCAGCGACCCGACCTGGACCGGTATGTCGGAGATGGAGTTGAGCGAGGAGCAGATCGGCCAGTTGTACGCCGGCGAGACGCTCGACCTCGACGAGGCGGCCGGGCTGCCCTGCCACACCGGTCTGGTGCTGCACTCGGGGCGTGGCTCCGCGCTCGGTCGGGTGCTGCCGGACAAGTCGGTACGTCTGGTCCGGGGCGACCGGGAGGCGTTCGGGCTGCACGGCCGCTCGGCCGAGCAGCGAGTCGCCCTCGACCTGCTGCTGGACGAGTCGATCGGGATCGTCTCACTGGGTGGCCGGGCCGGCACCGGCAAGTCGGCGCTGGCGCTCTGCGCCGGGCTGGAGGCGGTGATGGAGCGCCGCCGCCACAAAAAGGTGATCGTGTTCCGCCCGCTCTACGCCGTCGGTGGCCAGGAGTTGGGCTACCTGCCGGGCTCGGAGTCGGAGAAGATGTCGCCGTGGGCCCAGGCGGTCTTCGACACGCTCGGCGCGGTGGTGCACGAGAACGTGCTGGAGGAGGTCACCTCGCGGGGCATCCTCGAGGTGCTGCCGCTGACCCACATCCGCGGGCGCAGCCTGCATGACGCCTACGTGATCGTGGACGAGGCCCAGTCGCTGGAGCGCGGGGTGCTGCTGACCGTGCTGTCCCGGATCGGGCAGGGCTCCCGGGTGGTGCTCACACACGACGTGGCCCAGCGGGACAATCTGCGGGTCGGCCGGCACGACGGGGTGACGGCTGTCATCGAAGCGCTCAAGGGTCATCCGCTCTTCGCGCACGTCACCCTCAGCCGTTCGGAGCGATCTCCGATCGCGGCGATGGTCACGGACCTCTTGGAGGACATCCCGATCTGACGGGTGATATGCGGGCTTTTGTCCGCATTATTGGAGTGGCGCAGATCACAAAACGCCTGGTTGGTTTCCCATCAGCCTCACTGTGCGCAATCGTGTCCCACGAGCGTCCACGCACCACCGGAATCGTTGGTGATCGAACGTCGCGAGACGGACGACATCGGCGAAGGTCGGTGCGGCGGCGCGACCGGCAACCGGTCGGGGCGCTCGTGGCACGGCTGACGGCCCACCTGTGGTCTGCGCCGCGCCGCGTCCTTGCTCCCGACGAAGGGACCACTTCGTGAGTCGGCTGTGGAGCCGGTTGGGCGCCCGTACGGCTGCTGTCGCGCTGCTCTCCGTGGGCGTTGCCGGTGGCTTCTACCTGGGCGAAGACCGGGAAACCCAGCAACAGGGTCTGACCGAGCAGGTCAGTCTCGAGGTCGACCGGGCCGACCTCGCGTACCAGCGCGAGCGGCAGGCCGCCCACCAGGTGCAGTTCTCCAAGCAGCGGGCCGCCGAGTACCAGGCCAAGCTGCGGGCGAAGCAGGCCGCCAAGGAAGCCGCCGAGCGGGCCCGCAGGGCCGAGGCCGCCGCGGCGTCCCGTAAGCGTGAGCGCGCCGCAGCCAACGCAACCGCCAAGCCGTACGACGGGCCGATCCCGGCGTCCTGCGCGGAATACAGCGGCAACCGCAAGGTCGGCTGTGCCCTGATGATCGACAAGGGCTTCGGCATCGCGGAGTTCCCCTGTCTGGAGAAGCTCTGGACCAAGGAGAGCGGCTGGAACCACAAGGCTGCCAACTCTTCGTCCGGCGCGTACGGCATCCCGCAGTCCCTGCCGGGCAGCAAGATGGCCTCGGTCGCGTCCGACTGGCGCACCAACCCGGCCACCCAGATCATCTGGGGGTTGGGTTACATCAAGGGCCGGTACAAGACGCCCTGCGGCGCCTGGACCTACTTCCAGAACAACGGGCACTACTGACGCTGTCGACGCGGGGCGGGTGGGCGACCACCCGCCCCGCTGTCGCGCGTACCCCGGACGGGACGTGAGTGGCGGTCGGCCGCTTTTGCTGATAGCAGTTGTGGAGTGACACTGCACCCGTCAAGCGGCGACCCGTTCCGGTTCGGCACCGAGGCGTTCTACGCCTCGCTCGGCCGGGCGTTCGTCGCCATGTGCGCGGTGGTGCCGTTCCTCTTTCTCATCGAGGCCGTCGACCAGGGGCTCGCGTTCGGCCTGGACGCCACCGCCGGCATCATCCCGCAGCGCATCGAGGGGCTGGACGGGGTCTTCTTCTCCCCGTTCCTGCACCACGGCTTCGACCACCTCTACAGCAACAGCATCCCGCTGATCCTGCTGGGCACCTTCGTCCTCGCCGCCGGCGCCCGCCGGTTCCTCTGGTCGACACTGGTCATCATCCTGGTCAGCGGCCTCGGCGTGTGGTTCACCGGCTCACCCAACTCGGTGGTGGTCGGCGCCAGCGGTGTCATCTTCGGCTACCTGGGCATCCTGCTCACCCGAGGCATCGTCGAGCGCAGCTGGTGGAACTTCGCGGTCTTCCTCCTGGTCGGTCTGCTCTACGGCTGGCAGCTGGTCGGCATCCTCCCCACCGACGAGCGGATCTCCTGGCAGGGGCACCTGTTCGGCCTGCTCGGCGGGGTGGTGGCGGCGATCCTGTTCCGTCGGCGGCGACCCGCGTTGGGCGGCCCGGACTACTCGGGCTCCACGCTCAGCCTGCCCTGAGGCGATTCTCCGGCGCGCCTCTGGGACATGCTTGCCCGACCGTCGTCGCCCGCTTACGGTCGAGATCAGCAAGCGTTGATCCGTGAGCGGAAAGCGACGGTACGCCATGCGCGAGGTCGATGTCGCCGTGATCGGGGCCGGTCCGGCCGGCCTCTTCGCCGCGTACTACGCCGGGTTCCGGGGGCTGTCCGTGGCGGTGATCGACGCGTTGCCCGAGCCGGGCGGCCAGGTCACCGCCATGTACCCGGAGAAGCTGATCCTCGACGTCGCCGGCTTCCCCGCGGTCAAGGGCCGCGACCTGGTGGCCAACCTGGTGGCCCAGGCGGCACCGTTCAATCCGCAGTACCTGCTCGGCACCCGGGCAGAGAAGCTCGCGTACGCCGACGGCCGCCCGGTGCTCGGCCTGGCCGGTGGAGAGCAGCTCGCGTGCGGCGCGGTCGTGGTCACCGGCGGGCTCGGCAGCTTCAGCCCTCGGCCGTTGCCGTGCGCCGACGGCGCCCCCGGCTCGGGGATCCTCTACTTCGTCACCGAGCCGACCGAGCTGACCGATCGGGACGTGCTGATCGTCGGTGGCGGCGACTCCGCGTTCGACTGGGCGCTGGCGCTGCAACCGTTGGCCCGGTCGGTGACCCTGGTGCACCGCCGGGAGAAGTTCCGGGCCCACGCCTCGACTGTCGCCCGGGTGCTCTCCCTGCCGGTGCGGGTGGTGGTCAACGCCGAGGTCACCAGGCTGCTGGGGGACGGCGCGGTGACCGGTGCCGAGGTGACGGTGCGCGGCGGCGCGACCGAGACGCTGCCGGTGGACGTCGTGGTGGCCGCCCTCGGCTTCACCGCCGACCTGGGCCCGCTCGCCGAGTGGGGGCTACGGCTGGACCGCCGGCACATCCTGGTCGACAGCGCGATGGCCACCAACCTGCCCCGGGTCTTCGCGGCGGGCGACATCACCGAATATCCGGGCAAGGTCCGGCTGATCGCCACCGGCTTCGGTGAGGCGGCGACGGCTGTCAACAACGCGGCAGTGGCCATTGACCCGAGCGCACACCTCTTCCCCGGGCACTCCTCCGACGCCGGCTGACATTCGCCGTCGAGGGCCAAGCAGCCGGCGTCCGCGCGGAGGCCGGGGCCGGCACGTCCGGGCGCTGCACCAACCGCCGGGCTCGCCGATGATGCCGGCGATCCCTGGGTCGGTCAGGCTGGGTCGCGTAGGGCAAGATCCGGGGGGACTCTGGCTGCGCGCCACAGGGGATATACCGCTCCGGCCAGCATGGCGATTGCGGGGGCCAGAAGGAGAGCCGCGACTCGTGTGATGGCGGGAAACGCCATCGTCTCCGCCATCGGTACGTCGAGGAAGGTCTCTCCAGCGAGTCGGTACTGCGCAAGCAGGAACCCGATACCACCGACGAGAAGTCCGATACTGGTGGCCAGGACGCCGAATGAGGCGAGCTCCATCGCGAAGAGACGGGCTACCCGCATGTCGCTGAAGCCCAGCGCCTTGAGGAGCCCAATCTGCCGCAGTCGTGCGCGCACGAGGCCAGCACCGATGGAAAGGCCGGCCAGCAGGCACATCAGCAGCAGTGCGCCGGTGATCAACTGCCCCAGCACTCGGAGGAAGTTCATCGCTGGGGGGAGGGCGTCAAGCTGCGATTGAATGCTCGACGCGTTGTAGCCCTGATCGCTGAGCTTCTGCTGGGTGTCCGGGACCATCTCGGAGTCGCTGACCTCCACGATCACCTTCGGATACCCGAGGTTGCGGCCGAACGACTCCGGCGTCACACCCTCACGCGCCGCTGCCATCGCTAGGACGGTCTCCTGACTCAGGTAGATAGCCGTGGGGCCGTCGCGTCCGCCGATCGCTTCGTTGTACACGCCGACGATCTGCAGGTCGAGGTAAGCCGCTTCACCTGCCTCAGCCGCTACACGACGGGTGTACTCCACCGTGACGCGTTTACCAATGAGGCCTTCGAGGTCCGCTCCTGCAAGATGAGCGGGCAGCACGGCTTCGTCTCCGGTCAGTGTCATCAGGTCAGGCCGGGACGACGCGACGATTGGAGGCTGACCGGCGGGCATCCGCGGAGTGGCCCAGAGCGCGCCGGGAACCTCAAAATCGGCACTGGTGACGAGGCAGCCTGCCTGAATCCACGGCCGAACCGACGTCACACCGGGCATCTGGGATATGTCCGCTATTCGGTTGGCGGTCAGCGGTAGAGGTTTACTGACACCGAAGTTGCTTACCTCGATCGTGCGCATAATCGAGCTCTCGCGGACCTGATGTTCCACTGCCGCACCGGCCTGCCCCACCAGGGCATCGCAGAGTAGCGCGAAGGCAACTCCGGCGGCCACCAACAGGCCGAAAGACTTGCTCCGACGCACGGTCAGGCGAGTGTTCTGGCCTGCCAGTCGCCAGTCCGGGATAATCTTCATGATTCGATCCCGTCCAGATGTGTGGGGCGAGCTTCCGACAACACGCCGTCGCTCAGCGCGACGGTACGTTGGCTGATGCCGGACACGACGTCGTCATGAGAGGCGATTACCACCGCCAGGCCGTCGTTCGCGGCGCTGGTGAACTGCGCCAACACCTCGTGGATCGCCTCGGAATCGAGGCCGGCAGTTGGTTCGTCTGCGAGCACGATCGCAGGTCTGTTGATAAGCGCCCTCGCGACGGCTATGCGTTTCTGTTCCCCGCCGGACAGGCGATTAGCCGTAAAATGTGCTCTGTCCGCGAGCCCCAACTGCGCCACCATGCTGATAGCTTTGGACCGGGCTACGCGTGCGGAGTCCAAGGAGGGGAGCATGATGTTATCGATGGAGGTGAGATGCCCGAACAGATTGTGCTCCTGAAAGACGAATCCGAGCTTCGTTGCCCGTAGCGCGGCGGCTTGTCGGCTGCTGATTCCTGAGGCGTCCTGACCGGCAACTCTCACGCGGCCGGCGTCCGGAACGGCAAGCAGTCCAGCAATGTTGAGCAGAGTGCTCTTGCCTGCTCCGGACGGCCCTCGCAGCCAAACGATTTCTCCCGGTGTCACCGAGAGGTGCACATCCGTCAGGACCGGCACCAGTTCATCGCCGCGAGCATAGCCTTTCGCAATATTCGTCAACTCTAGGGCGTAGACCAATTTCCCTCGTCTCGCAATCGTCAAAGTTTGCTGAGGCCTGCGTCCAGCAATTGCACCGTGGCTTCGAGAGTGCATCTCGACTCGGATAGCAGCGGTCGATAGAGCAGGGGGAACCCATCGCAGCCGCGCACGGCTCTTGCCCATTGTTCAAGAGGCGGCGGCAGCGCGTCGCGGTTCACCGACGTCCCAGAGGCGACGAGGGCGACGATGACCTCTTTGGCCATCAGCCGATCCGGGCTGGCCAGCGCCTGGCCGGCCTCGGCCATCTGCGCCTTGAAGTGTTCGCGGACAGCGTCAGGGTTGCTCAGGTGAGGCGCAAGGGAAAGCATGGTCCACGACAGGTAGCGGTCTTCCGCATCCCTGACCGGAAACAGGCTGGCCGTGACCCGGGGTGCCTGCCGGCCGATTTGCTGGAGCAAGGTCATGACGCGGGCGGCGACGACGACGCTGCTCCGATCTGCCCTGCCGCCGAGCTTCTGGGTGGCAAGGGAAGCGGCCTCATCCTCCAGCGCCCGATCCGCCTGGCCCGAGTATCGCAGGATTACTGCGCACATCAGCAGGTCAAGGCCGTTTCCGCGGCTCCGGAGCTCGGGAATTTGCGCCCGTACCGCACGGATCGTGTCCTGGCTGAACAGTTCGTCTGCCGCGTCGACGCTCTCGGCGAGGACCGCAGCGAAGTAGGTGTTCTCCAAGGTCCCCAGTCGCACGGCGTGGCCTCGCAGCAGCCCGGTCGCGGGGTCGATCCTGGCACGGAGGCTCGCTGCCAAGGGCTGGAGCCGCGCCGGCTCACCGCCGGCGAGCAGCCAACTCTGCGACAGGTAGTACGCCTCGAATTCCGCACCCGCCACTGTCATCTGCAGGTGTGGTTCAAGCCAAGTTCGGATCCGCGCCAACTGACTGGCATCCGGCTTCTGCCCGAGCTGGCTCCGGGCGCACAGCACTCCGTGCAGGTCGACGATCGACCTGGTAGACATCGGCTGCCCGAGGTCGGGCGCGGCGACGGGGCGGATGGTCGTGGCGATCGTCCTGTCGCCGAGCACCGCCGCGCTCTCCAGTGCCCGACACTTGGCGTACGACTCGTCAGTGGCTGCTGCCGCGGCCTTCAGTCGCGCAACCAAGCTGGCCGCCGTCGACGGTGGCAGAGGTAGCGACTTCACCGCTACGACATCGGTGATGGCAGCGATGGCAGCGATCTGTGCTGTTCCGTCCTTCGGGAGCACCGGGTCGTCCAGGATGCCGGTGGCCCAGTCCCCAGGGATGACCTGCCCAGTGCTCTTCTCGACCAGAGCGCCGTACCAGCGCCCCCAGATCGGCTCCTCATCGATCTGTTCCTTGAGTGACCGTTGTACTTCAGCCGAGCCACCAACGGCCGGATGGGGGTGGGCTGCCTCGATGGCTGCTATGGCCGCCAAGCCGTACCCGCTGGCCGGCCACGACGAAGGGCCGTCAGAGGACAGGCCGGGCCGCATGATCAGCCCGTTCTCAGCTACCAACGTGCGCAGGGTGTCGATCAACGCGCGTTGCTCGCGCGACCGCACGGGCCCCTCATCGCCTCTCATGACGAAAAGGCCGATTCCACCGGCGACAATTGCCGCCACAATTAACCAGGTCAATGCGTTTCGCGAACGGAGCCGCAGCCAGCGGCTGCGGCTCCGTCGACTAGCGATTGTGGTGCTCACAATCAGGTGACCGCGGTGACCGTCTTGGTCTGGCCGTAGTAAAAGGCCTGCGCGGTCTCTGAACCTTCGACGCCGATGGTCCGCCAGTTGGTGCACAGGTTGCCCGACTGGTACGAACCGCGGGACCCGTTGTTGTTCGTCCAGCTGGCAGAGACCGGATCACCGCTCTTTCCGAACGCGGTGACCGACGGGGAAACACCCCACGGGTCGAACTTTGTGGTGTTCTTGACCCAGTCATTGCCCGAAACCGGGTTCGAGCCGCCGGAGATGACGGCTGAGCTGGTCCAGTCGGCGCAACCACCGCTGGCCCAGGTAGCGATCCAGACGTTGCCGGTCAGCTTGGCACCGTTGGCGAACGTCGTTGAGGCGCTGCCGCTGGCCATGGGCGTCATGTCGCCAGCCTGAGCTGGTGCTGCACCGCCGACGACGGCGAGCGCGACGGCGGAGGCCGCTACGCCGTACCTAGACAGCCTGGATACAATCCCTCTGTCCCTCACATGTTCCTCCCAAGGTGTGGTGTGGGGGACACGTGGTTACGGCGTTCCCGCGCCGTAACCACACCCCCGTGTGAGAGATAAGCTTGTCACGCGACAAGGAGTAACTCAACCGCAACATGATGTTGACTTGGGGCTAACTTCGGTCTATTGCGTCAGGCGACGAGACCGCCGCTTGGAGTCCCTTGCGCGTCGATGTCTCTAAAGGTCGGTGGTGCTTGTGCTGGCCGTCGGTGCCACGAGGGCCCTTGGAGGGATGGGGGACCTCTAGAAGACTGCCGACAGCAAGGCGCCTGAATAGATGACCGTCACGATGGCGATAGTTGCCCAGCCGGTGGTCAGCGCAATTGTGGCAAGGGATTCGCCACGATCCCCGGTTCGCGTGATCTCGGCGCGCGCTCGGCGAGCAGTCAGGACGGCCGCCGCGCCGAGTAGCCAGGCCAGCGGTAGAAACACGACGGAGAGGGCGGCGAAGACCGCCGCCGACAGCGCGGTTGGGTTGGTCCGTCCTTGTGTGGTGAGGCCTGGGGCGTTGGGGGCAGGCGAATGTGGTTGCTGAGTCACGGATAACCCCTTCAGATAGCCGATTTCCAGGCTGCCTGGTGCTCGACCCCGAAAGGTAGGGCGGACCTCTCGGCTGGAGGTGGCCGCGCCTCTCGCGTTGAGCACCCTCTGTCTGCAGCTTAGATTGACCGTACTAAGTCCACTCAAATGGTCAGCTCTTGCCAAGCTGTCACTGACTGGTCGGCTCCCGGTCGTCACACTCGGGCATCACCTCGACGGACGGGGGGTGCCAGCGCGGCGATCAGCACCGCCACCATTGTCAGCGCGGCCCCGAGCAGGGTGTTCACACCCGGGTGCGAGGCCGCCGTGGGGAGGATCAGGTCCAGCAGGACCGCGCCCACGATCTGCCCGGCGATGGTGGCCAGGCCGAGCAGCAGCACACCCGTGAAGCGCACGATCGCGGCGGCGATCGCGATGAACACGATGCCGATCGGGCCGCCCAGGTAGAGCCACGGCTCAGACGGCAGCTCACCGCCGGGCCAGCCGCGTACGGCGATGTCGATCGCGAACGCGACGAGCAGGGTGGCGGTGCCGACGGCGAAGTTCACGAGCGTGGCGGTCAGCGCACTGTCGGCCGCCGCCCGGACCCGACCGTTGACGGCCTGCTGCCAGGCGATACCCACCCCGGCGAGCAGTGGTAGCAGGGCCAGCGCCAGCGCGCCCAGGTCGCCAAGACGGTCGCCGACCGCCAGGCCGACCGCCAGCACGGTGAGCACCGCTCCGGCCAGCCGCTGCCGGGTGACCGGCTGCCGGCCGGTCGGCCCGATTCCGGCCCGGTCCACGGCGAGGCTGCTGCCGGTCTGGCCGGCGACCACCGCCACGGTGAAGACCGCCACGCCCAACGTGCCGATCGTGAGGCCCTGGGTGGCCACCAGGAAGGCCCCGCACATCCCGCCGAGGCACTGCCACGGCCGTAGCGAGCCCGTCCGCAGGGCCTGCCGCGTCGCGACCAGCCCGCGCCGACCACCGGGGGTCGCGGGCACCAGCACCAGCAGCACCAGCAGGCCGATGCCGAACGAGACCACGGCGGCGGCGAAACCGTCGTCGAGGCGTACCCCCAGCTCGCCGTTGATCCGCGACTGCACCGCCACCGCGACCCCGGAGGCCGACGCCAGCGCGACGCCGGTGATCCGGCGGGCGGCCGACAGGGTCTGCGGGGTCGCCGTGTCGGTGATTGTCACTCCTGCTCGGCCAGCGGACGACCATCGAAGTCGACGGCGGAGTAGAGCGCCAGCTTCTCCAGCCGGTGGTACGAGTCGATCACCCGGATGGTGCCGCTCTTCGAGCGCATCACGATCGACTGGGTGTACGCGCCGCCCGCCCGGTAACGCACCCCGCGCAGCAGGTCGCCCGAGGTGACCCCGGTCGCCACGAAGAAGCAGTTGTCGCCGGTGACCAGATCATCGGTGCCCAGCACCCGGTCCAGGTCGTGCCCGGCGGCGATCGCCTTCTCCCGCTCCTGCTCGTCGCGCGGCCACAGCTTGGCCTGCATCGCACCGCCCATGCACTTCAGCGCGCACGCGGAGATGATGCCCTCCGGGGTGCCGCCGATGCCCATCAGGACGTCGACGTCCGACTCGCCCCGGGCCGCCGCGATCGAGCCCGCGATGTCGCCGTCGGAGATGAACCGGATCCCCGCCCCGGTCCGGCGGATCTGCGTGACCAGGTCGTCGTGACGGCTCCGGTCCAGCACGCAGACGGTCACCTCGGAGACGTCAGTGCCCTTGACCTTGGCGATCCGGCGCAGGTTCTCCGCGACACCGGCGTTGATGTCGATCACGTCGGCGTACGCGGGCCCGACGGCGAGCTTCTCCATGTAGAACACGGCGCTGGGGTCGAACATCGCACCGCGCTCGGAGACGGCGAGCACCGCCACCGCGTTCGGCATGCCCTTGCTCATCAGGGTGGTGCCGTCCACCGGGTCGACGGCGACGTCCACCTCCGGGCCGGTGCCGTCGCCGACGTGTTCGCCGTTGAAGAGCATCGGGGCGTTGTCCTTCTCGCCCTCGCCGATCACCACCACACCGCGCATCTGGATCGAGTTGATCAGCTTGCGCATCGCGTCGACCGCGGCCCCGTCGCCGCCCTCCTTGTCGCCCCGACCGACCCAACGGCCGGCGGCCATCGCCGCGGCCTCGGTGACCCGGACCAGGTCGAGGGCAAGGTTTCGGTCGAGATCCTGTGGGATCCGCGTCCTGGTGTTCGTCATGACGGCTACTCCTCCTCGCGACGGTGCGGGGACGACCGGCGACGGGGAGGCCCCCACTGCCGGCTTTGTCGCTGATCCTCACACGATGGCCGACCGGGCGGCGGCGCGGGGCGGTGATGGCCTGGATACCGCCGGTCGGGCGGCTGCGAAGATAACGGGGTGGAACCCGCACAGCCTGCCGACCGCGTACCCGCCGACAGCACGCCGCCCGACGGTCAGCCGCCGGCCGACGCCCCCGCCGGCCGCAGTGGTGAGCCCGCCGCGACCGACCCGACCCCACCGCCACCAGCGGTGTCCGGCAAGTCCGAGCGGTCGCCGAAGGACATGGCGATCTCGCTGCTGGTGCTGCTCGTCCCGATCGCGCTGCTCCTGGCGTTCTACCGGGGATTCCTCGGCGGCGACCAGGCCACCACAGTCGATCCTGCGCCCGCCATCGAGCAGGCACGTTCGGCGAACGTCTTCCCGGTGAGCCAGCCGCAGGGGCTCGGCGCCGACTGGAAGACGGTCAGCGCCCGCTACCAGACCGTCGAGGGCGGTGCGAACCTGCGACTCGGCTACCTCACGCCGGAGGGGCGGGGCGTCCAACTGCTGCAGAGCAGCGTCCCGGCGGACCGTCTGCTCCCCGCCGAGCTGACCAGTCAGGGCCAACCGCAGGGCCCCACCGAGCTGGCCGGGCGCTCCTGGCAGCTCTACACGGCCCGGGGGAACCAGCAGGCGCTGGTCCTGCTGGAGCCGACCCGCACGGTGATCGTCGTCGGCGACGCCCGGGACAACGAACTCCGCGAACTGGCCGGCTCGCTGCGCTGACCGGACCCGGTCGAATGGCCCCGTCGGCGCTGAATCTGGGCAACTGGCCCGAAGGGTGATTGTCCGACGCGTCGACAGGGAAGAAGGAGGGGGTGATCCGGGCGCGTTGCTCGGCCCGGGTCGCGCGACGCAGCCGACGGTGCTGCTGCGTCGCCGGAGTTTCCGGCGCCGTCCAGGTCGTCGGGTGACCCCCTTGGGAGACACGTATGACTGTTCGACGACTCGGCGCCGGCCTGGTAGCCGCCGCCCTGATTACGCCCGCACTGGCCGCCTGCGCCAGCGGAACCGGCACCGCCGGATCGACGCCGTCTCCGACGGTGAGCGCGTCCGGGACGGCGAGCCCATCCGGTGCTCCGGTCGCGGGCGACGCCAAGCAGGCCCTGCTCGACTCCACCAAGGAGATCAGCAACGGGAACTTCCGGTTCACCCTGGCCGGTGCCGGCTCGACCGCGGAGGGGCTCGTGCACCAGCCGAGCCAGAGCGCGGCGATGAAGATCGCGATCGGTGGCCCCTCGTCCGACCTGGCGATGAAGCTCGATGTGATCCACTTCAAGCCGGACAGCTGGGTCAAGCTGGAGCTGAGCGGCCCCACCGCCAACAGCCTGCCCGCCATCAAGCAGCTCAATCTCGGCAAGTACCAGCACCTCGACCAGACCCGGATCAAGGGCAACCGCAGCCTCGGCTTCGACTTCGAGAAGGTCGACCCGGCCGGCAGCGCGGTGCTCACCCAGGGCATCACCGAGGTCCGCAGCACCGGCACCGGCGCGTACGCCGGCACCATCGACGTCACCAAGGCCGCCGAGGCGGGCTCGTTGAACGCCGCCACGATCGCCGCGCTGGGCACCCAGGCGAAGACCGTCCCGTTCACCGCGAAGGTCGACCCGCAGGGCCGGCTCAGCGAGCTGGTGCTGCAGTTGCCGGCCGCCGGGCAGACCACCGCCCAGGAGATCAAGATGACGTACTCCGACTACGGTGCCGCCACCGCCGCGCAGAAGCCGCCGGCGGACCAGGTCGTCGAGGCGCCGGCCGAGCTGTACAGCCTGTTCAACTGACGTGCCGAGGTGGGGCGGCTCCGGCCGCCCCACCGGCGGTCGGTCAGGAAGCGGGCTCCTGCCGGGCGGCGTCGATCCGCGCCCGCGCACCATCCAGCCAGCGTTGACAGATCACCGCCAGCGCCTCGCCGCGTTCCCAGAGGGCCAGCGACTCCTCCAGGGACGTGCCGCCGGCCTCCAGCCGCTCCACCACCGAGGCCAGCTCGGCGCGGGCCTGCTCGTAACTGAGCCGCTCGTCCGGCCCGGCCTTCGTGTCATCAGTCATCGCGTTCATCTCAGCACACCACTCCCCACCGCGCCGCGTCGCCACTCAGCCATCGACAGTGGCGGCCAGCTCGCCGTCGGCCAGTCGTACCCGCAGCGGGTCGCCCCTGCCGACCTCCGCCGCCGCGCGGACCACGTGGCCGTCGGCGCGCTGCACGATCGCGTACCCCCGGTCGAGGGTGGCGGCGGGGGAGAGGGCGCGTAGCCGCGCGAGGGTGTGCCGCAGGTCGTCCTCGGCGGCCCCGAGCCGGTGCTCCAAGCAGCGGCCGGCCCGCTGACGCAACGCGGTCAGCTCGGTAGCCCGATGCTCCACCATCACCTGGGGTCGGGCCAGCACCGGTCGGGAACGCAGCCCGTCCAGCCGGTGCGTCTCCCGGTCGACCAGGTTGCGCACCGCCCGTTCGAGGCGGTGCCGGGCCTGACCGATGAGGCGTACCTCCTCGGTGAGGTCGGGGACGACCCGCTTCGCCGCGTCGGTCGGGGTGGACGCGCGGACGTCGGCGACATAGTCGATCAACGGCGCGTCCGTCTCGTGGCCGATCGCGCTGACCACCGGCGTACGACAGCCGAACACCGCGCGACAGAGCGCCTCGTCGGAGAAGGGCAGCAGGTCCTCGATGCCGCCGCCACCCCGGGCGATGATGATCACGTCGATGCTCGGGTCGGCGTCCAGCACCTTGAGCGCGTCAACGATCTGTGGCACCGCGGACGGGCCCTGCACGGCCACGTTGACCGTCCGGAACTCCACGGCCGGCCAGCGCCGCCGGGCATTTGTCAGCACGTCCCGCTCGGCCGCCGACGCGCGACCGGTGATGAGCCCGATCCGGCCGGGCAGGAACGGCAGTCGACGCTTGCGGGCGCGGTCGAAGAGCCCTTCGGCGGCGAGCAGCTTCTTGAGCTTCTCCAGTCGGGCCAGCAGCTCCCCGAGCCCCACCTGACGAATCTCGTCGGCCCGCAGGCTCAGCGTGCCCCGGGCGGCGTAGAACTCGGGCTTGGCGTGCAGCACGACACGTGCGCCCTCGCGTAGCTCCGGCGCGCCGGAGTCCAGGACGTCCCGGTTGGTCGTGACGGTCAGGCTCAGATCGGCCGATGGGTCACGCAGGGTGAGGAAGACAGTGCTGGCCCCGGGGCGGCGGCTGATCTGCGCCACCTGCCCGTCCACCCACACCCAGCCCAGCTTGGCGATCCAGGCCCCCACCTTCTGGCTGACCACCCGTACCGGCCAAGGCTCCTCAGCGCTGCTCGCCCCGCCGCCCCCGCCGCTGGCCCCGCCGCTTCCCACCCGCCCGCCCTCGCTCACCCGCCCACCCTACGGACCTCCCCCGCCTGGCCCGTCGATCATGAAGTTATTGCCCTCCGTGCCGGCGTGTCGCAGCAATAACTTCATGATCAACGCAGGGATGGGCGGGGCGCGGGCCGGTGGCGGGTGGAGGGGTGGCACGTACGATGGGGTGGTGACTGAGGCTCAGGCGACTCACCGGACCGGCAAGCGCGTGCTCCTGGCCAAGCCCCGCGGCTACTGCGCGGGTGTCGACCGCGCCGTGCAGACCGTGGAGGAGGCGCTGAAGCTCTACGGCGCCCCGATCTACGTGCGCAAGCAGATCGTGCACAACAAGTACGTGGTGCAGACCCTGGAGGCCCAGGGCGCCATCTTCGTCGAGGAGAACGAGGAGGTGCCGGAGGGCGCCACCGTCATCTTCTCCGCGCACGGTGTGGCACCGGAGGTCCACGAGCAGGCCAAGGCGCGTTCGCTGAAGGCGATCGACGCGACCTGTCCGCTGGTCACCAAGGTGCACCACGAGGCGCGGCGCTTCGCGGCCGAGGACTACGACATCCTGCTCATCGGCCACGAGGGGCACGAAGAGGTCATCGGCACCGCCGGTGAGGCCCCCGCGCACATCCAGCTGGTGGACGGCCCGGACGGTGCCGACAAGATCACCGTACGTGATCCGGAGAAGGTGGTCTGGCTCTCCCAGACCACGCTCTCGGTCGACGAGACGCTGGAGACGGTGGCCCGCCTCAAGCAGCGGCTGCCGCTGTTGCAGTCTCCGCCCAGCGACGACATCTGCTACGCCACCTCCAACCGGCAGCACGTGATCAAGGAGATCGCCGCCGACTGTGACGTGGTGATCGTGGTCGGCTCGACGAACTCCTCCAACTCGGTCCGCCTGGTCGAGGTCGCCCTGGACGCCGGCGCCCGCGCCGGTCACCTGGTCGACTTCGCGCACGAGATCGACGACGCCTGGCTGGAGGGGGCCACCACGGTTGGCCTGACCTCGGGCGCGAGCGTCCCGGACGACCTGGTCCAGGAGGTGCTGGTCCACCTCGCCGCCCGCGGCTTCGCCGACGTCGAGGAGATCACCACCGCCAACGAGCGGCTCACGTTCTCGCTTCCGCAGGAGCTCAGGCGGGACATGAAGGCCGCCGCGGCGCGCGGCTGAAGCACGGAACGAACTCGGGTCGGCGTACGTCAGATTCGGCATGAGGACTCTTCGGCTCGCCGTCCCCGCGCTGGCCGTCTGCGTGGCGCTGAGCGCCTGCGGCGGCCAGGGTGTCGGGGGCGGCACACCCACCCCCACACCGACGGGAGCACAGCCGGTGACCAGCCAGCCCACGCCCGACCCGACGCCCTCGCCGGAGACCGGCACCCGGAGCGTGCCGCCCGGACTGAAAACTCCGAAACCGGGCGGCCCGAGCACGCCGCCGGGCGTCGGGGCCACCACCCTGAGCGGCACCGTGCAGGGCGGTGTGGAGCCCGGCTGCGTGCTGCTCGACGGTTACCTGCTGCTCGGCGGCCCGCGTGAGGTGCTGACGCCGGGTGCCCGGGTCGAGGTCACCGGTCGGGTGGAGCCCGGCATGATGACCACCTGCCAGCAGGGCACCCCGTTCGTCGTGACGGCAGCCCACCGGTCCTGACCCTTTCCACCCCTGACATGCGGGAGCCCGCCCCCGAACGTGGGGACGGGCTCCTGCCGGTGTTACGAGCGGATCAGTTCACCGCACCGATGGACACGTTGCCGCGACCCACGATCGCACCCTCGCTGGTGACGATCGCCAGTTCACCGGAGAGCTGACGCCCGTCGGCCGGAACGGCCACCGCGGTCACCGTGCCGGTGATGGTGGCCGACTCGCCGTGCATCAGCGGCACCGCGACGGCCGGAGCGGTGATCGTGCCCAGCGACGCGGACGCGAACGCGTCGTAGTAGTCGTAGGCGGTGCTGGTCCCCGGCCCGTCGACCCCGTACGGCTCCACCACGACGCGGTAGGTGCCGGCGGCCGGGTTGGTCAGCGTGACCGCCTCCTCCGAGTCGCCGTCAGCGGCCCGGCCGACCTCGGTGGTACCCCGGTAGACGAACAGGTCCAGGTCGGCGCCCGCGTTGGCGGGGTTGCCGATCCGGGCGGTGAACGTCGACGTACCCGCCGGGATCTCGACGGTCCACTCCTGGTTGGGACCGCCCTCGGTGATGGTCGGACGCTCGGTCCGCACACCGGTCAGCGCGCCGCTGCGGCCGCTGACCGAGACCGGACCGAAGGCGTTGGTGACCTTCCAGCTCACCGGGGTCGGCTCGCCGGCCTCGACACTGGGCAGCTCGACCAGCGCCGGCTCGACCGTCAGGCCCTGCACCCGCGCCTGGAGCTTGAACGGGTTGTTCAGCGCCGGGGACGTCCGCCGCGCCTCCACCTCGATCTCCCAGACCCCGGGAAGCGGGTTCTGGTAGTCACGCTCCTGCGGCTTGCAGACGTTGACGTCGGAGAAGTTGGTGTAGCAGACGGTGCTGGTGGTGGCCTCCACCGGCACACCCAACGGGTTGATCGCGATGAACCGGGTCTGCGAATCGGTGGCGATTCCGGAGAGGTTCACCTGGAGTGCCTTGGCGCCCTCCGGCACCGTGACGAAGTACGACGTGAAGCCGTTGCGGTCGACCGAGCCCTCGTTCGCGTACGAGAAGGTGGGCTTCTTCACGTCGTTGGAGGCCACCACCACCGTGGACACCTCGAAGTCGACGACGTTGGTCGCCGGGTCGTCGATCCGCACGATCGCGCCGTGCGCGCCCTCGGTGGCCGGCTTGGCGGTGACGCTGATGGTGACGGCCTTGTTGAGCGGCAACGCGACGGTCTTCGGCGCCTTGAAGGTGCCGTCGTTGCCCTGGAGCGTGATGGTGTGCTTGATGGTGCCGGCCGGGCCGCTGGTGCGGGTGAGCTTGACCGGGTACGTCTTGCTCTGGCCGACCTTCTGGCCGCCCTCGGACGAGGTGCAGCGGTTGTAGACGCCGGTGCCCCGGCCCGGGTTCGGCACGAACTTCACGCCGTTCCAAATGGTCAGCTGCTCCGCCAGAGGGCTGCAGACCGGCGCGTCGGAGACGTACGACCGGGTTTCGACGCCCTGGCGCAGCAACTGCCAGGCGCCCGGAACGTTGACCATGCCGTAGCCCTGCGCGTACGTCGGCACGTCCGCGATCGGCTTGGCGGAGCTGAACAGCGCCCGCCGCAGTGCGGCCGGGCTGACGCCCCGGTCGGTGGCCTTGGCCGCCGAGAGCAGCAACGCGCCGGCGCCGGCGGTCTGCGGAGACGCCATCGAGGTGCCGTTCAGCATCGCGTAGCCCGGGGGCAGCGCGTAACCGGCCTCGGGGACCGGGGCTCCGAGCTGCCAGGTCGGTGCGGTGGAGATGGCCGAGCCGGGGGCGGCGATGTTCGGCTTGAAGCCGCCGTCCTCGCGCGGGCCACGGGAGGAGAAGTTGAACAGGGCGTTCTTCTTCTTCACGACCGAGCCGTAGTTGGCCAGCCAGGTGTCCTTGCTGATGTTGGCGGCAACGCTGATCACGTTGCTGGCCACCGACGGGTCGCCGACGGTGTTGAGACCCGGGCCGGAGTTTCCGGCCGAGATGACCAACTGCACGCCGTACGTCTCGATCAGTTCGTTGTAGAGGTTCGTCCGCGCGTTGTTGCCGTCGTTCAGGCCCGGAAGGCCACCGATCGACATGTTGACGATGTCGACGCCACGGTTGGCCACCAGGTCGATCATGCCGGTGGTGAGGGCAGCCGCGCTGCAGCCGCCGCCCCAGGAACAGGCGCGGGCGGAGACCAGCTTGGCACCGGGCGCGGCGCCGTCGAAGGCTCCATTGCCGAGCATGTCGTTGGCGGCGGTGATGCCGGCGACGTGGGTGCCGTGGGTGCTCTCGACGATGCCGATGTTGACGTAGTCGTAGGTGCCCGGCAGGCCGATCGGCGTGGTGTTCACGTTCTTGCGGAACTCGACGACGAAGGGCTGCCGCTCGGCGACCGGGGTCGCCGGGTTGTCGGTACCGAAGTAGCCGATGTCGTACTTTTCCTTGTACGGCCGCATGACCGGGTCGTCGGTGAAGTTGAGGTTCTGGTTGGCGTCCACCCGGATGTTGTTGGTGGCCGGGTCGAAGAGCACACCCCAGGTGTCGGTCGTGTCGCCGTCGCGGTTGACGTCACCCCGGGCGTCGCTCGCTGTGGTGACCGACTCACTGAACAGGTTGAACCGGTACGTGCCGGCCGGTGCCGTCCAGGTGCCGCCGGCGATGGTGAACGACGGGCCGGTGACCTCGGCCTGCATCCGCCGCCACGAGCCGTCCTCCAACGGATCGGTAGCGGTGACCCAGTCGACGATCTTGCGCTCGCCGGTGGTCGTCTGCTGCAACGCCGGGTGGGCCAGGTCCACACCGGAGTCCATGATGCCGATCGTGACGCCCCGGCCGTCCCACTCGGGGTGGGCCGCGGTGAACGCCACCGCGCCGGTCTCGTTCGTCGGCATGTAAGGGTTGTCGGCCGGGGTGGTCTCTCCCGGCGCCGCGACGGTGGCCTGCCGCGCGCCGGCGGTGCCGGTGGCGGTGCGCTCCGGGGCCGGGTCCGGCAGTTGGATGACCTCGTCCAGGTCGACGGCCGAGACGCCCGGCAGCCGCGCCGCCTTGAGGACCCGGTCGGTCGGAACCTTGGCCAGCACGAAGCCGACCCTGTCCTGCCGCTGGCTGACAATGCCGCCGAGCTTGGTGAGGCTGTCGGCGACGTCCCCCGCCTCACCCTTCTCGGTGGCGACGATCAACGTGACGGTCGGAGCCTTCTTGGCGCGGGCCTCACTGAGCAGTTTGGCGTCGTGGGCGCCCAGCGTCTCGGCGGCGGTGGCCGGGGAAGCGTCCGGTGTGGTGGCGGGAGCGGCGGCCGCGGTGGCGGCACCACCCATCGTCGTCATGGCGCTCGCCGCCAGGACCGACGCGAAGAGCGCGGCTGAGGTGCGCCGGCTCATATTTCGGAGTCTGCTCACGTTCTCTTTACCTCCAGAGAACAGGGCCCTTCAGAGAAGGGCGCTCGGGTGAGCAGAATCTTTCGTGGTAGCGGCGAGCACTGTCACTACTGGTCAGTCCCTTGTGACCAGTTCGTGACATGCGGATATACGTACTGTCACATGATCGGCGAGCGGTTCGAGGCCTCGTCGTCGGCCGGATCGGCCAGCTCGGGTGCCTGCGGTTGCCGGGGCGTCAACTCGACCTGGGCCGGGGTGGCCAACTCGTCGTCCGACACGCCCAACTCGGCGAGCTTGCGGGCGCTGACCAGCACCCGGGCCTCCAGCGAGCCGACCGCCCGGTTGTAGGCGGTCACCGCACCGGCCAGCGAGGACCCGAGCTTGCCCACGTGGTCGCCCAGGGTGGAGAGCCGGCCGTACAGCTCCCGGGCGAGAGTGTGCACGGCGAGCGCGTTGCGGGCCAGTGCCTCCTGCCGCCAGGAGTAGGCCACGGTGCGGAGCAGCGCGACCAGTGTGGCCGGCGTGGCCAGCACCACGTTGCGGGTGAAGGCGTGCTCCAGCAGCGACGGGTCTCGCTGGAGCGCGACGTCGAGGAACGGATCGGCCGGGACGAACAGCACCACGAACTCGGGCGAGTTGTCGAACGCCGACCAGTACGACTTGGCGGCCAGGGCGTCGACGTGCCCCCGCAGGTGCCGCGCGTGCGCGTCGAGGTGGGTGTCCCGGCCGCGCTCGTCGCGGGCCTCCATGGCCGTCAGGTACGCGTCGAACGGGGCCTTGGCGTCCACCACCACCGACCGGCCGCCGTGCAGCCGGACCACCAGGTCGGGGCGGACAACCTGCCCGTCGTTGTCGGCGGTGACCTGCTCGGAGAAGTCGCAGTGCTCCAGCATCCCGGCAGCCTCGACGATCCGGCGCAACTGGTGCTCGCCCCAGCGGCCCCGCACCTGCGGTGCGCGCAGCGCCGCCACCAACTGCTTGGTCTCGGTACGCAGCTCACCGGAGACCGCGTTCATCGAGCGGACCTGCTCACGCAGCTCGGCGTACGCGTCGACGCGGTCGTGCTCCAGCTCGGCCACCCGCTGCTCGTAGCGGCGCAGGGTGTCGTGCAGCGGCGCGACCGCCCGGGCCACCGCCTCCTGGGACTGTGCGGTGGCCTCGTAGCTGAGCGCCCGCATGGACTGCTCCAGCCGACCCTCGCCCTCCCGGGTGGCGGCCAGGGTGGCGTCCAGTCGGGCGATGTCGGCGGCCGACCGGGACCGGGCCGCGAGCCAGCCCACCGCCCCGCCGGTGCCGAGGCACACGATCACCAGGAGCAGCGTCGAGACGTCCATCACCGGAGCTTGCCAGACGGATACGACGTGCGGACCGGGGGTACGTTCGATGACATGGAACTTGTGCTCTGTCTCGCCGTTGTGCTGGTCGGCGCGCTGGGTGCCGCCGCGCTCGTCCGCGCTCAGGCCGGTGCCCGTCGGCGCACCGAGCTCGCCGACGCCCGCGCGGAGGCGCAGCGGTGGTACGAGCGCCTCGGCGGCCAGTTGATGAACCTGCACGGCGACGACCCGGCGGTACGCCAGGCGCTTGCCGACGCCGGTGAGCGGTACAACGCGGCGGGCTCCCAGCTGGAACAGGCGTCCACGCCGCACCAGTTCGGGCTGGCCCGGGAGACCGCGCTGGAGGGTCTGGCGTACATCCGGGCGGCGCGCACGGCGCTGGGCATCGATCCGGGCCCCGAGGTGCCGACCCTGGCCGCCGCCCGCGGCGTGGGGCAGCTCACCAAGGAGCGTGAGGTCGATGTGCAGGGGCAGACCTTCCGGGCCGGGCCACAACCCGGCCGGGAAACGCCCTACTACTACCCGGGTGGGCGTTATCAGGGTCGACCGGTGCCCGCCGGCTGGTATTCGACGCCCTGGTGGAAGACGGCGCTGGGTGCCGGTGCCGGTGTGCTCGGCGGCATCCTGATCGCCGACGCGCTCTTCTCGCCCGCCTTCGCCGACCCCGGGTACGGCTACGACGCCGGCTACCAGGAGGGCTTCGGTGACGGCGTCGACCAGGGGGGCGGCGGCGGCGACCAGGGCGGGGACTTCGGCGGCGGCGACCAGGGCGGCGACTTCGGCGGCGGCGACTACGCCGGTGGGGACTTCGGTGGCGGCGGCTTCGGCGGTGGCGACTTCGGGGGCGGGGACTTCGGCGGCGGCGACTTCTGACTGTCGCTCAGACCCACCGAAACGGGCCCCGGTCGCAACGACCGGGGCCCGTTTGTCGTACCTCTTGATCAGCCGGTGTTGCGCATCCCGGCCGCGATGCCGTTCACAGTGGTGAGCAGCGCGCGTTCCAGGGCGGTGCCGTCGCTCGGCGCGCGTCGGCCGCCCGGTGCGGTGGCGACCGCCCGGCCGGCGGCACCCGACTCCCGGTACTGCCGCAGCAGCGCCACCTGGAGATGGTGCAGAGGCTCCAGGTAGGTGTCGCGGACGGCCAGGGTGCGCTGGAGCACCGGCGAGTTCTCCAACAGGGCCGGTGAGGCGGTCACCGCCAGCACCTCCCGCTTGGTCAGCTCGTACTCCTGCTCGATCTGCTCGAAGATCGGGTGCAGCTTCTTCGGCACCAGCGTCTCGACGTACCGGCGGGCGATGCTCAGGTCGGTCTTGGTCAACATCATCTCGACGTTCGACAGGAACGTGCGGAAGAAGTGCCAGTTGCGGTGCATCTCGGCCAGCACGTCCGCCAGACCGGCCTCGCGGGCGGCGGCCAGCCCGGAGCCGACGCCGAACCAGCCCGGCACGATCTGCCGGGTCTGCGTCCAGCCGAACACCCACGGGATGGCCCGCAACCCGGACAGCCCGGCGCCGGTGTTCGGGCGCTTCGCCGGCCGGGAGCCGATGTTCAGCGCGCCGAGCAGCTCGGTCGGGGTGGACGCCCAGAAGTACGCGGGCAGGTCCGGGTCCTCGACGAGCGACCGGTAGGACCGGAACGCCGACTCGGAGACCACGTCCATCGTCGCGTCCCAGCGCTCCAACATCTCGGCGGGCTGCCGGGGTGCGGTGTGCAGCAGGGTCGCCTGGAGCACAGCGGCGAGGGTGAGCTCCAGGTTCTCCCGGGCCAGCGAGGGCAGGGTGTACTTGTCGGAGATCACCTCGCCCTGCTCGGTCACCTTGATGGCGCCGTCCATGGTGCCGTACGGCTGCGCCAGGATCGCCTCGTGCGTCGGCCCGCCGCCGCGCCCGACAGTGCCGCCCCGGCCGTGGAAGAGCCGCAGGTGCACACCGTGCCGGGCGGCCACGTCGCGCAGCGCGCGCTGCGCCCGGTGGATCGACCACTGGCTGGTGGTGATGCCGGCTTCCTTGTTCGAGTCGGAGTAGCCGAGCATGACCTCCTGCACGTCACCCCGGGCCGTCACCAGCGCCCGGTACGCGGGCAGCGACAGCAACTCGTCGAGGAGTTCGCCGCCGGAGTTCAGCTCGGCCGGGGTCTCCAGGAGCGGCACGAACCCGACCCGGGCCCGCCCGCTGTGCACGTCCACCAGGCCGGCCTCGCGGGCCAGCACCACCGCGGCCAGCACGTCGTCGACACCCAGGGTCATCGAGATGATGTACGACTCGATCACCTCGGCGCCGAACCGGTCCTGTGCCTCCCGGATGGTGCTGAACACGTCGAACGTCTTGCGGGCCGGCTCGGACAGCGACGTGTCCAGTGTCGACAACGGACGGCGACCGGTCAGCTCGTCGGCGAGCAGCTTGGTGCGTTCCAGCCGGGTCAGCGCCGGATAGTCGGAGACCTCGCCGACCGCCTCGTAGAGCTGCGCGAGCACCGCGTGGTGCGCCTCGGCGTGCTCCCGGACGTCCATGGTGGCCAGGTGCAGGCCGAACGCGGAGACCGTACGGATGGTGGAGGCCAGCCGGCCGACCGCGGTGAGCTGCCCGGAGTTGCGGGCCAGCGAGGCGCGCAGCAGGTCCAGGTCGGCGATCAGCTCGGCGGAGCCCCGGTAGTCCCGGCCCGGTACGTGTGCGGTGCCCTGGCGCAACCTCAGCCGGGTGTTGGCGAGCTTCGCCTTCACGCAGCGTGCCTTGAGCCGGTACGGCTCCTCCGCGTTGACCCGGCGGAAGCGCTGTGCCACCTCGGGCAGCGCGTCCAGGTCGGCGGCGAGGCTGGCGGAGAGGTCCAGGGAGACCCCGCGGAGTCGGCGGGACACCGAGACCTCGCTGATCAGGTGGTCCATCGCCTTCTCGGTGGCCGCGATGCCGTGCTCGTGCTGGATGGTCAGCACCTCGCGGGTGACCGCCGGGGTGACGAACGGGTTGCCGTCGCGGTCGCCGCCGATCCAGGTGCCGAAGCTCAGCGGCCGGGCCGTCGGTGAGGTCTCCACACCGAGCGTGCGCAACGTGTCGGCCAGGTCGTCGAGCACCTGCGGGGCGGCCTCGGCGTACAGGTCGCGCAGGTAGTAGATGGCGTTGCGGGCCTCGTCGGTCGGGTCCGGCCGGTCGAGCCGTAGCTCGTCGGTCTGCCACATCAGGTCCAACAACTCGGCCAGCCGGCGGTTGGCCGGGCCCTCGTCGCTGGCGCCGTAGAGGATCGCGTTGGCGGTCTCGGTGTCCAACTCGTCGGCGATCGCCCGCAACTTGGACAGGATCGAGCGACGAGCCGCCTCGGTCGGGTGCGCGGTGAAGACCGGTCGCACCGCCAGCCGGCGAGCCGCGTTGGCGATCTCCTCGGCCGGCACCCCGCGCTCGGCGATCATCTTGGCGGCCTGGTCCAGCCAACCGCCCTGCACCGCGCGGCGGCGGCGCAGGTCCCGTGCCCGGTGCACCTGCTCGGTGATGTTGGCCAGGTGGAAATAGGTGGAGAAGGCGCGAGCCAGCTTGGTGCCGGTGGTCACGTCGAGCCCGCCGAGGCGCTGGGCGGCCGCCGGGGCGTCGGAGCGGACCTGGGCGCGGATCTCCTCGACGAGGTCGAGCAGCGGGCGACCCTCCTGGCGGGCCAGGGTCTGGCCGAGCAGGGTGCCGAGTCGGCGAATGTCGGCGCGCAGTGCGGCGTCCGGGCCGTCGTGGTCGTGCTGGTCGGTCACGATGCGCTCCCTTACGTGGATACGAAGGACAGCGCTGTCCGACTCACTGGATGGTATCCGCGCGCAGCGGATGTCTGGAGGGCCCCCTGATGATCCACTGCCCTGGGAAGGGTGTTTTCCGGGGTGATCTCAACCACCGTCGCGGTCCGGCGAGAGGGCCGTGCGGGTCGTTGCAGGGCCGGAGGGGGCGGTCCGGCGACCCCGGACCAGGCTCGCGCTGACGAGTCCGAGCCCTCCGAGCACCGCCCAGATCCCGAGGGCGGAAGCCGGCCAGCCGGCCGACCGCCAGTCGAAGTACACAGCGGCCTTGGTCAAGTCGTTGGCGAGCCCGGGGATGTTCCAGCGGTGCATGCCGCGCAGCACCCCGGGCAGGAACTCGGGCGCGTAGATGCCCCCGGAGCCCGGGTTGCCGAGCACCACCAACAGCAGGATGACCAGCGCGGTGCCCGCGACGCCGAGCCAGCCCTGAATGGCGCTGGCGAACATGGCGGCGGCGAAGACGGCCAGCGCGCCGATGGCGGCGATCGTCGGTACGTCGCCGTGCCAGATGTCCAGAACGGGTCCGACCACCACCGCGCCGGCGATGCCGAGCAGCACGCTGTAGACCGCCAGGGCGGCGATGCGTAGTCCGGCTCGTCGCGCCGTACGGGGGGTGGTGCCGGCGGATATCCCGAGCACCGTCGAGGCGAGATAGCCGCCGAGGACGTACCCGACGTTCAGGTAGAAGGGCACCACCCCGCGCGGGTCGGTCGGGGTGACCGGCACCTTGTCGACGATCCGGAGCGAGGTGCCGGTACGGGTGGTGGCGGTGCCGAGGACCTCCTTGATCGCGCTGGTGGCGGAGGGGCCGGAGGCGCTCGCCACGGTGAGGAGCAGGCCGTTGTCTTCTCCGGTGCTGAGTACGGCGTACACCGCGCGGCTGAGCAGTGCGTGCTCGGCGGCGGCCGGGTCGTCGTACCCGATGGGTTTGAGGATGGTGGTCTGGGCACGCACGGCGTCGAGCGTCGCCTGGGCGCGTTGGTCGCTGGAGACGACGCCGATCGGCAGGTCGCGGGGTGTGGGCTGGTGCAACGCGCCGACGTAGGCCGCGATGAACGCCGTGGCCAGTACGAGGGTGCCGAGGAGCAGTCCGATGCTGCGCGGCGCCCAGTCGCGAGCTGTGCCGCGCGATTCCTTGTCCACGTTGTTAGCCTATGGCCCGTTTTGTGGACCGCAGGGTGGAACCAACTCGTCGCCCCGGCGGCCCGGTCGCGACCGCCGCTGGCCGTGCGGCAGGCGTCGCGGGTGGCGGTAGGCGTCGCGGGTCGCGGGTCGCGTCGCAGGTTGCGGCAGGGGTCGCGGGCGGTGTCAGGGGTTGACGACGGCGAAGGCGCGAACCGGAAAGGTGCCCATGCCGGCCACCATCGGCGGGGCAGCGGTGAACCGGAACCCGCTCGGCGGCAACGCATCCAGGCCGGTCAGGTGCTCCACGATCGGGATGCCGGCGGCGAGCAGCGCGCTGTGCGCGGGGCGTACGCCGGCGGCCGTCGGGCTCATGTCGTCGATGTTGATCGAGTCGATGCCGACCAGGGCCGCCCCCGCGTCGACAAGCGCCTGGGAGGCGTCGCCGGTCAGGTACGGCGCTTCCGGAGCGCCGTACCGTTCGGTGCCGAAGTGCGCGTCCCACCCGGTGTGCAGCAACACCGCCCGGCCGCTCACCTCGTACGGGGCCAGCATCAGCCGGTCCACCGCGCGGATGCCGTTCGGCACCCGGACCACCACCCCCGGCAGGTCGGCGAGACGGTCCAGCGACACAGCGGTCAGGTCGTCCCTGCCGGCCCAGCGGTGGGCGGGCGTGTCCAGGTACGTGCCGGTGTTGGCGATCATCTCGATCCGGGCCACGTGGAACTCGGTGTCCGGGGCGTACCGCTCGCGGGATGCCGCGAAGGTCAGCCAGTCGGTGATCCGGGGACCCGGCCAGCCCGGCAGGGTGGTCATCCCGCCGCGGATCACGTGGCTCAGCTCGACCAGCCGGCGTTCGGTGCCGGATCCGTCGACCGCGACCCCCCGGCCGCCCTTGTGCGGCTCCTCGATGATCGTCCTGGCGCTGATCCGGACGTCGGCGACCATCAGCAGCCCGAGGTGCCGGACGAACAACGCCGCCAGCTCGTCGTCGGTGATCTCCCGACCGGGAATGTCCAGCCGGAACCCCTCGGTACGCAGCCCGCCGCCGTTGGCGAAGCTCACCTCCGCGTCGAACTGTGCCCGCCACTGCTCACCCATGCCGAAACCCGACCACGCCATCCGGCGACCGTCAAGATCCGCGAGACACAACGGCAGGCCGCCGGGTGTCCGGCCCGGCGGGATCCGCAGTCTGGTCCGGCGGGTCCGTGAAGATCCGCTCAATTGCAGGGAAAGTGCTGCCTCGGCGCGCTGTGACGCCGCAAGTTCCCCGAAGTTGAGCGGATCTTGTCGCGAAGAAGGCCGACTCGGACCCAAGATCGCGCAACATCCAGGATGTAGTGGTCTCGGCGCGTCGCTGATGCCACTACATCCTGGTTCGAGCACGATCTTGGCGCGGGGCGCGGGGCGCGGGGCGCGGGGCGCGGGGCGCGGGGCGCGGGGCGCGGGGCGCGGGGCGCGGGGCGCGGGGCGCGGGGCGCGGGGCG
>NZ_JBIAJD010000001.1:1538681-1634047 GCF_042871765.1 Micromonospora sp. NPDC005553 | reverse complement strand
CGAACTCAACGCACGACCACGCCAAACCCTCGACTGGCAGAATCCAGCCGAGGTACTCCACAAACACCTGGTTGCAACCGCCGCTTGAAACCGCCAGCCGGAGACCCCCCGACATCACGGAACCCGAGTCGATCATGCCGCCCTGCATCGGTACCGGGTGGAGGTGGTCAGGTTGCGTCGAGCAGTTCCAGGACGGCGTCGCGGGCGGCCAGGACGGCTGCCTCGGATTGCGGGCCGTGGTTGAGGATGTCGAAGGAGTGCTGCCCGTCCGGCACCTCGATCACCTGCATCGGCCAGCCCTGGGCGGTCGCCGCGGGGAGGAACGCGTCGATGCCGGCCAGGACCGGCGGGATGTCCTGACCGGCGCGGGTCAGCACCAGTGGCACGTCGGTGCCCGAGCTGAGTGCCTCGACCGGCAGGAACCGGGCGTCGACCTCCCAGCCGGGGAACGGAACGAGCAGCGGGTACGTCAGTGCGATCCCGCGCAGCCAGGCCGGCGGGACGCGCAGCCAGTCGGCTGCGAAGAGGCCGCCGCCGGAGAAGAACCACAGCACCACCCGCTCGGGGTCGACCCGCGGGTCGGCGCGGACCTGCTCGACCATGGCGGCGATGTCGTCGGCTGCGGCGGGCAGCGCGGACAGGTCGGACACCTGGTAGCTGACCAGCGCGGTGACCACGCCGCTCGCGGCGAGCAGCGCGCCGTAGCCGCGGTAGAGCAACCAGTCGCGAGGGTCTGGCGCGTCGGGTGGCAGCGGAGCGCCGTGCACCACCACGACGGCCGGCGCGCGACCGGTGTGGGTGGGCAGGTGCAGGTCGACGTTGCCGTGTCGTTCGACAGGCGCGGCCGGGATGGACAGGACGAAGGGCCGTTGTGCGACGGGCGTCGTCATGGCCACATCGTATCGATCATCGACCTGCCGGGCTGCCCCAACGACGATCTACAGAGGACGGTGGGTCAGGTCGGGTCACCGGGTTTCGCGGCGTCGCTGGCCTGGGCATGCCGCTCCAGCAGCCGCTGCCGGATCTCCTCCGGGGTGTACGCGCGCCGACGCCGTTCGGCCCGCGCGATGACCACGCCGGAGGCCGCGACACCGGCGAGCCCGGCCAGCCCGAGAACCTTCCACCACCGCATTCGTTGCCGCATCGGCCTAGGCTAGACCCTCATGAGCATCAGCCTGGATGAGGCCGTCGAGTTGACCCGCACCGGTGACGTGTGGGTGTTCCGGGGCCGCAGCGTGCCGGACCGGGCGATCCAGTTCACCACCAACAGCCCGGTGAATCACGTCGGGATGGCGGTGGTGCTGGACGACATGCCGCCGCTGATGTGGCACGCGGAGTTGGGCAAATCGTTGCCGGACCTGTGGTCGGGCAGCCACCAACGTGGCGTCCAGCTGCACGACCTGCGGGACGCGGTGGGCGTCTGGGCCAACCGGTACGGCCAACGGGCCTGGTTGCGGCAGCTCGACCCGCCGGCCGACGCGGAGATGGAGCGGGCGGTGCTGCGGACGATCGCGCGGCTGGACGGCACGCCGTTCCCGTCGACCGCCCAGTTGGCGTGGCGCTGGGTGCGGGGTCGGGTGCCGGCGCTGCCGCGTCCCGGCCGGCTTCCCGCGTTGCCGCACCTCGGTGGCCTGTCGGCGTTGGCACGCCTCGGCCAGCCGACACCTCACCCCGACCCGACCGACCGCCCCAACCCGACCGACCGTGCTGAACGCCCCAACCCGACCGACCGCGCTGACCCTTCCGGCCCGGTCAGCTCGGCCCGGTCGGCGGGGGAGCGGGACCGGGCGCTGGAGACGGCGTACTGCGCCGAGGTGGTGGCGGTGACCTATGAGGCAATGGGGTTGCTGCCGGCGGGTCGACGTCCGAACTGGTACGACCCGGGGCGGTTCTGGAGCGGGGACGACCTTGGTCTGGCCGGCGACGCCCGGTTGGGTTCCGAGATCGAGGTTCAGGTGCCGCCGCGCTGAGGTTTGAGCTGGCCGGTGACCGGCAATTGCTGTGGCCGTGAACGCCTCCACGGATCTTGACACGTTGGCCGACTTCTTCGACCGGTACGGCGTGGCGTTGACCTCAGGCGACCTGCCGGCCATCGCCGGCTGCTACGCCCTGCCGGGGCTGGTGGTGGCTGACACCTACAGTTTCTCGTTCACGTCAGCGGCGGCGGTGGCGCTGTCCTTCGTGGGCGCCGCACCCGACTACCAGGCCCGGGAGTTGGTCGCTGCCCACGCCCGGATCGAGGACGTGCAGCCGGTGTCCGCGCTGTTGACGATGGTGGCGGTGGAGTGGGAGTTCCTGGACTGCCGGGGGCAGGCGGTGCCAGGGGAGCGGTACCGCTACCTGCTGCGCATCTCGGATGACGGACCTCTGATCTGCACTGTCGTCCGGACGGGCTGACCAACGGGGGCCGGTTGGCCCGATCCGTACCCACACGGTTTCGGGTCCGTGCGGCGCTGGCTACGCTGTCGCGTCGGTGGGGGACGAGGGGAGACCTGATGGCGGTGCGGCCGGACGGTGCGGCAGCTTCGCGGGCGGCGCGGGTGTTGGCGTCGGTGCCGTGGATCGTGGTGCTCCTCGGTGTGTGCGCGCTGGTGGTGCTCCTGGTGATCGCGCTGTTGTCGTTCCGGACCAGGGAGCGGGACGCGCCTCCGCAGGCCGCGCCTCCGGCGTTCCTGCCGACCACGCCGGCCGCCCCGTCGGCCACCGGTGGGCCGACTCCGGCCGCCATGGAGCGGCGCTCGGTGTCGCCGCGACCGTCGCGAAGTAGCCGGACGCCGTCACCGCGGGCCACCGTCACCGGCTCGCCCACCCCGGGGCGGACGAGCGTCCTGGTCGCGCCGCCGGCGCAAGAAGCGGTAAGCGCCCGGTACGAGGTCGGTTCGAACGGCCGGGACGGGGATTCGGCGGTCCTGTCGATCGCCAACGAGTCGAGTCGGTCGGCGGACTGGCAGGTGGAACTGCTCTTCGACGACGACACCTGGGCTCTGCGGGTGGGTGATGACTCGGGCGTCTCGGTGCAGGGGCGCGGGCACGGGGAGTTCGTCCTGCGCGGCACCCGTTCGCTGGACGCGGGCGACTCTCGGACGCTGCGGCTGCGCGTGGGCTGGGGTGACTCGGCGCAGCGACCGGTCAAGTGCACAGTCAACGGGGTCGACTGCCGGATCGGCTGAGCCACCGCCGCACCGCCGCACCGCTGCACCGCCGCACCGCTGCACCGCTGCGCCACCAAGGCTTTCCGGGCCGGGCCGCCGATCGCTACGCTGCGCGGACGGTCCGCTGAAGGAGGTACATGTCCGGCATGCGCCGTGTTCCGCGCCCACCACACGGTCCGGTGGCGATCGCCACGTCACCCTGGATCGTGGTCGGCGCCGGTGTCGTCGTGATGGTGGTCCTGCTCATCGTGGCCCTGGGCGCGTACCGGGGACGTAGCCCCGCGCCGGACGGCGCTCAACCGCCGGCGCTGCCGGTGCCGTCGGCGGTGGTGGCACCGAGCGTGCCCACCTCGGTGCCGTCTCCGGCACCGGTGCTGCCGGGGATATCCGGCCGTGCGAACGGGCTGCCGCCGAGCGCCGCGGCCGGGTCCGCGTCACCATCGGCCGAACCGACGGCCGGTCCGACCGGAAAGCCGGCGGCGACGCTGTCGCCGAGCCGGGCCGCGCCAGGGCAGCCGGCGATGATCGGGCGGTACCGGGTGGTGCAGAGCTTCGACGGGGGATTCATCGGCGAGGTGGCGATGGTCAACACGTCCACCCGCAGCCGTGGTTGGACGGTGCGGTTGGAGTTCGACGGTGGACGGCTGGTGACCTCCTGGGTGGAGGGTGTCCCACAGGGGACGATCCGCCAGTTCGACGACGGCTTCACGTACGTCAGCGGGGTCGACGTGTCGCCGGGCGGTTCGGTGTCGTTGCGGTTCCACATGGAGCGGGCCCCCACCACACCACGGGAGTGCACTGTCGACGGGACGCGCTGCAACGGGCTCTGACCGGAGCTTCCGCAAGGACGTGCTGTGTTGCGACCATGTTTGCAAGGTATTGCAGAATGTTTCGGCAAGGGTTAGCGTGCGGCCAATCAGCGACCAGAGGAAGGCGTCGATGAAACCCCCGCCGATACCGCGCACCGCTCTGCTGGCCCTTGCCTCCCTGCTCACCGTCACGCTCGTCGGCGCTCCGGTCGCCGTGCAACCCGCCGCCGCGAGCCCCCGGCCGTCCGCCGACGCCTCAACCGCGATCGGCGGCGCGACCCAGTGGCGCGCCGAACCCACCGCCGAGGCGCTGCTGAAGGCCGGCGGCAACTATGCCCGAGCCGAGCAGTTCTACTTCGTCCTGCCGGACCGGTTCGCCAACGGAGACCCCGGCAACGACCGGGGCGGCCTCACCGGCGACCGGTTGCGGACCGGCCTCGACCCGACCGACAAGGGCTTCTACCACGGCGGTGACCTCAAGGGCGTCATCGACAAGTTGGACTACATCCAGGGGATGGGCACCACTGCCATCTGGCTCGCCCCGATCTTCAAGAACCGGCCGGTACAGGGTGCCGGCAACGACATCTCGGCCGGCTACCACGGTTACTGGATCACCGACTTCACCCAGGTGGACCCGCACTTCGGCACGATGGAAGAGATGAAGCGGCTGGTCAAGCTCGCCCACCAGCGCGGCCTCAAGATCTACCTGGACGTGATCGTCAACCACACCGCCGACGTGATCAAGTACGCCGAGGACAGGTACGCGTACGTGGACAAGGCGACCTCGCCGTACACCGACGCGCAGGGCCGGGCGTTCGAGGACCGCAACTACGCCGACGGCTCCCGGGCGTTCCCGCCGGTCGACAGGGAGTCCTTCCCGTACACGCCGACGTTCGCCGACTCGAAGGACGCGAGCGTCAAGGTCCCGGCCTGGCTGAACGACGCGACCATGTACCACAACCGGGGTGACTCCACCTTCGCGGGCGAGAACAGCGAGTACGGCGACTTCTTCGGCCTCGACGACCTGTGGACCGAGCGTCCCGAGGTGGTGCGGGGTTTGACCAAGGCGTACGGGGACTGGATCGGCGCGACCGGCGTCGACGGCTTCCGGCTGGACACCGTGAAGCACGTCAACATGGACTTCTGGCCGCAGTTCAGCCAGGGCATCGAGCGGGCCGCGGAGAAGGCCGGCAAGAAGGACTTCTTCATGTTCGGCGAGGTGTACAGCGCCGACCCGGAGATCAGCTCCAGCTACGTCCGCCAGGGTGGCCTGCCGGCCACCCTCGACTTCGCCTTCCAGGAGGCCGCGAAGGGCTTCACCGCCGGCGCCGGCTCCGCGAAGGCGCTCGCCGACGTGTACGCCCGCGACGACCTCTACGCGGCCCGGGACACCGACGCGGGTCGGTTGACCACCTTCCTCGGCAACCACGACATGGGCCGGATCGGATCGTTCATCGCCGGTGGTGGCAGCGACCCGGCCAGTCACCTGCGTCGTGACCAGCTCGCGCACCAGTTGATGTTCCTGACCCGGGGCCAGCCGGTGGTCTACTCCGGCGACGAACAGGGCTTCACCGGCCCCGGCGGGGACAAGGACGCCCGGCAGGACATGTTCGCGTCGAAGGTTGCCGACTACCTCGACGACGACCTGCTCGGCACCGACCGTACGCACGCCAGCGACCAGTTCGACCCGACCCACCCGCTGTACCGGACCATTGCCGACCTTGGCCGGCTGCGCCAGGCCCACCCGGCGTTGCGCGACGGCGTGCAGGTCACCCGGTACGCGGCTGACGGGCCGGGCGTCTTCGCCGCCTCCCGGATCCTCCCGTCCGACCGCACCGAGTACGTGGTGGCCGTGAACAACGCCGACACCGCGCAGACTGTCACGGTGGACACCTGGTCGGCCGGCGCCACCTTCACCGGCATCTACGGCGGCTCGGGCGACGACCAGGCCGGCGGCTCATGCTGCGCCGGAGCGCCCGCGGCCCATTCGACGCCTGCCAACGGTGACGGTGAGTTGACCCTCACCGTGCCGCCGTTGTCGGCGGCGGTGTACCGGGCCGGCAAGCCCATCGCACCGGCGGCCGACAAGCCGACCATCACCATCACCAGCCCGGTTCCGGACTCGGCGGTCGCCACCAGGGCAGCGGTCACCGCCCGGGTGACCGGCGACCCGCTGGCCACCGTCACCGTCGCGGCGCGGGTTGCCGGCGGCCGGTGGACACTGCTGGGCAGCGCCGACCACGCCCCGTACACGGTGCAGCATGACCTGACCGGACTGGCCGGCGGCACCCGGGTCGAGTACAAGGCGGTGGTCCGCGACGGCCGGGGCCGTACCGCCACCGCCCGGTCCACCGCCGTCGTGGGAACCCCGCCGCAGGGCAGCTCCCGGGAGTGGGCGGTGGTGCACTACCAGCGCCCCGCCGGAGGGTACGACGACTGGGGGCTGTACGCCTGGGGGGACATCGACCCGGCGTACGTCACCGAGTGGCCGAAGGGGCAGCCGTTCGCGGGTGAGGACTCCTACGGCCGGTTCGCCTGGGTGAAACTCAAGCCGGGCGCGACGTCGGTGAACTTCCTGGTTGTCGACAAGGCTGGTACGAAGGACGTCGCCCAGGACCGCAGCATCGACGTCACCCAGACCGGCGAGATCTGGCTCAAGCAGGGCGACCCGGCGATCTACCCGAGCAGGCAGGCGGCCGCCGGAGAACCGGAGCCGCCGGTCGAGGAGGGCACCGCCGTGCTCCACTATCGGCGGGCCGACGGCAACTACGACGGCTGGGGCCTGCACCTGTGGGACGGCGCGGCCAACCCGACCGAGTGGTCCGCCCCGCTGCGGCCGAGCACCGTCGACGCGTTCGGGGCGGTGTTCCGGGTGCCACTGGCGACCGGTGCCACCGGTCTGAACTACATCATCCACAACGGCGACACCAAGGACCTGCCCGACGACCAGCGGCTCGACTTCGCCAGCGCCGGCCGGGAGGTGTGGCTGCTCGCCGCCACGCCCGGGCGCCTGCTGCCGTCGACGGCCACCACCGCCAGCGGAGACACCGACATCGGCAAGCAGGAGGCGCACTGGATCGACAGGTCCACTGTGGCGTGGCGGACACCGCCGACCGACGGCAGGACGTACGCGCTGGTCACCGGCCCCACCGGCGGGGTCAGCGTGGTCGACGGCGAGTTGACCGGCACGTACACCACGATGCCGCTGCGGGCGCAGCGCAACGGGCTCACCGAGGCCCAACGCGACAGGTTCCCGCACCTGTGGTCGTACCGTAGCTTCGCCCTGGACCGGGCGGACCTGGCCAAGGTCCCGGCGGCGCTGCGGGGGCAGCTGCTGGTCACCGAGCGCGACGCCGAGGGTGCGCTGCTCGCCGCGACCGGCGTGCAGATCCCCGGCGTGCTCGACGACGTGTACTCCCGCGCGACCGACGCCACGCTCGGGCCCACCTTCGCGGGGCGGACGCCGAGCCTCGCGCTCTGGGCGCCGACCGCCCACAGCGTGCGCCTGCACCTGTTCGACTCGCCCACCGCCGCGCCGAAGTCGGTGCCGATGCGCCGCGACGACCGTACCGGCGTCTGGTCGGTGCGCGGCGACCACACCTGGACCGGCAAGTTCTACCGGTACGAGGTACGGGCGTGGCAGCCGGCGGCGCAGCGGATGGTCACCGCGTCGGTGACCGACCCGTATTCGGTGGCCCTCGCGGCCGACTCCACGCACAGCCAGCTCGTCGACCTGAACGACCCGGCGCTGGCACCCCCCGGGTGGCGCACGCTGCGCAAACCGGCACCGGTGCCGGCCGCGAAGGCGCAGATCACCGAGTTGTCAGTGCGGGACTTCTCCATCGCCGACGACACCGTGCCTGCCGGGCGGCGGGGGACCTTCCTCGCGTTCACCGAGCCGGGAACCGCCGGCATGACCCACCTGCGGGCGCTCGGCGACGCCGGGGTCAACTACCTGCACCTGCTGCCGGCGTTCGACTTCGCGACGATCCCCGAGAAGCGGGCCGACCAGCGGCAGCCGGCCTGCGACCTGGCGGCGCTGCCGCCGGACTCGGCCGAGCAGCAGAAGTGCGTGGCGGCGGTCGCCGAGACCGACGGCTACAACTGGGGGTACGACCCGCTGCACTACACAGTGCCCGAGGGCGGCTACGCCGTCGACCCGGTCGGCGCGGCGCGGACCACCGAGTTCCGGCGGATGGTCGCCGGGGTGAACGACGCCGGGCTGCGGGTGGTCATGGACGTGGTCTACAACCACACGTCGGCGGCCGGCACGGACGCGAAGTCGGTGCTCGACCAGATCGTGCCCGGCTACTACCACCGGCTGCTGGAGGACGGCGCGGTGGCCAACTCCACCTGCTGCGCCAACACCGCCCCCGAGCACGCCATGATGGGCAAGCTGGTGGTCGACTCGCTGGTCACCTGGGCACGGCAGTACAAGGTGGACGGCTTCCGCTTCGACCTGATGGGCCACCACCCGAAGGCGAACATCCTGGCCGTCCGGGCGGCCCTGGACCGGTTGACCGTCGCCCGCGACGGCGTGGACGGCAAGGCGATCATGCTCTACGGCGAGGGCTGGAACTTCGGCGAGGTCGCCAACGACGCCCGTTTCGTCCAGGCCACCCAGACCAACATGGCCGGTACCGGCATCGGCACCTTCAACGACCGGCTGCGCGACGCGGTGCGCGGCGGTGGACCGTTCGACGAGAACCCGAGGGTGCAGGGTTTCGCCTCCGGGCTCTACAGCGACCCGAACGGTGACCCGGTCAACGGGTCGCCGGCCGAGCAGAAGGCCCGGCTGCTGCGCGCCCAGGACCTGATCAAGGTGGGGCTCACCGGCAACCTGCGCGACTACCGGTTCACCGACAGCGCCGGGCACGAGGTCACCGGGGCGCAGGTCGACTACAACGGCTCCCCGGCCGGCTACACCGCAGCGCCCGGGGAGGCCGTCACCTACGCCGACGCGCACGACAACGAGATCCTGTACGACGCGTTGGCGTACAAACTGCCGCAGGCCACCTCGGCGACCGACCGTTCCCGGATGCAGGTGCTGGCGTTGGGCACTGTGGTGCTGGGACAGGGCACCGGGTTCGTCACCGCAGGCACCGAACGGTTGCGGTCGAAGTCGCTGGACCGCAACTCGTACAACTCCGGTGACTGGTTCAACCAGATCCGCTGGGGTTGCGAAGAGGGCAACGGGTTCGGCGCCGGTCTGCCGCCCGCACCCGACAACGAGGACAAGTGGCCGTACGCGAAGCCGCTGCTGGCCGACCCGGCGCTGGTGCCGGACTGCGCGGCGATCAACACCACCGATGCCCGGTACGCCGAGTTGCTGCGCGTCCGGGCGTCGTCGCCGGTGTTCGGGCTGGCCACCGCCGAGCAGGTACAGCGACGGGTGGCGTTCCCGCTGTCCGGCGCGCCGGAGACGCCGGGTGTGCTGACCATGACCCTGGACGCTCGGGGGCTGGGCGGGCCGTGGAAGTCACTGACCGTCGTCTTCAACAGCACCCCGTCGACGGTCGACCAGACGGTGACCGGACTGCGCGGAGCGGACGTGGCACTGCACCCGGTGCTTGTCGACTCGGCCGACCCGGTGCTGCGTACCGCCTCGTTCGACCGGGCGGCCGGCACCTTCACCGTACCGGCGCGCAGCGTGGCGGTCTTCGTCCAGAAGTGACGTCAACCGGCCCCCTTCCGCGTTTCGCGGAAGGGGGCCGGCCCGTTGTGCTGGCGCTACGCCGTGCTCACCCTGAGGTGATCAGGCGAAGCAGTTCTCGATGGTGCCGCCCGGAATGGCCAGGCAGTTGGTCGGACGGTTCGCGGTGATGGCGGACTTGTCGTCCACGTTCACGTCTCCGAAGAAGCTGAAGACACCGCCCGGGGCGAAGGTGGAGAAGTTGTGCGAGACCTTCGTCTTCGACAGGTTGACCTCGCCGAAGATGTTGAAGATGCCGCCGCCGACCCCGATCGGGCCGATGGCCCGGTTACCGGCAACCTCGCTGTCGCGCAGCGTCGTGACGCTGAAGGCGTTGAAGAGCCCGCCGCCGAAGAAGCCGGCGGTGTTGTCCTTGATGCTGCTCTTCTCGAACGTGACAGCGCTGTCGAAGGCGATGGCCACACCGCCACCGACACCGGCGGTGCTGTTCCGCTCCACCGAAACCTCGTGCAGGTTGAGCTGGCTGTCCGCCGCGGCCAGGCCGCCGCCGGCGAGGACCGCGGTGTTCGAGACGAACTTGGTCCCGTACGCCGTGGTGTTGCCCTCGATGTCGAGGTAGCCACCGCCGAAGCCCAGCGTCTCGTTGTCGTTGATCTCGGCCTTCTTGAGCTCGACCGTTCCGCCGTCGACGTCGTCGGCGAAGATCCGAGCGGCGCCGTTGGAGATACCGCCACCACCGATGATGGCCGTGTTGTCGGTGATCTTCGACTCCTCGACCTTGAGCAGGCCGGCGTTGAAGACACCGCCACCGAAGAAGAAGGCGGTGTTACGGGTCACGGTGCTGTGCCAGATCTTCGTGGTGCCGAAGTTGGCCACACCACCACCGTTGCCGCCCGACTGGTTCAGGACGACCTCGGACTCCAGGATCTCGGCGGTGCCGCCCGGCTGCACCAGGATGCCAGCGCCGTCGGTGTCCTCCGGGTACTCCACGAGCGGCGTGACGACGCCCGCCTTGGCAGCCGGCGCGGCCTTGGCCGTGACCTTCGGAGCGGCCGTCAGGCCCGCCTTCGGGTTGGCCTGCCGGGCGGTGAGCGCCTGGTCCAGCGGAACGCCCGCCTTCACCTGAGCCGCGATCGCCTCGGAGTCCGAGTACGACGCCCAGACGGCCGCCGGCTCGACGCTGTTGTAGCGTTCGAGGGTCTGTCCACCCTTGATGGTCAGGCCCTTGATGGTGAGGTGACCGCCCGCGCCGACGTTCAGGATGCGGAAGTAGTCCGCAGTGGCTTCCCGGGCGATCGTCGTGTGCTCACCCTTCAGGGTGATGCGCTCGGTGATGACCGGCAGGCCGTTGCCCTGGTAGTCGTTGCGGCTCAGGTTGTAGGTGCAGCCCTTGGCCAGCTCCAGCACACCGCCGTGCTTGTTGTTGGCGAACACGATCGCCTGAATCAGCTTGTCGGTGTCGCAGGGCACCTCCTTCCCGCGCTCGTGGTCCTTGTCGCGGTCCTTGTCCTTGTTCCGGTCCTCGTCCTTGTTCCAGTCGCGCGCCTCGTCACCCCGCTGGTCGCCGTCCTTGCTGACCTGCGCGGTGTTCCAGTTCAAGCCGACCGCTCCGGCGCTGCCCGCGACGCCCACCGCCGCGAGACTGATCACGCCCGTCAAACCGGCCACGCCACTGGCGAGCCAGAGCTTGCGGCGGCTCTTGGCCGTCGCCCGCCCGGAGGCTTCGTTGTTCGTTAGGTAGTTGGACATCGGAGCTCTCTGCCCTCTCCTCGTACCAGACAGGGTCGCCGCCGTCAGACGGGCGTCCCCTGCTACAAATCGGTTGTAGCTCCCAAAACCACCGTATGAGAAGGTTCCTCGCCTCGCGGGCTTATCCGAGAGAAGCCCACATTCGGTTCATGTTGCCCCCACCGGGGCTGGGAACGACACACGCCACCCAAGCCGGCCCGCAAGCACCTGACCTGCTCAAATGGGTACGCCCCTCCGAGCCGTCACGGCTCGGAGGGGCGCGCCCTCTATGTGGATCAGCCCCACCCGATCAGGCGAAGCAGTCCAAAACGTTGAAGCAGTTGGTCGGGCGGTTGGCGGTGACGGCGGACTCGTCGTCCAGCCTCACCGTGCCGCCGAGGCTGTTGAAGATGCCCCCCGGCTCGAGGGTGGAGAAGTTGTACGCCACCTTCGTCCGGTGGAGCGTGACCTCGCCGCCCTCGGTGTTGAGGATGCCGCCGCCGCGGGCGAACGGACCGACGGCCCGGTTGCCCGACACCTCGCTGTCGCGCAGCGTGGTGACGCTCTCCTCGTTGAAGAGGCCGGCGCCGGAAGAGCCCGCAGTGTTGTCGTTGATCCGGCTGTTCTCGATGGTCGCCACGCTGTCGAAGGCGGCCACACCGCCACCCGAGCGAGCGGCGCTGTTCTTGACCACAGTGGCGTCCTTGAGGGTGAGCTGGCTGTCGGCCACCGCGACGCCACCACCGTCGAGCCCCGCCGTGTTGTCACTGACCGTCGTCTCGTGCAACGTCGTGGTGCCCCCGACATCCAGGACGCCGCCGCCGAAGCCGAGCGTCTCGTTGTCGGAGACCTCGCTCTTGTAGACCCAGACCGATCCGCCGTCGACGTCTTCGGTGAAGATGTCGGCTGCGCCGTTGGAGATGCCGCCGCCGCCGACGATCCCGGTGTTGTCCTTGATCTTCGACTCGTCGATCTGGAGTACGCCGGCGTTGAAGACGCCGCCGCCGAAGAAGAACGCGGTGTTGTGCGCGACCGTCGTCTTGCTGAGCCTGGTGCTGCCGAAGTTGGCCAACCCGCCGCCGTTGCCGCCGGACTGGTTGTAGAGCAACTCGCTGTCCAGGATCTCCGCGCGACCACCGGGCTGCACCAGCACCCCGGCACCGTCGGTGAACCCGGGCTGCTCAACCAGCGGCACGACCGCCGTACCGGCACCCGCCGGCTTCGCCACCGCGGCTACCGGCTTGGCTGGGGCGGCCTTGGTGGTAGTCGGGGCGGCCTTGGTTGCTGCCGCTGCGGGCTTGGCTGGCGCTGCTGTCGCGGCCGGCTTGGCGGCTGCCTTTGCGGTGGCCTTGGCAGGCGCTGCCTGGGCGATGGCCTTGGCAGGCGCTGCCTTCGCGGCCGGCTTGGCGGCGGTTGCTGCCGGCTTCGTTGCCGTTGCCGTTGCCGCCGCTGGCTTGGCGCCGGGCGCGGCAGCGGTCGCCGGCTTCGCGGCGGGCGCCGCCGCTGCCGGTGGCGTGGCAGTGGTCGAGCGGACCTGGGCCGAGTACGGCGCCCAGACCGTCGCCGGGTCGGCGGCTATCGGGTACTGAAGGGTCTGGCCACCCCTGATGCTCAGGCCCTTGAGAGTGAGCTGCCCGCCAGCCCCGACGTTGAGGATGCGGAAGTAGTCGGCAGTGGCTTCGCGGCCGATGGTGGTGTGCTCGCCCTTGAGGGTGATGCGCTCGGTGATCACCGGGAGGCCGTTGCCGTCCTGGTTGCGAGTCAGGGTGTAGGTGCAGCCCTTGGCCAGCTCCAGCACGCCGCCGTCATCGTTGTTGGCGAACGTGATCGCCTGGATCAGCTTGTCGGAGTCGCACGGGACCTGCCTGGTGCGGTCCTTCTCGTCGTGCTTGCCGTCCTCGCGGTTCTTGCCATCCTTGCCGGACTGGTCGTCGAAGCCGCTCCAGTCGTCGCCGCCCCACTCGTCGTCCTGACCGCCGTCGTCCTTGGCGCCGCCCTTGTCCGCGCCGCCGTCGTCGCTGACGTTCTCTCGGTTGGTCGATGGCTGCGCGTCCGACACCTGGTCGGACTTGGGCTTGTCGTCCCGAGCGGCGACGCCGCCGAGGGCCGCCAGGCCGACCACGCCGGTCAGTCCGGCTACGCCGGCGACCCAGAGGGCCCGCCTTCGCCGTGTTGGCGGAGCTGTCGAGGCCCCGCCGTCGGTACTCGTTACGTCGTTGGACATCAGAGCCTTCCGCCCTTTCCTGCTACCAGACGGGATCGCACCGCCCGAGGCGCCACGACCAGCTACAAATGGGTTGTAGCCTCTGATCCTCACCGTATGAGAACCATCTTCGCGATGGCGGACGTATCCGAGATAACCACGCATTTGGCACAGGTCAGGTGAGGGCGGCCAACCGGTCCGGGCCGGCGGAAAGGACCCGAGCAGCACAAACACCGGCGGACGACGCACGACAATCGGCCCGCGCCGCGCCGCGCCGCGCCGCGCCGCGCCGCGCCGCGCCGCGCCGCGCCGAGTCGAGTCGCGCCGAGTCGAGTCGAGTCGAGGGACCGTCCTCTCGCCCCTCCCCGAGTACGGCTGCCCGGCCCAGCGCCGCCCGGTCGCGGGGACCGTCGTCTCGTCCGATCGGGGCGGTCGTCGTGCAAGCGTCGCCGCCGATGCGCCGTCCCCGTCAGGTGTACGGATACCGAACGGTGCCCGCCCTCCGGGCGTGATCCACTCGTCTTCGCTGAAAACGCGGCATCCGAGCGACCGGGACAGCGCGACTTCCCGGAAACCGAGTTGATCACGGCAAAAAGCCCCCGGCCGCCGGCCCTCAGCGAGGGGTGGGCGGGCCAGGGGCGGAGCGTGACCCGCCAGCGCCCCCGGGGCGAGGACACTGGCGGGTCAGCCTGGTCTAGCGGGTCAGCCGAGCGGGCGGGTCTTGCGGGTCAGCCTGGTCGCGCGGGTCAGGCGGGTAGGCGGGTCAGCTGGGCAGGCGGGGGCCGGCTTCGCGCTGCTCGGCCAGCCAGGTCTCCACCTCGTCGGAGGTGCGGGGCAGCCCGGCCGACAGGTTGACCGCGCCGGTCGCGGTGACCAGCACGTCGTCCTCGATCCGGATGCCCACACCCCGCAGCTCGGCGGGGACCAGCTCGTCCTCCGGCTGGAAGTACAGACCGGGCTCGACGGTGAGCACGTAGCCCTCGCCCAGCGCGCCGTCGCGGTACGTCTCCTTGCGGGCGTTGGAGCAGTCGTGCACGTCGATGCCGAGCATGTGGCCGAAGCCGTGCAGCGTCCACCGCCGGTAGACGGTCGACTTCTCGTCCATCGCCTCGTCCACGCTCACCGGCAGCAGGCCCAGGTCGGACAGGCCCTCGGCGAGGACCCGCATGCAGGTCAGGTGAACGTCCTTGAACTTCACGCCGGGGCGGATGGCCTCGATGCCGGCCTGCTGCGAGGCGTAAACGATGTCGTAGACCTGGCGTTGCAGCGCGGTGAACCGACCGTTCACCGGGAGCACCCGTGTGACGTCGGCGGTGTAGAGGTTGCGGCCCTCGACGCCCATGTCCATCAGCAGCAGGTCACCCGGTCGGGTGGCGCCGTGGTTGTGGACCCAGTGCAGGATCGTGGCGTGCTCGCCGGCACCGACGATCGAGCTGTACCCGACGTCGTTGCCGTCGTGACGGGCCCGCAGCGCGAAGACGCCCTCCAGCAGCCGCTCGGAGACCGCCCGGTCGTCCGGCAGGATCCGGGCGACGTCCTCGAAGCCGCGTACGGTGGCGTCGATCGCGTCCTGGAGTTGGCCGATCTCCCACTCGTCCTTGACCAGCTTCATCTCCGAGATGGCGATGGCCAGCTCGCGGTCCCGGGCCGGCTGGCCCTCGGTGCGGGGCCCGTCGTAGGGGCGGACGGCCGCGTCCACCTGGGCGTCGAAACCGCGCAACACCCGGGTACGCCCCGGAGCCAGGTCGGCGAGCGTCGCCTCCAGGCCGGTCAGGTCGGCGGTCGGCAGGCCCACCTCGGTCGACTTCTCGCCGAGGGTGTGCCGCCGCCCCACCCACAGCTCGCCGTTGCGGCTGCGGAAGAATTCGTCGGTCTCCCGGGAGGACCGGGGCCGCATGTACAGCGTCGCGTCGTGCCCCGAGCCGTTCGGGCGTAGCACCAGGACGCTGTCGGCGTCGTGGTCGCCGGTCAGGTAGGCGAAGTCGCTGCCCGGCCGGAACGGGTAGTCGGTGTCGTTGGCCCGGACCTTCTCGGTGCCGGTGGGGATCACCAGCGTCTCGCCGGGGAACGCCGCCGAGAGGGCCGCCCGCCGCTTGGCGTAGTTGGGCGTCTCCGGGCGGGGCGTCACGGGAAGCGCGGTGTCGCTCCAACCCTGCCGCATGAAGGACAGGAACGCCTCCGGGAAGTCCGGATCGTGCGATTCCGTACCGTCCGTCGGCGTACCGTCGGTCTGTCCCTCGGTCATTGCGCCGCTCCCTCCGCTTCGTTGCTGGTCCCGACGGTACCGCGCGTCCGGTTGGCGGTGACGCCCCCTCGGAGTCGGGTGGATCGACGGACGGCTGCAAGGGCCGACAGCGCGCGTGGAAAGATGGCCACCATGTGCGGACTTCTGGCCTTCTTCAGCGCGAACGGCAACGCCGCAGCGCATCGCGACCACATCGCCGGAGCGTTGGAATGCCTGCACCACCGCGGCCCCGACGAGACAGGGGTCGAGGTGGTCGGCGACGCCTCCGGCCGGTACGCGGACGGCGTGTTCGCCCACAAGCGGCTGGCCATCATCGACGTCGCGTCGAGCCACGAGCCACTGCCCTACGCGAACGGCCGTTACCTGCTGACCTTCAACGGCGAGATCTACAACTACATCGAGCTGCGCGAGGAGTTGATCAGAAACTTCGGTGCCCAGTTCGCCACCGCCGGTGACGGCGAGGTGATCGTCGCGGGCTACCACTTCTGGGGTGAGCAGGTGCTCACCCGGCTGCGGGGCATGTTCGCCTTCGTCATCTGGGACCGGCAGGAACGGCGGGCGTTCGGTGCCCGCGACTACTTCGGCATCAAGCCGATGCACTACCTGGAGACCGCCGACGGCCTCTACCTGGCCTCGGAGAAGAAGGCGCTGCTGCCGTTCGCGCACAGCAACTACCAGGGCGACGCGGGCGTCGACACGGCGAACCTGAGCCACTACCTGACCCTGCAGTACGTCCCCGAGCCCGGCACCCTGCACAAGGGCATCAGCCGGATCGGCTCCGGGGAGTACCTGAACTGGACCCCGGGCGGCCGGATCGACGTACGCCGGTGGTACCGGCCGGTGTTCCGGCCGGCGCCGGTCGACGACGAGCAGAGGCTCTACCACGAGATCCGCGAGACGCTGCGCGAGAGCGTGCGCATGCACATGCGCTCCGACGTGCCGGTCGGCTCGTTCCTGTCCAGTGGCATCGACTCCACAGCGGTGGTGGCGCTGGCGCGGGAGTTCAACCCGAACATCCTGACCTTCACCGTCGGCTACGACGTGCCGGGTTACTCGGAGATCGACGTCGCCCAGGAGTCGGCCCGGCACCTCGACGTCACCACGATCCCCACCAAGATCGGTCCGCAGGACATGATCGACGCGCTGCCGAAGATCGTCTGGCACCTTGACGACCCGGTGGCCGACCCGGCGCTGGTGCCGCTCTACTTCGTGGCGAAGAAGGCCGCCGAGCACGTCACGGTGGTGCTCTCCGGTGAGGGCGCGGACGAGTTCTTCGGCGGTTACACGATCTACCGGGAGCCGCTGTCGCTCGGCAGCGTCAACGGTCTGCCCGGCGGTGTGCAGAAAGGGCTGCGCGCGGTCTCCAAGGCGATTCCGCAGGGGGTCAAGGGCAAGAGCTTCCTGGAGCGCGGCACCACCCCGATCGAGGAGCGTTACTACGGCAACGCCCGGATGTTCACCGAGGAGGAGAAGCAGCACCTGATGCGCCGCTACGACCCCTCGGTGCGCTACACGGACGTCACCGCCCCGATCTACGCCGAGTGCACCGAGCTGGACGACGTCACCAAGATGCAGTACGTCGACCTCTACACCTGGCTGCGCGGCGACATCCTGGTCAAGGCCGACCGGATCTCGATGTCGCACTCGCTGGAGGTGCGGGTGCCGTTCCTCGACCGTGAGGTGTTCGACGTCGCGGCGAAGATCCCGGTGGACCTGAAGCTGCCGCCGCGCTCCGACGCCACCAAGTACGCGATGCGTCAGGCGTTGCAGGGTGTCGTGCCGCCAGCCATCGTCAACCGCAAGAAGCTGGGCTTCCCGACCCCCACCCGGGTCTGGCTGCGTGGCGAGATGTACGAGTGGGCCCGGCACGTGCTGAGCACCTCGGGCGCGGGTGACCTGCTGGATCTGTCGTACGCGCTGCGCCTGCTCGACGAGCACAAGCGGGAGGAGGCCGACCACTCCCGCAAGGTGTGGACGGTGCTGATCTTCTGCATCTGGCACGCGATCTTCGTGGCCAAGACCCTCGACCCGGGTATCCAGCGCAACCAGTCCGCCCTGCTCACGAAGCCGGTGGTCGGTTCCATGGTCCGCTGACCCGGCCCAACGTCTCCAACATTGATCAAGAGGTTTGCGTCACCCGAGTTGCTCCAGGTGACGCAAACCTCTTGATCATCTAGCCGGGGTTGGGCCTCAGCGGCCGGCGCAACTCACCGTGGGGACGCCGTTGGTTCCTGTGGAGCTGGCCAGGAAGCCGAACGTCGCGGTCCCCGACGGCGCGACAGTGCCGTTGTAGGCCACGTTCGTCGCCGTCACGGACGAGCCGGACGACGTCTGTGTCGCGCCCCAGATCTGGCTGATCGCCTGCCCGTTGGGCCAGGTCCAGCTTGCGGTCCAGCCGGACAACGCCGAACTGCCGTTGTTCGTGATCGTGACATCGCCCTGGAAGCCACCCTGCCAGGAACCCGACACCTTGTAGCTGGCCGTGCAGGCGCCACCGGCCGGCGGCGGGGTGGTGGTCGGCGGCGGGTCGGTCGGACCCGGCGTCGGCGTGGTCGGCGTGGGGGTCGGCGACGTCGTGCCACCCCGGATGCCGGTCACCTGGCCGTTGCCACCGTCGAAGACCACGTCGGAGCAGCCGAAGAAGTTCTCCTGTGAGTCCGCGCGGACCCAGCGGGAGTAGATGATGTGCTGGCCGCTCTTGCCCGAGGGCAGGTTGCCGCTGAAGTAGTAGTGCCCGTCGTTGCTGCCGACCGAGCCGCGCTGCGGCGGGTTGGTCACCGTCAGGAACGGCTCCTCCAGGTCACTCCAGGCCAGGGCCCGGGTCGGGCTCCAACTGTTCTTCGTCACGTAGAAGTAGAACGTGCCCGGGTGGTGCGCCCAGTTGCTGTACTTGAAGTCCAACCGTGCCCCGGCGGTCAGGTGGGTCAGCGGCCAGTCGGTGCGGGGCAGGTCGTAGCCGCGGAAACCGGTGGCCCCGCCGCTGCACAGTTGCCCGTCCGGGATGAAGCCGGTGGTCCGGCCGCCAGCGTCGGAGCGCAGCACGCTGAACCAGTTGTAGAGGGAGTTCGTCCCGCTCTGGGCCACGGCGGCGGAGCACGCGGGGTTGGTCGGCCTGATCTCACCGGTCGTACTGAGGCCGTCCTGCCAGCACAGGTAGGTGCGGCTGCCGGGCGTCATCGCCGCGCCGTGCGCGGCGGCCGGCTGTGGAGTGGATGCCAGGGCGACAGCGCCGAGCGCGAGGGTCATGGCCGCGGTGAGCAAGGCGGCCATACGGGAACGGTTCACAGGTTCTCCTGACTCGCGAGGGGCGCTGGCTGAGCCGCCCCGCCGCAATCGGGTGGGATGTGGCGTGATCGCCCCGCTGTCGTGAGCGGTGCGACGATCACGGCGACGTGCCTCGGCGGAAAACAGCCGGTGGACGTGCGCCGTCGACGGTCCTGTCCTGGACCGGTGCCCTCGCGTCTAACCAACCCGGCAACCGGCGGCGCCGCAGCCCTCGCACCGCCCGGTACGCGTCATCCCACCACGCCGCGGAGGCCGAGCGCAATAGTCATTCCTCGATGTATGAGAAGACCCGCCGGTCGTCGTTGGACGTCATATCCTGCGTACGGGGAGCGGGGACGGGGAGGCGGCCGCCGGTGCCGGACGTGTTCGACGAGGTGCACCGCCGGTGCCGCGACGGCGAGGCGGTCGCGCTGGCCACCGTGGTGGCCACCTGGCACTCCGCCCCGCAGCCACCCGGCGCCGCCATGGTGGTCGCTACCGACGGCACGGTCATCGGCAGCGTCTCCGGCGGCTGCGTCGAGGCCGATCTCTACGAACGCGCCCGCCGTGTGCTGGACACCGGCCAACCCGAGCTGTGCCGCTACGGGATCAGCGACGACGACGCGTACACAGTGGGCCTGACCTGCGGCGGCATCCTCGACGTGTTCGTGGAGCGCGTCGACGCGAGCGCCCTGCCGGCGCTGGACGCGGTCGCCGCAGCCCGTAGCGGCGGCCACCCGGCGGCGATCGTCACCTGCGTGGCCGCCGACGCCAACGACGATCCACCCGCCGACGCCGGCAGTTCACCGACCGACCCGGCCCGGCGGCTCGGCCGGCGGCTCGTGCTGACCGGCCAGCGGTCCGTCGGCTCGCTCGGTGACGACCGGCTCGACGACGCGGCCGGCGCCGACGCCCTCGGGCTGCTCGCCGCCGGGCACAGCGGCATGCTCCGGTACGGATACCACGGGCAGCGCCGAGGCGGCGGCGTCAGCCTCTTCGTGACCGCGTACGCCACCCCGCCCCGGATGATCGTCTTCGGTGCGATCGACTTCGCCGCCGCGGTGGCCCGGATCGGCGCGTTCCTCGGCTACCGGGTCACCGTCTGCGACGCCCGGCCGGTCTTCGCCACCGCGCGGCGCTTTCCCGAGGCGGACGAGGTGGTGGTGCAGTGGCCGCACCGCTACCTGCGTACCGAGTTGGCGGCCGATCGGCTCGACGAGCGGACGGTGGTGTGCGTCCTCACCCACGACCCCAGGTTCGACGTGCCGTTGCTGGAGTTGGCGCTGCGCCACCCGCTGGCGTACGTGGGCGCGATGGGCTCACGACGTACCCACGACGAGCGACACAAGCTGTTGAGCGAGGCGGGGCTCAGCCCGGCGCAGCTCGCCCGGCTCGCCTCCCCGATCGGGTTGGATCTCGGTGGTCGTACCCCCGAGGAGACCGCTGTGAGTGTGGCCGCGCAGATCGTCGCGGCCCGGTGGGGTGGCACCGGTCGCCCCCTCGCGGTGCTCGACGGGCCGATCCACCAGCCGGGGTAGCGCGCCCGGCGGTGCGTGGCCTTCGGCGCCCATCGGGCCGTGCGCTGTGCCAGCCTGGTGCCACGGAGATCGGCTCGGCGATCGGCGGCCGGTGGCGACGACGAGAGGATCGGCATGGGATACGCGGTGGTGTTCGGTGAGGCGCTCGTCGACCTGCTCGACAGCGAGCTCGACGGGGAGCGGGTCTATCGGCAGGCCATCGGCGGCGGGCCGCTGAACGTCGCCGTCGGGGTGGCCCGCCTCGGCGGTGCGGCACAGTTCGTCGGCTCGCTCGGTGACGACGCGCTGGGCGGTCGGATCCGCGCCTTCCTCACCGCGGCCGACGTCGGGGTGGCCGGTGCGATCACGGTCCCGGCGCCGACCACGCTCGCAGTGGTCACGTACGCCGGGCCGGAGCCGGACTTCCGTTTCTACGGCGAGCCGGCCTCCTACGGACTGCTCGGTCCCGACGATCTGGACCTGGCGTTGCTGGAGGGCGCCGACGTGCTCTACTGCGGCTCGATAGTGCTGCTCCGACCCGATACGCTCGCCGCCGCCCGCCGTGCCTGGTCGCTCGCCGCCGGCCTGCGGGTCTTCGACCCGAACGTACGTCCCCGGCTGCTGAACGGGCCGGGCGCGCTGGAGGGGCTGCGCGAGGTGGTGGCCGAGTTCGCCGCTGGCGCGCACCTGGTCAAGCTGAGCGCCGCCGACGCTCTGCTGCTCTATCCCGGTGAGCCGGTCGAGGGGGTGGCGGCGTACCTGCGTGAGTTGGGGGCGGCCACTGTGGTGGTGACGCTCGGCGCGGCCGGTGCGGTGCTGGCTGCCGCCGACGCGGACCCGGTCCGGGTGCCGGCCCCCAAGGTCAACGCGATCGACGCCACCGGCGCGGGTGACTCGGTGATGGCCGCGCTGATCGCCGACCTGCTCGTCGACGGCGAGCCGGACAGCCCGTCGGGCTGGACCGAGCGGGTGGCCTTCGCGCTAAGGGTGGCCGGCCTGGTCTGCGAATCCCCGGGCGGCGCCACCGCCATGCCCACCCGCACCGCAGTACAAAACCGCTTCAACACCTAACCCCAACCCGCCCCAACCCCAACCCGCCCAACCCCACGCCCGCGCCCGCGCCCCTTCCCCGGCGTCGATCTTGCAGTTTCTGTTGACGTTTCGTCAGCTTCGCCCCGCTTTCACCCCGCACAAAGTGCAAGATCGCGCGCTCGGGCGGGGCGGGCGGGAGGCGGGGGTGTGCGGCGGGGGAGAGGGTTGACCTCGGGGATTTGTGAACGTTAACATCGATGAAGCACGATGGAAACGTTGGCGTCGTCGGGGAGGTTCTGATGCGGGTGGTTCTGGTACCTCTGGCGTTCCGGCACGTTGCGGCTCTACTGGTCATGCTGCTCGTGGCTGCCGGGATGGTCGTCGCCCACCCGCCGGAGCGGGCGGCCGCGTGGGACAACGGGGTGGCCGACACCCCGCCGATGGGGTGGAACAGCTACGACTCGTTCAACTGGCGGGTCACCGAGACCGACGTCCGGGCCAACGCCGACTACATGGCCACGGACCTGCGGCAGTTCGGCTGGGAGTACGTGGTGATCGACTGGGCCTGGTACTACCCCGGTCAACACAACAACAGCCCCAACCAGGACGCGAACCTGCAACCCCGGCTCCGGATGGACGCCAACGGACGGCTGCTGCCGGACACCACCCGGTTCCCCTCCGCCGCCGGTGACAACGGGTTCAAGCCGCTCGCCGACTACGTCCACGCGAAGGGGCTGAAGTTCGGCGTCCACCTGATGCGGGGCATTCCCCGCCAGGCGGTCGCCGACAACGTACCGATCCTCGGCACCACCTGCCGCGCCAACCAGATCAACAACACCACCACCGCGGCCTGGCTCAACCTCATGTGGGGCCTGAACATGTCCAACCCCTGTGCGCAGACCTACCTGGACTCGATGTTCCAGTTGCTGGCGTCCTGGGGTGTCGACTACGTGAAGGTGGACGACATCGCCGCTCCGACGTACCGGCAGTCGGAGGTCGAGGGGTACCGGACGGCCATCCAGCGCAGCGGCCGACCGATGGTGCTGAGCCTTTCGCCCGGCCCGACCTCGCTGTCCAGCGGCGCACACGTCCAGGCCAACGCGCACATGTGGCGGATCGTCAACGATCTGTGGGACAACTGGTCGTCATTGGACGCGCTCTTCGACCAACTGCGCAACTGGACCCCGTACCGCGCCACCGGCGCCTGGCCCGACGCCGACATGATCCCGATCGGCCGGCTCTCCAAGTACGGGCCGGTCGGGTCGCCGCGATACTCCAACCTGACGTCGGACGAGCAGCGCACCCTGATGTCACTGTGGGCGATCAACCGGGCGCCACTGATGTGGGGCGGCAACCTGGTCGAGAACCGCGCCGCCGAGCTGGCGTTGATGACCAACGCTGCGGTCCTGGGAGTCAACCAGAACAGCGCGAACAACCGTCAGCTCTACGGCGGCAGCCGGCAGGTGTGGGTCGCCGACGTGCCGGGCAGCAACCAGCGGTACGTCGCCCTCTTCAACAGGGACAGCAGCGCGGCGCAGGTGTCGGTGAACCTCGCCGACCTCGGGATCGGGTCGGCCGCCGTGACCGACCTGTGGTCCGGCGCGGCCCTCGGCACGGCGACCGGGACCCTCACCCGGTCGCTCCCGGCCCACGGCGCCGGGCTGTACCGGCTCGCCCCGGACACCACGGTGCCGGTGCCGAGCGCGTACACCCTCACCGCGCGGCACAGCGGCAAGCTGCTGGATGTGAATAACAGCGCGACCACCGACGGTGCCGACGTGGTGCAGTGGGCCGCCAACGGTCAGCCCAACCAGCGGTGGCGGTTCCAGGACGCGGGTGGGGGTTACCAGACGGTGGTCAGCGCGCACAGCGGAAAGTGCCTCGACGTGTACGGCGGCGCGGGCGCCACCGCCGACGGGGTGCGGGTCACCCAGTGGACCTGCAACGGCGGCACCAACCAGCAGTGGCGGGTGCAGGACCTCGGCACGGGTTACGTGCAGCTCGTCGCCCGGCACAGCGGCAAGTGCCTCGACGTGCTCAACTCCGCCACCACCGACGGTGCCCGCGCGGTGCAGTGGACGTGTGGCACCGGCACCAACCAGCAGTGGCGACGCACCTCGGTGTAGGCCGTCAGGCCGTGCCGTTCAGTTCCAGGTAGCCGCGCTGGGCGGCGACCAGGGCCGGGCGGGCCCCGAAAGGGGCCTCGGCGGCCACCCGCTCCGGCGGGGCGCTGCCGGTGTGCGCGGCCCGGATCAGCCAGGCCAGCTTCGCCAGCTCCGCGTGCTGGGCCCGGACGAAGTCGACGTCCACCGGGTCGCCGTGGCCCGGGATCACCACAGTGCGCGCGGTGGTGAGTCGCAGCAGGTCCGCGACCGCGTCCGGCCACCGCAACGGGTACGAGTCCTCGAAGGCGGGCGGGCCGCTCTGCTCCACCAGGTCCCCGGCCACCAGCACGTCGGCGTCCGGCACGTGCACCACCAGGTCGGCCTCGGTGTGCCCCCGCCCGGGGTGGCGCAGCAGCACCTGTCGACCGCCCAGGTCGAGCACCGTCTCGACGTGCACGGTGTGCGTGGGAGCGAGCAGCGGGGTGTCGGCCAGCTCGGCGGCGAGCGCCGGGTGCTCCGTGCGCAACTCCTCGTACGCCTCCCGGCGCAGCCGCTCCGGCTCCTCGCGCAGGGCGGCGGCGGCCAGTTCGTGCGCGTACACCGGGCGGGTTGGGTTGCCGGCCAGGACGGCGTTGCCGAAGCAGTGGTCGTAGTGGTGGTGGGTGTTGACGAGCGTCAGCGGACGGTCGGTGACCGCCCGGACGGCCGCGGCCAGCTCGGTGGCCTGGGCGGCCGACGAGAGCGTGTCCACCAGTAGCGCCTCGTCGTCGCCGACGACCAGTGTGACGTTGACCCGCAGCAGCGGTTCGGCCAGCACGTGCACCCGGTCGGCGACCTCGACGAAAGCGGCGTTCACGACGCCCGCCCGGCCCGTTCGACGAAGCGTCCCCGGTCGACCAGGATCCGGTCCACCCGGCCCCGGGCCACCGTCTGGTCGCCGTCGCTGACCGTGACCTCGAACGACAGCCGGCGACCGTCGACGGTCGCCAGCAGCGCCTGCGCGCGGACCGTCCGGCCGACCACTGTCGGCGCCAGGTGCTCCAACTCGACCCGGGTGCCCACTGTCGTGGAACCGGGCGGCATCCCGGTTGCCGTCGCCGCGACGGTGGCCGCCTCGGCCAGCGCCAGCACCCGGGGGGTGCCGAGCACCGGTACGTCCCCGGAACCGACCGCCTGGGCGGTGTCCGCGTCGGTGACGGTCAACTCGACCTGGGCGGTCAGACCCGGCGCGAAGGCCGGCTCGGGCTGCTCCTGCATGGTCGTCAGCCTAGGTGCTCGCTGGACCCGTCGAGCACGCGCCCGACGATCCGGACGCGACCACGCCGGACGCGCAACGGGTGGTCCCCGTCGGTCGATGCCGTACCCGTCGTTAACCTTGACCCCGATGGCCGTCGCGACTGACCCCCAGCCCCCCGCCCGGACCGACCCGCCCGCGTCCCCGGACGGGGGTCGTCGGCGCGTCGTCGCCATGACCGTCTGGGCGGTCGCCTTCGTCGCCGCGTGGCTGGCCATCGGGCTGCCCACCGACCCGGCGTACGCCTTCGTCTGGATCTGGCTGGCGACCATCGCCTGGAACAGCGATCGGCCGTGGCGTAGCCACCTGCGCTTCGCCCGGGACTGGGTGCCGGTGGTGCTGCTGTTCGTGATCTACAACCTCTCGCGCGGGTTCGCCGACAACGGGGCCACGCCGCACGCGATGGAGTTGATCGTCGCCGACCGGTTCATGTTCGGCTGGGCCACCGGCGGTGAGGTGCCCACCGTCTGGTTGCAGCAGCACCTCTACCACCCGCAGGTGCACTGGTGGGATGTCGCGGCGAGCTGGGTGTACTTCTCCCACTTCGTGGTGGCGCTGACCGCCGCCGCGGTGCTCTGGATGCGCGACCGGCACCGCTGGGCCGCGTACATGCGGCGGTGGGGTTTCCTCTGCGCGGCCGGCCTGGTCACCTACTTCATCTACCCGGCGGCCCCGCCCTGGTGGGCGGCGCAGAACGGCCTGCTCACCGAGGTTGCCCGGATCTCCACCCGGGGTTGGAAGGCGTTCGGCATGCACGGCGCCGGCAACGTCCTGAACGCCGGCCAGATCGCCTCCAACCCGGTCGCCGCGATGCCGTCGCTGCACACCGCCTGGGCGTTGTTCGTGGTGCTGTTCTTCCTGACCGCCACCCGTCGTCGCTGGTGGCCGCTGCTGCTCGCGTACCCGCTGGCGATGACCTTCACCCTGGTCTACTCGGGTGAGCACTACGTGATCGACGTGTTGGTCGGCTGGGCCTACGTGGGGCTGACCTTCCTGGTGGTCGGTCTGGCGGAGCGCGGCTGGGCGGCGTGGCGTGTCCGCCACCCGAAGCCCGGAACGCAACCGCCCCCCGACCCCGCCGACCCCCCGACCCTTCAGCCCGACCCCCCAACCCCCCGCGAACCGAACAGCGCCACCACCCACCCCCAGGTCCCCGCCGACCACTAACCCCCACCCAAGGCCCGCCCCCGACCCCGTTGATCATGAAGTTATTGCCCTCCCGTGCGGCGTGTCGGGGCAACAACTTCATGATCACCGCGAGGGGAGAGGGTCGGGCCAGGCGGTCACGGGGGGAGGGGGTGGGGGTGGGGGGTGGGGGGGTCAGGGTTGGGGGGTGGTGCGGGCCTGGTGGGCTCTTGTCGTCAGGTCGGCTGCCAGGGCCCAGGCTTCGGCCAGGTCGCGGTCCTGGGCAGTGGCGCCGGAGCCGCCTGCGGTGTCCGCGTGCACGGTGGCCAACCCGAGACGGCGCTGGATAGGCCCCTGGACCACCCGCACGCTCTGGATCCGGGCGTACGGCACGATTACCAGTTGCCGGGTGAGCCGCCCCGACCGGGTGGCGAACACCCGCTCGAACAGCCCCGCGCCGAACGCGGCACGGCCCAGCGGGTGCAGCCAACGGGTCCGGCGCGGCGGCGGGCTCAGCGGGAGAGCGTCGAGGCGTACCCCGGGAAGCACCTCGGCGACGATCATCGTCGCCGTCGGCAGGTCGCCGACCGGCAGCAGACGGTCGGGCCGGTTACGGTCGTCGGCCTCCGCGACGGAGTAACCGGCCACCTCCAGCCGCAGCCGCAGCCAGCCCTTCGCCCGCCACAACAGTGGCCAGGTGGCCCGCACGGTCTGTACCCGCTCCAGCGGTACGGTCTGCGCCCGTGTCTCCAGCAGGCCGTTGTGCACCCGCAGCGTGCCGCCGTCGCGGGCCAGCCGGAAGTTCCAGTCGTCGAGGACGCGGCGGATCGGTTGCAGCAGCACACCCGCCATCGCGGTCAGGGTGCTCGCCACCGCGACGAACGACCACGAACCGGCGGTGAGGAACTGCACCACGACGAAGGCCACACCGAGCGGGAGCAGGAACGCCTGTGGAGTGAGCAGTTGGCTGATCAGCAGGTTCTGGTTGCTCACCGCGTGCAGTGGCCGGCCCGGTACGGCCGCCGGGGGCACCGACGCACCCGGGGCCACCGGGGCCGCCGCGTCGCCGGGTACGGGCTGCTGCGCCACCCGCCCGGCCAGCACCAGCAGACGTTCGCGCAGCACTGCCGCGTCGACCACCCCGAGGTACGCCAGTGGCGCCTCGGTCTTGCCTCCGCCGACCACCTCCAGGCGCAGCTCGGCCAGGCCGGTGAGCTGGGCGAGCAGCGGCCGGACCACCTCGACGGCCTGCAACCGTTCCAACGGGATGGCCCGGGTACGCCGCCAGAGCAGCCCCTCGTACACCCGTAGTTCCCGGCCGACGACGTGGTAGCCGGTGTTGTACCAGCTGATCACCGACAGCACTGTCGCGCCGAGCGCCAGCACCGCCACCATGGCGGCGAACCAGCCGAAGCCCACCCGCGACAGCGTCGACCAGGACAGCCCGGCGATCACCACGACCAGGGACTTGGCGCCGTGCAGCACCGGGCTGAGCGGGTGCAGTCGTTGCCGGGGTTCGCCCTCGCCACCACCCGGTGGTGCCGGCCACGGCGCGGGAGCCCCGGGCGGCACCGGCCCATCAGGTGCCGCGCCAGGCGGCAACCGTCCAGGCGGTGTCGCGCCATCAGGAGCCGTGCCAGCGGGCAGCACCGGCCCCGGTGGTGTCGGGCCGGTGGGCGGCACGGTGCTCGGTTCGGCGGGCCCGTCGCTCATCGGAGCGGCCCTCGGTGCGGTCGGCGGCTGCTCGCGCGGGTGCTCACAGCCCCTCCGCCCGATCCTCGCCGAGCGCGGTGAGTCGATCGCGCAGCCGGGACGCCTCCGCCGGGCGCAGCCCGGGCACCCGGGCGTCGCTCGCCGCCGCCGCCGTGTGCAGCTGCACGGTGGCCAGGTCGAAGGCGCGCTCCAACGGCCCGGCGCTCACGTCGACGAACTGCATCCGCGAGTACGGCACGATGGAGAGTCGGCGCACCAGCAGCCCGTGCCGGACCAGCAGGTCGTTCTCCCGCTCGGCGTACCCCCAGGCCCGGACCGCGCGGACGATCGCGATGGCCCGCCACGCGCCGAGCACCAGCACGACGGCCACGGCGAGCCCGAACAACCAGTGGCCGCTGAACGCCCAGGCGACCCCGGTGACCGCCAGCCCGATGGCGACCACGATCGCCAGCCGGATCAGCTCCACCCAGATCAGGTCGGTGGAGATCGGCTGCCAGTTGACAGTGTCCGGCCAGGGCTCCAGCGGACCCCGGCCACCCGGCACGGCCGTCATCAGCGCGCCGGAGTCGGGCGGCAGGAGGCCGGGAGGCGGCAGGTCGGGTGGGCGCTGGTCGGCGGCCGGCGCCGGCCGGTGACCGGGTGGCAGCGCACCCGGTGGCAGCGGGGCGGGCGTCGAGACATCCGGCGCGGTGGGCTCCGGGCCGAGCGTGCCGGGTGCGGGGAACGCGCCGGGCGGCGGGTCGACGCCGGGTGGTGCGGTGGCCGGGGTGGGCGGCCAGGACGGGGAGGTGGGGCCGGGGGAAGCCGGAGGGTCGCCGCTCACACGTCGAGCGTAGGCGATCCGGGCACCGGAGTGACGGCACGCAGGAAGCCTCGAGCGTCGAGGAAGTCGCCGAGGCTGCCCCGGTGCCCGGCACAGGCCAACCAGGTCTTGCGCCGATCGGCATCGTGCAGGCGGGGATTGTTCCACTCCAGCGCCCAGACGGCGACAGACCGGCAGCCCCGGGCTGAACAGATCATGGCCTCGTCGGCGGGGGAGGGGGTGCTCATCCCGGCCAGTCTAGGGAGGCGGGACGGAAGCTTGAGCGCCGGGCGACCACGGGGGGAGCCGCCCGGCGACGGGGTGAATCGTACACGCGGCAGGCCGGTATGTGCACACCCGAGATGCGCGAATCGGCTGCCGGGGACGGCGCGCCCGAAATCGGCTTCTCCCTCCCTCGACACTCAGCAAGGCGTGCGAGTCTTGATACCGCACGAGCCGCGACGACCGACAAACGCTGTGGAGGACCGGTGGCCCAGCCAACCATGCCCGACGCCCCGACGCCGAACGGAGCGGCACCCGCCCCGGTGACCACACCAGCGCAGGACGCCACCCTGCTGGAAAAGGGCCTGTTCGAGATCAAACGTGTGATCGTCGGGCAGGACCGGATGGTGGAGCGGATGTTCGTCGCGCTGCTCGCCCGAGGTCACTGCCTGCTCGAAGGCGTGCCCGGGGTGGCCAAGACCCTGGCGGTGGAGACCCTCGCCAAGGTCGTCGGTGGGTCTTTCGCCCGGGTCCAGTTCACCCCGGATCTGGTGCCCGCCGACATCATGGGCACCCGGATCTACCGGCAGTCGAGCGAGAAGTTCGACGTCGAGTTGGGGCCGGTCTTCGTCAATTTCCTGCTCGCTGACGAAATCAACCGTGCGCCGGCGAAGGTGCAGTCCGCGCTGCTGGAGGTGATGAGCGAGCGGCAGGTGTCCATCGGTGGGGAGAGCCACCGGGTTCCCGACCCGTTCCTGGTGATGGCCACCCAGAACCCGATCGAGCAGGAGGGCGTCTACCCGCTGCCGGAGGCGCAGCGGGACCGGTTCCTCATGAAGATCGTGGTGGGCTACCCGACCGACGCGGAGGAACGGGAGATCGTCTACCGGATGGGCGTGGCCGCGCCCGAGCCGACCGCGGTGTTCGACACCCCGGAGCTGATCGCCCTGCAACGCAAGGCGGACCAGGTCTTCGTCCACAATGCCCTGGTCGACTACGCGGTCCGGTTGGTGCTGGCCACCCGGGCCCCGGCCGAGCACGGCATGCCGGACGTCGCTCAACTGATCCAGTACGGGGCCAGCCCGCGTGCCTCGCTGGGTCTGGTCCGGGCCACGCGTGCCCTGGCGTTGCTGCGCGGGCGTGACTACGCGCTGCCGCAGGACGTGCAGGACATCGCGCCCGACATCCTGCGGCACCGGTTGGTGCTCAGCTACGACGCGCTCGCCGACGACGTACCCGCCGACCACATCGTGCAGCGGGTGATGTCGACGATTCCGCTCCCGGCGGTCGCTCCCCGGCAGCAGGCCACCCCGCCGTCGATCGCGCCGCCGCCGGGCGCTGGCTGGCCCGGGCAGCGCCCGTGACCTCACCCACCCCTCGTCCGGCCCCCCTGGCCGACCGTAGTGAAGCCGTGCTGTCCCGGCTCCAGCTGCTCGTCACCCGCAAGCTCGACGGTCTGCTCCAGGGCGACTACGCCGGCCTGCTGCCCGGACCGGGCAGTGAGGCGGGTGAGTCCCGGGAGTACCGCCCCGGCGACGACGTACGCCGGATGGACTGGCCGGTCACGGCCCGGACCACCACACCGCACGTGCGGCGTACGGTCGCCGACCGGGAGCTGGAGACCTGGCTCGCGCTGGACCTCTCCGCCAGCCTGGACTTCGGGACCGGGCAGTGGCTCAAACGGGAGGTGGTGGTGGCCGCCGCGGCTGCCATCACCCACCTGACCGTGCGCGGGGGTAACCGGATCGGCGCCGTGATCGGCACCGGTGGCGGAGTGTCCGCCCCGGTCCGACGCTGGCGGGGCGGACCACCGCCGGCCGGGCCCGGGGTGCTCACCCGGCTGCCGGCCCGCTCCGGGCGCAAGGAGGCGCAGGGCCTGCTGCGTGCCGTCGCCGGCACCGCCATCCAGCCCGGCCGTGGTGATCTGGGCGCCCTGATCGAGATGCTCAACCGTCCGCCCCGCCGTCGTGGGGTGGCCGTGGTGGTCTCGGACTTCCTCGCGCCGGCCGAGCAGTGGGCGCGGCCGATGCGCAAGCTGCGCGTCCGCCACGACGTGCTGGCGATCGAGGTGGTCGACCCGCGTGAGCTGGAGTTGCCCGACGTGGGCGTGTTGCCGGTGGTCGACCCGGAGAGCGGCGAGCTGCACGAGGTGCAGACCGCCGACCCGCGGCTGCGGCAGCGCTACGCCGAGGCCGCCACCGCCCAACGGGCCACGATCGCCGCTGCCCTGCGCGGCGCCGGCGCGGCCCACCTGCGTCTGCGTACCGACCGAGACTGGCTGCTGGACATGGTGCGATTCGTGGCCGCGCAGCGGCACGCGCGTACCCGGGGGACGACACGATGATCCGTTTTCTGCAACCGTGGTGGCTGTTGGCCGTGCTGCCGGTCTTCGCCCTCGCCGCGTTCTACGTCTGGCGGCAGTTGCACCGCCGGGCGTACGCGATGCGGTTCACCAATGTGGACCTGCTGCGTACCGTCGCGCCGAAGGGCCTGGGCTGGCGTCGGCACGTCCCGGCGACCGCCTTCCTGCTCTGCCTGCTGGTGCTGGCCACCGCGCTGGCCCGTCCCGCTGTGGACACCAAGGAACCGCTGGAGCGGGCCACGGTGATGCTCGCCATCGACGTGTCGTTGTCGATGCAGGCCGACGACGTGGCGCCGAACCGGCTGGAGGCGGCCCAGGAGGCGGCCAAGCAGTTCGTCAGTGAGCTGCCGGAGAGCTACAACCTGGGCCTCGTGTCGTTCGCCAAGGCGGCCAACGTGCTGGTGCCGCCGGGCAAGGACCGGGACGCGGTGACCAGCGCCATCGACGGGCTGGTGCTGGCTGAGGCGACCGCGACCGGCGAGGCGGTGTTCACCTGCCTGGAGGCGATCCGGTCGGTGCCGGCCGATGGCGCGGCGGGTATTCCGCCGGCCCGGATCGTGCTGCTCTCCGACGGTTTCCGGACCTCCGGTCGGGCGGTGGAGGAGGCGGCGGCGGCCGCGCAGGCCGCAAACGTTCCGGTCTCCACCATCGCCTTCGGCACCGACACCGGTCAGGTCGACATCGGCGGGCAGTTGCAGCGGGTGCCGGTGGACCGGATGGCCCTCGCCGAGCTGGCCGAGACCACCGAGGGTTACTTCTACGAGGCGGCCTCGGTGAGCGAGTTGAAGCAGGTCTATCAGGACATGGGCAGCTCGATCGGGTTCCGCACCGAGCCGCGTGAGGTGACCCAGTGGTACGCCGGGGTGGCGTTGCTGTTGGCGCTCTGCGCAGGCGCGTTCAGTCTGCTGTGGTCGTCCCGGATGCTGTGAACGGCTGCGCCGGCGGCGGTCGACGATCGCCGCCGGCACCAGCACCAGGCAGCGCGAGCTGCCGGGCCGGAGCGGTCAGTGACCGCCACCGGCGAGCACGAAGACGATGGCCACCCAGACGGCGGCGAGGGTGAAGCCCAGCGGGGCGACGTAGCGGCTCATGACGGCTCCGGGTGGCGGCTGGACGGTCCGCGTGCGGGGGCGGACCGCAGGGGGTGGGGACGCGCACACGAAGTCGTGACCGGGCGGCTCCCGGCGACCGCCCGGGATCGGGCGGCGCGGCACACTCACCTCGGCAGTTGCCGACGCGGTGGGGAGCGGAGCGGGGTCAGCCACCAGACTGAGTCGTGGCTCAGCGGGACTGACCATCGGCCCGGCCACGACTGGGAGGATCGCTATCTCGCACAGCGATCACCTCCTGCAAGTCGGGCGGGCCGGAACGTCGATGATCGTACACCTGCGGTACCGACGGAACGCACTCGGCCGACCGGTCGGCCGCCCCTCCACCGCCCGGTTGGCGACGCCACCCGCCACCAGCGCGTACGCCCCGCCGAAACGACATCGGCTGACCCACCCGCACCACGGTGACCAGCACCACGGCGAGCAACGGCAGCCAGCAGCAGCGCGCCAGCACCCACCCCGGGCCGTCCGGGGCGGTGTGCAGACCGGGCAGGGCCAGCCCGCCGCGGGCGGTGAGCGCGGTCACCGCCACCAGTACCGGCTGGTGCCACAGGTAGATCCGGACGGCGGACCGGTTCACCTCGGTCACCGCCCGGCCCGGCAGCGGTCGCGTCAGCAGCCGCTGCAGTGCCGGCCGGGCGAGCAGCCCCAGCCCGACCTGGGTCACCGCCAACGCCACGACCAGCAGCGACGGCGGGTTCAGGTTGGACACCCCGGCCCCGGGTACGCCGACCGCGCTCACCGGGTAGCCCAGCGCCACCAGCGCCGCCAGCGCGACAGCCCCACCGGCCGCCAACGTGCCGCCCGCCCGCCGGCCATCCAGCCGCCCGTCGGCGTGCGCCACTCCCAGCAGGTACGGCACCGACCAGGCCGCCAGCACGGTGACCGGGGGCAGGTCGGTGCCGGACGGCAGCAGCCGGACGGCCAGGTCGACCGCTGCCACCACGGTCACCGCCGGCGCTGCGCACCGGGCCACCCCCCACCGGCGTACGGCGACGCGCAGCGGACCGGTCACCACGACCAGGATCACCAGCGGTAGCAGGAACCACAGCGGGCTGACCGCCAGCCGCAGCGCGACGGCGAGCGTGTCGTCCGAGGTGCCGACGACGGTCGCGGCGAGCAGCACGGCGGCCCCCACACCGAGAAGCGCCACGGTGGGCAGCAGCAGCCGCCGCAGCCGACCGGCCACCCAACCGCCCGCGCCGCCCGGGTAACGGGCCAGCGACCGGGTCGAGCCGAACCCGGCGGTGAAGAAGAACAACCCGAGCGTCTGCAACACCCACGTCATCGGTGCCAGGTCGGGCAGGGCGGTCAGCGGACTGGCCTGGTGCAGCCCGCCGTCGCCGGTCAGCACCAACCCGGTGACCAGCCAGTGCCCGAGCACGACCCCGCCGATGGCGTACGCCCGCAAGGCGTCGACGGCACGGTCCCGGCTCACCGGGCGTCCCCGATCCCGTCGGTGTCGACGCCGCCCAGCACGATCGCCGCCACCGCGACCAGCGTGGCGCTGCCCGGCGCGAGGTAGCCGTCGTGCCCCGCCACCCCACCCACCGGCAGGGGCCGGGCACCGAACGCCGGATCGCCGGGTCGCCGGCCGAAACCCAGGCCGGGCAGCCGCATCGGCGGTACCCGACGGATCCAGTCGGTCGGCGACTCGGCCGCCCAGAACCGCCGCCCGCCGGGCAGGTCGTCGGCGCGCTGCACCCCGGCGCCGACGCCGCCGAGGCTGACCACGTCGGTGACCTGGGCCGGGGCCTCCGCCGCCGCCAGCGACACCACCAGCGCCCCGTAGCTGTGCCCGACCAGGGTGATCGTCGCCGCCGGACGGCGTCCGGCCAGTTCTCTGAGCAGCGTGCCCAGCCCGGCCGCGCCGTGCCGCGCGCTGACGCCACCGGCGGCCGTCAGGACCCCGTCGGGCGGGTCGTAGCCGAGCCAGGCCAGCACCGCGACCCGCGCCGCCGGGTCGAGCGCCCGCAGCTCCCGGTAGAGCTGCCCGGCCTGTACCGCCGGCGCCCGCCGGGCCACCCCGCCCAACCCCCTGTCGAAGTCGGCGAGGGTGCTGCCGACCCCCGGCACCAGCACCGCGATCCGGTCCGCGTCGGCGAGGTCGCCGAAAACCTCGACCGCGCGGCCGTCACCGCGCTCGTCGAACAGCAGGAACCGGCGTCCGTCGGCCGCCCAGTCCGCGTACGGGGGGCCGGCCGCGCGCATCGCCGCCGCCGTCACGGGGTACGCCTCGACGAACCCCACCGCCGTGGCCGGCTCGGGTCGGGTCGGTAGAACCAGGTTCACGCCGAGCAGCGCGGCCATCGCCACCCGGCTGGCACCTCGTCGTCGCATCACGGTCTCCCTCCGGAATGTCATCCGGAGGGAGACTGCGCCCAGGGGCGGGGCCCGGTCGTCGTCCCGCAGAGCCGTTTCCGGGCTGGCTCCACAGGGCTACTCGCCGGCGGCCACCAGACCCGTCTCGTACGCCAGCACCACTGCCTGGACCCGGTCGCGCAGACCCAGCTTGGCCAGGATCCGCCCGACGTGCGTCTTCACCGTCTGCTCGGCCACCACCAGGTCACCCGCGATCTCCGCGTTGTTGCGGCCCCGGGCGATCAACCGCAGCACCTCGGTCTCGCGCGGGGTGAGCCCGGCCAGGTCGGTGGGGCGCGGGCTGCGGCGGTCCGGACGGGCCGCGAACTCGGCGATCAGCCGACGGGTCACCCCCGGGGCGAGCAGCGCGTCCCCGGCCGCCACCACCCGCACCGCCTGCACCAGGTCGGCCGCCGGGGCGTCCTTGAGCAGGAACCCGCTGGCCCCGGCGCGCAGCGCCTCGTACACGTAGTCGTCCAGGTCGAAGGTGGTGAGGATGAGCACCCGGGGCCGCTGCGTCGACCGGTCACCGAGCAGCTTGCGGGTGGCCTCCAGCCCGTCCATGACCGGCATCCGCACGTCCATCAGCACCACGTCCGGGTCGAGGTGGCGGGTGGCGGCCACTGCCTGCGCGCCGTCGGCGGCGTCCCCCACCACCAGCAGATCCGGTTGGGCGGCGAGCAGCGCGCCGAAACCCTGCCGGACCATCGCCTGGTCGTCGGCGATCAGCACCCGGATCATCGGTCCCCGCCCTCCGCGTCGTACGGCAACTCGGCCGCCACCGCGTAACCCCCGTCGGGCAGCGGCCCGGCGGTGAACGTACCGCCCAGCGAGGTGGCCCGCTCCCGCATGCCGGTCAGCCCGTGCCCGGAGCCACCGTCATCGGTCGGTCGGACGTCGGCCGGGGAGTTTTCGACGCGTACCCCCAGACCGGACGGACCGGTGCGGACGGTGACCCGCACCGCGGCGCGGGCAGCGTGGCGGGCCGCGTTGGCCAGGCCCTCCTGCACGATGCGGTACGCGGCCAGCCCGACCGGCGCGGGCACCCGGTCGTCGTCCACCGACTCGGCGTCCAGGGTCACCGGCAGCCCGGCCCGGCGTGCCGCGTCCACCATCGCGCCCAGGTCGGTGAGGTCCGGCTGCGGCGCGGTCTGCGGCCCGCTCGTCTCGCTGCGCAGCACCCCCAACAGTCGCCGCATGTCGGTCAGCGCGTCACGGGCCGACGCGGCGATGGCGACGAACTCCGCGGCTGCCGGGGCCGGCACGTCCGTCAGCCGGTACGGGGCGGTCTCCGCCTGCACCGCGATCAGCGACATGTGGTGGGCCACCACGTCGTGCAGCTCCCGGGCGATGCGGGTGCGTTCCTCCAGCACCGCCCGACGTTCCTGTTCGCGTTCGCTCAGCTCGGTCTGCGCGACCAGCGCCCGCCGGGACAGCCGGTTGCGCCGAATGAGGTCGCCAGCGATCGCCAGCGCGCCGAGCAGCAGCAGGACCGGGACCCGGTTGTCGGGGTGGACCAGGGTGAACACCGGCACCGTGCTGATCGCCACCACCCAGGCCAGCACCGGGCGGTCGACCCGTGCGACGACCACCGCCGCCACCGCGATCGACCCGAGTGCCAGCGGCGGGGTCCACGGCCAGGCCTGGTCGGCCGGGGCGTTGAACGTGCAGATCAGCAGGGCCAGCACCGTCAGCCGCCAGGCCAGCAGCGGACGCCGGGGCAGCGCCAGCAGCGGCGCCACCGTCATCGCCGCGAACAGGAGCGCGATCGGCGGCGGCAGGCCCCAGTCGCTCCCCACTGTCAACGTGATCAGGAAGAGGCCGAGCGCGGCGAGCAGGCCGACCGGCGCGGCGTACGGCGCCAGCCGGGGCCACCGGGCCAGCAGCGGCCGTTCGGGCCGGGCGTCCGGGCCGAGAACTGTCTGCCGCAGGGCCCGTAGGGCCACCGCGATCGGATGCCGGTTCACCACCCGGACGCTACGGGCCGACCCCGCCACGAGGCGTGCCACCAGGGGTTGATCCCGGTGTCGTACCCCAGTGTGACGCGACTCCCGTTAGCGCTTACCTGCCGGTAACGCCTAGGCTCCGACGCGTCCGTGCTGACCATCGCAAGGGGGAACAGTGGCTCGCACCGTGCTGGTGACCGGGGGCAACCGGGGGATCGGCCTGGCCATCGCGCAGGCCTTCGCCAAGCAGGGCGACCGGGTGGCGGTCACCCACCGCAGCGGCGAGGCGCCTGAAGGGCTGTTCGGCGTCCGCGCCGACGTCACCGACGCCGCCTCGATCGACGCCGCTTTCGCCGCCGTCGAGGCCGAGCTGGGGCCGGTCGAGGTGCTGGTCGCCAACGCCGGCATGACCGCCGACACGCTGCTGCTGCGGATGACCGAGGAGCAGTTCACCGACGTGGTGGACACCAACCTCACCGGCGCGTTCCGGGTCGCGAAGCGGGCCTCCGGCAAGATGCTCCGCGCCAAGTGGGGTCGCATGATCTTCATCTCCTCGGTGGTCGGCCTCGCCGGCGGCGCCGGGCAGGTCAACTACGCCGCCAGCAAGGCCGGCCTCGTCGGCGTCGCCCGCTCGATCACCCGGGAGCTGGGCAGCCGCAACATCACCGCGAACGTGGTGGCGCCCGGCTTCATCGACACCGACATGACCGCCGGCCTCACCGACGACCGCAAGGCGGAGATCCTCAAGTCCATCCCGGCCGGCCGGATGGCCAGCCCGGACGAGGTCGCCGACGTGGTCACCTGGCTGGCGTCCGACAGCGCCGGGTACGTCTCCGGCGCCGTCATCCCGGTCGACGGCGGCCTCGGCATGGGCCACTAACCCTTTTGACTACGGAGGAAATCAGCGATGTCCGGACTGCTCGCCGGTAAGCGGCTGCTCGTCACCGGTGTCATCACCGACGCCTCGATCGCCTTCTCGGTGGCGAAGCTCGCCCAGGAGAACGGCGCGCAGGTCGTGCTCACCGGCTACGGCCGGCTCTCCCTGGTCGAGCGGATCGCCAAGCGGCTGCCCGAGCCGGCACCGGTCATCGAGGTGGACGTCACCAACACCGAACACCTGGCCGGCCTCGCCGACCGGGTACGCGAGCACGTCGACGGCCTCGACGGTGTCGTGCACTCGATCGGCTTCGCCCCGCAGAGTTGCCTGGGTGGCGGCTTCCTCGACGCGCCCTGGGAGGACGTGGCGACCGCCCTGCACGTCTCCACCTTCTCGTACAAGTCGCTCGCCATGGCGGCGCTGCCGCTGATGTCGCCCGGCGGCGCGGTGGTCGGCCTGACCTTCGACGCGACGAAGGCGTGGCCGGTCTACGACTGGATGGGCGTGGCCAAGGCCGGCCTGGAGTCGGCGTCGCGCTACCTGGCGATGCACCTGGGCAAGCAGGGCATCCGCAGCAACCTTGTCGCCGCCGGGCCGCTGCGGACCATCGCCGCCAAGTCGATCCCCGGCTTCGACCAGTTCGAGGACGCCTGGGCCGAGCGGGCCCCGCTGGGCTGGAGCCTCACCGACCAGGAGCCCGCCGCCAAGGCCTGCCTGGCGCTGCTCTCCGACTGGTTCCCGGCCACCACCGGCGAGATCGTCCACGTCGACGGCGGCTACCACGCCATCGGTTCCTGACGCTCCCCGCGACGCCCACTGGTCGCCGTCCGCGTGATCTACGCGTCCGGACCAGGGGGCGTCGCCGTGGCGTCCCGGCCGAGGGGCAAGAATGACCCCATGTCGTACGACGCGCTGGTGCTGGTGTCCTTCGGCGGGCCCGAACGGCCCGAGGACGTGATGCCGTTTCTGCAGAACGTGACCCGGGGCCGAGGTGTGCCTCCCGAACGACTGGTCGAGGTCGCCGAGCACTACCAGCACTTCGGTGGGGTGTCCCCAATCAACCAGCAGTGCCGGGACCTCCTGGCCGCCGTCCGCGCCGATTTCGCCGCGCACGGTGTCGACCTGCCCATCTACTGGGGCAACCGCAACTGGGACCCGATGCTCGCCGACACCGTGACCCAGATGCGCGACGACGGGGTCACCCGGGCACTGGCCTTCGTCACCAGCGCGTACGGCGGCTACTCCTCCTGCCGGCAGTACCAGGAGGACATCGCCGCCGCGCGTGCCGCCGTCGGCCCGGACGCCCCGGTGATCGAGAAGCTGCGACAGTTCTGGGACCACCCCGGCTTCGTCGAGCCGCACGTCGACGCGGTCCGGGCGGCGTTGAGCCAGCTCGACCCGGCGTTGCGGGACACCACCCGGCTGGTCTTCACCGCCCACTCCATCCCCAACTCGATGGCGGCCAACGCCGGCCCGCACGGCGGCCGGTACGAGGCTCAGCTGCACGAGACCGCCCGGCTCGTCGCCGCGGCCGCCGCACCCGACCTGGGGTACGACCTGGTCTGGCAGAGCCGCTCCGGCCCGCCGCAGGTCCCGTGGCTGGAACCGGACATCAACGACCACCTGGCCGCCCTCGCGCAGGGCGGCACCACCGGTGTGGTGGTCAGCCCGATCGGGTTCGTCTCCGATCACCTGGAGGTCGTGTGGGACCTGGACACCGAAGCGCTGGAGACGGCGAAGCAGCTCGGCCTGGACTTCGTCCGGGCCGGTACGCCGGGCACCGACCCGCGTTTCGTGACCATGGTGCGTGAGCTGGTCACCGAGCGGACCGACCCGGACGGCGCGCAGCTGCGCCGACGCCTGGGCGAGCTGCCGATGTGGGACACCTGCGCCACCGTCTGTTGCGTGCCGACCCGTCGCCCCTGACCTCTGAGGATCATCATGCATGACCGTAAGCCCGTGCAGAGTTGGCTGACCGACATGGACGGCGTGCTGGTGCACGAGGGCCAGCCGGTGCCCGGCGCGCCGGAGTTCATCAACCGGATGCGCGCCTCCGGCAAGCCGTTCCTGGTGCTGACCAACAACTCGATCTACACCCCGCGGGACCTGACGGCCCGGCTCAGCCGGATGGGGCTGGACGTGCCGGAGGAGTCGATCTGGTCCTCCGCCCTGGCCACCGGCCAGTTCCTTGCCGACCAGCGCCCGGGTGGCACCGCGTACGTCATCGGTGAGGCCGGGCTGACCACGGCGCTGCACGCCGTCGGCTACGTGCTGACCGATTTCGCCCCCGACTACGTGGTGCTCGGCGAGACCCGCACCTACAGCTTCGAGGCGATCACCAAGGCCGTCCGCCTGATCAACGACGGCGCCCGGTTCATCTGCACCAACCCCGACGTGACCGGCCCGTCCGTGGAGGGCGCACTACCCGCCGCCGGCTCGGTCGCCGCCATGATCTCCAAGGCGACCGGGGTCGAGCCGTACTTCGTCGGCAAGCCCAACCCGATGATGATGCGCTCGGCGCTCAACACCATCAACGCCCACTCGGAGAGCACCGCGATGATCGGTGACCGGATGGACACCGACATCCTGTGCGGCCTGGAGGCTGGGCTGGAGACCATCCTGGTGCTCACCGGGATCAGCAGCCGCACCGAGGCGGAGCGTTACCCGTACCGCCCGTCGCGGATCATCAACTCGGTCGCGGACCTGCTCGACGAGATCTGACCTGCCCCGGTCTTGCTGTCTGGTGCCGGCGCTGGTCAGGGGCGCAGGGGGGCGTTGCAGGCGGCCACCAGCGCCTGCCGGCAGGCTGCGGTCAGGGGGCGAAGTGCCGCGTCCCGCTGCTGCGCCTCGTAGTTGTTGATCGCGCCGCCCGGGGCGGCGTGCCCGGCCAACGCCAGCACCCGGTCGAGCACCGCGGCCCGGGCGAAGAGTCGGCGGGCCCGCGGGTCGAAGCCCGGTGGGAGGTCGGTGGTGCCGTCCGGGCGGCGGAGCGCGGCCAGCGCACCGGCCAACTCGGGCCGCCACTGGGCGACGTCGAGGCGGGTCAGCACGGCTGTCGTCTCGGCCAGCGCGGTGGCCAACTCGGCCTCCGCCTCGGCGGCGCCAGGCAACGAGAGTGACGCGGCGGGGGCGTTGGCGGGCAGTGGGTAGACCCGCCACAGCACCGTCTCGAAACAGTCTCCCGAGCCGGAGGTGTGCGAGCGGACCTCCGGGATCAACCCCAGCCCGCCGGCGACCACCGCCTCACCCGTGACCAGCGCCGCACCGGCGAAGTCACCGGGGCCGGGCAGACCCCTCGGGTCGCCCGGCGCGGGCAGCACCAGGCGGATCTCGTCCGGGGAGAGCTTGGCCAGGGTGGGCAGCGCGGCACCCAGCGGGACGTCGGTCCAGGTGCCCGGGGCGTCCGCAACGAGGTGTTCCTCGTCGCCGGCGATGGCGTCGGCGACCTCGTCGAAGGGCACCAACCCGGCGCGCCACGCGCGCACCCAGGCAACGAACCGGCTGGACCGGCGCGGCGCGAGTGTGACCGCGCCCGTTGCGGGGGTGGACATGCCGAAAGGGTACGTGGTCACGACCGGCCCTGTCTCGGCTGCCGCTCCGGTCGCCCGGCCTGCCCCCAACTGCCCTGTTCGCCCCGATCCCCGCTCCGGCCCGCCCCTGTCTCCGCGCCCCGGGTCGCGTCGATCATGCAGTGGTGGTGGGTGACAGGCACCGGTTGTAGCCGTTTCGTGGAGCACCACAACTGCATGATCGACAGCGGTGGGTGGCGGCTGACGTGGAGGGGTGGGGGTGGGGGGTCGGGGGTCGGGGGGTGGGGGTGGGGGTGGGGCGGTGTGTCGGGGGTGGGGTGGGGGCGGGCTGGGTCTAGCGTGATCGACATGGCGGGGCGATACGGCGAGGACGTGTTGGCGGGCGACTGGCGACGGCGCAAGGTCACCCCCGAGGTGGACGCCGAACCGGATCTCGTGGTCGAGGATGCCGACTCCGGGTTCTGTGGAGCGGTGGTGGGCTTCGAGGCCGGCGCGGTGGTGTTGGAGGACCGGCACGGTAAACGGCGCAACTTCCCGCTGCTGCCGGCGGCGTTCCTGCTCGACGGCCGCCCGGTGACGCTGCGCCGCCCCACCCGTGCGCCGGTTCCGGCGGCCCGTCGACGTACCGCGTCCGGTTCGGTGGCGGTGGACAACGTCCGCGCCCAGGTGGCCAAGGCCAGCCGGATCTGGGTGGAGGGCATCCACGACGCCGCGCTGGTCGAGCGGATCTGGGGCGACGACCTACGGATCGAGGGTGTGGTGGTCGAGCCGCTGGACGGCATCGATGCCCTCGACGCCGACGTACGCGACTTCGGCCCCGGCCCGACCCGGCGACTCGGCGTGCTCGTCGACCACCTCGTGCCGGGCAGCAAGGAGAGCCGGATCGTGGCCCGGGTGAACTCGCCCTACGTGCTGGTGACCGGCCACCCGTACGTGGACGTCTGGCAGGCGGTCAAACCGGCGGCGTTGGGTATCGCGGCGTGGCCGGTCGTGCCGCCGGGGCGGCCGTGGAAGGAGGGGGTCTGCGCGGCCCTCGGGGTGGCCGAGCCGGCCGACATGTGGCGGCACATCCTGTCCAGGGTGAACAGCTTCGCCGACGTGGAGACCCCTCTGATCAACGCCATGGAACGGCTCATCGACTTCGTCACCGAGCCGGCCTGACCGCCCGACCCCGGCGGCCGGTCAGGGAACCTCGTCCGGGCTGCGCGTGAAGACGAACGTGGCGATGTCGACTGCCAGCGCCCGTCCGCTGTCGTCGCGCAGCACCGACAGGATCTCGCCGTTCTCCGGGCCGGAACGTCCCCGCCAGCGGTCCGTCCCCTCGGCGGTGAACCGGCTCACCCGCTCACCGCGTACGTGGGCCACCAGGTCACCCGCGTCCCAGCTCAGGTCCAGCGAGGTGCCCATCCACCACCAGCGACCGGTCAGCTCGGCCGACCCCGCGTCGGGTGCGGCGGTGGCGGGCCGCCACGGCTGCGGAAGCGCCGGCTCGGCGTCCAGCACCATGGTCAGCAGCTGACGGCCGAGCCCGGTGATCGGGAAGCCGTACGAGTTGGCGAAGCCGACCACGGCGGTGCGGCTGGGTCGGTGCACCATGAGGGCGGCCACGTACCCGGGCATCGAGCCGCCGTGCCCGACGTACACCCGCTCGCCGTCGCGGTAGAGCTCCAGCCCCAGGCCGTGCCCGCCGGTCCAGGAGTCGAGGTCGCTGATCACCACGGGGGCGCACATCTCGGTCAGCGTCTCGGCGGCCAGCACCGACGGGTCGGGGTCGGCCAGGAATGCGGCCCAGCGGCCGAGGTCCTCGATCGTCGACCAGAGCTGCCCGGCGGGGGCCATGGCGCCGGTGTCGGTACGGGGTTCCTCGCGCAGGGTGCCGTGCCAGGGGTGGACGACGTAGCCGGGGGCGTACGGCTCGGTGGCCGCGTAGGTGGTGCGGCGCAGGCCCAGCGGGCCGAACACCCTTTCGTCGAGCAGGTCGGCCCACCGCATTCCGGTGAGCCGTTCGAGCACGCCACCGAGGAGCCCGTAGGCCAGGTTGGAGTAGTGGTAGGCGGTGTGCGGCGGGTAGGCGATCTTGTCGGCGTTGAGGCCGTCGAGCAGCCCGGCCAGGTCGGCGCCCGCGCTCCGCTCCCACCAGTCGCCCTCGGGTTCGCGTTGCATGCCGCTGGCGTGCCCGAGCAGCTGACGCACTGTGAGCGCGCCCGCCGCCGTGCCGGGCAGGTGCCGGTCCAGCGGGTCATCGAGGGAGAGCTGGCCAGCGTCACGCAACTGCATGATCAAGGTGGCGGTCATCGTCTTGCTGATCGAGCCGACCCGGTACTGCAGGTCGGCGTCCGGGCGGGGGTGCTCGCCGGCGGTGGCGAGGTGGACCAGCGTGCCGTCGCGGACCACGCCCAGCACCAGTGACGGGGTACGTCCGTCGATCTGCGCCTGGGCGACCTGGGTGTCGATCTGCCGGGCGGTCGCGGGCAGCAGGGTCAAGGGAATCTCCTCGTTCGGCCGGTGAATGCGGTGGACGGCGCTCGTGTCGCCGAGCCTACTGATCATCACGGGTGGGCTGCTCGTGCATTAACGTGTCACCCTTGCGGTGTGGACGCCGTGGTGTGGATCGTTTTGGGTGTGGTGCTGGCCGTCGCCGAGATTTTCACGACGACGCTATTTCTGATCATGTTCGGGGTCGGTGCGTTCGCCGCCGCCGGTGCGGCCGCACTGGGTGCGCCGGTCGCGGTGCAGGCACTGGTGTTCGCTGTGGTGTCGGCGTTGAGCCTGGTGGTGGTCCGACCGGTCATCCGGCGGCACAGCCGCTCCGCGCTGGAGAGCGGCGAGCAGCCGTTCGGCGTGGAGGCGATCGAGGGCTCCACGGCACTGGTGTTGGAACGAGTGGACGCCGAGCACGGCCTGGTCAAGATCGACGGTGAGTTGTGGACCGCCCGGTCGTACGACACGACGCAGACTTTCGAGCCCGGTGAACGGGTTCGGGTGATAAAGGTCCGGGGCGCGACAGCCCTGGTCTGGCAGGACGATGTTTCTTCCGCCGGCGAATTGCCGGAAGCGAGAGGGTGAACCGATGACGGTCATAGGTGTGCTGATCATCGCGGTGGCGTTGATCGCCGTGATAACGCTGGCCAAGGCGGTGCGGATCGTGCCGCAGCAACGCCAGGACGTGGTGGAACGGCTCGGCAAGTACAAGCGCACCCTCAACCCCGGCCTCAACCTGCTGGTGCCGTTCATCGACGCGGTGCGTACCAAGGTCGACATGCGGGAGCAGGTGGTCAGCTTCCCGCCGCAGCCGGTGATCACCTCGGACAACCTGGTGGTCTCGATCGACACGGTTCTCTACTTCAAGGTGGTCGACTCGGTCCGGGCGACCTACGAGATCTCCAGCTTCCTTCAGGCCATCGAGCAGTTGACCGTCACCACGCTGCGTAACGTGATCGGCTCGCTCGATCTGGAGCGGGCGCTCACCAGCCGGGACGAGATCAACAGGCACCTCTCGGGTGTGCTGGACGAGACCACCGGCCGCTGGGGCATCAAGGTGACCCGGGTCGAGATCAAGGCGATCGAGCCGCCGGCCAGCATCCGCGACTCCATGGAGAAGCAGATGCGCGCCGAGCGGGACCGCCGTGCGGCGATCCTCACCGCCGAGGGGCACAAGCAGTCGGTGATCCTCACCGCCGAGGGTGACAAGCAGTCCGCGGTGCTGCGTGCGGACGGTGACCGGCAGGCCCGGATCCTGCAGGCCGAGGGTCAGGCGAAGGCCATCCGGACCGTGTTCGACGCGATCCACCAGGCCAACCCGAGCCAGAAGGTGCTCGCCTACCAGTACCTGCAGGCCCTGCCGCAGATCGCCCAGGGCAGCGCCAACAAGGTCTGGATCGTCCCGGCCGAGCTGACCAAGGCCCTGGAGGGCATGGGTGGCGCGCTGGGCGGGCTGAGCCAGATGGTGGGGGACCTTCCCGCACCGGAGGCAGCCGAACACGCGAGCCAGGTCGAGCGGGAGGCCGCGGCGGCGGCGCAGGCGGCGGCGGACGCTGCCCAGCAGATCCACGACGAGGTACGCGTCGCCGAGGCGCAGGCCACCGGCGGCAACAAGCCGCAGGGGCTGCCCGCGCCGGAGCCGGTGTCGCCGGCCAGCCTCGTCGAGGACCCGGCCGACCAGCGCGAACGCGGCTGATCTCCTACGCCGGCCACCTGGCCGGTAAGGGTCTGTGTCAAAGCCTCGACCGAGGCTTTGACACATGGCCTTAATACGAAAAAGACTCATGGGGCGCTCCGACGCCTGCCACGATCGGTCCTAGGACGGGTGGTGACCAGGCAATCGGGGCGCCCCGGCGCGTCCCGCACCGCTCGTCGGCGAGCGAGGTGACGCATGAAGGATCCGGCGAATCGGATGTGGTCCTCGGCCCCGGTGCCCGGCGCGCACGACCCGGTCGCCCCGCTGGGCTCCCGGCGCAGCGGTGGTGGGTTCGGCGTACTGCCCTTCGTCGGCGAGCCGACCCCGGGCGCCCCCGCCACGAACGCCAGTTGGGCCTGGTCGTTGCGTCGGTTCGCGCGGGCGGCGGTCTGGCTGCTGCCCGCGTACGCCATCCTCTACGGCGCGGTGGCGATGGCCAGCGACGGAGGGGTGGGCAACGACCCCTATCCGGCCGACGGCCGAGCGGTCTACCTGATCGGCTGGGTGGCCGCGGTCTGGCTCGGCCTGCTCGCGTTGCTGGCCCTCACCGGGCTGCTGGCCGCGACCCGCAGCCGCCGGGTGGCCGCCGCCGGGTTGCTGGTCAGCATCGCCGGCACCGTGCTGATGCTGCCGTTCGCCGGGTTCGAGGAGCAGACGCCGGTCTTCGGTGCCACCGCGCGGTCGCTGGTCCTGCTCGGCGCGACGTTCTACAGCGCGGGCTGGTTCCTCACCGGGTGGGCGGTGGCCCGCTCGGGCACCTTCAGCCTCGGCGACGGCGTCATGCTGATCATCGCCGCGCCGCTGCTCGGCCTCGGCGGCGCCCTGATCGGCTCGTTGCAGACCTTCGGCGCGATCTTCGTGCTGATCGCCGGCATCGGCATCGGCTACCGCTCCGGCCGCCTGATGCCCCGCGAAACCGCCAGAGACGCCGCCAGCGCCAGCCTGAGCACCCCAAACCCCTAACCCCACGCCCGGGTCCCGCCACCCGCCCGGGTCCCGCCCCACGCCCGGGTCCCGCCCCACGCCCGGGTCCCGCCCCACGCCCGGGTCCCGCCCCCCGCCCGGGTCCCGCCCCGCGCCGGTTGCCCCGCGCCCGTTGATCATGAAGTTATTGCGCTCGCCCTCGGCGTGTCCCGGCAATAACTTCATGATCAACGAGTGTCGGCCGCCCGGCCCGGCCCTCGGGGCGGGGGTGCGGGGTTGGGGCTTGGGGTGGGGATTGGCTGGTGGGGGGCCGTGAAGTTGCTGACAATCTGGCTGTGGGGGTGGTCGGTTGGCGGCTTTCGTGGCAATCCTGGGGAGCATGGCCGCCCCTCGCTCGCCGCTGTCGCGGCTGTTCACCGTGCTGCTCGCCGGCGTGTTGGCCGGGCTCGTCCTGGCAGTCGCCGCACTGCCGGGCAACCTGCTGCTCGGGCTCACCGCCCGCTCCGCGCTCGGGTCGTACGCCGCGTTGCCTGCCTCGCTGAAGACCCCGGCCACGCCGCAGCGTTCGTACCTCTACGCCAACGACGGCAAGACGCTGATCACCACGTTCTACGATGTGAACCGCACCGACGTACCCCTGTCGGAGATCGCTCCGGTCATGCGGCAGGCGATCGTGGCGGCCGAGGACCGGCGCTTCTACGACCATGGTGGTGCGGACCTGCGCGGCCTGGCCCGGGCGCTGGTGGCCAACGTCAAGGGTGGCGGCACCGAGCAGGGCGGCTCGACGCTGACCATGCAGTACGTCCGTAACGTGCTCAAGACCGACCCCACCCGCACCGCCGAGGAGCGCGCCGCCGCCACCGATCCCACAGTGGGCCGCAAGATCCAGGAGATCCGGTACGCGAGCGCGCTCGACAAGAACCTCGGCAAGGACGAGATCCTCGACCGGTACCTGAACATCGCCTACTTCGGCTCCGGCGCGTACGGGATCGCGGCGGCCAGCCAGCGGTACTTCGGCAAGCCTCCGGCGCAGTTGACCCTCGCCGAGTCGGCCCTGTTGGCCGGTCTGGTGCAGTCCCCGGACGCGTACAGCCCGATCAGCGGCGACAAGGACGAGGCGGTGACCCGCCGGTCGTACGTGCTGGACTCGATGGTCGCCACCAACGCGATCACCGCAGCGCAGGCCGCCCAGGCCAAGGCCGAGCCGCTGGCCCTGCGCCCCACCGCCCAGCCCAACGGCTGCACCGCCGTCTCCCAGGGCCACGACGACTGGGGCTACTTCTGCGACTACCTGCGCCAGTGGTGGCTGACCCAGCCGGCCTTCGGGGCTACCGTCGCGGAGCGCGAGCAGGCACTGCGTTCGGGCGGCTACACCGTGGTCACCTCGCTGGACCCGAAGATCCAGGCCACCGCGCAACAGCAGGCCACAAAGGTCTACGGGTACGACAACAAGCGCGCCCTGCCGATCGCGGCGGTCCAGCCCGGGACCGGTCGGGTGTTGGCGATGGCGGTCAACAGGCACTACAGCCTCGCCGACAACCCGGCCGGGCAGGCGAACTACCCGAACACCGTCAACCCGTTGATCTCCGGCGGAGCCAGCGTCGACGGATACCAGGCGGGTTCCACGTTCAAGATGTTCACGATGCTCGCCGCGCTGGAGTCGGGCCGTACCCTCTCCACCGGTTTCGACGCGCCCGCCAAACTGCCCACCCGGTACCCCGCCGAGGGGCCGGGCAGCTGTGACGGTCACTGGTGCCCGGCGAACGCCAACCCGGACTGGATGGACGGGTACCGGATGATGTGGGACGGCTTCGGCCGCTCGGTGAACACCTACTTCGTCTGGCTGGCCGAGCAGGTCGGCCAGGACAAGGTGGTCCAGATGGCGCAGCGGCTCGGCATCACGTTCCGCGCCGACTCGGACGCGGCCTTCGCCAAGAACAACGCCGCGAACTGGGGCTCGTTCACTCTGGGAGTGGCGGCCAGCACCCCGCTGGACCTGGCCAACGCGTACGCGACGGTGGCCGCCGACGGCACCTACTGCACGCCGGTGCCGGTGGTCTCGGTGACCGGCGCGGACGGCACGAAGGTGCCGGTGGGGCAGCCGTCCTGCAAGCGGGTGCTCGACGCGGACGTCGCGCGTGCCGCGACCGACGCGGCGCGCTGCCCGGTGGGTCAGCAGTCGGCGTTCGGGCAGTGCAACGGCGGCACCGCCACCGGTGTGAACGACATCCTCGACGGCCGACCGGTGGCTGGTAAGACGGGTAGCTCGGAGCAGAACTCCACCGAGACGTTCGTCGGCTTCACCCCGCAGGTCGCGGTGGCCGGTATCGCCGCCAACCCGGACGACCCGGCCGACTCGGTGGGGTCGGCCGTGCAAACCAAGGTGATCGACGCGGTGGCCCGGGTCATCGCCACCGCCGTGAAGGGCCAACCGGAGAAGGCGTTCGTCGCACCGAGCCGCGAGCTGGCCGGCGACGCGCGCCGCCCGGTCGAGCGGCCAGCGGTCCCGGAGCGTCAGCAGGAGCCCACCCAGGACCCCCGCTCAGCCCTGCAACGCTGGCTCGACCGCCGCGGCTGACCCGGCAACGCGCCGGCGCCTCCGTACCGAGGTGCGGAGGCGCCGGCCGAGGAGTGCGGTCTTCTACTTGCGCTTCAACTGGTCGAAGTCGACAACCTGGTTCGCCGGTGGCGCCTTCAGCTCGTCGAAGGTCGCACCGAAATCGCTGAACGTGACCTGGCCGGCCGCGTCCTGGCCGCCTTCAATCCGGACCGGGTACGGCTCGCCGGTGGTGGCGATGTAGAGCGTGCCGTCCTTGTCGCCGTCAACGAGGCCGACAGTCTTCACGCCGTCGATCTCCTTGGCCTCACCCTTGGTCATGGTGCCTTCGGGCTTGAGCAGTTCGTCGACGTTGCCGACGTTGAAGAGCCGGGTGAACTCGTCCTTCTTGGAGACCTTGGCCCACTTGTCGCCCATCAGTTTCACCATCTCGCCCGATGCCTTGGCACCGACGTTCTTCACCCAGAACTTCTCGTCCGGCCGGATGTACTGCTGGCCGGCCACCGAGAGCAGTTCCACTGTGCCCTCGTCCGTGGACACCTGACCAGCCAGGTCACTGCCGGTCATCTTGAAGTCGAGGGTCATCTTCTGGCCGTCGGTGTCGATGTCACCGGCCAGGCGGTAGGACTTCGCGTTCTTCACCGCCGTCGTGGCGCGCTGAAGCGCCTCGTTCGGTGCGAGCGCCGCGACACCGTTGTCTGCGGGGGCAGCCGGTGCCGACTGCCCGCCGTCACCATCGCCGCATCCGGCCAGCAACGCCATCGCCACCACGGCGACCATGCCTCGTCTGATTGTCGTAGTCGATCTCATTGTCGGCTCCCTTGTGCCACCCCCCGTGGGTGAGCGGAGAGCCAGGTACCCATGATTGATCTCGGGCAATCCCTCGATGTTCTGGAGGTCCCGATCAGTCCTTGCGCCGGCGGGGGCGGTAGCTCGCGAGCGTCGAGGGGAGGCCGCGGCGGATGATTCCGGCCCAGTCGGTGTCGCCGCGTAGCACCGCCGCAGCGGTCTTGCGGGCCTGCTCGACGGTGAAGTGCGGTGGCAGCATCAGCTCCGCCGGGTCGACCAGGGCGTTGATCACCACCGGCCGGTCGGCGGTGAGCGCCCGGTCCCAGACGTCGCGCACCTGATCCGGTGAGTCGATCAACTCGCCGTGCAGCCCGAGCACCTCCGCCCACTGGTGGTAGGCGATGTCCGGCAACTGCTGGCTGTCCGGGAACATCGGCGTCCCCTCGGTGGAGCGCTGTTCCCAGCTGACGAACGCCAGATCCCGGTTGTTGAGCACCAGCACCACGAAGCGCGGGTCGGCCCAGCTGCGCCAGTACTTCGCCACGGTGATCAGCTCGTTGACGCCGTTCATCTGCATGGCCCCGTCACCGATCAGCGCGACCAGCGGCCGGTCCGGGTGGGCGAACTTGGCGCTCAGCGCGTACGGCATGGCGCCGCCCATGGACAGCAGCGTGCCGGAGAGGCTGGCCAGCATGCCGGGGCGTACCTGGATGTGTCGGGCGTACCAGGCGGTGGTGGTGCCGCAGTCGACGGCAAGCAGCACGTCGTCGGGCAGCCGCTCGTTCAGGGTGTGGAAGAGCAACTGCGGGTTGACCGGGTCGGCGGCCTGTTCGGCCAGGTCGTGTTGCACCCGACGCCACGCCGAGGTGGCCTCGGTGACCTCCGTCCGCCAGGCGGTCGGCCCGGGGCCGGGGCCCAGCTCGTTCAGCAGGGCCCGCAGCGTGGGGCGGGCGTCGCCGGTCAGGTTCACCTCCGTCGGGTAGCGCAGCCCGAGCTGGGTGCCGTCCAGGTCGATCTGGACCGCGCGGGCCTGCCCGGGTTGTGGGTAGAACTCCGAGTACGGCATGTTGCTGCCCACGATCAGCAGCCGGTCGCAGCCGCTCATCAGCTGCCAGCTCGGTCGGGTGCCGAGCAGCCCGATCGCGCCGGTCACCCACGGCTCGCGGTGGTCGACGGCGGTGAAGCCGAGCAGTGCGGTGGCCACGCCGGCCCCGAGTCGATCAGCGATCTCGCGGACCTCGTCGCGTGCGCCGAGGGCACCCTGGCCGACCAGCATGGCCACCCGCTGCCCGCCGCGCAGGACCTCGGCCGCCCGGCGTACGTCCGCCTCCGGTGGCACCGTCGGCGTGCTGCTCGGCGCGTTGCTGGTCTGGTAGTAGCCGTGCGCGTGGGGCGGGTTCGGGACAGCCGGCTCGTCCTGGATGTCCAGGGGCAGGATCAGCGCGGTGACGGTACGCCGGGCCAGCGCCGTGCGGCACGCCCGGTCGACCAGGTGGCGTACCTGTGCCGGGTTGTCGAGCTGGGCCAGGAACGCTGCCGCCACGTCCTTGTAGAGGGCGAGCAGGTCGACCTCCTGGTAGTAGCCGCCGCCCTCGGCGGTGGTCGCGGTGTGCCCGACCAGGGCGATCACCGGTTGGTGGTCGAGCTTCGCGTCGTACAGGCCGTTGAGCAGGTGGATGGCGCCCGGCCCGCTGGTGACCAGCGCGCAGCCCAGCGGGCCGCCGCCGTACTTGACATGCGCGGAGGCGGCGAAGCCGGCGGTCTCCTCGTGGCGGACCTGGATGAACTGGGCTCGTCCGTTCGTGCGTTGCAGCGCGGAGGTGAGGCCGTTGATGCCGTCGCCGGGGTAGCCGAAGTAGCGGTGCACGCCCCAGCTGAACAGTCGCGACACGATGTGGTCCGCGACGGTCGGACGCCGGGGCAGGGCACCCGCTTCGCCCGGGGTGGTGTCGTCTGCGCTCACCTGGCTGGTCCTTCCCGTCACGTCCGTTGTCTGCCGGGCATTCCCCTTCTTCTTCGGACAAAACGCCTCGTCGGGCGGGCCTCGGAGCGCGCTGCTCCGCGTCCGGCAGAATCGTCGGGTGCCCGTCCACCAGATCACCGACCCCGACGACGACCGGATCGCCGACTACCGGGCGCTCACCGACGTCGAGCTGCGCACCCGTTGGGAACCACCGCACGGCCTGTTCATCGCCGAGGGGGAGCTGGTGCTGCGCCGGGCGCTGCGCGCGGGCTACCCGGCCCGGTCGTACCTGGTCGACGCCAAGCGGGCCGACCAGCTCGCCGACCTGGACACCGGCGACGCCCCGGTCTACGCCGCGACCCAGGACGTGCTGCAACGGGCCACCGGTTTCCACGTACACCGGGGGGTGCTGGCGTCGTTCCACCGCCGGCCGCTGCCGACGGCGGCCGAGGTGCTCGCCACCGCGCGCCGGGTCGTCGTCCTGGAGGACGTGAACAACCACACCAACCTGGGCGCGATCTTCCGGGGCGCCGCCGCGCTCGGTGTCGACGCGGTACTGCTCTCGCCGACCTGCGCCGACCCGCTCTACCGGCGCAGCGTCCGGGTCAGCATGGGCGAGGTCTTCGCCATGCCGTACGCGAAACTCGACCGCTGGCCGGAGGGCCTGGACCAGGTGCGGGAGGCCGGTTTCACGGTGCTCGCGATGACGCCCGCGCCGGACGCCGTACCGATGCAGCGGTTGACCCCGGCGCAGCGTGAGCGGGCGGCGTTGCTGCTCGGCGCCGAGGGGCCGGGCCTCACCGCGGCGGCGCAGGCCGCCAGCGACGTGCGGGTGGTCCTTCCGATGCGGCGCGGCGTGGACTCGTTGAACGTCGCCGCCGCGGCGGCGGTCGCGTTCTGGGAGCTGGGGCGCGACGACGCGCCGGTCGACGGCGGGTAGACCACATCGGCTTGCATGGCCATGCGTTCTATTGCATAATTTTCCCCGTGTCCAAGGTCCTCACCTCCCTGCCCACCGGCGAACGTGTCGGCATCGCCTTCTCCGGCGGCCTCGACACCTCGGTCGCGGTCGCGTGGATGCGCGACAAGGGCGCCATTCCCTGCGCCTACACCGCCGACATCGGCCAGTACGACGAGCCCGACATCGCCTCGGTGCCCGGTCGTGCGCTCAGCTACGGCGCCGAGCTCGGCCGCCTGGTCGACTGCCGCGCCGCCCTGGTCGAGGAGGGCCTCGCCGCGTTGACCTGCGGCGCCTTCCACATCCGCACCGGCGGTCGGGCCTACTTCAACACCACCCCGCTGGGCCGCGCCGTGACCGGCACCCTGCTGGTGCGGGCGATGGTCGCCGACGACGTGCAGATCTGGGGCGACGGCTCGACCTTCAAGGGCAACGACATCGAGCGGTTCTACCGGTACGGCCTGCTGGCCAACCCGATGCTGCGCATCTACAAGCCGTGGCTCGACACCGCCTTCGTCACCGAACTGGGTGGCCGTAAGGAGATGTCCGAGTGGCTGCTGGAGCGCGGCCTGCCCTACCGCGACAGCACCGAGAAGGCGTACTCGACCGACGCCAACATCTGGGGCGCCACGCACGAGGCGAAGACCCTGGAGCACCTCGACACCGGCATAGAGACGGTCAACCCGATCATGGGCGTCCGGTTCTGGGACCCGTCGGTGGAGATCCCGACCGAGGACGTCACAGTCGGTTTCGACCAGGGTCGACCGGTCACGATCAACGGCAAGGAGTTCGGCAGCGCCGTCGACCTGGTGCTGGAGGCCAACGCCATCGGCGGCCGGCACGGCCTGGGCATGTCGGACCAGATCGAGAACCGGATCATCGAGGCCAAGAGCCGAGGCATCTACGAGGCGCCCGGGATGGCGCTGCTGCACTACGCGTACGAGCGGCTGGTGAACGCCATCCACAACGAGGACACCCTGGCGAACTACCACAACGAGGGTCGCCGCCTCGGTCGGCTGATGTACGAGGGCCGCTGGCTGGACCCGCAGGCGCTGATGCTCCGCGAGTCGTTGCAGCGGTGGGTCGGCACGGCGGTCACCGGCGAGGTGACGTTGCGGCTGCGCCGGGGCGAGGACTACTCGATCCTGGACACCACCGGTCCGTCGTTCAGCTACCACCCCGACAAGCTGTCCATGGAGCGCACCGAGGACTCGGCGTTCGGCCCGTCGGACCGGATCGGCCAGCTCACGATGCGCAACCTGGACATCGCCGACTCGCGGTCGAAGCTGGAGCAGTACGCCTCCCTCGGCCTGGTCGGCGGCGGGAACCCGCAGCGGATGATCGGGGCCGCGCAGGCCGCCTCCACCGGGTTGATCGGTGCGATGCCCGAGGGCGGCGCGGAAGCCATCGCGTCCCGGGGCGTCGCCTCGGCGGAGGACGCGGCCCTCGACCGCGCCGCTATGGAGTTCGGCGTCGACTGAGCCCTCCTACCACGCCGCCAGGCCGGGGCAGCCCACGCCGCCGCCCCGGCTCGCGTCGCCGGCCGCTGTTCGAGATCCGGCGTCACGGACGGTAGCGTGTCGGCCGTGTTCCCTACCGTCCGTGAGGTCCTCGCCCTGGGCCCGGTCCGCCACGGCGCGCCACGCGTCGTCGCCGGTGACGAGGGGCTGGACCGACCCGTCCGCTGGGTGCACGTCGCCGAGGTGCCCGACATCGCCACCCTGCTCGGCGGTGGCGAACTGGTGCTCACCACCGGCATCGGTCTGCCCGGGGACGACGCCGGGTTGCGGGCGTTCATCGGCGATCTCGCCGACGTCGGGGTCTCCGGGCTCGTCGTCGAGCTGGGCCGCCGGTACGTCAGCGGTGTGCCCCGGGTGATGGCCGCCGCCGCCGAGCGGCGTGGGCTGCCCCTGGTGGAGCTGCGCCGGGCCACTCCGTTCGTCCGGATCACCGAGGCGGTGCACGCGCTGATCGTCGACGCGCAGCTCACCGAGCTGCGCGCCACCGAGGAGATCCACCAGCGGTTCAACGACCTGTCCGTGGAGGGCGCCGACGCCGCCGAGGTGATCCGACAGGCCGCCGAGCTGTCCGGCTGCCCGGTGGTGCTGGAGAACCTGTCCCGGCAGGTGCTCGGGTACGACCCGGCGGGGGAGAGCGCAGAGCTGCTGCTGGACGGCTGGGAGCAGCACTCCCGGCGGATTCGCCCGGCCGGGCGGACCGCGTACGACCCGGACAGCGGCTGGCTGGTGACCACCGTCGGCGCCCGGGGGCAGGACTGGGGTCGGCTACTGCTGCGCTGGCCGGCCAGCGGCGACGTGCCCAGCGCCCAGGCCGTCGAACCGAGCGCGGGCTCGCCCACCCGGCTCACCATCCTGATCGAGCGGGCCGCGTCCACCCTCGCGCTGGGCCGGCTGATCCGCCGCGACGCCGAGGGCCTGAAACGGCAGATCCACCGCACCCTGCTCACCGCGCTGCTCGACCACTCCCGCCCGGTCGACGAGGTGGGACTGCGGGCCAAGGCGCTCGGCGTGGTGCTCGACCGGCGGCACCTGGTCGGCGTGATGGTCCGGCACCGCGCCGACGACCCCGCGGGGGAAGTCGGCCCCGAGGCCGGCCAGGCCCGGCTACGTGATCTCTCCGAGGCCGTCGGCCAGGCCCTGCGGGAGGCGAAGCTGACCGCACTGACCAGCGCCGTCGACGACAACTCGGTGGGCGCGCTGTTGGCCCTGCCAGACCCGGCCGCCGAGGACCGCGCGCTGTCCGCGTTCGCCAGCGCCCTTCGTCAGGTACGCCTCGACGCCGGCGCCGGCCGGCCGGGACCCGGCGTCGACGTGTCCCGCTCCTCCTCCGGCGCGGAGCCGTCCCGCGCGGCTCCCGGTGTCGAGGCCGCTCGGACAGGTGTCGAGGGGGCCCGAGGTGCTGGTCCGGGTGCCGTGATCGTGGCCGCCGGGTCCGGGGTGAGCACACTGCGGGAGGCCCGCCGGTCGCTCGTCGAGGCACGGCAGATCGCCGAGGCGGCCCGACGGGACCGGCGTGACCTGCCGATCTTCCGGCTCCCGCACGTCGGGCTGGCCGGTCTGCTGCACCTGCTGCGCGACGAGCCCCGCCTGCAGACGTTCGTGGAACGCGAACTCGGCGCCCTGCTGGAGTACGACGCCCGGCACCCGAGGGAGCGGCTGCTGGACACCCTGCGCGCCTACCTGGAGCAGGGGCGCAACAAGTCCGCAGCCGCTGCCGCCGCCCACCTGTCCCGACCGGCCTTCTACGAACGGCTGGCCCGCATCGCCCGCATCCTCGACGTGGATCTCGACTCGGTAGAGGCCGCCCTCTCCCTACACGTGGCCCTGCTGGCCCTGGACGCAGTCCGAACCCCGTAACCCCCGCGCCCCGCCCCCTCACGCCGCGATCTTGCACTTCCTGCTGGGACAAAGCCTCACAAAGACGGCATATCGACAACACGAAGTGCAAGATCGACGAGGGCGGAGGGGTGCGGGGCGCGCGGGGGTGCCGGGGGTCGGGTGGGGTTAGGTTGCTAGGGCGTTCAGGGCTTTTGCGTAGGTTGGGGGGATGTGGTTGGGACCGCCGGGGGTGAAGACATCCGAGTGGGCCACCGAGGACCAGGCCGTCTCCGGGACGGCGTCGACCAGGGCCTGGATCACCGGGGCGTCGCGCCACTGGTCCTGCTCGGCGAGCAGGCCGAGGGCCACCACCGACTCCTCGACCTCGCCCACGCACTCGAACGGCTTGTGCCCGTCCACGCCCAGCAACTCGCGGTAGCCGGGAATCTGCGACTCGTCGGCCAGCAGGTCGCCGCCGAAGATGTGGGTGACCCGCTCCCGCGGCATGAACGGCGCCATGGCCAGGAAGACGAAGCGACACTTCGGGCAGTCCCGGCACCAGCGCTCACTCGCGTCGCGCAGCTTGAACGCCTGGTTGCAGCTGGTCACCACGTCGTCGTACCGGGTGAACTCGGCGAACAGCCGGGCGATGTGCAGCTCGGACAGCGAACGCAGCAGGGAGAAGTACGGGTCGGTCAGACCGGCGTGCTCGGCCAGCGACGCCCGCAGCAGCCCCTCCGCCTCGACGCCCTTGGACCACTGGTGGTTGATCTCGTGACCGTCCCAGACCAGGTTCGGGTCGGACGCCGAACGCTCGTTGGACATCACCACCGGACCCAGCCCGTGCAGGACGGCGGTGGCCACCGCGATGAGGGAGTTGATGGCGGTGACCGGGATGTGCCCGTTCAGCGCGCCGGCGGCGTTCAGGTCGAACAGCACCGGGTCGATGCGCCGCCGGGCGGCCAGCGGAACCAGCCCGGACGCCTCGTTGACGGCGACGATCACGTGATTCGGGTTGACCGAGAACGGCACCGGGTCCAGTTCGGCGCGGCGCAGCGCCTCCAGGCTGACGATCGAGTCCTTACCGCCGCCGACGGCGGAGAGCGGGCGACGGTCCGAGTCGTCGTACACCCGGGCCGGCGTCACCACACCGGTTGGCACCTCGGGGCGCAGCTCGAGCACGTGCGGCAGTTGGTTGCGGTACGCGTACTCGGCGAGGCCCCTGGTGTAGACGGCCGTGACGTAGTCGACGGTGGCCGCGCCCAGCGGCGTCGGCAGCACGAGCCGGGGCGGCGCGGCGGCCTTGTAATAGCTGACCCCGGCGACGAGGTGGAGCACCTCCAGCACCCGGTTGAGGGTCGCCACCGTCTCGTCGGAGGGCGGTTCCGCTGGCAGCGGGAGCGTGATCACCTCGGTGAACCGCTGCTCGCCGGCCGGGCCGGTCAGGGCGTAGTCGAACAACACCTCGCCGGTGGCGAAGTCGATCGAGTAGGACGGGAAGGTGAAGGCGTCCATCCGCCGGAGCTGCTCGTTGGGCACACGCCATACTAGGCCCTGGTTCGTCCGGCCGTGTCCGGACCGGGCCCTGCCAGCCGCCGCCGTGACCCCCGAGGAGACACCAGTGCGCCTGTCTGACCTGCGCGGACGTACCGTCGCCGTCTGGGGCACCGGTCGGGAGGGCCGGGCCGCTGTGACAGCCATCGCCGCGCACGGCCCGGCCGAGATGGTCGCCGTGGACGACAGCGCGAACTTCCTGTCGCTGCCGTGGGACGGCCCCCTGGCCGAGGCGGCGCCGCTGGTCACCGGCGAGGCGGGCTTCGAGCGGCTGGCCGCCGCGGACGTGGTGGTGCGGTCCCCGGGCGTGCCCCAGACCCACCCGTGGCTGGTCGAGCTGCGCCGCCGCGGGGTCATGGTGACCCAGGGCACCGCGTTGTGGATGGCCGACCACGCCGCGCGCACCGTCGGGGTCACCGGCAGCAAGGGCAAGAGCACCACCTCCAGCCTGATCAGTCACCTGCTCACCGCGATGGGGCGGCCGAACGTCTTCGGAGGCAACATCGGGGTGCCGACCCTGGACCTGCCGGAGGCGGAGCTGTACGTGTTGGAGCTGTCCAGCTACCAGTGCAGCGACCTCACCGACTCGCCGCGGGTGGCGGTGGTCACCGCGCTCTTCCCCGAGCACCTGGACGCGCACGGCGGGGAGCGGGAGTACTACCGGGACAAGCTCAACCTGCTCGCCCACGACCCGCAGACGATCGTGGTCAACGGTGGTGACCCCCGGCTGGCCGCGGAGCTTGGTGAGCTGCCGGCGGTCCGCGCCGGAAGCCCCGACACCACTCACGTCGCCCCCGGCCTCGACGGTACGCAGTGGTTCCACTTCGGTGACCAGCCGCTGTTCCCGCGTGCGGTGCTGCCGCTGGTCGGCCGGCACAACGAGGGCAACCTGTGCGTCGCGCTCGCTGTCCTCGACGCGCTCGGCGTGGACGTGGTGGCCGGTAAGGACCACCTCGCCGTCGCGGTCGCCGAGTTCCAGGGGCTGGCCCACCGGCTCACCGAGATCACCGACCCGTCCGGGCTGACCTTCGTCGACGACACCCTGGCCACCAGCCCGTACGCGGCCATGCACGCCATCGACGCGTACGACGGGCGGCCGTTGACGGTGATCGTCGGTGGCAACGACCGGGGTCTGGACTACACGCCGTTGGCCGAGCACCTGGCGGAGCGGGAGATCACGGTCATCGGCATCCCGGACAGCGGCCCCCGGATCATCGAGGTGCTGGCCGGGCTGCCGGCGGTTCGTACGGAGCTCGCCGAGGATCTGGTGGCCGCGGTCGGGCTGGCGCGCAAGCTGACTCCGGCGGGCGGCGTCGTGCTGCTCTCCCCGGCGGCTCCGAGCTACGGGCGGTTCCGCAACTTCGAGCACCGCTCCGAGGTGTTCGCGCAGGCGGTCGCCGACACCGCCCGCTGACTCAGCCCCGGTCGACCGGGCTGGGGTCCGGTGACTGCATTCCGGGCAGCAGCACGGTGTCGTCTTCGTCCTCGTCCTCGGGTGAGGCGGGTTCGGTCGCCGCGCCGGTGGGGCGGCGGTCCTTGTTCGGGGTCCAGGCGAATGCGAGCGCCCCACCGACCAGGGCCAGCAGCATCCCGATCACGAAGCCGCCCAGGTTCGAGGTCAGCCAGGAGACCAGCCCGAGCACCAGCGAGACCAGCGCGTAGAAGACCCTCTGCTGCGGGGTGGTGATCAGCAGCACCCCGCAGAGCACCAGGACGATGGGTACCAGGTACGCGGCGAGCCCCTGCGGCCCGACGTGCAGCAGCACCCCGAGCGGCGCGCGCAGGGTCACCAGCATCTCCGCGCCGCCGAGGGCGATCAGCACCGCGGCGGTGAATGGGCGGCCCCGCCGCCAGCGGCGCCACCGCCCGCGGGTTTCGCGGACGGTGGGCGCGGCCTGGTGTCGTTGTGCGCTCACGTCAGCACCCGTCGGGGGTGAACGCCATGCGCAGGTTGGGCAGTTTGAAGACGGCGGCCGTAGTGGCGTAGTTGTTCTGCCGCAGGTTCTCGATGACGATCGAGTCCGCCTGCTGCGAGAAGACGCCCGGGTTACCCTTCACGCCGGGCACCTTGTCCAGAGTGCTGGCATCCTGACCGATGTCGATTTTCTCGAATGCGGCGTTGCCGTTGATCTCGTCACCGTCGACCACCAGGGTTCGGGCGAAGACCGGCTTGTCGCCGTTGCCCGCAGTGATCTTCAGGTGGACGCCGCCCAGGTTGATGCTCTGGCACAGGTTGGTCAGCTCCGCCTTGTCGATCGCCGAGACCATCACCAGGACCTGCCCGCCGGTGTCGCCCTGGTTGGGGCTGTCCTCGATCATCTGGTCGAGGGTGGCGAACTGCTCGAATCCGGTGCCGGTGAGCTTGTCCGCGGTGACGGTGAACGGCATGCCCGAGATGGCGAACTGCGCGGCCAGCACGCCCTGGGCGGTGAGCATGATCATGCCGGCGGCGGCCGCCGCGACGGTGCCGAACGCGGCGGCGAACCGGCGCCAGCGCACACCGCTGCGCGGTGGGCCGGGTGCGGTTGGTGTGGTTTCCTCCGACATGGCGGCTCCCTTTAAGATCAATTCGTCAGCGACAATGGGAATTGCATCCCCGGGCCTGCGCTTGGTAGGCGCAGAGCCGAAGTTACCGCTGAGTAAAGAACAGGTCAACGCCGTGTGGCGGCCATTTGGGCGGTATTTGTTAAATGCGGCCAAAGTGAAAAACCGCTGCGGTTTCCGACCGTGTGATCAGGAGTGGTGGGTCGGTGCGCATGGAGCGGTCGTACTCGGACCGTCGTCCGGCCTGATCGGCCGGGTCGCCTGAATCGCACCCTCGGTGCCCAGGAATGGCGCCATGGCCGCGTAGGTGAGCACCGGCAGCAGTTGCGGCAACTCCGCCGTCCGGCCCCGCGCCACACGGCCGCGGACGGTGGCGTAGATGCCGCCGACCACCGTGGACACCAGCTCGTCGCGGTCCACGTCGGCGAGCGCGGGCCCCGGGCCGGCGTCGGCGAAGAACCGGCGGAAGCTGTTGAGCAGAGCGTCGCGCTCGCGGCGGGCATCGGGGCCGGCGGCGTCGACCTCGACGAGCGCCATCCGGGCGAACGCCGGCACGCTCGCCAGCACCTCCAGCAGGGTGCGCAGTGCGGCGCGCGCCGCGTCCGGCCAGGTCGGGCCGGCCTCGCGGTAGGCGCCCTCCATCAGCTGTGACACCACTGCGATCCCGTGCCGGTACGCGGCGAGAAAGGCATCCTCCTTGCCGGTGAACAGGGCGTAGAAGGCTGGCCGGGTCACGCCGGCGGCGTGGCAGATGTCGCTGACCCGGGCGTTGTCGTAGCCCTTCGTCGCCACCTCGTGCACGAGCCCGTCGAAGAGGCGGTCGCGCTGGGTGGCGGCCACGACCTCTGCGGAGACCCGTCGCGGGCCGCGCTTGATCGCGCGGTCCGGGTCACGGCCCGGGCGTGCGCCCGGCAAGGGCGCCGGCACCGACTGAGGGTGGCTCTGCGTGGTCAACTCATTGACCTCCTTTGATTCGTTGACTTTGCGATCCTCCGGGGTTTATAACTTTCCTCACGCTCAGTTCGCTCCCCGTCACCTTTGGTGATCATCCCGGGTGGTCACCCCGACTCGTCGAAGGAGGGCTCGATGGCTGTCATTATCGCCGAACACGAACGCTCTCCCAATGCCGGAAAGGCGCAGGTGACGCGGCTACGCCGCAGTGCACCACGCCGACCCGCCCGCTGATCCGCGGCACCTTCCTCACCCGCGCCCTCACCCGGCGCCTCCACCACCACCGTCCACTTCGGACGGCCACAATCGCCGCCCGGCGTGCCCGCCCGGCGGTGACCGCCTGCGCGGTCCGCTCGTTCCCGTCCCACCACCGAAAGGAAGCACCATGCCCAGGTACGGAAAGATCGGCGGGGGCCTCGTCGCCCTCGCGCTGCTGACCGGTCTCGTAGCCGCCCCGCCAGCCTCCGCAGACCCGTCGGCCGCGCTCGCCGGCAACGTCCTGACCTACCCCACGGCCGGCGGCACCGCCGTCGCCGTCAACGACGTCATCCAGGCCAGCCTCAAGACCGGCACCAACGCCACCTTCTACAACTCCACCTCGGGCACCACCGGCATCAAGTGCGCCGCATCCGCCTTCAGCGCCAAGGTGCTCACCAACCCGACCGCCCCGGGCGCCGCCACCGAGAGCCTCACCGCCCAGAGCTTCGGCACCTGCACCACAAACGTGTTCGGCACCACCGGGGTGCAGAGCATCACCCTCAACAACCTGCCGTACGCCACCTCCGTCACCAGCGCCGGCGTCGTCAAGATCACCGGCACCGCGGCGGCGCCGATCCAGAGCACCGTCGTGCTGAACTCGCTGCTCGGTACGGTCAACTGCGTCTACCGGACCAGCACCAACAGCCTTACCGGCGCGGCGGTCAACGCGACCAATTCCATCGTCTTCACCAACCAACCGCTGACCAAGTTCTCCGGCTCGGCCCTCTGCTTCGGCACCGCGTACTTCTCGGCGACGTACTCGCCGGTGCGCGACAGCACCAAGGGCAACGCGGCCGTCTACGTGAACTGACCATGATCCAGCGGGCCGGTGCGCGGTAATCCGCCGTGCGCCGGCCCTCGACCATGCGCGGGTCAGCCAGCGACCAGCGCCGCGTGCAGGGCGCGCATCGACCGGATCGCCGAGCGGATCTCCTGCAGGTAGCGGCCGGGGCTGAGCGTCTGCTCCGGCAGCCTGGCCAGGTCGGCCAGGGTGGGGTCCACCCCGACGGTCTCGATCTCGCAGCCGTACGGCACGGCCAGGGTACGCAGCGCGTCGCAGTGCTGGAACGGCACGTAGATCGGTGCGGTCACCAGCAGCACCGCGTCGTCGGGGGCGAGTTGGACGTGTCCGGCCCAGAAACGCTGCGTGTCGGCGGTGTGCGCGCGCCGTCGGTGCGGCTCGCTGGAGGGCGCGGCGAGCACCCGCACCGCTGGTAGACCAGCCGGCCGGTAGGTCCGCGACGACCAGGAATGGTGCGGATGGCCGGCGTCGACCCCGTCCTGCTCCGCCGGCGCGGCCACCCCGAACACCCGCCGGACCGCCGAGTCCAGCACGTCCACCTCGGTGTCCTCGGCCGGCAGGCCAGCGTCGGCGAGCGTCGCGCGTTCCCACTCGGACAGCGGTCGGAAGCTGCCCAGCACGGCCACCTCGCCGCCCACCGTCAGCCCGGCACGCAGCAGGTGCGCGGCGTGAGCGACGCGGCGCACGCAGGCATGCGCCAGGCCGCCGAGCACCACCAGGTGGGCGTACGCGTCGCGGGTCGGCGGCACCGGATGGATCAGCCCGAGCGCGGCTGCCGCGTCGAGGACCACCTGCGCCGTCCGCGCGTCGAAGGCGGGTTCCCGCGCCTCCGGGCGTTCCTGCCCTTGCCGAAAATCCCAGTGCCGGGCAGAGAAGTCGTCCAGCCATGCGAGGACCGCAGCCAGGTCACCTGCCGGCCAGTCACCATCGAAGTGCCGGATCAGCCCGCGTAGCGGGGCGGAGCCGACCCAGGCCCAGATCTCCGCCGGAACCTGGCCGGCGACCACCCCGGTCGACAGGGCCGCATCCGCTCTCTGCATCTGCCGGATGCTACCCGCCCGGAATGTCGGTACCGGCGGTTGTGAGCAGTCACTACCCTGGCGGCATCAGCGGATTGGGGGAGATCGATGGCTCGTGACGACGTCCCTCGACGGCTCAGGGGACGCGGCAGCACCGCAGAAGGGTTCGCCCGCCTGGTTGCGCACACCGATCCGGTGGCGTTGATCGGCATCACGCTGTCGGTCACGCTCAGTGTCATGCTCGACCTCAGTAACGCGGCCTCCGGGGTGGAGTCGCTGCTGGCCGGCCTTATGGGGATCACCATCTCGCTGCTGGTCGACTCGCTGGCGCGCGCGGAGCGACGGTTCCATCTGCGCACGTTGCTGGACGGCCCACCCTGGCTCGTCCGCACCACCACCGAACTCGCCGGGGCCATGCGCGAGGCCGCGGAGCAGCACGAGGGCACCCGGGTCGCGGCGGAGGCGCAGCGGCGCTACGAGCAGTTCCGGCTGGAGGCAGAGCAGCTCGCGGAGGGTCGGATCATCCGGCGCGGCGACGAGGACGAGGACCTGGTCGGCGCGACCCGGAGCTGCGTGCGCCGGTTGGACGCGTTGACGAACGTGATGCCTCGGGTGAGTGGGGAGCTGAGCTGGTGGCGCAGTGACATCGGACGGCGCTACTGGGAGGCGAATGAGGCGGCTCTGGATCGGGGGGTCCGGATCACCCGCGTCTTCGTCTACGCCACATTAACCGACGAGCTGTCCACCCTGGTCGAGAAGCAGCGCACGGCGGGGGTGCGCGTCGGTCTGCTGCTGTTCGGTGTGGTCAGTCCACACCTGCACGTCAATCTGGCAGTCTGGGACGGGTCGAGCTGCTGGGAGGCCCGGATGACCGCGCACGGCGAGATCGGCGAGAACCAGTTCTCGGTCAACCGGACGGACGTCGGCCGGCTCACCCGCGTCTTCGACCTCTGCGCGAATGCCGCGACCTTCCAGGACTGATGGCCCCACCAGGGCGGAGACGGGTGACCCATGACATGGAGTGCGGTCCTGCTGGTGACGGCCGTGGTCTGGGCAGTCAGCGTGATCCGCTCGGTCCGGCTCCGAGCCCTGGTCTACAGCCTTCCGTTGCCGATGACACTCGCCCTCGTCAGCACCGGCTACCGGGTGGACGGCGCGCAGTTGCTCGGCGTGCTCGGGCTCAACCTTTTCTTCGTCACCGTGGCGGTCACCCACCATCGGCTGCGCTGGCCGATTCTGCTGGCCGATGGCGCAGGGGTCGGCGTGTACGTGGCACTGAGCGCCGGCCTGCTGGCCGTCCCCGTCCCGTTCGAGGCGGCCCTGGCCGGCATGCTGGTGCTCTGGCTGGCGGCGATGCTGCTGCTGCGCCGTCGCGCCCGGTCGCACGCCAGCACACCCGCCACCGGCCGCCCGGCCACTGTCGGTTCAGCGGCCGCCGTCGAGACGTCGAGCGCCGTCCGTCCGGAAGGGCTGCCGGCGCTGCTCAAGCTGGTGGTCATCTTCGTCGGGGCGATCCTCACCGCGTTGCTCGGTGCGGTGCTACGCGGCATGGTGGTGACGTTTCCCTACTCGGGGGTGCTGGTCGCCGTCGAGGCCCGCCGCGAGCTGCGCGAGTTCAGTCGGCACTTCGCCCGCAACAGCCTCGCGCTGGTCGGTTTCCTCACCGCCTACCACTACCTCCAGGACGTGTCGTCGGCAGTGGCGCTGGGCGCCGGTTGGGCGGCCTTCGCGTTGGTCGCCACCGCCCTGCACCTACCGCTGGGCACCCGACCGGCAGCGCCGGACCCCGCCGCCACGAACCGCACCGCCTCGAACCGCACCGCGCCGGATCCCACAGTCGCGCCGCCTGTCCGACATTCCGCCGACCCGAAGCCCGCCGGTCCTCCGTCGGGTGCTTCGAACCCTGCCGGCCCGGAACGCGGCCCGGATCCTGCGGCGTCGACCGGCGGCGGTCCCACCGGGGCTCGCAGCGGTGCCCAGGCCCGTCCGGGTGCTCGCCTCTCGCGGCCTCTCCGACCGGTCGAGCCACCGTCGGCCCGATGAGGACGGCCATCACCCCCGGGCGTGTGGCGGCCGGTTCCGGAAGGGCCCGTGTGAGCGTCGCCCTACCGGGTCGCCGCGACCAGGTCCGCGATGCGGGTGAGGGGCTCGGCGTAGGCGGGCCAGTCGAGGCCGTCGACGCTGAGTGTCGGGCGGCGACGGACGCCGTCCACCGCGCCCGCGCGCACGATCGAGGACAGCAGGTCGTACGACCACGCCGGTTGGAGCAGCGTACGAAGCTCGGGCACCTCGGGCCGGAGCAGCGCCAGCGCACCGACGATCGCGGCGGCGGCCCAGTTGGAGGTGCCGCCGACGAGCAGCGCGTCCGCGCCCACCACGCACCGGATCCGCTCGCCCGAGGCGACGACCCGTCCGACCAGTTCCGCCGGCAGCCGGCCCATGCCCAGTTCGTTGCCGCCGTCGCCGATGCCGATCCGGAAGGCCGACCCGGCGGTGTAGAGCTGGTCCAGGGGTGCCGTGTGCGCGCCGATGTCCTCGCCGCGCATGTTGCGGGGCCGGCCGTCCATCCCGGGCCCGACCCGCTCGCACGCGATGAGGTGGGTCAGGTGGGCGTACCGGGGCAGGGCGGTGGCGGCCCACTCGTCGTACCTCCGCAGCGGCGCGACGTCCACCGGTAGGCCTGGTGCGGCTGCGTCCACGGCGGCCTGGACCACCGGCGCGCAGGGCTCGTCGGTGACGAGCCGGCACCGGCCGCCGAGGAGGCGCAGCGCGGCGGCGATCTGCGCCGCGCCGAGCGGGCCATCGGTCTCCGCGGCGGGCGGTTCGGCGCCCGGGATGAAGAACCCGGTGAACACCGCGGCGTCCGGGGCGCCGGGGCCGGCGAGCGACCGGGCGGCGGCGAGCAGTCCACCCGCCGCCGGTACAGCCAGCGCTTCGCTGCCCCGGCCCACCTCCCGCGCGGCGATCCGCTCCAGCTCGGCGATCGTCTGCTCGATCCGCATCGCGTGCCTCCCCGGCGACAGTTGGCGACCCCAGGGTAGCCACGTCGGGCCAGGCTGCGGATCGAGTGGTGGACGGTCTCGGATGTTGCGGGGAAGGGCTGCGATATGCCGGAAAAGCCCCGGAAATCGTTGCGTGCTGTCAGCTCAGGGCCCCTATCGCGCTACACACTGACAGTTGTTCGCGTCGGCCGGCGGTGGGAGCGTGCGGTATCCACGAACGCCGCTGAAGGGTTGCCACGATGACCGACGACCTGCTGGCCCGGCACCGGGCAGTGCTCCCGTCCTGGATGCCGTTGTACTACGCCGAGCCGATCGAGTTGGTCTCCGGCTCGGGCCGTCGGGTCACCGACGCTCAGGGGCGCAGCTACCTGGACTTCTTCGGCGGCGTGTTGACCAACATGATCGGGTACGACATCCCGGAGATCCGGGAGGCCGTCGAGCGGCAGCTCGCCACCGGCATCGTGCACACCTCGACGCTCTACCTGATCCGTCAACAGGTGGAGCTGGCCGAGAAGATCGCCCAGCGCTCCGGCATCCCGGACGCCCGGGTGTTCTTCACGAACTCCGGCACCGAGGCGAACGAGGCGGCGCTGCTGGTGGCCACCAACCACCGCCGCTCGCACCAGATCCTGGCCGTGCGCAACAGTTACCACGGCCGGTCGTTCGCGGCGATGGGCGTCACCGGCAACCGCTCCTGGTCGGCCAGCGGCCTCAACCCGCTCCAGGTGGCCTGGCTGCACTCCGGTGACCGGGTGCGGGGTCTGCTGGCCCGGCTCAGCGCCGACGAGCAGGTCGACGCGGCGGTGGAGGACCTGCGCGAGGTGTTGGCCACCCAGACCGCTGGCGACGTGGCCGCGCTCATCGCCGAGCCGATCCAGGGCGTGGGCGGTTTCGTGCACCCGCCGGACGGGCTCTTCGCCGGCTGGAAGAAGGTCCTCGACGAGCACGGCATCCTGTTCATCGCCGACGAGGTGCAGACCGGCTGGGGGCGTACCGGGGAGCACTTCTGGGGTTACCAGGCGCACGGTGTCACCCCCGACCTGCTCACCTTCGCCAAGGGCATCGGCAACGGGTTCGCCCTGGCCGGGGTGGTCGGTCGGGCCGACGTGCTCCAGGCGGTGCCGGCCATCAGCTTCTCCACCTTCGGCGGCAACCCGATCTCCACGGCGGCCGGCAACGCGGTGCTCGACTACCTGATCGCGCACGACCTCCAGGCGAACGCCGCCCGCGTCGGCGCGATCCTCGCCGACGGCCTGCGGTCCGCCGTGGGCGGGCTCGACTGCGTCGCCGAGGTACGCGGAAAGGGGCTGATGCTCGGCGTCGAGTTCGTCCGACCGGGCGGCAGTGAGCCGGATCCGGCGTTGACCAACCGGGTCTTCGAAGCCGCCCGGGACGGTGGCCTGCTCACCGGCAAGGGCGGCCTCCACGGCAACGTGCTGCGGATGGGGCCACCGTTGACGCTGACCGAGGAGGAGGCCCGTGAGGGTCTGGCGATCCTGGTCGACGCGATCCGTTCGGCTGCGGGGGTCGCGGCATGAGCATCGGTCACTTCATCGACGGCAAGCGGGTCGACGGCACGTCGCAGCGGTGTGGCGACGTGTTCGACCCGGCGACCGGTCGGCGTACCGCAGAGGTCGAGCTGGCCTCGACCGCGGACGTCGACGTGGCGGTGCAGGCCGCCGCCCGCGCGGCGCGGGCCTGGCGGGACGCGTCGCTGGCGAAGCGGTCGGCGGTGCTGTTCGCCTTCCGGGAGTTGGTGCACGCCCGGCGGGACCGGCTCGCCGAGGTGATCACCGCCGAGCACGGCAAGGTGCTCGCCGACGCCGCCGGCGAGGTGCAGCGCGGCCTGGAGGTCATCGAGTACGCGTGCGGCCTGCCGTCGGCGTTGCGCGGCGCGTTCAGCGAGAACGTGTCCACCGAGGTCGACTCGTACACCATCCGGCAGCCGCTCGGCGTGGTCGCGGTGATCTCGCCGTTCAACTTCCCGGTGATGGTGCCGCTGTGGTTCGTGCCGGTGGCAGTGGCCTGCGGCAACGCGGTGGTGCTCAAGCCGAGCGAGAAGGACCCGAGCGCGGCGCTGCTGCTGGCCGAATGGTTCGCCGAGGCGGGCCTGCCCGACGGGGTGCTCAACGTGGTCAACGGTGACAAGGAGGCGGTCGACGCGTTGCTGGAGCACCCGGAGGTGCGGGCGGTGTCGTTCGTCGGCTCCACGCCGATCGCCCGGTACGTCTACCAACGTGGCACGGCCGCCGGCAAGCGGGTGCAGGCGCTCGGTGGGGCGAAGAACCACATGGTGGTGCTCCCGGACGCCGATCTGGACCTGGCGGCCGACGCGGCGGTCAACGCCGGGTTCGGCTCGGCGGGGGAGCGGTGCATGGCCATCTCGGTGCTGGTGGCGGTGGAGCCGGTGGCGGACGCGCTGGTCGAGCGGATCGCCGCGCGGGTGACCGGTCTGCGCACCGGCGACGGCCGACGGGGCTGCGACATGGGCCCACTGGTGACCGCCGGGCACGCGGCGAAGGTGCGCTCCTACGTGGACGCCGGTGTCGCCGCCGGCGCGGTGCCCGTGGTGGATGGGCGGGACGTGACGCCGGACGGCGACCCGGACGGTTTCTGGCTCGGTCCGACGCTGTTCGACCGGGTGACCCCGGACATGTCGATCTACACCGACGAGATCTTCGGGCCGGTGCTGAGCGTGGTCCGGGTCGACTCGTACGACGAGGCGGTGGACCTGGTCAACGCCAGCCCGTACGGCAACGGCACGGCGATCTTCACCAACGACGGCGGGGCGGCTCGGCGCTACCAGCACGAGGTGGAGGTGGGCATGGTCGGGATTAACGTGCCCATCCCGGTGCCGATGGCGTACCACTCGTTCGGCGGCTGGAAGTCGTCGCTCTTCGGTGACCTGCACGCGCACGGCGAGGACGGGGTGCGGTTCTTCACCCGGGGCAAGGTCGTCACCAGTCGCTGGTTGGATCCGCGGCACGGCGGGGTCAACCTCGGGTTCCCCACCCAGACCTGAGCAGTCGCAGCACGCCCGCCCCGGCCAGGTACGCCACCAGTGCCGGGACGGGTGTGCCGAGCGGCTCCGGGGCGCGGGAGGCCGTCGCACTGTTGAGCAGCAGCGCCGCCACCACGGCGGCGTAGGCGGCCACCGTCGAGGCCGTTCGGGTTGGCGTGCCTCGACCGGTCCGACGCCCGGTGCGATGCCGGCCGCTGCGCGCCTCCACCCGGCCGAAGATGGCCACGAGCACCGCCAGAACGGCGCTGAGTAGCAGCAACCACGGCACCCGCCAGGCCCACCAGGCGGCGCTGCCGACCGCCGGGGTGGGCAGCGCCCCGATCGCGTCGAGCACTCCGATCAGCAGGATCGCGGCGGTCAGGTGCCAGAGGAAGACGGTGAGCACCACGAGGTTGACGCCGATCACCAGCGACCAGGGGCCGGTGCGGCGCAGCAGGCGCTCCGCCGGGCCGGACAGCAGCAGGATCAGACCGAGCTGGCCGGCGGCGACGGCCAGCAGTGCGAGGCTCGGCGGCGCGGCGTTGTCCAGGCGCTCGCCGGGCACGTGCAGCATGGCCACCGGCCACGGGCCCGGCCCGGTGAGCAGCAGTACCGTGGCCAGGCCGCCGGCCAGGAACACCAGTCCGGCCCGCCGCGAGGTGGGCAGTCGTCGCCAGCGGCGTACCCCCGGACGGTCGTGGGGCGACGGCCCGGCGGCGGGCGTCGGGCCGGCTTCCGAGGCGGTCGCGGCGGTGTCGCCCGGCGGCCCGGCGGCGGGCGGCGGCGTCTGCCGGGTGTCGTGCCAGGCGAAGCCGAGCTGGTGGACGGCCAGCCAACCGAAGAGGTAGTTGCCGTAGCTCAGCGCCTCCGGCCCGGTGAGCCGGCCGAGGTCGCCGAGGCCGACCAGGGCGACAAGTGCCAGCGGGATGGTGAGACCGAAGCGACGGTGCAGCGCGTACATCGGTGGGGTGAGCGCGACCGCAGCCAGGTAGGCGACCAGGAACCAGAGCGGGATGGTCGCGAACCAGAACACCTCGCGGATCCTGGTGGGGTCGGTGCCGCGCAGCCAGGCGACCGCCGCCCCGGCGGTGAGTACGAGCAGCAGCGTGCTGGTGGGGCGGACCAGGCGGGCACTGCGGTCGATCAGCCACCCGGCGGCGTCGCCGTCGCGGGCCCGCAGGCGGGTCAACGAGGCCGCGTTGGCGTAGCCCCCGACCAGGAAGAAGACGGGCATCACCTGGGCCAGCCAGGTCAGCGGGTACGCCCAGCGCAGGTCGCCGAGCGCGGAGTGCCCGGTGACCTGCCCGGCGGCGTCGCGCCCGATCGCCGTGACGCCCCAGTGTCCGAAAACGACCATGGTGATGGCGAGTGCGCGGAGCAGGTCGACGTATCGCTCCCGCCCAGCCGGGGTGTGCTCGGCCAGCTGGCGCAGGCGGCGCATCGCCTCAGGCTAGGCGACCTGACGACGGCTGGTGGTGATAACGGTTCGACAGTCAGGACTTGAAGTCCGAGCCCGGCTGTCGTAGAAATTCTTCAGCAACGGAGCACTAACTGAAGAGAACTACCGCCCCTCGCGCGGTGGACGCCTCCCCCACAAGACCGGCGATCCGCCCGACCCGACCCGAGGAGAACCCATGAACAGGCGTGACATCCTGCGGCGCAGCGCCGCCGCCGGCCTCCTGGCCACCCCCGCCGCCGGTCTGCTGTCCGGCTGCGCCACCAGCGGTGGCGGTGACAAGAACGATGCCGAGACCTACCGGGGCACCAAGAGCGCCGAGAACCCGCTCGGCGTGAAGGAGGACGCCCCACTCGAGGTGGTGATCTTCGGCGGCGGGTTCGGTGAGGAGTACGCAAAGGCCCACGAGGCCATGTACACCGAGAAGTACCCGAAGGCGAAGATCAAGCACTCCTCCACCCAGGAGATCAGCAAGACCCTCCAGCCGCGCTTCGTCGACGGCACCCCGCCCGACGTGGTCAACAACTCCGGCTCCAGCCAGATCGACTTCAACGGCCTGGTCAGCCAGAACGCCCTCGCCGGCCTCGACGAACTGCTGGCCGCCCCGAGCCTCGACATCCCCGGCAAGACGGTCAAGGACACCCTGCTGCCTGGCGCGGTCGAGGTCGGCTCCTACGACGGCAAGTTCCTGGTGCTCAACTACACCTACACCGCCTACGGCATCTGGCACTCCGCCAAGCTCTTCGCCGACCGCGGCTGGTCGTACGCGAAGAACTGGGACGAGCACATCGCGCTCTGCAAGCAGATCAAGGCCGCCGGCATCGCCCCCTGGACGTACGCCGGCCTGCACCCGCGCTACATGAGCTGGCCGCTGATCTCCACGGCGATCAAGTTCGGCGGCCCGTCGGTGGCGACCGCCATCGACAACCTGGAGCCGAACGCCTGGAAGTCCGACTCGATGCGCGCCGCCGCCGACGCCTGGCACCAGATCGTCAAGGACAAGTACATCCTGGACGGCTCGCCCGGCCTGGACCACAAGCAGTCGCAGACCGCCTGGTGTCAGGGCAAGGCCGCCTTCATCTCCTGCGGATCCTGGCTGGAGAGCGAGCAGAAGGACGTCACCCCGGCCGGTTTCAACATGACCATCGCACCGACGCCGAGCCTGGGCGGCGGCGACAAGCTGCCGTTCGAGGCGATCCGGGGAACCGCCGGGGAACCGTTCATGGTGCCCGCCAAGGCCCGCAACGTCGCCGGCGGCCTGGAGTACTTCCGGACCATGCTCTCCAAGAAGGGCGCCCAGGACTTCACGAAGAAGGTCGCCAGCCTCACCGTGGTCGCCGGTGCCACCGAGGGCGTCGAGCTGCCGTACGGGCTGAGCACCGTGGTGAAGGCGCTCGACGCGTCCGGCGCCAACGGCTTCAACTGGGTCTACAACAGCTTCTACCGCAAGTTGGAACGCAACCTCGTCGACGCCGCGTGCGGCGAGTTCTTCAGCGGCCGGATCGGCCCCGCCGAGTTCCTCGAACAGTGCCAGAAGGGCGCCGACTCGATCGCCCAGGACAGCTCGATCAAGAAGTACAAGCGAGCGGCCTGACCGCCCGGCCGGTGGGGGAGAGGTCCGCCCCCACCGGCCGTACCCAAACGGAGAGGTCCCTCTCGTGAAACATGGCAAGTGGCCGCTGATCGTCACGTTCCTGGTGCCACCGGTGCTGCTGTACGTGTTCTTCGTCGTCTCGCCGTACCTCCAGGCGTTCCAGATCTCCACCACCGACTGGCTCGGCTACTCGGCCGACGCCAACCCGGTCGGTCTGGCCAACTTCAAGACCCTCTGGCACGACGACTACGTGTGGAACGCGCTCAAGAACAACGCGATCCTGCTGGGGCTGGTGCCGGTGCTCACCATCGTGCTCGGGCTGTTCTTCGCCACCATGCTCGCCATGGGCGGACGCAAGGGCAGCGCCGGCGTCACCGGCGTACGCGGCGGCGCGCTCTACCGCACCGTTTACTTCTTCCCGCAGGTGCTCTCCGTGGTGATCATCGCGCTGCTGTGGAAGGAGGTGTACCACCCCAACAAGGGGCTGCTCACCACAGCTCTGCACGGCCTCGGCCTGCCCGCGCCGACCTGGCTCGGCGACCCGGCGACCGCCTTCTGGTGCGTGCTGGCGGTGATGGTCTGGAGCAACGTCGGCTTCTACGTGGTGCTGTTCGGCGCGGCGATGTCGGCAGTGCCGAAGGAGATCTACGAGGCCGTCCTGCTCGACGGCGCGTCCCGGTTCACCACCCTGCGCCGGGTCACCCTGCCGCTGCTCTGGGACACCGTCCAGGTCGCCTGGGTCTACCTGGCCATCTTCGCCCTGGACGGGTTCATCCTCGTCCAGCTGATGACCAACGGCGGGCCAAACTTCTCCACCGACGTGATCGGCGTACGCATGTACGACACCGCCTTCGGCAGCGAGACCAAGTTCGGCTACGCCTCGGCGATCGGCGTGGTGATGTTCTTCCTGACCCTCTCGGTGGCGGTGCTGTCGCTGCGGGTCGGCCGGCGCGAACGGATCGAGTACTCGTGACCACTCTGGATCAGCCCACCGCGACCGCCCCGACCCCGGTCACCAGCGGGGACCGCCCGGTACGCCGGGAACTCGGCGTGGCCAACGCCCTCTCGCACGGCTTCCTGCTGCTCTGGGGCCTGCTCACCGTGCTGCCACTGCTGTGGATGTTCATCAGCTCGTTCAAGACCAACGGTGAGATCCTCGCCGACCCGTGGGGGCTGCCCGGTGCCCTGCACCTGGACAACTGGGTGCGGGCCTGGACCGGCGCGCACATCGGCCGGTACTTCCTCAACAGCCTGGTGGTGGTGGCCGGCTCGGTCAGCCTCACCATGCTGATGGGCGCCACCGCCGCGTACGTCTTCGCCCGGTACGAGTTCCGCGGTCGCCAGGTCGTCTACTACCTGTTCGTCGGCGGCCTGATGTTCCCGGTGTTCCTCGCCCTGGTACCGCTCTTCTTCGTGGTCCGCAACGCCGGCCTCTTCAACACCTGGCTCGGGCTGATCCTCGTGTACGCGGCCTACTCGCTGCCGTTCACAGTGTTCTTCCTGAGCGCGTTCTTCCGGACCCTGCCGACCTCGGTGGCGGAAGCCGCACTGGTCGACGGCTGCGGTCACTTCCGGCTCTTCTTCCGGGTGATGCTTCCCATGGCACGTCCGGGACTGATCAGTGTGGCGATCTTCAACTTCCTCAGCCACTGGAACCAGTTCCTGCTACCGCAGGTGCTGTTGCAGGGCGACGAGTCCAAATGGATGCTGGCGCAGGGGCTCTTCGCGCTGTCGGTCAGCCAGGGGTACGCCGGCGACTACGCCCGGCTCTTCGCCGGACTGAGTATCGCGGTGCTCCCGGTGCTCGCGGTCTACGTGGCCTTCCAGCGGCAGGTGCAGGCGGGCCTCACCGCAGGGCAGCTCAAGTAGAACCGACCTAGCCACCGCTGACCGATTCCGATCACCCCACCCGCAGGCCGATACGACTTTCCACCCGACTCGCTCACCCCGACTCGCTCACCGACCGGCCCCACCCCTGGGCCGCCCCACCCCTGGGCTGGCCCCACCCCGGGCCGCCCCACCCACCCCGACCGGCCCCATCCCACCCCTGGGCCGGCCACCCCGACCGGCCCCATCCCACCCCGGCCCGGCCCGGCCCCAAGATCCGCGCAACTCCGGTGAAATTGCTGCCTCACGCCGCGCCGAGGCAGCAGTTTCACCGAAAGTGCGCGGATCTTGGCCTTGTCGCGACGGGCCAGGGCTGTCCAGGTGCGTTGGGGCGCACCGCCGCATGTGTGGAGTCACCGCGGACCCCTTGATCGTGCTCGATCCAGGATGTAGTCCCCTCCTGGCGGCGTGAGGCCACTACATCCTGGTTCGAGCACGATCTTGGGCCGGGCGCTCCGCGCGGCCGGGCGGGGTGCGAGGCGGCCGGGCGGGGTGCGAGGCGGCCGGGCGGGGTGCGAGGCGGCCGGGCGCTCCGCGCGGCCGGGCGGGGTGCGGCGCGGCCGGGCGGGGTGCGAGGCGGCCGGGCGGGGTGTCGGGCGCAGTGCGGCGCGGGGTGCGCCGCGGGCAGGTCAGGCGCGGGGAACCGCGGTGCGGGGGTGCGAGGTGCCGTGCCGATGCGGGCGGCGCGCTGCGCGCCGTTGCCTTCAGGGGGTGGGGAAGAGGCGGGCATGCAGCGCGCCCGGGTCGGTCACCTCGGGTAGGCCACGGGCGGCGAGCCAGGCCGCGGCGGCGGCCCCGTCTCCGGCGGTGCGCAGTGGCGCGTCCGGCCAGTGCCGCGCGATCTCGGCCCGGACAGCGGCGGCGAGCGGGGTGTCCGCGGTGAGCAGGCCGCCGCCGAGCACGATCGGTGTCACAGCCCCGGCGGGGCGGATGCGGCTCACGCTCTCAGTGAGGTGCGCGGCGGCGTCGGTGATCAGTTCGGTGGCGACCGGGTCGCCGTGGGTGGCGGCGTCGACGACCAGCGGCGCGAGCCGGGCCAGTTCGACGGGGGGTCGACGGGTCACCGTCTGGATGGTGGCGTCGACGGTGTCTCGGGAGCGGGCGGCGATGTCGGCGCTGCCCAGAATCTCGGTGAGCACGGTGGTGGTCAGCGCGCCCAGCGCACTGCCGGCGTCGAGGTCGGCGAGCAGTCGGCGTACGGCTTCCCGACCGAGCCAGAAGCCCGACCCGGCGTCGCCGAGCAGCCAGCCGTGGCCGTCGGCGATCCGGTCGAGCCGCAGCTCGTGGACGTGGGCGGTGATCGCGCCGGTGCCGGCGATGAGGATGGTTCCGTCCGGGGCGGCGGTGCCGGAGGCGTACGCGACCAGGGCGTCGCCGTGGACCTCGTACGGGCAGCGCAGGCCGGCGTCATGCCAGGCCTGGTCGAAGGCGGCCCGCCCGGCCGGGTCGGCGAGCAGTCGGCCGGCTCCGGCGAGCCCGATGGTCCCGGCGGCGGCCCGCGTCGGGTCGACGTCGGCGAGCGCTTCGCGCAGCGCAGTCAACAGTTCGGCGGCGGCGCGCTCGGCGCCGTGACTGGTGGGGTTGCCGCCGCCGGCGCGACCGGTGCCGACGCGTTGCCCGGTGAGGGTGAGGACGGTCGCCCGGGTGGACGTACCGCCGATGTCGAGACCCACCACGACGCTGTCGGACATCGGTACGACTCTCCTTGCGCGGAACGGCGATCTGGCTTGTTCATGCTGGTCGGCGCGGTCGTGCGGGGCAAGTTGTGGCCGGCGTGAGGGGCCGTGCGCCAGGTAACAGTTTGAAAACTTCGCCCACGGTCTTGACATAGACGGTCGTTCAGTAAGAAATTTTACCACTAACAGTTAACAGTCTTTTCGGAAAGCAGGGGCGTCTCATGGTTGATCACGAGGTGGACACCGCCGCGGGGACCGCGGTGGTCGACGCCGACGTGATCGAGCGACGAACCTCGGCCTCCGACGGGGTGCTGGCCAGGGTCCGCAACGGGCTCGGCGAGTTGACCGGTGCCCTGCACCGCGTCGCCGAGCACGTGCTCAGCGACCCGGAGGCCGCCGCCCGCTCGACGATCGTCGAACTGGCCGAGCGCAGCGGCACCTCACCGGCGACCATCACCCGGTTCTGCCGGGCGATGGGCTTCGAGGGGTACGCCGACCTGCGACTGGGCATCGCCTCCGAGACCGGCCGGGCCCGCTCTGCCGGTTGGACAGTCGACATCGGACGCGAGATCCAACCGAGCGACCCGCTCGCCCGGGTGCTCGACCAGATCATGGCCGCCGACACGCGGGCCATGCACGACACCGCCACCCTGCTCGACCTCACCGAGGTGGAGCGGGCCGCGGTGGCGATCGCCGGCGCCAGCAGGGTGAACATCTTCGGTGCCAGCGGCAGCGCCCTGGTCGGTGAGGAGATGCAGTTCAGCCTGCACCGCATCGGTGTGGCGGCGTGGGCCTGGAACGACGTGCACGAGGGGCTGGCCAGCGCCGCGTTGCTGCGATCGGGGGACGTGGCGCTCGGCATCTCGCACACCGGGCAGACCCGGGAGACGATCGAGATGCTCGCCGAGGCGGGCAGCCGGGGCGCCACCACGCTCGCGCTCACCGGCTTCCCTCGCTCCCCATTGGCCGAGCTGGCCGACATCGTCCTGCTCACCGCCAGCCAGGCGACCACCTTCCGGCCGGACGCGCTCTCCGCCCGGCACCCCCAACTGGTGGTGCTCGACCTGCTCTACATCGCCGTCGCCCAACGCACGCACGACCGCGCGCACGCGGCCTTCCGGCGGACAGCGCAGGCCGTCGACGGGCACAAGGCAGCGAAGGGAGCCCACTCATGATCAGCGCCCAGGGGTACGCGGACGCCGTCCGCCCGGTGCTCGACCGGCTGCTCGACTCGGAGGCCGACGGGATCACCCGGGCCGCCGACCTGATCGCCGACAGCCTGCGCGACGGCGGCGTGCTCCAGGCGTTCGGCGCCGGGCACTCGGAGGCGTTCGCCGCCGAGCTGGTCGCCCGGGCCGGCGGGTTGGTCCCCACCAACCGGCTCTCGGTACGGGACCTGGTGATGCACGGTGACGCCCCGCGTGACGTGCTCGCCGACCCCAAGCTGGAACGTGATCCCTCCATCGCCCACCAGATCTACGCGCTCGCGGCGCCCCAGCCGCGCGACGTGTTCGTGGTGGCGTCCCAGTCCGGCATCAACGGCTCGGTGGTCGAGCTGGCGGCGCTGGTCACCGAGCGCGGTCACCCGTTGATCGCGGTCACCTCGGTCGAGCACACCGCGCGGGTGGCGCCACGGCACCCGTCCGGGCACCGGCTCGCCGACCTCGCCGACGTCGTGCTGGACAACGGCGCGCCGTACGGCGATGCACTGCTGCCGCTCGAGGGCGGCGGCGCGGTCTGTGCGGTCTCCTCGGTCACCACGGCGCTGCTGGCGCAGTTGCTGACCGCGGAGGTCGTACGACGGTTCCACCAGGCCGGGGAGGTACCCCCTATCTACCTCTCCGCCAACGTCCCCGGCGGGGACGAGCACAACCTCGCCCTCGAGTCGCGGTACGCCGGACGTCTCCGGCGTACCGCATGACCCGAATTTCACAAGGAGAGACGACGATGTCGATTACCCCCGAACACCCGGCCGCACTCGACCGTCGCACGGTGCTGCGTCGCGCCGCCGCCGTGGGCATGCTCGCCACTCCGGCCATCGGCCTGCTCGGCGCGTGCGCCACCAGCGGCAGTGACGGTGACAACGAGCAGGTCGCCGGCGGCACCAAGAGCGAGGCGAACCCGCTGGGCGTCAAGGAGGACGCCGCGATCGAGGTGGTCATCTTCAACGGTGGCTACGGCGAGAAGTACGCCACCGACGTGCACGAGCCGCTGTACAAGAAGGCGTTCCCCAAGGCCGAGGTCAAGCACCAGGCCACCCAGGCCGTCTCCACTGTGCTCCAGCCGCGGTTCGCCTCCGGCAACCCGCCGGAGTTCGTGAACAACTCGGGCGAGAAGCTGATGGACTTCGGCGCGCTCGTGGCCGACGGTCAGCTCCAGGACCTCACCGAGCTGTGGGACGCGCCGTCGGTCGACGACCCGACCAAGAAGGTCCGCGACACGGTGGTGCCGGGCACCATCGAGGCCGGTTCCTTCAACGGCAAGCCGTTCGTCCTGTACTACGTCTCCACGGTCTTCGGTATCTGGTACTCGGCCAAGCTGTTCAAGGACAATGGCTGGGCGCCGGCGAAGACCTGGGAAGAGTTCATGACCCTGCTCACGAACATCAAGGCCAAGGGCATCACCCCGTACGGCTACGCCGGTGCGAACGCGGCCTACTACCAGTGGAACGTGATCCTCACCCAGGCCGCCAAGATCGGCGGCACGGACGTGCTGAAGAACATCGACAACCTGGAGGACGGCGCCTGGAAGCAGGACGCCGTGAAGCAGGCGGCCGCGGCGTGGGCCGAGGTCGGGGCGAAGTTCAGCGACAAGAGCTTCGAGGGCCTCAAGCACACCGACGTGCAGCTGCGGCAGAACCAGTACAAGGTGGCCCTGTACCCCAGCGGTGACTGGCTGGAGGGCGAGCAGAAGAAGGACACCCCGGCCGGCTTCGACTACCAGCTCATGCCGGTGCCGAGCCTGACCGCATCGGACAAGCTGCCAGCCACCGCGCTGCGCGCCACCGCCGGTGAGGGCTACTTCGTCTCGGCCAAGAGCAAGAACCCCAAGGGTGGCCTGGAGTACATGCGTCAGATGCTGTCGAAGGCGGGCGCGAAGGGCTTCACCGAGGTGGTCAAGGCCCCGACCGTGGTCACCGCCGGCTCGGAGGGCTTCTCCTTCCCGCCCGGTGTGGCCAGCTCGCAGGCCGCGCTCAAGGCAGCCGGTCAGGACGTGTTCAACCTGTACTTCGACGGCTGGTACAAGGAGCTCGACACCGAGGCGCGTACCGCCACCAACGAGCTGATGTTCGGCCGGATCAACGCCGACGCCTTCGTGGAGCGGATCCAGAAGCGCGCCGACGCCATCAAGAAGGACAGCTCCGTCACCAAGTTCAAGCGCTGATCGATCGGAGCTAGGGTCATGCGGCACGGCAAGTATCCATTCGTGATCGGGTTCCTGTTCGCCCCGGTCGCGCTGTACGTGACATTCGTGATCTGGCCGTACGCGCAGGCGTTCCAGATCTCGATGACCAACTGGCGGGGGCTGTCCGCCCCGCAGTGGGTGGGCTTCGACAACTACCAGAGGTTGCTCGACGACGGGGCCTTCTGGAAGGCGGTCCAGCACCACGGCGTACTGCTGCTTGCCCTGCCGCTGATCACCATTGCCATCGCGTTGTTCTTCTCCTTCCTGCTCAACGTGGGCGGCAAGAGCAGCGGTGGTCAACGCCAGGGGGTCTGGGGGGCGAAGTTCTACCGGGTGGTGTTCTTCTTCCCCCAGGTCCTGGCGGTGGCCATCATCGCGGTGTTGTTCCAGATGGTGTACAGGCCGAACGAGTCCGGCCTGATCAACGGCGTGTTGATGAAGTTCGGCATCGAGCCGATCCTCTTCCTGGTCAAGCCGAGCCTGGCCCTCTGGTCGATCCTCGCGGTGCTGGTCTGGCAGGCGGTCGGCTTCTACGTGGTGCTCTTCTCGGCGGGGATGGCCTCCATCCCCGGTGAGATCTACGAGGCCGCCGAGATGGACGGGGCGACGAGGGTGACGTTGTTCTTCCGGGTCACCCTGCCGCTGCTGTGGGACACGCTCCAGGTGGCCTGGGTCTACCTCGGGATCGCGGCGTTCGACGCGTTCGCCATCGTGGCGGTGCTCTCGGTGGACGGTGGCGGCCCGGACGGCGCCACCACCGTGCTGGCCATGGAGATCTACCGCAACGCGTTCGTCTACTCGAAGTACGGCTACGCCTCGGCGATGGGCGTGGCGTTGTTCTTCCTCACCCTCACGTTCGCGGCGCTGACGCTGCGGCTCACCAAGCGGGAAAGCGTGGAGTACTGATGAATCCGCAGTCGACGCTGCCGCCGACCCCGGCCGCGCTGCCGCCGAAGACCGGTGACCCGTCCGCCCCCGCCGGGCCGGGGCGTAAGGACCCTCGCTCGGAGGTACGGCTCTTCGCCGGCCTGGGGCACGTCGCGCTCGCCGTGTGGGCGGTGATCGTCATCGTGCCGATCCTCTGGACGTTCCTGGCCGCGTTCAAGAACACCAGCGAGATCTTCAGCAGCCCGTGGACGCTCCCGGCCGAGCTGCGGTGGGAGAACTTCGGGCGGGCCTGGACCAAGGCGCACGTCGGCCGTTACTTCATCAACAGCGTGATCGTGGTGTCGTGCAGCACGTTCCTCACCATGCTGCTCGGCTCGATGGCCGCGTACGTGCTGGCCCGTTACAAGTTCTGGGGCAACCGGGCGGTCTACTACCTGTTCGTCTCCGGGTTGGCCTTCCCGGTCTTCCTGGCCCTGGTGCCGCTCTTCTTCGTCGTGAAGAACCTCGGGTTGCTCGACACCCACACCGGCGTGATCCTGGTCTACTCGGCGTACTCGTTGCCGTTCACCGTGTTCTTCCTGGCCGCGTTCTTCAAGACGCTGCCGTCGTCGGTGGCCGAGGCGGGGATGATCGACGGCTGCTCGCACACCCGCCTGTTCTTCCAGGTGATGATGCCGATGGCGAAGCCGGGCCTGATCAGCGTGGCGATCTTCAACATCATCGGCCAGTGGGCGCAGTACCAGCTCCCGTTGGTGCTGCTCTCCAACGCCAAGGACAAGTGGGTGCTCACCCAGGGCATCGCCGACATCTCGGTGAACGCCGGCTACGAGGCGGACTGGTCCGGGCTGTTCGCCGCGCTGACCATCGCCATCCTCCCGATGATCATCGTGTACGCGGTCTTCCAGCGTCAGATCCAGGCCGGCCTCACCTCCGGCGCCGTGAAGTAGGACGCCTCACCGCTCGTCGACGCGGGTGTGCCAGGAGCGCCACAGCGCCGCGTACGCCCCGCCGGCCGCTACCAGCTCGTCGTGGCTGCCGATCTCGGTGATCCGACCGTCGGCGAGCACGGCGACCCGGTCGGCGTCGTGCGCGGTGTTGAGTCGGTGCGCGATCGCGATGACGGTCCGCCCGACCAGCACGGCGGCCAGCGCGCGTTCGGTCCGGCGGGCGGTGGACGGGTCGAGCGCGGCGGTCGCCTCGTCCAGGATCAGCGTGTGCGGGTCGGCGAGCACCAACCGGGCCAGCGCGAGCTGTTGGGCCTCGGCCGCACCGAGTTGACGGGCCCCGTCGCCGAGCTGGGTGTCCAGGTCGTCAGGGAGCTCGGCGAACCACCCGGCGCCCACCGTGAGCAGCGCGGCGCGCATCTCTTCGTCGGAGGCGTCGGGCGCGGCGAAGGAGAGGTTGTCGCGTACCGAGCCGATGAAGACGTGGTGCTCCTGGGTGACCAGGGCGATCCGGCGGCGTCGCTCGGCCGGGTCGAGGTCGGTGATCGGGCAGCCGCCGATGGTCACGACGCCGTGGCGTGGCGCGTCGATCCCAGCCAGCAGCCGGGCCAGGGTGGACTTGCCGGCGCCGGACGGGCCGACGACGGCCAGCCGTTCACCGGGCTGCACCTCCAGGTCGATGCCGTGCAGCACGTCCGGCCCGTCGGAGTAGGAGAACCGGGCGCCACTGACGACCAGCCGCTCACCCCGTGACGAGGCGTTAGTGCCTGGCGCTTCCGGCGGGACCATGCCCACGCCGAGCAGTCGCGCGTACGACGCGAAGCCGCGTTGCGCCTGCTCGGTCCACTGCAACAGGCGGTCCAACGGGTCGATCGCCTGCTGCAGGTAGAGCGCGGCGGCGACCACCGCGCCGAGCGACACCATGTCCCGGGAGAGCAGGTAGCCCCCGACGAGCAGGACCATGGCGACCGGCAGCGGATAGCTGGCCTCGACGACCGAGAAGAACACGGTACGCAGCGCGAGGGTCGCCCGACGGGCCCGCCACACCGCTGTGACGCGAGTGGTGCCATGCCGGATCCGGTCGTCGGCCAGCCGCAGCGCCTCCACGGTGCGCGCGCCCTCGGCGGTGGTGGTCAGCGTCTCGGTCAGCTCGGCGGCCGCCGCGCCCTCGGTGAGGTACGCGGAGCTGGCCCGGCGCAGGTACCAGCGGGTCACCGCCACGATCGACGGGAGCCCGGCCAGCGCGGCCAACCCGAGCAGCGGGTGCAGCAGGAAGACGGCCCCGAACAGCAACGTCAACTGCACCGTGGCGATGACCATGGTGGGCACCACGTCCCGGACGGTGGTGCCGACCGTCGACACGTCGACCGAGCTGCGGGTGGCCAGGTCCCCAGAGCCGGCACGCTCGACGACCGAGACGGGCAGCCCGAGAGTCCGGGAGACGAACTCCTCGCGCAGCTCGGCGACGGCCCGTTCGCCGAAGCGGTGGCCGGCGTACTGGGCGTACCGGGAGAGCAGGGCGCTGACCACGACGCAGCCGGCGATGGCCAGTGCCAGCCGGTCCACTGTCGCCACGCCCGCGCCCGCGGTGACCCGGTCGACGATGGTGCCCAGCAGCCACGGCGGGGCGAGCCCGGCGACCGCGGCGGCGCTGTGCAGCGCCAGCACGACCCCGACGGCGCGCCGGTGCCGGCTGATCATGTCCCGCAGGGCGCGGCGTACGGTGCCACGGTCGGCGACCGGCAGCCGGCTCACCGGTACGCCTCCTCGCTGCCGCGGGCCACCAGGTGCCGGTAGGCCGGGTCGTCGTCGAGCAGGTCGGCGTGGCTGCCGGTGGCGGTGACCCGGCCGGCGCTGAGAAGCGCGACCACGTCGGCCCGGCCGAGCAGCAGCGGCGACGTGGCGATCACCACTGTGGTCCGCCCGGCCCGCGCGGCCCCCAGCCGCTCGGCGATCTGCGCCTCGGTGTGCGCGTCCACCGCCGACGTCGGGTCGACGAGGATCAGCACCTCCGGTTCGCTGCTCAACGCCCGGGCCAGGCGCAGCCGTTGGCGTTGACCGCCGGAGAGCGTCCGGCCTCGGGCGTCGATCGGGGTGTCCAGCCCGGCGGGCAGGGCGTCGACGACGTCCTGCGCCGACGCGGTCCGCAGGGCCGCGCCGACCCGTTCGTCATCGTCGTCGGCCCCGGCTTGCAGGATGTCGCGCAGGGTGCCGGCGAAGAGGTAGGAGTCGTGGTCGGCGACGAGGATCCGCGCGCGCACCTCGTCCAGGGCGACCTCGCGCAGCGGCCCGCCGCCCCAGGTGACGTCGCTGGCCACGTACCGGCCGAGCCGGTCGGCCAACGCCACGGCCGCCGCCGGGTCGTCCACCGCCACCCCGGTCAGGTGGCCGGCGCGCACGGTCAGGCCGGTCACCGGGTCGTGCAGGTCGGCCGGGACGTCCGGCCCGGCCAGGTCGTCCGGCCGGCGTGCCTCGGGCACCGCGCCCGGCCACCGGCGGCCCGGGCCACCGACGTCGTCCGGTGTCACGTTGAGCAGGTCGGCGATCCGTCGGGCGGCGACCCGGCCGCGAATGAGCTGGTAACTGCCCTCCAGCAGAAACCAGACCGGCACGATCAGGGTCGCCACGTAGCCGTAGACGGCGACCAACTCGCCGATCGTGACGTCGCCGGTCACCGCCATCCGGGCCGTCAGCCACACCACCGCCGCCAGGAACAACCCGGGGATGGCGACCGTCGCCGCGTCGATCCAGCTGTTCACCGCGCCGACCCGGTAGCCCTCGGCGCGCAGCTCCTGGGACCGGGCCGCGTACCGCCGGGCGAACAGGTCCCGGCCGCCCACCCCGGCGAGCACCCGTAGCCCGGCGACGATGTCACCGGATCGGGCGGTGAGCGCGCCCTGTTGCCGGCGGTAGACCGATTCGACCTGCTCCAGGCGGCGCAGCAGCGGCCCCACGATCAGACCGACCACCGGCACCCCCACCAGCACGCAGACCGCGAGCATCGGGGAGACCGACCAGAGCACCACGGCGATCACCCCGTACGCGATGACAGCGCCGACGCCGGGCCCGGTCAGCGTCAGCACCTGCGCGGTCCAGTCGATGTCGGAGCCGCCGATGGTGGACACCTCGCCCGCCCCGACCCGGCGGGGCAGCACCGCGCCGATGCGGGACAGGTGGCGCAGCAGAACCTCCGCCGAGCGGGCCTTGGCGTCCTCCCGGAGGAAGGTCATCGTGCGGTGCCGCATGATGCCCAGGTAGGACAGGGCCACGCCGGCGACGACGATCGCCGCTACCCAGAGCGCCAGCGCCTGGGTGTCGCGTTCACGCAGCCCGTCGTCGACGGCGCGGGCGATCAGGTAGGGCCGGGCCGAGAGCCCGATCATCCAGGCCGTGCCGATCAGGCTGCCGCGCAGCACCCGCCAGGGTTGGCAGCGGACGAGCCACCAGAGGTAGCGCATCGGACCGCGGGCGTCGGGGGTGCCGGGATCGGGATGCGGGATCTGGGGAGGCACCCGATCACGCTACCGACCGGCCCCGACAGCCCACCGGCCCGACGACCGTGAGGTGCGCCTCCGTTCCTGTCGGACGGGAGAGGCAGAATCACGTTCGTGCTGGTGGCGGTGGTGTCCGACGAGCGGGGTGGGGGAGTGCTGTGCCCGCTGGACGCCACCGGCCGGCCGACCGGCCGACCCGAGGTCGTCACCGATCTGGTCGCCGCGGTCGCCGCCCGCGAGGCCGCCGAGCACCCGCGCTGGGTCTGGTCGACCGCCACGGCGCTCTACCCGACGCTGTTGCGCGCCGGCGTCCGGGTCGATCGGTGTCACAACGTGGAGTTGACCGAGGCGTTGCTGCTCGGGCACGTGGGCCGTTGGGGTGAGCCCCGCTCGCTGGCCGCCGCCTGGGCCCGGCTGACCGGCGCGACGGTGCCGCCCGACCCGCCGCTGCGCGTCGCAGCGCCACCCGGGCACGGGCAGGGCGCGCTCTTCGACACAGTGCCCGGTCCGCCGGGCCCGGGCATCGAGGCACTGACCCAGGTGTACGCCGACCAGCTCACCCGCGTCGCCGCGACCGAGCATCCCGGCCGGTTCCGGTTGCTGGTGGCCGCGGAGTCGGCCGGCGCGCTGATCGCGGCGGAGATGGGTGTCGTCGGGCTGCCCTGGCGGGCCGACGTGCACAACGAGATCCTGCACGAGCTGCTCGGCGAGGCGTCCCCGGTCGGTGGTCCGCCACGCCGACTCGCCGAGCTGGCCGCCCGGATCGCCGACGCGCTCGGCGTACGCGGCCTGCACACCGACTCTCCGGCGGAGCTGCTGAAGGCGTTCGCCCAGGCCGGGGTGGAGCTGCCCAACACCCGGGCCTGGGTGCTGCGTGGGGTGGACCATCCGGCGGTGCCGCTGGTGCTGGAATACAAGGAGCTGTACCGGATCTGGACGGCGCACGGCTGGTCCTGGCTCGATCAGTGGGCCCGGGGCGGCCGGTTCCACCCGGAGTACGTGCCGGCTGGGGTCGTTTCCGGCCGCTGGGCCACCCGGGGTGGTGGCGCGTTGCAGATTCCCAAGGTGATCCGCCGGGCGGTGGTGGCCGATCCGGGCTGGCGGTTGGTGGTCGCCGACGCCGGCCAGTTGGAGCCCCGGGTGCTGGCCGCGGTCTCCGGCGACGCGCGGTTGGCGGCGGCGGGCGGTGCCGGCGACCTCTACGCGGCCCTGGCCCGGGACTCGTTCGGCGGTGACCGGGCCAAGGCCAAGGTGGCCCTGCTCGGCGCGATGTACGGGCAGACCGGCGGGGCCGCGGTGCCCGCGTTGGCGGTGCTGAAGCGCAGTTACCCGACGGCGTTCGGTTACGTCGAGGCGGCGGCGCGTACCGGTGAGACGGGTGGGCTGGTGCGGTCGTGGCTGGGGCGGACGTGTCCGCCCGGCTCGGTCGGGTTCGGTGATCTCGACGACGAGCCCGCCGACCCGGAGCGGGCGGGTGATCCGCACAGTCCGCGGGCGCGTGCCGCCCGGTCCCGGGGGCGCTTCACCCGCAACTTCGTCATCCAGGCCACGGCGGCGGAGTGGGCCTCCACGTTGCTGGCCACGCTGCGGACGGAGCTGTCCGGCACCGACGCCGAGCTGGTCTTCTTCCAGCACGACGAGGTGGTCGTGCACGCGCCGGCCGGTCAGGCGGACGCGGTCGCCGAGGCTGTCAACCGGTCGGGCGAGCGAGCCTCCGCGCTGCTCTTCGGTGCGACGCCGGTCCGGTTCCCACTGGACCTGTCCATCGTCGACTGCTACGCCGACGCGGCCTGACCCGTGCTCGCGCCATGATCAAGTGACGAAAAGTAGGTTCCAGGAGCCCTCCCGACCTACTTTTGATCACTTGATCACGGCTCGCGTCAGGGGTGGCAGCGGAGCGGAGCGGCTGCGGTCCGGTGTATAACGGTTGTGCTATTTCTCCTTTTCGCCCCGCCACCCCTGGCTGGCGCTCCTCGTTGCAGTGTCCGTAGGAGGGGGCGGATCGGTCGCGGTCGCTCCCATGCTTGAGGGGGCGCAGCTGAACGGGATCGCAGGAATGATCATCGCCGCAGGCGGGGGACGACGGATCGGTGGTCCCGAGGCGTTGCTGCACCAGGGCGCCAAGCCGCTGGTGAATCAGATGATCGACACGATGACCGAGGCGGGCTGCGAGCAGATCGTGGTCGTCCTGGGCGCTGCCGCCGAGCAGGTCCAGGAAACCGCCGACCTGGGCAAGGCGACCGTTGTGATCAACAAGGCGTGGGGCACCGGGGTCGGCTCGTCCATCCGGGCCGGCCTGGCCGCCATGGACGACGAGGGGATCGAGGCGGTGGTGGTGGTGCCGGTCGACATGCCGGGCCTGACCGCCGAGGCGGTCAGCCGGGTGGCCGCGCTGCCGTACCCGGACGTGCTGGTCTGCGCCACCTACGACGGGCTGCGCGGCTACCCGATGCTGTTCGGCCGCCGGCACTGGCCCGGCATCGCGACCCTGGCCAGCGCCGACGTCGGCGCCCGGCCGTACCTGTTGGCGCACAAGGACCAGATCGTCGACATCGCCTGCGACTCGGTGGCCGACGGCAGCCGGGTCGACACTCCGGAGCTGATGGAGATGTACGGCCTGACCGTCCCGCCGCAGCGCGTCGGGGTCTAGCCGCCACGCCGCTCGTCCGCCCTCGCCGATCATGGAATTGTGGTGCCCATTCTGGGGGGGCTAATGGCGACTTTGTCACCCACCACAACTCCATGATCGGCGCGGCAGGGCGCGGGGCGCGGGGCTCCGGTCGACCGCCGTGACACCTGCAGTGTCGCGGCGTGTCTACTCCGCCGCCTGGTCCAGCTCGCCGGTGTCGGCGAGACGCTGGTACCAGTGGGCGCTGTCCTTCCAGGTGCGTACCTGGGTGTCGTAGTCGACCCGGATGATGCCGAAGCGACGGTCGTAGCCGTAGCCCCACTCGAAGTTGTCCAACAACGACCAGACGAAGTAGCCGCGCACGTCCGCGCCCTGCGCGCGGGCGTCGGCCATCGCGCCGATGTGCCGACGCAGGTAGTCGATCCGACGTTCGTCGTGGATCCGGCCGTCGGCCGACACCACATCGTCGAACGCCGCGCCGTTCTCGGTGATCATCATGGGCTGGTTGGGGTATTCGCGCTGGAGGCGCAGCAGCAGCTCGGTCAGCGCCGGCGGGTCGATGTTCCAACCCATCGCCGTGTACGGGCCGGGCTGCGGCAGGAAGTCGACGTTCTCCGCGGCGACCCACGGCGTCGAGGTCGACGCGCCGTGCCCGTCGGCGTCGGAGCGGGCCGACACCCCGTCCCACGCCCGGACCAGGGTGCTGGAGTAGTAGTTGACCCCGAGCACGTCAAGCGGCACCGCGATCAGCTTCTCGTCGCCCTCGCGCACGAACGACCAGTCGGTGACGGAAGCGGTGTCGGCCAGCAGGTCGGCCGGGTACTCCCCGTCCAGCATCGGGCCGAGGAACGCCCGGTTCGCCAGCGCGTCGATCCGCCGGACCGCGTCCTGGTCGGCCGCCGAGTCCGACGCACCCCGGATGACGTGCAGGTTCAGGGTCACCGACAGCTCGGCGGACGGGGCCAGCTCCCGGACCACCCGACCGGCCAGGCCGTGCGCGAGGTTGAGGTGGTGCACCGCGGCCAGCGCCGCCGCCGGCTCGGTCCGACCCGGCGCGTGCACGCCGGAGGCGTAGCCCAGGTACGCGGAGCACCACGGCTCGTTGAGCGTCGTCCAGGTGTGCACCCGGTCGCCCAGCGCACCGACGATGCCCGCCGCGTACTCCTGGAAGCGCAACGCGGTCTCCCGCGCCGCCCACCCGCCGGCGTCCTCCAACTCCTGCGGCAGGTCCCAGTGGTACATGGTGGCTACCGGGCGGACGCCCCGCTCCAGCAGCCCGTCCACCAGCCGCGAGTAGAAGTCGATGCCGGCCTGGTTGAACCGGCCCGAACCGCCCGGCTGCACCCGGGGCCAGGAGATGGAGAACCGGTACGCACCGAGCCCCAGGTCGGCGATGTGCCCGAGGTCGTCGGCCCACCGGTGGTAGTGGTCGGCGGCCACGTCACCGGTGTCACCGTTGAGGGTTCGACCCGGTGTGTGGCTGTAGGTGTCCCAGATGGACGGTCCGCGCCCGTCCTCGGTCGCCGCGCCCTCGATCTGGTACGCGGCCGTCGCCGAGCCCCAGACGAAGCTCTCCGGGAAGTGGTGTTGCGTCATCGTTCCGTCCCCTGGATCTCGCAGATGTAGCCCGTCGAGGTGCCGGCCACCAGTTCGGCGCTGACCGTCCCACCCTCGTAGCGCACGTCGAACTCGGCACCCGGCCCGTTGCCGGGTGACGGTACCCGTACCCGGGTCCGCTGCCCCTCGGCCGGTGCGTACACCCGCAGCCGCACATCGTCGGCCCACTCGTAGTCCGGTCGGTCGGTGCGCGAGCCGAACGGGATGACCGCGCCCGGTCGGGCCAGCACCGGCAGGCTGTCGAAGCAGTGCTTCTCGGTCAGCCAGGCCGGGCCGGTGACCTGCGCGCCGGTGACCAGGTGCGTCCAGGTGCCGGCGGGTACGTAGTACGTGACGTCGCCGTCGGCGCTGAGCACCGGGGCGACCAGCACGTCCGGGCCGAGCATGTACTGCCGGTCCAGGTGCGTCGTCGCCGGGTCGTCCGGGAACTCCAGGAACATCGGGCGCATCACCGGCGTCCCGTCGCGGTGCGCCTCCTGGGCGGCAGCCGCCAGGTACGGCATCAGGCCGAGCTTGAGGTGCGTGAAGTGCCGCAGCACGTCCACGGACTCCTCGTCGTACGCCCACGGCACCCGGTAGGAGCCGGACCCGTGCAGCCGGGAATGAGAGGAGAGCAGCCCGAAGGCGACCCACCGCTTGAACACCGCCGGGTCGGGAGTGCCCTCGAAGCCGCCGATGTCGTGGCTCCAGTAGCCGAAGCCGGAGGCCGCCAGGGACAGCCCGCCGCGCAGCGACTCGGCCATCGCGACGAACGTCGACTCGCAGTCGCCGCCCCAGTGCACGGGGAACTGCTGCCCGCCGGCGGTGGCCGAGCGGGCGAACAGCACCGCCTCGCCCTCGCCGCGCTCGGTCTCCAGCAACTCGAAGACGGCCTTGTTGTAGAGGTACGAGTAGTAGTTGTGCATCCGCTGCGGGTCCGAGCCGTCGTGCCACACCACGTCGGTCGGTATGCGCTCACCGAAGTCGGTCTTGAAGCAGTCGACGCCCATGTCCAGCAGGGCCTTGAGTTTGCCGGTGAACCAGCGGACCGCGTCCGGGTTGGTGAAGTCGACGAGCGCCATGCCGGCCTGCCACTTGTCCCACTGCCAGACCGAACCGTCCGGGTTGCGGACCAGGTAACCGGCCTCGCGGCCCTCCTCGAAGAGGTACGAGCGCTGCGCGATGTACGGGTTGATCCAGACGCACACCTTCAGGTCGCGCTCGTGCAGCCGGCGCAGCATCCCCTCCGGGTCTCCGAAGGTCGCCGGGTCCCAGATGAAGTCGACCCAGTGGAACTGACGCATCCAGAAACAGTCGAAGTGGAACACCGACAACGGCAGCCCCCGCTCGGCCATCCCGTCGACGAACTCGGTCACCGTCTTCTCGTCGTACGAGGTGGTGAACGAGGTTGACAACCAGAGGCCGTACGACCAGGCGGGGATCCGGGCCGGACGGCCGGTGAGGGCGGTGTAGCGGCGCAGCACGTCCTTCGGGTGGGGTCCGTCGATGACGTAGTAGGTGAGCGACTGGCCCTCGACGCTGAACTGGGTCTGAGCGACGACCTCGGAGCCGACCTCGAACGACACGTGCTCCGGGTGGTCGACGAAGACCCCGTAGCCGGCGCTGCTCAGGTAGAACGGCACGTTCTTGTACGCCTGCTCGCTGGCGGTGCCTCCGTCGGCGTTCCAGATGTCGACGGTCTGCCCGTTCTTCACGAACGGGCCGAAGCGCTCGCCCAACCCGTACACCGTCTCGCCGACACCGAGGGCGAGCCGTTCGTGTACGTGCCGGCGGCCCTCGGCGTCGGTGACGACGCCGATGCTGCGTGCGGTGGACGCGGTGACCAGCCGGTCGCCGTGCAGGAAGTCGACCCGCCACCCGTCGATGAGCGCGACCCGCGCGGTCAGTTCACCGGTGGTCAGTGTCGCGCTGAGCCCGGTGACGTCGACGGTGACCGGATGGGTGTCGTCGGTGCTCAGCCCGAAGTGCGGCTCGCGGGGCAGCCCTCCGGTGTGGTGGGCGATGGTCACGCCGATGACACCGGGGGCGGGGGAGAAGAACCGGACGGTGACCAGGGGGCGGTTGAGGGTGTCGCCGCGGCCGGTGATCTGACCGGTCGGTGCGAAGACGGTGAAGCCGCGCTCGTCCGGCTCGACCGACTCCACGATGCCGGGGCGCAGGACGCTGACGCCGGGGCGCAGCTGCCAGTACCCGTCGGTGAACTTCACTTCTCGGCTCCTGCCGTGATGCCGCGCGCCAGAGTGCGCTGGAAGATGAGGAAGAAGAGGATGGCCGGCACCAGGCTGATCAGCGCGCCGGCGTTCGTGGTCGGGGCGTCCATCAGCCGGTCGCCCTGCAACGACGCGAGCGCGACCGGAATGGTCTGCGTCTGGTTGTCGATCAGCATCACCAGCGGGATGAGGAACTCGTTCCACGTCCAGATGAAGAAGAAGATGAGCAGCACCGCGAGGGTGGGCCGCAGGTTGGGGAAGACCACCCGCCACAGCACCGTCCACTTGCCGGCGCCGTCCAGCGCGGCGGCCTCCAGCAGCGAGCGCGGGAACGTGCCCATCACCGAGGCGAGCAGGTACGTGCCGAACGCGCTCTGGATCACGGTGAAGATGATGATCACCGAGAGCTGGGTGTTGTAGAGGCCGACCTGCTTCGCCGCGTAGTACAGCGGGTAGATCAGCGCCTCCTGCGGCAGCATGTTGGCCAGCAGGAAGAGACCCACGATCCACAGCCGGCCCCGGACCCGGCCGATGCCCAGCGCGTAGGCGTTGAGCAGTGACACGGCGACGCCGAGCACTGCCACCGAGCCGGCGATGACCGCCGAGTTCCAGAACTTCAGCGGGAAGTTGACCTCGGTCCAGTACGTGCGCAGACCCTTGGTGTAGAACTCCGTCGGCCAGCTCAGCGGGCCGCCCGACGAGTAGTCGCCGGGCGACTTGAACGCGTTGAGCAGCATGAACGCGAACGGCACCAGCATGACGAGCGCGCCGAGGGTGACCAGGGCGAGCACCACCCAGCGGCTGACGCCACGGTGGTGTCGATCGCGTACGGGCCGGGCCGGCGTCACCGGCGCGGGGCTCGGTGTGAGCGTGACGGCCATGTCAGAACCCCCGGTCCCGGCGCTCGCTGCGGGCCTGCATCCAGATGAAGACCCCGGCCACCACCACGATGATCAGTGTCAGCACCGTGGAGATCGCGGAGCCGTAGCCAACCTGCAGCTTCTTGAAGAACGTGTAGTAGGCGAAGTAGCTCGGCACGTTCGTCGCGTTGTCCGGACCACCCCGGGTCAGCGCGAAGATCGGCCCGAACACCTTCAACGCGGCGATGGTGCAGGTCAGGGCCACCACGAAGGTCTCCGGCCGGATCTGCGGAAGGGTGATCGCGCGGAACCGGTGCAGCCAGTTCGCGCCGTCGACCTCGGCCGCCTCGTACAGCTCGGGGTCGACCCGCTGCAACGCCGCCATGAAGACGACCACCGGGTAGCCGATCTGCACCCAGATCATCACGGCCATCACGGCCGGCAGGGCGGTGCCCGGGTCCCCGAGCCAGTCATGGCGTAACGCGCCGAGACCGACCACGTCGAGAAGGCTGTTGAACGCGCCGTCGGGGCGCAGGATCCAGCCCCAGACGATGCCGGCCACCACGACGGGCAGCACCTGCGGGAGGTAGAACGCGGCCCGCAGCGCGGCGGCGGTGCGGGGCTTGAACCGGCGGCCGACGACGTCGAAGAGCACCGCGGCGAGCAGCAGCCCCAGCACCGTGGGCACCACCACCATCGCGACGAGCATCCAGACGGTGTTGCGGAACGACGCCCAGAACACGTCGTCCTGGAGCAACTGCCGGTAGTTGTCCAGGCCGACCCACCGGGGGTCGCCGATGCCGGACCACTTGGTCAGCGACAGGTAGAGGGTGCCGACCAGCGGCGCGCCGATGACCAGGAGAAAGAGCACCGCTCCGGGGAGCAGGTAGAGCCAGTACGCCGCGTTGCGGCCGCGGCGTCTGCGGCTGGGCGCGGGCGGGGTGGGGGTCGCGGCCGGCGGTGTGGCGGCGACCGTCTCGGAGACTGCCATGGAAGATCCTTCCCGGCGGGGTGGGCGGGCGCGCACCGGTCGTGCCGGTCGCGCCCGCCGCTCGCCGTGTCACTTGCCGGTGATCTCCTTGACGCCATCGGCGTACGGCTTGGCGATCGTGTCGAGAACCTGGTCGGGCGACTTCGAGCCGTTGATCAGACCCTGGAAGCCGGAGACCAGCACGTCGTAGTAGCCGGGGACCGGCCAGTCCGGGTAGAAGGCGAGCCCGTCGGACTTGCTGACCGTGTTGAAGTCCTCGATCAGCTTGCGGTCCTTCGGGTCGCTGATCTTCGACGCGTCAGCGGCGACCGGAACACCACCGTTGTTGCCGATCAGGTCCTGGATCTCCGGACGCAGGGTGATGTCGATGAAGTCGTACGCCAGGCTCTTGGCCTTGCTGTTCTCCGGGACGACCCAGAGGTTGCCGGAGGAGCCGGCCTGCAGGGTGTTGCCGGGGAAGAGGAAGGTGTCCCAGTTGGCCTTCATCTCGGTCTTGAACCGGCCGTACCACCAGCTACCCGAGACGATCATCGGAACCTTGCCGCCGATGAAGGCGGTGCCCATGTCCTCGGCCTTGAGGCTGGCCGAGTTCTTCGCGACGTAACCCTTCTGCACCCACTGGGCGAAGGTGTCCGCGCCGTACTTGAGCGGGTCGGCCTTGAAGTCGACCGGGTTCTTGTAGAGCTGGTAGTTGTCGACGAACTGCCGGTCGGCCTTGGAGAGGGCGAGCTGGTAGAAGAGCTGCCCGGCCGGGTACTCGGCGCCGGCCATGCCCAGCGGGGTGATGCCCTTGCCGACGAAGGTGTCCATCGCGGCGGTCATCTCCGCCATCGAGGTCGGGACCTTGACGCCGTTGCTCTGGAACAGGTCCTTGTTGTAGTAGACGGTGACGTACTCGCCGTAGTTCGGCACGCCGAACCACTTGCCGGAGCCCATCACGCCCTTGTCGCTGTACCGGGCGGTGGTCTGCAGGCTGGGGCTGAGCTTGCCGGCCCAGCCGCGCTTGTCGGCCTCGCTGCTCAGGTCGGCCAGCAGGCCCTGGGAGGAGAGCAGCCCGGCGGTCGCGTTGCCCTTGTTGTACTCCATGATGTCCGGGCCCTCGGACGAGTTGATGATCATCCCGGCGTTCTGCTGGATCTGCTCGAACGCCTTGCGCTCGAAGCGCACCTCCACGCCCGGGTGCTCGGACTTGAAGATCTCGATCGCCCGGTCCCAGCCGACCCCCATGGCGCTGTTCTCGCTCTCGTAGTGCCAGAGCTTGAGGGTCTTGGCGTCACTGTCGTCCCCGCTGTCACCACCGCCGCACGCGGCCACGGTGGTCGTCGCCATCGCCGCCAGGGCGATCGCGGCGACGAGCCGGTGGAATCGCTGCATTAGCATCCTCCTCGTTGAGTATCTAGCCGGTACTTCACGGGGCCCGTCGTCGCGTTGCAGCGCGGCGGCGGGCCATTTACTGATCGGCCCCCATCAGCTGGTGACTTCGGGGCACGGCGGTCGACCCACGAATCTCCAACGCGCACGGCAGCAGTTGCTGGTGACGAAGGTCAGCGGGGCCATCCAGCTGGCGCGTCAGCGCCTCGATCGCGATCCGGCCGAGCGCCGAACCGGGTGACGTCATCGCGGTCAGCGCCGGGGTGGCCAGCTCGGCGACCTGCGGCGAGGTGACCATCGAGACGACGGACACGTCGTCGGGCACTGACAACCCGCGGCCGGTCAGCTCACCGAGAATGCCGAAGATCGCCGTCTCGTTCATCGCCAACACCGCCGTCAGCTCCGGGGCCTGCGCGAACGCGGCGGCCAGGGCAGCCCGCCCGCCGGCGGCGCTGTCCTCGGCCGCGATCATCACCGGCTCCAGGCCGTGCCCGGTCATCGCCGCGCTGAAGGCGTCACGGGTACGCAACGCCGGCCCGTAACCGCTGGCCAACGTCGCGGCCGAGTGGTTGACGTAGACGATGCGCCGATGCCCGAGGCCGACCAGGTGCGCGACAGCCTCCCGAACGGTCTGGTCGAAGTCGATGTCGACGTAGGAGAGCGTGCTGGTGTCGCCCGTGCGGCCGATCAGCACCAGCGGCACCCCCGCCTCCTGGAGCACAGTGACCCGCTCGTCAGCCAGCTGGACCTCCATCAGCACGACCCCGTCGAGCATCCGCTGACTGGCCAGCCGACGCAGGTCGTCGAGGTTGCCCCCACCGACCGGCGAGAGCACCAGGTGGTAGCCGGCGACGCTGGCCGCGGCGGCGGCACCGGTGACGAACGCGGTCTCGGTGGCACCGAGGCCACGCTCGTCCATCGGCATCAGCAGGCCGAGGATCCGGCTGCGGCGACTGGCCAACCCACGGGCCATCGCGTTGGGCTGGTAGTCGAGCTGCGCCATCGCGGCGAGCACCTTGTTACGGGTGGCCTGCGAGATCGGCCGGGTGCCGGTGAGCACGTACGAGACGGTGCTGACCGAGACCTGTGCGAGGCGGGCGACGTCGTGCATGGTGGCCACCGCGCACCTCCTCCGGCCTGGGGTGGGACCGCTCCCGAACTTCGTCGAAGCGTTTCGACGAAGCGGTTCGACAGGACGCTAGGCCACCTGTTACGGCGACGTCAATAGCCGATGTCGAAAAGAATTCAGGGGCGCGCGAAGCCCCGCGCCCGTCCCTCCCGAGCGCCCTGCCCCCCTCCCTCCCGAGCGCCCTGCGCCCGGCCAGGCTGGAAGGGCGCCGGGCCCTCGCCCAGCCCGCGCCGCGCCGCGCGCTACTCCTGGTGGGTCGACGCCGCGCCACACGCTGCCCCCGTTCGGTCCGCGCCGGTCCCGGTCCCGGTCCGCGCCGGTCCCGGTCC
>NZ_JBIAJD010000001.1:1156491-1538584 GCF_042871765.1 Micromonospora sp. NPDC005553 | reverse complement strand
TCCGCGCCGCGCTGCTCCCGGTCCGCGCCGCGCTGCTCCCGGTCCGCGCCGCGCTGCTCCCGGTCCGCGCCGCGCTGCTCCCGGTCCGCGCCGCGCTGCTCCCGGTCCGCGCCGCGCCGGTCCCGGTCCGCGCCGCGCTGCTCCCGGTCGGTCCGCGTGGCCCCGCTCCCGGTCGGTCCGCGCCGTGCCGCCCCCGGTCGGTCCGCGCCGTGCCGCCCCCGGTCGGTCCGCGCCGTGCCGCCCCCGGTCGGTCAGTCGCACAGGACGGTCGCGGCCAAGATCCGCGCAACATGGGGAATGTTGCTGCCTCCCATCCGCCAGAGGCAGCAACTTCCGGGAAGTTGCGCGGATCTTGGTCGCGGGTCAAGGGGGCGGGCGGGTCGTGCGGCGGCAAGATCGTGCTCGATCCAGGATGTAGTTCCCTCAACCAGTCGTGGAAGCCACTACATCCAGGATCGAGCACGATCTTGGGTGCGGGGTGCGGGGTGCGGGGTGCGGGGTGCGGGGTGCGGGGTGCGGGGTGCGGGGTGCGGCGAAGGCACGGGGCCTGGCCCGGTGGGGTGTGCGGAGCGGGGCCCGGCGCGGCCCGGTAGGGCGAGGGGCGCGGGGGCGCGGCCCGGTGCAGGCGCGGGGAGAGGGCGCGCGACGACGCTTTGGGGCGAAGGCGAAGGCGAAGGCGAAGGCGAAGGCGCGGCACGCGGGCCTGTGGGGCGCGGCGGGCGAGGGTCAGGGCAGGTTGAAGAGGGTGGCGGCGCTGTTCCAGCAGACCGCGCGTAGCCAGTCGTCGCCCAGGTCCAGTTGGGCGAGCCCGGTCACCTGGTCGGCGTACGGGTACGGGATGTTCGGGAAGTCGCTACCCAGCAGCACCTTGCCGGCCAGCCCCAACTCGCGTAACCGGGGCAACGCCTCGGCGGGGTAGGGAACGAACTGGTCGAAGTAGGGCGTGAACACCATTGTGGTGTCCAGTCGGACCCGCTCGTACGTCTCGGCGAGGTCCAGGAAGGCCTGGTAGTCCGGGGCTCCCATGTGTGCCACCACGGCGGGCAGTCGAGGGTGGCGGGCGAGGAGGGCGGCGAATGGTTCCGGGCCGGTGTGGGAGGTCCCCACCGGTGCGTGCCCGGCGTGCACCACCACCGGCACATCCGCGTCGGACAGCATCCCCCACACCGGGTCCAGCGCCGGATCGGTCGGCGCGAAGCCGCCGACCTGTAGGTGCAGCTTGAACACCTGGGCGCCTTCGGCGAGGGCTGCCTCGACGTACCCGGGGGCGTCCGGCTCGGGGTAGAACGTGGCCGAGGCCAGGCACCCGGGGGTGTCGCGGGCGAAGTCCAGCGTCCAGCGGTTGAGTTCCGCCGCCATGCCCGGTCGGTGTGCGTACGCCAGGGCGCTGAACGCCCGCACCCCGAGCCGGCGCAGGTGCGCGACCCGTTCGGCGTCGCTCCAGCGGTAGAGGATTGGCCATTCGGTGCCGACCAGAGGCCCGGCGGCGTCGAAGTAGGCCCACACCCGACGCAGCAGGCGTGGTGGCAGGAAGTGCACGTGCACGTCGGCGAGGCCGGGCAGCCCCAGGGCGCGGCAGAACTCCGGTACGCGGTCGTCCGCGTCGGGTGGGACCGGCAGATGGTCACCGGCTGTGCCGGGCGGCACCGGCACCGGCGCAGGCACCGGCGCAGGCACCGGATCGGTCATATGTCGATGTCGAATCGGCTCAGCACCGAGGGCGCGATCAGGCCGACGGTGGCGAGCGCGGAGACGACGGTCAGTGCGATGCGCATTCCGACCACTTCGGCCTTGCTGCCGACGCGCAGGGCGATGCTGTTCGGCAGGCCGATCATCATCCACATGCGCCGCTTGATGGGGATCGGCCAGAGGATCGGCACGCCGGCTCTGGTGATCATGTCGCCGAGGATGTGCACGAAGCAGCCCACGCCGAGCGCGGTGCCGATCAGTGGATAGCCGCGTCCGCCCGGCAGGTTGGCGAAGGTGAACCAGGCGGCCCCGGCCGACGCGAGAGTGATGATCACCCAGCCGGCCCGTTCGGCCCACTCGTCGAACAGCCCGCGCAGCGCCAGGCCGAACATGAAGAACAGGATGGTGATGACAGCCCACTTGCCGTACGCGGCGCAGAGGGCGGTGGTGCCCCAGCCGACCAGCACGGTGAACGGCAGCGTGTGGGTGAGCGTCCGGTGCCCGTTGTTGCGGCGTGGGTCCTTGCTGAGCTTCGTGGCGTAGTAGACCCCGAGAGAGATCTTCTCCATCACCTCGGCGGCGAAGAGCGAGAAGACTCCGAAGGTACGGGCCACGGTGGCCCCACCCTGGTTCTTGGTCACCTTGCCCGACATGTCGAGGTCGGGAAAGAGCGCGCCGCCGGCGCACACCGCGGTGCCCACCGCCAACGCGAGCGGCGACTGGTGGTAGTCGGCGAACTGCTCCAGTGCCCAGGAGCCAGCCAGCCACACCGCCGCGCCGGACAGCGCGTGTTGCGGTCCCATCATCTCGGCTCACCCTCCCCAGGGATCTTGAGCGCCCAAAACTACGCCACTGTAGTAAGCGTCGGCGTCGCAGGGGCATCACCCGGAAGGTCCACATCGGACCGGGTTACAGGGTGGGGGTGAAGCTCTGCCGGATCATCGGCAAGTATGCCGCGTTGACCTGCCAGTCGAACTCTTCTGTCAACCACGAGACGGTGTAGGAGCGGTCGGCCGAGGTGTTGGCCAGCAAGCGGAAGCTGTGCACCGGAACGCCGAGGGCGTTCTGCCAGCCGCACTCCCACACCGCGCCGCCCTCGAAGATGTCCATCGCGGAGATGTCCACCTTGCGATAGTCCGGCAGCGCGGCGTTGGCGGTCAACCGATCCTCCTCGGCCTCCCAGTGCGCCACCGGATCGGGACGGGCCGGCCCCGCCTCGACGCTGAGCACCCGGGTCCCGCCGGATCTCCGGAAGCAGGTCACCGAGCCCTCGGTCCAGCGCGCCCACCCCACCGGCGCGGCGATCCGGAACCCGCTCGGGTCGTCGTACCAGGTCCAGCCCTCGCGTAGCCCGTACTTCACGCCGGGTGGCGGTGACACCGCCACGACCGGGGTCGCCGACGGTGGCGGGGGAGACGTGCAGGCGAACGCGGCCGGCCGGGAGGTCGACGCGCCGCCGCCCGAGCCGGACGGAGGGGTCTGGTCGTCGTGCCGGTTGACCAGCGCGAGCGTGACACCTCCCGCGACGAGCACAGCGGCAGCCACCGCGCCCAGGGCGATCAGGCGCCCTCGCCGGCCCGGTCGGTCTCGCGGGCGCGGGCTCGGGGTCGGCGTGGCCGGCTCGCCCGACGGGGTCGCCGGTTCGACCGGGTGGGGCGCGACGGCACGGCCAGCGCTGCGAATTGCCGCGACCGCCGAGGATCGGACCGACCCGGCGGGCTCGTCGTGGCTCGCCTCGGCGGTGCGCAGCAGCGGCTCCGCCTCGGCGGCGGTCAACCGCCGCCAGGGGTCGCGCTGCAACAGGCCGGTGAGGACGGGACGCAACGGGCCGGCCCGACGCATCGGGTCCGGTGGTTCGGTGGCCAGCGCGCTGAGCGTCGCCATCGCGCTCGACCGCGCGTACGGTGACTGCCCTTCGACAGTGGCGTAGAGCGTCGCGCCCAGCGACCACAGGTCGGTGCGCGCGTCGGACACCCCTTCGCGGGCCCGTTCGGGGGCGACGAACTGCGGCGAGCCGAGCACGGTGCCGGGACCGGTCATCACACCCTCGCCGCCGTCGAAGGTGGCCAGCCCGAAGTCGGTGAGCACCACCCGCCCGTCGTCGGCGACCAGCACGTTGTGCGGCTTCACATCGCGGTGCAGCACCCCGGCGGCGTGGGCGGCGCGCAACGCGGCGAGCACTGCCAGCCCGATCCGGGCGGTGCGCTGCGGACTCAGCGGCCCCTCGGCGCTGATGATCTGCTGCACCGATCGCGACGGCACGTACTCCATCACGATCCAGGGGCTCTCCCGGTCGTGCACCACGTCGTAGAGGCGGACCACGTTGGGATGGTTGAGGCGAGCGGCGGTGCGTGCCTCGCGCAGGGTCCGTAGCCGCAACTCCTCGCGTTCGGTCTCGGCCAGCCAGGACGGCGGCACGACCTCCTTCACCGCTACGTCGCGATGCAACATCTCGTCGCGAGCAAGCCACACCCGGCCCATTCCGCCGGTGCCGACCAGGTCGAGCAGCCGGTACCGACCCGCGATCAGCAACTGATGCACGGTCGCTCCCCCTCGGTCACCCCGGGATCCACGATAGCCACCAATGGCGGCTAATTCATCCACTGAGCGGCCTCGATCCACGACGGACGGTGGTCTCGATCATGGCCATACGGTGCAGGTCAGCGGGGTGGTCGGAAACTCTCTCGCACGTTCTTCCAGTCGGCTGCGGCCCCGGCCCAGTCCTCGTCGTGGGTGATCCAGGCCAGCGTCCAGCGGCCGGCGGCGACAGCCTGTTGCCGGGCGTGCAGCCACAGGTCGCCGTAGGGGGCCTGCCACCGGAGTTCCCACTCCGCCCCGCCGTCGCCGGTGGCGAGCCGGATCTCGTCGTACCCCGGCAACGCCCCGGCCCCGGCGGCAGCGTCCCGGGCCGCGCGGAGCCGGACCAACGGGTCGGCGCTGTTGCCGGGTGCGACGCTGAAGGCCCGGCCGGTCGCCGGGTCCTGGAAGCAGGCCACCCCGTCGTCGCGGGAGTAGTACCAGGTGGCCGGCACGGAGATCCGGAAGCCTGTGGTGTCGGCGTGCCAGACCCAGCCCGGCGGTGGCCGGAACTGTTCGCCGGGGGCCGGGTCGCCGGCCAGCACCGGCGTGCCGGCGACATGCGGGCGGACACACGCGAAGGGCGGCGGGGCGACGTCCCGTCCGTTGGGCGGCGGCCCAGGCCGGTCGGGGCCCGGTCCGCCTGGTCCGTCCGGCCTGTTGTCGGGTAGACGGTTCGGCGGCTGCGGGGAGGACGAGGCGACCGTGTCGCCGGGCTTGTCGCCGGCGAAGGTCAGCGCGGTACCGACACCGGCCGCGACGGCCACCAGCAGCGCCACACCGATCAGTGCCAGCCGGCGGGTGGCCGGTCCCCGGTCCGCGCCCGGCCGGGAGGAGGCCCCTCCGGTTGCGGTCGGGGCAGGGTTCGGCTCGTCGGACGGATCGGGCAACGGGATGGTGGGGTCCTGGTCGTCGTCGACGGCGGCGGGGTGGGCGATCAGCCCTGGCACCGGCCCGTCACCAGAGGGCCGGTCGGTCGCCGGCGGCAGGTCGGCGCGGCCGGTCGCGGCCGTCGTGAGCAACCGACGGGCCGCGCCGTGGTCGAGGCGCTCGCGCGGGTCGCGGCGCAGCAACCCTTCCAGCAGCGGCGCGAGCGCCCCGGCGTGGGGGGCGGGGTCGGGCGGGCCGGCGGCCAGCGCGCTCAGGGTGGCCATCGCGGTGCTGCGGGCGTACGGGGACCGGCCCTCCACGGCGGCGTGCAGGGTCGCCCCGAGCGACCACAGATCGGCGGCCACCGTGGACACGCCCTCGGCGGCCCGCTCGGGGGCCACGTACTGCGGGGAGCCGAAGACCATGCCGGGGCGGGTCATCGCGCCGTCGCCACCGTCGAAGGTGGCCAGCCCGAAGTCGGTGAGCATCACCCGCCCGTCGTGCGCCACGAGCACGTTCTGCGGTTTGATGTCGCGGTGCAGCACTCCGGCGGTGTGCGCGGCCTGGAGCGCGTCGAGCACGGCCAGCCCGATCCGGGCTGCGCGGGCCGGCTCGAGCGGCCCCTCGGCGTCGACGACGTCCTGAAGGGTGCGGGACGGGACGTACTCCATGATGATCCACGGGCTGCCGTCGACCGCGACGACGTCGTAGAGCCGGACCACTGCGGGGTGGTTGAGTCGGGCCGCGGCGCGCGCCTCCCGCATGGTGCGGGAGCGCACCTCGTCCCGTTCATGATCGGTCAGCCAACTCGGTGGGACGATCTCCTTGACCGCCACCTCGCGGTGCAGCATCTCGTCGCGGGCACGCCACACCCGACCCATGCCCCCGCGTCCCACCAGGTCGAGCAGCCGGTACCGACCAGCGATCAGCACCTGTGCACGCTCCTCCTCAGCCGCTGTCCGGGCTACACCCTAACCAGCGGATCGGAAGTCACCTATCGGTCGTCCGACTTGGCTCAGCAGGCGGCGTGGTCGGCGGCAGCGAGCAGGTTCCCTTCCGGGATGGCGATGCGGGTCCGTCCGGCGCTCAGTCGGGCGGCGGCGCGGCGGGCCTGCACGGGGCCGTGTTCGCGGCGGGCGGTGGCGTAGCTGGCGGCGGTGCGGGCCGCGATGGTGGCCCAGCCGTACCGCTCGCCGACCATCGTGCGGGCCCGGCGAGCCAGCCGCCGGGCGAAGACCTCGTCGCCGAGCAGTTGGCCGACCGCGCCGGCGAGCGCGTCCGGGTCGCTGTGCGGGAACGTCACCCCGGTCACGCCGGGTTCGACGATCTCGGCGAGGCCGCCGGTACGGGCCACGGCGAGGGGCGCTCCGGCGGCCGCCGCTTCCAGCGCCACCATGCCGAACGGCTCGTAGAGGCTGGGGACCACCGTCGCGTCGGTGGCGCCGAGCATCGCCGGTAGCTGGGTGGAGTCGAGGAACCCGGTGAACCGGACGGTCGAGCTGAGCGCCAGTCGCCGGGCCTCCGCCTCCAGCTCGGTGCGGTACGGGCCGTCGCCGGCGATCACCACGCGCAGCCCCGGGTGTCGTTCCCGCAGCCGGGGTATGGCGTGCACCAGGTGCTGGACGCCCTTCTCGTAGACCAGCCGGCCGGCGTACCCGACCAACGGGCCGTCCCCGGCGAACCGTGCCCGGGCCGACGCGACCGCTCGGGGGCGGGCCCGCCAGGCCCGGTCGTCGACCCCGTTGGGCACCACGTCGACCTGGCCGGCAGGTACGTCGAACAGCGCCGTCACCTGGTCGCGCATGTAACCCGAGCAGGTGATCACCCGGATGGAGGAGGTGCTGAGCCAGTGTTCGACGCCGTGGATGGTGCGGTTCATCTCCTCGGGCAGCCAGCCCTGGTGCCGGCCCGCCTCGGTGGCGTGGATGGTGGTGACCAGGGGGAGGTCAAGGTGCTCGGCGAGGGTGACGGCGGTGTGGGCGACGAGCCAGTCGTGGGCGTGGATGACGTCGTAGGCGCCGGCCTGGGTGGCGCGCAGGGCGGTGCGGGTGAGGGTGTGGTTGAAGGCCATGGTCCAGGCCAGGAGGGAGCCGGTGGCGAGGGGGAAGGTGACGGGGTCTTCGGGGGCGCGCAGGATGCGGACGCCGTCGGCGTATTCCTCCAGGGGTGCGCCTTCGCTGTGGCGGGTGACGACGGTGACTTCGTGGCCGGCGGCGGCGAGGGCGACGGAGAGGGCGTGCACGTGTCGGCCGAGGCCGCCGACGAGCACCGGCGGGTACTCCCAGGAGAGCATCAGCACCCGCAGCTGTCGGGCGGGGTTGATGTCGATCACGTGGGCATCGAGTGACATGCGGCCCCCTTTGAATTGTCCCCGGGCGCGCGCCGACCGACACCGAATTGATGTCGCCGTCGCGTCTGGATCGAGGCCAATCCTGCCGGGATCGCGATAACCAGCGGCGACACCACCGTTGCGGTCGTGTAAAGCGCTACTGGCTCTTTCGTCGCACCCGCAGCAGTTCGGCCACCGACCATGCCTGGAACGGGCACCCGGTAGCGGTGTGCGGCGCGAGGCCATCTGCCGTCTCGCTAACTGAGCCTAACCCATACTCCATCAAATGAGCCTCAATGCCGACGAAAACGTCATCGACGGACATCTTCCCCCGGCGGGCCGCGTCCACGTACGGGCCGAGCAACCACGGCCACACCGTGCCCTGGTGGTAGCCCCCGTCCCGCTCGGCCGGGCCGCCCCGGTGCCGGCCCACGAACTCCGCGGAATCCGGGGCCAGACTGCGCGGCCCGAGCGGGGTGAGCAGACCGCCCCCGACCCGCCGCACCGTCGCCTCGTCCGGCTCCATCGGCGCGTACGGCAGCGACCAGGCCAGCAGCTGGTTGGGACGCAACGCGTCGTCGTCGTGCACCGCGGCACCACCCAACGGGTACGCCGGCGCGGGCGCGTCCAGCACGTCGTGCAGCCAGCCGGTCGGGGCCGGGAACCGTTCCCGGAACGAGGCGGTGGCCTGCCGGTGGAGTCGCCACAGCTCGTCGGCGTCCTGCCCGGCCAGCTCGGCCAGCTCCGCGAGCCCGGCCAACCCGTTGATCCACAGCGCGTTGACCTCGACCGGCTTACCGGTCCGTGGGGTGACCGGCACCCCATACACCCGGGCATCCATCCAGGTCAGCGCGGTGCCGGCGGCGCCCTGGGTGAGCAGCCCGTCGGCCGGGTCGACCCGGATCCCGTACCGGGTGCCGGCGGTGTGCGCGTCGATGACCGTGCGCAGCGCCGGCAGCAGCTCGTCGCCGAGGTCGGTGTCGCCGGTGACGGTGACGTGCCGGCTCACCGCGTGCAGGAACCACAGCGTGCCGTCGACGGTGTTGTACTCCACCCGACCGGTGTCGGCCGTGTTGGCGAGCATCCCCTCGGACAGCGTCGCCGCGTACGCCCGCAGCAGCTCCCGACCCTCGTCGGCGCGACCCGTGCAGAGGAACAGCCCCTCGTACGAGATCATCGTGTCCCGCGACCACGCCCCGAACCACGGGTACCCGGCCACCACGTCGACCGCCGCCTGGTCGGTGCGCACCACGAACGCGTCGGCGGCCAGCGCCAGGGTGGCGTCCACGTCGTCGGCCGGCTTCGCCGTCGCCACCACCCGCCGGTTGCGCCGCCGGGCCGTCGCCACGATCTCCGTGGCCGGCGGCGGCTCCTCGTCGAGCCGACCGGCCCAGGCCCGCACCGACACAGTGTCGCCGGGGCGTTCCAGCTCGCCGGTGAAGCGGCCCGCGTACCAGAGATCCTCGTCCGCGTTCAGACCACGGTTGGCCTCCTCGCGGTGGTGCACGCCCAGCCACCACTGCCCCTCGGGCGTCCAGCCCGGGCCGGCGAGCCGGTACGCGCCCTCGACCACCGCGCCGTCGGCCACCGCCTCGACCTGCGGGACCGGGCCGTCGGCCCGCCGTTCGCCGTGCGCGTCCCGCCAGGTGCAGGCGGCCGACAGCTCCAGCCGCACGGGACCACCGGCGACCAGTCGGTGCACCACTGCGACGCAGGAGCGGCCGGGCAGCATGGCCAGCTCCCGTTCGATGACCACCGCGCCGATCCGCCACCGCCACCGGGGTAGCCCGTCGACCAGGTCGAAGCGCTCCAACAGCTCGAAGCCGCGCGGGTCCACGTCGCCGGAGGCCCACTCGTGCGCGCCGAGGCGGACCCGCGCGCCGGACGGCAGGGTGACCGCCGGATCAAGACTCACCAGTCCCACCTGACGGGACGCCGGCGTTTCGCCGGGAACCACCAACAGGCCGTGGTAGCGACGTGTCCGCAGCCCGCCGACGGTGCCCATCGCGTAGCCGCCGAGGCCGTCGGGGACCAGCCACTCCCGGCTGGCCGCGCTGGTCAGATCGCCGCAGACCTGCGGGCCGAACCGAATGTCGATCAAGTTTCCTCCACCGGCGGCAACGTGTAACACGCCACGACGAGAATGGCCGCTGTGGTCAAGTACCGCGGCGACGTCAAAGATGTGCACGTGATCACTGACCGATCGTCCTCCGACGCCTCGCCACCCGACGCTGAGCGGCTCCGGCTCGCCCAGGCCGACTCGGGGGAGCAGGACTGGCGTGCATGGGGTCCCTATCTGTCCGAGCGGGCGTGGGGGACGGTACGGGAGGACTACAGCGAGCACGGTACGGCCTGGGACTACTTCCCGCATGACCATGCGCGGTCCAGAGCCTACCGGTGGAATGAAGACGGGATGGCCGGCGTCTGCGACGAACGACAGACCTTCGCGTTCGCCCTGGCCCTCTGGAACGGCAAGGACCCGATCCTCAAGGAGCGGATGTTCGGCCTCGGCGGCGACAGCGGCAACCACGGCGAGGACGCCAAGGAGTACTGGTGGTACGAGGACTCCACGCCCACCCACTCCTGGATGCGCTGGCGCTACCACTACCCGCAGGCCGCCTTCCCGTACGACGAACTCGTCGCAATGAACGCGTTGCGCGGCCGCGACGACACCGAGTACGAGCTGGTCGACACCGGGATCTTCGACGACGACAGGTACTGGGCGGTGACTGTCGACTACGCCAAGGCGTCCCCGACCGATCTCTGCATGGTGGTGACCGTCGCCAACCGGGGCGACCAGGCGGCCACCCTGCACGTCCTGCCCACCCTGTGGTTCCGTAACACCTGGTCCTGGGGTCTGCCCGGCGGCGACCGGATCCCCCGGCTGACCGGCCAGGGCACCCGCCTCGTCGGCGAACACCGGGTGTTCGGCCAACTGCTCCTGGAGGGCGACGGCGGCCCCGTGCCGCTGCTGTGCGACAACGACACCAACGCCGAACGACTCTGGGGCCTGCCCGGCCGCTCCCCGTACCCGAAGGACGGCATCAACGACCACGTCGTCAACGGCGCGGCCACTGTCAACCCGGCCCGGGAGGGCACCAAGGGGGCGCTGCACTACGTGCTCGACGTGCCGGCCGGCGGGCAGCGCCAGATCCGGCTGCGGCTGACCCGCACCGCGTCGCCGCCGGCCGCCGCGCCGCCGCCCCCGGCCGACCTCAGTGACGGCTTCGAGGCCGTGGTGTGGGCGCGGCGGGCCGAGGCGAACCGGTTCTTCGCCGGAGTGATCCCGCCGGCCGCCACACCCGACGAGGCGCTGGTCGCCCGGACGGCCATCGCCGGGCTGATGTGGGGCAAGCAGTTCTACCACTTCGACGTCAAACGGTGGCTCGACGGCGACCCGGGCTCGACACCGCCGGCCGGGCGTCGGCACGGGCGCAACAGCGCCTGGTGGCACATGACCAGCTTCGACGTCATCTCCATGCCCGACCCGTGGGAATACCCCTGGTACGCGGCCTGGGACCTGGCGTTCCACTGCGTGAGCATCGCCCGGGTCGACCCGGGCTTCGCCAAGGAGCAGATCCTGCTCCTGCTCCGCGAGTGGTACCTGCACCCCAACGGGCAGATCCCGGCGTACGAGTGGGCGTTCGGTGACGTGAACCCGCCGGTGCACGCGTGGGCGGCGCTGAAGGTGTTCGAGATCGACGGCGGCCGGGACTACGAGTTCCTGGCCCGGGTGATGCACAAGCTGCTGCTCAACTTCACCTGGTGGGTCAACCGCAAGGACACTGGCGGCAACAACGTCTTCGAGGGCGGCTTCCTCGGGCTGGACAACGTCGGGCCGTTCGACCGCTCGGCCGCGCTGCCGGTCGCCGGGGTGCTGGAGCAGTCCGACGGCACCGGCTGGATGGGCATGTACGCGCTCAACCTGCTGGACATCGCGATCGTGCTCGCCGAACACGACCGGACCTGGGTGGACACCGCCACCAAGTTCTTCGAGCACTTCGCGTACATCGCCGCCGCCGCGTACGAGCAGGGGTTGTGGGACGACGAGGACGCCTTCTTCTACGACGTGCTGCGCCTCGCCGACGGCACGAAGGTGCCGCTGAAGGTCCGCTCCGTCGTCGGGCTGCTGCCGTTGGCCGCCACCACCCGGCTCACCGCCCGGACCCTGCACCACCTACCGGAACTGGGCGCCCGGCTGCGCTGGTTCCTCACCAACCGCCCGGAGTACGCGCAGGTGATCGGCACCCGCCGGCTGGGCCCCGACGGCCGGCAGCAGCGACTGCTGTCCATGGTCGGCCCGGAGCAGGTGGTGCGCCTGCTCGCCCGGATGCTCGACCCGGAGGAGTTCCTCTCCGACTTCGGCCTCCGTACGCTGTCCCGCGCGCACCTGGACAAGCCGTTCTCGGTCAACCTCGGCGGGCAGGAGTTCTCCGTCGGCTACGAGCCGGCCGAGTCGACCAGCGGATTGTTCGGGGGCAACTCGAACTGGCGCGGTCCGATCTGGATGCCGACGAACTTCCTGCTGATCAGCGCGTTGCGCGACTACGCGGCGTTCTTCGGCGACGACCTCCAGGTGGAGTACCCGACCCGCTCCGGGGTGAAGCACACCCTGGACGAGATCGCCGACGACCTCTCCGCCCGGCTGATCTCGCTCTTCACCCAGGACGACTGGGGTCGACGGCCGATCTACGGTGCCGCTCAGATGTTCCAGACCCACCCGGACTGGCGCAACCTGATCGCCTTCCCCGAGTACTTCCACGGTGACAACGGGGCCGGCCTGGGCGCCTGGCACCAGACCGGCTGGACGGCCCTGGTAGCCGACCTGATCCTCACCCTCCGCCGCTGACCCCCGAGCGCGCTGCCCGCCCTCGGCCCCCGCCCCGCCCCGAGCGCGCTGCCCGCGCGCTGCCCGCGCGCTGTCGCAAGATCGGCGCAACTTCCCTGATGCTGCTGTCTCGGCGCGGTCCAAGGCAGCAACATCAGGGAAAGTGCGCGGATCTTGCGGGCGGCGGGCCGTTCGCGCAGGGTGCCTGTGTGTGGGCCATTCACTATCGTGATCGGCCATGGGGGAGTCGGTGAAGCCGGTGGGCGAGTTGCAGGTCCTCGGTCAGTCGCGGGTCTGGCCCGGCATTGCGATACCGGGCGTGATCCTGCTCGTGATGATCGCTGTCGGGGTGCTCTTCGACCTGTTCAGCTGGCCCGCCCTGGTGTTTGGCGTCGGGTCGATCATTGTCGCCTTCCAGCGCTTACGAAACGCGGTGTTCGCTGACGACCTGGGGCTGCTGGTCCGCGATCGCAAAGGCTTGCGGCGTTCGTACGCCTGGGATGAGATCGAGCGCATGGGCTGGGTGGACCAGGGGATGTGGGGGGCCAGCCTGGCGGTCAACCCCCGAGGCGGTCCCTACGACGTGCCGGGGCCCAACGCGTCCACCAATGTGGGGCGTATCTGGCGCCCCGGCCGTCGGCGCTCCGTGGACCCCGTGCCCGAACTGCTCAAGACCCATGGCATCAAGGCGTTGTTCGATCAATAGGTAGCTGACGAGGCGCCCGGCCCGGCATGATCGTGCTCGATCCAGGATCTAGTGGCCTCCCAGCGCCAGCGACACCACTACACCATGGATCGAGCACGATCATGCGGGTGCGGCGAATCGCTGGCGTGGGCTGCGTCAGGTGGTGACCACGCCGAGCTTGATGAGGCTGTCGGCGGTGTCGGTGATGGTGCTTTCCACCGGACGGGGCCGCCAGCCGAGGACGCTACAGGCCTTGTCGTTGCTGATCACCGGCACCTGACCCTGGAGGGCGGCGGCCTCGCGGAGCGCCGGCTCCGTCTTCGCGGCCTCCCGGACCTCGTCGTCGCTCAACTCCCGGGTCGGCACCCGATCGGCCAGGCTCGGCAGGTGCCGCGCGAGCATCGTCGCCAGATCGAGGAAGCTGATCGACGGCCCGCCGACACCGATGAACCGTTCGCCGGCGGCGTCCGGGTGCAGCATCGCGCGCAGGTGCAGGTCGACCACGTCCCGGACGTCGACCACCCCGAAGTACATCCGGGGTACGACCGGCATCGCCCCTTGCAGGAATGCCTGCACCAGGCCGGTGGAGGCGGACACCCGCGATCCGAGCAGGGGGCCGAAGATGCCGGTCGGGTTGACGACGCTCAGCTCGACGCCGCCGTTGTTCCGGACGTGGTCCCAGGCCGCGCGTTCGGCGAGCGTCTTCGAGCGGTGGTACGCCGGGATGTCGTCGTCCACGTTCGTCCAGTCCGCCTCGGTGTAGCGGCCGTCGGGCCTCACGGTGTAGCCCACCGCCGCGTACGACGAGGTCAGCACCACCCGGCGTACCCCGACCTCGCGGGCGGCCCGCAGGACGCGCAGCGCTCCGTCGCGGGCCGGCCGGATCACCTCGTCGTCGTTCTCGGGTGGGATGAACGGGAACGGTGACGCGTGGTGCAGCACGTACCGCGCTCCGGCTACCGCTTCGGCCCAGCCTTCGTCGGCGGAGAGGGCCGCGGTGCGGAACTCGACCCGGCCGTCCGGGTTCGTGCCCGCCTGCCGGACCCGGTCGAGCACCTCGTCGCTCTGGCCCGGCTCGCGGACGGTGACCCGCACCCGGTAGCCCTCGTCGAGCAGTCGGGAGACGGAGTGCCCGCCAAGATGACCTGTCCCACCGGTCACCAGTACCACTGCATCGTCGGTGGAACGTAGTTGAAGATCGTTCGACATGGTGTTTCCCATCGTTGCTCAGAAATCCTTGAGGGCGCGTTGCACCTGCTCGACCGCGCGGGTCTCGGCAGTGGTGTCGCCTCGGTGCCGGGCATCCCACATGTCCGACTTGGCGCGCAGGTACGCCTGGCGTGTCCGTAGCCGCTCGATCTCGGCGGACAGCCGGTCGGCGTGCCGGGCGAAGAGGTCGCGCTGTTCGGCGGCGGCCGCCCGGTCGCCCGCGTCGAGCAGCGTCAGGTACCGGCGCATGTCCGCGACGCTCATTCCGGACGACCGCAGGCAAGCGAGGGCGTCGACCCGCTCGGCGAGTGGGCTGTGGTAGCGGCGGTGGCCGCTGCTGTCGTCGCGGGGCACCACACCGAGCAGGCCGACCTTCTCGTAGTAGCGCAGCGTCGGCTCGCTGAAGCCCGACCGCTGTGCCATCTCCTGGATGGTCAGTGGCCCTTCCGCCCGTTCCCGGCCTTCCCTCGTCGCTGCCATGGATGAAGCGTCCCCAACTTGAAGCGCTTCAAGTCAACCGATGTGACGCGGGGCACCGCTCAGCGGTTCGCCCGTTCGATACCTCGCCGGACGAGATTGCTGATGCCGGGCAGGGTGACCGCCCTGATGGTCAGGTCGCTCATCCAGACGTGGAATCGGCTGGGTGGCGCGTACTGGGCCATGCCCCGGCGGGCGAGTGCCTGTCGTTTGCCGACCTCGGGGCGTAGTCCGGCCTCCCACTCGGCGAGTGCTGCCGGCAGGTCGTCGGCGTGCCGTCGCAGGGCGGTGCCGAGGTGGTCGGCGCCGGCGAGGGCGAGGGCCGCGCCGTGTCCGGCGAAGAGCGTCACGCACCACGCCGCGTCTCCGAGCAGGACGACGCGGCCGGTGCTCCAGCGTGGCATGACCACCTGGCTGACGGCGTCGAAGTAGGCGCTGGCCGGGTCCTGCGCAAGATGGTCGATCGCGTCGGGCACGCCACCCGCCAGATCTCCGAATGCGGCCCGCAGCGCGTCGACCGGACCTTGTCGCAGGTCGGTGGCGGGCTCCGCGCTGCGGTAGGTGAAGAACGCCGACGACCGCTGCGGGCCCAGGTTGATCATCGCCGCGGTGCGCCCGGGACCGATGTGGGTGGTGGCGGACGACTCGGGCACGCCGGGCACCGGGTGGGGCAGCGGGAAGGCGGCCACGAGGTACGGGAAGTCCACCCGGAAGTCGGGGCCGAACACTTCGGTACGGGTGGTGGAGTGCACCCCGTCGGCACCCACCAGCAGGTCGGCCTGCTCGGTGGTGCCGTCGCTCAACTCCACGCGTACGCGGTCGGTGTCCTGTTCGACGGACGTGACGGTGGTGCCGAAGCGGATGTCGACCCGGTCCCGCACCGCTTCGAAGAGGCTGGCTTCCAGGTCGCCGCGGAACACCGAGAGGGCCCGCTTGCCGAGTGCGGCCTCGGCGATGGCGGACGGCACTGTGAACTTGGGCCGACCGTCGGCGTGGACGAGCACTGTGGTGAACGGGCCCAGGTCGGCGGCGGAGAGCGCGGGGAGCAGGCCGAGGCGTTCGGCGGCGTCGTAGCCCGGCCCGACCAGATTCACCAGGTAGCCGCTGCTGCGCCGGGCCGGAGCCCGTTCGGCCACGAGGACCTGCCATCCGTCCTGGTGGAGTCGGAGGGCTGTGGCCAACCCGGCTATCCCCGCACCCACGATCACCGCACGTCGCATCGAGCACCTCGCCGCTAGAATGAGCATCTGCTCAAATCAGTATGAGCGACTGTTCATACCGACGCAAACGACGGCGGCGGAACCGCCTAGACTTCAGCCATGCCGCGCGGAGTCGCCATCCCAGCGCTCAGACAGCAGCTCTTCGCTGCCGTCGAGCGGTTGGTCGTTGAAGAGGGCCCGAGCCGGCTCACCGGCCGGGCCGTGACGCGCGAGGCCGGCGTCGCGACCGGCCTGCTCTACGCGCACTTCGCGAACTTCGACGACTTCCTGACCGGGTTCGCGGTCGACCGCGTCTTCCACATCACCGGCGAGGTGGCCGGCCTGCCGGAGCGCGCCGGGTCCGGCACTGTCGCCGACAACCTGCGCCAGGCCGTCCTGGCGACACCGCTGGGCACGCTGACGGCGTTGACCCGGCTGACCGCGTTCCGGCCGGAGTTGACGGCGAACGTCGAGGCGGTCCTGGGCAGTGGGATGTCGGGGCTGCTGGGGATCGAACGCGCGGTCGCCGCCTACCTGGCCGCCGAGCAGACCCGCGGGCGCGTGCCGGCCGACGCCGACACCGACGCACTGGCCCTGGCGGTGGTCGGCGTGCTGCACCACGTCGCGTTGACCAGTCCCACCGACCCGACGGCGGACCACCGGATCCAGCGGGTGATCGGCGCGCTCACCGACGGCTTCCCCGCTGCCGCGCCCTCCTGAGCGCCGCGCCGCCCCGGCAGTTCCGCGCCCTGCGCGTCTCCGCAGCGCGGTCCACGACGTCGTCGCGCGAGGCCAGCGGGGCGCCGTCGGCCAGCCGGGGCAGGAGCGGGCTCAGGTCAGCCGCTGAAGGGCTCGGGTCCGAGGCGGCCCCAGGCCACGAAGGCGGCGATCGCGAGGTAGATCAGATTCAGCACGATGAACCTCGCCTCGCCGTAGCGCAGATGGGTGACCATCGCGCCGATCATCAGCAGGACCCAGCAGATGGCGGTCACCGGCACCAGCACCGGTGCGATGTCGAGCACGGCGGGCAGGATGAGGCCGATCGCGGCCAGGAGTTCGAGGACCCCGAGGGTCTTGACGAAGCCCACGCTGGCGTCGCCGGTCCACCCGCCGCCGTTGTGTGCGGCCAACTTCTGCTTGGGTACGAACGTCTTGGTGATGCCGCCGGCCAGGGCGACTGCGGCCAACAGTCCGGCCGCGATCCACAGTGCCAGGTCCATGAGTTTCCCTCCGTCACGAGTCGCACAGGAGACACCGCCGGCCGGTGCCCTGTGACAGCTCGTGACGTGACGAGGAGCACGGAGGCTCTGTGTCACAGAAGTCGCAAGGCCGGTGTCTGGTGGGCGACGCGGTCGAGTTCGGTGAGACTGGAGGGCGCATGGACGCGGGAGGCGACATCATGAACGCGGACGGTCGGGGGGACCGGGCCGTCGACGCGTTCGTCACCCACCGGAATCTGCTCTTCACCGTCGCGTACGAGATGCTCGGCTCGGCAGCGGACGCGGAGGACGTACTCCAGGAGACCCGGCTGCGGTGGGCGGACGCGGATCTCGCGGCGGTGCGCGACCAGCGTGCCTACCTGGTCCGGATCACCACCCGACTGTCGCTCAACCGGCTGCGGTCGGTCGGTCGGCGCAGAGAGTCCTATGTCGGCTCCTGGTTACCGGAACCGCTGCTGACCGCACCCGACGTCGCCGACGACATCGAACTCGCCGAGAGTGTCTCGATGGCCATGCTGCTGGTGCTGGAGACACTCGCGCCGACCGAGCGGGCGGTGTTCGTCCTCCGCGAGGTCTTCGACATCGGGTACGACGAGATCGCCGAGGCGGTCGACAAGAGTCCCGCCGCCGTTCGCCAGATCGCGCATCGGGCGCGGGCGCACGTGGCCGCGCGCCGGCCCCGGGGGATGGTCTCGGCGGCGGACACGCGGCGGGCGTTGGACGCGTTCCGGCGGGCCGTCGAAACCGGCGACGTGCAGGGCCTGCTCGACGTCCTCGCGCCGGATGTCGTGCTCCTCGGCGACGGCGGCGGCATCAAGCAGGCCGTGCTGCGGCCTGTCGCCGGGGCCGACAAGGTGGCCCGCCTGCTGTGCAGCACACACGCCAGGACCGCGACCATGTCGCTGCACCCCACCCACGTCAACGGCCACCCGGGGCTGATTCTGCGGCTCGACGGCGCGGTCGACACGGTCCTCGCGCTGCGGATCGACGACGGCCTGATCAGCGGGGTCTACGCCGTGCGCAACCCGGAGAAGCTGTCGCACATGCGGCGGGCGACCACCCTGCGCCGATGAGAGCTCGCCCCACCACAACAGTCGCCAATCTGTCACCCGACCGCTACGGCAGGTGTGCGCGCTTACGCTCGTGGGCGTGCCCGGACCTGCCGAGAAGGCCACTGAACAGGACCGGCGTGACCTCATCGTCGCTGTCGCGCGAGAGTTGGCCGAGACGGAGGGCTGGGCGGGTGTGACCACCCGGCGGCTCGCCGAACGAACCGAGATCGACATGGGCGACATCTATCGGCACTTCGCCGATCTGGAGGCGCTGATCGCCGCGGTCGCGGTGTGCGCCTTCGCCGATCTGGCGGCCGACCTCGCCGAGGCGCACGCGGAGACCACCGGCAGCCCGGAGGGGGTATGGCCGGCGGTCGCGACCGCGTACCTCGACTTCGCGTACACGAATCCCGAGGTCTATGACGCGATGCTCGCGCTGACCCCCGACCTGGCCCTCGGCGTGGACGGGGTGCCGGCCGCGCCGCGGGCGGTCTTCGCCGAACTGCGGGCGGCCCTGACCCCGCTGGCCGAGGGGCGGGACCCGGACACCCTCGCCGAGGTGGGTTGGAGCCTGCTGCACGGCGTGGTGATGCTCACCCGCGGCGGTCGGCTGCGACCCGAGGGGCAGGAGGACCGCGAGGCACTGATCGCGCAGCGGTTGCTGCGGTGGCCGTGACCACGGCACGGCCCACAGGCGATAGTGGTCAGTTGAGGGGCTCGCGGTCGGCCGGGCCCTTGTCGGCGAACCGGAACGTGGTGTTCAGCTTGGCGTTGCCCAACTCCTTGAGGATGAGGCCGTTGCCGGGGAGGTGCTGGAGGAATCGGGTCTCGCTGCCGATCGCGTACGTGCCGTCGCCCTTGGCGATGATGGTGAACCGCTGGATCGGGTCGTCCTGGTCGCAGACGGCGACCCCGATGGTCAGTTCGGGCTCGATGTCCAGGCCGTTGACCTGCCAGCAGGACGGATCGTCGTTCGCGGGGTGGCCGTCCCTGGTGCCGTATGCCCTGATCACGTACCGGTCGCCGCCGATCGGTGTCGGTACGAACAGGATGCGACCGCCGCTGTCGTTGCCCTCCTCGAGTCGCCCGCTGATCTCCAACGGTTCCCCCGACCCCCGCACCCGGGTGATCGTGATCTCCCGCTTGCCGGAGAGCAGCGGGTCGGTCGCCGCCGCCGCCGACGTGGTCGGCGGCGCTGCCGTGGGCGTCGGGGTGCCCGTCACGGCACCCGACGGCGTCGGCGTGCCCGCCGCGGCGCCCGGCGTCGGATCCGCACCGCCCTGGCACGCCACCAGCGCGCTGGCGCAGGCCAGCATCGCCGCGCCGGTGACCCACCTCATGGTGACCATGTCGTACTCCTCAACAGCCGTCCCGAACCTGGGCGGGAATCATCATGGATGTCGCGTCCGCATGACGGCGATCGCGCCGCGACGGTTCACGAAAATCCGCAAGATCTCACATCGATCTCCCGCCTATCCTGTCTCTCGGCCTTGCGGGCGGTGGCACGGGGAGGGCATGGCATGACGGTCGACGTGGCGGCGCGACGACAGGCGCAGGTGTTGATCTTCGATGCGGACGACACGTTGTGGGAGAACAACGTCGTCTTCGAGCGGGTGATCGACGACTTCCTGGGCTGGCTGGACCACCCCACCCTGGACCGGGCCGCGCTGCGGGCCGTCCTCGACGACATCGAGCGGGCCAACGCGGTGGCGCACGGGTACGGCAGCAAGGTCTTCCTGCGCAGCCTGGCGGAGTGCCTGGAGCGGCTGCGCGAACGGCCGGCCACCGACTCCGAACGTCAGGAGATCGACCGGCTGGCGGTGGCCCTCGTCGAGCACCAGGTGGAGCTGATGCCCGGGGTGGCCGACGCGCTCGACGAGTTGGCCGGCCGGCACGAGTTGCTGCTGCTCACCAAGGGCGACCGCGAGGAGCAGCAGCGCAAGCTGGACGCCTGCGGTCTGCTGCACCACTTCGGGGCGGCGCACATCGTCGCCGAGAAGAACGTCGACACGTACCGGTGGCTCACTCGGGAGCACGGCTTCGCGCCGGACGGCGCGTGGATGATCGGGAACTCCCCGAAGTCCGACATCCTGCCGGCGCGGGCCGCCGGGTTGAACGCGGTGTTCATTCCGAACGAGAACACCTGGGTGCTGGAGGACGACGAACTGGACCCGACCGACGGCGGGGTGCTGCGGCTCGCCGCGTTCCGGGACCTGCTGCGCCACTTCTGACCGTACCGAAGCCCAACAGCGTCGGCGATCATGGTCGCGTTACGCGAATCTGCCCGATTTGCAGCGTGGGATCAGTCCTGCCGCCGGTCGTCCGACGCGGCTTGTCCGGCCGGTCGGAGCGCGCCTAACCTGGTCCGGCGCTCCCGGCCCTTCGGGGTGTGTCGGGGCGCGTCGGCGTTCGGCGGGTGAGCACCGTGGAGCTGAGTGCGAAGTGGCTGGCTCACCCCGTTCCGGCGCGTGGCGTCGTGTCACGCCCGCGCGGCGGGGTGCTGAAGCTGTCCGCTTCCCTGCCGGACGGCCGAGGGTCAGGGCCGGGTAGTTGCGGACCCGGTCCTGACCCGGCCCGCGAAACGGGCGAGCGGGGCAGACCGCGCGCCGGTTCGACTGTCAGGATGGCGGCATGAAGCGCAGATCTCTCCTCCTCGGCGCGGCGGCGGGTCTGGTCGCCCCGGCCGTGCTCGCCCCGGCCGCGCCCGCACTAGCGGCCAGCGGCTCGCTGCGGGCACGCGCAGCCACGGCACCGCCACAGCGACCCTTGCCGAAGTGGCAGCCCCAGAACCGGGCCAGCGCACTGACCACGCTGCCGGCGGAGACGAAGCAGGTGATCATCGTCGGTGCCAGCAGCTACACCACCACCTACGCCACGCTGGAGGCGTTCGTGCGGGTGCGGAGCACCTGGCAGCCGGCCTCGGCGTCGTTGCCCGCCCGAATCGGCTCGAAGGGCTTCAGTGACAACCACGTCGAGGGTGTGCCGACCACGCCGACAGGCGTCTACTCGATCGGCCCCACCATGTACGGCATCGCCGCCGACCCGGGCGTGCGGTTCCCGTACCACCGGCTGGTCGACGGTGACTGGTGGAACGAGAACCCGTCGTCGGCTCTCTACAACACCTTCCAGCACAGTGCGACCAACCCGGGTGGGGCCAGCGAGGCACTGTGGAAGGAGGTCCCCGCGTACACGCACTTCGCGGTGATCACCTACAACATGCCGCCGAACGTGCCGAAGCCGGTGCCGAACGCGGGCAGCGGGATCTTCCTGCACCAGTTCAGCACCACCGCCGGCAACCCCACCGCCGGTTGCGTCTCCCTCGCCCACGATCACCTGGTCGACGTGCTCAACTGGCTGGACCCGGCGCTGTCACCACGCATCGTGCTCAGCCCGTACGCCCAGCTCAGTCGATACTGAGAGCCGCTGCGGCTCAGCCTGCCTCGCGCCGGACGATCGCCACCGCCACCCGGCAGAACTCGTCCATGTCCGGGTTGAAGCCGGCAGCGATGTCGGGGTGCAACCCGGAGCGGGTCTCCTCCAACAGCCGCTGGCAGACCTGCTCGACCGGTTCGCCGGCATAGCCGGAGCGGACCCGCTCGGTGGCCGCCTGAAGCGCCGAGGTCAGCTGCTCCTCCAGCGGCCCGCGCAGCTTCTGCTGCACAGGATCGAGCCCGCGGGGGTCGAGCGTGACATGTGGCTCCGACATCGGTGCTCCCTTCGTCGGCGTCCGCGATACCCCACCGCGGACGTCGGTCAAACCCCTGTCGGTACGGCGGCGACCCGCACCTGGTACGAGAACTCCTCAGCCGGCTCCTCGTGGTACGACAGCCGGCGGATCTGCCGGTCGTCGTCGTAGAGCGCGACATCCACCAGCACGCCGAGGTGGGTGAGGCCGATGCTCGACACCCGCTTTTTGTCCTGCAACACCGCGCAGACGCCGCCGAGAAGGGTGCTGGCGTCGGACGTACGGTGCCCGGGCGGGCAGCGCAACACCAGGTCCACCTCGATCGGCCCGGGCAACGGCGTCCAGCCGGTGCGCTGGGCCGCGGCGAGGGCGGCCTGGAGCAGAGTGCGGACCCTCGTCGCCTGCCGATGCCCGGCGGCGAAGATGGACAACGCTTCGGTCTTGACCGGTGGCAGGCCGCTCACCTCGAACGTCAGGGCGAGAGCGCGGGTGTCCTGCACGACGGCACCTCCTCGTTGGGACGATCCTGCCGAAACGGGGGAGCGGCGGTGGGACGTTCCCGCGATTACCAACCGATCGGGCAGGCATGGGTCGGCCGGAGGCGTGTCGACGACGGCGGCGAACGCGCCAGCTACGGCGCTAGGAAAACGCTAGCCGACGACGCCCGCGCTCGGTAGTCGGTCGTTCACCCGGTGGGGCGTGGTGCGAAGGCGCAGAACTCGTTGCCCTCGGGGTCGGCCAGCACCCACCACCAGTGCGCCTCGTCGATCGGCTCCCGCAGCAGCGTCGCGCCCGCCGCGATCAGCGCCATCGGCTCCGGGTCGGCCAGCTCGACGTCCCAGTGCATACGGTTCTTGACCGTCTTGGGCTCGCTCACCCCGTCGAAGACCCAGTGGTCCCAGGGCAGGCCGGCGGACCCGAGCACCAACGCGTCGGTCGACCCGTACTCGGTGGTGCCGCCGAGCACGCCGGCCCACCAGCTCGCCTGGGCGGCCGGGTCGAGCGCGTCCACCACGAGCTGAAACGGCCCCGGACGGCTGTCGGCGTCGGCCGCGAGCGCGCAGAACTCGTTGCCGTCCGGGTCGGCCAGCACCCACCGGCCGTCGTCGTTCGGCTCGCGGACCAGTCGGGCGCCGTCCGCGAGCAGCGGCGCCGGGTCCGCGCCGGGCAACCGCAGATCCAGGTGTACGCGGGTCCTGCCGATCCGGGGCTCCGGCACCTTGTTCACCCAGATCGACTCCGCGGGTGAGCGCGCCGAGCGGGGGTCCACCCGGGTGTCGTCGTCACCGGCGTCGGCCACGTCCCCGTCGAGCATCCGAGCCCAGAAGGCACCCAGTGCGAGCGGGTCGTTGGCGTCCAGGCAGAGGTCCTTGAAGCGCGCGATCATCGTGCCAGCATGCCTGGTCCCGAGGGGTGCCCGCGCGTGTTGGGAGGGGAGTCCCCGCACGACGCCTCGTCGATAAAGGAGTTGTGGTGGGTGACAAAGTCCCCGAATAGTCCCAAACCAGGCACCACAACTCCATGATCGACCGGGCCCTGGCTTGGCCTTGACCTCGGGCGGGTTAGTGCTGTTTGGCGTACTTGATGAAGGCCTTCCAGGCTGTTGGGTCGACGTGCAGGGTGCCGCCGTCGCGGTCCTTGGTGTCGCGCACCAGCACCACGCTCGGCAGGTTGTCGGCGACCTCGACGCAAGCTCCGCCGTTGCCGCCGGACCGGGTCGACTTTCGCCACTGTGGGGTCAGCATGCCCATGACTTCGCCACTTCCTTGATCAGCTCGGTTGACTGCCGGCGGGGGAGCGCCTCGCTCCGCACGATCTCCCACGTCTTCGCCAGCTTAGCGACGTCGGCCGACGCGTCAACCATCTGCGCGGTGAGCTGGTTGTCGGCATAGGTCACGCGCTCGCCGTCCGGCATCTCGGCGATGATGAACTGACCGCCCATCCCCAGATACATCCCAGCATCCGTCGGGACGATGTGCACCTGGATATGCTCCGCCACCGCCAACTGGGCAAGGTGCTCGCACTGCTCGACCATGAGGCCCGGCTGGTCGAGCACCGGCCGGCGCAGCACCGCCTCGTCCAGCACGGCGATGAGCTGCGGCGGGCGCGGGCGTTGCAGGATCGCCTGGCGCTCCAGCCGGGAGGCGACGATCCGGTCCACGTCCTCGGGGTCGAACCGGCCACCGGCCAGCGTCGCGCGAGCGTACCGCTCGGTCTGGAGCAGGCCCGGCACGTACGCCAACTCGAACCAGCGCAGCGTGGTCGCCTCCCGCTCGAACTCGATCCACTCGCGAAGCCAGGCCGGCTCGGCGTCGAGCCGGGCCAACCCGTCGAGCATGCGGAGGAAGCGTCCGCCGGTCTGGTGGTGGGTGTCGACCGCCCTCATGTACTCCTTCGTGGGCGGTCGTCCGCCGGTCTCCACCGAGCTGACGTGTGAACCCGAATAGCCGATGCCCCTGCCGAAGTCGTCCTGACTGAGCCCTGTTTCCGCCCGGAGCAGGCGCAACTCCTCCAGTACGTAGTCGGTGACGCTTCCCATCGATTCCCCAACCTTCGCTCAGTCTGGCTCGGCGTGTCCCCCATGGGTGCTCACCTGGACCGCTGAGCTGCACGGATGGCGCGAGCACGTATCGACGGTAGTCGCGTCATCACCAGACTGTCACCAGTGGCGGGTCCGCCGGTGGCCGCAATGGCGGCGATGGGCTCTGCCCGACGGGGTCGCTCCCGTCTCCCCCTTGCGGGAGCGGCCCCTTCCCCGCGCCGAGGAGGTCGATGTGCTCACCCCGATGAACCAACAGCCCGCGGTGCGGTGGCGGTGATGGTGGTCCGCCCGCCCGTCCCGCACGTCGCCATGCGCCCGCTGTGGCGGTGCCGCAACTGTGGCACCGAGTGGCCCTGCCAACCGGCCAAGCTCGCCCTGCTGACGGAGTACCGGGCCAACCGGACCGCGCTGTTGATCTACCTCGGCACTCTGATGCACGAGGCGACGAACCAGCTCACCCAACTCCACCCGGATCATCCGCCGGCCCGGATGACCGAGCGCTTCCTTTCCTGGGCGAGAGTCCGGCGCTGACGGCCGGCCCGCCGTCGTTCATCCCGGAAAGTGGATCAGCGGCACCCCGTCGGAGTATCCGGGCCCCTCACTGGTCAGCACCGCGGCGTCGTGGGTCAGGCCCGCCACGGCGGCTGCGGCCAGGTCGAAACGGCGGGTCCTGCGCTGCCAGAAGGTCAGCTCGGGTAGATCCTCCGCCTGCTCGGGCAGCAGAGCGCAGGACGTCAGGGCCAGCAGCTTGTGCAGCAGGGCCAGGTCCTTGCCGGTCGCCATGGTCAACGCTTCGGTCGCTGCCACCACCGGCACCCCGAACCGCACCCCGTCCTCAATCACCTCGTGGACGGGCTCGCCCACGTGCACAGTCCGGAGGACGGCATACCCCAGCAGGGCCGACCGGTCCAGGATGAGCCGAACTGGTGGCGTCGTCTCCGAGGTCATGCGGCGTCGGCGCGGGGCGCGCTGTCATCACCGTTCATTTCGGCCTCCATGGCGGCGCGGATCTTGGCGCGCTCCGCCTCGAACCGCTCCGGGGACCACTCAGCCTCCACGCCCAGGCGACGGGCCCGCGCCTCGGCCACACCCTGCTCGCTGACGTGGATGCCGGCGGCGAGCAACAACTCCTTGTGTTGCTCCACCCGCTTGCGCCGACGCACCGACTCGGTGACATAGGCACTGGCCATGCGGTTGCCCTGGCTCTCCAGGATCTGACTCACGTCCGGGGGGACGGAGATCGTGAAGCGGCGCTGAGGCTCTGTCATACGCGCAGCTTACACCTGTCATACTCCAGGCTGGCGCTGCTCGTACCGTCAAGCGGGTCTGACTCTGGTGGCGTCAGGGTGCGGGCTGACGGCGGCGGTCCGGGCCTCGCGTAGTGACAAGCGGCGTGCCAGCGCCGTGGCGCCCGCGAGCGCGGCCAGGACCATGGCGATCTCCGCGACCACCACCGGGGGTGCCGTGCTGTAGTCCGTGGCCCAGGCGAAGGAGACGGTGATCGGCGTGACGACGATGCCGGCCACCGGCATGAGGACGCTCATCAACTGAGCCGTCCGCCGGATCATGGGCAGGTCGCGTAGCCGGGTCCGCACCGCGATGACCGCTCCCGTGACGACCACGGCGGCCGGTACGCCGTAGTAGACGGCGACGGCGAGCTGGACTGGTACGTCGATCGAGCGGGGGATGTCGACCATGCGGACGAAGGCTGGGTAGGCCGCCATCAGGAGGCCGTAGCCGAGCACGACACCGAGCACCGCGCCGATCAGCGCGGTGCCGAGAACGCGGCCGTAGTCGCCGCGCACCCGCTGGACGCCAGCCTCATCGGCGAGCCGCCGCGCGAAGCCTGCCACGTCGCCGCCGATCAACTGCGCGGGATCGCCCCCGTCGGCAGCCGCGGCCCGCAGGTCGAGGCGCAGGTCGGCGGCGAGTGTCGCCCGATCGGCCGAGCCGACCCCGTACCCGCGCCACGCCTGGTCGGCTTCGCCCAGAAGGCTGTCGATGGTGTCCATGGGTCAACTCCTCGTGGGGTTGTGGTCGAGCGGGCGGAGAACGGCGTCGACGGTGTCGGTGAAGCGGTTCCACTGTTTCTGCCAGGCATCCAGGTGGATCCGACCGGACGCGGTCAGCGCGTAGACCTTTCGCGGCGGGCCGGTGGGACTGACCTGCTGTTCGTGAGCGACAAGGCCGAGGCGGCGCATCCGCGTCAGCAGGGGATAGATGGTGCCGTAGCTGATGGCACCGAAGCCGGCCGTCTCCATGCGCCGAACCAGCTCGTAGCCGTGCGCTGGCTCGCGTGCCAGCAGCGCCAGCAGGCACATGTCCAGCGCTCCTCGCAGGAGTTGGGTCTGCCGGTCGTTGTCGTCAATGGACTGGCTCTCCGCCGCTACCATGCGACACATACTACCTTGCTAGTTGGTCTCGCGATATACCGAGACGAACTTCCGCTGTAACAGTCAGGTTTCGCGGCTTCACGGGTGGGGCAGAGTAGCCGCTACAGAGCATCTGGGCCGGTGTTTCCGCAGCTCGCCGACTCGGAATCGGCTCGCCGTGCGCCGGGGCACGGATGCCCTCCCCGGTCTTTCGCCGAGGAGAGGGGGAGGGCGATGACGGACCCCGAAACGGCTCGACACCGACGCCGGCCGGTAGCACGGCTGGGCGCGGCGGCCGCCGCGCTGGCACTCGTGGCGCCGCTGGCCGCGTGCGGCGCGGACGACGCTGGTGGCCCACCGACGATCAACCTGTACTACCCGCCCGAGCAGAACCTGCAGAAGGTCGTCGACGACTGCAACGCGCAGGCCCAGGGACGGTACGAGATCGCCTACCGGGTGCTGCCCCGGCAGGCCGACGACCAGCGGGTGCAGATGGTGCGCCGGCTGGCCGCCGAGGACAGCGGGATGGATCTGCTCGGGCTGGACGTCACCTGGACCCAGGAGTTCGCCAGCGCCGACTGGATCCGCGAGTGGACCGGCCAGGACAAGGCCGAGGTCGAGCAGGGCACCCTCGCCGGACCGTTGGACACCGCCCGCTACAAGGACAAGTTGTACGCGGCGCCGAAGAACACCAACGTCCAGCTGCTCTGGTACCGCAAGGACCTGGTGCCGCAGCCGCCGACCACCTGGGACCAGATGATCAGCGCGGCCCAGCAGCTCAAGGACCAGGGCAAGCCGTACCAGGTGCTCACCATGGGCGCGCAGTACGAGGGTCTGGTCGTCCTCTACAACACCCTCGCCGAAAGCGCCGGCGGGAAGATCCTCAACGACGACGGTACGAAGGCCGAGATGGACGAGGGCACCGTCCGGGCGTTGGAGCAGCTGAAGAAGTTCGCCACGTCGGGCGTGACCTCGCCGTCGTTCAGCAACGCCACCGAGGACCCGGTTCGGCTGGAGTTCCAGTCCGGCGAGGGCGCGTTCCAGGTGAACTGGCCGTTCGTCTACCCGGCTCTCCAGGAGGCGAACCCGGACCTGGCCAAGCAGGTCGGCTGGGCTCGGATCCCGGGCATCGACGAGGGCACCCCCAGCAAGGTCACCATCGGTGGGGTCAACCTGGCGGTCAGCTCCTACTCCAAGCACCCGGAGCAGTCCTTCGAGGCGGCCCGGTGCATCCGCAGCGCCGAGCACCAGAAGTTCTCCGCCATCAACGACGGTGTGCCGCCGACCATCGAGGCGGTCTTCGACGACCCGGAGATGACCGAGGCGTACCCGATGAAGGACACCATCCTGGAGGAGCTGAAGGAACCGGCGACGCGTCCGCTGACCCCCGCCTACCAGAGCATCTCCACAGTGATGTCGGCGATCCTGTCGCCGCCGTCCGACATTCGTCCGCAGCAGACCGCCGATGAGCTGCGCGACGCCATCGCCGACGCCCTCCAGTCCAAGGGGGTCCTGCCGTGAGTATCAACGCCACACCGACCGGCGCCGAAGTCGCCGCCGAGGAGACCCAGCGGCCCGCCTCCGTACCGAAGCAACGCGGCAGCCGTCGCAAGCCCCCGTTGAGCGAGAACAAGAAGGCCGAACGCCGCCTCGGTCTGCTGCTCTGCGCGCCGGCCGCGCTGGTCATGATCGCGGTGACCGCGTACCCGATCATCTACTCGGTCTGGCTGTCGTTGCAGCGCTTCGACCTGCGCTTCCCCGACCAGCGTGAGTTCATCGGGCTGGAGAACTACGTCACAGTGCTCACCAACGAGTTCTGGTGGACCGCGTTCGGGGTGACCATGCTGATCACGGTGGTCACCGTCGCCATCGAGCTGGTGCTCGGCATGGGCCTGGCGATCATCATGCACCGCACCATCGTCGGGCGCGGTCTGGTCCGGACCTCGGCGCTGATCCCGTACGGGATCGTCACGGTGGTCGCCGCGTTCTCCTGGCGGTACGCCTGGACGCCCGGCACCGGCTACCTGGCCGACCTGTTCAGCGACGGCGCGCCGCTCACCGAGCGGGCCAGCTCCCTGGCGATCATCATGCTGGCGGAGATCTGGAAGACCACCCCGTTCATGGCGCTGCTGCTGATGGCCGGGCTGGCGCTGGTCCCGGAGGACCTGCTCAAGGCGGCCTCCACCGACGGCGCGACCGCCTGGCAGAAGTTCACCAAGGTGATGCTGCCGGTGATGAAGCCGGCGATCCTGGTCGCGTTGCTGTTCCGCACCCTGGACGCGTTCCGGGTCTTCGACAACATCTTCGTGTTGACCGCCGGAGGCAACGAGACGTCGTCGGTGTCGATGCTCGCCTACAACAACCTGATCCGGGGTCTCAACCTCGGCATCGGCTCGACGATGTCGGTGCTGATCTTCATCACCGTGGCGATCATCGCCTTCGTCTTCGTGAAGCTGTTCGGCACCGCTGCCCCGGGCAGCGACGACGGGGAGAGGCGCTGACATGGCAGTCGAAACCACTACCAGGGCAAAGCTGCGCTGGGGTCTGCTCGACGTCCTCGTGGTCGTCTTCGCGCTGGTCCCGGTGCTGTGGATCGCGTCGCTGTCGTTCAAGACGCCGGCAACCCTCACCGACGGGAACTTCATCCCCCGGGAGTGGACGCTGGACAACTACCGGACCATCTTCGACACCGACCAGTTCGTCCGGGCGCTGGTCAACTCGATCGGCATCGCGCTGATCGCCACGCTGATCGCGGTGGTGCTCGGCGCGATGGCCGCGTACGCGATCAGCCGGCTGGACTTCCCCGGTAAGAAGCTGCTGGTCGGCGTCTCCCTGCTGATCGCGATGTTCCCGCAGGTGTCACTGGTGTCGCCACTGTTCGAGATCGAGCGTCAGCTCAAGATCTTCGACACCTGGCTGGGGCTGATCCTGCCGTACATCACCTTCGCGCTGCCGCTGGCGATCTACACGCTGTCGGCGTTCTTCAAGCAGATCCCGTGGGATCTGGAGAAGGCCGCGAAGATGGACGGCGCCACCCAGGGGCAGGCGTTCCGGCGGGTGATCGCGCCACTGGCCGCGCCCGGGCTGTTCACCACGGCGATCCTGGTCTTCATCTTCTGCTGGAACGACTTCCTGTTCGCCATCTCGCTGACCTCGACCGAGCGGTCCCGCACGGTGCCGGCGGCGTTGTCGTTCTTCACCGGCGCGTCGCAGTTCGAGGACCCCACCGGGGCGATCTGTGCCGCCGCCGTGGTGATCACCGTTCCGATCATCCTGTTCGTTCTCTTCTTCCAGCGTCGCATCGTGTCCGGTCTGACCTCCGGCGCGGTCAAGGGATAGGTGGGTAGTCATGGCTGACATCGTGCTGGACAAGGTGAGCAAGAGCTTCCCGGACGGGACCGTCGCCGTGCAGGACGTCGACCTGGAGATCGCCGACGGCGAGTTCGTGATCCTGGTCGGGCCCTCGGGCTGCGGCAAGTCCACCACCCTCAACATGATCGCCGGGCTGGAGGACATCAGCTCCGGTGAGCTGCGCATCGCCGGGCAGCGGGTCAACGACAAGGCCCCCCGGGACCGGGACATCGCCATGGTGTTCCAGTCGTACGCGCTGTACCCGAACATGACAGTGCGGGAGAACATGGCGTTCCCCCTGCGACTGGCGAAGCTCGACAAGGAGACCATCGACCGCAAGGTCGACGAGGCGGCGAAGGTGCTGGAGCTGACCTCGCTGCTGGACCGCAAGCCGGCGAACCTCTCCGGTGGCCAGCGTCAGCGGGTGGCGATGGGCCGGGCGATCGTCCGCCAGCCGAAGGCGTTCCTGATGGACGAGCCGCTGTCCAACCTCGACGCCAAGCTGCGGGTGCAGATGCGCACAGTGGTGTCCCGCCTGCAGAAGCAGCTCGGCACCACCACCGTCTACGTCACCCACGACCAGACCGAGGCGATGACCCTCGGCGACCGCGTGGTGATCATGCGCGGGGGCGCGGTGCAGCAGGTCGGGCCGCCGCAGGAGCTGTACGACCACCCGAAGAACCTCTTCGTGGCCGGTTTCATCGGCTCGCCGTCGATGAACTTCCTGCACGCCGCCGTGCAGGACGGCGGGCTGCACACCGCGCTGGGCACCGTGCCGATCGGTGACCGGATCCGCCGCGAGCTGGAGGCGGCCGACGCGCCCCGCGAGCTGATCCTCGGCATCCGGCCCGAGCACTTCGAGGACGCCGAACTGGTCGACGACGACACCCGCCGGCGGGGTATGGAGTTCGAGGCGCCTGTGGACATCGTCGAGTCGATGGGCTCGGACAAGTACGTCTACTTCACCGTCGAGGGGGAGAAGGCCACCGCCGCCGAGTTGGAGGAGTTGGCCGCCGACGCCGGCGCCGCCGACTTCGCCGGCGCCGGTGGCAACCTGGTGACCCGGTTGTCCGCCGAGTCCCCGGTCGCGGAGGGGCAGACGCGGCGGGTCTGGTTCAACCTGGAGAAGATCCACCTGTTCGACCCGGCCAACGGCCGCAACCTGACCCTGCAGGAGGGCCGAGCAGCCGGCGCGCTCGCCGACTGACGACCTCCTCGCGCCGCCGATCTTGCACTTTCGGCTGTCGATACAGGTGGAATGCCCCTTGTGTCGCGACAGAAAGTGCAAGATCGGCGGGGCGGGGTGCGGGGGTGCGTGTTCTGCGGGGTGGGGGTGGGCGTGGCAGGGTGGTCGTAGGTCGCGTCGTGGAGCGGGGGGGCACATGGACCGACGATTGGCCGCGCTGGCCAACGCGCACGGTGTTTCCACCTGGTACGAGGATTGGCGGCACCGCCGCGTCGAGGTCGCACCGGGGACAGTGGTGGGTGTGCTGGGGCTGCTCGGCGTGGACGCCACCAGTCCGTCGGCGATTGCCGACGCGCTCGCCGCCGCCCGTGCGGTCGACCGGAACGCCCTGCCGGAGACGGTCGTGCTCACCCATGGTCGCGGCCGGGCGCTGCCCGGCCCGGGGATGGTGACCCTGGAGGACGGTGGCCGCCGCGCTGTCGACGGCGAGCTGCCGGCCGACCTGCCGCTGGGTTGGCACCGGCTGGCCTGCGCCGACCGCGAGGTGACACTGGTGGTGGTGCCACGTCGGCTGCCAGTGCCGCCGTCGAGCTGGGGGTGGATGCTCCAGCTCTACGCGCTCACGTCGGAGCAATCCTGGGGCATGGGAGACCTCGGTGATCTCGCCGGGTTCACCGGGTGGGCCGGTGCCAACGGGGCGGGGCTGGTGCTGCTCAACCCGCTGCACGCGGTCGGGCCGGCGCACCCCGTGGCCACCTCACCGTATTCGCCGGCCAGTCGACGCTTCGTCAATCCGCTCTACCTGCGGGTCAGCGACACCGCCGCGTACCGGGCGGCGGACCCGGCCACCCGGGCGGTGGTCGACGCGCTGCGCCCCGACCGGGGGCCCCTGATCGACTACGACGAGGTGTGGGCCGCCAAGCGGCGCGCGCTGGAGTTGCTGCACCCGTACGCCCAGCCGGTTGACCTTGGCGCGGACCCGGCGCTGACCAGCTTCGCCACCTGGTGCGCGCTCGCCGAGCGGCACGGCAACGACTGGCGGGCCTGGCCGGCGGAACTGCACCACCCGGACGCCCCGGCGGTCGCCGAGCAGCGTCGGCATCTCGCCGACCGGGTCGCCTTCCACGCCTGGCTGCAACACCTCTGCGACGAGCAGCTCGACGCCGTCACGGCGGCGGCCCGCTCGGCGGGGATGCCGGTCGGTGTCGTGCACGACCTGGCCGTCGGCATCGACCCGGGCGGCGCGGACGGGTGGCAGCTCGCCGACGTGCTGGCCCAGGGCGTGCGGGTCGGCGCGCCACCGGACGACTTCAACCAGCTCGGCCAGGACTGGGGGCTCGCCGCGTGGCGCCCGGACCGCCTCGCCGCCACCGGGTACGCCGCGTACCGGGACATGCTGCGCCGCGTCCTGCGGCACGCGGGTGGCCTTCGGGTCGACCACGTGGCCGGTCTGTGGCGGCTGTGGTGGGTGCCGCCGGGCGGCGGTGCGGCCGAGGGCACCTACGTACGCTACGACGCCGAGGCGATGCTGGGCATCCTCGCGTTGGAGGCGCACCGGGCCGGCGCGGTGGTGGTCGGTGAGGATCTCGGCACGGTCCAACCGGCGGTGACCCGAGGGTTGCGGGGGCGCAACATGCTCGGCTCGACGGTGCTGTGGTTCGCGCGCGACGAGGCCGGTGACTTCGTCCCGCCGGCCCGGTGGCCGCGAAACGCTCTCGCCACCATCTCCACCCACGACCTGCCCACCGCGCCGGGCTTCCTGACCGGTGAGCACGTGCGGGTGCGCGACGAGCTGAAGCTGCTCGGCACCGACGTGGCGGTGGAGCGGGCCCGCGCCGCCGCCGACCGGGACCGGTTGCTGGGCATGCTGCGCGCCGAGAACCTGCTGCCCGAGCCGATCCCGCGGCCACCGACCGGTACTGTCGCCTCCGCGGGTGCAGAGCAAGAGACCGCGCTGCCCGACGCGAGCGCGGCACCCGACGACGGCGAGGTGGTGGTGGCGATGCACGCCGCGCTCGCGGCCAGCCCGACCCGGCTGCTCGGCGTCTCCCTCTACGACGTGCTGGGCGAGGTGCGCCAACCCAACATGCCGGGCACTGTCGACGAGTATCCGAACTGGCGGCTGCCGCTGCCGGCCAGCGTGGCGCAGATTCGCGATGACCCCCGGGTGGCCCGGATCGTCGACCTGCTCAGCGCCGCCCGCCCACGACCGGCCGACCCGGCGCCGCCGCAGCGGTGAAGCCGCCGGGTCAGGTCAGCCAGTCGAAGCGGGCCGGCAGCCCGAGGAATTCCGCGTAGCGCCCGAGTGCCTGCTCCACCCGGGCCCGCGCCGCGGCGTCGAGCGTCGAGAGCGGCTGGATCGTCACGGTCACCGCCGTGCGGCCGATCTTGCGTTTCCACACGCCCACCACCCGACCGGCGCGGACCACTGTGGCCTGGAAGATGCCGTTGTTGCCCGGCACGACGGCCGCCTGGTGGGCGGGGTCGAGCATCAACGTGCGGTCCCGGTAGCCGAGCAGGTACTCGTCGAAGCCGGGCAGCGCCAACACGTCGTCCGGCGTGGTGCGTGGCGCGTCGGCCAGGGCCGCGTCGACGTACATCGCGGTGCCGTCGACGCGTACCGCGCTCAGCGCGTCGTCGGCGGCGGCCAGGCCGCGCCGGGCGTCGGTCACTGTGAGGCCGCTCCACCCGGCGAACTCGCGGTCGGTGACCGGGCCGTGCCCGCGAACGTATCGGTGGGCGAGCACTGCCAACGCCTCGTCCCGCTCCAGCCGGTGGGACGTGGGTGCCCACTCGTCGAGCAGGGCGAAGGTCTGCTCGGTGCCGACGTTCGGCGCCACGCAGGTCACGCCGCGCACGCTCGCATACCACAGCAGGTGGTAGCCACGTTGCCCGTCGGTGCCCAGGCCGGCCGCCCGCAGGGTGGCGAGGCACTGCGCGCGGGTGAGTCGACCGCCGCCGGCCAACGCGGTGCCGAGGACGTCCACCGCCCGGTCCGCGTCGGCCTCGCTCAGCCCCAGCTGCGCCCGCCGGGTCGCCACGCCGGCCAGGGACCGTACGCCCGTCACCTCCAGCATCCAGCGGGCGTCGGCGGGCGGAACGAGGTGCACGGTGCCCCGCATCGGCCAGGTACGCAGCGCCTCACGCCGCTCCAACGCCGCCTGCACGTCGGCCACGCCGTGACCGGGTAGCCGGGCGCCCAGCGACCACAGCCCGCTGGCCAGATCCTGTGCCTGCATCGCGCCGAACCACTCGACCACCTCGGCGACGGTGCCGGGACGGGTGCTCGGGTGCGGGCGCAACAGCAGGCTGCTCATCCGCAGCGCCAGCGCGTCGGCCGCGCTGAGGTCGACAGACATCCTGCGCTCCTTTTCGTGGCCGGGCGGCCAGCCTAGGGCCGAGCACCGACACTCCTGCTGGTGGGAGGCGTAACGGCGGTCGTCGGGGGAATGCGGCTCGCCGGAAGTACGCGCGCCGCGCGTACGGAAGGGAATCTCATGACTGCCGCAAGCGAGCCGGCGCGGGGCGCCGGTGTGACGGCCGGGTCCCGGGGCCATCGGGGGGACGCCCGCGCGAAGACGAGCGCCGCGGCGACCTTCGCCCTGGTGTTCGGGGTGGCCGCACTGTTCAGCGTGTTGACGGCGATCCTCGCCTGGCTGGGGTTGGTGCTCGGCATCATCGGGATCATCCTGGGCATCGTCGGCCTCAAGATGGCGCGGCGACCCGGGGTCACCGGTCGTGGCGTGTCGATCGGCGGCCTGGTGCTCAGCATCCTGGCCGTGCTGATCGGGCTCGGTCTGGCCGCGGGTATCAGCACGTTCGTCAACAACGAGAACGCTGTGGACCGCCTGCAGACCCAGGTCGACAAGCTGCGCGACAAGCTCGACTGACCCGCGCGTGCCGGTCTGGGCCGGCCTGCCACCCGTCCCGGCCGGCCACAGTAGGGTGGGCGGCGTGCTCCGCCAGGTCACCGCGATCCGTTACGTCACCCCGCTGCGCGAGGGTGGGTCGCTGCCGGGCGTGGTGGAGGCCGACGACCTGGGCACCTACGTGGCGAAGTTCCGAGGCGCCGGGCAGGGGCCCAAGGCGCTGATCGCCGAGGTGATCTGCGGTGAGCTGGCGCGCCGGCTGGGGTTACGGGTGCCGCCGCTGGTGGTCCTCGACGTCGACCCGGTGATCGGGCGGGCCGAGCCCGACCAGGAGGTGCAGGAGCTGCTGCGCAGCAGCGGCGGCGCCAACCTCGGGATGGACTTCCTGCCCGGGGCGTTGGGCTTCGACCCGGTGGCGCACCCGGTCGACCCGGCGCTGGCCTCCCGGGTGCTCTGGTTCGACGCGTACGTGGAGAACGTCGACCGGAGCTGGCGCAACCCGAACCTGCTCGTCTGGCACCGGGAGCTGTGGCTCATCGACCACGGCGCCTCGCTGTACTTCCACCACAACTGGCCGCGCGCCGAGGCCGCCGTGCACCGTGCCTACCGCGCGGAGGACCACGTGCTGGCGCCGTACGCGTCGCGGCTGGCCGAGGCCGACGCCGAACTGGCCCCCCAGGTCACCCCGGAGCTGCTCACCGAGGTGCTGGCCCTGGTGCCGGGGGAGTGGTTGACCGCCGCCGACTTCGAGACGGCCGACGCGGCGCGCGGCGCGTACCTGGATCACCTGTCCCGCCGGATCGCCCGCACGGCCGACTGGCTGCCATCGGGGAGCGGGGCATGAGGCAACCCTTCGAGTACGCGCTGATCCGGCTCGTGCCCCGCATCGAGCGCGGTGAGCAGATCAACGTCGGGGTGTTGCTCTACTGCCAGCAGCGCGACTTCCTGGCCGCGCGGACGCACCTGGACGCCGACCGGGTGCGCGCGCTGGCGCCCGACGTCGACCTGCCGGCGGTGGCCGCGGTGCTCGACTCCTGGGACCGGACCTGCTCCGGTGACGGGCCGGCGACCCGGATGCGCCTCGGCGAGCGGTTCCACTGGCTGGCCGCGCCGCGCAGCACGATGATCCAGACCGGGCCGGTGCACACCGGTCTCACCGTCGACCCGGCGGCCGAGCTGGACCGGCTGATGGCGACCCTGGTCCGCTGACCCGGAGCAGGGCGCGGGAGTGGTGATCGTCCCCTGATCGCGCTACGCCAGCGCCGTTGCCGGCGGAGCGCGATCCCCCGTTCAGGTGCCCGGTGCGGGGCGGCGGCTCGATCCCGCCGGCACCGATGGCACCAGGATCGTCGTCCGGGCGTGGCGGCGGGCCGGAACGACCGGGAAGTTGCGGAAAACTTGAGCCGGCGTACCGGTAGCCGGCGGCCCCGGTGGCTGTCGTTAGAGCGCGTCCGCAGCGGGTAGTCGCGGGAGCTGATCCGAGACGAGAAGGGGACACTCTGATGGCTGCCCAGACCAAGGTAGCGGTGATCTACTACAGCGCCACCGGCACCACCTACCAGATGGCGCAGGCCGCGTGCGAGGCCGCCGGAGAGGCGGGTGCCGAGGTGCGTCTGCGCAAGGTGCGCGAGCTGGCGCCGGACGAGGCAATCAGATCGAACGCCGGCTGGCACGCCCACAGCCTGGAAACCCAGGACGTGCCCGAGGCGATGATCGACGACCTGTCCTGGGCCGATGTGGCGATCTTCGGCGCGCCGACCCGATTCGGCATGATCGCCGCGCAGCTGAAGCAGTTCATCGACACCACCGGCCCCCTGTGGAGCCAAGGCACGCTGGTCAACAAGGTCTATGCCGGATTCACCTCGTCGGGCACCGTGCACGGCGGGCAGGAAACGACCCTGACCTCGCTGTTCAACGTCTTCTACCACTGGGGTGGAGTCGTGGTCGCCCCCGGCTACACCGACAGCAGTCAGTTCATCGCCGGCAACCCGTACGGCGCCTCGCACACCAGCAACAACGGGGAGATCCCCCCGGACGCCGTGGCGCTCGGGGCCTGCGCGCTCACCGCCCGTCGTGCGGTGCTGCTGGGGACCGCGCTGAAGGCGGGCCTGGCCGGCTGACCGAACGAACGAGGGCGACCGGTGGCACGGGCGGGGGCTCTCGGCCCGTCCGCGCCACCGGTCCATCCAGCCCTACCCCCGGGCCGGGCCGACTATGCGCCTTCGCCGATCGCGGACAGCTCGTCCGGGCGTGACGCGGGCAGCAGGTCGGTCAGCAGCTCGCTCAGCACGGCGAGCCCGTCGGGGCTGAGCACCGACTCCGCGTGGAACTGCACCCCGGCGAAGCCGCGGCCCCGCAGGGCGTGCACGGCGCCGTCGTCCGGGTCGCGGGCCAGCTCCACCGGCCCGTACGCGGTGGCCAGCCGGTCGGCGTCGGAGCGGGCGGTGAACGTCGAGTAGAACCCGACCCGGCGGCTGCGGCCGAACACCGACACCTCCCGCTGCAACCCCTGGTAGGGCGCGTCCCGGCGGTGCAGCGTCAGCCCCAGCAACCCGGCCAGCACCTGATGGCCGAGGCAGACCGCGAGGGTGGGCCGGCTGGTGGTCAGCAGCCCGGTCAGCAACGTGCGCAGCGCCAGCATCTTCGGCTCTTCCGCGCTGCCCGGGTCGCCCGGCCCGGGACCGACGACCACCAGGTCGTAGTCGTCGACCGGGCCGCTCGCGTGCCAGGCGCGGGTGGTCACCGCGAGACCCAACGCGCTCAGTTGGTGGGCCAGCATTCTGGTGAAGGTGTCCTCGGCGTCCACGATCAACGCTCGGCGGCCGACCAGCCCGGGCAGTCCGGGCGCGTCCGGTGACCGCTGGTCCAGCCAGAACCGCGCCAGCGGTGCGTTGCGCGCGGCCAGCGCGTCGCGTACCGCAGGGTCGTCGTCCAGCCGCGCGACCGGCCCGCGGTCGCCGACGGACGCCGCCGGCCCGAGGCCGAGCGCGGCCAGCACCCCGGCGGCCTTGGCGTGCGTCTCGGCCACCTCGCCGGCCGCCGTCGAGTGTCGGACCAGGGTCGCGCCGACCGGCACCCGCAGTCGGCCGGTGGGGGAGATCTCGGCGGTCCGGATCAGGATCGGGGCGTCGAGAGTCTGCCGGCCGGCCTCGTCGTGGCCGAGCAGTGCCAGTACGCCCCCGTAGTAGCCCCGGCCCCGGCGCTCGTGCCGGGCGATCACCCGGCAGGCGTTCTCGATCGGGCTGCCGGTGACGGTGGGGGCGAACATCGTCTCGCGCAGCACCTCCCGCACGTCGCGGGTGCCCCGCCCGGCGAGCAGGTACTCGGTGTGCGCCAGGTGCGACATCTCCTTCAGGTGCGGTCCGATCACCTGCCCACCCTGCTCGGCGACGGCGGCCATCATCTTCAGCTCCTCGTCGAGCACCATGTACAGCTCTTCGATCTCCTTCGGGTCGGCGAGGAAACGCAGCAGCGCCGCCCGGTCCGCGACGCCACCGGGGCAGCGGAAGGTACCGCTGATCGGGTTCATCATCACCAGTCCGTCGTCGACGCTGACGTGGCGCTCCGGGCTCGCGCCGACCAGCGTCCGGGTGCCGGTGTGCACCACGAACGTCCAGTACGCGCCGCGCTCGGCGATCAGCAGCCGGCGTAGCGCGGCCAGCGCGGCCCTCAGCGGTGGGCCCTGCACGGTGGCGTGCAGAGCGCGGTGGATGACGAAGTTCGCGCCCTCGCCGCGGCCGATCTCCTCGGACAGCACCCGCTGCACGGTCCGCGCGTACTCGTCGTCGCTGACGTCGAAGCCCGCGTCGGTGGTGCGCACCGGTTCGTCGGGCAGCGCGGCGAGGGCGTCGGTCAGCGTGATCCGTTGATGCTCGCGGACCCGGAGGAACTCCAGCGGGGCGGCGTCGTCGACGCAGGCGAAGCCGCGCTCGGTGATCTGCCGGTACGGCACCAGGGCCAGCGTCCGCGCCCCGGGCGGGCCCGCCGGCAGCGGAAGGTCGGTGAGCTCTTCGACGGTGTCGACCGGGCCGGCAAACAGGTCCAGGTCGTCCGCGCCCTCACGGCGCAGAAGCGCGAAGGGGCCGGGGTCGACGCCGCTGGCGACGGCGGCGAGCAGGTCGGTCAGGTGGGTCATCGGAGTCTCCGTCGGGCTGGGTGCCGCCGTCGGGCGGCCCTTGAGCCGGGAGATCCGGCGACCGCCTCGATGGCGGCCGCGTGGATGGAGCTACGCGCGGGAGATGGCCGCCGGGTCGGCGGGCCACCAAACGGTCAACTGCGCGAGCATGTGATCCACCCTACGCGCCCGTCGGCCGGCTGGCACGGGGTAACTTGACCGGCGATGAACATTCTCGCGCTCGACCTGGGCACCTCCTCGGTACGCGGGCTGGTGCTGGACGCGGACACCCAGCCGCTGCCCGGCGCTCTGGCCCGCCGCAAGGTCGACCTCGCCATCGGCGACGACGGCACCGGCACGCTGTCCGGTCGGGACTATCTGGCCAGCCTGGTCGAGTGCCTGGACGAGTTGGCCGACTCGGGGCACCTGCACGACGTTGGCCTGGTGGCGGTCTCCGCCCAGTGGCACTCGGTGCTCCCGCTGGACCGCGACGGCGCCCCCATGGGCCCGGTGGTCACCTGGCTGGACACCCGGCCCGCCCCGGTCGGGCGCACCGCCGGGCCGGCCGACCCGGACGGCTTCCACCAGCGCACCGGCTGCTGGTGGCACCGTTCGTACTGGTCGATGCGGTTGCCCTGGTTGCGTGAGCAGTCCGGCACCCCGATCGCCCGGTTCGTGGGTCTGCCCGAGTACGTGCTGGGCGAGTTGCTCGACTCGGCACCGATGTCGATCTCCCAGGCCTCCGGGACCGGTCTGCTGGATCTGCGCACCATGAGCTGGGACGAGGAGGCGCTGACGCTGGCCGAGGCGCGGCCGGCGGAGCTGCCGCCGCTGGGCGAGCTGGACTGGCACGGCCGGCTCCGGGTCGACCTGGCTCGTCGGTGGCCGCAGTTGGCGAAGGCCCGCTGGTCGCCGCCGGTGGGCGACGGTGGGGCGTCGAACGTCGGCTCGGGCTGCGTCGACCCGAGCCGGGCCGCCGTCACAGTGGGCACCTCCGCTGCGGTACGGCTGATGCAGCGGATCCCGGCGGGCGAGCCGATGCCGCGCCTGCCCGAACGGTTGTGGCGCTACCGGGTCGACCACGAGCACGTGGTGACCGGGGCCGCGTACGCCAACGGGGGCAACCTCTTCGCCTGGGCGGACCGGGAGCTGCGGTTGCCTCGGGGCGCTGAGCTGGACGCGGCGCTGGCGCTGGTGCCGACGGGTGGTGGCCGGCCGGCGAATCCCCGCTTCGGTGGCGACCGGGCGCCGGGGCTGGCCCCGGCGGGCAGTGGTGAGCTGCGCGGCCTGAGTTTCAGCACCACCTCGGTCGACATCCTGGCTGGGCTGATGCAGGGGTTGTGTGAGCTGGTAGCCGAGGATCTCGGGGTGCTGGAGTCCACAATCGACAAACCGGTCGGCGTGGTGTTGGGCGGCGGTGCGGTGGCCGCCTCGGTGTGGTGGCGGCAGGCCTTCGCGACCGCGCTCGCCCCGAGGCCGGTCTCGCATCAGCGCAACCCGGAGATCGGCGCCACCGGTGCCGCGTTGGTGGCGCTGGGGCGCTTCGGTGACGCGATCCAGCTCGCCGACATCGGCCGGACGGACGAGCTGGTTTTACCGACCACGGCAGGACGTTCCCACCCGCAGTATCCTTCCTGAACCTCGGCCTCGCCCGGGCCGTTGACAGCGGTACCGAGCCTGGTTGGATGGACTGCGCTCCCCCGACCGCGGTGGACGCGGTAGGACGGAGGAGGCAGGGTGGCGGCAGGTCCCGACCCGGCGAACGGCGCGGTGTCGAACCATCGCCGACGTCGCTTCGATGTCCGAGTCGTTCCGCATCGACGGCGGTCGCCGTTCCGGCTGCGCGACTGGCGGATGAGCACGAAGCTCGCCACGGTGCTGCTGGTGCCGTCGATGGCGTTCCTCCTGCTCGCCGGGGTGCAGACCAGCACCCTGGTGGGGCGGACGACGGCGTTGAACGACTTCTCCAGTCAGGTCGGCATCGGCCGGCAGATCACCGCGGCGGTGCACCAGCTCCAGGAGGAGCGTGACCGTTCGGCGGGGGAGCTGGGTGAGCTGCGTAAAGGTGGTGACCGGCAGGCCACGGCGAACGACCTGAAGCCGTTGCAGGCGGCCACCGACAAAGCCATCGTGGACCTCAGCCGGGCCGCCGAGCCGTTGGCCGACGCGGACGCGTCCTGGCGGGTGGCCTTCTCCGAGGCGCTGGAGGCGTACGACCAGGTGGTCGACATCCGCTCGGCGATCCCACCTGCGGTGCTCAGCACCGAGACCATCCTGGGCAACTACCACCGGGCCGTCGGGGCGTTGCTCGACCTGCTCGCCGAGCCGACGCCGGGGCAGAACCAGCCGGCGTTGAACGACTCCGTGCTGCGCTACGTCCAGTTGGCCCGGGTCAAGGAGCTCTCCTCCCGGGTGCGGGCCCAGCTCTACGCCGCCGCCCGCGCCGGCGCGTACGGCACCGAGGACCGGGTGATCCTCGCCGACCTGCGCGGTCAGCAACTCACCGCGCTCGGCGCGTTCCGGGTGGCCGCGACCAGTGAGCAGATCCGCCGCTACGACGAGACCTCGGTGTCGCCGATGTTCCTGGTCGCCACCGGGTTGGAGGAGCGCAGCCTGTCCTCCGGCGGCGCGTCGCCGCAGGTGCTGCCGTCGGAGCAGTGGTGGTCGGCCAGCCAGCAGCGTCAGGAGCTGCTGCGTCAGCTTGAGGCGGGGGTGCTCGACGACGCTGTCCGGCAGGCCGAGGAGGCCAGCGACGATCAGCTGCGCACGACCCTGCTGGTCGTCGGCGGGGTGGTAACGGTCCTGCTGGCCGCACTGCTGATCTCGTTGCTCATCGGTCGTTCGGTCGCCCGGTCGATGCGGCTGCTGCGCAGCCAGGCGTTGCGGATCGCCCAGGTCGAGTTGCCCGACGCCCTGGACCGACTGAAGACCGTCACCGGCGGGGTGCCGCGCATCGACGTCGCGCCGGCGGTGGTCCGCTCACTCGACGAGATCGGCGAGCTGGCCGAGGCGTTCGTGGCGGTGCACCGCAGCGCGGTCACCGTCGCCGTCGAGCAGGCGCTGATGCGGCGCAACGTCAACGCGATGTTCGTCAACCTGGCCCGCCGGAGCCAGGTGCTGGTGGAGCGTCAGCTCGAGCTGTTGGACGACCTGGAGCGCGAGGAGAGCGACCCGGACCAGCTGGAGAACCTGTTCAAGCTCGATCACCTGGCCGCCCGGATGCGCCGTAACGACGAGAGCCTGCTGGTGCTCGCCGGCACCGACTCCACCCGCCGGTGGAACCGGCCGGTCGGGCTCGGTGCGGTGCTGCTGGCCGCCGCCGCGGAGATCGAGCAGTACCAGCGGGTCCGGATCGAGTCGGTCGCTGACGTGCACGTGGTCGGGCACGCTGTCGGCGAGTTGGTGCACCTGTTGGCCGAGCTGCTGGAGAACGCCACGGCCTTCTCCCGTCCGGACACCGTCGTGGTGGTGACCGCCCGGGTCGAGGCGGGCGGTGCGCTGATCGAGATCGTCGACCGCGGTCTGGGTATGAGCCCGACCGCGTTGGTGCAGGCGAACGAGGTGCTGGCCAGCCCTCCGGCCGCGGACGTCGCGGCGGTGGAGCGGATGGGGCTCTTCGTGGTCAGTCACCTCGCGGCCCGGTTGAGCGTCCGTGTGCGGTTGCAGGGCGGCGAGGACGGCCTGGTCGCCCGGCTCGCCCTGCCCGCGGAGTTGCTGGCGCCGCCGGGCAGCGTGGAGCTGGACGCGCCCCCGTCGGCACGGATGCTGGCGGCGAGCGCGGCACGAGGGGTGGTTCCGCAGCCCGGGGCCGCCCGGCCGGCCGCTGCCCCGATGGTGAACGGCGCGGTGCGGGACCTGCCGGTGGCCGGCCGCCCGCCGGGCGTCGGCGTGCCGCGTCAGGGCCGCCCGGTGCCGGTACGCGCCGAGGACGTGTTGACCCCCGCCGCCGCTCGCGGTGCCGGCGGGGGCTGGTATTCGCGGCAGGGCCCGGCGCCGGTGGTGCCCGCCGCGGCGGCGCCACCGACGATCCCGGTGACCGCCGGCACCAATGAGCGGGGATTGCCGGTGCGGGTGCCCATGGCGCAGTTGAGCGCGGTCACCCGTTCGGCGCAACCGAAGACGGCACCGACCCGCACCGACCCGGACCCGGAGGCGGTCGGCGGCATGCTCTCGCGGCTCTACAGCGGAGTACGGCGCGCCGAGGCTGAGGACACCACCGAGATACCCGTGCCACCGTCCGGGGGGCACGACGAAGGGGGACGACGACAGTGACGACGTTGAGCCAGGAGGCGCGTGACCTGAGCTGGCTGGTGAGCGCGTTCGCGGAGCGGGTGCCGGGTGTGGCGCACGCGGTGGTGGTCTCCTCCGACGGGCTGCTGGTGGCGATCTCCGATCACCTGCCGCGTGACAACGCGGACAAGCTCGCCGCGGTGACCTCCGGGCTGATGAGTATCACCGCGGGCGCTGCCTCGATGTTCGACGGCGATATCGTCAAGCAGACGGTGGTCGAGATGGGCCGGGGCTACTTCCTGGTGATGCAGATCCGCGACGGTTCGATTCTGGCCACGCTGGCCGCCGGTGACGCGGACATCGGCGTGGTGGGCTACGAGATGGCCCGGTTGGCCAAGCAGGCGGGGGAGATGCTCACCCCGGCCCTGCGGGCGGAGTTGCAGCAGGCGCTGCCCCGCTGAGTGAGCCGGCCGAGGCCCGGACGGTCGCGGCTCACCCGAGCCGAGCCGTCCGGGCCCGGGCGTCCGGGTGGCGGCGCGCTCAGAAGCCGCCGTCGGCGATGACCGAGCGGTACCAGGTGGCGGAGTTCTTGAGCACCCGACGCTGGGTGGCGTAGTCCACGTAGACCAGGCCCCAGCGCTGGTCGTAACCCTGGTCCCACTCGAAGTTGTCGAGTAGTGACCAGACGTGGAAGCTCTCCAGCGGCACTCCCTCGGCGATGGCCCGGTGCGCGGCGGTGAGGTGGTCGCGCAGGAACCTGATCCGCCCGGTGTCCTGGACGGTGTCGTCCGCGCCCAGGGTGTCCGGTGTGGGCAGCCCGTTCTCGGTGATGGTGAGCGGGATCGGCCCGTATTCGCGGGTGATCCGGGTCAGCAGGTCGTACATCCCCTCGGGGTAGATCTGCTGCCATTCGGCCTCGGAGGTCTCCCAGCGGTGCGTGGTGCCGCCGTCGCCGGTGACGTAGATCGGGGTGTAGTACTGCACCGCCAACAGGTCGACCGGCGCGGAGATGGTCTCCAGGTCGCCGTCGCGGATGCCCTGGGCCATCCGGCTCTGCGGGCCCAGGTCGGCCAGCAGGTCCTCCGGGTAGTTGCCCTTGAGCAGGGAGTCGAGGTAGAGGCGGTTCTCGTAGGCGTCGTAGAGGTGGGCCGCCGCGGCAGCCTGCGGGGAGTCGTCGGCGGGGTAGCAGGGGTGCAGGTTGAGCGCGGGGCCGATGCGGCTGTCGCTGCCGGTGGCGCGCAGCGCGGCGACGGCGTACCCGTGGGCGAGTTGCAGGTGGTGGGCGACCAGGTAGGCGGCGTCCGGGTCCTGCCGCCCGGGGGCGTGGTGGCCGGTGAGATAGCCGTTCTGTACCACGGTCTTGGGTTCGTTGATGGTGAGCCAGGCCGGCACCCGGTCGCCGAGGGCGCGGAAGACCACGTCGGCGTAGTCGGCGAAGCGGTGGGCGGTGTCGCGTGACTCCCAGCCGCCGGCGTCCTGGAGCGCCTGCGGGAGGTCCCAGTGGAACAGGGTGGCCATCGGGGTGATTCCGCGCTCGTGCAGGCCGTCGAGGAGGCGGCGGTAGAAGTCGAGGCCGCGTTGGTTGGGCGTGCCGGTGCCGTCGGGCTGGATCCGGGGCCAGGAGATGGAGAAGCGGTAGCTGCGCAACCCGAGGTCGCGCATGAGGTCGAGGTCCTCGGCGTAGCGGTGGTAGTGGTCGATGGCCACGTCGCCGGTGTCGCCGTTGCGGGTGCGACCTGGGACGCGGCTGAAGGTGTCCCAGACCGACTCGCCGCGCCCGTCCTCCTTGGCGGCGCCCTCGATCTGGTAGGCGGAGGTGGCCGCGCCCCAGCCGAAGTTGTCCGGGAAGCGCAGCGGGCCGGCGGGCCCGGTAGGTATCGACATGGATTCTCCTCATGGATACGGGGCCACCGCCGAAAGATTCGGGAGCGCTCCCATGATAGGGCAGACGCTGCCGGCCGGTCAGCCGGCCGTCAGAACGGCCGGCGCTGGCGGTTGGGAGGCGGGTGTGGGCCCCGAGCAGCGAACGAGGCCGTCCGGGCGGCGCGGCGCGCCTGTCCCGTCGGCCTCTTTTCCTATCGTGTACGGGGGTTTAGTGTGGGGACGGGGGAGGGCAACCCCCGTCCCCACCGTAACTGCACACACACGGGCGGAATTTGGGTCCTGCCGTGCGTGTCGCGCGGGAGCCGGGCCACGCGAGTGGCTCTGGTTCCACCTCCCTCCCTGTGGCGGGACGATGGCTGACGACGGCGTCCGGGCTGGCCCGTCGTCGGCCCTCGGTCTGGTTCCCTGGGCTCGTCAGAACGACCCCAGCGATCTTCTTGTTGGAACCTTGTCGATGGAAGCGCTCCCATCGACCGATGTTGCGACTGTAACGCCCGTCACGCCTTTGTGAAAGACCCAAAACGAGATCGAAACAAGGAGCTGATCCAGCACTCCGTGCGCTTGTTGTGGGAGCGCTTCCATGGCACACTGTCGATTCGACGCGACAGGAGCCACATCGCGTGAGTGCGGGTCCACCGAGGGCAACCGGCAGCGCCAGCTCCGGTCACGGTCACCCGAGCGCAGCCGGCGGGACCCCCTCCCGTGCGGGCCGCGACCGCCCTACCCCCGGCCGGGCCCGGGGAAGACCACCTTCCCGGCGCCTCGACATCCCCGCGGACCACCACCACCCTCGCGGGCAGGCGCCTCGCCGGGGACCATCCCGGCCTGGTCCGAGGAGACACCGCGCACATGAGACAACTGGCAATACGCCGCCGCGTGGCGCTCGCCGCCGCCGCGCTGCTCGCCATCGGCGGGGTGACAGTGCCTGCCGGCGCCGCACAGGCCGCACCGGCCTGCGACGTGGTCTACGCGACCAACGACTGGAACACCGGCTTCACCGCGAACGTCACCATCAAGAACCTGGGTGACCCGGTGAGCAACTGGACGCTCAAGTGGACCTTCCCGACCAGCGGTCAGCGGGTCACCCAGGGCTGGTCGGCCAGATACAGCCAGACCGGCAGCGAGGTCACCGCGACCAACGAGTCGTACAACGGCAACCTTGCCACCGGGGCCTCCACCACCATCGGCTTCAACGGCGCCCACTCGGGCAGCAACCCGAAGCCCACCTCGTTCACGCTCAACGGCACCCCCTGCAACGGCACCCCGGCCAACCAGCCGCCGACGGTCTCCCTCGGCCTGCCGACCGGGCCGTTCACCGCGCCGGCCGACGTGCCGCTGACGGCCACCGCCAGCGACCCGGACGGGACGATCAGCAAGGTCGAGTTCTACCGCAACGGCCTGCTGATCAACACCGACACCTCCGCCCCGTACGCGTACACGCAGGAGGACCTGCCGGCCGGCAGCTACACCGTCCAGGCCAAGGCGTACGACAACGCCAACGGCATCGGGGTGGACGAGAAGGCGTTCACCGTCGGGGCCGCCACCGGCCCGACACTGGTCGCCACCCCGTCCGCGGTGAGCGTCGCCGAGGGTGGCAGCGCCACCTTCAACCTGAAGCTCAGCTCCGCCCCGACGGCCAATGTGCCGGTCACCCTCACCCGCACCGGTGACACCGACGTCACGGTCTCGCCGGCCACCGTCACGCTGACCCCGAGCAACTGGAACACCGGGGTCACCGTCACGGTCGCCGCGGCGGAGGACGCCGACACCGTCGGTGGCGCCGCCACCATCACCGCGTCCGCCACCGGTCTCGCCTCGCTGGCGGTCAGCGCCACCGAGATCGACAACGACACCCCCGGCGGCGACAACGCCTACACCGCGAAGTTCCTCGAGCAGTACGGCAAGATCAAGAACTCGGGCTACTTCAGCCCCGAGGGCGTGCCGTACCACTCGGTGGAGACGCTGATCGTCGAGGCGCCCGACCACGGCCACGAGACCACCTCGGAGGCGTTCAGCTTCTGGCTCTGGCTGGAGGCCTACTACGGCAAGGTCACCCAGAACTGGGCCCCGTTCAACAACGCCTGGACGGTGATGGAGAAGTACATCATCCCCACGCACGCCGACCAGCCGACCGCCGGCTCCGCGGGCACCCCGCAGTACGCCGCGGAGTACAACCTGCCCAGCCAGTACCCGTCGGCGCTGAACCCGAACGTCTCGGTCGGCCAGGACCCGCTGCGCTCGGAGTTGCAGTCCACCTACGGCACCGGCGACATCTACGGCATGCACTGGCTGATGGACGTCGACAACACCTACGGCTTCGGCCGCTGCGGTGACGGCACCACCAAGCCGGCCTACATCAACACCTTCCAGCGGGGCACCCAGGAGTCGGTGTGGGAGACCATCCCGCAGCCCTCCTGCGACACCTTCAAGCACGGCGGTCAGTACGGCTACCTCGACCTGTTCGTCAAGGACACCGGCGCCCCCGCCAAGCAGTGGAAGTACACAAACGCCCCGGACGCCGACGCCCGCGCCGTGCAGGCCGCGTACTGGGCGCTGACCTGGTCCAAGGCGCAGAACAAGCAGGCCGACGTCGCGGCCACCATCACCAAGGCCGCCAAGATGGGCGACTACCTGCGGTACGCGATGTTCGACAAGTACTTCAAGAAGATCGGCAACTGCGTCGGGGCCAGCACCTGCCCCGCCGGCAGCGGCAAGGACTCGGCGCACTACCTGCTGTCCTGGTACTACGCCTGGGGCGGCGCGTACGACGCCAGCCAGAACTGGTCCTGGCGGATCGGCTCCAGCCACAACCACTTCGGCTACCAGAACCCGTTCGCGGCCTGGGCGCTGACCAACACCCCGGAGCTCAAGCCGCAGTCGTCGACGGCGGTCGCCGACTGGACCAAGAGCTTCGAGCGGCAGCTGGAGTTCTACACCTGGTTGCAGTCCGCCGAGGGCGGCATCGCCGGTGGCGCCACGAACAGCTGGGACGGTAGCTACGCCCAGCCGCCGGCCGGGACCAGCACCTTCTACGGCATGTTCTACGACGTCGACCCGGTCTACAACGACCCGCCGTCGAACCAGTGGTTCGGTATGCAGGCCTGGTCGATGCAGCGCATCGCCGAGCTGTACCAGCAGACCGGCAACGCGAAGGCCAAGGCGCTGCTGGACAAGTGGGTGCCCTGGGCGATCGCCAACACCACCCTCGGCACCAACTGGTCGATCCCGTCGGACATGGCGTGGACCGGTCAGCCGACCACCTGGAACCCGTCCAACCCGCAGCCCAACACCGGCCTGCACGTCGAGGTCATCAGCAAGGGCCAGGACGTCGGTGTCACCGCCGCCTACGCCCGGATCCTGATCGCGTACGCGGCCAAGTCGGGCAACGTGGCGGCGAAGACCACCGCCAAGGGGCTGCTCGACGCGCTGTCGGCCGCCAGCGACGCCAAGGGTGTCTCCACCACCGAGAAGCGTGGCGACTACCGGCGCTTCGACGACGTCTACAACGCGTCCACCGGGCAGGGCCTCTACGTTCCGTCGGGTTGGACCGGGAAGATGCCGAACGGCGACGCCATCGCCGCCGGCAAGAGCTTCCTCGACATCCGGTCCTTCTACAAGAACGACCCGGACTGGCCCAAGGTGCAGGCGTACCTGAACGGTGGTCCGGAGCCCGAGTTCAACTACCACCGGTTCTGGGCACAGGCGGACGTCGCCATGGCGTACGCCGACTACGGCAGCATGTTCCCGAACGGCTGAGACGACCCGGGGTGGGTGGCGTGGACCGCCCACCCCGGGATGCGGCCCCGGTCCGGGGAACGACGGACCGGGGCCGGCGGGACGGCCTGACACCCACGGTCAGGCCGGGGTGGGCCGGCCATCTGGCCGACGCAGCGGATCGGCTGGCCCACCCCACCGCCCGGACTGGAGCCAGCCGCGAAAAAGCCCAGAAATTCGGGCCGTCGCGGGATCACACCGAGGTCTGTGACGGAGTAACGTACGTCACCGGAGAGGCCGCTCCCCCCGTGGCGGCCTCTCCACTTTTTTGCCCCGAGTCCGGCCGCTTGCCCGCCCCGAGTCCGGCCGCTTCCCGCGCCGAGTCTGGCCGCGCGGGACTGGGTCTTCAGCGAGGCGGCGCGACCGGGTGACGCAACCCCGGGTGCCCGGCCGGCAGCGAGCGCCGCAGCACCAGCCAGCTCAGCGCCAGCGCCGCGGCGACCAGCGGCCAGGTCAGCGCCACCCGGGCCACCACCAGCGCGAGCACCTGCCCACCCAGGTAGAGCGGCACGAACACGGCCAGCCGCAGCAGGTAGGTCACTGTCCACACCCAACTGGCCCGGCAGTACCCGCGCAGCAGCGCCGGGTCGCGCCGCCACCCGGCCCGCTGGCCCAGCACCGCGCCGACCAGCACACCGAGCAGTGGCCACCGCACCACGATGCTGACCGTCCACGCCAGAGCGCTCGCGGCGTTCGACAGCACCTGGATCAGAAAGAAGTTCTCGGCCCGGCCGGTGCGCACCGCGATCAACGCCGCGACGCAGACGGCCAGCAGCCCGATCAGCACCGAACGCGGCCGGTCACCCCGGCGTAGCCGTACGCCGGCCACCACCGCGCCCACGGCCAGCGCCGCGCCGACCCCGCCCCACAACGACTCGCCGCCCAGCAGCCAGCCCACCGCGAAGGCCAGCGGCGGCACTGTGGCGTCGACGGCCCCGCGTCGCCCGCCCAGCAGATCCGTCAGCGACTCGGCCCGCGCCGGCCCACCCGGGCCGGTGTCACCGCCCGTCGGCACCGGCCCCGCCGACCCCGGATCGTCGCCTTCACCCTGCTCCGGGCCGGGTTCGGTCGGGCCGCTGTCGCGCTCGGGTACTCCGCTCACCACCGCCTCCTCGCCTCCGGCACAACCTAACCGGCGAATGGTGGCGGGCCACCGGTCGGACCGCTGACACCTGCCGCTACGGTGTGCGGATGCGCGCGACGGCACGGGGTTGGACCGCGGTCTGGTTGGTCGTACTGGCCCTCGTCCAGGCGGCCGCCTTCCTCGCCGTGTGGCGGGTGGCCGTGCACTCCGAGATAGGTCAGTGGGTGGACACGGTCGCCCTCACCGGCAACCGGATCGGGCAGGACACCATCGACGGTCCCGTCGACAAGATCCTCAACGCGATGTCGGTGGTCTCGCTGCTGGCCGCCACCGCGACGATCGGGTTCATCGCGCTGATCCGGGGGCGGATCGCCCTGGCGATCACCGCGACCCTGCTGATCGCCGGAGCCAACGTCACCACCCAGTTGCTCAAGTACGGGCTGAACCGGCCCGACTACGGTGTCGACCCGGAGCGCGCCGCGGTGGGCAACAGCCTCCCGAGCGGGCACGCCACAGTGGCCGCCTCGGTGGCGGTCGCGCTGATGCTCGTGCTGCCGCGCAAGGTGCGAGCCGTCGGTGCCTTCATCGGTGCCGGGTACGCCGCCGTCGCCGGAGTCGCCACCCTCTCCGCCGGCTGGCACCGACCCAGCGACGCCGCCGCCGCGTACCTGGTGGTGGGTGTGTGGGCGGCGTTGGCCGGGTTGCTGCTGCTGGTCACTCAACGGGAGCAGGCCGAGATCGCCCCCGGCGACGCGCACCGGGTCGCGGCGCTCGTGCTCGGGCTCGGTGGTGCGCTCGCCCTGGTGGCCTGCGGGCTCGCCCTGTCCTGGTTGCTCGACCTGCGCGACATCGGGCCGGAGGAGCTGGCCCGCCGTCCCCTGTTCGTCGGGTACGCGGGCAGCGCCGCCGGGATCGCCGGCACGATGGCGGTGGTGATGGCGTTGGCGCTCACCGTCGTGCACCGGCTGGTGCCCCGGGTCAAGGGCTGAGCCAGCCGGCGTAGACACCTGGGCGGCGGAGCGGGGTCAGCTCGCGGCGCGGGGTGCGGGGACGTGCGGGGCGACACCGCGCAGATGGGTGAGCACCACCGGGTCGATGCGGCCCGGCACCAGCCGCTCCTCCAGGTTCTCCAACCCGGCCCAGGAGATCAACGCCGCTTCCGTGCCGTCTTCGTGCACCCTGTGGCCCAGCGCGCCGAGCAACGCCGCCACCTCGGCGGCGACCGCGCCGCTCAGGTCGAGCAGGGTGGCCGGGTCGGGTCGGCCGAACAGCATGGTGTGCACAGTGAGCAGCCGGCCCAGCTCGGCGACCGGGTCCGGGTGGTCGTCCACGCGCAGGTCGACCACCACATCGCTGGTGCCGCCGTACCCGCCGCCGCGCTCGACCACCAGCAGACCGGCGCTCTGCCGGCCCCGCCTGTCGCCGCCAGCCTCGTCGCCGGCCCGCAGCGCGGCGACGAGCCGCTCGGCGAACGGCAGCGCCGCTCCCGCCTGCCAGGCCGCGCCGAGAGCGTCGACGACCTCCGGCCCGGTGAGGATGTTGCCCTGTGCGGCCCAACCGTCGCCGGCCCGCCCGCCGGCCCACGGATGGCAGGCCGGCCCGGTCCAGGTGGCACCCGCACCGGTGGCCCCCACGACGCCGAGTTGGCGGTGCTCCCGCTCGGGGTCGGCGGCGATCAGCCCGGCCACCACGTCGGCGGGGGCCACCCCGGTGCGCAGCAGGGTGAGGCCCTGCGGGCGGTAGGCGAGGTTGACGTGGGCCTGGGTGGCCAGCGCACCGACCTCGGCGGCGGCGGCCGGGACCAACGCCCCGGCGGCGAGGAACTTGCTGGCGACGGCGACGCCGTGCAGGCGGCCGTCGGCAGAGCGGGCGACGAGGGAGAAGGTCACCGGCCGAGATTAGCCTTCCGCGCCGCCGTGACGCGGGCACGCGAGGCTCAGAACGGTGGCGCGGCGGCCTCCGGTGGGGCGCCGTAGGCCCGACGGGCGTCGGCCACCGCGACAGCGGCCAGCACCACCGCTCCGACCGCTGTCGCGGCCACCCCGGGCAGGTGCCGCAGCGGCACGGCCGACGCCAGCAGCACCAGGAGGGCGATCCACCGGGACGGGGAGACCCGTGCGAACACCTCGTACTCCAGGCGGGAACGCCCGGCCAGGAACAGGACCGGACCGCCGAGCACCATGACCAGCCACGGCCCGGGGATCCGCTCCAGCGGACTCTCGATGATCAGCTCGTATCCGACAGCTGTGGAAGCGAGACCGATCACCATCACCAGGTGGGTGTCGGCAGCGGAACGGCCGATGTTGGCGGGGTGCCGGGCCTTCATCACCGCCTCGCCCAGGATCCGCCCGGCCCGCTGCACGTAGATCCGCCACAGCATGATCGAGGTGGCCAGCGCCAGCGCGAACGCCCACGCGTGCCCGGTCTCGTACGGGCCCTTGCTGTACGCGAAACCGGCCACCAGGATCGTCTCGCCCAGCGCGACGAGGAAGAACTGCTGGTACCGCTCGGCCAGGTGCTCGCCGGCGATCTCCCACTTCGAGATTGTCGAGCGGCCCAGGCCGGGCACCGGCCAACCACAGCGGGCCGCCAGGTACTCGAACGCCAGCGCCGCCGACCAGAGCGCCACCTGCCCGTTGGTGCCCAGCATCGCGCCGCCGATCCAGAGCACCCCGCTCAGCGCGAAGATCACCGACATCCGCACCTTCAGCCGGCGGTACGGGTGCGGGCCCAGCGCGATCGACAGGATCACCGGCCGGGTCACCTGCGCGATCACGTACGCCACCGCGAACATCAGCGCGGTCTCGCTGAACGCCCGGGGGATCGCGACCCCCATCAGCATGCTGCACACCAATGCGGTGATCACCACGGTCTGCAACGGCACCCGGTAGGGGTCGTAGCGGCTGGTCGTCCACGCGGTGCCCTGCCAGACCGCCCAGAGCGCGAGCAGCAACAGCAGTGTCTTGCCGCTGCCGGTGACCGCCTCCCAGATGTACTTCCGACCCGACTCCTCGGTCAGGTCCTCGAACGCGCGCGCCGAGATCCGGGTGAGCGCGAAGACGAACACCAGATCGAAGAAGAGCTCCAGGAAGGTGGCCCGGCCCGGTGTGGCCGCCCCGGGGACCGGCTCCAGGTGTCCTGCCGCCCTGAAACCCATGGTCAGCGGCCTGCGCCGTCGGTCCGGTCCACCTCGAAGTGGTAGCACTTTCCACCGCCACGCACGGTCGGAAACCGGCGATTCTGCCCAACCCGGGGATCTTGCTCGGGCCCGCGTCAACGGGCACGATCGACCGGTGACGAATCGATGGGGCATGACGGTGCCGCTGAGCGGGATCGCGCTGGCGCAGCACGACGCGGCCTACGCGGCCCTCGACCGGGCCGGGTTCACCGACGTCTGGTCGTCAGAGGTCGCCGGTACCGACGCGTTCACCCCGCTGGCGCTCGCCGCGGCCTGGCAGCCGGGGCTGCGGCTCGGCACCGCGATCACACCGGTCTTCACCCGAGGCCCCGGTCTGCTGGCGATGAGCGCGGCGGCGCTGGCCGAGGCCGCGCCGGGCCGGTTCTCGCTCGGCATCGGCGCGTCCTCACCCGTGCTCGTCCGGGACTGGAACGCCGTGCCGTTCGACGAGCCGTTCCGCCGCACCCGCGACGTGCTGCGGTTCCTGCGCGCCGCGCTGGCCGGCGAAACCGTCGACGATGCCTACGACACGTTCACCATCCGCCGGTTCACGCTGGAAGCACCACCGGCGACGCCACCACCGATCCTGCTCGCCGCGCTGCGCCCGGGGATGCTCCGGCTGGCCGGCGCGGAAGCCGACGGGGTCATCCTCAACTGGCTCAGCGCCGACGACGTGCCGCGCGCCCTCGCCGAGCTGGGCGAGCGCCGCACCGGCTTCGAGGTCGCCGCCCGGATCTTCGTCTGCCCCACCGAGGACACCGCGTACGCCCGGGCGCTGGGCCGTCGGCTCATCACCAGCTACCTCACCGTCGGGGCGTACGCCGAGTTCCACCGTTGGCTCGGCCGCGACGAGACGCTCGCGCCCATGTGGGCGGCCTGGGCCGCCGGTGACCGGCGCGGGGCCAACGCGGCAGTACCCGACGAGGTGGTCGACGCGCTGGTGCTGCACGGTTCACCGGAGCGGTGCCGCGCCGAGGTGCACCGCTACGCCGACAACGGGGTGGACGTACCGGTCATGGCGCTGCTGCCCACCCCCGAGGTCACCGACGGCGGCGCGAGCGCGCTGCTCAGCCTCATCGCCCGCTTGGGCACCAACGTCGTGGAGGCGTCCGCGTGAACCTCACCGACCGGATCGTGGTGGTCACCGGCGGGGCCGGCGGCATCGGCGCGGCCCTGTCGCGCCGATTCGTCGCCGAGGGGGCCGCCGCCGTGGTGGTCGCCGACCTGGACGCCGACGCGGCCCGCGCGGTGGCCGAAGGCATCGGCCCGGTCGCGCACGCCCGCGCCCTCGACGTCACCGACGAGGAGCAGGTCCGCGCGCTGGTCGCCGACACCGAGCAACGGTACGGCCGGATCGACCTGTTCTGCGCCAACGCGGGGGTGACCACCGGCGGGGGAGTGGAGGTCGACGACGCCGGTTGGGACCGCGCCTGGCGGGTCAACGTGCTCGCCCACGTCTACTCGGCCCGCGCGGTGCTGCCCGGAATGCTCGCCCGGGGCGGCGGGCACCTGCTGCACACCTGCTCGGCGGCGGGTGTGCTGACGGCTGTGGGCGACGCCCCGTACACCGCGACGAAGCACGCCTCGGTGGGGTTCGCCGAGTGGCTGGCCATCACCTACCGGGACCGGGGCATCCGGGTCAGCGCACTCTGCCCACAGGGGGTGGACACCCCGATGCTCGCCGACGGGCTCGCCGACGCTCACCTGGGCGCCCGGGTGGTCGCCGCGTCCGGTGCGGTGCTCACCCCGGACCAGGTCGCCGACGCGGCCGTCGCCGGGCTGGCCGAGGAACGTTTCCTGATCCTGCCGCACCCCGAGGTCGCCGACTACGCGCGACGTCGCGCCGAGGACCCGGACGGCTGGCAGGCCGGCATGCGCAAACTCATCCGCCGGCTGACCACCTGACCCGCTACCGCGCTGGAACGCGCCCGACGGCCAGAAGGTGGGCGCTGGAGCTGATCAGCGCCGGCTCGCTGCTGTAGAGCCGGGCCAGGTCCAACGCCGCGGCGAAGACGACGTCCGGCGCCGGCCCGTTCGCCGCCGCCTCCGCCGCCGTCCAGGCCGGTCCCTCCACCCCGTGTACGACGACATCGGTCAGCCCCGCGGCCGCGCACTCGTCGGTGATCTCCTCGATCCGGTGGAAGTAGGCGTGGGTGAAGCCGATCCGCGGATCGTTGACGCCGTCGCTCAGCAGCGCCCTGGCCTCGTCGAGCAGCCTCTCGTCGAGTCGTCCGGTGGCCGCGAAGTCCAACGGGCCGGCGAAGCGGGAGATGACGGCGGCCACGACGAGACCGCCGGGGCGGGTGACCCGGACCGCCTCGCTGAGGGCCTGTAGCCGGTCGGCGCGGCGTACCAGGTGGTAGAGCGGGCCCAGCAGCAGCGCGGCGTCATACCAGTCGTCGGCGTCGGGAAGCGCACGCGCGTCGCCCACCTGTGCCTCGACCGGAGGGTGCCCGTCGCGGGCCTGCGCGACGTGGCTGGGCACCAGGTCGACGAGGCGGACGTCGTAGCCGGCGTCGACGAGGGCCCGGGCGTACTCGCCGGTGCCCCCACCGATGTCCAGCACCCGGGCACCCGGACCGGGCAGGAGATCCCGCAGGAGCTGCGTCGTGCGGATCCATTCCAGTCGCGCCTGCGGGCGGGCGGTGAGCCGCTGGTCCTCGCGGTAGTGCTGCGTGTAGTAGTCGACGATGTCGCTCGAATGCTGATCCACGCTCTGATGCTGGTAGTTGGACACCCCCCGCGCCAACGTCTTTCCCGCCCCCCCCCCCGGGCCCCCCGGAGGGCCGTCGCTGACTCTGCCGTCGGTGATCAAGAAGTTTGCGTCAGAAGGAGGCCCGCTGCCGACGCAAAGCTCTTGATCACCGCGGGGAGCGGCGGGCGCGGCGCAGGGGAGTGGGGTGCACGGACCAGAGCAGGCGACGCCACCAGGGGCGGGTGGAGCGCAGGGTGGTCACGTAGGCGGTGGCCACCTCGGCGGCGCGAGCCGCCTGGTCGGGTGTTGCGGCGTCGGGGGCGAAGCCCACCCGGTTGAGCAGGGCCGCCAACTCGTCGACGGCCGGGCCGGACGGGTCCGCCGCCGCCGTGTCGCCGGTGGGCGCGACGGCGCCCGGGTCACCGACCGCGTCACCTCCGCTCCGAGCGAGACGGGCGTCGGCGAGGGTTTGGCGGGCGTGGCCGGCGACCTCGGTGGCGGCCAGGTCGTCGCCGACCGGTCTGCCGGCCAGCCGGAGCGCGTCGGTGACCTCCCGCCAGGCGCCGGCGATGCGCTGGCCGGGGTCGCCCCGCACGAGCCGGCTGCGGGTCAGCGAGCGGCGCATCGCCAGCAGGGTGAGCAGGAGCGCCCCCACCACCAGCAGCAGGCCGCCGCTGCCGCCGGCGACCAGCACCGGCGTGGAGACCCCGTCGTTGCCGGGCGGGGCGTCGGCGGCGGTCGCCGGTTCCGGTGAGGCGCTGGGCTCGGCGGTCGGTGCCGGCGCCTCCGACGGGGGCGGGTCCTCCGGCGTCGGGCGGAAGTCCTCCTCCACCGGTCGGGGCTCGTTGTCGGGGCGGGGCAGCGGGTCGAACGACACCCAGCCCAGCCCGTCGAAGAGCACCTCCGGCCAGGCGTACGCGTCACCGGCCAGCACCGGCCCCTGCCCGCTGGTCCGGAAGCCCACCACCACCCGCGTGGGCAGCCCGGAGAGCCGGCCGAGGACCGCGAAGGCCGCCGCGAACTGCTCCGAGGTGCCCTCCTGCCCGCCGCCGTTGCGGGGCCCGAACAGGAAGAAACCCAGGTTCGGGTACGCGTGCCCGCTCGGCGCGTCCGCCACCACCCGGTAGTGCTCGGCCAGGAACTGCTCGATCGCCGACGCCCGCGCGAACGGGGCACCGTTCTCCTCGGCGAGCTGGGTGGCCAGCCGGCGCATCGGGTCGGGCACCCCGTCGGCGACCCGCAGCACCCGGGCCACCTCGTCGCCGGCGGGCACGTTCGCACTGGCCAACAGATTCTGGTCGGGGCGTTCCTCGGCGGAGGTCACCGCGTACCGCAGCCCCGGCGTCAACCCCTCCGGTCGGATCAGCGTCCCGCTCGCCGGGTCGTACGCCACCCGCGCCCCACTGACCTCCCGGGGTGTCGCCACGGCGGGCAGCAGCCGACCGCTCAACTCGGCCACGCTGATCTGCTGCCGGACCGTCCGCACTGTGCTGTCGCGGGCCACGGCAGCGGCCGGCAGGATCCGCCCGGCGTTGCGGTACGTCGCGCCGACGCGCCAGGTCACCCCGTCGTAGTCGCTGAGCACCGCCAACCGGATCCGCACACTGCGCGCGGTGTCGGCTGCGGGATCGGCCTCCGGCGGGGGGCCGGCGGGCGGTGCGTCGGGGCGTTCCGTGCTCACGTCGAGGAGTTTCTGCTCCGGGTGCAGCGCCCAGCCGGAGATGCGGATCAGCGGGTTCTCGTCGAGTGTCTGCACCTGCGGCGGCTCCACGTACCGGCGCGGGTCCACCGGCCGGCCGTCGACCTGCTCGGCGACGACCGGGCCGAGCAACGCCACCAGCCCGACCACCAGTGCCACCCCGAGCGCCGCGCTGGTGGCCAGGCGCAGTCGCACCGCCGCGCGTACCCCGGGGGTCAGCTCGGCGCTCGGATCGCCGCCGCCCGCCGCGGTGCGGGTGGGGGTGGCCAGGCCGAGGGCCGCGACCGCGACGAACACCACTGTCGACCCCACCGCCGGTTCGGCGTTCGGGCCGACCACGTAGAGGGCGGCGGCGTAGAGCCCCGCCGCCGGCAGATAGCCCAGCAGCACCCGGCCGGTGCGCAGCGCCACCTCCGCGCCGGTAAGCCCGGCCAGCCAGGCGGCGACGACCGGCACCAGCACGGTGTCCGGGGTGGGCTCCACCGGGATCATCGCGGTGAGCAGCCGGGGGATGCCGTTGCGGGCGGCGTCCGCGCTGACCTCCAGCAGGCCGCCCGGCAACTCGGCGCGGGTGGCGGCCAGTCGCAGTGACCACAGTGTCCAGCCGGCCATCGCGGCCACCGACACCGGTGCCACCAACCAGGACGGCAGCCGCCGGGCGGCCACGCTGACCAGCACCGAACCCCCCGCCGCGCCGATCACCAGCCAGGTCAGCAGGTTGCCCGCGTACACCCGGCCGAGCACCACCCCGGCGAGCGCCGTCAGCCCGATCAGGGCCAGCGGCAGGACCGCCGCCCGCAGCACCCGCACGGCGAGCGTCACCACCGGCGTACCCCGTCCCACTCGGCGGCGAACTGCGCGCCGTCGGCCGCGTCGACGACCACGAGACCCGCGGTGCCCGGCGGCGTCGGCTCGGCCGCGCCGAACACCGCGACCACCACCGACGGGTACGCCCCGCGCAGCGCCCCGAGGTGCCCCAACTCGTCGCGGCCACCGGGCCCGGTCAGGAAGATCAGCGTGTCGCCGAAGCGGTCCTGCCGCAGTCGGGTGGTGGCCGCCCGCAGCGCGTCACCGTCGTCGGACAGCTCGGCGGCGGCGAGCCGGTCCAGTGGCCCGAGCGCGCCGCCGGCCTCGCCGCCGGGTGTCGTGGCCTCGGCGGGCTCGGCGGCGACCATGAGCAGCAGCACCGGCAGGTCCGCGCGGTGCGCGGCGGTGACGACCGACGCCGCCGCCTCGCAGGCCGACTCGAACGACTCCGCCACCCCGCCGACCCGCTGCGGGTGCGCGACGGAACGGTTGTCCAGCAGTACGACCAGGCGCGGCAGGCTGGTGTCCACGTTCTCCCGCACCATCAGCTCACCCACCCGGGCGCTGGTGCGCCAGTGCACCCGGCGCAGCTCGTCGCCGACCACGTACTCCCGCAACGAGTCGAACGTGATCGACCCGTGCGGGACACCGTCCACCCGACCGTCGAGGCTGCGGCCCGCGCCTCTGGGCACGGCCGTCAGCGGATGGATCCGGGGGTGCACCCAGACCGGCACCGCCGCACCGTACGGGCGGGCCAGCGCCACCAACCCCAGCGGGTCCCGGCGGGTCACCCGCAGCGGCCCGACCGGCACCACCCCACGACGGTCGGTCGGCACGTCGTAGCGGACCTCGGTGTCCCGACCGGGTCGCAGGCGCAGCACCGGCACCGGCACGCTCCGCTGGCCGCACCGGTCCTCGGCCAGCAGGTTCGCCGAGCGCAGCCGCCCGGTGTTGCGCACTGTCAACGCCATGCTCGCCGGCTCGCCACGCGCCACCCGGTCCGGGTCCGCACGGCGGGTCACCGTCAGCCGGGGCCGCCAGGCCGCGACCAGCGCGGCGTAGCCGACGGCCGCGCCGGCCGCCGCGCCGAGCAACGTCAACTCGGGGTACGCGAACCGGAAACCCGCCCCCAGCAGCACCACGGCGGCGACGAGCAGCCCGACCCCACGGGCGGTGATTCCCATCGCGCTGCTGCCGGTCAGCCCTGCACCGGAGCGGGTTGCCCCGACGGCAGCGGCACCGGCACCGAGGCGACGGCCTGGCGCAGCACCTCCGCGGGGGTCATCCCGCGCACCTGAGCGTCCGGGGTGAGCAGCAGCCGGTGGGCGAAGACCGCCTCGGCGAGCGCCTTCAGATCCTCCGGCATGATCCAGCCCCGCCCGTCGATCAGCGCGTACGCGCACGCCGCACGGGTCAACGCGATCACGCCCCGGGGGCTGACGCCGACGCGCACCTGCGGATGGGTGCGGGTGGCAGCGGCCAACCGGACCGCATACGAGTAGAGCGGCTCCGCGATGTGCACCCGGCGGGCCATCCGGACCATCTCGCCGACGGTGGCGGTGTCGGTGACCGGGGCGAGCGCCTCGGGGGACCGCACCGTCGCGCCGCGCAGCACCTCCACCTCGACGGCCTCGTCCGGGTAGCCGACGGAGAGCTTCACCAGGAAACGGTCCAACTGCGCCTCGGGCAGCCGGTAGGTGCCGTCCATCTCCACCGGGTTCTGGGTGGCGACCACCAGGAACGGCGACGGCACCGGGTGCCGGACCCCGTCCACAGTGACAGTGCGTTCCTCCATCACCTCCAGCAGCGCCGACTGGGTCTTCGGCGACGCCCGGTTGATCTCGTCGGCGATGACGATGTTGGCGAAGACCGGCCCCGGATGGAACTCGAAGTCCCGGGTCGCCTGGTTGAAGATCGTCACGCCGGACACGTCCGAGGGGAGCAGGTCGGGCGTGAACTGAATGCGCCGCCACTCACCCTTGACCGTGGCGGCGATGGCCCGTGCCAGGGTCGTCTTACCGACCCCGGGCACGTCCTCCAGCAGCACGTGACCCTGGGCGAAGAGCGCGGTCAGCGCCAGCCGCACCACCTGCGGTTTGCCGAGCACCACAGCGTTGACGTTCTCGGCCAGCCGGGCGGCCAGAGCGGCGAAGCCCTGCACCTCCGGCTGAGTGAGCGGCTCGTGGGTGTTCACGGTCGGTGGTGCTCCTCGCCTGGTGGTTCAGCAGGTGGGCAGGACCTTGATGTCATCGCCGCCCTCCAGGTTGAGCCAGGCCCAGGGGATGTAGTTCTTCCCCTTGAACTCGACCTGCACCCACCAGTTGCTCTGCTTCTGGTTGTTGTAGATCCACGAGTCGACGTTCTCGCCCGACTTCTTGCAGTACGCCTTCAGCCGGGTGCCGGGTTTCGCCCAGCCGGCCTGCTGGTCGTTGTCCTGCCGGGTGACCTTGAAGACCTCGTTGCCGTTGCGGCCGTCAACTTCCTTGTCGCAATAGGTCCGTTGGTCACCGTCTGGTCCGTTGTTGCAGGTCGCGATGCCGAACAGCGCCTGGGTGGCCTGCGCCTTCTTCGCGGTGCCCTTGCCGGCGGCGTTGCTCGCGGTCACCGTGAACGTGTAGGTGGTGCCCGGCGTCAGGCCCGTCATCGTGATGCTGGAGCACGCCCCGGCCTTCGCCGGTTCGCCAGTCGTGGTCAGCGTGCAGGTGGCCTGACCGCCACCGGCGTCCACTGTGAACGTGACAGTCGCCCCGGTGGCCGTCGACGACGACCCGGTCACCGTGACCCGTGGCTCGGCCACCGTGCGGGCGGTGGCGGTGGCCTCCGGGCCCGGCCCCGCCTCGTTGACCGCCTTCACCTTCACCGTGACGTTCTGGCCGTTGCCCAGCCCGGTGACGGTCGTGCGGGTGTCGGTCACCTCGCTGACCCGCCCACCGACGTCCACCAGGTACTTCGTCACCGGCCGACCGTTGGCCTCGGCCGGCGCCCACTGCACCGTCACCGCGCCCGGCTGGTTGGCTACCGTGCCGGCGCGCAGGTCGAGCGGCCGACCGGGCGCCGCGAACGGCACCACTGTGTTGCTGACCGGCGACGCCGCCGACCCGGCGCCCTTGCTGTTGACCGCCACCACCGTGAACGCGTACTGGGTGCCGAACTCCAGGTCACCGGCGGGCACCACCAGCTCCGTCCTGGTCGACTCACCGGCCGGCGCGTTCGTCCCCGCCGAACTGGCCGTCACCGCGTACCTCGCGATGGTGTTGCCCTGCCCGTTCGCCGCCGGCCACTTGACGAGCACCGTGCCGTCCGGCCGTTCCTGCGCCGTGACGCTCGCGGGTGGGTCGGGCACCGCCGCCGTCGGCGTCACCGGGTTGCTGTTGCGCGGCGGGCCGTCGCCCTTGGCGTTGACGGCGTGCACAGCGAACCGGTACGTCTCGCCGTTGGTCAGACCCTTGACCTCCACCGCCCGCTGGTTCGCGCCCACCTCCAGGCGTTGCCCGGCGCCCTGCACCACGTACTTGATGATCTCTGCGCCGTTGGCGGCGGCCGGGCGCCAACTCACCCGCGCCTGGGCGTTGCCGGCGGCGGCGGTGACGCTGCGCGGCGCGCTCGGCTTGCCCACCCGCGGCTTCTTCGGCGGAGGCGGCGGCGGGGGAACCGGCGGCGGGTCACCGCCGAGCACGTCGTTGGCGTACTTGTTGACCTCGCGCACCTGGTGCTTGTCGTCCACCACCCGGGCGGTCGCCGAGTCGGGGGAGTTGATGAACAGGTGGTTCTCCCGGACCTCCAGCTCCAGCGGCCCGTTGGCCCGCCCACGGATGGTCTCGACCAGCTGGCCCGCCGCGTCGAAGGAGTAAATGGTGCCGGTGGCCTCGTCGGCGCAGTAGACCCGGTTCGCCCAGGCCACCGCCGGGCTGAGCCGGTCCCCCTCACCCGGCACGGTGAACGCGCTCTCCTGCCCACCGTCACCCACCAGCAGCACCCGCCGGTCGGCGGTCACCGTGACCGGCACCCGTGGGCCGCTGGTGCGCGCGGGCAGCGCCGCCGGGCCGGACAGCGTCAGCGCCGTCGGGTGCACCTCACCGCGCTGCACCCGCACCAGCTTTCCGGCAGTCCGGTCGAGCACCGCCACCCCGTCGTCCAGGGTGGAGACCACCAGCTCGTGGCTGGCGTCGGCGACGTCGTACGACTCGACCCGCTGCGGGCTGAGCCCGGCGCTGGCTGTCGCCGGCGCGGACGGCAGCTTGGCCGCGGTGATCGCCGAGACCGTGCCCTGGCTGGGCACCGCGATCCAGAGTCGACCCTTACCGTCGAAGGTGCCGCCCGTGATGCCCGGCGGATAGCGCACCGGCTCGCCGACCGGGGTCAACGATCGCGGGTCGAGCTGCCGGACGATGCCCTGCACGGCGTCGACGACGAACGCCGCGTCCTCGTGCAGGGCCACACTGACGCCCAGGCCGGGGGTGGTCCGGGTGGTCGCGCTGAGCTGGAGGGTGGCCAGATCCAGGGAACTGACCTGCCCGCTCTGAAGGTCCCGCAGGATCAGCAGCCGGTCGGTCTGGGTGATCTGCATCCGATGCTGCCGGGCACCCGGGATCTCCGTGCGGGTGTCCACCCGGGCGGTGACCCCGTTGACCCGGGCCAGCTCGCTGCGCGCCGTGCTCCACAGCCAGGAACTCGCGTCGTAGTTGGCCACCGCGTTGTCCGCCGCGCCCAACCCGAGGACGGTCAGCCCCATGGCGGCCAACAGCGCCGCCACCGTGCCGACGGTCACCAGCCCTCCGCGCAGCCGGGACCGGGAGCGGGGGGCCTCGGACTGTACGGCGTCGTCGATGCTGGCCACAGCCGGCTGCCTCCCCTGAGTCGTGGCAGGTGGCGCGCCTTCCGGCGACCCCTCCCCTGAGCCGGGTGCCATCATATGGCGCTGGTGGTGGCGGGGGAACCCGCACCGTCACCCCTGTGGATACCGAGAGTGTGCGTTGTGGACGTCCAGCTCAGCCCGGTTCCCGCTCGACTCGGCGCGGTTTCGGCGCGACTCAGCGCGGCGACGCCCGGCCGGAGGGCTCCCCGCTCGACGTGGCTCCGCGCTCCCGCGCGGTGCAAACCTGTCCGGAAGTCGCAAAGCTGTCAGTGGAGTAGACCGCCAACACGGTGAAACAGTGATCCACTCGGGAGTTCAACCCGTTGACCGTGTAGCTGGTCCGGCCCGGGTCCACGGTGGCCATCACGCCCAGGGCCTGCCCGGCCCGACCCGCGGCGACCATGAACGGCACCGCGCCGCCGGTCGGGTCCGTCCAGGTCAACGTGATAGTGGTCGAATCGTCCCGCAGCTTGAGATCGCCCGGCGGAAGCCCAGCCGCCGTCGGTGCCGCCGCCGTCGGCGCGGTACCGGTCGGCGGCGGATCGTCGCGGGTCAGCATCACCACACCCAGGCCCGCCACCGCCACGACGGCCACCCCGGCCGCCACGACCGCGCCGACCAGCGCCGCCCGGTTGCGGCCCGTCGACCCACTGTCATCGGCGTACGCCGGCCGGTACGCGTCCGGAACCGGGTGGTACTGCTGACCCGGGTACGGCGTCTGGTGCTGGTGCTGGTCCTGTGCCGGGTACGGCGTCTGGGGCGGCTGGTGGTGGTACTGCTGAACCGGCGGCGGTGCGGCTGGCGGTGCCAGCGCCGGGTCGGCGCCGACGGACGGGGGCCAAGCCGGCTGCGCAGCGGGGCTCGGCTGCGCGGCGATGGGGCCTGCCTCAGCGATGCCCGGGTTCGCCTGGGTGCCTTCTCGGTGAGTTGGCGCGGCGGTGGGATGCGGTTGGGCGGCCGTGAGGTTCGCCTGTGCGGCGGCGGGGTTCGCCTGTGCGGCGGCGGGCCAGCCCGGACTGGTGTCCACCCCGGCCGGGCCGCGCTGCGACGGTACGGACGGCAACACCACGGTCTGGTCGGACAGCGCACCAGGAACCCGCTGAGTCGGCGTCACCGGGGCGTCGAGGATGCCCAGGCCAGAGTCGACGTCCGCGCCGGTACCGCCCGCGTCCATCATGGTCTGCCCAACCACCGGGGCCTGCCCGGTGGTGACTGTCTGCGCAGCCGTAGTGCTCTGGGTGGGGGAGTCGGCACCTGGAGTTGGCAGGGGCTGCGGTGGGGCGCTGCTGCTCCAGGGCGGCGCGGTCAACCCCCAGGGCGGTACGGGTGGTGCGCTCACCGGAGGCGCGGAGACGGGCGGCCCGAAACCGGGCGGCGCGGACACGGGGTAGGTGTGCCCGGGTGGAGCGGATACGGGTGGGCCGTAGCCGGGTGGTGCGGACACGGGTTGGGCGTGCCCGGGTGGTGCGGACACTGGTTGGGCGTAGCCGGGTGGTGCGGACACCGGATAGGTGTGCCCGGGGGGTCCGGACACTGGTTGGGCGTAGCCGGGCGGTGCGGAGACCGGGTAGGTGTGACCGGGTGCTGCGGACACGGGTGGGCCGTAGCCGGGCGGTGCGGAGACAGGGTATGGGTGGGCCGGCGGTCCCGAGACCGGGTACGGCTGGCTGGGGGGCGCGGAGATCGGAGACGGGGTCACCGGCGGTGCGCTGATGGGCTGGGCAGGTGGTTCGCTCACCGGGTACGCCGGCCCTGGTTGGCCGACGGTCGGGGAGGGGCTGCCCGATGATGTCGCCTCCGCGCCGGACACGTTGTGCGATTCGCTCGCCGTGGTTGGCCGGGCGGCGGCTCGGGCGGCTTCCTCGGCGAGCAGCGGCTCGATCTGGCGTACCCGGATGGTGGGGTTGTCCCAGCGAGGTGCCGGCACCGCCGGTGTCGCCGGCGGGGTCGTCGACGCCGGGGCGGTTGGGTTCGGGACGGTTGGGGTCGACGCCGGGGGTGGCACGTCCGCCACCGGCGGGGTCGCGTGACCGCCCACTCGTTGGCGTGGTGCCACGGTCGGCCCGGACGGCGCTCGGTCTGGTGACCGCTGCTCGGCCGGCGTCGACGGAGATGCCGGCTGAACGGGCGTCGCCCGAGGGGCTGGCACCGGTGCCGGGGTGGCGTGGCCGGGCGACGGGGGTGTGGCGGGTGCGCGTACCGCCGGAGGGGTTTGTTGGGGTGCGGCCGGCGGTTGCGGCGCCCACTGTGAGACGGCGGGCGGCGGGCCGTCGGCGGAGGGCCGCATCGCGGCGAGGGTCGCCAGCGACAGGGTCGGGCCGGACAGCGCCGACCGGGCGCCCGGCTCGGTCACCGGGGCGGCCGAGACAGCATCAGGCGTCGGCGCGGGGTGCTGCTCGCCCGGGGGCGGCGGGGGTGGGCCGAGGTAGTCGCGGGCTGCGCGTACCGCCGGGTGGTTCTCCCCCAGCGCGGCGGGCCCGGCGGTGGCGACGCGGGTGTAGTTGCGGCGGGCCTCGTGCCGGTTGCCGAGCTCCTCGGCCACCTCGGCGAGTTCGAAGGCGAGGGCGAGCATCAGCGGGTCGGAGTGCTGCCAGCGCCGCTCGCCCGCCGCGAACGCCTCCTCCAACACCCGGCGGGCGGCGAGCGGATCGTCCCCCTCCCGGTGCAGCCGTGCCAGCAGGTGCGCGGTGTGCAGCACCTCGGGATGGTCGTCACCGTACGGCGGGGGAGCGGATTCGACGACCTCCGCGAGCAGTTGCCGGGCGGCGCTGAGGTCGCCCGCGGCGCGCAGAGCGAGGGCTCGGTGCTGGGCGCCTGCCAGGGGGGAGGGATGGGACACGTGGCAATGCTGCCGTCACAGGGCCGCCGGACGCTACCCGGACACGCCCCGACGGTGTGTCGGTGCGGCCGTTCTGGGCGGCTTGAGCAGCGGCGGAAGCGCCAGGGGAGAGGCGCCGGAAGGCGATGTGCATGATCCACGAGTGCCGTGTACAGTAACTCCCCGTGCGGCCCGCTGTGCTGACCACCGGATGAAAGATCATCTGGTCGGCAAGGTAGGCTGAACGTGTAGGTCCGGGTGGCGGAATGGCAGACGCGCTAGCTTGAGGTGCTAGTACCCGTATAGGGTGTGGGGGTTCAAGTCCCCCCTCGGACACAAATCATTACCCCACGGTGTGCGCTGAGATCGATTGCAGCGCGCACCTTTTGCGTATCGGTCTGTAGGTGAGTCGGAGTCCGATTTGCCGGTAGACCTCGGCTTTGTCGGCGGGGTTGGCGTCGCGCAGCACGGTGACGATGTTCCCGAGGGCGTGAACCAGCGCGGTGATTTCTGCCTGGGTCATCCGGCGTGGTGCGGCGGAGGTCCCCGTGTGCAGCTCGGTTTCGGCTTGGGTCCGTTCAGCTTGTGTCTGGGCTATCCAGTTGCTGACGATCGAGGGGTCGGCTCCGGCGTCCAGAGCCGCTCGGTAGCGGCGAAGTTTCGTGTCGCATTCGTTGATGGTCGCGCGGGCGGCGGTGATGGCGGGGGTTGGGTGGTCGCCTAGCTGGGCGTCTGCCATCGCGGTGATCGTGTTCTCGATGTGGTCGGGGTGGAATGCGGTAGCGAGCCAGGTGTCGAGTGGGTCGGTGAGGGTCTCCTCGCGGAGGTAGACGTTGCGGGGATGGGAGACGTCGTTGGCGAGGGCGTATTCCTGGAGGAAGCGGCAGCGGTAGTAGGCGGCGCCGTGGTTGTACTGGCCCTGCATCCGTCGGTTGCAGGCGGCGCAGTAGATCAGGCCGCGGAAGACGTACGGGTTGCGGGCGCGGCGTTGCCGTTGCGGGAGGTCCAGACCCAACCGGTGTCGTGCGAGCAGGGTCTGCGCCTGTTCGAAGGTGGCCTCATCGATGATCGGTGGGTGGGTGATCTTTGGAGACCACCCACTTGTCCCGCGGGTTCCAGCGCATGACTCCGGTGTGACCGAGCGCGACGTCGTCGACGTCCAGGAGCACCTCGTCAGTGCGTTGTTTGTTCCAAACCTGCCGGCCCGTGTAGCGGGGGTTGGTGAGGATGACGCGGACGGCGCTCTTTGACCAGGCGATGCCGCTGCGGTGGGGGTTACGTGCCCGGTCGTGTGCGGAGGGGCAGGGCACGTGGTTGCTGGTGAGTGCTTCGGCGATGGCGTACAGGCCGCTGCCGGTGAGGAACTCGTGGAAGATCTGGCGGACGATCGGGGCGGTCCGCGGGTCGGGGGGTGAGGCCGCGTAGGTGTTTGCCGTCGGCTGCCTTCGCCGGGTTGGGGTGGGGGCCGAGATCCTGCAGGGTGTAGCCGTCTGGAGGGCGCCCGCCGAGGTAGCGGCCTTCGAGCAGGGTCTGAGCGGCCATGGCGGTACGGACGCGCAGCTTGATGCGGTTGCGTTCGCCTTTGCTCATGCCGCCGAAGACGGACATGACCAGTTCGTGGGCCTCGTTCTCGGGGTCGATCGGGCCGCCGATCTCCGGTACCCACAGTTCGACGCCGTAGCGAGCGAACAGCGGCACGGTGAGACCGAACTGGTTGCCGTAGAACGCGCGGTGGGGTTCTCCGACGACGACGGCGGAGAATCCGCGTCTGGGGTCGCGGAGCGCGGCGAGAAGTCCAACTGTTGTCCGGGCCGTCGCCGCTCGGCCCGGGCAGTGATACCGGTCCGAGGACATGTTCCGAGGTCTTCATGGCAGAGTGGCCCGCCCAATGACCGAAAGAGTCGATTCCTTGACAGCGAATGGAGGTCAACGCCAAGCGAGGGCCTTCTGCGAGACAGGGCGTCGTCGATTACGGGAAGTCGCTACTCCCTGTAGATAGTTCGAACCAGGCACTGACAGTGTGTGGTGAAAGTCAGCGGCAGGTGCACCGCATCCCCCCCCCGAGTCGGATATCTGACCTCGAGTGGTCGGTCGGGCACTGAGCGGCTCTTGTCGGCGGGACGCTGTTGGCCGAGTGATCGATGTGTGGGCCGTAGTGGCTCGGGCTAGCGTCGTCGGTCTAGTGCAAGTTTGTGGGGGATGAGCTGTGGGATATCGCTTCAACGCTCCGCCGAATTGGCCGACCCCGCCGCAGGGTTGGGCACCAGGTCCTGGGTGGAAGCCGGAGCCGGCATAGGGACCTCCGCCGCCGGGGTGGCAGCTGTGGATCGCCGATGCACCGATCGCCGCGCCCGTAGTGCAGCCAGTGCCTGCTGTTCCGGTGGTGCCCTCTCCCACGCCGCAGACCGTGCCGCCGCAACGCGCCGACGATCCTGAGATTCCGCTGTTCGGGGCGCGGACTAAGGCACGCGAGCTGGCTGCGGAGGTGACACATCTCAGAGCGGAGCTGGAGCGGGTCCGGCTAGAGATGAACCGCCTCGGAGTACTGCCCGCGGTAGAGCTCGAGCAGTACAGGGAACGGCTGACGCGAGAAATCACTGAACAGACCGCCACCGCCCAAGCGCAGAAGGCTGACCTGGAGCGCCAGCTGCGGGACCTTAGTCAGCAGGTCGTGGTTACCGGAGACGGCGCTGCTGCAGGAGGCTGGCGTCTACGACTACCGGCACCCCCTGTCAGACGCGGTCGCATACCAGAGCGCGCTGGCTGGGCTGCAGGCCAAGATTAAGAGCATGGCTAAGCGGGAAGGCGGTGCGGTCCTCGCCGCGACTGGCTGGACGGTGAACGGTTCGGCTGCCGAAGGGCGGGTGATGGTCCGGGACTTCTCCAAGCTGCTGCTGCGGGCCTACAACGCCGAAGCCGACAACCTGGTACGGGGCCTGAAGCCCTACAAGCTTGACTCGGCCATCGAGCGCCTGGGCAAGGTCGCCGCGACGATCGCCAAGCTAGGCAAGACGATGCACATCCGCATCTCGGAGGACTACCACCGGCTGCGAGTCCGGGAGTTAGAGATCACGGCTGACCACCAGGCAAAACTCGCCGAGGAGAAGGAACACGAGCGCGAAGAGAAAGCGCGGCTGCGCGAGGAGCGACGGGTTCAACAGGAAATCGACCGCGAGCGTGCCCGTCTCGACAAGGAACGTCAGCACTACGCCAACGCCCTCGCCGCCCTGCAAGCGAAGGGCGACGTCGACGGCGCCGCCCAAATGCAGGAGCGGCTGTCGCAGATCGACACCGGCATCGAAGACGTGGACTACCGAGCCGCCAACGTCCGCGCTGGCTACGTGTACGTCATCTCAAACCTGGGAGCCTTCGGCGAGAAGGTAGTCAAGATCGGCATGACCCGCCGCCTCGACCCATTGGACCGAGTCCGGGAACTCAGCGACGCCTCCGTCCCCTTCAACTTCGACGTCCACGCACTCTTCTTCTCCGAGGACGCCGTCGGCATCGAAGCCAAAATGCACACCCGCCTAGCCGACCGAAGGGTCAACCTCATCAACCAGCGACGAGAGTTCTTCTACGCCACCCCACAGGAGGCCAAGGAGTACCTGCTGGAGCTGACGGGCAGCCTGCTGCAGTACGACGAAATCCCCGAGGCACTCGAGTACCGGCAGAGTCTGACCCAAGCTAAGGAACGGACCCCCTAAGGACTGGCGGCCGGTCCGCCACGAAAAGCTCAGCCGGCTTTGTTCTGCTTGGGTCGCTGAGCAGCAACGAGGTCGCGCTCCGGGGTGGTTGACCTCCAGTAGACGTCGAAGTGGTCGGGCCTTGCTGCTCCCGGGTTGGCCGGCGTCTCGGGTCGCCTAACGCTGGGCCTGTGGGTGTGCTGTAAACCGATGTGAAGCATTGCGGCTGAGCTTGCTGGAGTCCGCCAGGCGCCCAGTGCCGCGACGTCGGCTCGTGCTGGCCGCGGTCGGTGCGGTGGTCGTGGCGGCGGCCGGTGGTGGGGTAGCGGTTGAGTTGTACCGCCAGCCGGCGCCGGCCTATGCGGCGACTCCGGTGATGCTCACCTACGGGCCGCCGGTGACCGTGGAACCGGCTAGTACCCGGCTTCGGCGGCTGGCCGCCGTGGCGGCGCAGCAGCCGATGTCGCCGCGGCCCGCCGGGACGGTGGAGCACCTGGAGTCGACGAACTGGTTCCTGAATTCCTCCGTCTCCGGGGGCAGGACCGTTTCCGCTGTGGTGCCGCAGCAGTGGCGGTCCTGGCGGACCGACGACGACGCGGGCCGCTTGGTCAAAAAGGATCTGCCGCCGGTCTTCCGTTCGGACGCTGACCGTAGACAGTGGAAGAAGTGGGGTGGTCGGGCCGGGTCGTCGGAGGAGGTGCACGACTACGCCGCCGGGGAGTTCTACAGCGGCTTCCGCGGTGCGGTCCCGACGGACGCCGCCGCACTGCGTGGCTGGCTGAGGGCAGACATGTCTGCGCCTCAGGCGCCGGTGCAGTACCTGGAGGACGCCGCTCAACTCGCCGGGGTACGGCTGCTGAACCCGGCCCAGCGCGCAGCGGTGCTCACACTCCTTGCCGACCTCCCAGGCATCACGGTCACCGGCACCGTCACCGACCGCGCCGGACGCACCGGGGAAGCCTTCTCCATCACCACCAATGCTCACGGCCTGCCCGCCCAATACACCGTGATCGTCGATGCACGCTCCGGCTTGCTGTTGGGATACGAGGAAGTGCTGACCACCTCGGCGGGGAGGCTGAACGTGACGATCCCCGCGGTGATCACGTATCGGTCGTACCTAATAGCCGACTACACCGCCCCACCACGCTGACACCACCCCGGACCAGCAGGCGACGCCGGCACTTTACGACGCTCACCCAAGGCAATGGCCCTGACGGTTGGGTCGGTCACGCGGCGAGGCCCATCGGCTCGCGGGCGTCCGCAGTGTGCCGGCGTCTTTCAGGCGGCGCAGGACCGGCGCCTTGCCCTCAGTCCTGTTCCGCGAGGGTGGCTCTCCCGCAAACCCAACGTGTGGCAGAGCTCTAGCTTGCTGTGGGAATCCTGTCGGAACGAATTCTGATCACAACGATCGAGGACTGCCCGAGTCACGCCTCACGAGGTCGATTCCCGTCAGCAGTGAAATCGAAGCCGGATGTCACACAAACACAACAGGGCTGTGTGGCACCCACGCTCCTGTTAGGTCCGGATGAGAGAAGTGACTAAGCCCCTGACCTGCAAACATTGAGACTTCGAGGGTAGCTCGGACAATCCGTACACCTCCCCCGCATTCGGCCAGGTCGCGACGCTGGTAAGCATCGGCACCGCGAACCCTCTACGCCGAGACCGATCGGAACTCCGCGCCGCGATGGCCGCCGTCGAGGCGGCGAGCTCGGCCGGAGCCACCGCCAGCCGACTGCTCAGCTACATTCATGATCAATTTGCAGGCGTCGCGGACACTTTATTCATGGTGGACCTGTGGCAGGTGGTGCTTTCAGTGGCCGGCGGGGTATTGGCCGCGTTGATCAGCGTGGCGGTGGGCGCTATTCTGAGTGGACAGATCCAGCGAAGGCATTGGGCTCGCACGGCGCAGCTCGACTACTTCGCCCAGCTGCTTTCCGCCTACTCCTACATTTACAATGAATTCTACAAATGGTCTAGGACGGGCACGCGGCCCGAAACCGAATGGTCGGGATGGAACAATGCACTGGCCAACCTTAGCCTCGCGGCGGATCCGGTCATCGTCCAGGCAGCATTGGTGATCGACGGATTATTCTGGGAAACGACTGACAAATTCAAGACTGGTTCGGTTGACCGTAAAAGCTGGCCACAACACCGTGATCGCCTGGAGCAGGCGCACGTTGCATTCATCAATTGCTGCCGAGGCAATTTAGGTGTTGCTCGCGGGCTAATATCTACAACGATCGCGCGGGAAGTTAGGTCGGAGATTGAGGGAGTTAGACAAAGCGTTGGTGGCGATCCCCAAGGTCCGAGTTGATGATCGTTTGGCCCCCGGCCTCTCCTTGGCCCGGGGCCGGGTGCTCGTCTCCTACGGCAGGCGCGATCTTGTTGGTTCCCGTTGATCTTCTTCGGTCGCGCCGCCCGAACGAGCTCTTCGTGGATACCGAAGGCGTCAGCGCTTACCCAGGCAGAGGCGGTAGAGCGGCGTCCACACCGAGCGGCTTGTGCGCACGCTGCGTTACCAATTCGCAGTGTGCCCGGGAGTCCGGCAATGCGTGATGGGCGCGCCTCACCCCAGTGCCGGCAGCGCGCTTAGACAGACTCCTCCTTGATGACCCGCGGATTGCCGGCGACTGGTCGAGGGCCGGGAGGTCCCGCCGGCACTGGGCACGCACCAGGTTGTCGGCCGCCATGAAGCCGCCCGCAACCACGTTCCGTGACGGTGTAGCTGGTTGCGGCCGTCGGACCACCCGTGTGATCAGTGCCCGATGGATCATTGCCGCGTCTGAGGGCGGCTCCGCCGCCGAGATCAATGCTCGCCAGGGACGAGGAACAGCTCGGCCAGCCGGGGTAGCCGCCTCCGCATCTCGTCATCGTTGTCGAAGTCGAAGTCCTCACCCATGTCGGGCTCGCGGGCCTCGTCGATGCCGTTGGCAGTGTGCTGGCGGGCCTTCATCGCTTCGTAGAAGGCGTCGTCGTCACCACCTGTGATCTGCTCGTAGGCCTCGCTGGCTACGTAGTTCACCGACTCGGCGAACAGCGCGCCGTCGTCGTCCTCGGCCGCCGCTTGTCGTACCGCGGGATGGTCAGCCAGTCCGTCGGGCGAGGCCAGGACGCGCTCGTACCACTCGCGCCCCAGCGCGATGACTCCCGCCCGGAAATCTATGAAGCTGTCGTCCGAGCATCCACCGCCGATCAGGTACGCAGCCGCCCACACGTCCCACCGGTGGAGCGCGTCATGGAGCTCATCGAACAGTTCCTGGAACTCGAGGATGCCCTCCGATGATGTGGCGGCCAAACGCCTCACCAGTGCCGCGGCAACAGCCTCACCGTCGTCGCCGGTCCGCCCGTCGAGACCCGTCCCGGCCGACTTCACGACCGCCCAAAACTCATCAACGTCCACGGCGCGAGAGTCTCCCACGACCAACTGACACAACTCATTCCTTGCAACCCAGGTACCAGTCGCGAGCAGCCGCTCAAGCCTTCCTGACCCTGAGCATGCGTCGATGGCGCGAGCCGGTCCTTACGAGAATCGGCTGTCTCGGCAGGCGTAGGGGTAGCGGCGCAGACCGCCAGCGCTGCAGACCTCTCATCTTTCAAAGGGGGTGATGGGAGGATGACGCCCGGATCGCTGATGGCCCGTACTGGTGGACGTTCGGCATGATGGCCGGCATGGACGTCGAGGAACTGATCGCGCGCCATCCGCAGGTCTTCCACGCAATGTCGGCGACCGCTTGGCCATCGGTGCAACAGCATGGCCTGCTGTCCACGCAGCAACTGATCGATTTGTACGGCCTCGACGGTGATGAGCGTGAGCGACTCTTGAGCGCACCACGCAAGCAGTCCACAGTTCTGCGCGCGCCCGGCCTGCCGCCGGCCGTGATCCGCGATCAGAAGCCGATGAAATTCATCGCCGAGAAGATCGATCCTGACTCCTCGCTGGCCGAGTACCTCGCCGCCATCAACTCTCGGGTCTTCTTCTGGGCCAGCGCCGAGCGACTGGACCGGCTGCGTCAAGCCAAGGAGTACCGCACCGAGAACCAAGTCGTCCTGCACGTCGACACCCGCGCCCTCGTCGAGCGACACGGCCCACGAATCGAACTCTGCCGGCTCAACTCTGGCGCGGTGACGCAGAAGAACCACCCCATGCGAGGACACCGATCCTGGGTGCCGATCGCCGACTACCCCTACGAGGAGTACCGCCGCCGGTTCGGCCGCGATGGCGCCCTAGTCGAGGTCACCGTTTCGGGGGCCGTCCCTGACATCCTCGACCTGACCAACAAGATCGAAGGCACCCCCGACTGAGTTCTGCCCGACAAGGCGCGTCGGTCGTGAGCGTGCTCGATCGATCGACCGATGCGGCTGCGGGAGCCAGCGCTGGCGCCAACCAGAGCACTGGGCCAGAGCTCACGATCGGTCGGCGGCCTGCCCTGCGCGACCGCGCCGTGTGAGCGACCGACCCATCCGCGTCCTCTTGGACGCCTCCGTCATCATCGCCTTCTGCCCCGCCACAACAATCGACGTCGGCGAGGTCATTGGTGAGGTGCACGACGCCACCGCGATCGTGGCGCCCGAAGCCGCCGAATGGCGTGCCTTGGCCGCCACGTACGACACGGTCGGCCGCCTCGACGCCGCCTCAGCGGTGCTGGCCGCCTACGATCTCGACATCATGATCGTTGCCGGCCAGCTGGCGCTTGACGCCGGGCTTGCCGGCGGCGGACCGCTCATCGAGCTGCCGCCGGCGTAACACGCGCGACCACAACCTCGCCGGTCCGCCCGAGCGTCGTGCCACGCGTGAACCTGAAATGCCAAGCCCGGCACCGGTCCCACGTCGGCCGGAACCACCGAGCGGGCCACGCCGGCGCGCATCATCGGGGATAGGGTGCCGTGTATGGAGTGGGACCACGAGGCGTATCGGTTGATCGATCCCGGTGAGGCCGAGCGGCGGTTCTCGTTGTCTGCACATGTTGGTTATCCCTACGCTGACCCTGCCGACCAGCAGGAGATTCGGCTGTTCGAGGGCGATTGGACTGTCGACGGGGACCTGATGTCGGCGTTTGACTTCACCCGGCCGCCGTACCACGTCATCATCGACGGCGACCTGACCCAAGTCAGCGAGCTGACCTGGGTGACCGACGACCGCTCCTCGTTCTTCCTGGTCTTTGGCAATGTGGAGGCCCGGGCGGTGACGCTCGGCGGGGTCACCGCAGGGCCGGAACTTGTCATCAGCGGGAATCTGGTGGCAGACGAGGGCGTACTCGGCGACTGCGACGACCCCGGCGGCCGGCTCGTTGTCCACGGCCGTACGCACGCCCCGATCGCGTTGGTACTCGACGCCTTCGTCATGGATTTTCGTCGGTCGCTGGACGGCGTCGCCGTCGGCGAACCCAGCGCCTTCGTCGGGTCGCATCCTGTTGCCAGCTATGCGGACGCACTGCGCCCCGGGCTTATCGTCGACGGCGAGTTCGACAGGGAAGCAATCTGGGAAGACCTCAGCGCTGGCGGCGCCGCTTCCCTTCTGTGGTCGCAGTACGATCCTCGGTCGGACTGACCGCTTCTGCGGTGGCAGGCAGGTGGATCCGGCCCAGGGTGTCGGTGAGGCCGGCCTGCCACTGGAAGATCCTTACCCAGCCGCGCTGCTGCCCACGCCGATCCACCACGATCGTGCATGCCATCCTCGCCCTGCACCACGTCGGAGCCAATCGCTACGCACCATGAAAGGGCGTCGCCGAACGCCGGTCACGCGAGGGCCGTCGCCGGCTCGGTAGGGTCCGGTTGGAGGTGCACGGATGAGTTTCCGGCTGGCGGCGTATGCCGTGTGCATTGAGGAGGGGCGTGTGCTGCTCGCCCATTATGTTTCGCCGACGGGGGACACCCACTGGACCCTTCCGGGTGGCAAGGTTGAGCAGGCGGAGGATCCGTTCGATGCTGTGGTGCGGGAGGTCGCTGAGGAGACGGGCTGCGTTTCGGTGGTCGAACGCCTGCTGGGCGTGGACTCGCGGGTGATTCCTGCCGCTGCGGCGCATCTGGGGATCGAGGATCAGAACGTCGGCATCTTTTACCAGGTCCGGATCACTGGTGGTGTCCTTCGGCCCCGAGGCGAACGGCGAGACCGCCGAGTCGGTCTGGACATCGATTTCAGATGTCGCCGGTCTGTGCCGGTCGTCGCTGGTCGATGTCGGTCTTGCGCTGGCGCGAGCCCTTCCGGCGACCGGTCACGTCTCTCCGGTTGCGGTCGGCGGCCTGATTCGGCACTGACGCGCCGTCCGGGCAACAACAGCGAGAACAGTGAGTAGTTCAGTGAGCTTGGGGATGGCCCACTGCTGGGTCCTCAAGCCGACCCGGCCTCGTCTCGAACTCGTTGCAACCCGCGGGGGTTCGAATACTCAGGAGGGCTGAGTATTCGTCATCAGGTGGCCGGCTCGACCGACCCCTAGTGTTGCCGCGTGGTGACATTCCTGCGTCGGTGGACCCTGCGGGCCGCGAGCTTCGCCCTGACCTGGCTCTACACCCTCTACCGGATCCATCCGGCGGTGTGGCGGCTCACGGCACGTCAGTACCGTCCCTGCATGGGCCGCTTCGCGCGGCTACACGCCTGGATGACCTGCCAGTTCGCCGCGATCGACGTGCCCGCGTACGGCGTCTTTCTCCACCGCCACCACTGGCGGTTCCGCTGGTTCGATCTGTCGTCCTACCCGCCCACCGACAAGCGGTCGTACGTGCAGGCGTACCCGGAGGCGCAGCGTTGTCGGCACGGGCAGATCGAGATCGCCGGGAGCGTGGTCGACGAGTCGTCGGGCTCGTCCGGCCAGCCGTTCAACTGGATCCGCAGCCGCCGGGAGCTGCGCTCGGTGCACAAGAACCTGGCCGGCTACGCGACAATGGTATTCCCGTCCGAGCGGCGCTTCGTCATCAACGCGTACTCGATGGGCGCCTGGGCCACCGGGACCAACACCGGCATCGCCATGTCGGCGATCGCGATGGTCAAGAACACGGGACCCGACCTGCGGAAGATCGTCGACACCCTGTTGTACTTCGGCCCCGGCTTCGACTACATCGTCACCGCCTACCCACCGTTTCTCAAGCACCTGCGCGACAAGCTCGACGTCGATGACTTCCCCTGGGCCGAATACCGCATCAGCGGACTGGTCGGCGGTGAGGGGATGACCGAAGCGCTGCGCGACTACCTGGAGGAGCGCTTCGTCAAGGTGCGCTCCGGCTACGGGGCCAGCGACCTCACCATCGGCATGGCCGGGGAGAGTGACTTCAGCGTCTGGGTCCGCCGACAGCTGCGTACCGACGCCGCGCTGCGGACCGCGCTGCTCGGCGCCGACGAGCACCGGCTGCCGATGGTCTTCCAGTACAACCCGCTGGAGACCTACCTGGAGACCACGGCGGACCACGAGGTGCTCTGCACGATCAACTCCACGGCGGTGCTCAATCCCCGAGTCCGCTACAACATCGGCGACGAGGGCCGGCTGATCTCGTACCCGGATGTCCTGGCCGCGATCGCCGACCCCGCGGCGCGGGCCGCCGCGGACCGTGCCTGGCAGGTCGACCGGATGCGTCTACCACTGCTGTTCCTGTACGGCCGCAAGGACAGCACGATCTCCTATATGGGCGCCAACATCTACCCGCAGGACGTCGAGTACGGCCTCTACGCGGGCAATCCCCAGGCGCACCTGCTGCAGAGCTTCTGCCTGGCGGTGACCGAGCAGGCTGACCTGGAGAGCCGGCCGGTGGTCAACCTGCAACTCCGCGAGGGCCTGGCGCTCAACCCGGTGCAGCGGCGAACCCTCACCGACACCTGCCACGCGGGGGTGTTACGCCACCTCGCCGAGGTCAGCCGGGACTTCGCCGAGTCCCTCGCCGAGGACCCGTCCGCGGCGGACCTGCGGGTGGAGGTCCACGAGTACGGCACCGGCCCGTTCGCCGACGCGGCGTCCAGAATCAAGAACGTCTACCTGGTGAAGGGTGCTCCGGCATGAGGACCACCGACTTCTCCGCCGCGCCCGCGGTGGGCCAGGCGACAGCCATGTTCGTCGGCGCCACCCGTTACCGGGGGCCGCGCTCGATCATCACGCTCACCCGGACCTGGATCCGAATGGTCCGGCAGATGAGACGGATGGACGGATACCGCTGGCACACCGTCTACTACCAGTTCCCGTTCACGCTCGGCACCATCGCCTTTTTCAGCGACCGTGACGCGCTCCTGACGTTCGCCCGCAGCCGCCATCACCGGGACCTCATGTGCTGGGTGACCGATCACGGCACGAAGAACGCGACAGGCGGCTACATCCGCCTCTACAACGCCGAGCCCGAGGGCTACAGCAACGGCATCTGGCGCGCCGAGTCCGACGTCATGGCACACATACCTACGTTCACGCCGCTCTCACGTGAGACGTCCGGGCCGCCGGTGCACCGCGCATGAGAGTGGACCCCGTGCAGTCAAGGGCCGACCTGCGCGCATTCGTCGACTTTCCGCTCCGGCTCCACCCGACCGACCGGTACGTACCCCTGGTGTCTTCGGTCATCGCGGCCCACCGGGACGCCGCCGAGCTGTTCGTGGTCCGCGACCGACGCGGCGAGGTCGTGGGACGCACCAGCATGCACCGCAGCGCGCCCCTCGACGACAAGATCGGCCCACGACAACTGTTCGGGCACACCGAGTTCGTCGACGACGACGATGTCTTCACCGCCATCATGGACGCGGTTGCAACCCGGGCCGACGGTCGACACCTGTTCGGGCCGGTGGCCCTGCTGCCCAACCAGACCGGAGGGGTCATCACCTCCGGCTTCGCCGACCGTGGCTTCGTGGACTCGGCGTGGAACCCCCCCTACTACCCCAAAATGTACGAGCGGCACGGCTTCCACCGTCGCTTCGAGGCCGACACCTGGCTGGTGGACCTCGACGATACGGCCACGGCTGCTCGGCCCACTGCCGGTGCTCCGGCCGGAACCGACCATGGGTTCACCTTCGACAATGCTCGAATGGCCGCCGAACAGCTCGTCATCCGGCACGGCTCCCGATGGCACCTGCGCAGCCAACTGCCGATCCTGCGCCGGATGCTCAACGCCAGCTTCGCGCAGTTGGACTACTACACCGACATCTCCGCCGAGCAACTGGCGGAGCAGACCGACGGCCTGGCGTTCCTACTCGACGAGGCGCTGCTGCTCTGGCTGGAGAAGGCCGGACGACCCGTCGCGTTCGTCGTCACCGTGCCGGACATCTCCGACTACCTGATGAGCGTCGGCGGTCGGCTCGGCGTACTCAATCAGCTCCGGCTTCTCGCCACCCGCGGCCGGTACCGGCGGGACGCGGTCCTCATCATCAAGGGCACCGTTCCCGATGAGCAGGGCAACGGGTACCTGACGCTGCTGTCCCGGGAGTTGCATCGCAACCTCGCCCGCAACGGCTACCGGACGCTGCGCAGCACCTTCGTCGAGCGGACGAACGTCGCTTCGGCCGCTCAGTACCGGCGCGCGGGTGGGCGGCCACTGCACGGGTACACCTTCTACGAGCGAGGAACAGCGGTGTGAGTTGGGTCGAGCAGTTGCGGGCTACCGAGGCGATCTGCCGCCGGGCACCAAGCGCACACAACACGCAGCCGTGGCGGCCGAAATACCACACCGACGAGATCGCCATCGATGTTGATCCCGCGTGCCGCCTGCCCGACTCCGACCCGACCGGGCGTGATCTGGCCCTCGGTATCGGCGCGTTCGTCGAGACATGCCTCATCGTCTCCGCCGAACTCGGCCTCACCGTCACCGTGGCGCCCGGTCCACGACTGGTCCCCGCGGCACAGAGGTACACGACTCCGTTCACGATCGCCGACATCGAGGCCCGCCGGGTCGCCCGTGGTCCATACGCACCCGGGTACGTCGACGACGCCGTCCTCGCCGATCTCGAGCCGGGTATCGCGCACGTCCCGACCCGAGCTCTCGTATCGGACCTGGCCGTCGCCGACCGGTGGATGTTCCGCACACCTGCCGTCGCCGTCGAGTTGCGGGACTGGCTGCGTCTCAGTCCGCGCCATCCGCGATATCACCTGGACGGACTCACGGACCGGGCGCTCAGCCTGTCCCGGACCGAGTCGCGTGTCCTGTCCGCCGTGCTGCGCGCGTACCCGGTCACCCGCCGACTGGGCCTGCCGGCGCTGCTGGCCGCCAGCGGCCGCGGCCTGTTGCGCTACGACGGCAGCGTCCTGGTCCTCCTCGCCGTCGACGGCGACGACCAGATCACCTCGGGCCGACGTCTGCTGCGTACGTGGCTGGCTCTCGCCCGGCACGACGTGGCGGTCCATCCGCTCAGCCAGCTCATCGACTGCCCCGCGACCGCCGGTCGGCTCGCCGAGCGGGTCGACGGCCAACCGCTCGCCGTGTTTCGCGTCGGCCGACCCCGCATCGCCCCGGTCCGGTCGGCCCGCCGCGGCGAGCGATAGATCACTACGATCGCTAGCCTCGCGCGAGCTTCAGGGTTGCGCTGAGCGTCAACGGCGGTGGGGCAACGAGTCGTGTTGTCCCTCGGACACAAATGATTTGCCCACGGTGTGCGCTGCGCCGCCTCGTGACCGGTGTGGTGGCCACGAGGTCTCCGGTTTCAGGTTCTGCTTGGTCGCTGAACCATCTACCGGAGACCTCACTGCGCATCAATCACCGACACGCCGCAACCCTAATCAAGGTCGACCGCCAGCACCCGCTATGAAACGCGGCCTAGTTCCATTCGGCCACCTCTGTGTAATCGTTCCAGATGTAGCCCTTGACGCCGGCGCAGCAGTCCGAGTGCCACCACAGGTTTCCGGCACTGTTCACGCACCGCTTGTCGACACGGAAAAGCTGCCTGAACTTCCACGTTGCTATCACCGAGGACGACCCCGAATAACTGCTGTGCACGGCGGCCTTAGCGACGATGACTCGCCTGAGGTGCGGCGTCCAGGCCGTGCACCCTGCCATGGTCCCGATTTCCGTCTCGACCGCCGTTGCGCTCGGAATGGCTGCGACCGTCGCAGATGCCGGTGCCGCGACAGCAAGGCTGCCGTAGAGGGCGAGTGCGAGTGCCCGCCTGCTGCTGTGAGCCGCTTGGCCGTTACTTTCCTCATAGTCTTTCCTATCTGTGGGTATTCCAATGGCCGGTACGGTCGGGTGCGGCGTGGTCGTTCGAGGCTGCCCCGCACCGGACCGCCCGAGCTGCACCGGAGCGCCCACCTGCCCCTTCCGGCCGCAATGCTCCTGTTCGTCACACCCTTCCGACCAACGCTTGTAACGCGCTTGCAAACGGCCTGCAGCGCCCTGCGGGAGAAGCAGACGACCGGCCAATCAGCAGTGAGACATGCGGTTTCAGTCGGACCGAGCCGGTTTCCTCGCACTCCTCGTCGTCAGGATCGGTGCGCCCGGCGCGGATCCGGAGCCGATCCGCACGGCAACGCGTACCCGATCTCCTCGGCCAGCCGTACGGCACGATCGTTCAGCCGCAGCGCCTCAGTCGCAGTGGCAGCGGAACCGCGTCGGGTCCGGCATCGTCGGAAAGCGCTTCGACGAGAGCGTAGGGAGCACTGTATGCCCCGATGCGTTCTGGCTTACGACGCTTTAGTCCGGTTCGTAAACCCCAGGCAATGCTCGGCGGCGAGCGTGAGGACGGCGGTATCGACCTCGTCCGCTCGCGACCAGACGCACGAGACGCCCACGATCGCGTCGGTCAAACTCCCCGTAACCCCAAGTGCCTCAGCCAGATCGGCGACCACAGCCTTAGTACTTAGTACTTGCCTGTCTCGCTAAGGGTGGTTCCGGCGATCTTGGTTAGTAGGTTTCAGCGGCCGGGAAGCGGTCGCTGAAGGTGATGGCGAAGGCGTTCAACGCGGGTTTGCGGCGCATCGTCCATCGGGTTCTGCCTGACTCGGTCAGCGGCAGGAATGGCCCCGGAATCGATCATTTGTCGAAACGGATCTCGACCCGACGGTTGCTGGCCCTGCCCCTCGGGTTGTCCTTGCCCGCTACGGTGTTCGCCGCGACGGGACGCGTCTCCCCGAAGCCCTCAACCGCGTACGTGAGTTTGCTGTCGACGAGTCGCGGAGCCAGAGCGTCCCGAATCGCCTCAGCTCGCCGGCGGGACAACGCCAGGTTGGCCCCGTCGCTACCCACCGAGTCGGTGTGTCCGAAGATCTGGACCGTGCCGGTGGCCTGCTCGCGGAGTCGCGTGGCGATCTCAGCCAGCTGGAGACGAGCCGCCGGAGAAATATCGGCCTTGCCGAATGCGAAGAGCACGTCCGCCGAAAGGGTCAGCTCGATGCGCCCACCGGACTCCGCCTCCCGGGTGTTGCCGTCGAGGTCCTCGGTACGCAGAAAGACGTCCTCGATCGGCGCATGGATGTCGAGGATCGGGCTGCTCACCTGATCGCCGAACTCACGTGTCGGTCCGGGCAAAACCATGTCCGGGGACCTCGGCGCGGACCAGGCGTCTGCCGGATCACTGACCAGCAGGAGGGCCAGTGCGATCGCCACCGGCGCCACCTGCCGGCTAACCGAGCGGGACATTTTCGAAGACCGGAACGCGGGGAACGACAACATCGACGGCGGTGACATCATCCGGCGGGGCGCCGAACATGGCGTACAGGTCCACCGACTGACCGGCCTGGACGAATACCGACTGGAGGTCGGACGAAGCGAGGTACTTCACCTGACCGGGTTTCGCGTCCGGTTCGCCCGTCCGGGCCACCAGGTGCCGCTTGCGGTTCTTCCGGTCGATCAGCGTCACACCCGAGAAGGCCAACGAGATGGTGTCGCCTTGAAAGGCGCTCGCGATCTGCCAGCGGTTCGGGCTGCCCACGGCATCCGTGCGGGTCAATCGGACGCTGAGATTGACGAACCCGTCGTCGCGCCGCAGCTGGTATAACTCCACCCTGACCGGAAAGAGGTTGCCGTTTTCGCCGATCTGAATGTCACGACTCGCGATGGCGGCGCCGATCGGCTCGGGCTGAGACGGTGCGGCACCGATCGTGTCCTTCGAATCCTTGGCGGCACCCTCTGTTTGGTGGGTCCTGTCGAAACCACAGCCGGTGAGGGCCAGGGTCATCGCCAACGCGAGCGAGCCGGCGCGGACTATGTGTTGACGCACGAGCACGAAATTCCTTCCCGTGGACCGGTCGGTCGCCGCAGGCTGCCGACCGCGTGAGTTCAGGTACTCGCCGTCCCCGTTCGAGGTGAGCGCGGCTGGCGTCGGCCGCACGTCTAAGCCGGACGGCACGTTTGACCGCCGGCCGGAGTAGGCGTAATGATCCGCAACAGTGAATGCAGGAGCCTTGCAATCGGCTTGCAGACCACCAGAGGGGAACCGGCGTACTCGCGGAGAGGGGACAGGCCGATGGAGTTCCGGGTGTTGGGCGCGGTCGAGGCGTGGGCGCAGGGCGCTCGGATAGACCTCGGCGGGCGTCAGCCCCGACTGGTCCTCGCGGTGCTGCTGCTCGAGCCCGATCGGCTGGTGTCGGTGGACCGGCTGATCGACCTGGTGTGGGGTGAGGAACCGCCGCGCAGTGCCCGAGGCACCGTCCAAGCGTTGATCTCGCGACTGCGCGCCGCGCTGCGGCAGGCCGGAGCGCCGGTCGAGTTGATCGGTCGCGAGCCCGGCTACCTGCTCCGGGTCGATCCACTGGCGATCGACGCCCACCGGTTCACCGCGCTGGTCACGCAGGCCCGTACCGTCGACGACCACACCGCGGTGGACCTGTTCGACAAGGCGTTGGCTCTGTGGCGCGGAGAACCGCTCGCCGACGTGGCCGACGAGCAGGTGCGACACCTGCTCTGCGCGCGTCTGTGCGAGGCTCGCTGGACAGCAGTGGAGGATCGGGCCGACGTGCTGCTGCGGCAGGGCCGTTCCCGGCAGGTCGTCGATGAGCTGACCGACCCGGTGGCCCGGCAACCCAGCAGGCAGAGGCTGGTAGGTCAGCTGATGCTCGCCCTGTATCGGGAGGGCCGCGCGGACCACGCGCTGGCCACCTACCGGCAGGTCCGCGATCGTCTCGCCGACGAACACGGCCTCGATCCGGGTGCAGCCCTGCGCACGCTTGAGGCGCTGATCCTCCGTGCTGACCCGACCCTTGAGTTGTCCGCTGAGGCCGCCAGACCAACTGGGGGAGCGGGCCCCCCGCTGGCTCGCCCTGCGGGGCTGCCCCACCACATCCCGCACCTCGCCGGCCGGGACCTTGAGTTGGCCCGGCTCGACGCCGGGCTGACCGAATCGGCTGACGGTATCCGAATCTGGGTGCTCAGCGGCACTGCCGGGGTGGGCAAGACAGCTCTCGCCCTGTACTGGGCGCACCGGGTCAGCGGGGCGTTTCCCGACGGGCAGCTGTACCTGGACCTGCGGGGCTTCGACGCCGACCGTGACCCGGTTGCGCCGCAGGCGGCGCTCACTCAGCTGCTGACCACGCTCGGGATCGACCCGAGAGCGGTGCCGCACGACCTGGACGCCCGGGCGGCACTGTTCCGCTCACTGCTGGCCGACCGTGACGTGCTGTTGGTCCTGGACAACGCCCGTGACGTCGACCAGGTGCTGCCGCTGCTCCCGTCCTCGGGCACGGTGCTGGTCACCAGTCGGCACCGCCTCGGCGAGTTGGTGGTGCGCGCCGGGGCGCGGTCGCTCCCGCTCGACGTGCTCACACCAGTGGCGTCGATACGGCTGCTGGCGACGCTGCTCAGCGAGCCTGTCGTGCAGGCCGAGGCCACCGCGGCGGCCGAGTTGGCCCGGCTCTGCGGGCACCTGCCGCTGGCACTGCGCATCGCCGCGGCGAACCTCCAGGCGCCGGGGGGACCGGACATGGCCGGGCTGGTCCGCGAGCTGACCGACGGGGACCTGCTGGGCGGACTCACCGTTGATGGCGCCGAGGAGGGCGCAGTGACCAAGGCATTCGCCCTGTCCTACCGGGCGTTACCGGCATCGCTGCGGGAGATGTTCCGCCGGCTCAGTCTGGTACCCGGGCCGAGCATCACCGCCGGCCCGGCGGGCGCGCTCGCGAACGTGCCGACGGCCACCGCCACCCAACGGCTGCGCGCGCTGGCCGCAGCGCACCTGCTGGAGCGGCATCCCGGAGATCGCTACCGATTCCACGATCTGCTGCGCCAATACGCCATGGACCGCATTGCCGGGGAGGAGGTCGAGGCCGCCCGGGAGGCCGCCCGGCAGCGGCTGTTCGACCACTACCTGAACGTGGCGGACGTCGCTGGCCGCCGAATCATTCCGCACTTCGTGCGGCTGCCACGCCCGCTGAGCACGGACCCGTTCACCGACACCGACGCGGCCCTAGCCTGGCTGGACGCCGAGTCGGCGAACCTCACCGCGGCGGTGGAGCAGACCGCCCTGCACGGGCCCAGACGGTACGCCTGGCACCTCACCGACGCGATGCGCGCCTACTACCACCAGCGGGGTCGCCGGGATGAGTGGCTGATCACCTCGATGACGGCACTCGCCGCGGCGCAGGCAGAGAACGATGCCCGGGCCCAGGCCGCGATGCACCAGAGCATCGCGTTGGTGCAGGTCAACAGCGGTCGGTACGAGGAGGCGCGTCAACACCTGCTCGACGGACTGCTCTGCACCGAAGCGGATTGCTGGGAGGAGGGCCGCAACGGCATCCTCAACAATCTCAGCGCGGTCCACCAGCGCCTGGGTGACCCGCGGGCCGCAATTCACTGCGCCCAGCTCTCGCTGGCGCTCAGCCGTCAGTCGGGCAACGAGGGCGGCCAAGCGATGTCTCTGGCCAACCTTGGGTTCTCGTACTGGCAGCTTGGAGCCTTTGTGGAGGCCGAAGCGCAATTTTCGGCGGCATTGGAGCGGGGTGAACGGGCCGGGGCGCACTACAACGTGGCGGTGCTCCTGGTGGATCTGGCGAATGTGCGCCGGGATCGGGGCGACCAAACCCGCGCCGATGACCTCTATGCCCGTGCGCTCGTCGCCAACCAGGATCTCGGCTACCGCTACGGCGAAGCGACCGCTCTCGCCGGTCGGGCGGTGCTCTGGTGTGACACCGGACGGGCGGAGAAGGCTCTTGTCGACGCCGAGCGGGCGGTGACGCTGACCAGGGAGATCGGCGACGAAGGCACCGAGGCGTGGGCGGTGGACGCGCTGGGACGGGTGCTGTTGGCGTTGGGACAGCTGAGCGAGGCGGCCGAGCAGCACGGGCGGGCGCTCGATCTGGCGCGGCGTACCCGCTTCTGCTGGGGCGAGGCGAACGCTCTGACCGGCCTCGCCGCAGCGGCCCTGGCGGCCGACGACCCGCTGGCCGCCGGCCGGCATGGCCAGGCGGCATTGGCTCTCGCGGCCCGCTCGGGCTACCAGCCGATCGAGATCCGGGTGTCCCGCATCCTCGCCCGCGCCGCGGAGGAGGCCGGGGACGCAGCCGAGGCGCTGCGGCTCGACAAGCGCGCGGGACGGCTGGCGGAGGAGACCGGGTACGCGCTGCCCTGACCGCACCACTTGCACACTGGATCCCGCTCGACTGCGGCCGTCACCTCAGCAAGAGACTCGACCAACTTCGTCGTCTTCTCGATCGCATCCTGACTGAGAGTCACGCTCGCGTGCTGTAGCCTCCGCCGACGGCTTGAGCCGCCTTTCCGTCCAGTCACTTCGTTCTGTGTCGTGGTCATCACGGCAGCCTCCTCACCAGGAACAACAACCGGCGAGTCAGGCTGGGAACACCGTCAGTTCCATAGACCTAACTCACCGGCCGGGTCCGGCCGGCGTGGGGCCGGTGGAGGAATTCACGATCACCAATGGTGCGCCGTCGTCGGGGCAGGCGTGGACGACTGCCAGGACGATGTCGTCTTCGGTGGTGTTCCCGAAGTGGGAGAGCAGGAGGTCACAGACCTGCTCGGCGGTGCTGTCCTGCCGACCGGTCAGCAGAGCGACGAGTTCGGCGATTCCCGCGTCGATGCCAGTCCTGCGCCGCCTGGGCGCCACGGTCATCGGTGCGGCAGGCGGACCGGCCAAGACGGCGGCAGTGCGAGAGCTCGGCGCCAATCTCGCTGTGGACTACAACCTGCGGGACTGGGCGGGTACCGTCCGCGACACCCTGGGCGGACGCAGCGTCTCGGTCGTTCTGGACGGTGTCGAGGGCGACAAGGGGCGAGCCGCCTTCGGGCTGCGGGCCGAGGGTGGGCGCTACATCACGATCGGCGCGGCCTCCCGGGACGAGTTCCGTCCCGAGGAGGCACAGCTGAAGGAGCGCGGCGTGGGTTTCACCGACGCACTGGCCCTGCTGTTGAAGGGCCAGGACGCGCCCGTCGACGAGGCCCGCGCGCTTGCGGAGGCCGCCGCCGGTCATCTGGTGCCCGCCTTCCAGATTTTCCCCCTGTCGCAGGCCGCCACGGCGCACGCAGCCCTACAGGCGCGGGCAACGACGGGCAAGATCGTTCGCGTCCCCGACGCCTGATGAGGAGAACTGAGGACGGCGCCATGGCGGCGGAGGTTCGGCAGCAGGCGGTCTTCGTCGTGGCGGCCTGCCGGCACCGCGCCGGACGCGGCTCGATCTCAGCCGGTCTGATGCGAGAGCGTCACGGCGATCGCTGGACCGAACGCGACACTGAGCAGATAGGCAAGGTTGAACAGGCCCAGGGCTTCGGCCTTGTGAGGGCCGGGCACGACGCCGGTCGCTCGCAGGGCGAGTACGCCCTGGCCGGTCGCGGCGGCAAGGGACGCGAGTGCCATTGCCACCAGCAGTAGCGGCACGGCGGAGGCGACCGCAGCTAGCAGCGGCGCCGCGACGGCTCCGCCGAGCAATGCGGCGGCCGTCACGCGGTGTGGCACCCGCACGGACGCCGCGATCAGGAACCCCGAGCAGAGGCCGCCGAGCAGGTACGGCGCCAGCAGCACGACTCCGCTCCGGGTGCTGTCCCAACCCGAGTGCTCTCGCAGCAGATCCGGTGCGGCGTAGAGCAGGGTGAAGTTCACCAGGCCGACAGTGAAGACCAGCACGCACGCCGCGAGGAACCGGCCGTTGCGCGCCACTGCGGCGGGCAGGAAGCCGTCGGGGCTAACGTTCGTCCGGACCACGAGCAACGCCAGCAGCGCGACGGTGACCGGGCCGGCCAGCAGCGGACGGTGCGGAGTCAGAACTGCCGCGGTGACCAGCATGGCAAGGAGAGCCATGCCGAGCGGATCGAACGACGCCGGCACCCCGTCCGGCGGTGTGGCGTCGCGGCGGGCCGCAGGCACGGCGGCCACCGCCAGCAGGGGCAACGCCAGCACCGCCTGCCACGAGAGGAGGTCGGCTACCAGTGCACCGGTCAGCGGACCGGTGGCCCCCACGACCGCCAGCGACGCGGCGACCACCCCCATCCGCCGAGGCGAATCGGCCAGTTTCATGGCCGTCACGCTGAGGCCGGCGGATCCCAGTGCCTGCACCGCCGCGCCGGCCACCAACGCCGGCAGTGTCGGCACCAGCACGAGGAGGATCGTCCCCGCGGCTAGCAGCGCGGCCGAGGCGGTCAGGGCCGTTCGTACGCCGCGGCGGGCCAGTAGCGCCGCCAGCAGTGGCGTACCCAACGCGATCCCCCAGCCGAAGGCGGTCACGCCGGCCGCCGCGGCCCGTTCCCCGGTGCCCGTCGCGCGCGCCAGCTCGTCGAGCAGCAGGGCCGGCGCGGCGATCCCATACGACAGCGGACCGGCCAGCAGGGCCAGCCAGGGCGTGGCCACCCGCCGTGGTGCGACCTGCCCGTGACCGTTGGCGGTTCGGTGCCGTTGTAGATAGTTCATGTCATTCCTCCGGTGTGGGCTCGGTTCAGCCTCGCCGGGGTGGCTTACCGCCGACTGCTCGTCGACTGACGTTCGCCTCGGTGGCGTCGGCGCCGCCTGCCGGTGAGCGGGCCGACTGTCGATCGACGTTTCGCGGGCGGGACAGCCGACTGGCTAGTGTGAAGCGGTGAGGTTCGGGGTGCTGGGCGAGATCGCGGTGTGGACGCCCGACGGCGAACCCGTCGCCGTACCCGGCCTGAAGGTTCGGGCTCTCCTGGCTGACCTGCTGGTCCATGAGGGGCATCCGGTGTCCCCCGACCGGCTGATCGAGGATCTCTGGGGTGACCGGGCGCCGGGCAACCCGCTCGGTGCGCTCCAGGCCAAGGTGTCGCAGTTGCGTCGCGCGCTGGAGTCGGGTGGGGCGGGTGGCCGTGCGCTTGTCGAGTCCGGTGATGCCGGCTACCGGCTGCGTATTTCGCCGGAATCGGTCGACGCGGGCCGCTTCGCGGCTCTGTTGGCGCGTTCGCGGGCGCAGCGGGAGCCAGTGGGCCGGGTCGCGGAGCTGACGGAGGCCCTGTCGCTGTGGCGCGGCTCCCCGTACGCCGACTTTGGTGACGAGCGTTTCGTCCGTCAGGCGGTCGAGCGGCTCGACGACCAGCGCCTGGCGGCGCTGGAGGATTTGGCCGAGGCCCGGCTCGATCTCGGTGAGCATCACTTGCTCGCCGGTGAGCTGGCCGACCTGGTCACCCGTCACCCGTGGCGCGAGCGGTTACGGGCCGCGCACCTGCGCGCCCTGTACGGCTCGGGACGCCAGCGTGAAGCCCTGTCCGCCTACGAGCGGTTCCGTCGGCAGATGCGTGATGAACTCGGCATCGATCCCGGCCAGGAGTTGACCGAGCTGCATCGGGCGATCCTGCGCCAGGACCGCGCGCTGCAGCCGCCGGCACCGCCGTCGTCTCCGGTCCGAAGCAACCTGCCGGCGCCTCTGGCACCTGGTCCGTACGGCGGATTGATCGGGCGTGACGAGGCCGTCAAGGCGGTACGGGAGCGGCTGACGAACGGGCGGCTGGTGACCCTCACCGGAATGGGTGGGGTGGGTAAGAGCAGGTTGGCGCTCGAGGCCGCTCGTCTGCTGGCCGACGCGTTCCCCGCCGGAGTGTGGCTCGTTGAGCTGGCGGGCCAGCCGCACTGCGACGGCCAAGTGACCTGTACCGAGGTTGTCGACGTGGTGGCGGCGACTCTCGAGATCCGCGACGATGCCCCGGCCGGTCTGCCCGGTGATCGGCCAGGTGAGCCGATGGATCGGCTGCTCGCCGCGCTGCGGGACCGGCGGATGCTGCTGCTGCTCGACAACTGCGACCACGTGGTGACGCCCATCGCTGAGCTGACCGAGAGCCTTCTCGGCGCCGCGGCCGACCTGCGCATCCTGGCGACGAGCCGTGAACCGCTCGGGATCCCGGGCGAGGTCGTCCTGCCGGTGCCGCCGCTGGCGCTGCCGGAGCCGGGAGCGACCGCGGAACAGATCGCCGCGGCCCCGGCGGTTCGGCTCTTCGAGATCCGTGCCCGCGCCGTCGAGCCGGGCTTCATCGTCGATCAGCGGAACACTGACACGATCGCCACCATCTGCCGGCGCCTCGATGGCGTACCGCTGGCGTTGGAACTGGCCGCGTCCCGGCTGCCCGTTCTCGACCCGGGCGAGTTGGCGGCGCGGCTCAACGATCGCTTCCGACTGCTGTCATCCGGTCGGCGTACCGCGCCCCCTCGTCAGCAGGGGCTTCGCGCCGTGATCGACTGGAGTTGGGAGTTGCTGTCGCCCGGCGAACGGGCGGTGCTGCGCCGGCTGGCGGTCTTCAGCGACGGTGCCACCCTCGCTGCCGCCGAGCAGGTGTGCGCGGGCGGAGAAGTGGCGTCCGACGAGGTCCTCGATGTGCTGGCACGATTGATCGACCGATCGCTGGTCCTGACGCGGCGCGGCGAGAGTCCACGACGCTATCGGCTCGCGGAGACGGTGGCTGCCTACGGTCTCGAACAGCTCGACAGTGCCGGCGAACTCCCGGCGACCCGTCGCCGTCACGCCGCGTGTTTCGTCCGTCTCGCTGAGCAGGCCGCAGGGCGGCTACGGGGTCATGACCAGAGTCGCGCGCTACGGGAACTCGACGCCGAGAATGCCAACCTGCGGGCGGCACTGGACGCCGCCGCCACCGATGGTCAGCCTCGCATGGGCCTGGCGCTCGCGACCTCGTTGGCCTGGTACCGGCTGCTCCGGGGTCGGCTCGGGGAGTTGCGCCGGTCGCTGCGAACGGCGTTGGACATCGTCCCGAAAAGTGCGGACGACGTCGCACCGGGCGCCCTGCGGCGACGTGCGGATATGTGGCTGACCGCCCTGGCAACCCGTGACGGTGACCCGAACGCTCCCCGGCAACGGATCCTCGAATGCCACCAGGACGCCGACGGGCCGGAGAAGGCGTTCGCGCAGTGGCTGTTCGCCTCCATGATGCTCGGCTCCGGAGATCCGGCTGAGGCTGCCGCCCTGGTCGACGCGGCACTGACGACGTTCCGCGCCAACGGCGACCAGTGGGGCATCGCTGCCGCCTGCGCCACTCGGGCGGACCTCGCGCTCGTACACCGCAGCGACCTGCCCGGTGTGCAGCGTGACTGCGAGACCAGCCGGACGCTGTTCGTGCAACTGGGCGACTGCTGGGGGCAGGTGCATCCGACGAGCCTGTTGGGCACCCTGGCCGAGATCCACGGCGACTACGACAGCGCAGCCATGCGGTACCGGGAGGCGTTGCGCATCGCCGAACAGCTGCGGCTGTGGACGTCGGTGTCCCGGCAGCTGGCGTGCATGGGACGGATCGCCCTGTTGCGCGGCGACCTCGACGAGGCGGCCGCCTGCCACGACCGCGCGCTACAGGTCGCGCGGGAACAGTCGAGCCGATCCGCCGCCGCCTTCGCCGGCACGGGCCTGGCGATGATCGCGCGTCGGCGGGGTGACCTCGACGCCGCCGAGACCCAGCAGCGGGACCTACTCGACTGGAACCGGCACGCCGGTTACCTGCCCGGCTACGCGCTTGCCCTTGCCGAGTTGGGATTCATCGCGGAGCACCGCGCCGATGCGGTCCTCGCCGAGCGCCGCCACCGGGAGTCGCTCGACGTGGCGCGCGCCACCGGGGACCCCCGGGCGGTCGCCTTGGCCGTCGAGGGACTGGCCGGGGCGACCAGCCTCGGCGGTGACCATCGCCTCGCCGCACGGCTGCTCGGCGCGGCCCGCACGCTTCGCGCGGGCACCGGAGCGCCGTTGCCCCCCGGTGAGCAGCATGACGTCCAGCGCATCACCTCTCGCCTCCGCACGGCGCTCGGTAGCGAGGAACTCGCTGCCGAGATGTGCCGCGGCGCACAGCTCGACCTGGACAAAGAGGATTTCAGCGGCATCGGTAAGGGGATCGTCAGCGAACGGTAAGCCTGCTCGGCACGGTTGACCGAGAACCGAGCCGACCCAGGAGGTAACCGTGCAGACCGCTGCCAGGATCGCCGTCATCTACTACTCCGCCACCGGCACCGTGCACCGGCTCGCGCAGGCATTTGGAGACGGAGCGGCAGACGCCGGCGCGGAGGTCCGCTTGCGCCGGGTGGCGGAGTTGGCACCGGATCAGGTCGTCGATGCCAGGCCGCGGTGGCGGGCCCACCTCGACGCCACCGCCGACATTGCGCTCGCCACCCTGGACGACCTGCGGTGGGCGGACGGGTACGCCTTCGGCACACCGACACGTTTTGGCAACGTCTGCTCTCAACTGCGCCAATTCATCGACACCACGACCGCCCCCTGGCGGGCAGAGGAACTGGCCGACAAACCGGCAACCGGCTTCACGGCCAGTTACGAGGAGCACGGCGGCCAAGAGTCGACCCTGCTCAGCCTCTACCAGACGTTCCACCACTGGGGGGCTGTCATCCTGCCCACTGGCTACCTGAACTACGACACCGCGCACGCCGCCGGCGGGAACCCGTACGGCGTCAGCCTCGTGGAGAGCCGCGCCGCCCGGGATCCGGAGTACGCCAGAGCCGTCCTCGAGACGGCCCGCTTCCAGGGCGCACGACTCACCCGCCTGACAGCCGCCGTCCGGGCGGAGAGCGACCTCGGGTAGAAGCCACCTGACGCATCGAATCACCGTTTAGAAACGAGGAAAGTCATGCTGACAACGACCACCGCGAATCCGACCGAACAGGCCAGCCGGGTCACCGTGCTCGGTCTCGGTGACATGGGCTCGGCGATCGCCCAGACATTCATCGATCGCGGACACCGTACGACGGTCTGGAACCGGACCGTGAGCAAGGCCCTGCCGCTGGTCGACTCTGGCGCCACGGCTGCCGCGAGCGCCGCGGAGGCTGCGTCCGCCAGCCCGCTCGTCGTGGTGTGTCTGCTCGACGGCGGGGCGGTCGACGAGGTGCTCGCTTCCGTGGACGCCGCAGTCGCGGGCAAGGTCTTGGTGAACCTGACCAGTGGCTCTCCCGACCAGGCACGGGCCAACGATCGCTGGGCGAGAGAGCGCGGGGCCACGTACCTCGATGGCAAGATCTTGGGCGATGCGGCAGACGTCGGTACGCCGCGCGTCATGTTGTCGTTCAGTGGTTCCCGCAACGCGATCGATGCGCACGGGTCGACGCTGGGGGAGTTGGGCACCGTCACCTACCGCGGGGAAGAAGCCGGCTCGGCCGCCGTTGAGTTCATGGCGCAGGTCGCGATGGGCTACGAGATCCTCATCGGGTTCTTGCACACCCTGAGGCTGGTGCAGGCGGAAGGAGTCGACGTAGCGGAGTTCGCCGAGCGTGTCGCCAGCTCCGTCGCCGCGCTGCCCCCGCTGTTGACCTCGATCGGCAACGCGGTCAAGGCCGGCGAGTACCCGCCGGATCTCGGCCCGCTCAACGTCCAGGCCGCCCTGATGGACGACATGATCAGCCATCGGGAGTCCGTTGGCGTGGAAGCCGTGCGGATGCGAGAGGTCAGAGACTTGATGAACCGCCGGATCGCCGACGGCTTCGGCGCTCAGGGGTTCTCAAGCGTGTTCGAGCTGCTGACAAAGCCCTGACGGCGGTCTCTCAGCACCCGGGACGCGGTGCCACGGAGCACAGCGTCATCCGGCCCTTCTCAAGATGACCACCACGGCGGCCTCCGTCGAGGACGAGCTGGCTACCACCGTTCTGAGACGTTGACCGGGCGCTGGGCGCGTGCCATCCGGCATGCGCCCAGCGCCCGGTCGTCCACGAGCTACCGGGAAGGCCCTGACGAAACTGCGCTGCTGACCACGCCTCGCCACCGCGGTCGTGCACTCCATCCTCGTCCTTCGTGGACGGACTCACTGGACCGGGACGAAGGTGGCGGCCAACACCCGCCAGTTGTCGTTCTCACGCACCCAGAGTCGGGTGTAGCGCAACCGTGCGGACATGGCGGCACCGCTCTGAACGGCATCCACCGCAGCGACCATGCGAGTCATCCCGGTCTGGCCGTCTTCCTGGACGTCGAGCGACTCCTCCACCAGGCTGGTGATTCGCAGTGCCCCGGAGCGGTAGCCAGCCAGGTCGTCTTCCTTCGTAAAGACCGTGCCGTCCGGTCCGGCACCCACGACCTGCGGGTGCAGTAGCGCGTCGAGGGACTCGACGTCAGCGGCGCGCTGAGCGGCTTGAAGTTGCCGTTCCGCGGTGAGGAGATCCATCCACCGATCCTCCGCAGCGGACCCCAACAAGACAAGCGGGTTCGCTCGCGGCAGAACGGCGACGTCAGCCCGGCAGTGGAGTGAGCCCCTCCTCATGTTCCCGAATCAGTAAAAAGCACGGTCGCGCCGTCCGAGGACCGCCCGGACCGATTGGACGCGCTCAGGGCTCCTGCTTCGCATCAGCCCGGTGGTGGCTCAGCAGTCGACCGAGCAGCCGCCGCAGTTCCGCGCGCTCGTTATCGGACAGTGGCGCAAGCAGATCGTTCTGGATGTCGAGGACCTGCTCGTCGAGCCAGCGCAGCCGCTGGCGGCCGGCCGGCGTGACGGTGATGACGTTGCGCCGCCGGTCGGCCTGGTCCGGCGCGCGCTCCACCAGCCCGGCCTGCGTCAGCTCATTGATCGTCGCCACGATGTCGCTGACGTGGATGCCGCTACGCCGCCCCAGCGCGGCCTGGCTGGCCGGACCAAACTCGTCCAGCGAGGCCAGCACCCGGTAGTGGTAGCCCCGCGCACCGGCCCGGGCGAACCCGTCCGCGATCAGCCGCCCAGCGTGAGCGGCGGTCTGCGTCATCAACCAGCTGGTGAGTCCGCTGAGTCGGGCCGGCGTCTCGTCCTGGACGGGTAGATCCACGGGCCCATCCTACCAGTCTGTTGGTGGCACCTACGGTTTGATACCGTTGGTCGCCCTAACGTTTGGGCAACCAACGAATGACCTGATGCGAGGTGACGAACCATGAGCGAGGCCACCCACACCCTCGACATGACCATGATGTTCGCGGTGCACGACGCCCTGCGCCGAGACCTGGCCCAGCTGGCCCGGGTCTCCGCCACCGCCGACGACGATCCCCGGCAGATCCTGCGGGCGGCGGTCGGCTGGGAGATGTTCAAGGCTTTCCTCCGGGTGCACCACACCTCCGAGGACGTCGCGGTCTGGGGCCCGATGGCGACCCGGCTGGCCGACCAGCCGGACAGGGCACTGCTCGACGCCATGGAGGCGGAACACGCGGCGATCGATCCGCTGCTCGACGCCGTGGACGCCGCCATCGCCGACCGGGAGTCCGGGCCGCAGCGCCTCGGCGATGTGGTCGACGCCCTCTATCTGAGCGTCGCCGGGCACCTGCGGCACGAGGAGGACGAGGGCCTGCGCCTCGTCGATTCGGTGCTCACTGCGGCGCAGTGGGCGGCGTTCGGTCAGGACCACCGGAACCGCGTCGGCGCGGAGTCCGCGCGTTACCTGCCCTGGCTGCTCCAGGGAGCGTCGCCGGAGACCGTCGCCGCCATCCTCGGCCGCATGCCGGAGGAGATCAAGAGGGCGTACGCCACCGAGTGGCGGGCCGAGTACCTCGACGTCCGCCCCTGGAACCCCCGCATTCGCTGATCCGCAAACACCGACTCTGGAGAAAATCAATGTCTGTCTACGAAGAATCGAAGGCCTCGCTGGTGGTGGAGCCGGAAACGGGCCCACCACCACGACTTGGCCTCGCACTGCTGGTCATCGCGGCCGCCCAGCTGATGCTCGTGCTGGACAACACCATTACGAACGTGGCCCTGCCGAGCATCCAGCGGGCACTGGGGATGGCCACCGCCGACCTCAACTGGGTGATCACCGCGTACGCGCTCGCCTTCGGCGGTCTCCTGCTAGCCGGTGGCCGAGCCGGTGACCTGTTCGGTCGACGGCGGGTCTTCCGGATCGGCCTGGTCCTGTTCACCGTCGCCTCACTGCTGGGTGGCTTCGCCTGGTCCGGCACCGTCCTCATCGCCGCCCGGGTGCTGCAGGGCGTCGGCGCCGCCATCGCGGCGCCGACCGCGCTGTCGCTGCTGGCCACGACGTTCCCCGCGGGGCCGGCACGGAACAAGGCGCTGGGTGTCTACGGGGCGATGGGCGGCCTGGGCTCCGTGGTCGGCCTCCTGCTCGGCGGCGCCCTCACCCAGTACGTCAGCTGGCGGTGGGTCCTGTTCGTCAACGTGCCCATCGCCGTGCTCGTGCTGCTCGGCACGTCGGTGCTGCCACGAGGGGAGCGCGAGCGCGGTCGGGCGGACCTCGCCGGTGCCGTCACCGCCACCGCCGGGCTCGCCGCACTGGTGTACGCCATCAACCGCGCGGCCCTGCACGGCTGGCGCGACACCGTCACCCTGGGCTTTCTGATCGCTGCCGCGGTCCTGCTGATCGCGTTCGTCCTCGTCCAGCGCGCCGCCAGGGCGCCGATGCTGCCCGGCCGGATCCTCAGCGACCGGGCACGGACCGGCGCGTACGTCACCATGTTCCTGGTAGGCGGCGGCATGTTCGCCCTGTTCTATTTCCTCACTCTCTATATGCAGGTGGTCAAGGGCTACCCCCCGATGCGGACCGGCCTGGCCTACCTGCCATTTACCGTCGGCATCGCGGTGGCGGCTGGCGGCGTCGGTCCCCAGCTGCTGTCCCGGCTGACGGCCCGCGCCCTGACGGTGGGCGGCCTGGTGCTGGCGGCCATCGGCATGGTCTGGTTCGGGGCGCTCAGCCCGACGTCGAACGCCCTTACCGCGCTGCTGCCAGCTCAGCTGGTCGCCGGCTTCGGACTGGGACTTACCTTCGTGGCCACCACAGTGGTCGCGATCAATGGGGTGGCCCCGCAGGACACCGGTGTCGCCTCTGGCGTGGTCAACACCAGTCAACAGATCGGCGGCGCACTCGGCCTTGCGCTGCTCAGCGGCGTGGCCGCCGCAGTGACCGCCGACCAGCCCTCGGGCACCGCCCTCCCAGACGCACTGACCAGCGGGTACGTCGACGGGCTGCTGCTCGGCGGAGCCGTCTTCCTGGTGGCCGCGATCGTCGCGGCTGCGACGATGAACGCACGCGTGGTGGCATCGCACTGACACCACGCGGCTGCCGCCCGGTTTCCCTCTGCCGGGCGGCAGCTCCGCTGGTCAGGGCGGGCTCGCCCTTTTGCCGGTCAACGTGTCACCCGGTGGTGGCCAACTCGTCCTCGGAGACCTTCGCGGTGGTTGTTCGACGTATGGCGACGGTGACGAGCAACGCGGCGGCCGTCAGCGCCACACCGAACCAGAGGGCGCTGTCGACGCCGAGACTGTCGGCGAACCATCCACCAAACAGCGCGCCCAGCGCGATGGACGTGTTGTAGCCCATGGTGTTGATGGACATGGCTGCCTCGAACTTCCCGGGTGCGGCGCCGAGCATCAGGTTGATCTGGCACAGGTTCGCGGCGCCGAAGGACGTTCCCCAGAGGGCAACGGCGAGGATCAGACCGGGCCGTGTGTGCCCGATGGTGAGCAGCAGCAGCATCGCTGTCACGAGCCCTGCGCAGGCGAGGACGAAGCTGACCCAGACGTTCTTGGTCACGGTGTGGCCGGCGATGAAGTTGCCGGCCGTACCGCCGATGCCGTAGATCACGAGCAACACGGTGATGAAGGCGGCCGAGGCCGACGCCTGTTCCTCCGCGAAGGGCCGGATGTAGGTGTACGCGCCGAAGTGGCCGAGCACGTACAGCGTCACGGCGACCATCACCAGGCGCAGTTGCGGGTACTGGATCGGGAGTCGGAAGACATCCCGGACCGGGACGGCGTTCTGCGAGGGCAGCGAGGGAATGGTCACGGTGACCGCGAGGAACATCAGCGCGCTGAGGCCGGCCCAGATGAGGAATGTGGTGCGCCAGTCGGTGAGGCTTTCCAGGAAGGTGCCGAGTGGAATGCCCACCACGGCGGCGATCGAGATGCCGGACAGCGCGACCGCCGACGCTCGGGCGGCGAGACGTCCCGGTACGAGGCGCATCGCCATGCTCACGCCGATGGCCCAGAAGACGCCGTTGGCGAATCCCATGACGAGCCGGGTGGTGAGGACCAGGGCGAAGTTCGGTGCGGCGGCGGTGAGCAGGTTACCCAAAGCCAGGATCGCCAGGAGTACGGACAGCAGGATGCGCCGGTTGATGCGCCTGGTCCACGCGACGATGAACGGCACACCGAGGCCGGCGGAGATGCCGTACAGCGTGACCATCAGTCCGGCGACGCCCGCGGACACATCCAGGTTCGCGCTCACCGGGGTGAGCAGGCCGACGGGCATCAGTTCGGTGGTGACGAAGGTGAACAGGCTGGCAGTGATGACGGCGACACCCAGCCATGACCTCAGGGTCGAGTACGGGTGCTCATCGATTGTGGCCATGTCTTCTTTCTTGTCGTGAGGGGAGTTCGGCCGGACAACGGCTGTGCCGTGCCGGTTCTGCTCGAAGCTTCACCCGATTGGATCAATGAGTCCAACACATGCTTGTCACCTCATCGATCGTGAAAGAAGATGGATCGGTGGAGCTACAGCAAATGCGCTACGTGATCGCGGTCGCCGAGACGAGCAGCTTCACCCGGGCCGCCGAGCGCTGCCTCGTGGTGCAGTCCGCGCTCAGTCACCAAATCGCGCGCCTGGAACGGGAACTGGGCGCCAAGCTCTTCGAGCGCACCAGCCGACGTGTCCGGTTGACCCAAGCCGGCGCCGCGTTCCTGCCCGCCGCCCGTCAGTGCGTGGACGCCGCGGAGCGGGCTTCCGCCGAGGTGGCGGCGGCCGTCGGTGAGGTACGCGGACGGCTCGTGATCGGCCTGATCTCCACCGTCGCCGCCGTCGACCTTCCCGGCGTCCTGCGAGACTTCCGTCAGCGGTACCCCTCCGTACGCATCAACCTCCGTGCGGGTGCGAGCGAAGAACTCATCGAGCAGGTCAAGCGGGGCACCGTCGAGGCGGCCTTCCTCGGCCTGCCCACCACCGCGCGACCCGAAGGCGTCAACGCCCGAGAACTCGCCCGCGACCGGCTCGTCGCCGTGGTAGCCCCGGACCATCCCCTCGCCGCGGAGTCAGCGGTCAGCCTGCGTCGGCTCTCCACCGAAGTGTTCGTCGACCTGCCGGCCAAGACCGCCGGGCGAATCCAGTCCGATCAGGCATTCGCGGCCGCCGGTCTCAGCCGCGACGTCGCCTTCGAGGTAACCAACGCCTACCTCACGTCCCGGCTGGTCGAGCAGGGACTTGCCGTGGCGATGCTCCCGTCCGCCTACGCGCCGCAGCTCACCGGCGTGACCATCATCCAGGTCACGGACGCGCCGACCCGCGTCGAGCACGTCATTTGGAGCCGGGCCGAGCTCACGCCGGCGGCCAAGGCCTTCCTCGCACTCCTTGACATCCACGGCGATGACGCCGGAAGCCACGAGTGACGCTCGCTGGTAACCGCTGTAGGCGTCTCGATCGCCCAGTGTCCGCGCTCCGACCAGGGCGATCTTCAACGAGATGCCCCGTCCGGTCCGACCTGCACGCCCGTGTGGCGTGGGCCGGCTGGCGTGGGGAGCTGTCCCGCGACGATTGCCGCGAGCGAGAGCCCGAGCCCGCAAAGTTGGATTGGGCCGAGCGTCTGATCGAGCAGGATGGCGCCGAGCAGCGCGGCGACCAGGGGCGAGAGTAGACCGAGAACCGCGACGGCGGTCACGGGCAGCGTGGTGACGCCGCGGAACCACAGGACGTACGCGGCCAGACCGCCGACCAGGCCCAGCCAGAGGTAGCCGAGTATGGCGGGCGGGTCCATCACTGGTGGCGCCCCCTCGACGAGGAAGGTGATCGGCGTCAGGAACAGACCGCCCGCGCTGAGCTGCCAGCCGGCGAAGGCCATCGGGCTCACCCCGGCAGGACGTCCCCAGCGCCTGGTGAGCGTCACCCCGAGCGCCATCGTGGTCGCGCCGATGAGGCCAGCCACGATCCCCACCAGGTCGAGCGCGGCATTTGGCCCGATCACCACGAGGCCAACGCCCAACACTCCGGTCGCGCCCCAGACGGCACGCCAGACGGAGAGTCGCTCCTGTAGGACCGCCGTGGCCAGGACGGCGACGATGAGCGGCTGCACCGCGCCCAGGGTCGCCGCGACGCCTCCCGGCAGCCGCTCGGCCGCGACGAAGAGTAGCGGGAAGAAAAGTCCGATATTCAGTACGCCGAGCGCTGCCGCTTTTCCCCACCAGGCCCCTTTCGGCAGCGTGCGGGTGACCGCCAGCGCCACCAGACCGGCGGGCAACGCGCGCAGGAGTCCCGCGAACAGCGGGTGGCCGGGCGGAAGAAGCTCGGTGGTGACGATGTAGGTGGTGCCCCAGGCCAGCGGGGCGAGCGCGGTCAGGGCAGTGCGTGGCAGGTTACCGGGCAGCGTGCCGCCGCCGGCTCGGCGGGGGAGTGTCTCCGCTCCGGAACGTGTCATGTCAAAAGTTTGACCACGTGCTTATCAATGACTCCAACACATGTTTGTCATCCGATCGATCAACAGGGAAGATGGATCAATGGAGTTCCATCAGCTGCGCTACGTTCTCGCCGTCGCCGAGACGAGCAGTTTCACCAGGGCCGCCGAACGGTGCCTGGTCGTTCAGTCCGCGTTGAGTCACCAGATTGCGCGTCTGGAACGGGAACTCGGCGCGAGGCTCTTCGAGCGGACCAGCCGCCGGGTGCGGCTGACCCCGGCGGGGGCGGCGTTCCTCCCCGCCGCCCGCCAGTGTCTGGACGCCGCCGAGCGCGCAGCCGCCGAGGTCGCGGCGGCGGTGGGGGAGGTGCGGGGACGAGTGACTGTGGGTCTGATCCCCACGGTTGCGGCCGTCGACATCCCGGCCACGCTCAGCGCGTTCCGGGAGCGGTACCCACACGTGCGCGTGAGACTGCGGGTCGGCGGGAGTGACGAACTCGTGGAGCACATCAAGCAGGGAGTCATCGACCTCGCGTTCGTGGGACTGCCGGGAGGGGTTCAACCGAAGGGCGTCGATGTTCACGAACTTGCCCGGGACCGGCTCGTCGCCGTGATCGCACCCAATCACCCGCTCGCGCGCGAACCGGCAGTCGACCTCCACCGGCTCGCTGCCGAGGTTTTCGTCGACTTTCCCGCCGGAAGTGCCGGGCGGGCCCAGACCGATCAGGCATTCTCTGCCGCCAACCTTGTCCGCGACGTCGCGTTCGAGGTGACCGCCGCCGACCTGATGGCTGAGCTCGTCGCCGCGGGTCTCGGCGTCGCCATGCTCCCCTCCGCCTACGTGCCACGGCTGAGCGGCGTGAGCACCGTTGACGTGGTCGATGCGCCGGCCCGTGTCGAGTACCTCGTCTGGAGCCGCCTGGGCCGGACCCCAGCGGTAGAGGCTTTTCTCGCTGTTCTGAAGATTCCGACCGGGCCGCCACGGACGTAGCATCGGTCGCCGATCGGCCCGGCATCGCGGACCGGGGTGAAAGGAGTGCGGGCTAACTCATAGCGAACGCCACATCAGGGCGTCTCCCGGCGTCTCGACGACTCTGTCGATGGCGATGTCGACCATGCGCTCGGCGCCCGGGTGGTCGGCCAGCCGGCCGGGGTCCCAGTCGATGGAGGCTCTGCCCGTCACCTGTAGGGCAGGGCGGGAGCCGGTCCAGTCGATGAACAGCAGGCCGCAACGTGGTTGTACGTGGATATTGCCAAGGGTCATGTACATGGCGTTGCCGCGGTATTCCGGCCAGGACAGCGTCGTGGCGCTGCAGCCGACGACAAACCCGGGGCTGCCGCCGCGGTGCGAGACATCCGCTCCATGGCCTTTGGCGCTGGTGGCTATGAAAAAGGTGTCGGCACCGGCCACGACGCGCAGTTGCTCGTCGGAAAGCCGGTCGCTGGGGGCCGCAAAGATACCTGTGTTGACGTCACCATGGGCTTCCCGGCGGGTGATGTGCCTCGGGCAGTTCGCAAAGATTTGGTCGGCCGTGATAATCAGCCGATCCCCTTGGACGTGACCTGTGCCGTTGATGCGCATGCGCTGGCGGGTGGCCGGCTCGATGGCGAGCGCACCGAGAGGAGCCGGGGCGGCGAACGCCGCTTCCAGTGGGTCGCCCGCGGCAGGCGCGGCGTCCGCGATCACATCGCGCTCGCCACTGGCACGCAGGAAGCCGGGTGGTCCATACAGCGGGCTCGCCCACAAGGCTCCGGCCGTGTCGTGTCCGCCGATCACCACCATGCGCTGGCGGATGAGGAACTGGCGCGCGATCTCCGGAAGGCGCACGCCGACGCTGGCCGAGCCGAGCCCTTCGCGTGTGTAGCCGGACCTGCGTTGGACGTACACCTCGCCTAAGTGAATTCTCATGCCATACCCCTAGAAGAAGCCGCACGGCGGGCCGTCGCCGGTGACGGTCGCCGGCCGGGGCGGACGCTGGAAGGCGTACACCTCAAGGCGGATGCCGTCAGGGTCGTAGCAGAACACCTGTCCGGCGGCGGCTAGCTCACCCGGCACACCGTTGTCGTCACGGATGTCGGCACCCAGCCCGCGCAGCCGGCGCTCGACCTCGTTAAGGGCCGGGACGTCGGCGACCTGGAACGAGAGGTGATGCAGGCCGGCACGGTCAGCCGCGAACGGCGCGCCACTCTGCTGCCAGAGTGTGATCATGAGCAGGTCGTGGCGGCCGAGGAAGCCGTAGCGCCGGCCGTCGACATCTGAGCGGCCGATGACCTCGATGTCGAGCGCCTGACTGTAGAAGTCGAGCGAGCGGTCAAGGTCGGTGACGTTCAACCCGACGTGGCCCGTGATGATGCTCTGATCGGTCATTCGCAGCCTTCCTAATGGTCGTTTCGCCAGAGGCCGTTAGAAGTTAACAGGGTGAACTAATGGCCGCAAGGGGCAGGTATCATTAGTTCGTGCGTCTTGCGATCGAGCTCGCCAATACCGTCCGCACTCGTCGGGGGGAGGTCTGTGACGAGCTTCAGACACCTGCGGATCTCGCCGCTTGGCTTGGCCGCGTCAGCTTCCTGTGCGCCGTGCCGGTCGACGACGAGGCGCTGAGCACCGTAGGTCCCGCCGAGCTGGCTGTCGCCCGAGGCATCCGAACTGCCATCCGTGCCATCGCTGGTGCCTTCTCCGCCAGCCAGATTCCCGCCAAGGTGGACGTCGAGAGCCTCAACGTCGCCGCCCGGATGGCACCGCGCTGGCAGGAGCTTGCCTTTGCCGATACGGGGGAGCCACGACTGACGACGCGACACGGAGCAGCGGCCATAACCGGTGCCCTAGCCGAGGTTGCCGCCGACGCTGTCGCCCTCGTCGCCGCCGGCCACCTGGGTACGTGCGCAGCACCCGGATGCGTACTGCTGTTCCTCCGTGACCGGCCCAACCGCGAATGGTGCGGCAACTCCTGCGGAAACCGGGTGCGAGTGGCGCGCCACTACGACCGCCGTAAGCACGCCGCTTCCGATGGCGAGGCGGTCTGAGACGCCAGGCCCTGCGAAAGCGCGGGGCCGGACCGGACGACGGGCGCGATGACCGCCCGCTCTCCACGTGCCGTAGGGGCAGCTCGGGCCAGGTGTCGTGGCGTGCGGTCTACATCCTCCCGCCGCGGCCGAAGGAGCGGCGGTAGGCGGTCGGCGTGGTGTTCACCGTGGTGCGGAAACGGCGGCGCAGGTTGGTGGCCGTGGACAGGCCGACTCTGGTCGCGATTGTCTCGACCGGCAGATCGGTCTCCTCCAACAGCGCTCGTGCGGCCGTGATCCGTTGCTGGAGCAGCCACTGTCCTGGGCTGATACCCAGTTGCGCGGTGAATCTGCGGGCGAACGTACGCGGGGACATTCTGGCCTGTGTGGCGAGGTCGTTGACGGTGAGCGGATCTTGCAGTCTCTCCGTGGCCCAGTCGAGCACCGGGCCCAGGGACACCGGAGTGTGCGCGGTCAGGGGTATTGCCGCGTACTGCAGCTGCCCGCCCTCGCGATGTGGCGGCATGACCATGTGCCGGGCGATCTGGTTGGCGTGAGCGGCGCCGTGGTCATTGCGGACCAGGTGCAGGCACAGGTCGATCCCGGCCGCGGTCCCCGCGCTTGTCGCAACGTCGCCAAGGTCGATGTACAGACTGTCGGCTTCGACATGCACGCCGGGAAATCGGGCGGCGAACTCGGCGGCCATCCGCCAGTGAGTGGTCGCCCTGCGCTGATCGAGCAGGCCGGCGTGGGCGAGCAGGAAAGCGCCGGAGCAGATGGCGACGATGCGGGCACCGCGCTGGTGAGCGTGCCGCAACGCATCGATCACGGCGGACGGCGCGGGCTGCTCGCGGCGTTGCCAACCCGGAATCACCACAGTGTCCGCGGTCTCGAGCGCGTGCAGCCCGTTGGTGACCGCCATGTCGTAACCAGCAATGGTGGGCACGATGCCCGGCTGCTCGGCACACACGTCGAACCGGTAGTTGACTGGTAGACCGGGGCGCCGCACGCCGAACACCTCAGCGACACAGGCGAGTTCGAAGGTGGACTGCGGCGGCAGAACCAGGGCGACCACCCGATGAACGATCATGGCAGGAATGTACCTGGCAACGTCATTGCAGACACTGGCCGGTGCGGCGCGCACACGACGATCATGACGGCATGACTAATGCATCCGATGATGTGCAGATCCTGCAGGTCGACGAGGTGGAACCCGTCGAGGTCGTGCCCGGCATCTTCCGGCGGCGCCTGCCGACGACCGAGCGGGCCCGTGGCTGGATGTACGACTTCGCCCCGGGAACGGAGTGGCCAGAGGTGGACGTGCACGAGGGCGAGGAGCGCTACTACGTGGTGTCGGGTGAGTTCATCGATCGAGGCCACCGTCTGGGTCCGGGCAGTTACGTGGTGTTTGCTCCGGGCAGCACGCACCGCCCGCGTACCGAGACCGGCGCACGCATGATCGGCATCAGCATCGTCGCGGGGTAGCCGGCCGGCAATCCCGAACACGCCGCCGGAGATCAGGCTCGTGATCTGCCGGCGAATCCGCACGTGCAACCCGATACGTCCAACAACCTCCAAGCTAGGAGCGGTAGATGAGGAAGACCCTGGCTCTGGTCATAGCGACGGTAGTTCTGGCCGGGGCAGTGTCTACCAGTGGCGCTGCGCAGGCGGCACCCGACCCAGACACCGCGCGAGCCGCCAGCCGTGCCATTGGCACCGCTCCAGCGCCGCACACCCCCGAGCCGGACCTGAATACCCCGCCGGTCCCGAGGCCCAAGCCGTTCGAGGAGGCCCCGCCCAGCATTGCGCCACACAAGGCAGTCACTCCGCCCGACTTCGGACCGAACGAACCGATTCTTTCGGCGTACCACCGGGGCAAGCTCTCCCGGGACGACGCGGTTCGGTACGGACTCACCGCGCTTCGCTCGCCCCGGGCAGTACCCGCCCACGTACGGCAGACCGGTGCAATCCGCGACCCGCAGCGGTACCTGACCTACCTCTCGATGCTGGCAGCGAGCGTTGAGCCCGAGGCGGCGAGGATGATCGCGCCGGACGTCGCCGCGCCGGCCGCCGCCCCTGCGGCGGCCGGCTACGACGACTGCGCCGCCCAGCCGTTCGACTATCTCGGTGTCACCTACCGCTGCCGGGCATCCGCCGGCGAGTTCCTCATCCTGTTCAACATCGCCGGAGCAGGCCGACCGGGTATTCCGGCGGACTACCACTCGAACGGCCGGGCCAAGGCCGTCCAGCATCTGCTGAATTCGCTCGCGATCGCTGTCGACGAGTATCGCGAGATGGGTTACCCGCTGCCGGTGCGCGACGGCAAGCCGTGGGTGTTGGTCTACGGCGTCGACGAGATCCCTGTCTTGGGCGGGGCCGGGTTGGAGATCGACGCGCCTTTCGTGTTGCCGTTCGGGCTCAATCAGCAGGCCACCATGCTGGTGCCCAACGGGCAGACCGACTGGGACTACCTGCCCCGGCACGAGCTGTTCCACGTCATGCAGTACCAGTACTGGGACAAGTCTGACGTCAGTCTAGATTTCGCCGCCAGCTGGGTGCGCGGTAAGGAGTTCGGTTCGATGAACTGGTGGATGGAGGCCACCGCGGAGTGGGCCACCCACCAGACCTACGTCCGGGAGCCGTACCTGCCCATCCCCGACGAGGAGAAGCTGTATGCGCGCAACGTCCACGACGTGCTCAGCATGCCGGGCTCAGCGCTCAACTCGTGGGGTGGCCTGAGTCGCGGCCCGCAGTACGGCGCGTTCCTGCTGCCCACCTACCTCACCGAGCAGATCGACCCGGACTTCGTGCGGCGGACCTGGGAAAGCATCCGGGACCACGACCATCTGCCGATCGAGGCGATCCGGCACGCCGCGCAGGGCTATGGCCTGAACTTCAAGGACATGCTGCTGGGCTACCACATCGCCAACTATCGGCTGGCCAAGGCGAATGCCGCCCCCGCCCCGACGGTGGACGCGTGGCGCAGCTACGGCTACACAGATACCGACACGACATTGTGGCGTGACAACATCTCCGCCCTGAGTGGGACGAGCGGCGACATTCTGGGCGGCGCGAGGCCGGCCCGCAAGAGTCACTCCACCCCCGCTGGTACGCGTGTGGAGTACCAGGACATTCTACGTAAGGGTGGTGTGGTCTACCACGACTTGCGAGCCGTCCAGAGTTCCGGTGACCCGGGCTGCGGGTACTGCTCGACGCTGCTGATCGATACGAGCAAGGACGCCAACCGCAGCTCCGCGGTGATCATCTGGTCGCCGGCTGGCAGCGCTGGCACGCAGGTGAAGTACCCGAGCATCAAGACGATGCGCTACCCCGACGCCGGTGGCCTGATCACCGTGCCGGACTTCGCGTACCCCATGGTCGCTACCTTGGTGAGCACCTGGACCGAGTTGGACATCCACTCCGCCGACGCGGACAGCAGCCCGAGGACGTTCTCCACCCACGTGGAAAGCGTGCTGCCACTCACCGGCCGCTCATGCGTGCTGCGGCCGCTGTCGGTGCGCAGCGTGGAGACCACCGTCGAGCCGGAAGGCACGTTCAACAGGTACGCCGCCAGCACGCGCGACGGCTGGACCGGCGGTGACTCCACGTACTCGGTGAAGCTGCCCGACGGTCGGATCGTCTGGCTGTTCTCCGACACCTGGATGGGACCGCTCAACGGCGACGGCACCCGACCGGTCAGCGCCCCGCTGGTGAACAACACATTCGTGGTGCAGAGCGGCGGGACCCTGACCACCTACCAGGGCGGCACCGCCGGGGCTCCGCGAGCGTTGATGCCGCCCTCCGGACCAGGTAAGTGGTACTGGGTCGGTGACGGTCACCTCTCCGGCGGGCAACTCCAGGTGGTGTACCAGGAATACGAGCGCTTCGGCTCCGGCGCCTGGGACTGGCGGTTCAACCGCAACGTGGTGGCGAACTTCGCCCTGTCCAACCTACGAACCCCGGTCAGCATCCGACAGCTACCCTCGGCCAGCGGCGTCGCCTGGGGCTCGGCGCTCCTGCCGGCGAGCCGCAGCGGCGACTGCTACACCTACGTCTACGGCGTGGATGACTCGCCGATCAACAAGCAGATGCGCATCGCCCGCGTGTACGGCAGCGACCTCGCCACCGGCACCTGGCAGTACCACACACCGTGGGGCTGGACGATGCGTGAGCAGAACTCCCGCAACCTGCTGACCGGCATCGCCAACGAATACAGCGTCACCCCATGGGGCGGACAGTTCCTACTGCTCAGCCAGGACAGCACCCAAGCGTTCAGCGGCCAGATCAACGCCTGGACGTCCTGCTCACCCTACGGCCCGTTCACCCAGAAAACCCCTGTCTACCGAATGCCCGAACCCGGACCGTACGGCAGCTACTGGAACCCGAACGTCATCTCCTACAACGCCCACGTCCACCCGGCGCTCAGCTCCGGCGACACGTTCATCGCCTCCTACAACGTCAACAGCATGGACACTCGCGTCTCGCCCGACGGCGACCACTACCGCGACCCAGGCATCTACCGCCCCCGCTTCTTCCGCTTCACGCTCGGATAAACACCCTCCGGTTCCGCCGGGCGCATCTCACGCCCGGCGGAACCAGCAATAGGTCGGAGGCGGTGCGTGCGGTGGAAAGCCTGCGCCCGAGGGGTTCGGGCCTGCGACTGACGGCACCGCCGACTCCGCCACGTCGATGACGGCTTGCATCTGGCACAGGTTCGCGGCGCGCCTCGGCACTACGGGCAGTGATGAATCACCGATCAGAAGCCCTGGTACTGATCGGTGTGTTGCCAACCGGCGGGGTAGAACGGCGGTCTGTGTTCATAGTCGCGCGTCTGGTCGGGAACCCGTGACCGCTGCCGCGGCGACATTTGATTGACATGCGTAGATGTTGTGCTCACACTCATTCGCGAGAGAGCGCTCTCCGTCCCGTTCCATGTCTCCTCCGCCACCGTCGGTCCGCGGGCCTCTCGCGACCGAGAGCTGGAAGGAATTGCCATGCGATCTCTACCGAGGATGCTCGGCATCGCCGCCGTGGTGCTCGCCACGCTCAGCCTCACGCCGAGCGTCGGCTCCGCCGATGCGAGGCCGGCTCCGGCCGCGCCGACCGCGTCGCCCACCCTGGACATGGATCCCGCGATGGTCGCCGCCATGCGGCGGGATCTGCACCTCACCGACGCCCAGATCGTCAAGCGGGTACGGGTTGAGGCCGTCGCGCCGGCTGTCGAGCGGCGGTTGCGTGAGCGGCTCGGCTCGTCGTTCGCCGGCGCCTGGGTCCCGGAGGGCGGCGATCGTCTGACCGTCGCGGTCACCGACACCTCCGCCATGACCGTGGTACGCGCGCAGGGCGCGGACGCCAGCGTCGTCTCCCGCAGCGAGAGGCAGCTCGACGCGATGCTGGCGGCGTTCGACCGGCACGGTGCCAAGGCCGGTAGGAGCGTCCACGGCTGGTACATCGACGTCCAGGCCAACCGCGTCGTCGTGCGGGTGCAGCCCGGCGGCGAGCCGGCCGCCAGAGCGTTCGCCCGGGCGAGCGGCGTCGCCGTCGACGCCATCGCCGTCGTCGAGACCCCGGAAGCACCCCGGCCCCTGTACGACGTCCGCGGTGGCGACCAGTACGTCATCAATGGCAACACGCTCTGCTCGGTCGGCTTCGCGGTCGTTGGCGGCTTCGTCAGCGCCGGACACTGTGGCGGCGTCGGTAGCCCCACCCTCGGCTACAACAACGTCGCACAGGGCAGCTTCGCCGGCTCGTCGTTCCCCGGCAACGACTACTCGTGGATCCGTACCAACAGTTCCTGGACGCCTCAGCCGTGGGTCAACAACTACTCCGGCGGCAACGTGACAGTGGCGGGTTCGCAGGACGCCGCGATCGGCAGCTCGGTGTGCCGGTCCGGCCGTACGACCGGTTGGCGCTGCGGCACGATTCTGGGCCGCAACGAGACGATCAACTATGCCCAGGGCGCCGTCTCCGGCCTGAGTCGCAGCAACGCCTGTGCCGAGCCCGGGGACTCCGGCGGCTCGTGGATCTCGGGGAACCAGGCGCAGGGTGTGACCTCGGGCGGATCCGGTAACTGCAGTTCCGGTGCCACGATGTGGTTCCAGCCGGTCAACGAGATCCTCAGCACCTATGGACTCAGCCTGATCACCACCGGCGGTGGCGGGAACACCCGCTTGATCAGTAACTGGAACAACAAGTGCATAGACGTGCCGTCGTCCAACTTCGCCGAAGGAGTACCGCTGCAGACCTGGGTATGCAATGGCACTGCCGCCCAGGCCTGGACGTTCAGTGGCGGGGCCCTGCGGTCGCAGAACAACAAGTGCATGGACGTCTCCGGCGGGTCCACCGCCAACGGGGCGGTCGTTCAGCTCTGGTCCTGTAACGGCACCGGTGCTCAGCAGTTCGTCCTGTCGGCGGCCGGCGACCTGGTAAATCCGCAGGCCAACAGGTGCGTCGACATCGACGGCTGGAACGGCAACGACGGCGCGCGTCTGATCATCTGGGACTGCGCCGGCACTGCCAACCAGAAGTGGCGCCAAGGCTGACCGTTTCGCCTGACAGCCCGCTATTCGCCATGCAGGGCGGACCAGGTTAAGGGTTCGAGTCCCTCCGGGTGCACAAGATCAAGAGAGCCTGACCTGCGGCAACGCAGGTCGGGCTCTTACTTTATGTGTCCCTTGTGGATGTTCGACTGCTCGGTGGCTGCTCGTCCGACGCGGGTCCCCTCCGTCCCGCCGTGTCCGTACGGCTCCGGCTGTGTTCGATCTGGTCCCGGCGGCGATGGGGGACGATGGTCACCGATTCAATCGACACTTGCTCATTCGAGCGAAACCTGCGGCCCGGTGAATGGCACAGGCGGCCCTCTCCTGGCCGCGGTGATCCCCACGTCTCGAGTCATGTGCGCACACGTGCTCGGGGCTGCCCCTTCCCGGGGAGGTTCACCGTCTGGTCCGGTGAGGCATTGGTTCGCCATCCAGCGTTCACTGCTCGGCCCGCCTGGCCGCCGAGTGTGAGGCGTTGACTGGGGTGCGGGGGAGAACCGTCGGGAGGTTCGCCGTGGCGTTACCGCTGAACGAAGCCCTTCTACTCGCTGCGTGACTCGTCGCGCTCGTGGCCAGTGCTTTTGCCATGTACGCGCTCGCCACGTATCGGCTGTCTGTTCGACCGGCTGTCGCGTTACGCACCTCGTGGATTTCCGCCGGTGTCGCCGTTGTGATGCTGGTTGGGTTGGCCACGTAGGCGCCCTGCCCGGCAGCGAGCTCGTCGTCGTGAGCGGCCGCCCGCACGGCATCAACGTCACGCACGCAGACCAGTTCAACTCGGCCTTGATCAGCTTCCTGGCCCGCTGACGGCGGAATGCGCCGCCGAGCCGCGGTATGCGGCTACCGTCCTTGCTATTAAGCGGTCGCGACAGTCCCGCAGTCGGCAACGGGGGGCCGTTGCGAGGTTCAGTTCCTGATCGAGCTTGGCCAGCAGCCGCTACCAAGTCGCTCCTCGCGCTGCACGCTGGTAACGACGGTGGCGGTGGCGCTCCGTGGGCGGAGGGCACCTCGGCGCGTACCTCACCACCGGCGTCTCGCCCATCGATGACCACCTGCTCGTCGACTGCCCGGTGGTGATGGCCGATTCGGAGGGTAACGAGTTCTGCGTCGCTGCCGTCTCGGCCTGATGTCCGCGATGTTTGAGCGGGTGAGCGTGGGGCACCTTGTGCGCGGTGCACCGGGCTTCGATCTTTCACCGCCCGCGGTCTGATCACTGCCGGGATTCAGGAGTTGGGTATGAGTCGAGCGGGCGAGCAGCTGATGCCCACCGGTGAGCACGCCCGAGCGGTGAAGGCGGCCTTCCGGAACGGTGTCGATGCCGGGCGATTCGATCTTCCGCTGCCCGGCAGCGGCCGGACCGCTGAACGTTTTCTACGCCTGGCCGAGCTGGGCCGCCAGGACGTTGTCCTGGCTCGGCTGGGCGAGGGGCACGCGGACGCACTGGCGATTCTCGCCGAGCTCAACGGCACGGCCGCCGCGGGTGGGCGGCGCGACGCGTGGGGAGTCTGGGCGGCGGCGCCGACGTCGGTGACCGCTTCCGCCAAGGGTGCCGACTGGACTCTAACCGGTGATCGCCCCTGGTGCTCGGGAGCGGCGGCCTGCAATCGGGCGCTGGTCACCGCCGGCACACCGGACGGAATCCAGCTGTTCGCCGTCGACCTGGATCAGGCGGGCGTGGACGCACTGGACGGGACGTGGCCGGCAGTCGGCATGGCCGCCAGCGACAGCAGAACGGTCCGCTTCGCCGACGTCACGGCGAGTCCGGTCGGCGGCCCCGGGGCGTACACCGACAGACCTGGCTTCTGGCACGGCGCCGTGGGAGTGGCCGCCTGCTGGTACGGGGCAGCCGTCGGTGTTGCCGACACCCTGCACCGGGCCGCACGGGCACGCACACTCGACGCGCACGCCATGGCGCATCTGGGGGCCGTCGCCGCGAACCTCGCCGCGGCCCGTGCCACGCTGCAGGCCGCCGCCACTCGAATCGACGCCGACCCCACCGGCGACGCGGGCCGGCTCGCGCGCGAGGTTCGGGCCGTTGTGGAGACGGCCGCTACGACGGTGCTCGACCGGGTTGGCCGTGCCCTCGGGGCGGGCCCGCTGTGCCGCGACGACCAGCACGCTCGCCGCGTCGCCGATCTCACCGTGTATCTACGTCAGAGCCACGCCGAGGCCGACCTCGCGCAGCTCGGTGCGCTCGCGGCCGGACAGGAGGACCCTCAGTGGTGAAACCGATCGTCGCCGACGGCACCGACGAACGACGGTGGGCGGCGTGGTCAGCCCCGGCCACCTGGGAGCGTCTGTCGCTGACCTTCACCGGTGCGACGGCGCCGCTGGTTGTCGCCCCCCACCCGGACGACGAGGTTCTCGGGGTCGGAGGTCTGCTCAGTATGGTCGACGGTGCGCAGGTGATCGTCGTCACCGATGGTGAGGCTTCGCATCCCGGTTCGCGGGTCTACGGCAGGGCCGAACTGGCCGCGATCCGCCGTGCCGAGACAGCTGCCGCCTGCCAGCTTCTCGGTGTACCCCGGTCGGACGTGCACCATCTCGGCCAGCCGGACGGGGCCGTGGACGAGACGTCGCTGACCGAGGTGCTGTGCCGGCGACTGCGGCCGGGCCAGTGGTGCCTGACGACCTGGCGCGGCGACGGACATCCCGACCACGAGGCGGTCGGCCGGGCCGCCGCTCTGGCGTGTCAGCACACCGGAGCGGTCTTACTCGAATTTCCCATCTGGGCCTGGCACTGGGCTGTGCCCGACGCCCCCGAGGTGCCCTGGCACCGTGCCCGACGGGTCGACCTGACCGAGGGTGCCCGCGCCGCCAAAGCCCGCGCGATCAACGAGTTCCCCAGCCAGATCCTGCCCCTGGGCCCGGAGCCGGCCGATGCCGCGATCCTGCCACCGAACGTCCTGGCACGCTTCGCCCGCCCGTACGAAACGGTGTTCATCTGATGACAGCTTCCTCCCGCAGCACCCCGCCGGAATACTTCGCCGAGATGTACGCGGCCAACGACGACCCCTGGAGCTTCCAGACGCGCTGGTACGAGCAGCGCAAGCACGACCTGACCGTGGCCTCTCTTCCGCAGCGGCGATACCGCTCCGGCTTCGAACCCGGTTGTTCCACCGGCATGCTCACCCTCCGACTGGCCCAGCGATGTGACCGACTTCTGGCCGTCGACATCGCCGCCGAGGCCGTGCGCACCACCGCCGAGCGGCTCGCCGACCACCGGCATGTGCAGGTCCAGCAACGTCGGATGCCGAGCGATTGGCCTGACGCCCACTTCGACCTCGTCGTGTTGTCGGAACTCTGCTACTACTTCGACGATGTCGACCTCGGCCTGTTGACGAGCCGGGCGGTGCAGGCGCTCGAGCCCGGTGGCACCCTCGTGGCGGTGCACTGGCGTCCCACCGTCGCCGAACACGCGCGCACCGGCGACGACGTCCACCGCAGGCTGAACGCCGAACCCGGCCTGCACCGCCTCGGACGGCACGAAGAGGATGACTTTCTCCTCGACGTGTTTCTCCGCGTACCTCCGCAGGCCAGGTCCGTCGCCCAGGCCGAGGGCTTGTGCTGAACCGTGTCGTGGTGGTCGTACCCGCGCACGACGAGCAGGCCCTGCTGCCCGACTGCCTCAGCGCGCTGCAGGCGGCTCTGCACGACCAGCCGGTACGGACAGAGTTGATCGTGGTGGCGGATCAGTGCCGAGACGACACCGCCGCCATCGCCGAGCAGGCCGGCGCTACCGTCGTGGAGGTGGCGGCCCGTAACGTCGGTGCCGCACGAGCTGCCGGGTTCGCCCACGCGCTGCGTGGCGGCGCACGGGGCCTGTGGCTCGCCACCACCGACGCCGACAGTCGCGTCCCTCGAGACTGGATCGACTGGCACCGGCACCACGCACGTCGCGGCACCGACATCCTCGCCGGCACTGTCACCGTCACCGATTGGACGCCCCGTGGACGATGGGTCCGCGACCGGTACGAGAAGCGCTACCGCAGCGGGCTCCACGGCTCCGACCACACCCATGTCCACGGAGCTAATCTCGGCTGCACCGCCAGCGCCTACGCCGATCTCGACGGATTCGCTCCCCTCGCCCACGGTGAGGACCACGACCTCGTGTTCCGCGGCCGGCAGGCCGGCCTACGGGTCGTCGCCGACGCCAGCTGCCCGGTGGACACCAGCGCCCGCCACCACAGCCGCGCCCCCGCCGGATTCGCCCGTTACCTCGACACCTACGACGAGTCCAGAGCACTTCCCGCCACCTTGACACCGACGCAGATGGCCTGATCTGCGTGACATTGACCGTGCTACGGGCGGGCGTGGGGAGGTGGGTGTTCCAAGAGTTGCAGCACACCGGTGACCTGCAGCACGCGGTACGCGATGCCTCGGGCGTTGAGGACCCGATAGGAGACTCAGCGCCCGCGGGCGCTGAGTTGTCCCTTGATCAGCACGTTCAGTGAGACGCTGTCCAGGTACTCGGTGCCGTCGAGGTCAATCACGATTCTGGTGGTCACACCGTCGTCGAGGATCTGGTCGATCATTGCGGCGAGGTCTTCGTGAGCGCTGACGTCAAGGTCACCGGACAGGTAGGCCGTCGTGGTCATAGTGCCGGCGCTGTCTCGGCGCGGCCCGTCCCGCACGATGGTGTGGCTATCGCATAGGAACCCTGCTGCTGATGAACGAGAAGCACGATGGCCAAAGGCCGCATGCCGTTCGGCAGTCGACCGACAACCATGGCCGACACCAAGCGCGGCACTTGGCGAGCCCGCAGAACCCGGCGGTAGCGCCCCAAGGCCTTCACGCGGCACCAACTGACGTCATCACGAACATCCTGAAGGCACTCAAAAGTGACCTCAGGGCTTTTATCCCGTCAGTTGCGACGCCGGAGCACCCGACGCTGGCACCGCTCGGTCACAGACCTCCCAGGCAGGCCCAGATGTCGGCCATCTGGCCTCCCTGCTGGCCGCGTCCAGCGCGAGGGCGATGCCGGCCGGGTGCGGTGTGTAGATCGACTGCCACGACCCGTAGCGGGCCGGCACGTCCTGGTCGAGGAAGGCGATGTAGTCGTCCTCGCTGACGACGCTCGCACCGGGTCGGCTGTTCCTGGGTCGCCGGGAGCAGCCGGCGACAGGCAGGGCGGGCGGAGTGATCCAGGCCACGAACAACTCGTTCGGTACGTGGTTACGCCGTCCGGGTATGTCCTCTCCACTGGTACTCCTCCACGGCCTCACCTTCGACCGCCGGCACTGGCAGCCCCTGCGTCGGGAACTCACCACTCTGCAGCCGGGTCGGGAGGTCCTCGCCCTGGACCTGCCCGGGCACGGGGACGCGCCGCCGCGGGCGTCGTACGACCTGGACGGGGTCGCCGAGGTCATCCATGGCCAGATCGAGGCGGCGGCCCTCTCCGAGGCGCCGACCGTGGTGGGGCACTCCCTGGGCGCGGTGATCGCCACGGTCTACGCCGCGCGCTTCCCCACCCGTGGCGTCGTGAACCTGGACCAGTACCTGCTGCCGGGTCCCTTCGGCACCGCCGTGCGGGCGGCGGAGCCGGAGTTGCGCGGCCCGGGCTGGCGGGCGGTCTGGGAGCGGATGACGGCCGGGATGGGCATTGAGGCGCTCCAGGGCGAGGCGCGGAACATCGCCGAGACCTTTACCGAACCGCGGCCGGACCTTCTGCTGGGCTATTGGGACGAGGTCCTGCGCGGTGCGGACGAGCAGATCGCCGCCGACCGCGAGGCGGATCTCCGGGCGATCGGCGCGCGGGGCATCAGCTACCGGTGGATCACTGCGGCGCAGCCGCCGGTCGCCTATGTCGGCTGGCTGCGGGCTGCTCTACCGACAGTCGACATCACCGTCCTGCCGGGTGGTCACCTCTCGCACCTGGAGCATCCGGCCGAAATCGCCCGGCTGTTGTCCGACGAGGACGGTCCACGCCGCGCGGCAGTGACGCCGGAGTCTGCCGGCGGGTCGTACCCGACGTCCGGTTGACCGACGTTTCGACAGGTCCAGCGCTGGCGTGAGCCGGGTCGCGGGAAGCCGCACGGCCTCGGCGCCCATGTGCAATACGCTGCATATCCGCCTTGAGGGCGTTGTCGCTCGGCATCGGCGAGGCCGGGACGGTGGTCGTGGGGGTCGTCGGATGACGCGCCAACGGGCAGTGAGAACCAGGCCGTCCCGCCGCCGTCCCCGACGCAGAACTGGAGATTGATTCGCCGTGTCCCACCCTGATCACGTCAGCGCCATCCGCGCCACCACCCAGCGACTCCAACCGGACCTGGTACGTCTGCGACGCGACCTGCACGCGTACCCCGAGACGGGTCTGCATCTCCCGCGCACGCAGGCCGCCGTCGTCGAGTCGCTCGCAGGTCTGGGGCTGGAAGTGTCCCGGGGTGAAGGGCTGACGTCGGTGACGGCGGTGCTGCGCGGTGGCCGACCGGGTCCGCCGGTGCTGCTGCGGGCGGACCTGGACGCGTTGCCGCAGACCGAGGCCACCGGGCTGGACTATGCGAGCCGGACGCCGGGCGCGATGCACGCCTGTGGCCAGGACGCCCGCCGGCAGCCGCATCAGGGCGGCGGCGGCCATGCCCGCGAAACCCACCACACCCGCCATCGTCAGCGAGCGGGTCGCCGCCAGGGCGAGCAACGGGTACACGATCGTGCTCATTCCGGACCCTGTCGCGGAAAGCACCTGCGCAGTCCACAGCAGCCTGAAGTCCCTGTTACGCCGCAGCGGGCGCGACTCCTCGGACGCCTGCGCGACCGGCGATGCCGAGGGCTCACACTCCACGTCGTCCTGGCGCATCGACTGCTCTCCCATTGGTCGCTCATCTCGCGCTGACGCTGGTCAACCGGGTCATCCAGCCCTGCCGGTGTAGCCAGGTAGAGGTGCTGCTCAAGGAACGCGGCCGGATCCGACTCCGCGTCCGGTACGGTTGCCACCGGAGTAAAGCTGGCCCGGCGCAACTGGTCGTGCCACTCGGCCCAGGTCAGGCAGATGCGGTTCTCTGCGGCCCGAAAGTCAGCCGAGCCGGGCCGGGCTTGCCCGTCACGCCCAGACAGCAGGAACAGCATCGAGGCCATCAGCTGGTAGTGCTCCCGGCTGGACTCGACGAACGCGAGCAGCCCATGAGATGCCGTCATCCGCCGCATCAACGCCAGCATCGCCCCAACGTCCCCGGGCGACCATGGTCTCGGTCGTACCACCGATCCGGCACCGGCCGTCGCTCGAGGCGCTGCGGTCAAGGCGATGGTGTCTGTCTTCGACGCGATGGCGTGCGGCGACCAGGGTCTGGCCCCGGACGGCTTGAACGGGCTCGACGACCACAGTGAGCTGACGCTGTGGACACCGGCGCCCTCGGCCTGGACCGCGCCGCTGGCGTACCCGCTGCTTCGGTGGTTGCGGGGGCCCGGCGGGAGTGCCGCTCATGGAGGGACCTGTGGGACCTGTAGGGACCAGCCAAGCTCGTCGAGGCGGTGACGTTCACCGGCGGCGAGCGAGGAGGGAGAAGGAGTTCGGCAGTCGGCCGTCCCACGCGGCTGCTGTCACACCACCCATCCGCCAGAACGGCTCGGCGTACTCACCGACGTGCAGGATCTCCATGCCGGCAGCCACTACCGAGGTGATGATCTGTCCCAGGTTCCATTGCCACTCGACGGCGCCGTTGCCGGGGAAGGTGTCGTTGACGTGGCTGGCGGCGAAGTAGCTGCGGTCGACGCGGATCCGGGGGTAGTCGGCGTCCCAGGTCCACAGCGGTACCGCCGGGTGCGCCTCGTAGATGAAGAGGTGCCCGGTGGGCCGCAGCAGCCGGACGACCTCGTGAGCCCACGCGTCCAGGTCGGGCATCCAGATCAGGGCGCCCTTCCCGGTGTAGACCAGGTCGGCGCTGGCGTCCGGCAAGGGTGCGGGCGGCAGTGTGGCGGCGATGTACCGGCACGCCACGCCGAGTTCGTCGGCCCGTCGCTGCGCTGCTTCGACGGCTACCTCGCTGTAGTCGACGCCGATTACGGATCTGGCCCCGGCGTAGACGAGTGCCGGGTCGTCCAGGCCGTTGCCGCTCTGAAGGTGGATCACCTCGGGCGAGCGAACCAGGACCTGACGCAGCAGGGCGCGCTCGGTGTCGAGGAGTGAACTTCCGGCCGCCGCTTCGGCCAACAGGTCGTCGTACTCGCGTACATGCTTCTGTGACGCCGTCTCCCAGGCCACCTTGTTCGCGAGCGTCACTGGATCGTCCATCATGTCGTCCTCCAAGGTCCACCGAATCTCGGGTGTACGAATTGACCGGCACGGTGATGCGGCAGAGCCACAACAGACCGCATCGCCGCTACGGTCGTCACACTGCGGTGAGGTGTAGGACGAGCGCTTGGACCGGCCAGAGGGTGGGCAGTTGCAGGCCGACCTCGGTGAGCACCCGGCCCGGGACGACGAGAGGTGTCTTGCCCATCCATGCCGGGATGGTCCATCCCCACTGCGCCGCGCCGATCTCGTCCCGGAGGCGCACTGAGTACCGGCGCTGCGGGTCCAGGCCGTCCAGCCGGAGCCGCTCGGCCAACGCCTCCTCGATCGAGCTGACAGTGCACACGGTGAACACGGCCTCGCTGCGGTCGGGGGCAACCACGCCGCGCACCTTCAGCGCCGGGTCGAGTACGTCCGGGTGCACCACGGTGCCGGTGTGCAGCAGCTCCCGCAGCTCCTTGTAGAGGCCGGCAAACGCGACGATCGCCTCGACCTCCTCCTCGGCGCAGGCCAGGATGTCCCACTCAAAGCCTGCCGAGCCCTGCAGGGCGGTGGCCATGCGGTAGGACAGCGTGGTGGCGCGGCCAGACGAGTGCGCGGGCGACGGGCCGACGTGAGCGCCGATGAGCTCGGGCGGCAGCAGGAGTTCCGTCCAGCGTTGGATGTCCTGCCGCTCGACGGGGTCGTTGGAGTCGGACGCCCACACCCGGTCGGTGTACTCAAGAATGCCGAGGTCCGAGCGGGCACCGCCGGAGGAGCACGACTCGATTTCGAGGCCCGGGTGGTTGGCCTTGAGGCGCTCGATCAGCCGGTAGGCGGCGAGTGTCTGCGCGTGCGTGCCGGGTGTCCCGTCGTGCACCGCCTCGATCAGGTCTCGATTGTGGTCCCACTTGATGAAGTCGATGCCGAGCCGGCCGATCAGCGCGGACATGTTCGCCCGCACCTGCTCCCAGGCGTCGGGGTGGGCCAGGTCGAGCACGTACTGGGTGCGGAAGGACAGACCTGTGGGCGACGGAATCGACTCCGGGTTGGCGAGCAGCCAGTCGGGGTGCGCGCGGGCCAACTCCGAGTCGAGGTTGACCATCTCGGGCTCGAACCACAGCCCGAACTGCATGCCGAGTGCGTGGACGAGGTCCGCCAAGGGTTCTAGTCCCTGCGGCCACACCGTCGGGTCGACCTGCCAGTCGCCCAGACCTGAGGTGTCGTCGCGGCGGCCGAGGAACCAACCATCGTCGAGCACGAAGCGCTCCACGCCCACGTTCGCGGCCCGGCGCGCGAGCTGCTCCAGGCGCGCGGGGTCGTGCTGGAAGTAGACCGCCTCCCACGTGTTGAGCACGAGCGGTCGGGGCGTGCGGGGGTGCTGGGTTCGCGCGCGGGCCCAGGTGTGGAAGCGGTCCGCGACACCGTCGAGACCCGTGGCTGACCACGCGAAGTACGCCGGGGGAGTGCGGTACGACTCGCCGGGCGCCAGACGAACCTCCCCACGGCGCAACAGTTCGCCGGCGCCGAGAAGCGTGACGTGCTCGGTGATCCGGTCGGTTCGATGACGAACGTCGGCGCTCCAACCGAGATGGACCGCCCACACGTCACCGCTGCGGTTCCGTGGCGTTCCGATCGAGGCAAGCGTCGTCCAAGGGGCGTCGTGCCCGCCACGGCCGCGGCGTGACTCACGCGTGGTCGTTCCCCGGGGCATGGCTGCGGTGAGCGGTGCCTTCTCCCGGGTCCAACGCCCGGAGAAGGCGGTGAGGTGGTCGGCGGTCTTCGGCACCGGGAGCGTCACCTCCAGCCATTCCACCTCCACATTCCCGACACCATCGTTGGTCAGCTCGTGGTGCAGGAGCACCAGTCCGCCTGCGCCGATTTCCACGTAAATTCGCAGGGTCAGGCCGGCGTTGGCGTCGGTCGCGATGACGTGCACGGACGCGCCGTCCTCGTGCTCGACCTGCGACGTCCAGCGCGGGTAGACGGGACGACCGCCGCGGGTGGCGAGCAGACCTGGGCGGCCGGACCAGCCGTTGGCCTCCTCGGGCACGATTGGTAGGCGCCAGGCGGCGTCCAGCGTGCCGGGTGCGGTCTGACGGCTGGTGGCGCGGTCCAGGGCCTCGAGGTCGCCGGTCTCCAGCGGGCCGAGGTCGGCGCCCCAGTGCACGACGGCGGGTAGTCCGCTGGCGGGATGGGCGAGGACGATGGCGACGCCGTCGCGGCGCAGTACTGTCCAGGCGACGTGCGGTGCGGGGGTGTTGGGGGAGGACATCTCTCTCCTGGTTCTCGTCGACGAGCGGGACTGGACGGGATGGACGGACCGCGTCAGGCGGGCGTCCTGGCCATGTGCTCCACGGTGACGCTTCGCAGGACGTGCAGGGCGCCACCGATGGCGGCGGCGGTGTCCACGTTGGCGGACAGCAGGACAGAAGGCTTGCTGAGCGCCCGGCTGAGCGCGTGGCGGGTCAGCTCCGCCTCGACGAACTGCTGGTAGAGCGGGCCGGCGCTGATGAGGGCGGGCCCTGCCAGCACAACGGTGTCGAGGTCAAAGAGATTCACCATGGTCACCGCTGTGCGGCCGATCCAGCGCGCGGATTGCTGGAGGATCGTTGTGGCGTCCGGGTCGCCTGTCTGCCACGCGCGCACGACGCGCTCGAAGTCGGCGAGGGTGTCCTCCTCGTGGGCCTTGATGCCGAGGCGCTCGGCGAGGTCGGGATGAGCGAGCACCTGCGCGACGACGGTGCGGGGGCCCGCCTCGGCCTCGGCGCAGCCGCGGTTGCCGCAGACGCAGGGAGCGCTGGCGCCCATGAGCCCCACGTGCCCGATTTCGACGGCGTTCGAGGCGCGACCGCGGTAGGCGTTGCCGTCCGCCACGATGCCGCCGCCCAGCCCGGCACCCATGTAGATGAGCCCGAACGTGTCGGTCGGCACCGTGCCGGACCACTGCTCGCCCGTGGCCGCCGCAGTCGCGTCGTTCTCCAACAGGACGGGCAGGCCGAGCCGGTGCGACAACGTTGATGTCAGGGGGTACTGGAGCCAGTCGGGCGTGGGGTGGGCCATGAGGAGCATGCCGCGCTCGCGGTCCTGAGGTCCGTGGGTGACCAGGCCGACGCCGATGATCCGCTCTCGCGGTACGCCGGTGCTGTGCAACAGGTCGTCGACGTGGTCGGCCAGTGTGGAGAGGGCCGCACCCGGCCCGCTGGTCCCGGTGCCGCGGAGGCCGGCGGTCGCGACCCGCCGGCCGGCAAAGTCGATCACGACGATGGTCGTCGTGGTGCGGTCGACCTGAACTCCGACGGCGTACCAGGCGTCGGCGTCGAGCTCCAGCAGACGCCGGGGCTGGCCCCGGCCCTGCTGCTCACGGCCCACCTCGTGCACGAGGCCACCGTCGATCAGGCGGCGGACCACGTGCGTGATCCTGGCCTGCGTGAGGCCGGAGAGTTCGGCGAGCTCTACCCGGCTGAGCGTGCCGCGTGTGCGCAGGAGATCGAGCATCCGCCCAGCCGTGGTGACGCGGCCATCGTCGTTGCGGAGCATGCCGCGAGTCCTCCTAGACCTGTCACGGAGCTGGAGCTTCGAATGATCGCTCCAGCTCATATGTTTAGTCAATCAACTAAATAACTGAGGAGGGCGCGACGACCGCGCCGGCCTCCGGCGATGTTGATGATGGCCGGGCGGTCGATCTGGGCGCCGAAGGCATGCCAGGCACCAGCGTCCAACGTGGGTGGACGACGGCGCTGAGCCAGGTACATCAGCTGCTCATGGCCCATCTGACGTATGAAACGACCCTTCGGCGAGGTGGCCGTCCGGCTTTGGGGCAGGGGTGGGGCCACGTAGCTGAGGCCCACCATGCGTGGTAACGGATCTGAAACATAGCGAGATCAAGTCGCCCCACGCATTGACTGAGTAAATTAAGTCGCTTAAGAATACATGCCATGCCCTTCCTGGGCCATGGCGGGCGAGCATCGCCCCCGCTCGTGAAAGGACCACGATGTCTCTCTTCACCGGCATACCGCGCCGCGCTGCGGCGCTCGCGGGCGCAGCCGCGCTCGGTCTCGTGCTGACCAGCTGCTCCGGCGCGACCTCGTCCACCAGCTCGGAGGCCACGCTCGTGGCCTACACGGGTCAATCGGGCGACTACCAGATCAACTTCAACCCGTTCTCGCCGTCCCGAATCGGGGGTCTCGGCGCGACCTACGAGACGTTGTTCTTCGTCAACAAGGCCAAGGTGTCCGACCTCGTGCCGCTGCTCGGCACTGAGCAGTCCTGGAACGAGGACGGCACCGTCCTCTCGGTTACCCTGCGCGACGGGGTGACGTGGAGCGACGGTCAGCCCTTCACCGCGAAGGACGTCGCGTTCACCTTTGGCCTGTTGAAGAACAACGCGGCCATCAACAACATCGGCTTCGACGGCACCGCCACCGCGGTGGACGACACCCACGTCACCTTCACGTTCAAGGCGCCGGCCTTCGTCAAGGGCCCCGACGTGCTCGGCACCGTGCCGATCGTTCCCGAGCACCTGTGGAAGACCATCAGCCCCACCGAGGACGTCGTCGAGAAGCCCGTCGGCACCGGCGCCTACCTGATCAGCGAGTTCAAGCCGCAGGCCTTCACCTACGCCTCGAACCCCAAGTACTGGGGCGGAGAACCGAAGGTCAAGAAGATCCGCTTCGTCGCGCTGTCCGGCAACCAGGCCGGCGCCGACGGCATCGCGGCCGGCACTGTGGACTGGTTCACCGGACCGATCCCCGATATCAAGAACACCAAGAAGAACTTCCCGAAGTACGACGCGTACACCCAGTGGCAGAACCAGATGGTGCTCGCCACCTGCTCCAGCGTGCAGATGGGCTGCAAGGGCCCACAGACCGACCCCGCCGTCCGGCACGCCCTCTACTCCGCCCTCAACCGCACGCAGCTCAACAAACTGGCGTTCCAGGACACCGCCAGCGCGATCTCCCCCACCTTTACGCTCACCCCCAGCCAGGACCAGTTCGCCTCCGCCGCCCTCACGGAGAGGGTGGCGCCCATGGCCGCCGAACCGCAGAAGACCGCACAGAGCCTGGAACAGGCCGGCTGGGTCAAGGGCGCCGACGGCATCTACGCCAAGGGCGGCAAGCGGCTGTCTCTGACGGTCGAGGTGGTCACTGGCTGGACGGACTACATCACCGCGATCGACACGATGGCCTCGCAGGCCAAGGCCGCCGGGATCGACCTGCAAGCCGCCCAGTCCTCCTGGAACGAGTGGACGGAGAAGAAGGGATCCGGCAACTTCCAGCTGGCCATCGACTCGCTCGGGCAGGGCCCCGCGCCGGACCCGTTCTACCTCTACACCTACTTCTTCGACTCCAACACCGGAGCCAAGGTGGGTAAGCCCGCCGGAAACAACTTCTCCCGCTACAACAACCCGGAGATCGACGCGGCGCTCGACAAGCTGGCCGCGCTCCCACTCGACGACAAGGCGGCCCGGCAGCCGTACTTCGACACCATCCAGCAGGCGGTCGTGCGGGACATGCCGTACGTCCCGATCCTGACCGGTGGGACGACGAGCGTGTGGAGCACCGCGAAGTTCAGTGGCTGGCCCTCGGACCAGGACCTGTACGCCTTTCCCGCAGTGTGGTCATCCCTCGACGCCGCGGAGATCTTCAAGCGGCTCAAGCCCCAGAGCTGACCGCCCGAGACGTCGCCCCCGAGGAGAGAGCGCTGCTGTGAGTTACTTCCTTCGCAAGCTGGGTTTCTACGCGGTGGCCCTGTGGGCCGCCCTGACCCTCAACTTCGCCATCCCGCGCCTCCTGCCCGGCAACCCTGTCGACATCCTGCTGGCCAAGCTCCAGCAGCGCGGCGGCTCGGTCAGCCCGGAGACGCGCAAGGCGTACACGCTCCTCCTCGGGGGCGACGACACGGGTTCCCTGTGGAGCCAGTACGTCAACTACCTCAAGAACCTCGCCCACGGCGACCTTGGGGTCTCGGTGAGCTACTACCCGGCCAAGGTCTCTGACGTGATCCTGACGTCGCTGCCCTGGACCGTGGTGCTCGTCGGGGTCGCCACCGTCCTCGCCGCGCTGCTCGGGGTGCTGCTCGGCGCGATCGTGGGGTGGCGCCCCGGGACGTGGCTCGACTCGCTGATCCCGGCCACGACGCTGCTGGCCGCCATCCCTTACTTCTGGCTCGCCCTGATTCTCACCTACCTGCTGGCCCGGGTGCTCGGCTGGCTACCGCTGCAGGGCGGCTACGATGTCGCGCTCAACCCCGGCTGGAACGCGCCGTTCATCCTCTCGGCGGTGCAGTACGCGATCCTGCCCGCCCTGACCATCGTCCTGGCGTCAATCGGCGGGTGGCTGCTCGGCATGCGGAACATGATGGTCTCCACCCTCTCGGAGGACTACGTCCTGACCGCGGAGGCGAAGGGCCTGTCGCCGAGGAAGATCCGGCGCTCCTACGCGGCGCGCAACGCCGTCCTTCCCTCCGTGGCCGGGTTCGCCATCTCCCTCGGGTTCGTGGTCTCCGGCTCGGTCATCACCGAGCAGGTCTTCTCCTATCCCGGGATCGGCGGGCGCCTGCTCGGTGCCGTGACGAACAACGACTATGCGCTCATGCAGGGGGTCTTCCTCTTCATCACGCTCGCCGTGCTCGGCGCCAACCTGATCGTCGACCTGCTCTACGGCCTGATCGACCCGCGCACCCGCGCCCGGCACTGAGGGGGACACCACGATGACGAATCTCAGCCCTGCCAGCGCGCCGACGGTTGCGGACGCCGCCGACGCGCTCACCCAGACGACCGGCCCGACCCCCCGCCCCGCCCGAGCGGGCTGGCGCATGCTCCTGCCCTCGATGACGCCCTGGCTGGCCATCGGTCTCGCGCTGGTCGTCGGCATCACGCTCTTCGGAATCCTCGCCGTCTACGTCGTGGGCGACCCCAAGCAGATCCGGGACCAAGGGCTCACGCCTCCGTCGGCGCAGTTCCTGCTCGGCACCACCCAGACCGGACAGGACGTCCTCGCGCAACTCGCCTACGCCACCCGCGGCTCACTACAGATCGGCGTACTCGTCGGCATCCTCGCCACCGTCCTGTCGGCGTTCTTCGGCATCTACGGCGCCTACCGCGGCGGCATCCTCGACGAGGCATTCTCCCTGCTGTCGAACGTCTTCCTCGTGATCCCCGGCCTGCCCCTGGTCATCGTGATCTCCGGCTTCGTACCTCGCGAGAGCCGTGGCGTGTGGACCATCGTCGTGGTGCTCGCCCTGACGAGCTGGGCCGCGTCGGCGCGGGTGCTGCGCGCTCAGACGCTCTCGGTGCGAAACCGCGACTACGTCGCCGCGTCGAAGGTCGCCGGCGAGAAACCCTGGCGGGTCATCGCCGTGGAGATCCTGCCGAACCTCCTGCCCGTGCTCGCGTCCCAGTTCGTGTTCGCGATCATTGCCGCAGTCCTCGGCGAGGCCGGTCTGGCCTTCATCGGCCTCGGCGCCTCAAACTCCGCAACGCTCGGCACGATGCTCTTCTACGCGCAGAACGGGTACGCGCTGTCGCTCGGCGCCTGGTGGTGGTTCGTGCCGCCGGGCCTGATCATCGCGCTCTTCGGCATGGGTCTGTCCCTGGTGAACTTCTCGATCGACGAGACCATCAACCCCAAGCTCAAGAACCTCCGCCTGTACCGCAGGCGCGCGCGGCGGGCCGCGCGTATGGAGCGGCAACTGGCCCGACGCGGCCAGGGTGCCACGGGCACCCCGGCCGCCCGCTCGACCGTCTCGGAGGTGCCCCCGCGATGAACACGACGCTGCTGAACGACAACGCCCCCGCTACCGGCGGGCCGAGGGCCGACGCCGTCCTGACGGTCGAGAACCTCACCGTCGTGTACGAGGCGGACACCTCGGTCACGGCCGTCCGGGACGCGAGCCTGACTCTGCACCGGGGGGAGGTCCTCGGCCTGGCCGGCGAGTCCGGCTGCGGCAAGACCACCCTTGCGTACGCGATCAACCGCCTGCACCGCCCGCCCGCCCGGATCGCGTCCGGACGGGTGACGTTTCACGACGGCGGCGGCGACGACGTCGATGTGCTCGCGCTGAGCGACACCGAGCTGCGCGCGTTCCGCTGGGAGAAACTCTCCATGGTGTTCCAGGGGGCGATGAACGCCCTCAACCCCGTCACCACAGTGCGGGCGCAGCTGCGCGACACCCTGTTGGCCCACCGCCCCGGTCTGTCCCGGACGCAGGTTCGCGAGCGATCCGAAGAGGTGCTGCGACGCGTCGGGGTGGACCCCCGTCGGTTGGGCTCCTACCCGCACGAGCTGTCGGGGGGAATGCGCCAACGAGTCATGATCGCCATGGCGATGCTGCTCCAACCACAGGTCATGATCATGGACGAGCCCACCACGGCTCTGGACGTCGTCGTCCAACGCGAGATCCTGAGCGAGATCATGCGGCTACGTGACGAGCTGAACTTCGCCGTCATCTTCATCACGCACGACCTGCCGCTGCTGCTGGAGATCAGCGACCGCATCGCCGTCATGCTGGCGGGCGAGATCGTCGAGCTTGGTGCGGCCGACCTGCTGTACCGCCACGCGCAGCATCCGTACACCCGCAAGCTCCTCGGCTCGTTCCCGAGCCTGTCCGGAGCGCGCGGCGCGTTCATCCGGTCCGGGGTCGACGAGACCGACGTCCCGGCCGACGGCACCATCGAGGAGCGAGCATGACCCTCGTCCACGTGACCAACCTCGTCAAGGACTACCGGATCCGTACCGGTCTGCGCCGCACCCGGCTGCGCGCCGTCGACCAGGTCAGCTTCGACCTGATCCCCGGGCGCACCGTCGCCCTCGTGGGGGAGTCGGGGTCGGGTAAGTCCACCATCGCCAAGATCCTCACGCGCATGGAGAAGCCCACCTCCGGCAAGGTCGACGTGCGTCTCGACGACGGCACCCCGGTGCACGGGTCGCTGTACCGGCGGCAGGTGCAGATGGTCTTCCAGGACCCGTTCGCCTCCCTCAACCCCTTCCACTCGGTCGAGCACCACATCGCCCGTCCGCTGCGCATCCACCAGCGCACCCGCACCGCCGCCGAGACGCACGAGCGCGTGCTGGAGATGCTCGAACGGGTCAACCTCACACCCGCCGAAACCATCGCGCCGCGCCGCCCGCACGAGCTCTCCGGCGGCCAGCGGCAGCGCGTCGCGATCGCGCGCGCCCTAGCACCGGGGGCGCAGGTGCTCATCGCGGACGAACCGGTGTCCATGCTGGACGTCTCGATCCGCCTCGGGGTGCTCAACCTGATGGGTCGCCTCCAGCGGGAGGACCGGCTCGCCGTCCTGTACATCACCCACGACCTGGCCACCGCGCGGCACTTCTCCGACGAGATCCTCGTGCTCTACCGCGGGCGCATCGTGGAGCGCGGGCCGTCCGACGCGGTGATCCTCGACCCGCACCACGACTACACCAAGTTGTTGGCGAGCTCCGCACCGGATCCCGAGCGCCTCGAACGCGTCACAGCCGCGGCGACTGTGGACCGCGACGCCATCGACAACAGCGCGTGCTACGACCACCGCACCCATCGGTGGGAGCGGGCCGGGGTGCCGTCGGCCACGGTGCCTGACCTGCCCGTGGGCTGATCTGGCAGGCTCCGCCGCCGCATTTCCCGTATCCGTTTTCGAACCTGAGGACACCGCGTGGCTTACCTCCCCTTCACCTTTCGCGCCCTGCACCACGGCTGGACCCTCACCGCCCCCGCGCTCCCCGACGACGTCCCCGCGACCGTCGCCGCGGCTCTCGCCGACGGCGTACCTGCCGTCGTGCCCGGTGAGGCGCACCTTGACCTGCGGTGCGCCGGCCTGATTGACGACCCGTTCGACGGTGCCAACGAGGCCGCCCAGCAGTGGATCGGCGACACGACGTGGCGCTACTCGACGACGTTCACGTGGTCCGACGACTCCTCGACCCGCCACGACCTGGTGGCCCACGGGCTCGACACCGTCGCCACCGTCGAGCTCAACGGCGACGTGATCGGGCGGACACAGAACATGCACCGCTCCTACCGCTGGAACGTGCGGGGCGCCCTACGCCCGGGGGAGAACACCCTCACGGTGACGTTCGCCGGCCCGGTGCCCGAGGCGACCGCGCGGGCCGAACGTGACGGCGCCCTGCCGCACGTCAACCACCACGAGTACAACCAGCTGCGCAAGATGGCGTGCTCGTTTGGCTGGGACTGGGGCATCGACGTCGCCGGCGCCGGCATCTGGCAGCCGATCGGGCTTGACTCGTGGTCCGGGGTGCGCATCGCCTCGGTTCGACCACTGGTGGACGTGGTGCCGGCCGGTGGAAGCGACGGTGCCCACCGCCGTCACGACGGCCTGCTGAGGGTGCACGTGGAGGTGGAGCGCGACGGCATCCGCGCCGACGAGGACGTCCCGCTCGTCGTCACCGTCACCGACCCCGACGGTGCGAGGCTGACCGTCAGCGGCACCGTGCCCGCTGGCGAGACGTCCACCGTCGTCCTCGTCACGGTGCCCCACGTGCGGCGCTGGTGGCCCGTCGGATACGGCGACCAGCCGCTGTACGGCGTGCAGGTCGAGGCGCAGGCCGCAGGTGACGTGGCGTTCTGGCGCGGGCGCGTCGGCTTCCGCACTGTCGAGCTCGACACCACGCCCGACGAAGCCGGGGCGCCGTTCCTGCTCCGAGTCAACGGCGAGCGGGTGCTCGTGCGGGGCGCCAACTGGATCCCGGATCATGCGTTTCTCACCATGATCGACCGTGATCGGTACGCCCGACGCGTGTCCGATGCGCTCGAAGCCAACATCAACCTGCTGCGCGTCTGGGGCGGCGGCATCTACGAGTCCGACGACCTGTACGACCTTGCCGACGAGCACGGACTGCTGATGTGGCAGGACTTTCTCTTCGCCTGCGCCGCATACAGTGAGGACGCGCCGATGCGGACCGAGATCGACGCCGAGGCCCGCGAGAACGTGACACGGCTCAGCCCGCACCCGTCCCTCGTGCTGTGGAACGGCAACAACGAGAACACGTGGGGCTCGGTGGACTGGGGGTGGCCCGGCCGCCTGGACGGCCGAGGCTGGGGCGACCTCTACTACAACGACCTGCTGCCGCGCGTGCTCGCCGAGATCGACCCCACCCGCCCCTACTCGCCGGCCAGCCCGTACTCGTTCGGCGACTACCGGCACCCGAACGACGAGCGCTACGGCACCATGCACATCTGGGACGTGTGGAACCGGGCGGACTACACCGTCTACGCCCGGTACAGGCCGCGCTTCGTCGCCGAGTTCGGCTTCCAGGCACCGCCCGCCTGGTCCAGCCTCACCGCCGTGGTGCACGACGAGCCACTCGACCCGTTCGGCCCGCAGATGCTGGTGCACCAGAAGGCCAACCTCGGCAACGCGAAGCTGGAGCGCGGGTGGAAGGGCCACCTGCCCGACCCCGCCACCATTGAGGACTGGCACTGGACCACCCAACTCAACCAGGCGCACGCCATCCGGTTCGGCGTCGAACACTTCCGCTCCCTGACGCCTTACAACACCGGGACGATCCTGTGGCAGCTCAACGACAACTGGCCGGTGGTGTCCTGGGCCGCCGTCGACTTCGCCGAGCACCGCAAGCCCCTCTGGTACGCGCTGCGGGCCGCGTACGCCCCACGCCTGGCCACACTGCAGCCGTGCGCCTCCGCCGAGGCGTGCGCCGGCGCCTGGGAAGGACTCGATCCGGAGCCGGACACCCTTGCGCTCGTGCTGGTCAACGACACCGCCGAGGCGTTCGGCGGCACCTTCACTGTGACGCGGGAGACGTTCGACGGCACGCTACTGGCAAAGGCCACGATCGAGGCGTCGGTGCCCTCGCGCGGCGCGGCCACCCTCACGATTCCGGACGAGGTCGCCGCTTTCGGGGACCCCGCCACCGAGGTCATCGTGGCCGAGCCCGACGACGACACGACCGGGTTCGCTTCAGCGTTCTGGCACGGCGCCGAGGTGCTCGACCAGCGCCTCGACCTGCAACCGCTGCGGGTCGAAGCAGTGCCCACGGATGACGGCTGCCTGCTGCACGTGAGTACCACCTCCTACGCCCGCGACGTGTTCTGCCCCGTCGACGTGGTCGACCGCGCCGCCAGCGTCGACGACGGCATGGTGAACCTCCGGGCCGGCCGGTCCGTCACCTTCCGCGTGACGTCGCCGTCCGGCGACGCGCAGGCCTTCGCCGCCGCCGTGCGCTGCGCCAACACCCTCCTGGACCCGTCGGAGAGGACCCTCCCGTGACCGCCACCCCGGCCGTCCCCGTGAACCTGCTCGCCCTCCCCGCCCACCACGCGTGGCTGGACGCCGAGTGCCACCGGCTACTCGCCTTCGGCGCGCGGTCCGCGCTGCCCGACGGCGGTGCCGCCTACCTCGACACCAGCGGTAAGCCAGATCCCCGGCACGGCGTGCTCACCTGGATCAGCGCCCGCACCGCGCACGCGTACTCACTCGGAGTGCTGCTCGGCGTGCCCGGCAGCGCCCGCGTCGCCGACGCCGCGCTGGCAGCCCTGAGCGGCCGACTGCGCGACACCGAGCACGGGGGGTGGTTCCACGCGCTCGGACCAGACGGCGCCCCCGACCGCGCCGCCGGCAAGTCCTGCTACAACCACGCCTTCGTGCTGCTCGCCGCGTCATCCGCGGCGCTCGCCCGCCGCCCCGGCAGCACCATGCTGCTCGCCGACGCCGCCGACGTCTACCTCACCCGGTTCTGGGACGACACCGCCGGCCGCCCGCTGGACACCTGGGACGCCGACTTCACGCGGCCCGACGACTACCGCGGCCTCAACGCCACCATGCACTCAGTCGAGGCGATGCTCGCCCTGGCCGACGCCGTAGAGGTGCTCGAGGACCCGGACGGGCCCGCCGTCGGCGGGGGAGCAGCCGCATGGCGGGACCGTGCCGCGCGGGCGGCACGATTCGTCGTCGAACTCGCCGTCGCTCACGACGGGCGCCTGCCCGAACACTTCGGGCCGGACTGGACCCCCGATCCCGGCTTCAACCGCAGCCAACCGGACGACCCCTTCAAGCCGTACGGCGCCACACCCGGACATGGCCTGGAGTGGTCACGGCTGCTGTTGAACGTCGAGGCCGCGGTCGGCGCCGACGACGCCCTCGCCGCGGCGGCGGTGCGGCTGTTCGACAGGGCCGTCGACGACGGCTGGGACGCCGACGGCGCGGAGGGCTTCGTCTACACCACCGACTGGGACGGCACACCTGTGGTGCGCCAGCGGATGCACTGGGTGGTGGCCGAGGCGATCGCCGCCGCCGCGGCGCTGCACCGGCGCACCGGCGAGCGGCGGTACGCCGACAGCTACGCCGCCTGGTGGGACTACGCCGAGCGTCATCTGCTCGACCGCACGGGTGGCTCGTGGTGGCACGAGCTCGACCCGCACAACATGCCGGCCACGACCGTGTGGCTCGGCAAACCCGATGTTTACCACGCGATGCAGGCCACGCTGCTGCCGCGCCTGCCGCTCGCGCCCACGCTCGCCCGGGCACTACGGTCGAGGCTGCTCGTCCCGTGGCCGGAGGACGCCAACGGTGGACGGCGGACGGTATGAGCGAGCGCGCGGCCGTGCCCCCGGAGATCGCCGTGTCGGTGGTGATCGACGAGACACTGCCAGCTACGGGAGGCGCGCTGAACGACGCCGCGGACGACATTGTGCTGGACAACGGCCGTGTCCGGCTGCGGGTCACGGTCGTCGACGGGATCGCCCGGCTCGCAGAGCTCGTCCCTTCGCATTGGGCCGGCGCAGACGATCCGCCGCCTGCCATGCCGCTGGTCGAGGTCTCCACGAGTCACGTAGGACCCGGCGGCCGTCGGCACAGCGAACGAAACGCGACCAGAGGACTGCGCTTTGAGTCCGCCGACACGACACAGGTCCGCCTTGGTTCCGGTGCCGCGCCGGCCCAGCAACTACGCGTCGTGCTCGCCGACCCCGACACCGGTCTCTGCGTCGAATCATTCGCCGCACTGCTCGACGGCTCAGCCGTCGTCCGGACATGGTCCAGGGTGACGAACGCAGGAACTTCGCCACTTCTGCTGACGCAGGTCAGCTCGCTTGTCGTCGGTACCCTCGTCACGGACGCCGACGGTTCGTGGGACGAACAGATCCGGTTGTCCGTCCCGCACAACGTGTGGGGCGGCGAGTGCCAGTGGCGTGAGGCGAGTCTCGTGCAGCACGGCATCTACCGCACCTACCCGTCACACCAGCGCGAGCCCATCGGCTCCCGCCACAGCCTCCTCGTCTCCAATGCGGGGTCGTGGTCGACGTCCGATCACCTGCCGATGGGGTTGCTGCACGACACCGGCCGCGGGCTTGGCCTGCTCTGGCAGATCGAGCACAACGGAGCCTGGTGCTGGGAGGTCGCCGACTGGAACGGCGGCTTGTACCTGCTGGCCAGCGGACCCACGGGTGCGGACCACGAGTGGCGCGAAATTCTCGAGCCGGGGGAGCAGTTCGTCTCCGTCGCTGTGGCAACGGCCGTGATTGCTGGAGGTGGCGACGGTGACCTGCTCGACACGTCGATGGCCGAAATGACCCGGTACCGCCGCGCCGTCCGCCGACCGCACGCGGACAACGCGACACTACCGGTGATTTTCAACGACTACATGAACTGCCTCGAGGGCGACCCCTCCCAGGACAAAATCCTGCCTCTCATCCACAGTGCCGCTGAGCTGGGTGCGGAGTATTTTGTCGTCGACGCGGGGTGGTACGCCGAGGACGGGGATTGGTGGGACAGTGTCGGCGCGTGGGAGGAGTCCCGCGCCCGGTTCCCGCAGGGCCTGCGGGAAGTGCTCAACGAAGTACGCGGCCGCGGGATGGTCCCCGGACTCTGGCTCGAGCCGGAGGTCGTAGGCGTGCGGTCTCCGCTGCTGGGCGAGCTGACCGACGACATGCTGTTCTGCCGCGACGGCACCCGGCTGGAGGTCACCGGCCGCTATCAGCTTGATTTCCGCCACCCGGCGGTCGTGGCACGCCTCGACCGCGTGGTGAACCGGTTGGTCGCAGACTACGGCCTGGGCTACGTCAAGTTCGACTACAACATCGACGCCGGCCACGGGACCGACATCGGCTGCGCCAGCCCCGGTGCCGGGCTCCTCGGGCACAACCGCGCGTACCTGAGGTGGGTCGCCGGGGTCATGGACCGCCACCCGGGCCTCGTCATCGAGAACTGCGGGAGCGGTGGGCTGCGCATGGACTACGCGACGCTGGCGCTGCACCCGGTGCAGTCCACTACCGATCAGCGTGACCATCTGAAGATCGCAGCAATCGCCGCTGCGGCGCCCACCGCCGTCACGCCCGAGCAAGGCGCCGTCTGGGCTTATCCGCAGCCCCACTTCACTGCCGAGGAGAACGCGTTCACTGTCGCTGTATCGCTGCTGAGCCGCGTACACCTCAGCGGTCGGGTCGACCTGCTCTCACCGGAGCAGACCGCCCTCGTCGGCGAAGGGCTGGCCGTGTACCGGGCGCTGCGCGGCCGACTGCCCGACGCTGTACCGCTCTGGCCTCTCGGTCTGCCGGGATGGAACGACGACTGGGTGTCGCTCGCACTCCGGACCGCCGATGAAACATACGTGCTCGTCGCGCGGCGTGCCGGCGAACGGACCGCGGTGCTTCCGCTGAGGCACCTGGCCGGTCAGCTCTGCTCGGCTGAGGTGATTTTCCCGGTCACGTTACCCACGCAACTCGCCTGGGACGACGACGAAGGCAAGCTGACAATCGAGCTTCCCCCATCGCCCGCCGCCCGGCTCGTGCGGCTGCACGGGCGCAACTAAGCAAAGTAAGTCAACGAGTCAGACAAGCAGGACGGTCAACGCCTACTGTGCGGGCGCCGACCGAATCTCTCAGTGGATTTCGGCCGTGCCGGCGGGAACCGGCCGTGCCCCGTCGTCCGTGCGGGGGTGACGCAGGGTCAGCTCGCTCTGCAGCACGAGGATCGCTCCGCCGATCGCCGCCGCGTCCGACCCGTTCACCGACGGCACGATGCGCACCGGATGCGCCCGCCGCGCGAACAGGCGGCGGTCCACCTCCTGCTGGATCAGCGTCTGGTAGATCGAGCCGGCCACCGCGAAGCTCGGCCCGGCCAGGACGATGGTGTCCACATCGAACAGGCAGGCCATGGTGACGGCCGCTCCACCGAGATGTCGGGCCGACTGCTCGACGAGGCCCCGTGCGCCGGTGTCACCGGCGTTCGCCGCAGCCGCGATCCGCGCGAACTCGGTGAGGAGATCGGCGGCGGTCGAGTCCAGGGCCAGCCGCTGGGCAAGCCCGGGTGTCGCCATGGCCTGCCGGACGATGGCCGACGGGCCGGCGTAGTTTTCCAGGCAGCCGACGTTGCCGCAGGAGCACTCGTCACCGTTGATGTCCATCGAGATGTGGCCGATCTCCACGCTGTTCGAGGAACTCCCTCGGTACACCTCGCCGGCGACCACGACTCCGCCGCCGATTCCGGTGGCCATGTAGATGCAGCCATAGGTGCTGCGCGGGTCCACCGCACCCATCCAGTACTCGCCGATCGCGGCGGCCGCCGCGTCATTGTCGAGCAGGACCGGCAGCCCAAGAGTCTCCGCGAGCAGCCGCGCGACCGGGTAGTCGAGCCACGCATCTGTCGGCTGCGGCGTCAACAGCACACCCGCGCGCCGATCCTGCGGCCCGTAACTGACCAGGCCGACCCCCAACACGCGCTCGCGGTCCACGGCCGCCGTGGCCAGCAGCGCGTCCACCTGCGAGGCCACCAGGGGCAGCGCCCGCTCCGGCGGCATCGACGCCACGCCCTGGAACGACGTCCGGGCCACCTGTCGGCCGGCCAGGTCGACGACCACGATCACGCACGTATTGCGCTCGAGTTGCACCCCGACGCTGTAACGGGCAAGCGGATTGAGCTGCACCATGGTGCGTGGCTTGCCGCCCGTCGGCCCACCTCGGCCGGCCTCGACCACCAGGCCGTCGCCCATCAGCTCGCGCACGACGGCAGAGATCGTCGCGCCCGTCAGGCCCGTCGCCGCTGCAAGCTCCACCCGGCTGATGCTGCGTGCCGCCCTGATGAGGTCCAGCACCAGGCCGCGAGTCTTCGGCCGGCTGGCCCAGATCGGGCTGCTCGCCACGGTGCCTCCCAGTATTCGCTGCTTAACCAGGCTACTTCACTTACCGCGTCCGCAGTCATCCGCGACTTACGTAGTCCGCGCCTTGAGCACGGTGCCGCAGTGTGTTGACTTTCGTAACCAACCTAATAAAGGATGTTTGCAGCGCTCCCATCGATCTCTCACCACCCGAGGAGATCAGATGAAACATCGTCTTGCACTACTGGGCGCCAGCGCCACCAGCGTGCTGATCCTGGCTGGCATGGCAACGGCCAGCCTCCCCGCCGCAGCGGCCGCCTCCGGCTGCTCGGTCACCTACACGGTGCAGAGTCAGTGGCCGGGCGGGTTCACCGCGAACGCCAATGTCACCAACCTCGGCGACGCGCTGTCGAATTGGACGTTGACATTCGACTTCCCCAACGCGAGCCAGAAGGTCACCCAGGGCTGGGGCGCCACCTGGACCCAGGCCGGGCCCCGAGTGTCGGCGGCCAGCATGAGCTGGAACGGATCTCTGCGTACCAACGCCTCGACCTCGATCGGGTTCAACGGCTCGTGGAGCGGCGCGAACCCCGTACCCGCGTCGTTCGCGCTCAACGGGACCACGTGCACCGGGTCGGTGACCACACCGACCCCGAGCCCGACCACCACCCCGCCGCCCAATGGGCCGGCGCCGAAATTACACGCCTCCGGTAACAAGATCCTCACCGCGGACGGCAAGCCGTACCGGCTGCTGGGCGTGAGCCGCTCCGGCGGGGAGTTCGCCTGCGTGCAGGGCAAGGGCCTGTGGGACTCCGGCCCGGTCGACCATGCCTCGATCGATGCGATGAAGACCTGGAACATTCACGCCCTGCGCGTTCCGCTCAACGAGGAATGCTGGCTGGGTCTCAACGGCTCGCCCAGCGGCGCCGCCTACCAGCAGGGCGTCAAGGACTACGTGAACCTGCTCGTCGCCAATGGCATCAACGTCATCCTCGACCTGCACTGGACCTGGGGTGCCTACCCCGGCAGTCCGGACTGGCACTGCAAGGACGAGCACGCCACCTGCCAGAAGCCCATGCCGGACGCGCGGTACGCCCCCCAGTTCTGGACCGGCGTCGCCAACGCGTTCAAGGGCAACGACGCTGTCGTCTTCGACCTGTTCAACGAGCCGTACCCGGACATGCCCGCCGAGTGGAACAAGACCCTGGGCTGGCAGTGCCTGCGCGACGGCGGCACCTGCACCGGCCTGCCCTACGAGGTAGCCGGCATGCAGGACCTCGTCGACACGGTCCGCGCCACCGGCGCCACCAACCTGCTCATGGTCGGCGGCCTGGAATGGACCAACGACATGCGGGAGTGGTTGACCTACCGACCGAACGACCCGCTGAACAACCTGGCCGCGTCCTGGCACGCGTACAGCTTCAACGCCTGCGCCAGCGAGTCCTGCTGGGACAGCCAGATCGCCCCGCTGGCGCAGCAGGTGCCGATCGTGCTCGGCGAGTTCGGCCAGGACAACTGCGGCTTCGACTACATGCAGCGGCTGGTCGACTGGGCCGACGCGCACGACCTGAGCTACCTCGCCTGGACCTGGAACCCGTGGGGCTGCACCAGCGGTGCCGTGCTCATCAAGGACTGGGCCGGCACACCGGAGCCCGGCGTCGGCGAGGGCTACAAGGCCCACCTGCTGACCCAGAGCCCCTACCTGTAAAAGGTCTGCGCGGTCGGCCAGCGTCGCGAACGCTGGCCGACCGACGGCCCACCCACCCGGATCCGAGGGGATGGCATGCGCACGAAAATTCAACTGGTGTTTCCGGTGGTAGCGGGCACCACACGGCTGGTGTCCGGCGTGCGGCGGTCGACGCTGCCGACGACGGCCGTGGAGGTCGGCGATGTCTGACCTGCCACCGCGTGTGCTGTTCGGTGCGGCGTACTACCACGAGTACCAGCCGTACGACCGGCTCAAGACCGACCTCGACCAGATGGCCGCGGCCGGATTCACCGTCATCCGGGTCGGTGAATCGGTCTGGTCGACGTGGGAACCGGAGGACGGCCGATTCGACCTCGACTGGCTCCAGCCGGTCCTCGACGGCGCCCACGAACGGGGAATCAGCGTGGTCCTCGGCACACCGACGTACTCGGTGCCCCCGTGGCTGGCTCGCCGGTACCCGGAGATAGCCGGGGAACTACGCACTGGCGAACGGATGGGGTGGGGCGGCCGGCAGGAGGCGGACTACACCCACCCCGCCTTCCTGTTCCACGCCGAGCGGGTGGTTCGCGCGGTCATCGCCCGGTATGCCGACCATCCGGCCATCATCGGGTTCCAGGTCGACAACGAACCCGGCCTCTGGCTGTTCCGCAACCACGGCGTCTTCCAACGGTTCGTCGACGAGCTGCGCCGCACCTACCAGAGCGTCGAGACGCTGAACCGGGAGTGGGGTCTGGTCTTCTGGTCGAACCGGCTGTCGACCTGGGAGGACCTGTGGCGGCCGGAGGGCAACACCCATCCCCAGTACTCGTTGGCGTGGCGGCGCTTCCAGGCGCGGCTGACCACTGAGTTCATTGCCTGGCAGGCCGGGATCGTGCGGGAGTACGCCCGCCCGGGACAGTTCGTCACCACGTGCATCGACTACGGGCGGCCGGCTGTCGAGGACGAGGAGCTTGCCGGTCGGCTCGACGTGACGGCGGGCAACGCCTACTACGAGGTGCAGGACGCGCTGACGCTTCCCGACTCCCGAACGCCGACGGACAGGTTGGATGACGGGGCGTGGACGATCTCCCAGCGCGCCGACCGCATGTGGAGTTCACGCCAGGAGCCGTTCCTGGTCACCGAGACGAACGCCAACCACCGGATCTCCCCGCACAGTCGCCCCGCCTACGACGGGCAGTGGCGTCAGGCCGCGTGGGCCCTCGTCAGCCGTGGTGCGCAAATGATCGAATACTGGCACTGGCACACGATCCACGCGGGCGCGGAGACCAGTTGGGGCGGGATCCTCCCGCATAGCGGGCGACCAGGACGCACCTACCGGGAGATCGCCCGCATCGGCCAGGAACTCGCCACGGCCGGCGAACTCGTCGCCGGGTTGATCCCCGACGCCGACGTGACCCTGCTCCACTCCTCGCCCACCAGGTGGCTGATGCAGGAACATCCGCCGCTGGCCCGGCAGGATGGCAGCGGCGACCGCGACTCCTACCATGCGTTCTTCGACGTCTTTCACCGCGGGGCGTTCGACGCCGGGCTGCAGACCCGCATCGTGCACACCAGTCAGCTGACAGCTCAACCCGTCGAGCAGGCTGTTGAGGACCATCCGGTGCTCGTGGTGCCGGGGCTCTACGTCGCCGAGGACGCCCTCCTGGACTGGCTGAAGGCGTACGCGCACGTCGGCGGGCACCTCGTCGTCGGCCCCCGCACCGGCTACAGCGACGGCGAGACGCGGGCGCGCATCGACGTGCAGCCCGGGCGCCTCGCCGACGCCGCCGGAGCGTGGTACGAGGAATTCTCCAACCTGTTGACCGACGTGCCGGTGATCGCACGGGACACTGGACTGACCCTGGACGGGCAACCGGCCGCGACTCGCTGGCTGGAATGTCTGATCGCCGAGGACGCGACAGTGCTGGCCGGCTACGACCACCCACACTTCGGGCAGTGGGCGGCCGTCACCACCAGGGTGGTCGGACGCGGACGAGTCACCTGCGTCGGGGCGCTGCCCAACATCGACCTCGCCCGCGCCATCATGCGTTGGCTCGGCCCCGCACGATCACCCCAGTGGTGGGTCATGCCCGAATCAGTGACCAGCACCGGAGCGACCGCGCGCGCCGGACAGCGGTTGCGCTTCCTGCACAACTGGTCGTTCACACCGGTGGACGTCCGGATACCGGTCGCGGTCACCGACGTGCTCGACGACACCCGGTACACCTCGGGGGACGACCTGCGGTTGGGACCGTGGGACGTGCGCGTCCTCGTCGAGGACTGACCAGTCCTGCACACTGAATCGCCCCGGGTCGGTGGCTTTCCCACCAGACCCGGGGCGATTTGCAGCTACACGTGTGGTGGGACGGTCCGGCGGGTGACGGCCGGGGAACCGGGTGCCGCGCCGACGGCACCCGGTCCGGCGTTACCGGCGAATTACTGCCGGGTCCACTTCTGGTTGTTGCCGCCAGTGCAGTTCCAGGTCTGCACTGTGGTGCCGTTCGCGGTGCCCGCGCTGGTCACGTCCAGGCACAGCCCGGACTCGCGGCCGACGACCGTTCCGTCACCGTTGAGGGTCCACTGCTGGTTGGCGCCGCCGTTGCAGTCCCAGATCTGCACCTTGGCGCCTGCGGTGGTGGAATGACCGGGGACGTCGAGGCATTTGTTGCCGTAGACCTGCAGGGCGCCGTTGGGCAGCGCGACCCAACGCTGGTTGCTTCCGCTGTTGCAGTCCCAGATCGCCACCTGTGTACCGTTGGTGGTGCTGGCCCCGGGCACGTCGAGGCACCGGTTGGAGCCGACACCCCGCAGCACGTTGCCGGAGCCGGTGGGCGGCGGCGTCGTCGGGCCGTCGAGTCCCCAGCCGTGCCGGAGCCGGTCGAGCCCGGACTGGTTCGTGACGGTCAACGACAGGTTGGTGCCGCTGCCGGTCAGTGACGTGATGGCGCAGGAGGCGTTGAAACAGGGGCCAGGGCCCTGGGTCTGGTTGGCTTCCTTGACGCCGGTCCAGAGCAGCGAGCCCATGCCCAACTCTCGTACGGTGTCGGTGAGCGCGTAGAAGTACGACACGTTGTTGTTGCCGTCGCGGGGGCCGTTGTAGTTGACGCCGGTATTCATCGGCACGCCGAACTCGGTGAGGATCGCCCGGTCGGCGTACCCGCACAGGCGGGCCTTGAAGCTGTTGATCCACTCTGCCTCGGTCGGGTGGGTTTCGCCGCCCAGCGTGTACATGTGGATAGACAGTAGGGTTCCGTTCATCCGGGAATCGGCGCCCACGGCGCACAGGTCGATGTCCGACCAGAGCCCCGGCACCACGATCCGGCCGCGCGGGATGCTCGAGTAGCGCTGCAGGAACGCGGCCGCGAGGTTGGTCAACTCGGTCGCGCTGTACCCCCACGGTTCGTTCACGATGTTGAAGTAGAACCGGCTGTTGCTGCCGTACTTGGCGATGACCGTGTCCCACATCGTGTAGAACGCGTTCATGTCGCTGATCCGGCCGCCGGTCGGAGGCCAGGGTGCGATCATCACGTTCATGCCCATCGCGCTGGCCGCGTCGTACGCCGCTGTCAGGCTGCCCCACCACGGTGACGACGTGGTCTGTGGGTTGATCCCGAACCGGACCGTGTTGGAGCCGAAGCTCTGGAATCCCCTGAGGATCGCGGTGGCCTTCGTGTAGGTGGTCGCGTAGCTGTCTGACTTGGACAGACCGATTGGGACGTTCTCGTCGTACAGGAAGTTGTCCCTGGTATCCGCCCAGTTGACCCCGCGGAACTGGCTGGTGGCTGCCTGCGCCGGTGCGCTGGGCGCTACGTAGAGGCCGAGTGATCCCAGCAGCACGGTGGCGACCGCGCCAATCGAAGCAAGACGCCACAGGCGTCTCCGTACAGTCATGTCATCCTCCATGTCGGTGGCCAACTTCACCTCAGGCTCCGCACCTCGTCGCGGGTCACGACGGAGACGCTGTGGTGGCCCTGAGGGGGTTTCGTGCGGCTGGTGATCCAGCCGATGAGGTGGCACCGCTGTCGCGGGCGGCGCCTATCCGAGGCGCCATTGTTGGTTGGTGCCGTTGTTGCAGGCCCAGAGTTGGGCGAGGGCGCCGTTGGCGGTGGAGCCGCCGCTGACGTCGAGGCAGAGGCCGGATTGGGCGCCGGTGATGGTGCCGTTGGTGTTGACGTTCCATTGCTGGTTGGCGGTGCCGGCGCAGTCCCAGATGATGACTCGGGTGCCGTTGGTGGTGCCTTGGCCGGCGGCGTCGAGGCATTTGTTGCCGTAGACGGTGAGTTGTTTGCCGGAGGTGTGGGTGAAGCGTTGGTTGGTGCCGCTGTTGCAGTCCCAGATGGCCAGTTGGGTGTCGTTGGTCTGGGAGGCGTTGGGTACGTCCAGGCACTTGCCCGCGCCCACGGCGCGGACCGGGCCGCCGGTGACCGGCGGGGGCGTGGGTGTGACACCGTCCAGCGCCGAGGTCAGTGGGCCGAACCACCTAGCGGCGATCTTCTGGATACCGGAGTTGTTCGGGTGGACCCCGTCGCCGGTGTCGGTGGCGGTGTTGAAGCCGGTCCACTGGTCGACCACCGTGATCGGCGAGACCGCTGTGGTCTTTGATACGGCCCAGGCGGGGATCGCGTTGTTGAAGGTGACCACGCGCTGAGCGCACTGCGAGCAGTTGCTCGGGTTCATCGGGAGAATCTTCGCGACGAGGATCTTCATGCTCGGGTTGCTGGCCCGCATCTGGTCCACCAGCCGGCCGAAGGCGCTCAGGATGGTGGCCGGGGCGATGTTGCTCCAGACATCGTTGGTGCCCAGGTGCATGACGACGACGTCGGGCCGGGTGGCGGACAGCCAGCCGGGCAACTGGTTTTGATTGGCGATGTTGGTGGCGAGATAGCCGCCGTGGCCTTCGTTGTCGCCGTCGTACGCGACGCCGCAGCCCTGCGCGGGGAGTGTGCCGACGAAGTCGACGTTCCTGTAGTTGGCGTTCTGCAACTGATTCCAGAGCAGAGCGCGCCAGCAGCCCGGTGAGCCGGTGATCGAGTCGCCGAGCGGCATGACCCGTACCGGTGCGGCGGCTTGGGCCGGTCCGACCGCGACAAACGCGGTGGCCAACAACAGTGCGGCAAGAAGTCCGTGGAGATAGAGAGGGAATCTACGAAGCATGGGATAACTCCTGGCACGTCATGTGAGGGACCTGAGTGGCTCGGCAGGGCGTCCACGACGCCCTGCCGAGCCTGTTGTCCTCGGCTATCCGAGGCGCCATTGTTGATTGGTGCCGTTGTTGCAGGCCCAGAGTTGAGCGAGGGCGCCGTTGGCGGTGGAGCCGCCGCTGACGTCGAGGCAGAGGCCGGATTGGGCGCCGGTGATGGTGCCGTTGGTGTTGACGTTCCATTGCTGGTTGGCGGTGCCGGCGCAGTCCCAGATGATGACTCGGGTGCCGTTGGTGGTGCCTTGGCCGGCGGCGTCGAGGCATTTGTTGCCGTAGACGGTGAGTTGTTTGCCGGAGGTGTGGGTGAAGCGTTGGTTGGTGCCGCTGTTGCAGTCCCAGATGGCCAGTTGGGTGTCGTTGGTCTGGGAGGCGTTGGGTACGTCCAGGCACTTGCCCGCGCCCACGGCGCGGACCGGGCCGCCGGTGACCGGCGGGGGTGTTGGCTGGGCGGTGGAGCCGTACGGGCACTCGCTGAGGTATCGCGAGACGCCGGTGGAGTCCGCAAGTGACGGGCACAGCAACGGCGCGTAGCGGTCGTCGTTGTCGAGGAAGATCTTCAGCCAGGGGATCTCCCGCCGGGTCACCTGGGAGTTTCCCCAGGTGGGGAATCCGTGGCCGCCGCCGGTGAGCTCGACGTAGGCCCCCTTCGTGGTGGCCGGCTTGGTGGCCCACAGGCTGTTGATCGAGGACGGGGTGATGGTGCCGTCGTCCCGTGCGCCCATGATCAGGGTCGGTACTCGTACGGTGGACAGGTTCTGCGAGAACGAGGCCGGCGCCAGGGGTATGGCCGCCTTCAGCGAGGGGCGCCGCATGGCCGCGCTGATGGCGCCGCCGCCGCCCATGGAGTGACCGAGCACGGCGAGCCGGTTCGGGTCGACCCGGTCGCGGACCGGGCTCTGCCCGGTGAGGTAGTCCAGCGCGGCGAGCAACTGGGTGCCGCGTGCGGTGTCGTAGTCGGTGGGGCTGTTGGTGTCGATGCCGATCACGACGAAGCCGAACGACGCCAGCCAGGGTCCCATCCAGGCGCCTTCGGCGGCCCAGCTGGCGGTGTAGCCCGGTACTGCCGCGATCGCGCCCCAGGTCCCCTGGCTCGTGTCGGTCGGGTAGTAGATCTTCCCGCCGTTGAGGCCGAAGCCGCGCGGCACGGTGATCTCAGCGGTGGCGAACGTGCCGCGGTTGGCGGCGACGCTCTGCACCGTGGGATTCGGCCCCCGTTGGTACGAGGCTGCAGCAGCGGAAGGGGAACTGTCCAACACGGCGGCCCCGGCCATGGCTACGCCCAGCATGGCTGCAGCCGCGCCTGCCATGATGCGCCAGACTCGGCGAGACGAGGATCTGAGATCCTGCCGACCAGCCCCGCTACCGCTCGGCACCTCGGACGGCGGATCTGCGCTCGACACTGGGCGGAGGTCACCACCGCTGCCATTGTGAGAGTCTGCGTTCACGTCGCTCACACCTTTCGTAAGATCGCTCTCCGCACCTCGACTGCCGGCCCTCCGACAGCGTCATCAGTGGGTGCGTGTTCGTGTTCCGTCCCGACATCCACGAGAGATTGGTCGCGCAAGGGACAGCGACTGTTCGTGGCGCGCATTCGGCAATCTGGGTACCGTGCGCTCGGGGAATCGGTGGTCCGGAAGGGTTGCGTTCTCATCGCCGGACGACCGGGTATGGAGCCACCGAGCGAGTGGTGGCCAGGCAGCCGTTCCTATACGCCTGAACCTTTATCAGAGGCAAATCGAGGGATCGGTCCTTCCGGGCCATGCCGATCAGGCACGGCCCGGAAGGTCGCGTCTACCTCAGGTTCGGTACCTCGTCGCGGGTGACCACGTACGAGCTGTTGTAGACGGTGTTGATGAACGATGGTGAGTTGATGCTGCTGTCGCTGATGAAGCTCGTGTGCCAGGTGTTGAACAGCACCCACCGACTGCCGGAGGACTGCAGCTGCGCCGGGTCGGGGATGCGGCCGTTCTCGTGCAGCGCGATCGGAATTGATCCGCCGTACACGTTTCGGGCGGCGTTGAACATCGACGTCAGCGGCCCGTGGTCGCCGGCGTACGTGTCGGCGCCGCCGATGTCGACGTACTGCTTGCCGGGGTACCAGGCAGAGCTGGGGGAGCCGTTGAACGGGTGCAGGTAGACCAGGTTGTGCACCCCCTGGGCGCGCATGAAGTTGTAGGTGTAGGCCCACAGCCGGTTGTACTGGCCAGCCCCCTCCATGCTCCACCAGAACCAGGTGCCGCTGGCCTCGTGCCAGGGGCGGAACAGGACCGCGCCACCGCCGTTCTGAATGATCTTCAACTGGTTGGCCCACGCGGTGAGCCGCTGGTTGAGTCGGCCGTTGTCGGCAGTGCCGGAGGTGAGCGCCGCGTTGATGTTCGCCCGCATCAGGGAGCCGTCATAGCCGTCGGTGTTCTGCGCGGGCGAGCCCATGTGGTAGCCGACCATCGGGATGCCGCCGGCGTTCCACCAGGCCAGTCCGCGGGCACCGAAGTCCGGAGCGTCACCCATGTCCTGGCCGCGCACCGCCGGGTACTTGCCGGAGGCGTTGCGAATGATGTTCATCTCGTAGTCCGGGCCGCCGACCCAGGTGGACTCCTGCTGGCCGGAGAGGATGTGGTTGCCGTACTGGCTGTAGACGTAGCACAGCAGCCGGCGCGCGGAGGCGGTGGCGTTCGGGTCGACGGGAGCGACGTTGCAGCCGCCGGGGGTGGGCGGTGGAGTGGTCGGGTTGCCGCCGCCCTGCGACCAGCGCTGGTTGGCTTGGCCGTTGCAGTTCCAGAGGGCGACCAGGGTGCCGGCGGCGGTGGCGGCGCCGGAGACGTCGAGGCACAGCCCGGACTGCACGCCGGTGATGCTGCCGTTGGAGTTCAGCCGCCACTGTTGGTTGGCAGCCCCGGTGCAGGACCAGATGATCGCGGCGGTGCCCGCGCTGGTCTGGCCGGCCTCGGCGTCCAGACACAGGCTGTTGTTGAAGACGCGCAGCTCACCGGCGTCGGTGAAGGTCCAGGTCTGGTTGGCCTGGCCGTTGCAGTCCCAGATCTGCACGCGCGTGCCGGTGGTGGCGGAGTTGCCGACGACGTCGAGGCAGCGTCCGGAAGCGGCGCTGACCAGCCGCCCGGTCGACGCGGCAGCGGCATTTCCGGCGGTCAGCCAGACCGCGGACAGGCTGACGCCGGCAGTGGTCAACACGGCGATCAGCAGGCTCATCCACCGGGTGCGGCGTCGCCGCGTCGGCGGGGTGGGAGGTGGAGCGAGTGCCATGTCAGTACTCCAAGGGGACGGGATGGGGTGCGGTGGCGTGAAGCGGGGGATCAGCGGAGGTTGGGGAGCTCGTCGCGGGTGACGACGTAGTTGTGGTTGTAGACGCGCCGCAGGAACGTGACGTCGTTACGCTCGGTGAGCCAGGTGCCGTTCCAGGTGCTGAACAGCACCCAGCGGGTGCCGGTGGACTGGAGCTGGTCGGGATCGGGGATGGGGCCGTTCTCGTGCAGGGCGATCGGGACGGTGCTGCCGACGATGGCGCGGGTGCGGTTGAACAGCGTCGTCAAAGGGTTGTGGTCGTTGGCGTAGGTGTCGGCGCCGCCGATGTCCACGTACTGCTTGCCCGGGTAGAACGAGGCGTCGGGTTCGCCGTTGTACGGGTGCAGCCAGACCAGGTTGTGGATGCCCTTGGTACGGGTGAGGTAGTCGAACTGGAACCGCCACAGACGCTGGAACTGGCTGCCGCCCTCCTTGCTCCACCAGAACCAGGTGCCGCCGGCCTCGTGGTAAGGCGCCCACAGGACGGCGACGCCATTGGACTGGAGGCGCTGCAGTTGGGCTGCGGCGGCGTCGAGCTCGGAGAGATAGGAGCGGTTCTCTGCCGTGCCCGGCGTGAGGGTGGCGTTGATGGACGCGGTGCCGCCGTAGTTGCAGGAGCTGGTCGCCGGTGCGCCGACATGCCAGCCGATCAACGGGATGCCGCCGGCGTTCCACCAGGCGAGGGCCCGGTCAACGGCGCCGGGGCGGTCACACATGTCGAGGCCACGGATGGCCGGCTGCTTACCGGTGTTGGCCAGGATGTGGTTGAACTCGGCCTCGCTGCCGTTGGTCTCCCGCTGGCCGGACAGGATGTGGTTGCCGTACTGGCTGTAGAGGTAGCACAGCAGTTTGCGAGCCTGGGTGGTGGCCTGCGGGTCGACCGGGGCGACGGTGCAGGTGGGCGGCGGGTTGGTTGGCCCGCCGGCTTGGGTCCAGCGCTGGTTGGCCTGGCCGTTGCAACTCCAGGCCACGACCCGGGTGCCGTTGGCCGGGTTGTTGCCTTCGACATCGAGGCACAGGTCGGACTGGGTCGCCGTGATGCTGCCGTTGGTGTTCAACCGAAACTTCTGGTTGGTCTGTCCGGTGCAGTTCTGGATGGCAAGGGAGGTGCCGGCTGTGGCGCTGGGCAGGTCCAGGCATCTGGTCTCGTTGAAGGTGCGAATTTCACCCTGGCTGGTGAAGACCCAGCCCTGGTTCTGCTGCCCGTTGCAGTCCCAGATCGCGACCGGGGTGCCGGCCGCTGGGTTGTTGCCCGACACGTCGAGGCAGCGACCTGACGCGGCACTGACCAGCGGGCTGCCGACTGCGGCCGAGGCGGTGCCCGCTCCCAGCAGTACCGCGCCACCGCTCGCCGCCACCAGAGTCGTGGCAAGCAGGATTCTCCATCTCATGAGGTTCTCCTCTGGGTATCGGGGGGTGTCCATAGCGTCCGACTCATCGGGTTGTGACGAACCAGGGAGCTGGACGTGCCCGGGGTCCAGCCTGTGAAGCAGTGCAGATAGGTGCGGATAACTCGATACGAGTTACCGAAGGAGGCTGTTCATCCTGTCGCTGGCCGGGTCGATCGCGCCGATACCGGCGTTGACAACGCTGTCACGGCGGGCGGCGAGCACGTCGTTAACATGCCGGAATCATGTTCTTAGTTCATGCACGCTGTCAAGTATGTCTATGCATCGAAGCGTCGCAACCGGCCGAATGGTGCTGGCGTTGTTTGACTGCATCAACAAACGTCCGCAGGTCACGCCCTGGATGCGGGGGAGGCGGTGGTCAGCGGGCCAGGATGCGGTGCTGGAGGGCGATGACGGCGGCGCCGCGAGCCCATTCGCTGAAGGTGAAGGGCTTGACCACGACGTCTACGGGCGTCGAGGTCCAGTGGGTGTGCGCGGTGAGCGCCGCGTCGAAGGCGTCGGCGCAGACGTCGTACATCGTCACTGCCTCGCCGGACAGGATGACCAGCTGCACACCGGTGATGTTGGCGACCGTGGCGACCACCTGCCCAAGGGCGTGGCCGGCCTCCTCGAAGATACGTCGGGCCGCCGGCTGGCCTTCCCGCGCCAGTTCCAGGCACTCCTCGAAGGTCAGTTCCGAACGGCCGAGGGTGGTCGCGACGGCGCGACGGATCGCCGCCGAGCTGGCGTACGCCCGGGCGCAGCCGCGGTGGCCCATTTCGCAGAGCGGGCCGTTGTCGTGGATCGGCAGGTGGCCGACCAGGCCGGTGCCCCGGCCGGCGCCACTGACGAGGCGGTCGCCGATCACCAGGCCGCAACCGAGACCGGCGCCGACTGTGATCAGCGCGAACGAGCTGTGCCCCACGCCGGCACCGAACCACTGCTGGGCGGCGGTCAGCGCCCGTACGTCGTTTTCCACCACTGCTGGTAGGCCCGTGGCCGCCGCGACGAGGTCGCCCAGGGGAACGTTCCGCCAGCCGAGAAATGGAGAGGTGGGCACGACGGGGTCTCCTCCGGAGGCCGTGCCCGCCAGGCTGATCCCGACGGCCGTGGGCGGCTGCCCCGATCTGGTCAGCTCGCGCACGGCCTCGCCGATGCGGGCCACGACGTCGTCGACGTCGTGGCTGATCAGGGGGCAGCGCAGCTCACGCTGTATCTCGGCGCGAAGGTCGGTGCGGACCGCGAACAGCTCGTCTTCGGTCAGCTTGACACCGATCAACGCCGCACGGGCCGGGTCGACCGCCAGCGGCTGGGAAGGGCGACCCATCGTGCCGTGATCGCCGAGCGGCCGGTGGAGCAGGTAGCCGTTTTGCAGCAACGGTTTGGTCAGCTTTGTCACGGCGGACGGCGACAGGTCGAGCCGCCGTGCCGCCTCTGCCCGGGACAGTGGCCCGTGCACCAGCAACTCCACGAAAACCGATCGCATGCCCTCGGTCAAATGCGCATCGGACAACACCTGGACATCTTGGACACGTTTGTTGATGATGTCAAGGAATGAGCGCGGCCTGCTCGTTGGCGCGCAGGTGTTCTGCCGTATTTACTTCACGGAGGACGTAGTGTCGCTGGTGTCCCTCGATCAGCACGGCCGGTTGTGGGCACTCAACACCCGCGACTCCACCTACGTGGTCGGCGTCGAGGTCGACCAGGCAACCGGCGATGCGCTGGTGCTGCAGAAGTACTGGGGGCCGATCCTACCGCCGCAGGCTGCCCGGGAAGCCGCCGCCATGGTGGCCGGGCCCGGTAGTCCGTCCGGGGCCGGACGGCACGTGACCAGCTTCTCTCGCCCAGGCGAGATCGAGGAACTACTGCCGGTCGACGGCGGCCTGCGGTGGGGCCTACCCGCCCTTCAGGTCGCGGTGGACCAGGTGCGGTCGCTCGAACTGCGGTTCGTCAATGCCAGCGTGGTCAGCGAGAATGAGGCAGGCCAGCTCGACATCGCGCTGGAGGACCGCAGCTTTCCGATCGACGTCGTGCTGCACGCGCGGGTGTACCCCGACTCGAACGCCATCGCACGGTGGGTGACCGTGCGGCACCGTGCCGGCGGCGACGCGGCCGTGGAGGTCGGCCGCCTGGACTCCGGCAGCTGGTTCATCCCCGACGCCGAGGACTACCGGTACCGGGCGGCGTCCGGGGCCTGGGCCGAGGAGAGCCAACTCCAGCAGGGCCGGCTGCCGGTGGGCGAGTTGACCTTCACGAGCAGGCAGGGCATCACCGGCCATCACGCCAATCCCTGGATCATGATCGACGCGGGAGACGCTGGCGAGGAGCACGGTGAGGTCTGGAGTGTCGCCCTGGCCTGGAGCGGCAGTTGGCGGATGACCACGACCCGCCGGCCGGAGGGTGGGACCGCGGTGACCGCGGGATTCGGTCACGACGGGGTGCGATGGCCGCTGCCGGCCGGGGCTGAGCTCGTCACCCCGCCGATCCTCGGGCTCTACAGCGCCAACGGGTTCGGCGGCACCAGCCGCGGCTGGCACAACCACATACGCCGGCACATCCTGCCCGCCGGCGACGAGGACCGCCCGGTGCTCTACAACTCCTGGGAAGCAACCGGCTTCACGGTCACCGAACCGGAACAGCTCTCGCTCGCCCGGTGTGCGGCCACCCTCGGCGTCGAGTTGTTCGTTGTCGACGACGGATGGTTCGGCCGGCGCGACGACGAGAACAGTTCGTTGGGCGACTGGTGGCCGCACCGAGAACGGTTCCCCGACGGGCTACGAAGCCTGTTCGACGGCGTCCGCGCGCTGGGTATGAAGGCCGGGCTGTGGGTGGAACCCGAGGGCGTCAGCCCGGACAGCGACCTCTACCGGGCGCACCCGGACTGGACACTGCACCTCGAGCACCGCCGCCGTGACCGCAAACGCCACCAGCTCGTGCTCAACTTCGCCCGTACCGACGTGCGTGACTGGGCCTTGGAGTGGCTTGACCGGCTCGTCACCGACCTACGCCTCGACTACCTCAAGTGGGACATGAACCGGCCGTTCACCCAGGCTGGCTGGCCCGACCAGCGCCAGGGCCAGGGTCACGACCGCGTCTGGATCGAACACACCCGGCACGTCTACCAGGTCATGGCCCAGCTGCGCGCCTGTCATCCGGGATTGCGGATCGAGTCGTGCGCCGGTGGGGGCGGCAGGCTCGACCTTGGCATCCTGCACCACATCGACCAGGTTTGGCCGTCGGACAACACCGATCCCGTTGACCGGCAGACCGCGCAGCACGGCGTATCCCAGCTCTACCCGGCCAACGTCGTGTCCGCCTGGGTGACCGAATCACCGAACGGGAACGTCGGTCGGTCCACGCCGTTGCGCTACCGCTTCCACGTCGCTATGGCCGGCGTACTCGGAATCGGGGTGGACCTGGCCCGATGGTCCGCCGCCGAGCTGGACGAGGCTCGCACGCTGGTCGAGCAGTACAAGACGGTACGCCGCACCATCCAACACGGTCAGCAGTACCGGCTCGGCGGACGGCCCGGCGCCGAGCGGTCCGCGCTGCAGTACGTGCTCGACGACCAGGTCGTGGTGCTCGTCTACAACCCGCATGGAAACGCCAAGAGTGGCCCCCGGTGGTTGCGGCTGACCGGCCTGGATCCGGACGCGGTCTACGAGGTTGCCGTCGGGGGCGACACCGACGGCGTACCCGGACGGCTGGCCGCCAATTCTCGCTGGCAGGGCAGCACACTCATGGCCGTCGGCATCCGCCCCACCGCCTGGGAGCCCATCGGTGCGGACCACCGCAGCGACCTGATCGTGCTGCGGATCAGGAGGTAGGGGAGACGTCGGTTAGCGTGCTCTGCCGGGGTATGAGCCGGTGGGCTGCGCGGAGTTCCACGCCGGGCACCGGCTCGGTGCTGCCGATCCGCATCATGAGCCGGGCGACAGCGAGTTGGGCGATGGCCTTCTTGTCGGGCGAGATGGTGCTGATCGTGGGCCGTCCATACCGTCCGTCCTCGATGTCGTCATAGCCGATCACGGCGATGTCCTCGGGGACGCGTAGCCCGCGCTGGAGTGCGGTGTGGATGGCGCCGGAGGCGACCAGATCGCTGTAGCAGAACACCGCGTCCGGCGGGTCTGGCCGGTCCAGCAGGGCGGTCATGGCGGTGGCGCCGTCGACCCGGTTGAAGCGGGTGGTGCTGATGATCAATGATTCGTCGACCGACAGACCCGCGGCCGTGTGGGCGGCCCGGAAGCCTCTGGTGCGAAGCTGCGCCGCCTCCCCGGTGGGGTAGGGCTGATCGCCGATCGCTGCGATGCGGCGTCGCCCGATGGTGATGAGGTGCCGGACTGCTTCGGTGGAGGCGGCCACGTCGTCGATGCCGACGTGATCGAAGGTGCCGTCGGAAGGGCGTTCGCCGAGGACCACCAAGGGCAGGGCCGGATCGCGGAGCGAGAGATCGGCCTGGGACAGGCCCAGCGGGCTGATGATCATGCCGTCGAACAGGAAGCGCCGTGGCCCCCGTCCGATCAGTTCTGCTTCGTGGTCGCGGTCGCCGTCAGTCTGGTCGATCAGCACGTTGTAGCCAGCCTTGCGGGCTGCGGGAATGATCGCTTGGAGTAGTTCCGCGAAGTACGGAGTGTCAAGATACGGCACCACGACGACAATCTGTCCGGACCGACCTGCGGCCAGGTTGCGGGCGAGGACGTTCGGGCGGTAACCGAGTACGGCGATGGCACGCTCGACCTTGCCCCTGGTGGCGTCGGTGACCCGGGCATACCCATTGACCACGTTGGACACGGTGCGGGGTGAGACGCCGGCCAGTTCGGCGACGTCCCGTAGCGTGCTCTCCCCCATGGACGCCTTCCCGCCGGGCGGGTGAACGGTCTCCCGCAGTGACGATCGTATTTCCAAGATGTTGCCTCTTGCCAGAGCCAGGGCCCCGGTGCATAGTCCTTTGCAGCGCTGCAATGTAACCTACATGACACATCATCATCGATGCGCTGATACCTCGCTTCTGCCAACAAACTTCTTAAGTAGCGTGCTCGCCGCAGCCTTGAGCCGAACCCCGCGCACGGCCATGTCGCCCTGCTCGAGAACGCGGACGGCGCGCGATCCGGGTGTTCGAAGTCCCTTCAGGAGGCTCGCAGCAATGCGCACCAGCAAACATCTGCCCGCAGTCGTCACCGCTGTGGCGCTCGTCCTCGGCCTGACCGCCTGCAGTGGCGGTGACGACGGTGCTGCCACGCCCCGCGCGAAGCCCACGAACTGCACGAACAAGATCGTTCACGAGGACGCGAACCGTGTGTCGGTATGGGCCTGGTACCCGAACATGGCCAAGGTCGTCGACAACTTCAACAACACCCACACCGACGTGCAGGTCTGCTGGACCAACGCCGGCCAGGGTCAGCCGCAGTACGAGAAGTTCCAGACCGCCATCGCGGCAAAGAAAGGCGCGCCCGACGTCGTCATGCTCGAATCCGACCAACTGGTCGGATTCGAGATCCAGGACGCACTGGTCGACCTCGCGCCGTTCGGTGCCGCCGAGGTGAAGAAGAACTTCAGCGAGGGCGCCTGGAAGGACGTCTCACAGGGGTCGGCCGTCTATGCCATCCCGGTCGACGGCGGTCCGATGGCCCTGATCTACCGCACTGACGTGTTTCGGAAGTACGGCGTCACGGCTCCGCCGAGGACCTGGCCGGAGTACGCCGAGGCGGCGGCCAAGGTGAAGGCGGCCGGCGGCCCGGTCTTCGGCGACTTCGGCAGCAACGTGCCGGCCGTCACCACCGCGTTGATGATGCAGAAGGGCGCGCAGCCGTTCACCTACAACCTGTCCGACAAGCAGAACATCACCATCAAACTGGACGACCAGGCCACCAAGGATGTCCTCACCTTCTGGGGTGACCTGGCCAAGAACGGCCTGGTCGGCAAGGAGGACCAGTTCACCACTGACTACATCTCCGGCATGGTCGGCGGCAAGTACGCCACCTATGTCTCGGCCGCGTGGGCACCCGGCTACCTGACCGGTGCAGGCGTCGGCGGCGGCACGGAGAAGGGCACCTGGGCCGTGGCCCCGCTGCCACAGTGGGACCCGGCCAACCCGGTCGAGGTGAACTGGGGTGGCTCCACCTTCGCGGTCACCAGCCAGGCGAGTGACAAGGCAGCCGCGGCCAAGGTCGCGATGGGCCTGTACGCCGACGAGCCGTCACTAACCGACGGCTGGAAGACACAGACCATCTTCCCGCTCAACACCGGCGTTCTGACCTCAAAGGAGTTCGTCGAGGCCAAGAGCGAGTTCTTCAACGGCCAGACCGCCAACAAGGACGTCTACATCCCGGCCGCGAACGCCTACCGGGGCGCCGTCTACAGCCCGTTCACCGTCTACTACTACGCCCAGCTCCAAGCCCAGATCGTGAAGATCAACGCGGGTCAGACGACCGGTGCGCAGGCCGCCACCGATCTGCACAACGACATCGTCAAGTACGCCAAGACCCAGGGCTTCACCGTCCGTTGATCCGCCCCGGGCGGTCGCCGTGCCCCGTCGGCCGCCCGGGCCCATCTTGGTCAGAAGGGAGATGCTCTGTGGCCGGCATCATCGACGCCAGACCGAGCGCACCCCGCGCCGTCGTAGCCGATCCGCTCGGTTCGCCACCGGTTCGCCGCCGGTCCTCTCGACGTGGCGTCCTGGGCTGGCTCTTCATCCTCCCGTTCCTCGTCGTGTTCGTGGTTTTCCTGATATGTCCGTTGGCGTACGCGGGCTACCTCAGCCTCTACACCAAAGGGCTGGCGACGGGCACGACGTTCGCCGGTCTCGACAACTACACCCGCGCATTCGGCGACCCGTCGTTCCGCAAGGGTCTGTGGTTCGTCCTACGCTTCAGCCTCGTGGTCATCCCGCTGCAGATGATCGTGGCGCTGGTAGCGGCCCTGGTGCTCGACGAGGTAACCGGCCGCCTGGCGCGCTTCTCCCGGCTGGTCATCTTCCTGCCGTACGCGATCCCCGCTGTCCTCGGTGCATTGATGTGGGGCTTCCTCTACAGTCCCAGCTTTGGACCGATCGAGCAGATCGCCTCGGCGTTCGACGTACGGGCGCCGTTCCTGCTCAGCCAGGGCAACATCTTCTACGGCCTGCTCAACGTCGTCACGTGGCAGTGGGCCGGCTACTACATGATCATCATCTATGCGGCGTTGCGCAGTATCGACTCCTCGGTCTACGAGGCCGCTCGGATCGACGGGGCGAACGCCCGCCAGATCGCGATCCGGATCAAGGTGCCGCTGGTGACCTCGGCGCTGACCCTCATCCTGATCTTCTCGCTGATCGGCACCCTGCAGTTCTTCGCCGAGCCGCAGATCCTCGGCCCGATCGCCAACGGAACCGTTACCCCGGACTTCACCCCGAACATCTACGCGTTCAATCTGGCGTTCCGCTATGCCCAGTTCAACTACGCCTCGGCGATCTCCTTCGCGCTGGGCTTCGTGGTCTTCGTGGCGGTCGCCATCTTCATGATCGTCACGCGCAAGAAGGGGAGCATCTTCACGTGAGCGACGTGCGGCGACGGCCCCGCCACGTCTGGGCGAAACTGCTGCTGCTGGCGATGGTGTGCTACTTCCTCGTGCCCGTCTGGTGGCTCGTGGTGGCCAGCACCAAGGACGCTCAAGGGCTCTTCTCCGGCTCTGGTGCCCTGTGGTTCTCGGGCTTCCACCTGTTCGACAACCTGGGCGACCTGTTCACCTTCAACAACGGCGAGTACCTGCGCTGGCTGGGCAACTCGGTGCTGTACGCCTTCGCCGGCGGCGTCGGCTGCACGATCATTTCGGTTCTGGCCGGTTACGGCTTCGCCAAGTTCGACTTCCGTGGCCGGGGCATCGTCTTCGCGCTCGTCCTGGGCTCGGTCATGGTCCCGCTCACCGCTCTGGTCATCCCGACCTTCGTCATGATGAGCAACGTCGGGCTCACCGACACGATCTGGGCGGTGATCCTGCCATCACTACTCAGCCCGTTCGCCGTCTACCTCATGCGGGTCTACGCGGCCGTCTCGGTTCCGGACGAACTGCTGGACGCGGCGCGCATCGACGGCGCTGGCGAGCTGCGCACGTTCCTGCGGGTGTCGCTGCCGCTGATGCGGCCCGGCGTCGTCACCGTGCTCCTGCTGTCGGTAGTCGGCACCTGGAACAACTACTTCCTGCCGCTGACCATGCTGTCCAGCTCCAAGCTCTATCCCCTGACCGTGGGGATCGGGCTGTGGTCGCAGCTGGCCAGCTCCAACAACGGTGGCGGCCAGTCGCTCTGGAATCTGATCATTGTCGGTTCGCTGGTGTCGATCATTCCGCTGGTCATCGCCTTCCTCACTCTGCAGAGGTACTGGCAGGGCGGGTTGGCCGTCGGCAGCCTCAAATGACGCGCTCGAGCTTTGGGAGATCTGTGTTTGCCGCCTCGTTCAGCCTTGACCCGTCCTTCGTCATTGCGCCGGTGTCCCGGCGTACCTTCGGATCCTTCGTCGAGCACATGGGGCGATGTGTCTACACCGGCATCTACGAGCCGGGACATCCGACCGCCGACGTCGACGGCTTCCGTGGGGACGTGTTGGACCTGGTCCGTGAACTCGGGGTCTCCCTCGTGCGTTATCCCGGGGGCAATTTCGTCTCCGGGTATCGCTGGGAGGACGGCATCGGACCGGCCGCGGACCGGCCGGTGCGCCGCGACCTGGCCTGGCGCAGCCTGGAGACAAACGAGGTTGGCGTCGACGAGTTCATGCGCTGGGCGGGCAAGGCCGGCGTCGAGGTGATGTACGCCCTCAACCTGGGCACCCGCGGCGTGCAGGAGGCGCTCGATGTCCACGAGTACCTCAACCACCCCGACCGCACCCGCCTGGCCGAGCTGCGCCGAGCCAACGGCGCCGAGAAGCCGTACGGGGTCCGGATGTTCTGCCTCGGTAACGAGCTGGACGGGCCCTGGCAGACGGGACACAAGACCGCCCAGGAGTACGGCCGGCTGGCGGCGCAGACGGCACGTGCGCTGCGCTCGGCCGAACCGGAGCTGGAACTGGTCGCCTGTGGCAGTTCCAGCTCGTCGATGCCCACCTTTGTGGCCTGGGAGGCGGAGGTGCTGGAGATGGCGTACGACGCGGTCGACTACATCTCGGCGCACGCCTACTACGAGCCGGTCGACGGCGACATGGCCAGCTTCCTGGCCTCATCGGTGGACATGGACCACTTCGTGCACAGCGTGGTCTCCACCGCCGACAGCGTCGGCGCCCGGCTCAAGAGCACCAAGCGCCTGAACATCTCCTTCGACGAGTGGAACGTCTGGTACCTACGGGAGTTCCAGGCCCGGCAGGACACCGGATCCACCGAGTGGCCGGTGGCGCCGCGCGTCATCGAGGACTGCTACACCGTCGCGGACGCCGTGGTGGTCGGCAGCCTGCTGATCTCGCTACTGCGGCACAGCGACCGGGTGACCGTCGCCTGTCAGGCCCAGCTCGTCAACGTCATCGCACCCATTCGCACCGAACCCGGCGGCGCGGCCTGGCGGCAGACCATCTTCTACCCCTTCGCCATCACCTCCCGCCTGGCCCGAGGCGAGGTGCTGCGGGTGGAGCCACGCTGCCCGACGTACGACACCGCGCGTCACGGCGCGGTGCCGGCACTCGACGCGGTCGCCACCCACGACGCGGACACCGGTGAGGTGAGCGTCTTCGTGGTCAACCGGCATCAGTCGCAGTCGGTGACGCTGACCGTTCCGGTGACGAGCTTCGGCGCCGCCCTGCGGGTGGCGGAATCCTGGACCATCGCCGACGACGACCTCTTTGCGGTGAACACGTCGGACTACCCCGACCGGGTGGTCGCGCGGCCGGCGGACGACGCCGAAGTGGATGACGGGGTGCTTCGCGCGACACTGCCGCCCGTGTCGTGGACCGCCATTCGGCTCTGCGCGTCAAGGCAAGATTGTTAACGCTAACGCTATAGATCAGCCGTATTCAGATACTGCAAGAGGGCAATCCAGAATAAGTATTGACAACCATCTATGTGAACGTTAACACTATGACGAAACACAATCTCAACATCTTCGAAACGTTTCCGTCGACGCGGTGCCCTGGCGTCGGCAAACGCGGAGATCCCCGTTCGAGCCGGCCGCCGAATCCCCAGAGAGGTAGATCGCTGTGCCACTGTCCCGGAGAGACTTCACCCGCCTTGCCGCGTTGAGCACGCTGACCGCCGTCGGCGGCGGAACGGCCGCTTTGGCTGCGCCATCAGCCGCCTTGGCGGCCAACAGCGCGTACGTGTTCGGCTATTTCAAGGAGACGCCGAACCAGAGCGGCGACAGCTACGCGTTGCACCTGGCGGTCAGCACCGACGGCCTGAACTGGCGTCCGCTGAACCAGAACAACCCCGTTGCGACCCCGACCGCCGGCACGCTCGGACTGCGCGACCCGTTCATCCTGCGCAAGCAGGACGGCACCTTCGTCGTGCTGGCCACCGACCTGCGCGGGCGCATCTTCAACCAGAACAACCAGTACCTGCACGTCTGGGACTCAGTCGACCTGCGCAGCTTCACCAGCTACCGCCGAATCCGGATGCACGGACTGGCTACCCACACCTGGGCACCAACCGCCTTCTGGGTGCCGTCGCGCAACCAGTACGCCATCGTCTACTCCGCGAACAACGGCGCCGACGTCTTCATGGTCAACTACACCTCGGACTTCCGGACGGTGAGCACCAACCAGGTCTACTTCAGCCCCGGCTACCCCGTGCTGGATGCCGACATCGTGGCCGACGGCTCAGCCTTCTACATGTACTACAAGAACATGTCCAACGGCCTTATCTACGGCGCCCGGTCGTCGAGCGGCGCGCCGAACAGCTACACCAACTACACCAGCGGCCTGCGGCAGGGCAATGCCATCGAGGCGCCCCTGCTGATCAAGAACAACACCGGCAGCGGCTGGCGGTTGTGGGGCGACTCGTTCAGCCCGGTCAACAACGACTACTACGCCTGGTCCACCTCCAACGTGGCGGGCAACTCCTGGACGCTGCTCAACCAACGCGACTACACGCCACCGCTGAACGCCAAGCACGGCTCGATCATCGGCATCACCTCGGCCGAGTACGACGGACTCGTGTCCCGTTGGGGCCTGCCGGCCTGGGTCCGGCTGAAGTCGTACAACTTCCCCGACTACTACGTACGACACGCCGGCGACGTGGGCCGGATCGACGCCTACCCGTTCGACCCCCACCAGGACCAACTGTGGCGCATGGTCGCCGGCTTGGCCGACTCTGCCGGCGTGTCGTTCGAGTCGGTCAACTCACCCGGTCGCTACCTGCGGCACAGCGACTACGTGATCCGGCTGGGGGCCAACGACGGCACCGCGGCCTTCCGCGCCGACGCAACCTTCCAGCGGGTTCCCGGCCTGGCCGACTCCACCTGGTCGTCGTTTCGGTCGTACAACTTCCCGGACCGCTATCTGCGTCACTCCAACTACGTGCTGCGCATCGACCCCCTCAGTTCGGGCTCCAGTGCCAGTGACCGCCAGGACGCGACGTTCCGCGTCTCCTGATCCCCGAAGGCAGAGGTACCTGGTGAGACCACGTATACGACAATTGCTGGCAGCCCTGGCCGCTTCCGTCACCGTCGCGGTGGGCACCGTGCTCGCCCCCGCCGCGCCGGCCTCGGCGGCGCCCGGCAGCCCGGCCGTCCGCCCGCCCCTGGGCTGGAACAGCTGGAACACCTTCGGCTGCAACATCAACGAAGCCAAGATCCGCGGTGCGGCGGACGCCATGGTCAACTCCGGCATGCGCGCGGCCGGCTACCAGTATGTGGTGGTCGACGACTGCTGGCAGGCGACGACTCGCGACGCGGCCGGCAACCTGCGCTCCGACCCGGCGCGATTCCCGTCCGGCATGCGGGCGCTGGGCGACTACATCCACTCCAAGGGCCTCAAGTTCGGCATCTACCAGGCGCCTCGTGAGGAGACCTGCGCCCAGTACTTCAACGCCATCGGCGGGGCCACCGGCGCGCTCAATCATGAACAGCAGGACGCCAACACGTTCGCGTCCTGGGGCGTCGACTTCCTGAAGTACGACTGGTGCTCGCCCTGGGGCAGCCTTAACGATCAAATCGCGGGCTTTACGAAGATGCGCGACGCCCTGCGCGCCACAGGACGGCCGATCGTCTACTCGATCAACTCCAACAGCGCACACTCCAACACCGGCCCCTCCTACAACTGGAGCCAGGTGGCCGACATGTGGCGCACCACCGAGGACATCACCGATCGGTGGAGCACCGGCTGTCGGGCCGACTGCTTCATGGGCGTCACCGAGATCCTCGATGTCCAGGCGCCCCTGGCAGCTTGGGCCGGCCCGCAGCACTGGAACGACCCCGACATGCTCGAGGTCGGTGTCCGCGGCACATTCACACCTACTGAGAACCGTGCCCACTTCAGCATGTGGGCGATCATGGCCGCACCGCTGATCGCCGGCAACGACATCACCACGATGTCCACCGACGTCCGCGACGTACTGACCAACCCCGACGTGTTGGCGATCAACCAGGACAGCGCGGGCCGCCAGGCCCAGCGGGTCCGCGACTTCGGCGACACCGAGGTGTGGGCCAAGACCCTCAGTGACGGCTCCGGCGCGGTCGCCCTGTTGAACCGCTCGGGCAGCACCGCGACTGTCTCCACCACCGCCGCCGAGATCGGCATGCCAACGGCCGGCAGCTACACCCTGGCCGACGTCTGGACGAAGGCGTCCCGGAACACCTCCGCAGCGATCAGCGCGACCGTCCCGCCGCACGGCGTGGTCATGTACCGGGTCCGGACCGGCTCGTCGACACCCACTACCTCCTTCAGCCTGCGCGGCGCAGGATCCGGTCGCTGCCTGGACCTGCTCGGCGGTGCGCCGACCGACGGCGCCCAGGCGGTCATCTGGGATTGCAACGGCGGCATCACGCAGGTCGTCACCGCGGCTTCGGGTCAGCTCCGCATTGGCGGTAAGTGCCTCGACGCCGAGAGCAACGGCACCGCGAACGGCACCAGGGTCATCCTCTGGACCTGCGGCGCGGGCCCCAACCAGCAGTGGACGATCCAAGCCGACGGCACCATACGAGGAGGACAGTCGGGCAGGTGCATCGACGTCAATCAGGCCGCAACAACCAACAACAGCCCGCTGGTCCTGTGGACCTGCTCCGGCGCGGCCAACCAACGCTGGACCCGCGTCTGACGGAGAGCGATGGCCGGCGGTGGTTGCCGCTCTCCTTCCCGGAAATCGAATCGCACCCAACGATGAACACCATCTGGGATCCACGAACGCGCCGACTGGCGTGTGACGCACCGCGCCGACACTGCCCGCGATCGGGCTGCCCGGCGCCCGACCTAAGGACCTGTCGTGACAACTTCGGTTTCGCCCGTACAGAAAACACCCACCCTCCGCCGTCTGGCTGTGCTGTCGCTGTCCGTCGTCGCTCTGGCCGCCGGCGGGGCCGCGGCGACGCAATCCTCGTCCGCCGCCTCGCTGAATGCCGCGCCGCAGGCGGCAGCAACGCCCACCACACCGCCCGCGTCCTACCCGAATCCGGGCACGGTCACCGGTGACGTCGGCGTGCACGACCCGACCATCGTGGCCCGCCCGGGCGGCGGCTACCTGCTGGCCCACACCGGCAACAACATCGCGCTGAAGACCTCCACTGATCGGACCGCGTTCCGCAACGCCGGTGCGGTGTTCCCCAACGGCGCGTCGTGGACCACGACGTACACCGGCGGCAGCCGCAACCTGTGGGCACCGGACCTGACCTACCGCGACGGCCGGTACTGGCTGTACTACTCCGCCTCGACGTTCGGCTCCAACCGGTCCGCGATCTTCCTGGCCACGAGCACCACCGGCACCTCCGGCAGCTGGACCAACCAGGGCCTGGTGATCGAATCGCGGACGTCGGACAACTTCAACGCCATCGATCCCAACCTGGTCGTCGACGCCTCCGGCAAGTGGTGGCTCAGCTTCGGATCATTCTGGTCCGGCATCAAGATGGTGGCGCTGAACCCGTCCACGGGGAAACGCTCCGATGCGACAGTGCACAGCATCGCCGGCCGCAACGGAGGCGCGATCGAAGCACCGGAGATCGCACGACACGGCAACTACTACTACCTGTGGGTGTCGTTCGACCGATGCTGCCAGGGTGCCGCGAGCACGTACCGGGTGATGGTGGGCCGGTCGACCTCGATCACCGGACCGTATGTCGACCGCAGCGGCAAGGCGATGACCGCCGGCGGTGGCACCCAGGTGCTGGCAGGGCACGGAAACATCCACGGACCCGGTCACCAGGCGGTGTTCACCGACACCGACGCCGACGTCCTCGTCTACCACTACTACGCCAACAACGGCGCCTCGCTGCTGGGCATCAACCTGCTCGGGTACGACGCCGCCGGCTGGCCGTTCGTCTACTGACCGGAGAGGAGATCCGACGATGCGCAGAATCCTGGTCACCGGGGTGGTGGCGATGCTCGCCGCGGCGGGCACGACGATCGCCACCCCAGCCGCCGAGGCTGCCACGGTGCAACCGAACGTGTCTTACGTGCTGGTCAACCGCAACAGCGGCAAGGCCCTCGATGTCTACAACCTGGCCACCACCGACGGCGCAGCGATCAACCAGTACACCCGCAACGACGGCGCCTGGCAGCAGTGGCGGTTCCTCGACTCCGGCAGCGGCTGGTACCGGCTGCAGTCCGTGCACAGCGGCAAAGTGCTGGACCTGCCCACCACCGCCGACGGCGTCCAGCTGGTGCAGAACACCGACCGCAACGACTCCCGGCAGCAGTTCCGGCTCGCCGACTCGGCCGGCGGTCAGGTCCGGCTGATCAACCGCAACAGCGGCAAGGCCCTCGAGGTGTGGGAACGGTCCACCGCCGACGGGGCGAAAGTCTCGCAGTACCAGGACCTCGACGGCACGAACCAGCAGTGGCAGCTCGTCGCCCTCGGCGGCGGTGGCACGCGCACCTTCACCAACCCGATCAAGCGCAACGGCCCCGACCCGTGGCTGCAGTACCACAACGGGTACTACTACCTGGCCACCACGACGTGGAACTCCACCATCACGATGCGCCGATCGGCGACGCTGGGTGGCTTGGCCAGCGCACCCGACCAGGTCATCTTCAACCTGGCTGGGCGGGCCAACGGCTGCTGCAACATGTGGGCACCGGAGTTTCACCTGATCAACGGTCCGAACGGCAACCGCTGGTACTTCTACTACACCGCCGGCCGGAACGTCCCCGACTACAACCCCACCCAACGGCTGCACGTCCTCGAATCGGCTGGCACCGACCCGATGGGCCCGTACACCTTCAAGGCCGACCTCGGCAGCGACTGGTCCCTCGACGCCAGCGTGCTGAAGGTCGGCAGCAGCCTCTACCTGATGGCAACCTACGGCGGCGACGGCGCCGGGCAGAGCAACTCCATCCAGCGGCTGTCCAACCCCTGGACCCTGCAGGGCTCACGGTCGAGGCTCTCCTCGCCGACGCTGTCCTGGGAACGGCAGAGCGGGGCGGTCAACGAAGGGCCCGAACCGCTTTATCACAACGGCAAGGTGATGGTTGTCTACTCGGCCTCCGCGTGCTGGGGGCCGGACTACAAGCTCGGGTTGCTCACCCTGACCGGCAGCGACCCGTTGAACCCGGCGCACTGGACGAAGAAGTCCACACCGGTGTTCCAGCGCAGCGACTCGAACGGTGTGTTCGCGCCCGGCCACAACGGGTTCTTCAAGTCACCGGACGGCACGGAGGACTGGATCGTCTACCACGCCAACGACTCTGCCTCCGGCGGGTGCGACATGAACCGCTCCACCCGCGCCCAGAAGTTCACCTGGAACGCCGACGGCACGCCCAACTTCGGAACCCCGGCACGGTTGGGCATGACGTTGACAGCGCCATCCGGCGAATAGCACCCGCAAGGACCAGTCGCGGTTCGTGCTTGGCATGTCACCCGGTGCGGGTAGCGGCCACCCGGCTCAGATGCGCCGGCATCTGCGGAACAGCGGAGCCCGCCGTCGGCGGCGGCGGGCTCCGAACCACCGCCATCTACGCCCAGAACGCGACTCCAACCCCTCCTACCCGAAGGAGAACGACGTGCGTAAACCGTTCCGCATCGCGCTCGCCGCAGCACTGGTTGCCGCTGCCGTACCCGTGGTCCTGGCGTTCGCCGCGCCGGCTCAAGCCTTGGACAACGGGCTCGCCCGCACCCCGCAGATGGGCTGGAACGACTGGAACACCTTCGGCTGTAACGTCAACGACAGCCTGATCCGGCAGACCGCCGACACCATGGTGTCCAGCGGCATGGCCGCTGCCGGATACTCGTACGTCAACATCGACGACTGCTGGTCCGAGCGCAGCCGCGACGCCAACGGCAACCTGGTGCCCGACCGCACCAAGTTCCCGAACGGTATGAAGGCACTCGCCGACTACGTCCATGGCAGGGGCCTCAAGCTCGGCATCTACTCCTCGGCCGGCACCACCACCTGCGCTGGCTATCCCGCCAGCCTCGGCTACGAGCAGCGCGATGCCAACACCTGGGCGTCGTGGGGGATCGACTACCTCAAGTACGACAACTGCGGTGACCACGGCGGCCAGAGTGGTCAGCAGCGCTACACCACCATGCGTGACGCGCTGGCCCGCACGGGCCGGCCGATCCTGTTCGCGCTCTGCAACTGGGGCCAGGACAACGTCGTGCAGTGGGGAGCCGCGACCGGCAACTCGTGGCGCAACACCGGTGACATCCAGGGCAACTGGAATTCGGTGATGGGCATCCTCGACTCCCAGCCCGGCTACGCCGGCGCGTCGAAGCCAGGTGCCTGGAACGACCCGGACATGCTCGAGGTCGGCAACGGCCTGTCCGACACGGAGTCGCGTGCCCACTTCAGCCTGTGGGCACTGCTCAACGCGCCGCTGATCGCCGGCAACGACCTGCGCACCATGAGCGCGACCACCCGGTCGATCCTGACCAACACCGAGGTCATCGCCGTCAACCAGGACTGGGGCGGCCGGCAGGGCAACCGAATCGTCGACAACGGCAACTCCGAGATCTGGGCCAAACCGATGTCGAACGGGTCGATGGCCGTCGTGTTGCTCAACCGCGCGTCCAGCGCCGCCACCATCTCCACCTCCGCCTCCCAGATCGGGCTCGGTGCCGCGTCGAGCTACTCGGTGCGCGACCTGTGGGCCCACACGAGCACCACCACCAGCGGCACCATCAGCGCCTCAGTGCCGGCACACGGCGCGGCGATGTACATCGTGACCGGCGGCGGCACCACCAACCCAGGTGCCAGTTTCGGGTTGCGGGGGCAGGGGTCGGGGCGGTGCCTGGACATCACCGGGGCGTCGCAGGTCAACGGTGCGTTGGCCGAGATCTGGGACTGCAACGGTGGCGCAAACCAGCGATTCACCCAGACGTCGGCAGGCGAGCTGCGGGTCTACAACGGCACCAAGTGCCTGGACGTCTACAACCAGGGCACGACCAACGGCACCGCGGTCGAGATCTGGGACTGCAACGGCCAGCCCAATCAGCAATTCCGGATCAACGCCGACGGCACGGTGACCGCAGTGGGCGCCAACAAGTGCCTGGACGTCAACGGTGCCGCCACGGCCAACGGCGCGAAGGTGCAGATCTGGGACTGCGCAGGCGGCAGCAACCAGAAGTGGACCCGGCAGTAACTCGCGGCAACGCCGGCGGCGCGGCATGCGGTCCGGCGAAGTCCGTACCCGCCGGCCACAACAGATCCGTCTTAGTTGCCGCGGAAGCACGGAATGCCACCCCTAGTCGAACACATCGTAAGGAGCGATCCTCATGCAGAGACGCGATTTTCTCAGGTTAGGCGTTGTCGGAGCGGCGAGCGTGGGCGCGGGATCCGTATTCGGTACCTGGCCGGCAAGCGCCGACACGGTCGTTCCGCTCCGGGCCGCGCCGACCACGCCGTTCGCCGTGGGCGTGCGCCAGTACAACTGGATGCGTGGCAACCGCCGGATCACCACCTTCGTGTATTACCCCGCCACCGGCACTCCCGGGGGTAACCCCATCAACAACGCCCCCGTCGCCCCGGGCGTCTTCCCCGTCTGCGCCTACCAGCACGGCCTCGGCGGCACCCCGCAGGGCGCCTTAGCAGTCATCCGCCCGCTGGCCGCGGCCGGTTTCGTCGTCCCCGCCGTCAGCGTGCCCACGGTCGGCATCGGTGACACGTACAACGGCGAACTGCCCAGGGACAACTCTGAGGCCATCACCCGCACCCTGGCCCTGAACACCGCCAACGATCCGTTGGCCGGCCACATCGACACCACCGTCGGCGTCGGCATGTCCGGGCACTCCATGGGCGGAATGACCACCCACGCGATGCTCACCGCGTTCCCCGACCCCCGGATCAAGGCCGCGATCCCGATGTCCTGCGTGGACATGGGCAACCCGAGCGGCGCGGTCGGCGCCAATGTGCTGTTCATCCACGGTGACCGGGACCCGACCTGCCTGTACTCGTCGGCCCGCCAGGCATATTCGGAGCTGCCCGCGACCAAGGCATTCCTCACCTTCATTGGGGGCGACCACGGCAACTTCTTCGGCAACGCCCTGTCGATGCGAACCTCCATCGACTGGATGAGGTGGAGCCTTTACGGAGACATTACCGCCCGTGACCGCCTCACCGCCGACGCGACATCATCCACCACGAGATGGGAGTTCATCCCAGGCTCGACCCAGCCGCCGCCTACCTCCACCTACTACAACCTGGTGGCGCAGCACAGCGGCAAGGTCGCCGAGATCACCGGCGCCTCCACCTCCGCCGGAGCCACCCTCGCCCAGTGGTCAAGCAACGGCGGACAGCACCAGCAGTTCGCATTCGTCGACGCAGGCGGCGGCTACGTCCGCATCAAGGCCCGCCACAGCGGCCTGGTCCTCCAGATCGCCAACAACACCAGCGGCGCCGACATCACTCAGCAGCCCGACACCAACGCCGTAAGCCAGCAATGGCGCATCACCGACCAGGGCGGCGTGGTCAGCCTCACCAACCGGCAGTCCGGCCTTGCGTTGGACGTGTGGGAGCGCTCGACCGCCGACGGCGCTCGTATCTCCCAGTACGCCTACTCCGGCAACCCCAATCAGCGCTTCACCCGCCGACCCGTCTAAAGGCGTCCCTACGCACCCGGTGGGTGTTGTTGGAGAACCGTGGCTCGAACCTGCCGCCCCGGCTGCCGGCCTGCGCCGGAGCCGGGACGGCGGCCAGCTCGCCGAGACCTTCGCGGCGACCATCCTCTGGCGCTGGACCGTGAATGAGTGAGGTGGGGGAGGGGCGGGTTGTGGGTGAGATGAACGGCCCTGAGGTGGTGGGCGGCCGGTGGTCGGACGACGCCTCGACCCGTACGACGTGGTTCGGGCGGCCCGTCATGCGTGATGTCGCCAAGCTGGCGGGGGTCTCCTCACAGACGGTCTCCCGGGTGATCAACCGGCAGCCACACGTGTCGGCCGCAACCCGGCAGCGGGTGTTGGATGCGATGCGGAAGTTGAACTATCGCCGGAACCCTGCTGCTCGTGCCTTGGTCACACGACGTTCGGCGACGTTGGGGATCATTGGTTACGAGAGCCCCTTGTTCGGACCGACGTCCATGTTGTATGCGATTGAGGGGGCGGCCCGAGCGGCAGGTTACTTCGTGAGCGTTGCCAGCGTCCGGCACCTGGACCGCCGGTCGGTGCTCGACGCGGTCGACTGGCTGTGTCAGCAGTCGGTGGAGGGGATCATCGCCATCGCCCCTAAATCGGCGATGGCCGGCGCGTTGGCGGAGGCGTCGCCGGGGATCGCCTGCGTGACCGTCGGTGGGGGCAGCATCGACGCGGTGCCGAGCGCGCGGATCGACAATGTCGTCGGCGCGCGGATGGCCACCGGGTACCTGCTCGACCTGGGGCACCGCACCGTTCACCACGTGGCCGGTCCGGACGACTGGCCGGAGGCCAGCGAGCGGTTGCGGGGCTGGCGTGCGGCGTTGCAGGAGGCGGATCTGCCGATCCCTGCCGTGGCGTCCGGAGACTGGAGCGCCCGGGCGGGGTACGAGCAGGGCCAGCGGTTGGCGGCCGATCCGTGCGTGACGGCGGTCTTCTGCGCCAGTGACCAGCTGGCTCTCGGCGTCCTGCGGGCCCTGCACGAGGCCGGTCGGCGGATCCCCGAGGACGTGAGCGTGGTGGGGTTCGACGGGGCGCTCGACGGGGCGCACTATCTGCCGCCGCTGACCACGGTGTGCCAGGACTTCGCTGAGCTGGGTCGGCTCAGCCTGGGGCTGCTGCTGTCTCAGCTTGAGCAGCCGGAGAGTGCCTCGACGTCGAGACGACAGCTGCTCGTGCCTGAGCTGCTGATCAGGCATAGCACGGCACCATCTCCCGACCTGTACGGCGACGGTGACCCACCTCGGACGCGGCGCGGCCAGCGAGCCTGACCCTTGGCCCGCAGGCCAGCTTGGCCGTCGACATGGACGAAACGGCAGCTGAGTGTTGGGATACGCGTTGGTACCGCGTGGCCCGATGTCCCGGAGTTTCTACGGGTCCTGGGCTACGGCGTACGCGTTGTTCCGGCGTTCGCAGCGTGCGGGGAACTGAGCGAAGATCCTGACCGCCGTGCAGGCCATGGCGTACGGGGTCGGCCGGAGGAGGACGGCGGCATGGAGCTGATGCTGGCCAATCCGGTCTCGCGAGCCGCTTTCGCCTGCCAACGGGTGGCCGCCGTCGGCAGCGCGCTCACCGGGATCGCGGCCATCCCGGGAATCCTGCTGATGATCATTGTTCCCTGGATCGGCATGGACATCCCCCTGTCCAACGTCGCCGCCGCGTCCGCGGGCCTGGTCGCCCTGGTGTGGAGCTTCGCTGGCGTCGCCTTCCTTGTTGGCGCCGCCACCGGGAAACGGGCTGTCGTCCTCGCGATCACCGGTGGCCTTGCCGTGGCCGCCTACATGGCCAACGCCATCGGCGGCATGCGCGAAGGGTGGCACTGGGTGCGCTGGCTGTCGCCGTTTCACTACTTCATCGGCACGGACCCGCTGCACACCGGCTGGCATCCGGTCGAGCTTCTCGCTCTCGTGCTCCTCGGTGCCGCAACCACGACCGCCGGAGTCATCGTGTTCGACCGTCGCGACATCGGTGTGTAAACCTGAGGCTGGTGGCCGCGGGTTCCCTGCGGCCACCAGCACGCCGACAAGGAAGCCCATGAGCGAGGACAAATGGCTGGCGGCCAACTGCCAGGATCTGCTGTACGTCCCGGCCAGTGCCCGGCGTCGGGCAGGCCAACCTGGGTGCCCGCGCAGCGGACGAGGGGCTGACGCTGCGCGAGCTTGTTACCGGTCTGCTGGATGCCACCACTGCCCACTGGAGCGCCACCCCGGTCGCGTCGACCGACACCGCCGTCGCCGTGCATTCCCGCGCCGAGACACTGCTGGACACCGCCCGTGTCCTGCTCACCGATGCCGTGGACGGGTACACCCGGCAGAACCGCGCCGAGCTGGATCGCCACGACAACGAACGTGCCGCGTTCGTCAATGACCTGCTCACCGGCCGTGCCGACCCGGGCGGCCTGGCCGAGCGCGCACACCGGTACGGCATCCGCCTGTCGGCCACCCACACCGTCCTCATCGCCCGTGCGGCCGGCCTGACTCCCGGCATCACGCACCGCATCGATGCCGCACTGGCCTCCAGGTTCGGCGAAGGCAACACCCTCACCACCCTCCGCGACGGCGACGTGGTCTGCATCAGCGCCGGCGGCCTACGCGGCATCGCGGCCGAACTCGCCCACCTGCTCCTCGCCGAACTCGGCGCGGGCAACTGGCAGATCGCCGTCGGCCGTACCCAACCGGGGTTGCATGGCCTGGCCACGTCCCTCGACGAGGCCCGCCACACCCTCGACTATGCCGTCAGGCTCGGCTTCACCACGCCCGTACTCAATGTTGCCGATCTGCTGGTGTTCCCGTGCTGCTGCGTGACCGCGACGCCATGACCGACCTGGTGACCACGGTCCTCGGGCCACTAACGACGGCGCGCGGCGGTGCCGAGCCGTACCTGGAGACCCTGACCGTGCTCTTCGACAACCAGGGCAACCACACCGCGACCGCCCGGCAGATGCACCTATCCGTCCGCGCGATCACCTACCGACTCGACCGCATCCGCGACCTGACCGGCTACCACCCCGGCGAGCCGACCCAACGCTTCACCCTGCAAACAGCCAAGGCGGCGCAGCACGCCGCACCGGTGTTCATGTACCAGCTCGCGTACCAGGATCCGACCGTGGTGCCGGGCACCGGCTTCCCGCTCGGCTCGCCGCACGCCTCGGACATCCCGACGAAGTTCGCCAACGTCGGCGTGGACCAGTTGCCGGGCAAGCGGGCGACCGCCCGGCACATGAGCGCTCTGTGGGCCGGCTTCGCCCACTACGGCCACCCCACCGCAAGGGGCGTGCCGAAATGGCCCGCCTACACGCCGAAGGACCGGGCCACCATGTGGATCGACCCTGACTGCAGGATCGCCTACGACCCTGACAAAGAGGAACGGCTCTTCTGGCAGCGCCGGGACTGAACAGCGCGGTACCGACCGATGAGTGCTCCTTGGCGGGACATCACGCGAGGGAGCACCGATTTCGACGAGTTGTTCGCGGTCAACGTCAAGGCGCCGTTCTTCGTGGTGCAGCGTGGCTTGGACCGGCTCCGGAACGGCGGCCGGATCGTTAACATCTCTCGCGTAGTTCGAACGGTTCGCGGCTGTGCCGCCGAATCAGGCGCCGTTGGAGCGGTTCTCTTTCAACGACACGGACCGCGACCTCATCGCGAAGCGGCGTGGTGATCACAACCGGCTCGGGTTTAATCTGCCTGGGCGTGGACGAGCCACACACCATGGTCATCTACTGCTACCTGGAATGACTGCGCGTAGGCTCGCCGCCCTTCCCGGCCGGCGCCCCACCGGCCTGGCGGAACGACCGGCGTGCAGCGCAGAACCCCGTTCAGGCAGCGCTCACGTCGCCGCCAAGCCACCGCCGCGCCTGCTTCATCCGTGTCGCCGGCTCGTTGTGGGTGGCGGGCTCCTGCCGGATAAGCAGTGTCGTCGTGCCTTCAGGCGCTGGATCGGAGTGTGCTAACCAGACCGGGGACGCGGGTGACCCAGCGGGCCGCACCGCGCCGCCCGGGTCTGCCCGGCCCGCCGTCCCCCCAGATTGGCGGAAACCGCAGAGACTGCCGAGCCCAGCCGCTGACTCGGGATTACCCGCCGGCGCGTTGACGTGCGGTCATACCCGCCGCCCGACCGACCGCTGAATACTGGCCACTCAGGGGCGAAAAGGATAATTCCGAACCTTCTGGTCGAACCAGCGCTCGCCGGTGCGTCGACTCAGTGAATCGCAGTCTCAAGGTAGCCGACCATTGTCCGTGAAGTCCGACACCGCGAACAGTGACGCCACGTCACGCAGCGGCGTGACATAGCGCCACTGCCGAGCGGCTGCGGCGACTGGTGCCATGGAGGTATGAAGGCTTCGCAGCATCGAGCCGCCACGCGACGACCGCGAACAAGGCACAAGCCCTGGGTGCGATCCGGGCCGCGCCCAGGGAGGCGAAGGCCGGCTTCATCGGAACGTCGTCCGGGGTCGGCGCTGGGCGTCGCGTACGCGTCGATGTTTCCGCCAGCACCGCTGGCTCGTGATCGACAGCTGTTCCGGGAGGAGTTCGGCGGGCGATCCCGGAGGGTGAGCCTCGACGGCAGCGGGAACGCAGAGCCATCGCCGGTCGCGACCACCAGGTGCGATCAAGACAAGTCTCGACTGGAAAGCAGCGCGATAAAGGAGTCCACAGCATGAGCAGTACGCCCCTGCCCGGTACCGGCCGCCCGATTTTGCGGAGGCTTGGTCTCGCGCTTGTCGCACTGGTGGTCTGCGGGGTATCGGTCGTGGCGTGTACGCCCGGCGGTGATCCCGATCCGGGCGAGAGCGCGTCCAACGCCGCGCTGCAGCGGTTTTACACCCAAAAGCTGGCGTGGCAGGGTTGCGCTGACTTCGCCACCAGCGAGCGCGAAAAGGAGATCTTCGGAAAGGCTCCGGCGCAGGCGCAGTGCGCGTGGCTGAGCGTGCCGCTGAACTACGACGACCCTCAGGGCAGCGCCATCACCGTAGCGGTCCTGCGCTTTTCCGCGCGGGGTGAGTCGCAGGGCTCGCTCCTGTTCAACCCCGGCGGTCCCGGCGGCTCCGGCATCCTCGGAGCCCTGGGCGTCGGCGGAGTTGGGATGACGAAGAGCCGCATCACGGAACGTTTTGACGTGGTCGGCTTCGACCCGCGCGGTGTCGGCGCGACGAAGCCCGCTGCCGACTGCTACACCGAGGGCGGCACGAGCCGGGGCGACGAGGTGTTTCCGCTGCTGACCATGACCGCCTCGCTGACGGAGGCGGACACCCGCGCGGTGCTCGAGCGCTGCGCCCAGGGTTCCGGTGGCAAGGAGGCGCTCACCCAGATGGGTACGCGCACGACCGCTCGGGACATGGACGTGCTGCGGGCGGCGCTCGGCGAGGAGAAGCTGACGTACTTCGGCCAGAGTTACGGCACCCGGCTGGGTGCGGTGTACGCGGAGCAGTTCCCGCAGCGGGTACGGGCGATGGTCCTCGACGGCGCATTCGACCCGAACCTGGGCACGATCGAGCGCCGGCTCTCCGCATACGGGGGCTTCCAGGGCGCCTTCGACGCAATGGCCGCCACGTGCGCGAAGACGGCAGACTGCCCGCTGGGGACCGACCCGAAGGCGTGGACCTCGAACTTCCAGAAGATCGTCCAGCCGCTGCGGGACAAGCCGGTGCCCGCGCTCGACCAGAAGCTCGACTTCGACACCGCGCTCGGCGGAGTGATGGCGGGCCTGTACAGCCCGGACAAGTGGCCCACCATCGTCAGCGGCCTCGCAGAGGTACGGCAGGGGAGCGGCGACACTTTGCTCAAGCTTACGTACGATCTCGAAGGCGGCGAGCCCGAATCGGCGGTCAACGGCAACTTCACCGAGGCGGCGTTTGCGATCAACTGTATGGACGAGCAGCGCCTCAGCCCGGCCGACGCCGCTCGGCTGCGCGCGGAGACCTACAAGGTTGCACCCTTCATGAACCCCGGCGGGGACCCCTTTGCGGGCGCCCGGGACGGATGCGAGTTCTGGCCCGCCCCGCCGACGCTCGGCATCCCGTACGCGCAGAACGTCAAGGGCCTGCCGGACACGCTGGTCATCTCGATCACGGGGGATCCCACCACCCCACACCAAGGTGGCATCAAGCTTGCCGAAACCCTCGGAAGCGACCTGCTGACCGTCGAGGGCGAGGGACACACCGTCGTGTCCTCCGGTAAGAACAAGTGCGTCGATACCATCGCCTCGGACTATCTCATTGATCTCAAACTGCCGGAAAAGATGCCCACCTGCTCAATCTGAACCCGGCCCGGAGGAGCTGGTGGTCCTGTCAACCGCCAGCTCCTCCGTGGATGCAGCCGCTATCAGGGCTGAAGCGAGCGCAGCGTCTCAGCAGCCGGAAGGCGGCGACGGTTAGGTCGGCGCGGACGGTGCTGGCCGTCTGCGTCAGCCCTGGTGAACCGCTGTCCCATAACTGGAACGCGCAGAGCGTGCGGATCACCTCCCGCAGCGCGGCGCGCCGGATCCGGGTCGCGCAGGGCTGCCGCACCACGAGAGCAACCCGTTCACCGCCCGCACGATGCGTGACACGCCGGCAGACTTCATCAGCGTGGAGATCGGCATCAACCTCGTAAACGCCGACGTGATGCGGTTGCGCGCCTTCACCCCGGCCGTGCACGGCTTCCTCGACACCATCCGGGAGGGCCATCCGACCACGCCGTTGCTTGTCGTGTCACCGATCTACTGCCCCATCCACGAGGACACCCCGGCCCCCGGTGCGTTCGACCTCGCCGGATCACAGGTGCGCTTCCAGGCCGCCGGTGACCCGGCGGAACGGGCGAGCGGGAAGCTCACCCTCGGTATCATCCGCGACGAGTTGGCGCGGATCACCGCCCAGCGCGGGCCGGCGATCCGAACCTGCACCACCTCGACGGCCTCGATCTCTACGGCGAGGCTGACTTCGCCGAGCTGCCGCTGACCGACCAGCTCCATCCGGACACCGCCACCCATTGGCGCATCGCCGAACGCTTCGCGCAGCGGGCGTTCAGCGCCGACGGTCCCTTCGCGGAACCCAGCTCCTGACCGGCAGGTGCCCGGGGAACCCTGGCCCCGGACGGCGTCCCGGCACCACCGGCCTGATCTCGATCAGGACCATCCGCGCCGTGCCAACGATGCCACATCAGCATGAACATCGTCAGTTCCGTCTTCGATCGCATGCCAGATCCCTGCCAGGGTCGAGTCCTGTCCGACCGGTGCCGCCGGCGCCGGACCGACGGCACCGACAAGGAGCGATGATGATTTTTGCGACACACCGTCTGGTGGCCGCAATGGCGGCGGTGTCCCTGGCGGCCTGCGGCCCCACCGATGCCGCTGAACAGCGGACGCGGGACCGTGCGGTAACGGTCACCGCGTCCACCGCCACCGACCGGGACCATGAGTTCCGGCGACTGGAGGAGGACTTCGACGCGCGGCTGGGGGTCTACGCGATCGACACCGGCACCGGCCGGACGGTGGGATACCGGGCCGACGAGCGGTTCGCGTACACGTCGACGTTCAAGGCGTTGGCCGCCGCCGGGGTCCTCGACGAGACCACCGACGCCGAGTTGGACCGGCTGGTCCGGTACTCGGCGGACGACCTGGTGACCTATTCGCCGATCACGGAGCAGCACGTCGCCGAGGGCATGACGCTGCGCGCGATCGCCGATGCGGCCGTGCGGTACAGCGACAACACCGCCGGCAATCTGATGTTGCGCCAGCTCGGCGGACCGCAGAAGTTCGAGAAGGAACTGCGCGAGGTGGGGGACAAGGTCACCGATCCGGCGCGCTACGAGACCGAGCTCAACGAGGCGAGGCCGGGTGACCGGCGGGACACCAGCACCGCGGCGGCCCTGGCTCAGGACCTGCGGGCGTACGCCGTGGGGGAAGCCCTCGAACCGGCGGACCGCGACGTGCTGAACGGATGGTTGAAGGGCAACACCACCGGCGGCGAGCTGATTCGCGCCGGTGTGCCCGACGGCTGGGTCGTGGGGGACAAGACCGGTGCCGGCGGCTACGGCACCCGCAACGACATCGCGGTGATCTGGCCCCCGGACCGCGCGCCGATCGTCCTCGCGGTGCTGTCCAGCCGCGACGAGAAGGACGCCGACTACGACGACGCCCTGATCGCCCAGGCGGCCGAGGTCGCCATCACCGCATTGTGACGGCCTGTCGGCCCGCCGCGGAAGCATGCTGACGCCCGCTTGCCTGCTGCACCCGTGTGAATCGAGGTTGCCCCCAATGCCCATGTCTAGGCGCAAAATCCTGAACAACACCCGGTCGCTGATCGTCTGTGGCCTGCTGGTCGGCGTGGTGGTCGCGGCGGCTGCCTTCCCTCCGTTGGCGCTGTCCGGCATGGGGGCGAAGGCCGGCGCGAGGGCTTTCGGTGCGTTGCCGAGCGAGTTGACTGCGGCCCGAACGCCGCAGCTGAGCTACCTTCTCGCGGCCGACGGCAAGACCCCGCTGGCCACCATGTACGACGAGAATCGGCGCGACGTGAAACTGGGCGACGTGGCGCCGGTGACGCGCGCGGCGATCATCGCCGCCGAGGACCACGACTTCTATCGGCACAACGGGGTCGACCTCGCCGGTGTCGCCCGCGCGTTCGTCAACAACTCCTCCGGCGCCCGGGACCGGCAGGGCGCCTCGACTCTCACCATGCAGTACGTGCGGCTCGCCCTCGCGTATTCGGCGGACCACCCGGCCGACGTGGTCGCGGCGACGGAGGACACCACCGCCCGCAAGCTACGCGAGGTGCGGTACGCGCTCCAGGTCGAGAAGGAGTTCTCCAAGGACTTGATCCTGGAGCGCTACCTGAACATCGCCTCCTTCGGCAACGGTGCGTACGGCGTCTTCGCCGCCAGCCAGGTCTACTTCGGCAAGCCGCCGAGCAGGCTCAGCATTGCGGAATCGGCGCTGCTGGCCGGAATGGTGAAGGCACCCACCACCAATGACCCGACCACCCGCGGCGGCCGTCCGCTGGCACTGGAGCGGCGCAACTACGTGCTCGACAACATGGTCACGACCGGCGCCGTCACGCAGCCTGAGGCCGACGCCGCGAAGGCGCAGCCGATGGTGGTCAGGGACCAGCGCTCTCCGAACGGTTGCGTCGCCACGAACGAGAAGCGCTGGGGCTTCTTCTGCGACTACTTCTACCGCTGGTGGATGTCCCAGGACGAGTTCGGCGCCACCGCGTACGACCGGGAGCGGCGGCTCAAGGGCGGCGGCTACCGGGTGGTCACCACCCTCGACGTCCAGGCGCAGCGCGGCGCCGACCGGGCCGTACGCAAGGCCAAGAGTGAGACCGCCAGGGAAGCCGCTATGGTCGCCGTGGTCGAACCCGGCACCGGCCGCGTCCGCGCCCTCGCGGTGAACCGCGCCTTCCGGATCGACGACCCGCAAAATCCGGTCAACAAACCCCACAGCGACCCGGGACAGCGATCGAAGAACCGGTTGGGAAACTACCCCAACACGGTGAACCCGTTACTGACCGGTGGTGACGGCATCACCGGCTACCAGGCCGGCTCGACTTTCAAGATCTTCACCGTCGTCGCCGCCCTGGAGAGGGGTATACCCCTCAGCCACACCGTCGACGCGCCGCAGCGGTTCCGCTCGGAGTACGTCATCGACCCCGCCAGTCCCACCGCGTGTCCCGGGACCTCCCGCTACTGCCCCAGGAACGCCGACCACAAGGCCGGTGGCGTGCTGAACATGTGGAGCGCGTTCGCCCGGTCGACAAACACCTACTTCGTCCCGCTGCAGCAGCAGGTCGGCGCGGAGAACGTGGTCGACGTGGCCAAGCGGCTCGGCATCCAGTTCCGGGTCGACCGGGAGGAGCGGTGGGCCGACGACCGGACGGCCGCCCATGACTGGGGCGCGTTCACCCTTGGCGTCTCCGCCACGACCCCGCTGGAGCTGGCCAACGCGTACGCGACGCTTGCCGCCGACGGCACCTGGTGTGCGCCGACTCCGGTGCAGGAGATCCGCGGCCCAGACGGCAGGAGCCTGGACATCGCCGAGCCGCGCTGCGAGAAGCGGGTCGGCACCGACGTGGCCCGCGCTGCCGTCGACGTCGCCCGCTGCCCGGTCGGTGACAACTCCGCGACCAGCAGGTGCGGCGGCAGCCGCACGGCCGCGCAGGTGAAGACCACGGTGAACGCTCCGGTCGCCGGCAAGACCGGCACCACCGACCTGGAGAACTACGCCTCCATGGTGGCGATGACGAAGCAGTACGCGGTGGCCGGGATCCTGACTGACCCGGACTGGCCGCAGACCACCGTGAACATGCGGCACCAGCAGCGCGACGGCATCAATCCGCCGGTCTACGAGAGCCTGGCGGCGGCGATGCACGGCAGACCGCGCATCGACTTCCCACCCGCACCGGCGGACCTCGCCCGCTGAGGCGGTCGGAACGCCTATGTCGAAATGTCACGGTGAGGTGGTGACACGGTGGCACTGCACGCCGGACGCGGTCCGCGCTGGAATGGGATGTCCGGCATCTTCGAAAGGAATCTCCCCGATGAGCGCGCCACGATCCGACGGACCCTGGGTAGGGGTGGAACGCCCAGGCCCCTCTGACGCGAGAGGCTCGGGTGTCCTGACGTCGGAGCAATTCGGGCCGGCCGTCGACAGTTCCCGGCCCTTCGGCGCCCACCTGCGCATGAGCTGGTGGAAGCCGCTCGTGGTCATCCTGGTGCCGCCGCTGGTGATGCTGCTTCTCCAGGTGGTGCTCTACCAGGTCGTGGGCGTCATCGAGGGCAGCGACGACCCGATGTCGGCCGACTTCACGCCGTTGAAGTTGTTGGCCATCAACATCAGCATCGGCGCGGCGGGCGTCTTGGCGATTCTGCTCCTGGTGTGGATCGCCAAGGTGCCGTGGCGGAGCTTGATCAGTTTTCCCCGAGCCTTCGACGCCCGCCGCCTGACGTACTACCTGATCGGAGCGGCGTTGCTTGTGGGTGCCGGGATTGGTGCCGTGGCGCTGGTCGCGCCCGACTCCCCGGGCTGGACCGCCTTCGGTGTCACCGGCACGACGATCGGGGTGCTGGTGGTCACCGTACTGAGTACGCCGCTGCAGTCCGCTGGCGAGGAGTTGATGTTCCGCAGTGCCGTGCTGCCCGCCGCGGCGTCCTGGGTGCGTGCGGTGCGTCCCGCCCTGGTCGTCGGGCTCGTCGTCTCCGGCCTGGGCTTCGCCGTGGTCCACGGGTCGGCCGACCCCTGGTTGTTCGGCTACTACACGTTCATCGGCGTCAGTACCGGCGTGATGGCGATCATCAGTCGCGGCATCGAGGCGCCGGTTGCCTTCCACGTCGCCAACAACGTCCTGTTCGGGATCGTCAACACGGTGATGGCGGACGGCCAGCCCTACGCGATCGACCGGTCGACCGACTCGGGTGACGCGACGCTGCTGATCCTCGGTGCCGTCAACGTCGCCATGGTGGTGCTGGTCTGGCTGCGCGAGCGGCGAGCCCGGACCACCAGCGACGCCCGCTAACTCCACCAGGGCAGGGTGCCCGTCCGCAGGTGGTCGTGCAGGTTCCGGGCGACCTGGGCCATCGTCGCCTCACTGCCGGGCTGTGCAGCGGCGGGCACCCGGGAGGCGGTGAGCGCGGCGATGGCGTACGACTGCCCGTCGGCGTGATCTACCACCCCGACCTCGTGGCGCAGGTGCAGGAGGGTGCCGGTCTTGGACGACCAGCGGGACGCGTCGGAGGTGAAGTCGGGGGCGAGTCGCTGTCGGTGCAGGTTGTCAGCCAGCAGGGCGCGTACCCGTGCGGCGGTGGTCTCGTGGATCGTCGAGGGCCGCCAGAGGGCGTGCAGCAGGTCGACGAAGGCCCGTGCCGACCCGGCGTTGGCGCGGGTGACGTCGAGTTGGGCGACGGGATGGCCCTGCCCGGGGGTAGCCGCGCCGATGGCCAGGGAATGCGCCAGGTGCACGTCGTCGGGGCCGAGGCGTTCCGCCGGCGTCTCGGCGAGGTCGCCGACCCGGTGCCGTACGGCGATGCCATCGATTCGCAGTCGCCGCAGTTCGGCGGTGACCGCGGCCGGCGGGACGAGGTGGAACAGGGCGTCGGCGGCAACTCCGTCGCTGACGGCGGTGCTCAGGTAGAGCAGGTCGTCCACGGAGATCCGCGCGGGATGGCGGAAGCGGCTGAGCCCGGTCGGGCCGGGGGTGGTGATCCGACCGGGTGCGACCTCGACCGGCGTCGCCGGGTCGAGTTCCCCGCGCCCGATCCGCTCCAGGACGGCAACCGCCAGCGGCACCTTGACCAGCGACGCCGACGGGTACAGGGTTTCGGCGTCGAAGCCGATCTCCTGGCCGGTGTCGAGGTCGCGGACGAGGAAAGCGCCGCGCAGTCCTGCCTCGTCCAGCAGGTCACGCGCGTTGCGGACGACAGCGGTGGCGCTCATCAGGCATCTCCTGTCGAGCTGGCACCGGTTGCGCCATCCCCGGTCGCGCCCAGGCATCGCGCGACGTCCGCGTACAGGAGTGTGCGGAGGCGGGCGAGGTCCTCGGGTACGCCGGCGGCGACGTCGTAACCCCGGAGGAGTTGTGGGCCGGCGAGGGGGCACCAGTGCAGGGTGAAGTCCTCGGCCTGCTGGCGGGAGCAGAGCAGCAGGTCGGGCGAGACGAGGGCCGCCGCGGCGGCGTCGACCAGGGATGGCGCGATAGACACCTGGGCCGGTGCCAGGCCGGCCGACTGGCCGGCGCGGGTCAGCGGGTCCCGCAGGTGCGCGACGTCGTCCTCGGGCTGGATCAGGATCCGCCGGCGTGCCTGCGAGCGGGCTCGGCCGCTGCGCAGCGTCTCCAGGAACACCGTCGGCGCCGGGAATGGAGTCCGGGCGGCCAGCCCGAGCGGCACCCGCCAGGGTGCCATCGCCTCTGGAACCGCCACGATCCCGGCACCGACCTCGAGGGTTTGGCAGAGCTGTTCGCGCTCCTGCGGACCGGCCGGCCGCACCTCCAGGTGGATCCGCTGCCGCCGGGCCGCGGCCACCAGGGCGGCGAGGCGGTGCGGCGGGCAGATCTCGGGTACGGCGACCCGCAGCGGCCGCAATCGGGCCCGCTCGGCGTCGTCGGTCATGGCGTCGGCAAGGTCGACCAGGCGTCGCGCCGTCGGCAGCATGTCCCGCCCGAACGGGGTCAGCCGGACCGCGCGGGACGTCCGGTCGAACAGCCGCGACCCGAAGTGCTCCTCCAAAGCGGCGATGCGGCGGCTGGCCACCGACTGGGGGATTCCCGCCGCTGCGGCACCGGAGGTGAAGCTGCCGTGGCCGCTGACGGCGACGAAGGCCCGACACGCGGCAACGATGTCCATCCCGCCAACCTATACCCGTAACACATGGGTAGAGTCGCAGGGATCAAAAACGGCATCGATCGTCGGCTGCCTCGATCGGGGTGCTGCTTACCGGCGTACGCGGCAAGACGGGCGCGCACAGCGTCGCGGCGAAGCCCGCGATGATGCCCAGCTCTTCAAACCGCGACCTGAACCTCGAACTGCACGGCTGGGACGTTCGCGGCCGGCTGGCGGTGATCAGCCAGGAATCTGGTCCACCGGGACCCACCTGCTGACCGACCCACCGGCGGGCGCTGGTGTGCCCGGCCACCCTGCCTGACGGGTTCTGATCTGCCCCCTGGCGAGGGTAGGGGTAACTCCCAACCCGACTGGGTGGTAGCAGGATCGAGCAAGATCTAGAAACCGTGGAAGCTCATTTCCATGACCACGCAGAAGATCTCCCGGTTCCATCGGGCCGCCCTGGCCCTCGTCCTTCCCGTCGCCGTGATAGCGGCAGTCGCCGGGTGTGATGACTCGGCGGCGCCGAAGGCCGCGCCCGCGGCCAGTTCGGTAGCCGCGGTTCCCTCGACCTCGACAAGCGTGGCCGGCCCGGCAAGTGCGGCCCCCGCAGCGGGCTTGCATATGATCGCCAACAACGGGCATCAGCTTGCCTTCCACGTCACGCCCGGGGGTTCTCCCACCATCGTGCTGGACGCCGGCGGTGGCGAGGACTCCTCGTACTGGGATGCCCTGGTGCCGCAGCTGTCGCAGGCCACCGGATCGCAGATCATCACCTATGACCGGGCCGGTATGGGCGCCAGCGAGGAGGTGAAGGGCCCATGGGATCCCAAGGCCGCCGCCTCCGACCTGCAGGCAGGTCTGCGTGAACTCGGCGTCACCCAGAACGTGGTCCTGGCGGGCCACTCGCAGGCAGGAGAGGTGGCCCACTACTTCGTCCTCGCGAACCCCGGCGTTGTCTCCGGGGCGGTGCTCATCGATGCCAACGTGCCGCAATTCTTCAACGACGCCCAGACTCAACGCCTCGTCGCGCTAACCACGCCGCAGATCGAAGAAGTCAAGAACGCGCCGTCGACGAAGGCGAACCGCCAGCTCATCGCCACGGCCGACAACTTCGGTCCCACGCACCAGGCTTACCACAAGGTTTCCTGGCCCGACAGCGTCCCCGTCATCTATGTCGTGTCGGACAAGACACCCTTCGACGGATCTCCGCAGGACGCTCAGGCCTGGCGCGATGCAGCAGCGTTGTTCACCAAGGCGGGGCCCGACCGCACACTCGTCATAGCCGAGGGAAGCTCTCACGACATTTTCCAGGACAAGCCCGCCCTGGTGCTCAAGGAGATCGAACAGATGACCGCCACCGTCAAGTAACGGCCATAGTGCCGGAGAGGGATAGGGCCCGCTATAGCGGGCAGGGAGTGTCCGGCCGACTCGGAATTCGTTGTGGCGCAGCTGCCGATGACCCGGGCAGCTCTTCAGGCGAGCGCGACAAGCCACACGGTCCGGATCCCGATGACGGCGAGGTGGTGGTCGAGATTCGGGGAGCGGGCCGGAACTGCTTACGCGATGGGTAACGTGTGCGCGGGTGTCGATCGATCGAGCTGTCGATCGGCGGTGCCGGCCTCCGTGGGCCACAGACGGACACCATGGTCGCTGGGTTCCACGCGAAGTGGCGGAACCAATCGTGGGGAAGTGCGGATCGCCGGCCGCTGTGAATCACCAGGCGCCCGGCTATTCGGCACGATGCGCAATGTTGGAGTGAGATGACCGATTACAGCGGAACCGCCCTTCCCGGCGGCTCCTCGCCCCCGCGGGGCGACTCCGGGCCGGGTCGCGTCGCTCGCAACGGTCCGATTCCGCGCTCCGCGCTGGCCCAGCGGATGAGCCTGCTGGGCTGGTCACTGGTGTTGCTGCCGGGCGCGGTCCTAGGTGCCGTGTTGGCCACGCTCTGGATCACCTCGATATCGATCACCGCGCTTGGCGCCGGAGTCCCCCTGACCTTGCTCGCGACCGTACTGGTGCGCTGGTTTGCCGACCTGCACCGCCAGTGGTCCGCCGACCGGCTCGGCGAACCGGTGCCCGCCCGGCCCTATCAGCCGACGCCGGACGCCGGGTGGCCGGTGCGGCTCTGGACGATCCTGCGCGACCCGGCGACGTGGCGGGACTGGATCTGGTTGGTGGTCAACTCGATCACCTTCTGGTTGAGTTGCGGACTGTCGCTGCTGTTCTTCGTCTTCGGAGTCGTATACCTGATCTATCCGCTCATCTATCAGCTGACGCCTCCTCAGGTATTCCGCACTCCAATGGGGGAGGGCTTCCGGCTGCACAGCGTCGCGCAGTCGTTCGGGCTGGTACCGCTCGGTCCGGTTTTCCTTCTGCTCTGGTACGTCACTGCGGTGCGCCTCGCGAACCTCAACGCTCGGGTGATCCGCGCTCTGCTCGGCCCCACCGAACAGGCGCGCCTGCGGGCCCGCGTCCAACAGTTGGCGACCTCGCGAGCTGAGACCGTCGACACCCAGGCCGGTGAACTGCGCCGAATCGAACGCGACCTGCACGACGGCGCGCAGGCCCGGCTGGTGTCGCTGGGTATGAGCCTGGGCTTGGCCGAACAGTTACTGCCCAAGGATCCGCAGGCCGTCCAGCAGTTGCTGGCCGAGGCCCGCGAGTCGACCTCCAGCGCCCTGACCGAGCTGCGCGACCTGGTACGAGGCATCCATCCGCCGGTACTGGCCGACCGTGGCCTGGACGGCGCACTGAAGGCCTTGGCCCTGGTCAATCCGATCCCGACCACGGTGGTGACCCGCCTACCCGGACGGCTGCCGGCCCCGATCGAGTCCGCGGCCTACTTCGCCGTCGCCGAGGCCTTGTCGAACGCCGTCAAGCACGCCCAGGCCCAGCAGATCCGGATCACCGTGGAGTTCGCACCCCACCTGGGCGGCGCTGCCGGGGAACTGACGATGCTGGTGTCCGACGACGGCCGTGGGGGTGCTTCGATCGATTCCGGCACGGGCCTGCGTGGCATCGTCCGTCGGCTGGCGGCCTTCGACGGCACGCTGACCGTTGACAGCCCGCTGGGCGGACCTACCGAGGTGAGGATGTCGCTGCCGTGCGTATCGTGATAGCCGAGGACCTCGCCCTACTCCGCGAGGGCCTGATCAGGATCCTGCGGGCCAATTCATTCGAGGTCGTGGAAGCCGTTGACAACGGCCCCGCGCTGATCCGGTCGCTGATGACGCGCCGCCCCGACGTCGCCATCGTCGACGTGCGGTTGCCGCCGACCTTCACCGACGAGGGGTTGCGTTCCGCGATCGAGGCCCGCCGCCAGATTCCAGGGCTGCCCATCATGGTGCTCTCGCAGTATGTCGAGCAGATCTACGCCAGGGAGCTGATGTCGGATCGCGCGGGCGCGGTGGGCTACCTGTTGAAGGACCGGGTCACGGACGTCGACCAATTCGTCGCCAGTGTCCGGCAGGTCGCTACCGGCAGCACCGTTATGGACCCCGACGTGGTGAGTGCGCTACTCACCCACCGCTCCACCGACCCTAAGCTCCTGGAGCTGAGCCCACGCGAGCATGAGGTCCTCACCCTGATGGCGCAGGGCCGCTCGAACGCTGCGATCGCCGCCCGGATGTTCGTCACCGAGAAGACCGTCAGCAAACACAGCAACAGCATCTTCACCAAGCTCGGTCTCAAGCCCTCCGAGGACGACAACCGCCGCATCCTGGCGGTACTCGCCTACCTTGAGGGCTGAGTCCTTGGCCTCTGCCCCACCATGAGTGCGACCGAGGGACTGCCGAGCAACCAGGGCCGGTGGTGCGACGACGAAGAGCTGAGCACCCTGAATCTGATCACGGATGGGGTACGCCAGCGGCGGCGTCACGTACGGGTCGACCGCAGCGTTCGCAGCCGGAATCGATCATGGCCGGTTGCTGGCTAACATGTTGGAAGCGGTGGAGGACGGATTCCCCCAAGCCGATCATGATCATCGCTAGCGTGACCCTCCCGAACATTGGTACGCGCGCGTTGACGCGGCGGACTGGGCCGGCTTGCCGACCAGGGCCTTGTCGATCTTGCTTAGGTGGCGTTGGTCCCCGCGATCCGCGCCAATCGGTGCACCGTGCGGTCCAAGAGGTTGCGTGGTCGCAGATTGGCCTCGGTATGTAGCAGGAAGCTGGCAGCTGGTGCCGCTCCGGCGAGCGTCTCACGCTGCTGCCGGATACCGCGGCGGATGACCATCAGTCCGATTGCGGCGGCTCCCGTGCCGGCAAGCAGGGGATGTCCGGCAGCCCATGCCCCGGCGGCCAATGCGACACCGGCGGGGAGTTCGGTCTTGACGTTGACGGACATTGTCACCACATCGCCGGTCAGCGCCTTCATCTTTCGCCGTAGGTCATCCAGCGGCAGGGCGAAGCGGGCGGCGACGACGTCGTGGAGATAGTCATCGAGCACGGCCTGGTCCCGAATGTCGGAGAGGATGGCCATCGCGGCGGCGGCCTCGTCGACCGCCTGGCCGAAGGCGAGGAATTCGGCGCCATAGCGCTCGCGGATGTCGATGATCTTCTGGATGGGGACCGTATCCAGGTTCGCCGGGACGACTAGATCCAGGGCGAGAAATCCCAGCGTCTGCGCGAGTTGATCCGAGGTCGAAGGGCGCCGGACGGTGTCGTCGTCGAGCAGCATGGCGGCGATTCGGTCGGTTGTCCAGCGGCTCGCCACGGCGTAGGCGCCGTCCTGGTCGGTGGTGGGTTGCAGCATGTTGGCCGTGGCGAAGTCTTCGGCCAACACGCTCTTGTAAGCTGCGGCCAGCTCTCGTTTCATCAACATCCATGCCACCGGCTGCGGTCCGTGGGTGATGTGGACAGAAGCCAGTCCGGCGTCCTGTAGCGAGTCCTGGACTGCGGGAGAGACCTCATCGATGTGCACCGGAGCCAGTCGTTGGTGACCTGTTGTCCCTTCTAACCACCAAACATCGCGTGACGGAGTTACCTCCACAGCGCCCCGCGGCCCGAAGCGCGAAGGACCTACGTGCATGTCCGACTCTGGCCATTCTCCGGGCTTCATGTAGGTGCGTAGCAGATCGCCATGATCTGCTACTAGGCCCAGGAACAACGGGGCTACTGCCTCGACCGATGAACCTGGGGAAGTGCGGACAATGAAGTCGCCATTGAGCGCCCGCACGGCGTCGGAGTCCCGCGTCGGGTAGCCGTCCGGAACAATCCGCACCAGTTTCGGCCAATACAGCGCGGCCACCTTGAGCCACCGCTCATCCCTAACGTGGAAGTACGGGTAGTACAAGCCGTGCAGCCGGGACCCGGAATTCGGCCACGCTCCAGTCAACTCGTCCACCTCGTCCTAAGTGGGGTACAGGTGCTGATGCCTTATTGAAGCAGATTCGTCACTGCTTCGATCGCCGCGCGACGGCGGAGCCGGTTACCGGCGCATCGATGGCAGGTGATAGCCACTGCCGCTGGCCGCACGCCTGCACAAACCGGCCAACGCGCACCTGGTCTCAGAGCCAGGACGCCGCCCTGGAGCTGTTTCTTCGCGGGAAGCTCCGGCCGCGAAAGCGGGACTCGCAACGTAGGTAGCGGTCCGGCGAAGTATGGGCAGCGGCTACCGATGTCGTCGCGGGCGGTGGAGGCCAGGGTGGGCGTATGGCCTTTTCGCCGTCGTTCGCCCTCACCCGGGCCGAGGACCAGCTCGTGTTGCAGGTGTCGGTCAGCAACCTGCAGCCGCAGCTGCGCCCCGGCCCACCGACCGGTTACGACCTGAAGCTGGTTGTCGGCGCCGTACAGGGGCATCTGTGGGTGCGGTTCCCCCCGCAGCAACTCCTGGAGAACGCCGCCCGGGGCACCAGCCCGCGACTGGTGCAGACCAAGCCGATCTTCACGCCGCCCAGCGACGTGGTGTTCGTGGTGCGCCCGTCGGACGGCCCGATCGACCTGTCCGTCGCCGGTGTCCTGGCCGCGATCTCCCGGCTGGAGATCGTCCCCGGTGAACAGGGCGGCGCGGTCGACCCGCTCGACGTCCGGCCACCCCGGCCGGCCACCTCGGCGTACCACCTGGTCGCGGCCACGATGGACGGGCAGGTCGGCCGGCCCGTGGACCCGGCCGCGGCGGAGGACCGGCGCCGCCCTGCTCGCCCCTGCGGCAACGTCGAACGCGACGCTGGCCACCGCGGTGCAGCGGCTGCGCCAGGAGGGCCACGAGGATCTGGCGATAGCTCGGCCAGCATGGCGGGCAGCACAGCCACCAACGGGTACGCCCCGGCCGCGGCGCTCGGCGCGGTTGACAGGTGCGGCGCGGCCAGGGCGGCCGTCAGAGGACCCCCAAGATTCGCCACCGCCTCGCGCAGCGGCGCCAGAGGTGCAGGGGCGATCAGATCGTCGCAGTCGCCGGAGAGGACCCGCACGGCCGGATCGACCTCGGCGAGCAGTTGGCGCACCACGCTGGTCTTGCCGATCCCCGCCTCACCGGTGAGCACGGCCACCGAGCCGGCACCGCCCAGCGCGGCGTCGACGGCGGCCCGCAGCGTGGTCAACGCGGCCCGGCGCTCGAGGAGCTGCGGTGGCATTCTTCGATGGTGCCACCCGCGTCGGGGGCGACTCCGGTTGAGACGGCTTGCTGACCGTGCTATCCGAACGCGATGCCCTCGAGGATCGTCGCCACCGCACTACCGCGGTGATTATCTGACCGAGGTTCCATTGCCACTCGACGGCGCCGTTGCCGGGAAGGTGTCATTGACGTGGCTGGTGGCGAAGTAGCTGCGGTCGGTGCGAATCCGGGGGTAGTCGGCGTCCCAGGTCCACAGCGGTACCGCCGGGTGCGCCTCGTAGATGAACAGATGCCCGGTGGGCCGCAGCAGCCGGACGACTTCGTGAGCCCACGCGTCCAGGTCGGGCATCAAGATCAGGGCGCCCTTTCCGGTGTAGACCAGGTCGGCGCTGGAGTCCGGTAGAGGTACGTGTGGCACTGTGGCGGTGATGTACCGGCACGCCACGCCGAGTTCGTCGGCGAGCCGCTGCGCTGCTTCGACGGCTACCTCGCTGTAGTCGACGTCGACCACGGATCTGGCCCCGGCGTAGGTGAGTGCGGGATCGTCCAGGCCGTTGCCGCTTTGAAGGTGGATCACCTCGGGTGTGCGGACCATGGCTTATGGGGTCAGACGCTTCGTCGCTCACCTCCGCTACACCCCGCGCCTACTTCGAGAATCCTGACGCATCGCGCCTCGCCATTACCGGGGCGAGATTTGCCGAGCGTCCAGCCGCTCACGATGAGGAACATGGGCAAGTCGGGCACAGGTACGAAGGGGGTGGAGGTGTGCAGCGAGCGCGTCACCCTTGCCTCCATGCGCTCCACGAGAGAACCCATTCCCGTACCGGCCGGGCTGCGGGCAGTCGTTCTCGCCCCGGGAGCACCGCTCCAAGTGCCTCGACGGCTGCTCGCTGTTCAGCCTCGCGGTCGCCGAGTGACTCGCACACCACCACCAGCAGGTCGTTGTGTACGAGGGTCCGACGCGGTGGCCCGTCTGCTGCTTGATCAGCAATCGAATGGCTTTGCGCAGTGCATAAAGTTGGTCGCCGGGCACTCGCCGCACCTCTGCGTACCCGTCTAGCGTCTTGCCGGCGCGGTTGAGTGCTGAACTCTCCTCGCCGGACGACGGCTCATGCCACCAACCCCGTTCGTGTGGACCTGGGTGGGGCCAGCGTGGAGTGATCCCCGGGTACGCGACCTGCCGGCCAGTGCGCGCCAGAGCACCAGCAGGTCCACCTGGGTGACGCCGGCGGCCGAGCCGCGCTCGCGGTGGACGTGTGTTAGCCAGGGCATCGTCGATGCCCTGGCTAACACACGTCGATGTTCGGTCCGGTCAGGAAGCGCTGCCGGTGACCGTCGTCCCAGATCTCGTGACGCGGTACGTGATCTGCGTGCCGCTCCAGAAGTGGAACGTGAGGGTGACTGTCGAGCCGTCGTTGACCTCGGCGAAGAACTCCGGCTTCAGGATGATGGTGTTCGCGGCGTAGTCCGGTTGGAAGTTACTCCAGAACTCCTTGTACGACGTCCAGTTCGCCGGCCCGGCGGGGCTGCCGTCGGCGTACTTGGCCTCCATGGTGGCGAGCTGGTCACCGCGGAACTGGGTCGGGATGGTGAACGAGCTGGTCGTGCCGGCGGCTGCGGCCTGCGTTGGCGGGTCGTAGGAGATGATGCTGATGGGCCAGGGCACGCCCTGCGAGAAGTGCGCTTCGAGGTTGGCGTTGACCCCCGGGGCGCGGTTGCCGACCAGCCGGGTCAGCGCCGCGCTGGTCAGGGTCAGCGTGGTGCCGGAGACGGTGTAGTCGGTGCCGTTGGTCAGGACGGTGCTTCCCTGTCGCAGACTCCGGAACGAGGCCCCGTTGAGGTTCAGGGTGAGGGACCTGCTGGTGACGGTGCCGGTCCGGCGTACGTAGATCTGGTCCGACGACGCGGTCGCGGACCGGGTGGTCCAGCTCGCTTTCATCAGCGCGTACAGGCCGGGGTCACGCCACTGGAGGTCGTTGCGGTTGAGGAACGAGCCGGCGTCCCAGAGCATGGTGGTGAGTTTGCGGGTCCGGGCCTGGTAGCCGACGGCCTCGAAGAACTTGAGCAGTTCGCCGCGTTCGATGATGCCGGGTCGTGTGTAGTCGTAGCTGAGCAGGGCCCACTCGCCGACGATCACCGGGATGCCCCTGGCGACGAAGGTGTTGTGTACCCGGTCGAAGCCGTCGACCATGTCCTGCTCGACGTTGGCGTCGTAGCGGGTGCCGCCGGCGATGTTGACGCTGAACGGCCACCATCCGTAGAAGTGGACGGTCGCCGCGATGTTCCTGTCGCCCAACTGGCTGATCGTGGTCGCCAAAGCGTCGAGCTGGGCCTGGTTGGAGTTGGTGTTCAGGGTGGGCAGCACGAGCAGGCGGGTGGCGTTGTTTCCGCCGGACTGGCGCAGGAGCCGGACGAACGCGACGTTCAGCTCGCGCAGCACCTCGTCGCTCTGGGCGTCACCGGACGTGCCGGTGAACTGCGGTTCGTTGATGCTCTCGAACACGAGCTTCGACGAGTGGCCGCGGAACGTGGTGGCGATCTGGCTCCACAGCGCGGTGTAGCGGTTCATGACGTTCGTGCGGTCACCCGGATAGCCGTTGATCCACTGCCAGGAGTCGTGGTGCAGGTTGACAAGCACGAAGAGGTTCTCCGCCAACGCCCAGTCGACCACCTGGCGTACGCGGCTCAACCAGACCGCGTCGATCGTGTAGGTCGGGGCGGGCCCGTGGTGGTTGCTCCAGGTCACCGGGATTCGGATGCTGTTGTAGCCCTGCGCCTTGATCTGGCGTAGCAGGGCCTGGGTGACCAGGGGGTTGCCCCACGCGGTCTCGTCGGGGATGGCGTCCATGGTGTTGCCCAGGTTCCAACCGGGCTGCATCGCCGCCACGGTCGCCATCGCGTCACCGCCCGATGGCGGGGGATCGGTCGGGGTCGGGGTCGGGGTTTCGCCCACTCGTCCCGTGCAGGTGACTCCGTTGAGGGCGAACATCGCGGGTACGGTGTTGCCGCCCGTCCACGACCCGTTGAAGCCGAAGGAGAGGGTTGCGTTCGTGGCGATGGCCGCGTTGTAGCTCACATTCTTCGCGGTGACCTGGTCACCGGACGAGGTGACCGTCGCGTTCCATGCCTGGGTGACACGCTGGCCGGACGGGAACGTCCAGGTCAGGCTCCAGCCGTTGACCGCGTCACCGAGGTTGGTGACCTTCACGTCTGCGGTGAAGCCGCCTTGCCACTGCGACGGCACGGTGTACGCCACCTGGCAACCGGCCGCCGCCTGGGCGTTGCCGGCGACCATCAGCCCCGCCACCAACAGTGCGACCACTGCGCCGACGACGAGGCCGACCCGTCGATATGTTGTTCGAACGTACTGCGCATTCATCAGGAGAACTCCTCGCCATGGTGGCGCCTGGGGTGGGTGGGGTCCGCACGTGCCGGCGGCGTGTGCCATCGCCCTGGATCCGGAAATGCGCAGACTGCGGCCCACCCGGCCGTCCGGACGACAGCCCGGATCGGGTACGGAACAGGTCGGGTCTCCGCATGGAGGTGGACGCTCGACGGTGGCCGCTGTGGCTCCCGAGGAGTCGGCGGTCAGCCTGACCCGGCGGTGCGAATGCCAACCAGGACGCCCGGAGTGACCAGCCGCGACGTGCGTGGACCGCCTCGGCGGCCGGCGGTGCGGTTCTGGTGATCGTGGAAGCGTGCCCCTCGCTTCTGCGGCCGACGGTAGCTGTCATCGTGAACACTGCGCAAGCCATAGACGGCAATCACTTGCTGCCCGTGCTGCGAATCCCTCCGCAGGTCGTTGGACCTTTCTCGCTGCCGGCACCGAACGCGAGCTTGCCAATCAGCAGCGACACTCTCGTCACGGCGATCTACACTCCACCCTCGTGCCGACGAAGACGACGATGCCGGGCAAGTGTCAGGCTTGTGCCCACGACCTGGTCCTCCTGGAGACGGGGGCGCTCTCCTGGTGCCCTGCCTGCCGGTGGAACCTGGACGTGTACGACCCCGCGCTGGCTCCGTGGCGCGGCACTAAATTGATCGGCCGGTGGGGGTTCCGGCGAGGGCTGGAGCTCGACCGGGCGATGCATGAGGACCTGCTGGCCGGCCCGGAGGCACGCCCGGCTGGCACGTCGTCGGGTGAGGTCTGGCTGTTGGCGGTCTCCGTGGCGCTGGCCCTGCTGGGGGTGGCCGCGGTGGGCTACCTCGTCTGGCTCGTCGTGGCCAGCGAGCTGCCGCTGGGGGTGCGGCTGGCTCTGGCGATACCCGCTGTGCTCGTCCTGCTGCTGGTGAAGCCGTCGTTCGGGCGGGTGCCCAAGTATGGCGTGCTCACCGAGCGCGAAGCCCCGCAGTTGCATCGTCTGGTGCGGGAGGTCGCCGAGATGGCCGGGACGCCGGTTCCCGATGTGATCTGTGCCGATTTGAGCCTCAACGCGGGTGTCGCCCGGCTCGGCTGGCGCCAGCGGTCGGTGCTCGTCATCGGGATTCCCCTGTGGGTGATGCTGCCGCGTCCGGCTCGGGTTTCGCTGCTGGCCCACGAACTGGGTCATCTCGCAAACGGCGATCCGCTTCGGGTCCGCAGGACCCTGCTGGCGAGGACGTTCGGCAGCCGCGCGGTGACGGCCACCGGTGGGCGGAACCCCTGGCGGCGGGCCATTCGCGCAACGGACTCGCTGGCCGAGCAGGGTGGCGGCGCGGTTGTTCTCCTCGGGATGATCGTCCATGGAATAGTCGCTCTGGCCAACGTCGCCGGCGCGACCGCGCAGCTGCTCGTCGACAGCGTGGCGATGCCCGACAGCCGCCGCGCCGAGTACAGGGCCGACCTGGTCGCCCGCCGGGTCGCCGGCAGCGTGCCCTTCCTCCGATCCTCCGAGACGGTCCTGCTCGCCGGCCGAATCTGGCAGGACTTGTGGCATCTGGCGCCGCGCATTGACGGCGAACAAATGGAGGCGATGGCAACTGAAGCCCGGCAACGATTGTCCGTCCACCTGCCGCTGGCCCGTCAGCTCAGCCGGCGTACCACCGACTTGTGGAGTACCCACCCGGGCGAAGACCAGCGGATGCGGCTGATTGAGGCTTTGCCTGACGTCGACGGAGCCCTCAGTGTCGATGACACCCGCTGGGCCGCGCTCGACGCTGAACTCGCGCCGTGGCGCCGTACCGCACACAACGCCCTGCTTGGCACCCGGGACCGGTTCTGAGGACCTGTGCCACCAGGGTGGGCCCGGCTGCTCGCTCCGGGCCGGCGCGGGTGAGGTTCGAGGACGAGGTTCCGGGTGCCGTCGGGGGCGCTCGGAATGGTTCAGCTACTGCGTTCAGCCACCGCGGCGAGCCGCGATGGAATAGGTCAGACCCTTGCGCAGACCCGGCATCTCCTGGTCCATCCGACCAGCCAGCGCACGAATTGCGTGCTTGTGCGTTCTCCGATCGCGCCACCGGAACATGGTGCCGACCAGTCCGTCGACCGCCAGAGTGGCGAGCACGGCCGCCTGGTGGCCCGATGCGGGTTCGGAGCCTGCCCGCACCGCGTCGCGGACTCGCTCTCGCAGCGCCTCGACCTGCGGGGGATCGGTGGCGACGATCCTCGTCCGCCGGATCGGGCCGAGGATCTGACGGTGCTCGATCGCGATGTGTCCCGCCTCGACGAGTTGGTCGCGAACGGCACCTTCGGCCCTGTTCCATCGGCTTTCCAGCACCTCGAACCAGCTTCGCGGACGGCGCGGTGGAACGTCGCCGAGCACCTCCGCGAGGAACGGATCGAGTGCCGTCGGTGTCCCGGCGTTGGTCCGCTCGGCCTTGCCGTCGCGGCTGTGCACCAGCCCGGCGATGCAAAGCTCGGCGAGCGCGGCGGCGGAGAGCAGCGATCCCCGTACCGGTTCGCTGTCGTCGTCGAGGCGGCCCTTCTCGGCCTGAAGACTGAGGAGGAAGAACTGGTGCGGCATCGGTAGGTCGTCGACGGTCGGCCTCGACCCGCTCTGGTGGGAGGTCGGCATCATGTAAATCATCCTCATGTGACGGGTACGGCGAAGGGCAACGCGCGTTCCGCGGGAGAGACGCGGCGGCGCCTCAGTCGAGGACGGCTGTCGCTTCGATCTCCACGACGAACTCGGGCGTGAAGAGAGCGTGCACGCCGATGATGGTGATGGGCGGGGTCGGGGCGGGCAGACCGTCGTTTTGCTGCGCCCGAGTGATGCCAGCGATTACTTCCTCCCACTTCTGCGGTACCCAGTCCACGACGTAGAAAGTCAGTCTCGCAAGGTCGTTGACGTCCCCTCCCGCGCCTCTGACGCCGATGATGATGTTGCGCAGCGCCGCATGGACCTGACCGGCCAGATCCGGCGAGGCGGGCTTGAAGTCCGGGGTGACGCCGGCCTGTCCGGCCAGCAGGATCAGCCTGGATCCGGTCGCGACCGCAACCGGCGCGTAGTCGGACTGCTGAAGCATCCCGTCCGGGTGCAGGAGTTCTACGCTCATGGTCGTCGCCTTTCGTATTGCTCGATGCCTCCGATGCGGAGGCGCTGTGGTCGAGCTAGGTCACCATGCCACTGTCCGGGCTTGCCGCACTGGCGAACAGTGACGCCGCGTCATGTGTCGGACGTGACGCGTGCGCCACTGACCGACGGCCGGTCCTGCGTGCGCGGTTGGTCAGGGCTGGAGTGAGCGCAGCGCCAGGGAGAGAAAGCGTTGGGAGTCCGCAGCGACGTCGGGTCCGGTGGCCAGGACGACGCCGTGGTTGGCGGCGATAAGCAGCCGGGCGATGACCCGTTCGGTTTCCTGGCGCTCGTGGTCGAGCCAGTGCCCGGCGACCACCGCGTCGACGTACGCCCTTGTGAAGCCCCGGTCCCGCACCTGGTAGGCGCAGAGGGTACGGGTCAGTTACCGCAGCGCGGGCGCCGGATCCGGGTCGCGCAGTGCTGCGGCGTGCATGGCCGCGCAGTCGTTCCACTGGTCGGCGTAAGCGTCGGCGAGCAGGCGATCCCGCGTGGAGTCGGGCGCCTCCACCGCGGCGAAGTGGCCACAGCGGTCGAACTCGCTGCAGTGCGTGAGGTACTGCCCAGCGAAGTTGGGTGCCGAGGTAACGAGGCGGGTGGCGACCAGGGGCGGCACGACCTCGTCCCGTTCGCTTTGAATGATCAGCAACGGCACACGGCGAGCCCGCTCACCCATCTGGGCCCAGGCCTGACGCGCCGTGTGTCCAGCGGCGATGTCGAGTCCGGGTCGTCCGGGTCGACCTGGTTGAGACCGTACTCGCCGCCGGCCACCGAGGTCACCGTGGCAAAGACGTCGGGGTAGGTCGCCACCGTTCCACTGGCCGATCACCAAGGCCAGACCTGCTTCCTTTCGGTGGCATTGACTCAACGTCAGATGATCACCGAAACATTTTCGAAACTACTGGATGGTCAATGTGCACGGCGGGGTGCATCCGCCGTGCCAGCCGCGATACCGCTGAAGTTGATGCCGGGGCTGCAGGTGGTGTCGGGTTGAGAGGCGGCAGTGGTCACATGCCTGACATCTTGCCGAAAGGGTTTTCGTGAGGCAGGGTGGCGACGTGCGGCATTGAGCTGCATCACTTTCTGGAGTCTGGTGGAAGGCAGACTCTTCCTGCACCACGCCACCGTTGGTCGGCCCGCCGGGCTGGCTGCAATCCCGGTCGACGGTCGAGCCTGGGCGGCCGGGAGCGATCGCGGGTCGCAGACAGGCCAGCGATGGTGTGGCGGCATCGAGCGGCGGCGGCGGCGGTGTCTTCGGCACGAACTTCTGGTAGAGCCGACAGGGGCCGGCGGCTCGCCCGCGCCTCGAAAACCGGGTCACCTCGTGTCGGAGCCCTCGACGGCCGCGTCCGTTCCGAAGCCCGGAGCCCTGGCGGCATCGATCAGGTCGCGCTCGCCGAGAAGCGAGCCGACCTGACCCTCATAAACAGGTGCTTGTCGATCGAGAGGAGAGTGAGATGACCTGGAATCGGCGGGTCTCGACGCTGATAGTGGCCCTGGGCCTGTTCGCCTCTAACTTGCTGGTGGTCGGTGGTGCGGCGAAGGCCGCCCCCAATGACAATCTGGCCTGGACCGCCACCGTGACGGCCTCCTACACCTCGGCCTGGGAGAACGTGGCGGCGGTCAAGGACGGAGTTGACCCACCCCGTTCCAATGACACGGCCAACCCCCGATGGGGCACCTGGCCGCAGACCGGCACCCACTGGGTCGAGCTGACTTGGGCCACCGCTCAGACGATCCGCGCGGTGGACGCGTACTTTTTCGACGACCAGGGCGGAGTTCGGCTGCCGTCTGCCTGGCGGGTGCAGTCCTGGAACGGCGGGGCCTTCGCCGACGTCCCAAGCGCCAGCGGCTACCCGGTGGCTGCCGATCGGTACAACCGGGTGTCCTTCGCTGCCGTCAACACCACCCGCCTGCGGGTCCAACTGACCTCCAGCGGCACCTCCTCGGTAGGCCTGCTGGAGGTCAAGGCACATGCCAACCCGCCCACGCCGCCGCCGTCGTCGGGGTGGAACCCGCCGGGCAACCTGGTGAGCCCGCTCGGTCAGGTGTGGACGCATCAGGAGCAGACCTACAACAACCTGTACGGGTTCCGAAATTACGGCTGGGATCAGGTCTTCGCTAACGGGGGGTATCTCAACGTCTGTGTGCGCTGGGACTCCAGCGCGTCGGTGAGCGCGGCGCAGCGTGATCAGGTGCATGCGACGTTGGCTCGCCAGTACAAGAAGTGGTTCGACCTGATGGTCGGGCACAACGCCTGGCCGTACAGCGAGGTGCCGGTGCGGGTCGTCGGGTGGGCGGTCCGGGACCGGGCGCAGTTGCAGTGGTCGGACACGTCGGTGGACATTTATGTCAACAACATTCGGGAGAACGCGCCGCAGTGCGCAGAGCCGTGCGGGCGGTTCTTCAACCAGGGCGGGCAGTACCCGAACTGCCCGGGCGGTGCGGCCCGGCACTATGACCAGTCGCTGTGGTTGACCGACGGGTTCGGTGGCGGCGCGGGGGGTGACTGGGGTCAACGGGTCGGCCGTGAGTACTTCATGAACAACCTCGGTGTCGCGAACATGCACATCCTGCTGCACGAGATCGGCCACACCTTCGGCCTTGACGACTTCTACGACTGGACTCCCAGTGGTGTCGGCGGGTTCCTGATGAAGGCCGGCAGCGCCAGCACGATCACCGAGTTCGACACCTGGATGTTCCGCGACTGGTGGCGACACCTGAAGAATCGCTACGGCTACTGACCGCAGCAGGCAGGACATTGCCTGACCACCACCGCGATGGATGCTTGCGGACGTAGCAGGCGTCGGACCGCCGCCGAGATCGCTGGCCAGGCTTCATCGCCCGCACACAAGTGGCGGTGCCAGTCAACGGTGCCGCCCCGGGTCCGGCCGCTGCCGGACCCGGGGGCGGCGGGCATCTTGCCGAAAGCCTTTTCGGCGGCCATTCTCGGAGGCTAGACCGTGGATTGACTAAAGCCGAGGAGAGTGGGTTGTGGTCAAGGTGAACGGCCCCGAAACGGTGGGCGGCCCGTGGTCGGACGCCTCCACCCGACCTGCCGGGTGGCCCGGACGGCCCATCATGCGTGACGTCGCCGAGCTGGCGGGGGTGTCCACCCAGACGGTTTCGCGGGTCCTCAACCGGCACCCACACGTCACGGCCGCAACCCGGCAGCGGGTTGTCGATGCGATGCGAAAGTTGGACTACCGCCGGAATCCCGCCGCTCGCGCGTTGGTAACCCGGCGCTCCGGCATGTTGGGGATCATCGGCTACGAAAGCCCGCTGTTCGGGCCGACCTCAATGTTGTATGCGATCGAGGGTGCGGCCCGGGCGGCAGGTTACTTCGTGAGCGTTGCCAGCGTTGGCCATCTGGATCGCGGGTCAGTGCTCGACGCGATCGACTGGCTGTGTCAGCAGTCGGTCGAGGGGGTCATCGCTATCGCCCCGAAGTCGGCGATGGCTGGCGCGTTGGCGGAGCCGTTGCCCGCAATCGCATGCGTGACCGTGGGTGGGGGCAGCATCGATGCGGTGCCGAGTGCGCGCATCGACAACGTTGCGGGCGCACGACTGGCCACCCGACACCTGCTCGACCTGGGGCACCGCACCGTTCACCACGTGGCCGGTCCGGACGACTGGCCGGAGGCGGGCGAGCGCCTGCGTGGCTGGCGCGAGGCGTTGCAGGACGCCGGTCGGCCGATCCCTGCCGTGGTGCCCGGAGACTGGAGCGCGCGGGCGGGGTATGAGCAGGGCGAGTGGCTGGCGGTCGATCCGTGCGTTACGGCCATCTTCTGCGCGAGTGACCAGCTGGCTCTCGGCGTGCTGCGGGCCCTGCACGAGGCCGGTCGGCGGGTCCCCGAGGACGTCAGCGTGGTGGGCTTCGACGGGGCGCCCGACGGCGCGCATTATCTGCCGCCGCTGACCACGGTGCGCCAGGATTTTGCCGAGCTGGGCCGGCTCAGCCTGAGGCTCCTGCTGTCCCAGCTTGGGCAGCCCGAGGGCACCCCGACACAGACACGGCAGCTGCTCGTGCCGGAGTTGGTGATCAGGCGTAGCACGGCAACGCCCTCCCGCCTCCCGGGGCCGCCGAACGCCTCGCCATTCACCGCGGCGCCATTACCCCGCTGAGACGCCGGCTACCGGGGGAGTGCGGGTCCGGTGGACTCACGTACGACGAGACGGCCGTGCTGGCGGATGACGCCGGAGTTGGCGTTACCGTCAAGGGCCGCGAGGAGGTGATTGACCGCGGTAGCGCCGAGTTGTTCGAGGTTGAGGTCGACAGTGGTGAGAGGCGGGCGGCACTCGGCCGCGAAGTCCTCCCAGTTGTCGTAGCCGACGATCGCCACGTCCTCGGGGATCCGGCGACCCAGGTCGCGGAGGGCGTCGGTGACCCCGGCGGCGACCTGGTCATTACCGCAGAAGATCGCGTCGACGTCGGGGCAGGCGGCCACCAGCAGACGCGCCGCGTGCCGGCCCCACCGCTGCGACCACTCGCCGAACAGGGGATCGTTGGCGGGCGAGAGGCCAGCATCGTCAAGGACCGCCCGAAGTCCGGCCGCCCGATCCCGGGCGGCGCGGTAGCTGTCCGGTCCGGTGATGTGCCCGATTCTGCGTCGACCATGCAGGACCAGGTACTCGGCTGCGAGCCGGGCGCCGCCCTCGTCATCCGCGATGATCGACAGATCTCGTGGGTCGACTGACTCGGCATAGGCGTAGACCACCGGCACGGGGATGTCCTGGGTCAGTGACGGGCTGACGTCGTTGCTGTCTCCGACAACGATGAACCCGTCGACCTGACGTGCCAACAGGGTCTGGATGTAGTGCTGGCGGCGGATGGCGTCACCGCGGGCGTCGCAGAGCAGGACCGACATCTGTCCGTTGCCGAGGGCATTCTCGGCGCCGAGCAGGATCGGGATCGAGAACCGCCCGCCGAGTTCGTCGGTGAGTAGCCCGACTGTGCGGGTACGCCCGGAGATCAGCCCGGATGCCAGCACATTCGGTTGGAAGCGTAGATCGGCGGCGGCACGTATCACCCGCTCTCGAGTGTCCGCAGCGACCTCGGCGCGGCCGTTCAGCGCCTTCGATGCGGTGGCGACGGAGACGCCGGCGCGATCCGCCACATCGCTCAGCGTCACCGACTGTGATCGTCGTCGCCCCACCGAAATCCTTTCGCAAGGTTTTAGGGTCACCCACCGAGGGTGGCTCCCGCTCACTTTCTGAGTAAGCGTAGAGCGTAGAGCGGTTCCGGGGAAGCAGCGGACGGTGCCGAAAGCCGTTTCGGATTTACCTGCGTGACATCTTGCCGAAAACGATTTCGTGCGCCACGCTAGCGGCGCAAAAGTGACACGCACATCTCGGGCGCAGCGCTGACGACGTGGCGGGCGAGGTGCCGGCGGAAGGCGAGGGCGCGATGGGACATCCAGGGCACCCCGCACGGATCGCCGGCTTACGGAGGCCCATGCAACGGCTTCCTCGGAACGATGGACCCAAGGGAGATAGATCATGAGGAGAGCCCTGGGCAGGCGAACTGCCCTCCGTTCGCTGGCCGGAGCCCTAGTGGCCACGCTGACTCTCGGTATGGCGGCCTGCACCGGCGATGACTCGACCGGGCCGAGCGCCGCCGAGGCTGGGCCCAACGGCGTCGACGACGGCGCCGAACTCACCATGTGGACCCGCGCGCCATTGGAAAAGCAGGCGAAACTCCTGGTGCAGGCCTACAACGCCAGCCACCAGAACAAGGTCAAGCTGACCGTCATTCCCAACGATGACTACGTCGCGAAGGTCGGCGCGGCGTCCGGCTCGGGTGCCCTTCCGGACCTCTTCGCCGCCGACATCGTTTACGTGAAGAACTGGGTGAACCAGGGGCTGTTCCAGGACCTCAGCGCGAACATCAACGGCCTCAGCTTCAAAGACTCGATCAACAAGGGGCACCTGTCGGCTGGCAAGCTTGACGGCAAGGAGCACGTCCTGCCCTTCGTTTTGGACCTGTCGATGCTGTTCTGGAACAAGCAACTGTTCAAGGACGCCGGGCTGGACCCGGAGAAGGCCCCGGCGACACTTGACGATTACGCCGCCGCGGCAAAGGCGGTCCAGGCGACGAAGAAGAACGGCGTCTACGGCACGGCGGCCGGGCTGAACTGCGGCGGCTGCCTGGTCTTCACCTGGTTCCCGTCGGTCTGGGCCAGCGGCGGTCAGGTGTTGAGCGCGGAGGGCACCGAATCCAAACTCGCCGACGAGACCGCCCAGAAGGTCTACCGCACCTGGCACGACCTCTGGAAGTCCGGCGTGGTGCTGCCCGCCTCGGCGGGGGAGACGGGCCCGACCTGGACCGCCGCGTTCACCGAGGGCAAGGTTGGTCTGATGTTCTACCCGGCGACGTTGCTCTCGTCGACGCCGTTCGAGGTCGGTGTCGCCGCCATCCCGGGCCCCAGCGGTGGCGGCTCCACCTTCGTCGGTGGGGACGGCATCGGCGTCTCGAAGGACTCGAAGAAGGCACCGCAGGCTTGGAACTTCCTGAGCTGGTTGATGTCCGAGGACGCCCAGGTCGAGGTGCTGGCGAAGAACAAGGACGTGGTGGCGCGGGCCGACCTCGCGAATAACAAGTACGCCGTGACGGATCCGCGACTGGTCACCATCAACGAGGCGGCCGGTAAGGGTGACACGCCTGTGGCGTTGAACTTCCAGCAGGCGTTCAACGCCCCGAGCAGCCCGTGGCTGACCCTCGTCCGCAACCAGGTGCTCAACGGTAGCGGTGACATCCAGAAGGACAACGCCGAGATCACCGCTGTGCTCAAGCAGTAGCCGATCCCGGCAGGCGGGTGCCGACCGTGCCGTCGGCCGGCGCCCGCCTGCGGTAGGACCCTCCCGTTGGCTCTCACCTGAAGGAACAAAGAGGCTCCGATGAGCGTCACCGCACCCTTCCGCCCGCCCCCCGAACCGGCGGTACGCGGCCGCGCTCGTTCGCGCGCCCGGCAGGCCCTGCTCGGTTGGTTCTATGCGACGCCGACCGCGGTCTTCGTCGTGCTGCTGTTCGCTGTGCCGCTGATGCTGGTCATCAAGATGTCGCTGTCGAGGTGGCCGCTGCTGACCGGCGACCAGGGCATCAATGCGCCGGACAACTTCGTGAAGGCGATCAACCACCGCTTCTTCACCGACTCGGTGGTGTTCACCGTCAAGTACACGGTGCTGGCGACCGTGCTGCTGCTCGCACTCGGCCTGGGACTGGCCCTGCTCGTGCAGGAGTCGAGCCGGTGGAACAACCTGCTCCGAGCCTCGCTCCTCATTCCCAGCGCCCTGGGGCTGGCGTCGGCGTCCCTGCTGTTCTACGTCCTCTACTCGCCGTACGCGAGCCCGCTGGCGCCACTGATGGAGGATCTGGGCTTCACGTTCCTCGGCTCACCGAACTCGGCACTGCTGTCGACCACCTTCCTCATCGTCTGGCGCTACGCCGGCTTCTACATGGTGCTCATGCTCGTCGGCCTGCAGGGCATCCCGGCCGATGTGTTCGAGGCCGCCCGCTCGGACGGCGCCAGTCGCTGGCAGACCTTCCGAATGGTCACTCTGCCGTTGCTGCGCCCGACGCTGGCGCTGACCACAGTGCTCTGTGTCACCGGCTCGCTGCTCGCCTTCGAGCAGTTCTACATCCTGACGAAGGGCGGCCCGGACAACAGCACGATCACCGTTGTCCAACTCATCTACATGGTGGCCTTTCAGGGGCAGAACGACCTTGGCGTGGCGGCGGCCCTTTCTGTCATCGTCCTGCTGGCCCTGATTCTCGTCAACGCGCTGCAGCTGCGCGTCTTCCGGTCCGAGGAGAGCTGAGTCGATGGCCGTCCTTTCCCGATCCAACTCCACGTCGGCCGGAGCGCCGTCGTCGCCTGGCCGGAGACCGACCGGCCGCCCCAGATCAGCTGGCGTCACGGTCGCCGGCATCGCGCTTCGAACGCCGTACTGGGTCTTTACCGGTGCGCTCGCGTTGATCTTCCTGGCACCGCTGGCCTGGACGGCGGTGGCATCGGTCGCCCCGCACGCGGGCACCAACCAGGTGGACGGCTGGGGGTTCGGCAACTACCAGACGCTGACCAACTATCAGGCCGGTATCTGGCGATACCTCGGCAACTCGGCGATCGTCTCCCTCCTCACCGTCGTCCTGACGCTGGTGACCTCGATGCTCGGCGGGTACGCGTTCGCCCGGTTCCGGTTCCCGGGACGCAACATCCTGTTCCTGCTCACACTCGCGATTCTGATGGTTCCGTACGCGACGTTGCTGATCCCGCTCTACGTGCTGCTCAACCAGGTGGGGCTGCAGAACTCCCTGGTCGGGGTGGCCCTGGTGCTCACCATGTTCCAGCTGCCGTTCTCCACGTTCCTGATGCGCATCTCCTTCGAAGCGGTGCCGCGTCAACTCGATGAGGCCGCGATGGTGGACGGCTGCTCGTCGTTCGGCGCGCTGTGGCGCGTACTGCTGCCGGCGGTGAAGCCGGGCCTCATCACCGTCGGGCTCTTCGCCTTCCTCACGGCCTGGAACGACTTCATGGCGCCGCTGATCCTCATCAACGACACCGAGCGCATGACGCTCCCGCTCGCTGTGTCGAATCTGCGCGGCCAGGTCCAGGGTGTCGTCGACTACGGGGCGACCGAGGCAGGCGTCGTCGTCCTCGCCCTGCCGTGCGTCGTCCTGTTCCTGCTACTCCAACGACACTATGTGCGGGGCTTCATGTCCGGCGCGCTGAAGGGATGAGAATGAGCGGCATCGCACCTACCGCCGCCCCAGTCCTGCCGATCCGCGGCCGGTTCCGCCCACTCGGGTTGCCCGAGGTGCGTGTCACGGGCGGATTCTGGGCCGAGCGCCAATCGATCAATGCCGTTGCGACCCTGCCGCACATCGAGCACTGGCTTGAGCGGGAAGGCTGGCTCCGCAACTTCGACCTCACCGTCCACGGCGACCTTTCCCGCGACCGTCGCGGACGCGAGTTCTCCGACTCGGAGGTCTACAAGTTTCTGGAGGCCGCGGCGTGGGAGATCGGCCGCGGCCGCGACGCGGACCTCGAGTCGAGGTTTCGCGCCGTGGTGCGACGGGTGGCCGCGGCACAGCAGCCCGACGGCTACCTCAACACCAGGTTCGGCGGGCCGGGACAGGCGCCGCGCTGGTCCGACCTGGAGTGGGGCCATGAGCTCTACTGCGTCGGCCACCTCCTGCAAGCCGCTGTCGCCCGCGCCCGGACCCGGCCAGGCGCTGACGACGGGCTGCTCGTCGTCGCCCGCCGCGCGGCCGACAACGTGTGTGAGACGTTCGGACCGGACGGCCTGGACGGCCTCTGCGGGCACCCGGAGATCGAGCCCGCGTTGGTCGAGTTTGCGCGGGTCACCGGCGACGACCGCTACCTGGCTCAAGCTGCTCTCTTCGTTGACCGGCGCGGCCATGGCCGGCTCAGCGATGTGGAGTTCGGCCGGGAGTACTTCCAGGACGAGCTTCCCGTCCGGCAGGCGACGGTGCTGCGGGGACACGCGGTTCGGGCGAACTACCTGGCTGCCGGGGCCGTCGACGTTGCGGTGGAGCTGAAGGAAACCAGCCTGCTGGACGCGATCCGCATCCAGTGGAGGAACGCGGTGGCCAGGCGCACCTACCTCACCGGCGGGCAGGGTTCTCGCCACCAAGACGAGGCATTCGGCGGGGACTGGGTGCTGCCGCCGGATCGCGCCTACTCGGAGACCTGCTCCGGTGTCGGGTCGGTGATGCTCGCGTGGCGGCTGCTGCTCGCCGACGGCGATCCGGAGTACGCCGACCTCATCGAGCGGACCCTGTTCAACGTAGTCGCCACCTCGCCGTCGGCTGACGGGCGCAGCTTCTTCTACACCAACACCCTGCACCGCCGCGAACTCGGCACCCAACCGGACGCGGACCGGCCGAGCCTGCGCGCGGCGGCATCGCTGCGGGCGCCCTGGTTCGAGGTTTCCTGCTGCCCCACCAACGTCGCCCGCACCATGGCCAGTTTGACCGCGTACGTGGCCACCGCCGACGACGACGGACTCCAGCTACACCAATACCTGCCCGGCACCGTCGCGCACCGCCTCGCCGACGGGCGTGAGTTGTGCGTGACCATCATTACCGATTACCCGCACGACGGGCGGATCCGGGTGCGAATCGACAGCGAAGACGACCGCCCGTGGTCACTGTCGGTGCGGGTGCCCGCTTGGGCGGCCCGGGGGGCGACGGTGACCCTCGTCGGCGACACCCGACCGGTCGGCCCGGGGGTCGTCACCGAGCGACGGACCTGGCGACGCGGCGACGAGATGGTGCTGACCCTGCCGATGGCGCCTCGGTTCACCTACCCGGACGCCCGGATCGACGCAATTCGCGGTTGTGTGGCAGTCGAGCGTGGCCCCCTCGTATACGCCTTGGAATCCGTGGATGTCCCGGGCGTCCAGACCGTCGACGAACTCCGCGTCGATACCCGCCGACCGCCACGCCTGGTCGACGGCAGGGTCACCGTGACGTGCCGGCGGGTGCGGGCCCGGGACCACGGATGGCCCTACCGGGCGGACGAGGCCGGCTCAGCGCCGGTGCCCGGTGACGAGTTCGACGACGTATCGCTGGTGGAGTACCACGCCTGGGCAAGTCGGGGGCCTTCGACGATGCGCGTCTGGCTCGCCACGGCCGGCGAGTAGCGCGGGCACCCCGTCCCCCTGCGGTGTTAGCGCTAACTGCGGTAGTCCACCGATCACTCCCACTCAAGGCTTCCACCACCGGTGCCGCGCTCCGGAGACGCCTCATTTTCCGGAGCGGCGCCGCCACTGAAGGAGGAAAGGCCGCCTACCAGACGTTCCCCACCCGCAGCGCCGCCGCCGCAGCCGGCGCCGCGATCGTGCGGATCACCGAAACCGTCGACGGCGCTGCGGTGACCACCCAGATCGAGGCCGCCTACTTCTCAGCCGGTAGTTGGCTCCCGCTTGGTGGCGGCGCTCCTCCCAGCGCCGCCACCCGGCATGGCGGGACCCGCTTTCGAGGCGTTTCGAACGGCGATTCGATTGCGTACTTCCCAGCATGAGCCGACGTGACGCTTCCCTGTAGTGTTCCAAGTTGGGCGGCAGGTACAACGACGTTCTGCCGGGCCGCGAGGGGCGGGGAAACCGCGCCGAAATCGGTTTTCGGAAGCTGCCCGTGTATGGGTGGCCGTCGAAGATCCGTCGAGGCACCCTATCGCCGCGCATCCCACCTGTGCCTGGTTGCTGGGAGGAGCAAGCACGCCATGACCACGGAGCCCGAGATCCCCGCCAACCGGACACCCACGCTCACCGACGTCGCCAAGCTTGCCGGCGTGTCGGTCGCGACCGCGTCGAAGGCCATCAACGGGCGCAGCGAGGTCAGAGCGACCACCAGGGTCCGGGTGCTGAAGGCTGCAGAGTTGCTGTCCTTCGCACCGAACGCCCTCGCCCGTAGCCTGCTCAGCGGCCGGACCGGGACCGTCGGTCTGCTAACCAGCGATCTGGAGGGACGCTTCTCGATCCCCATCCTGATGGGCGCGGAGGACGCCTTCGGCGCTGGCCAGGTCTCGGTCTTCCTGTGCGACGCGCGCGGCGACGCGATCAGGGAGCAGCATCACGTACGGGCACTGTTGTCGCGGCGCGTCGACGGGCTGATCGTCGTCGGCTCCCGGACCGACCCTCGCCCGCCGCTGGCCGGCAACATCCCGGTGCCGGTCGTCTACGTCTACGCCCCCTCCGCGGACCCGAACGACGTCTCGATCACGGTCGACAACGTGGGCGGTGGGCGACTCGCCATCGACCACCTGCTCGCCTGCGGGCGGCGCAACATCGCCCACATCACCGGAGAGGTCGGCTTCCAGGCGGCACGCGACCGCGCCGAGGGAGCGGCGGCGGCACTCGCCGACGCCGGCTTGAGCCTGGTCGCCGATCGACCCTACTTCGGGTCGTGGGACGAGTCCTGGGGGCGGGCCGCCGCGCACATGGTCGTCGAACGGCACGCCGAGGTCGATGCCATCTTCTGCGGCAGTGACCAGATCGCCCGAGGCGTCCTGGACGCGCTGCGTGATCTGGGACGGGACGTGCCGGGGGCGCTCTCCGTGATCGGCTTCGACAACTGGGAGGCCATCTCGGCGGACTCCCGCCCGCGCCTGACCAGCATCGACATGAACCTCCAGCGCCTTGGCGCCGTAGCCGGCCAGCGGCTCTTCGAGGCCATCAGCGGGGCGGCGACCCGGTCGGAGGAGTTCTCCGGCCGCCTCGTCATGCGCGAGTCGACCCTGCCGCAGCGCTGAGCGGCCGGTCACCAGCAGGCCGACGCTGAGGGCTGGTTCGGCCGTGGGTGGGCCGGACCAGCCGATGGCGTTCAGGGCTCAGGACAGGAAACTGCCGTACGGACCGGACAGGATCCGGTCTTTCTGCGCCTGGCTGAAATGTGTGTTCGGGTAGTTGTAGAACGAGGCGGACATCGGGGTGCCGTCGGTGGAGGTCGAGTCGGGCAGCCCGAGAGCGTGTCCGAGTTCGTGGACCATGCCGCCGTGCCAGCGGTTCATCGGGCCGTTGACGCCAGCGGCGCCGTCGGCGTCGTGCTGACAGAGGATCACCCAGCCGTTCCCGCCGCCACCACCGGCACCCGGGCCCTCGGCGCTGATCTCGCCCACGTTGAGCCAACGGTTGTCGGGGCTACGCAGGTTGAGCTTGCGCATGAGTTCCTGCTGCATGTTGAACACCGACCACCAGTAGCGGTCCGAACCGTTGGGAGTGTTCTCGTACCAGGACTTGACGTGGTCGCCGTTGACGACCTCCACCACCGGGCTGTTGAGGGTGAACGTCTTGCCCAGTTCCTGGCGGTAGTACCGTTGCGCCTCGCGCATCACGGTGGCGATGCCGTCCGGCCACCGCTGGTCGAACGCCACGTCGGACGGCTTGAGCCAGTAGACCCGGACCGTGCGGGGCTGCGGCGCCGCGGTGGGAGCCACCGTCGGGGGTGGGGTGGTCGGCCCGGCGGTGGGGATCGGCGTCGTGCCGCCGGTGCAGGTGACGCCGTTGAGGGTGAAGCTGCCCGGCACCGGGTTGCTGGCGTTGTTCGAGCTGCCGTTGAACCCGAATGAGGCGCTGCCGCCGGTGGCCAGGTTGCCGTTGTACGAGGCGTTCGTCGCGGTCACCGTGACGCCGTTCTGGGTCACCGTGGCGTTCCACGCCTGGGTGACCGTCTGCCCGGCGCCGAACGCCCAGCGCAGCGTCCAGCCGGCCAGCGGATCACCCAGGTTGGTGACCTGTACATTCGCGCCGAACCCACCCGCCCACTGGGAACTGATCGTGTACGCGACCCGGCAGCCCGTCGCAGCCGCGTGGCCAGTGCCGGCGGTCAGGACCACCACCCAGGCAAGACTCATCGCGAGCGCCGCGGCCGCGAGCCGGAACAGAAGTCGTGGGTGATGGGCCATCAGTCATCTCCTCGTCCAGCTAGTAGCCGGAGCGGCTCTTGGGGTGTCACCATCGGCGCCTCCGCGCCGCCGTTCAGGGTGCCGACCATCGTCACCTCAGGTCGTGCGCTGTCTTGGCACAACTGCATGGATCCTCCTTTGGGGCGGGGCTGGCTCGGGTGAGGTAGTCGTGCCCGCCATGCCTTCGGTGCCAACCGCTTGCGCGGTCCGGTGGAGCTGCGGACGTAGGGAGGCGTCGACGACAGTGCCGGCCGGACTAGCCGGTATTTACGTATGCCGATGTTTCTGCCGGTTAGACTGAAGTCCGAAAAGGTTTTCGTCAAGATGCTCGGCTGGTTGCGGTGAGACTCTGAGGTGCGCAGAGAGGTGCCGAGGTGCCAGCGGCGGTTCGTGTGCACCGGTGACCTCCACCGAGGCGTTGTACTGGCTTGCCTGGTCGGATGTGTTGATCAGGTGCGCGGCCACCCGTCCATCAGGGCTCGGGTTGCGCGCGCCTACCTGGTTGACCCGGTGAACGACCTCCCACCACGACAGTCTTGATCCATGCTGGACCCGCTCCGCGTGGAACCCGCCCCGGTGAACGTACGCGAGTGCGGCATCGGTGATTGCCGAAAAGGTTTTCGTGAGGCATGGTGGCTGGCACACTGCCGATTCCGGAACCGTCCCCACCGGAGGTCGCACGACATGAAACGTTCCCGAAAGACCGCCCTGCTCTCAGTGCCGATCCTGGCTGCGGCCATGCTGTTCGTACCGCAGTCCGCCGCCGCCGCGATTGCCACGTTCGCCACCACGCTGGTCAACTCCAACGGCGGCAACTGCCTGGCCCTGCCCGGCGGCGACACCGCCAACGCCGTGCAGCTCAATCAGCAGGCCTGCAACAGCGCCGCCTACCAGCGAGTCACCTTCACCCCGGTGTCCGGCACCACCGACACCTACACCGTCGCGACGTCGACCGCGGGCAAGTGCGTCGACGTCAACGGCGCCTCGACGGCCGACAACGCCGCGATCATCCAGTGGACCTGCCACAGCAATCCCAACCAGCGCTGGCGGCTCGTCCCGGTCACGGTCAGTGGCACCGACAAGACGTTCAATGTCGTGTCGGTCAGCTCTGGCAAGTGCCTCGTGCCCGCTGGTGGTTCTTCGTCCGCCAACACCGGACTGGTGCAGCTGCCGTGTAGCACCGCCACCAGCCGGATCTGGCGCCTCGCCGGCTTCGTGACCGGCGGCGGCACGGCCAACACGTTCACCAACCCAATCAAGGCGCAGGGTCCGGACCCGTGGCTGACCTACTACAACGGCTACTACTACCTGGCCACCACGACCTGGAACCGCACCATCACGATGCGCAAGGCCACCACGCTGCGTGGGCTGGCCACCGCCGCCGACCAGGTGATCTTCAACCTGACCAATCCGAACGGCGCGGGCACGATGTGGGCACCCGAATTCTTCCTGCTCAGCGGGCCGAACGGGCCACGGTGGTACTTCTACTACACCGCCGGCCGCGAGCCGTTCAACTTGGGTACCCAACGCATTCACGTGCTGGAGAGCGCCGGTACGGACCCCATGGGTCCGTACACGTTCAAAGCCTCCATGGTAGACCCGACCGCGGACAACACCTGGGAGCTTGACGCGAGCATCCTGCAGCTCAACGGACAGCTGTACCTGCTGGGTACGTTCTACAACGGTTCGCAGCCGATGTTCATTCGCCCACTGAGCAACCCGTGGACGGCCAGCGGCACCCGCCGCATCCTGTCCACACCGACCTACAGCTGGGAGACCGTCGGCGGCGGCGTGAACGAGGGCGCGGAAGTCCTGCAGCGCAACGGCAAGACCTTCATCGTCTACTCGGCGAGCCACTGCTCCACACCCGACTACAAGCTGGGCATGCTCACCTACAACGGCACGGGCGATCCATTGTTGTCCTCGTCCTGGACGAAGTCACCCAACCCGGTGTTCCAGCGCTCGAACGCCAACGGTGTCTACGGGCCCGGCCACAACGGGTTCTTCAAGTCGCCGGACGGCACCGAGGACTGGATGGTCTATCACGCCAACAGTTCGGCGTCGGCCGGCTGTGACATCAATCGCTCCACCCGCGCCCAGAAATTCACCTGGAACGCCGATGGCACGCCGAACTTCGGCGTGCCGGTCCCGACCGGAGTCGCGTTGACCGCACCCTCGGGTGAGCCTGCCCCCTGACCGACGGTGCCCGCTCTTGCCACGGCGAGAGCGGGCGTCCGGTCGTGACGGCGCGGCCGCCGCACGCAGCACGTGAGGCCGGATCCGATTCGGCGAGGTCGTTTGGCGCTGCGGGATCGGCCGAGTGGCGAAAGCCAACAGGTCGACTCGATCGTGAGTACGCGGCACTCGCCCGCAACCAGGCTTGTGGCGGCTTGAGCCTGGCCGCGCTGGAAGCTTCACCACGCAGGGCGGCGCCCAGCCGGGGAACGGCGTCACCTGGTCGTAGACGGGTAGCGAGCACGCGTCGGTCGGGCTCGATCGCCCCGCGCGCGGTGTACAGCACATGCCTCGGTTCGATGAGCCAACCTGGGTGGCCGGCCGACGGTCGCGCTCGACAGCTGCGCCTGAAGCCGGCGGATGACCGCCCAGCTGCGGTGAGCTCTGCCGCCGCCGCCGGGCCAATGCCGCCAGAACTTTGCGTGATCAGGCCAGGCCGTCGGCGCGGTAAACGGCCGGTGAGAGCAGTATCACGGCTTGGCAGGCTGCCTCAGCCGCCTGTTCGGCCGAGCCGCAGGCATCTATCGCGCCGTGGACGGCGTCTCCCGACATCACCAACCGCGCGCTCGCCCCGCCGCGGCGCGTACCACTGGCGCGTTCAACTGCGGTGAGAACCTGGTATTCACCCAACGACGTGGTGGGGACGCCGCCGCAGCCGAGTCGATCAGCCAGTGGACGTGCTCGGCGTTCCGTCGGCGGCTCGCCGTGCCGTCGCGCCGGGGCAGCGCCGTCGCCACGAGAACTTTACGTCAAGGACGCACCGACCACCTCCTTGACGGTGGGCGGGGGCAGCCGTCAGCAGGCCTCCGGCTGCGGGTCGACGATCGCGGCGTCCGGGTTGCCGAACCCGGACGCCGCGTGCCACCGTCAGCTGAATGCCTTGACCTGCAGCAGGCCGGTGGAGAGGTTCGGCGCGCTCTGCAGCAGGACGCGCAGCCGGGTGGTGCTTACCGCGGGGAAGGTGACGGTGTTGTACTGGTTGGCCACGACCGGATACCCACTGGCGCCCGGCACGTCGACGTAGGCGCTGCCGTTCCAGAACTGCAGCCGCCACGATGCCGGCAGGTCGACACCCTCACCGTCGTCGAAGAAGTACACCTGCGATCGGCTGATCGTCTGAGCCGACGGCCACGTCAGCTCGGCCCACTGCTGGCCCTGCTGCGGCCACGTTCCCCAGCGATTGCCCTGATTCGGGGCGCCGATATTGGAACTCGCCGGATCGCCACCGGTGTTGATCGCCGCGCAGCTCTCCCAGGACGACGTGAACGAGCACGACGGGGTCGCGCTGAGGGCGAGGTTTCCACCGCCACCCCCACCACCGACCGTGAGCTGGAATGTACGGGTCGCCGGGGCGCTCTGGCTGTCGTAGTCGCGCAGCTCCACAGTAAACGAGTGCGTTCCGGCCGTGCTCGGAGTTCCGCTGACCGTGCCGGTGAAGCGGTCGAGAGTCAGGCCGGCCGGCAGTGTGCCGCCGACGACACGCCAGTCGTAGAACGGCACGCCCCCCTTCGCCGTCAGCTTCTGCTGGTAGGCCTGGCCGATCGGGGCGTTGGGCAGGCTGGTCGTCACGATCGAGGGGGTCAGGAACGGGGTGAGGTTGCGGTTCAACGGCCAGCCGGCGTTCTCGGCGACCAGCAGCGCCAGCTTGGTCAGCATCCACCGGCGGGTCGGGAACAGGTGGTTCCAGCCGCCGCTCTGTCCGCTGAGCCGGTCCCAGTACGGGGACGTGCCCGGGATGTGGTAGCTGCTGTCCAGCGGCACGGCGCGGCCCTGGTACGCGGTGACCTCCGCGTCGTTGACGCCGCCGGTGGTGACGAAGTTGCGCATGCCGGCCCAGTCGCTGTGGTAGGCGAGGGCGTGCCCGTACTCGTGCATGACAAGTCCGTGCACGTCGAGCACCGACCCGGCGATCTCGGTCTTGTACCAGTCCTCGTCGGCCAGCGAGGTGAACAGTTGCTTGCCGGCCTCGTCGTACTCGAAGATCATCGCGGTGGAGCGATGGATCGGGCCGGGCAACTGCTGCCCGTTGCGGGTGTGGTAGCGGCCGTTGTTGGCGGGGTAGCCGGTGGAGTAGGGGGTCTGGATTCCCCGGAAGTACACCCACATGCCGTTGTAGGCGGCGTTGTTGGTCACGTTGATGCTGTTCTGCCAGTCGTTGCCGGGCAGGTGGTTGGTCTCTGCCCCGGCGGCCACGGTGTCGAACGGCTGCAGGTTGAAGAACCGGTACCAGTCCTTGACGCCTTCCTCGGCGGCGGTACGGAATGCCGGGTTCGTGAAGTACCCGGTGATGTTGTCGTAGCGGTAGTCGAAGTTGATCGGGATGGTCGGCTCGATCGCGGTCTTCTGGTCCTGCTGCACCCGGATCGGCATGGTCTGGGTGTAGGTCGAGTTGTTGCCGGCCCGCACGCTGAGCCGCAGGGTGTGGAGCTCGTCCTGGCCTGCGGCGCGTTTGGAATGGATCGCCAACTTGAAGGTCTTCTGCTCGGACGAGTTCGCGAAGGTCAGCCGTTTGGTGGCGCCGGTGGCGGTCAGTTGGCTGGGTAGGTCCATCATCAGCCGGGAAGTACCCTCGGCCTTGAGGTCGATGGTCACCGGGAACGGGACGTCCGTCGGGGGTCGCACTGTCAGCTCGATGTACGGGTTGGCCAGGTAGCCTTCCCAGTCGACAAGTTGGACGCCGTAGCCGTTGATGATCCTGCCAAACCGGTCGACGACCGTCGCGGTGCCGGCGGCCCGTACCGGGGCGGCGGTGAGCAGGGACGCGAGCAGCGCGAGCACTACCGCGGTGGTGAAGCGTTTCACGTCGTTACCTCAGTTCTTGATGCCGGTGACACCTTCGATGAAGTAGCGCTGCGGGAAGAGCCGCAGCGTGGTGACGGCCGCAGGGGCGGCGGTCAGTCAGCCCCACCGGATGACGTGGGTGCGCTGGAACGAGGCCCGGTCGAGCGAGAGTCTGGCGTCGCCTCACGTCGGTCCGATGACCGTCGTGGTGCAGCGTGGGGGTGGACCAGCCGCGCGGCTGACCACCCCCACGCCCAGGGCGGACTACCCGAAGGCCTTGACCTCCAGCAGCCCGACCGAGTTGGTCCCGCTGGTGAGCGCGACCCGGAGCCGCGTGGTGCTGATCGCCGGGAAGGTGACGGTGTTGTACTGGTTGATGACGGTCGGATACCCGCTCGCCCCGGGCACGTCGACGTAGGCGCTGCCGTTCCAGTACTGGAGCTTCCAGGACGCGGGCAGCCGTACCCCGTCGTTGTCGTCGAAGAAGTAGACCTGTGCCGACCGCAGTGTCTGGGCGGCGGACCAGGTCAGCTCACCCCACTGCTGGCCGGTGTTGGGCCAGGTGCCCCAGCGCGGGTTGACGGTGTCGTTTGACGACGGCGGATCGACGCCGTCGTTGAGTGCGGTGACACTTTCCCAGCTCGAGGTGTAGGAGGCCGACGGCGTCGCCGCAAGGGCGAGGTTGCCGCTCGGATCCGGATCCGGCGGTACCGTGCCGCCCCGGTTGTAGATCTTCACCTCGGTGAGTCCGGTCTTGAACCCGGACGCGTGGGTGACCTGGATGCGCAGCCGTTGGGTGCTGACCGCGGTGAACCTGACCCGGTTGTAGTTCGCCTGCGGCGCCGCCGGCGACTTGACCTGCGCGGCCGCGTTGATCCAGGCGCTGCCGTTCCAGTACTGCACGGTGTAGGACGTCGGCGCCCGGTACCGGTTGGTCGCCCGGTCGTTGCGGAAGTACACCCGGGCTTCGTCGACCGCACGATTCTGGCCGAAGTTGACCTCGTACCAGTCGGTGGCGTTGGGGGATCCGTAGCTGCCCCACAGCGGTTCGTTGATGGGGAAGCCGTCTACCGCAGCCCCGGTGGAGGTGCCGCTCGCGGTGTACGACGCCGACACCGCCGCGCCCTGGGCCAGGTTGGCGGTGGTGCTGGTCAGGTCAGCGCCCGCCTTGGCGAACATGTCGACGATGCGCGGGCTGTTCTGCACCACGTTCTGCGGCAGCTGGGGGCCCGTCAGCGCGACGTTGTAGTTCACCACGCCGGATCCGCTCGGGAAGGTCACCGCTCCGGTGGCCGGGTTGTAGAGCACCCGGGTCAGCCGGTCGACAGTGAAAGCCCGGGTCCCGTTGACGTAGACCGAGTAGCCCTGCGGCACCCCGCTGTAGCGGGTCACCCCGTCGGCCGGGTCGTCCCAGACCACACTCAGGTCGGTGTTGCGGTAGCGCAGGTTGTTGACCGCGAAGTGGGACCAGTCGATGTTGATCGGGGACAGCTCGATCTGGGCGTCGTTGCGTGGTCGCAGTCCGGCGACGTCTTCGATGACTGTCCAGTTGCTGCTGCCCAGGATGTTGTGGTGGATCCAGGACCGGTAGTCGATGTTCTTGGTGCCGTTGTTCCAGTCGGCCCAGAACTCGTTGGCGTCGGGCCACTGGGTGTTGCCACCGATGTACTGCGCCCAGGCGTTCCAGTAGAGCAGCTTCTTGTAGTCCTCGTTGTTCATCCACTGGTTGGGGTAGTTGCGCAGCACCGAGGAGTAGAGCCGGAACTGCACTGTCGAGTTGATGGTGGAGAAGTTGTTGCTGCCCGGTTGGCCGGCCGCGGCCGCTGCGGCCTTGTCCCGTTGGTTGGCGGTAAAGAACGGGAAGATGGGGTACTCGGCCGGGTCGGCGTACAGGCGCAGAGCCTCCCGGTACTGGGCGGTGTTGGGCATCAGGCCCACCGAGTACGGGTAGTAGTTGTTGATCTCCTTCCAGGGCACGTGGGTGTTTGTGGAGACGTGCTTGTGCTCCAGTAGCTGCCGGGACGGGTTCCACAGCGTGTTGATGACGCCGTTGCGGATCTTGTCGGCGAGCGCCTGCATCTCCGTGGCCTTGGCCGTGTTGCCCAACATGGTGTAGGCCTGCACCGCCGCCATCGCGCCGCTGTAGACGTAGGCCGATTCGGTCCGGTCGAGGTTGCCAGAGCGCCAGTGGAACGACACCGCGTCGGCGTCGTTGCCGGTCATCGCGCCCCAGTTGTATTCGATGACCCCGTTGTTGTTGGTGTCGTAGGTGGCCAACTGGCCCTTGACGTCGCCTTCGGCGTACTTGGCGAGGTTGCCGGCGATCGCCGGCTGTCCGCCGTGGATCTGATACGACCGCCACGCCGCCTCGGAGATGTACTGGGTGTAGCTGTTGGACCAGTTCTCCGGGTCACCGGGGTTGTCCATGAAGCGGCCGCCCTTCGACGACTGCCCGGCCGACAGCCACGGCCCGTAGGAGTAGACCGGGTTGCGCAGGTACTTCAGGTCGTCGATGTGCATCGGCTGGGTCAACGCGATCGCGTTGTTGTAGCCGGTCACCCCCTCGATGGAGACCGGGAACTGGAAGTCCTGTCCCGGGATGTCGACGTCGAGGTAGTTGTAGCGCATCAGCCACCAGCGGTAGTAGATGTTCTTCTTGATCGCGGCGTCCGGCACGTCGATGTAGGGGATGTTCTCGGCCCACCAGCGGTTGTACTCGCGTACGTGGGTGCCGAACGCCGTCGCCGGCGAGTAGCCCTTGTAGGCGTTGTACTCGGTCAGCGACTCCGGGATCTCGTTGGTGACGAAGCCCATCACCACCTTGGTCGTGACGGTCTGCCCGGCCGCGACGGTCACCGAGCGGTTCAGCCCGCCGCTGCTGACGGTGAACCCGTCCCCGGAGAGCCGCGGATAGATCGTGGTGAGGTTGTTCTTCACCTGCCGGCTGCCGGTCAGCTCGTTGCCGCTGCCGCTGGTCGCGTACGGGGAGGTGGCTCGCAGCTGCAGCGTGGTCGCCGCGCTGCCGTTGTTGACGATCGACAGGTTGGTGACCGCGACATTGTTGTGCGTGATGAACTTCTGCATGTCGACGCGGACCGAGCCGTTGGTGTAGACGCCCTTCCAGTGGCTGGGGCTCTGCCAGCGGCCGCTGACCTGCTCGGCGAACGTGCCGGGGGTGATGGCGACCGAGTAGGCGTTCTGGCTGCTGATGTTGTCCCAGTAGGCGACCTGACCGCCGAAGCCGATCACCGACGGGGTGTGGGTGGTCATGAACAGTCCGCGGCCGCGCGTCATCAGCCAGGTGCCGGCCGGGTCGTTGCCGGGCCGGCCGAGCAGCCTGTCCATCCAGAAGTCGGTGCCGGCGCTCTCGGCGTTGTAGATGGCCTGCATGGTGTTACCGGTGCTGTAGCCGACCGGTGGTGTCGGGATCGACGGTCCGTTGAAGCTCGGGTAGCCGATCGGCTGTGCGGCTGTGGCGGGCGCTTCGGCCAGCACCAGCAGGCTGCCGGTGGTCAGCAGGGCCGCGACGGCTGTCGCCAGCGGTCTGCGCCTGGGTAGGAGGGAGAGTCGCATCGTTTCATCTCCAGCGGGGTCGGGACGGTTCTGGGGGTGGGGTGTCGTGCTGACCTGGGGATCGGGTCGTCACGTTGGTGGGGCCTGCGGGACGGTCACAGGCCGGTGGCGTACAGGTTGGCGATCTCGGCCGCGGTCAGCGCTCGGGCGTGGATCCGGGCGCTGTCGACGGCCCCGTCCAGGGTCGGGTCACCGGCGTACTGCGACCGGCCGATTCGGTTGGCGGTGGTGGCGCCGAGCGCCGATGGCCGCAGTGTGAGGCTGCTGTTGCGGGCGACCTCGGCGCCGTTGACATAGAGCACGCCGAGGTTGCCGGCCTGGGTGACCGCGAGGTGGGTCCAGGCGCCCACGGGCAGTGCGGCTGGGCCGTCGATGCGCTGCTCGCCGCCGGCACCCGCGGTGGTGATGGCGAACCTCGGCAGACCGGCGCCGTTGCGGGCGGCGAGGAACATGCTCACCCCGGTTCCGGAGCCGAAGTCGAACACTCGGGCCCAGTTGGTCGCGGCGTCGATCCGGACCCAGCAGGCGAACGAGAAGGCGCTCGAGCCGGCGAGGATGCCGGCCGGCAGTTGCACGTAGGCTCCGGCTCCGGTCAGGTTGACCGCGTTGCCAGTCCGTCCGGCGGTCCAGCCGGCGCCGCCGGCCAGGGTGGCGGTCCGGCCGTTGCCGGTGGCGTCGGCGGCGGTCGTTCCGGATGTTTCGTTGAACAGGTAGTGCGCCACGAACGGTGAGGGCGGCGGGGTTTCGTTGACTGCCCAGTAGACGGTGTAGCGCTGCCCGTGTGTGGCGTAGAAGGGCGCTAGGGTCACCGGTCCGGTGCTGGCGGTCGCGGTGTAGCGCAGCGGGTCGGCGGTTGGGGTCAATGTGCTTGGGGTGAGGGTTGGCATGGCGGAGAGGTTGTTTGTGCCGTACTGGCCGGCCAGCACGATCGGTCCGACCTTGACCGCCTGCACGGTGGAGTTGTCCGGGGTCGATTCCCGGGTCAGCGCCATCGGCAGGCTGATGTCGACCACGTCGCCGGACGTCCAAAGGCGGTTGAGTACGGCGTACGTGCCGGGGGTCGGCGCTGGCTGCAGGACGCCATTGAGCCGCAGCTGCGCGCCGGCCGCCCAGCCGGGGATCCGGATCCGTAGGTCGATGGTGCCGCTGCCGGTGACGGTCAGCCGGCTGGACGGCGCCTGCGGGAAGTTGGTGTCCTGCCGCACCGTGATCGACCGGCCCGGCCAGCTCAGCACCGAGGCGATGAACAGATTGACGTACAGGGTGTTGGCGCCGTTGTGAAAGTAGATGCTGTCGCCGTGCTTGGTGTTGGTCTCCAGTCCGGTGCCGTGGCAGCAGGTGAAGTCGTCGTAATCGTTGCTGTAGGTCTTGATGCCACCGGCGCGCAGAGGCACGTAGTAGGAGTGGAAGCCGTGCGTGCTGGCTGGGTTCTGCCCGCCGAGCAGGTGGTTGTACAACGTCTTCTCGAAGAAGTCGAAGTGCCGCACGCTGCCCGGCGTGGTGAAGAACAAATGCCGGGTGAGCTTGAGCATGTTGTAGCTGTTGCAGCACTCGGCGGTGTAGTCGGACAGCTCGCTGGCGATCCGGTTGGGGGCCTTGAAGTACTCGCCGTTGGAGTTGGCACCGATGGCGTAGCTGTGCCGGTCGACGACCATGTTCCAGAAGTTGACGGCGATGTCGCGGTAGCGGGTCGTCCCGGTGGCGTGGTATGCGCGGATCGCCGCGAGCGCCTTGGGGATCTGGGTGTTGGCGTGGTAGTTCGCCAACGCGTCGGTGTTCGCCGCGAGTGGGTCGAGCACCTCGGCGTGGTCGAAGTACTGCGCAGCGGTCAGATGGGTTGGGTTCTCAGTGAGCTGGTAGAGGTTGGTCAGCGTCTCGCCGATCCCACCGAACTCGGTGTCGAGCATGTTCTGCCGCTGGGCGTAGGTCAGCCGGCTGTTGCGGACGTTGACCCAGGCGGCCTTGCGCTGCAGCACCTGCAGCGCCCGTGCGTTGCCGGCCAGTTGGTGCATGTCCAGCAGGCCGGCGACGGTCTTGTGCAGGGTGTAGTAGGGAGCCCAGACGTTCTGCCGAGCCTCGACCCGGTCGATGAAGCTCTCCGGGAACGCGGACAGGTATCCGGCGTTGAAACCGGCCGCGACGGCCCGGTCCTGGCAGGCCGCGAGCGCGGTGACCAGGTAGTCGCCCTTGGTCTTGAACGCGGTGTCGCCGGTGCTGGCGTAGGCCTGCGCCAGAGCGGTAAGGACATGGCCCATCGAGTGCCCGCGCAACTCGCCGGTGGGGGCCTCCCAGCCGCCGCATGGCGTGGCGGAGGACGGCAGGCCCACATTGGTTCGGAAGGTGTGCAACAGCCGGTCCGCGTCGAGGAACTTGAGATAGGCATGGATACGGGCCGTGTTGGCCTGGAAGGGCCCGGCGAGCAGGCTCACCGCGGCCAGCGGGAACGGATAGACCGACACCCCGGTGTCGGGTCGGACAGCTTGCGCGCCGTGTGCGGGAATCGCACCGACGGCCATCCCGGCTGCGATCGCGCCGCTGCCCTTCAGCACCGTGCGTCGCGAGACTGGGACTTTCGACATGCACATCACCTCTTCTAGGGGCGGCGGCGACCGGATATGTGCGTGCGTACGTGACGCCCCAGCCAGAAGCCACCGGTGATCCGAACTCCGCCCCGCCCGACCCGGAGCAGCGCGGTGTTGGTCGACACGGCCGGGCGTCCTGCGGACTGGTCAACGGGCGACGCAGGGACCGTCATAGGCTTCCTCCGAGGTCGGGGTGGGTGAGCTCGATCACCCGGGCGTTCAGTACACGATGGATGCCGAAAAGGTTTTCGGCAAGAGTCGCGATCCGCCGTGGCTGGTCACAGGTAAACCATTTCTGCTGCAGAGCCGCTGTGGCTGCAGCCGGCGGGCGAAGCCGGGATCCTGTCACGTTGCATCCAGCAGAAAATTCAAAGGATTTCGGTGGGTAGGCGCCTGCGGCGCGCGCCGCGAAGAGCACGGTCTGATCCACGCACGCTGAGTTGGCCGTTCAGCCGGGAGAGCTCTTCGGCGAACTCCGAGGCGTCGGCGTTGGCCCCGCAGAGGGGGTAGGGCGGCGTCCGCTCACGTCGAGACGAGTGCGTTTCGCGGCTTCATGGAGCATGACATGTTCACCCATCGCCCTCCCACATCGACTCTCCAGTGAGGACCAGGACGTCGTGCGGAACCGAACTACTCAGCAACGGGTGCCACCAGCCGTTCTGTACCCCCCATCGCCGTGCAGCGACGTCCGCCAGGCTGATGACTCCTGGGGCGCCAGCACGCGCCGGTACGGGACCGGGTCGCTGCGGAAATCGGTCTGCGCCGTCCAGTGCTGAACCTTTGCAGCGAACAGCCGGCGCTCATCGGCCATGGCCCGTGCTTGGACCTCGTCGTACGAGGGCTCGGTGAAGGGGGAGTTCGCACTCTCGGCAGCCGTCAGCATCATGCTGGCCACAACGTGAACGCTGGGAAGCCGGTCCGGATCGAGGCGCTCCATTTCGATGAGGATGGCGTCCACGCCATACGCCCGCTGGAGTTCCTCGTATCGCCTCGTCAGATACCGGCGTGATGCCCCAGTGCAACGTTGTGGGATCCACGCATACATCCTCTCCGGTCAGCCCACGGCGCTTCACAGGTGCACGGATCTGCCGCGTCAGCCATAGCCGAAGCTGCGGGGAGGTCGCTGCTCCGATGGCCGTACCTCCGGCCAGCGTGCGTGATCTGGCGAGGAACGACCTGCAGGACTGTTACCGCCGGTCAGCGGCCGCAGCGTAGTCACGAGATGGGGAGCAGGTGGGGAGCAACAGGATGCACTGAACGGCCTTCAACTGCTGCCCCGTGAGTGCCTGGGCCGGAGTGATCGATCAGTGGCGGCTTGATCGCCGCACAAGACACGGAGTGGTCGAGTCAGCCGGCCAGTTGCCGACGGCGTGCCGCCAGGTCCGCCAGCACCTGACCGCGCCGGTCGTGCCAGGCGAGGGAATCGGCGATCCCGGTGGACAGGTCGCGCTGCGCCCGCCAGCCCAGCACCTCCCAGGCCCGCCCGCTACGGGTGAAGCCGCCGGCGGTGTCTCCGGGGCGCCGGCGCGCCTCGCGGACCAGAACCGGACGGTCCACCACCGCGTTGAACGCCGCGACCAGTTCCAACACCGTCGTTCCGGTGCCGCTGCCCAGGTTGAGGGCGGTGTGCGGAGCACCACCGACGGCGAAGATGTCGTCGAACCGGTCCAGCGCCCGAAGGTGGGCGTCGGCCAGGTCCCAGACGTGGACGTAGTCACGCAGCCCCGAACCGTCGCGGGTGGGCCAGTCCAGACCGTTCACCGAGAACGGCACACCGGTCTGGTGCGCCTGCATCAACCGGCCCAGAGCGTGCGAGGGCGCGGCGACCTGGAGCCCGGTGCGCAGCGCCGGATCCGCGCCGATGGGATTGAAGTAGCGCAGGGACAGCACTCTCAGTGGGCTACTGGCCGCGATGTCGGCGAGCATCCGTTCCACCACCAGCTTGGTCTGCGCGTAGGGGCTGGTGGCGTGCAGTGGCGACACCTCGTCGACGCCGAGATCCGCGTCCGGCCGGTAGATGGCCGCGGACGAGCTGAAGATCAACCGGTGTACGCCATGCGCGAGCAGTCGGTCGACGAACTCCAGGGTGGCGGAGACGTTCGCCCGGTAGTACTCCACCGGCCGGGCCACCGACTCCGGCACCGCGATCAGGGCCGCGCAGTGCACGACCGCCTCAATGTCTGGATGCCGCGTCAACAGCCGGTCCACCCCGTCCGCGTCCGCGATGTCGCCGAGGTGGAAGGACCGCCCCCGACAGAACTCGCGACGACCGGTGACCAGGTTGTCCAGCACCACCGGTGTGTGGCCGGCATCGATCAGGGCGGACGCGACGGTACTTCCGATGAATCCTGCCCCACCCGCGATCAGCACCTTCACGAGCAGACCTCCCCCGCGGGAACCGACGACGCGCCGTACCCTTCTGCATTCTTCGCACACCGCAGCGCCCTTGACCTGGGAAATGGACCGATAGGTGCACCTCCTGAACATCGACAAAGACCGATGACTGCTCGGCGGCTGGCGGGGTAGGCGGCGGCTCGGGTCGGACGTGCGGGTCGAATCGGGAGGCAGCATGACGGGGGAGCGCATCGGGGTCGCGGTGGTCGGACTGGGTGGAGCGGTCGCGACCACGGCGATAGCCGGGGTGGAGTTGTTGCGATTGGGAATGACGGACATGTCGGGACTACCCCTGGCGCACCGCACCGATCTGGTGCCGTACGAGTCGATGGTCTTCGGGGGTTGGGACCTGGCTCCGGACGACCTGGCCAAGGCGGCACACCTGCACCGCGTGGTGGAGCCAGCCCACCTGGACACTGTCGCGGGGCCGCTGGGGCAGCTACAGCCCTGGCCGGCCGTGGCGGACCCGGCGTACTGCCGCAACGCCACCGGGGCGAACGTGGTGCCGATCGGGCCACTGCGTGAGCGGGTGTCACACCTGCGCGCCGACCTCGCCCGGTTCAGGTCGGCGCAGGACGTGCAACGGGTGGTGGTGGTCAACCTGGCGTCCACCGAGGCCCGACCCGATCCGGCGTCGCCGGTGCTGCGAAGTCTCGACGGGTTCGAGGCTGGGCTGGACGCCGACGATCCGGACATCACCCCCGGTCTGCTCTACGCGTACGCGGCAATCCGGGAGGGCTGCCCCTACGTCAACTTCACGCCCAGTCTCGGCGCCGACACGCCCGCGCTGTTGGAGTTGGCCGAGCGGGAGGGCGTGCCGGTCGCCGGCAAAGACGGCAAGACCGGTCAGACACTGATCAAGACGGTGCTCGCCCCGGCATTCCGCTCCCGGGCACTGACCGTGGAGGGCTGGTACTCGACGAACATCCTGGGCAACCGTGACGGGCAGATCCTTGACGACCCGTCGTCGTTGGCCAGCAAGCTGGACACCAAGGGTTCGGTGCTCAACCAGATCCTCGGTTACGACGTGGAGGACCACGTGGTCCGGATCGACTACTACCGGCCGCGCGGTGACGCCAAGGAAGCCTGGGACAACGTCGACCTGATCGGCTTCCTCGGGCAGCGGATGCAGCTCAAGGTGGACTTCCTCTGCCGGGACTCGATCCTCGCCGCGCCACTGGTGCTGGACCTGGCGCGGCTCATGGCGGAGGCCGCCCGCCGCGGTGAGAGCGGCGCGCAGGAGCAACTCGGCTACTTCTTCAAGGCCCCGATGACCCAGGACGGCCGGACCCCAGAACACGCGCTGCACGCGCAGGAGCGGACCCTGCTGGACTGGCTGGACGCGGCGGCATGACCACCGTCCTGGCGGTACCGCCGGTCGACCGACTGGCCGCCGTGACACCCACGCTGCGCCAGATCGGCGACCTCAAACGGGTCCGGGTGGCCCACGCGGAGGGCTCGGTGGCCGAACGGGCGTTCTCCCGATCATGGGCGGCGATCGTCGGCGGCGCCGACCCAGCGGTGGTCGCCGACCGGGAGTGCGCCGCCGCGCTGGCCGGCGCCCGCCTCGGTGGGATGGACGCGGCCACCCTCACCGCCTGCGGACTGGCACAGACCGAGGTGGAGACCGTCCTGGCCCGCGCCGTCGACGAACTTGTCGGCTCGCTGCACCCGGACACCGGACGCCGGGTGCGATCGGCGCTGCCCCATCTGGTTGCCCAAGCCCTGCCTGACGCGCCGGTTCCGCCGTTCGTGCCGGCCCTGCGCCGACAGCCGCGCGCCGGTGCCACCGCTGCGGGACGGCCACGCCTGGTGGTCGAGCCAGCCGAGAATCACGCCGAGCACTGCTGGGCCGTCGCTGTCTACGGCGCGCTGCTCGCCGACGACACCGGTGCCGACCCGGCGCAGGCGTTCCTGCTCGGCCTGGCCCACCACCTGCACAACGCCCGGCTACCCGACGCAGGCTTCGCCGGTGAGCTGCTGCTTGGCGCGTACCTGGAGCCGATGACCGACCGGCTCACCGAGCGGGCGTTGGCCGAGCTGCCGGAGCAACTGGCCGTTCGAGTCAACGCGGTGCTGGCGTTCCGGGTGGACGCCGACACACCGCTTGGACGGACCTTCCACAGCGCGGACGTGCTGGACCGGGTGCTCCAGGTGCACCATCACGCCCGCGCCGCCGCGTTCACCGTCGAACAGGCCCTGGTGGATCTGGCGCTCGTGCACGACGGCCCGGTGGTGGACTATCAACGGGCCGTACTGCGGGCGGCCGGGCTGTGACCACCGTCCGCGCGGTGCCCGCCACCACGGCGTCCGGGTGGCGTGGCCCCGACGGCACGCCCCTGCACGCCGACACGTCGTGCACCCTCACCGACGGAGTGCGGCGCTGGCCGGTGGTGGAAACCATTCCCTGGCTGCGTCCGGACCGCGACGACCTGCGGGAGCAGGCGGTGGCCGCGCTCGACGCGGGTGAACCGGACCAGGCCGCGGTGACGCTGCTCGCCGACTCCGACGACTGGTGGGACGGCGCGGCGCCGCGTGCGGATCAACTCCGTGCGGCGCTCAGTGCCACCACCCTGCGCGACGCGGTGGAGCTGCTCGGACTCGGCCGGGTCGGGGTCTACTTCCTGCACCGCTGGTCCGACCCGAGCTGGTTGGCGGCCCTGGCGCTCACCGCCGCCCATCCGCCCAACGGTCGGCCGGTGGTCGACCTGGCCTGTGGGGCCGGCCACCTGCTGCGACACCTGGTCATGCACGGCCAGCGCGATCTGACCGGCGTCGACGTGGTCTTCGCCAAGCTCTGGCTGGCCCGCCGGTTCGTGCTGCCGCCCGACGCGCCGGTGGCGCTGGTGTGCGCCGACCTGACCGCACCCTGGCCGCTACCACCTCAGACGGCACCTCGCCACGTGACCTGCCACGACGCTCTCTACTTCCTGCCGGACAAGGCTGCCGTGGTGGCCGCCGCGCTCGCCTGCGCCGGGCCCGACGGGGCGGTGCTCCTCGGTCACCTGCACAACGCACAGCACCCCGCCGGTACGACCGGGTTGCCGCTGCCACCCGACGGCTGGACGGACCTGCTGCCGGGCGCCAACGCGTACGCCGAGGAAGACCTGACCGCGGCGACGGCGGCCGGGCGGCTGCCCGCTCCGGCTGACCCCGCCACGCTGATCGGCACCGAGGCTGTCGGCCTGGCCTGGGACGCGGGTCACGCACCGGCCGACGCCGCCCTGCTGGGGCCCGCGTCGGCGAGCCCGCTGCGACCCAATCCGCTCTACACCGACGGGGTCCGCCGCTGGCCCGACCCGCGGTGGGCGGCCGAGTACGGCGACCGGGCCGCCGCGTACCTGCCGGAGCGTTGGCCCATCGGCCCGGGCCCTGACGCGGTACGGCGCCGCCTCCTGCTCGACCTGCCCGAGCGGTGGTGAGCGATGCAACCGGTCGGGTGGGGTGTGGTCGGCTGCGGCTGGGTCGCCCGTGACCACGTAGCCCCGGCTATCCGCGCGGCCGGGCACCGGCTCGTCGCCGCCTGCGACCCGGATCCGGCCGCCGCCCGACGGCTCGCCCCGGATCGGGTGGCCACGACCGACCTGGACAAGCTGCTCGATCACCCGGAGGTCGAGGCGGTACACGTCGCAACGCCCAACCACACCCACGCCGACGTGGTGGCGGCGGTGGCCAAGGCAGGGCTGCCGGTGCTGTGCGAGAAGCCTTTGGCGGCGACGGTGCCCGATGCCCGTCGACTGGTCGACGTCGCCGGTGGCACCCTCGCGGGTGCCGCGTTCGACCAGCGGTTCCATCCCGCCCACCAGCGCATCGCCGCGATGGTCGCCGCCGGTGATCTGGGCACGGTGACCGCGATTCGCATCGTCTACGGCTGTTGGCTGCCCGAGCGGTGGAGTCCCGACGGTCGACCGCACGACAACTGGCGGATCGACCGGGCCCGCTCCGGCGGCGGGGCCCTGGTGGACCTGGCTCCGCACGGCGTCGACCTGGTCGGTGTGCTGCTCGGCGAGGACCTGGTCGAGCTGACCGTGCGGACGCATCGGCGGGTGCATCCCTACCCGGTGGACGACGGGGCGCTGCTGGCCGGCGTGACCGGTGGTGGGGTGCTGGTCCAGGCACACGTGTCGTTCAACACCGCCGATCCGTTGCCTCGACGCCGACTGGAGGTGGTCGGCACTGGCGGGCAACTTGTCGCCGTGGACACCCTGGGTCAGAGCGCCGGCGGCACACTGACCCGTCTCGACGCAGCGACCGGGGTGGCCACCGAGGTGCCCTTCGATGTCGACACGACCCCGTTCGCCGGTCAGGTGCGCGCCTTCTCCGCCGCCGTCCGCGAAGGCGGTTGGGCCTGGCCGTTGGCCCGGGACCTGCGCCTGCACGAGTTGCTGCACACGGCTGCGGAGAGGAGCTGACCGTGCCCCTTCGCCCGTACTCCTGCGCGAACTGCGGCCACTGGCAACGCTGGTTCGCGACCCCGCCGTCCTGTCCGGTCTGCACCGACGTGCGTAACGCGCTGCCCGCGGACGGCTGGCAGTTCGACTCCGCCGACGAGGTGGCGGTCGGACGGCAGGCACGCTCGGCCGTGGTCGCTCCCGGCGTGACCGGCTACTGGTGCGAGCCGCAGCTCGGGCTCGGCAGTACCGGCTGGGTGATCGAGACCGAAGCCGGCCTGGTCGGTTGGGAGGCGGCCGGCTGGTATCCAGCCGAGGCCATCGACGACCTGCGCGCCCGCGGCGGTCTGGTCGCGCTCGGCGCGAGCCACGTACACGGGTACGGCGCTCTGTGGCAGCTTCAGGACGAGCTCGCCCCGCCGGTGCTCGCCATCGGGGTCGACGATCTCATCTGGACCAAGGCGTTCCAGGTGACCTGGCCCACCGACGATCGGCACCCGCTCGCACCCGGCCTGGTGATGTACCGCAGCGGCGGCCACTTCCCCGGGCACAGTGTGCTGCACGACGAGCAGCGCCGAATCCTGTTCGTCGGTGACCTGATCAAGGTGGAGCTGGCCGGCGAGACACCGATCGGCCTCTCGTGCCACAAGGCCTTCCACGCTCAGATCCCGCTGTCGCACGCCGAGGTGCGGCAGGCCCGCGACCTGGTCGAGACGCTCGACTTTGACGCGGTCGCCACACCCTTCGAGTACGCGGCGCCGGTGTCTCGCCGGCAGGTGCTCGCCCTGTTCGACCGGCAGCTGCGGGGGCAGCCGACGGCCGGACCCATACCGATCGAGGAGCTGACGTGACCCGAGCCGCCGAACCGCGTACCCCCGCCATCTCGGCGACGTCGATCGTCGACCGACTCGCCGACGCCCTACCAGCCGGCGAGGTCGGTGACTTCGACATCTCCCAACTGGACCGGCTCGGTCTGCCGGTGATCTCGGCCGACCATCTCGGCGACGGCTGGCCCCGAGCCGCCGCCATGGGTTACGGCGCGACCCTCGAACAGGCGCGCACCGGCGCGTACGGGGAGCTGGCGGAGGCCCTGTTGCTGCACGGACAGCTGCGGGCCATGGTTCCTCGCCGGGCCTCGTACGCGCAGCTTCGCAGCGAGCTGGGCACCGGCGGTGTGGTGGATCCGCGGTCGTTGGTGCTGCCCGCCGGCACCACTGTCGACGACGACCAGCCCCGCTCCTGGCTGCCGACCGTCCGGTGGCGCACCGGCGAGACAGTGCTGGTGCCGGCGGAGTTCTGCGGTTCCGCGAGTGAGGACCTGCCCTGGCAGGACCCGGCCGAGCGGCTCATCACGGTGATCACCAACGGGTCGGGCGCGGGCGACACCATCGAACGGGCCGTCGCACACGGCCTGCTGGAACTGCTGCAACGCGATGGCAACACCACCGCCTTCCGGGCCATGGACGCCGGCGTGGTGATCGACCTCGACGAGGTCCGGGACGCGGTGACCCGAGCCACAGTGGACCGGCTGCGGGCCGCCCACATCGACGTGGTCCCGAAGCTCGCCTCCACCGCATTCGGGCTGGTCGACGTGCACGTCGTCGGTATCGACCAGGAGCCGGAAACTCCTCCGCTGGCCGTCACCGCGTGCGGTGAGGCCGCTCACCCGGACCGGGAGGTCGCACTGCGCAAGGCGCTGCTGGAATACGTCTCGTCCCGCTCCCGCAAGGTCTTCTCCCACGGGCCGTTGGAAGCGCTGCGGCGGTTCACGCCGGAGGAGTACTGGCGGCGGGAGTTCGCCCGACCGGCCGAGTCACAGGAGACGCGCGCGTTGGCCGCGATGCGCGAGTGGACGCACCTGGACGGCGGGCACCTACGTGCCCTGCTGGAACCCGTGGTGCTGGCCCAGCGCAGCACGGTGCCCTTCAGCGCGTTGCCGACCGTCGCTCCCGGAAGCCTCGACGATCCGAGCGCGCTGCTGGCCGACCTGCTGCACCGGCTCGCCGAGTTCGACGTGCTGGTCATCGTCGCACCCGGAGACGGGGCGGTGGCGGTCAAGGTGATCGTGCCTGGGCTCGAGGCGGAGACCATGTCGTACGGGCGGATCGCGGCGCGTGGGGTCGAGCGCCTGATGGAGAGGGACTCGCCGCTGGTCGGGCTCGGGGCACCCCCGCACGGCGGCGCCGCACCGGTGGTCCTCGACCCGGCCGCCCGTGAGCGGCTGGGTGGAGACGCCTGGCTCGACCTGACCGAGGTGGCCCACACCGTCGGCCCGCTCTACCCGCTCTATCGCGAACCGAGCCGGCACGCCGTCGCCCGGAGTCAGACATGAGCCTGCGATACGCCTACAACACCAACGGTATGACGTCGCACCGACTCGACGACGCGCTCGCCCTGCTGGCCGACTGCGGCTACGACGGCGTCGCGCTCACCCTCGACGTGGCCCACCACGACCCGTACGCGCCCGACCTCGCCGGGCGCACCCGCCGGCTGACCCGCCGTCTCGACGCGCTCGGCCTTGCCAGCGTGGTGGAGACCGGTGCGCGCTTCCTGCTCGACCCGCGGCGCAAGCACCATCCCACCCTGGTCTCGCCGGCCGAGGACGACCGGACGCGGCGGCGCGACTTCCTGCGCCTCTGCGTGGACGTCGCTGTCGAACTGGGCAGCGAGGTGGTGTCGTTCTGGGCCGGCGTGCCCGAGCCCGGCATCGACAGTGGCCGGGCCTGGCACTGGCTCGTCGCCGGCGTCCGCGACGTCGTCGAGTACGCCGCCCGGCACGACATGACGTGCGCCTTCGAGCCGGAGCCGGGCATGCTGGTCGACGACTGCGACGACTGGGCCCGGCTCGCGGCCGAGGTCCCCGGTCTCACGCTGGCCCTGGACACCGGTCACTGCCTCGTGTCCGGCCGGTACGACCCGGCCGCCGCGGTGCGCGCCTTCGCGACCCGTCTGGGCGCCTGTGCCATCGAGGACATGCCCCGCGGCCGGCACGAGCACCGCGCCCCCGGCGAGGGAGATCTCGACTTCCCAGCCGTGCTCGGCGCGCTGACCGAGGCGGGCTATTCCGGGCTGGTCAGCCTCGAACTCTCCCGGGACGCACACCGGGCCGACACCCTGGTGCCTGCCGCACTGGCCGCGCTGCGCCATGCCGAGCAGCAGCCCCGTACCTCCGTCGAGCTGAAGGCCGGTGTCCGATGAGAATCTGCCTCGTGTCGCGCCGCTACTGGCCGGCCGTCTCCGGAATGAGCGCGTACGCCGAGAACCTGCTGCGGCACCTGGTCCGCGCCGGCCACGAGCCCACCCTGGTGTCCCAGTACCGGGGCGACACCGCAGGCCGCGCCGTGTACGGCGGCGGCCCACCACCGCCGGACCGGGTGCCAGCCGGCGTGGAGGTGCACGCCCTGGAGGCGCTCGGGGAGCAGGCCGTGGGCCGGGGCGAGCCGGCGGACTTCGAGGCGGACGTCGCGGAGATGACCGACACTGTGCTGCGGCTGCACGCCCGCCGACCCTTCGACGTGCTGCACGCGCAGTACGCGTACCCCAACGGGCTTGCGGTGCTCCGCGCCGCCCAGGCGACCGGACTACCCGCCGTGGTCTCCGTGCAGGGCGGCGACGGTCACTGGGTCGGCACCTGCTGTGCCACCCACCGTTACCTGGTGCGGGCGGTTTTCGCGCACGCGCCGGCGCTGCTGATCGGGTCGCCGTCGTTCGCCGCCGAAGTCAGCCAGCGACACGAGCTCGATCCGACCCGCTTCACCGTCGTACCCGGCGCTACCGACACCGAACGATTCGTGCCGGTCGCGTCGCCCGGTCGGGTCTCGGACCCGGCTGTGCTGCTGTACCACGGCCGGGTCGACGCGCGGAAGGGCGTGCTCGACCTGCTCGACGCGGTCGCCAAGCTTCGCGCGGAAGCGGTGCCGGTGCGTCTCCTGCTCTCGGGCATCGGCCCCGACCTGGGCACCGTCGAGACCCGGATCACCGAACTGGGCCTCGCCGACACCGTCGAACTGCTCGGCGCGGTGCCCTACGAGCGGGCCCACGAGGTGTACGCGCGGGGAGAGATCTTCGTCAGCCCCACCTACGCGGAGGGCTTCTCCAACACCATCCTGGAGGCGATGGCCAGCGGCCTGCCGGTCATCTCCACCGACGTGGTCGGCGTCCGCGACTGCGTGCGCCCGGAGGAGAACGGTCTGCTGGTGCCGGCCGGCGACCCAGCGGCGCTGGCGGGAGCCGTCCGTCGCCTGCTCGATGACCCGGCGCTGCGCCGTCGGCTCGCCGGACAGGCCCGCAGTGACGTCGAGCAGCAGTGGAGCTGGCCGGTCATCGCTGATCGGATCACCGCCGTCTACAACGGGCTGGCCGCACCCGTGCCGGAGATCCCCGACCCGCCGGTCGAATCGGCCTGCCGCTTCCGCGCGGCACCGCACCTGCTGTGAGCGCGAGGAGCATGTCGGGTTCGCGAGCCCGACAGCCCGGAACGGCAGACCGCCGGTGACGACGTGTCCCGGAGTCGCGGTGGCGGTCAGCCCGCACCTGGACGACGCGGTGTTCTCCGTCGGCGGCACCCTCGCGGCGCTGGCGGCGACGGGTTGGACGGTACGAGTGGTCACCTGCTTCACCGCGAGCGTGCCTGACCTGTCGCCGTTCGCCCTGGCCTGTCAGCTCGACAAGGGGATCGCGGCCGACGTCGACTACATGGCGCTTCGCCGGGCGGAGGACGAAGCAGCCTGTGCGGTGCTCGGGGTGCAACCGGTCCACCTGCCACTGCCTGAGGCGCCGCACCGCGGTTATTCCGATCCGGCCGCGCTCTTCGCCGGTGTTCGAGGCGACGACCGGGTGGCGGCGGCCCTCGTACCGGCGCTGCGTCCGCATCTGGCGGACGCCGGCGTGATCCTCGCGCCACAGGCCCTCGGTGACCACGCCGACCATCGCGTCGTCACCGAGACGGTCGCCGCGCTCAGGCCGGACGGCCTGTGGTGGCGGGACGTGCCGTACGTCAGTCGGCAACCAGCTGCGTCACCGTGGCGCTGCGTGCCCGACGGTGTCGAGGCGGGTGCCGACATCAGCGATCATCTGGCCAGGAAGGTGGCGGCCGCCACCAGCTATCACAGCCAACTCGGGTTCCAGTTCGGTCAGATTGGGGTGGCTCCGCTGCTGCGGAACCTCGCCGCCGAGGAGGCTGCCAGGTTGGGCCTGCCGGGCGTGGTAGAGGCGTTGCGCGGGAGGGTGGACCGTCTCCGGTTGATCGGCGCGGTGCACCCGGGGGTCCGCGGGATGGACGTGGTCACGCCGCCGGTCGTGGATCGGGAGTCCCTGAAGGACCGGCACTACGACTGAGCGTCCACACATTGGCTCGGTTGCAGCGACGGTCGTCTTGGATGCCGCCGTCCGCCACGTTGCGGCATGGCTCCCGGCGATCCGGTGCTACGACTGCGTGGCGAGTGGTTGGTGGGTCGGTGCGTTGATCGTTTCCCAGTCCGAGTGCGGGGGTGCAGGGCTGCGCCATTGGGCGAGTAGTACGGTGGCGTCGTCCTGCAGGCGGTCGTCCTGGTGCTCGAGGATGGCGTGCACGAGCCGGCGGGCGGTTTCGGGCAGGGGCAGTTGGTCGGCGACTGCTCGGGTGGCGAATTCGACGAGGCGCTCCACGCCGAATGTCTCGCCTGCGGATGTTCGGGCTTCGATGATGCCGTCGGTGTAGAGCAGCACCTGATCGCCAGGTTCGAGAGCTTCCTCGACGACGACCGGTGGGCGCTGGTCGCCGAGGGTGACCGGGAGGGCGGTCGGGGTGGGCAGGACCTTGACGACCTTGCCGTCGCGCAGCACGATTCCGCTCGGGTGACCGGCGGAGATGACCTGCAGGATGCCGGTGCGCTGGTCGAGTTCGGCGAGAACTGCGGTGATCATCCCGTACCGGTCGTGGCCGCGGACGGCGGCGTCGATGTGATGGTAGGTGGCAGTGAGGTCCAGGCCGGTGCGGCGGGCGTTGCGGTAGGCGGCGAGAGCGATAGAGGCGAGCACCACGGCCCGCATCCCGCCGCTGGAACCATGACCGGCCGCGTCGAACAACGCCAAATGTGCCGTGTCGCCGTTGACCGCGTAGTCGAACGCGTCGCCGCCCACGTCGTAGCAGGGTTCGAGGATGCCGCTGATCATCAGGTGTCCGGTCGAGAAGGTCAGCGGCGGTAGCTGCGCGCGTAACATTTCCGCGGCCAGTTGCATGGGTGCCCGGCGCCGGATCTGCTCGATCGTGTCGCTGTACAGACTCCGTGTCACGACGAGCTCGGCGAGCAGGGACGCGACCGCGACGCAGTCGTCAACGCTGTCGTTGTGCAGCGGGCCGTCGGCGACCACTTCCAGCACCCCCATGCGTTCACTGCCGTCGAGCACCGGCACCCACACCCGCTCGCCCTCATTACCGCTGGCGCCACGGCAGGTCGCCGCCGTGCTGAATGCGCGTCCGGCGAGAGTTCCGTCAATCTCGATCGGTTCGCGGGCTGGCGCGCTGCCACCCAGCAGTGGCAGCAGCAGCCGCTGCTGATGATCCACCAGGTAGATCACCAGGGCGCGCGCATCCAACAAGGGCGCCGCGCGCATCGCCATCTCCGGCAGGTCATCCGGACGTGCGTGGTGTGACTGCTGCAGCAACTGCCGCAGCGACTCCAAGCTACTCACGCGGACCCTCCTCCAAGCCGACCCACAGCATGCCACCGAGCAATCGTGGCGGACGCCGGGGCGACCCGGGTGACCTCGGCGACCCCGCGACACGTCAGCCATGATCTGCGCCCCGGAATTGCCACACCGACGAGCACGATCCGCCGCCCGGAACACCGATCCCACTCGCGGTGCCGTGACCAGCGCGTCCTCCGCCGTGAAGTACTTGGCGAATCCGAAGAGGTCGACACCGCAGCTAGATTTGGGCCAGCTGCAGAGTTGCGCTGAGCGTCAACGGCGGTGGGGCAATGGATCGTGTCGCCCCTCGGACACCAAATTTCGTGGAAAACACAATAAATAGGACAGAACGACTGTCTATTTGTACCTATTTAGGCCCCAATGCTGTAATTCTGGATTGCTCGCTGGCTGTGACCTCGAGCACGTGGCAGCGGTCCCAGCCGGCCGGATCGAAGTCGGCCGGCCCGTCCCAGGTCTCCAGCCGGATGTCGCTACCCAGCACCATGGCGTCGTCGATGTTCTCGACCACCACGTAGCCCGGCGCCGAGCTGACCCATTGATCGAGCTCGTGCGGTGGGGGTGGAACGTTGCGCCGGTCATTGCTGTCGTCGATCATCGCGAACAGTCGATAGTCGACATCGACGTACAGCTCGGTGTGCTCGACCAGCGCTGCCATGCTGGCCCCTTCCCGCTCGGTGGACTACGAGGGTAGTGATCTCCCGCTGACCGTGAGGTCGCCGCCGTGCTCGACGACCGCGACGGCGTACTAGACGACGCCCACGGTGACGCGTGGTGGGCGTGGCTTCGCCTGTCCAACGCGCTCGCGCTGCGCGACTGGCCGACGATTGTGACGACGACCAGCGTCCTCGGACCGGCGAGCGTCGCCCCGTCCGACGAGACTCCCGGCCACGGGCGCCCCGTGGGTGCGTGCCTTCGGACGGGCAAGTGCAGCCTGGTGTGAGCCATCAAGGCCCCGTCGACGGATGATCGAGTGTCCGGATCTGCCGCTGACAGAGCGTGGTGTTCGTGAGGCGCTTATCTACGGCCGGGCGGTGGCGTGCCGCGCACAGGGACCTGAGCGAGAATGGGCCAGTTCGAACTCTGCTCAACCCTGAAAGGACCCTCCCTTGGCCGGTGGACTCGTAGCCCTGCTGGATGACGTGGCGGTGCTGGCCCGGGCCGCTGCCGCGTCGATCGATGACATTGGGGCGGCCGCCGCGAAGGCCGGCGCCAAGGCTGCGGGCGTCGTCGTCGACGATGCTGCCGTCACGCCGCAGTACGTGCGGAGCCTCGCGGCCGAGCGCGAGTTGCCGATTATCAAGCGCATTGCCGTGGGGTCGCTGCGCAACAAGTTCTTCATCATCCTGCCGGCGGTGCTGCTGCTCAGTCAGTTCGTGCCCTGGCTGCTCACTCCGATCCTCATGCTCGGCGGCGCCTACCTCTGTTACGAAGGCGCGGAGAAGGTGTGGGCCAAGATCGCCCATCACGGCGCCTCCGGCGCGGGCGAGGAGAAGGTGCAGGACGAGACGACACTGGTGTCCGGGGCGGTACGAACCGACCTGATCCTCTCGGCGGAGATCATGGTCATCAGCCTTAACGAGGTGATCGATGAGGCGTTCTGGTCCCGCCTGGTGATCCTGGCTGTCGTCGCCGTCGTCATAACCGTCCTGGTGTACGGCGTGGTGGCCCTGATCGTGAAGATGGACGACGCCGGGCTGCGCCTGTCGCAACGTTCCGGCGCCGTCGCCACGTTCGGCCGCGGTCTGGTGAGGGCGATGCCGGTGGTCCTCACCGTGCTGACGGTGGTCGGCACCGCGGCGATGTTGTGGGTGGGCGGGCACATCCTGCTGCTGGGCACGAACGAGCTGAACCTGCACTTCCTGTACGAGGCCGTGCACCACGTGGAGGTCGCTGCCCACGACGCCACGGGTGTTCTCGGCGGGCTCGTCGGCTGGCTCGTCAACACGGTGGCCAGCGCGATCCTCGGGCTGATCGTCGGAGCGCTGGTCGTGCTGGTCATGACTCTCACGTTCCACCGCCGCAAACCCGAGGCTGCGGCCGCGACTGCGACGGCCGCGACTCGTACTGACGGCACCATCCCCGCGCCGCCGAGCCGTGCAGCTCGGCGTCCCGACGCTCCTGCGGACCAAGCGCCGCGCGGATGACCACGAAATCACCGCAACTCGACCACGGGGCCAGGCGTTCTGGTGCCGAACCGCGCCTGGTACGGGTGCAAGGTGGACCGGGACGGCCGGATTGTCGGGTGATGGTTTCGTCCAGGTCGAGGATTGCCAGGACGCGGGCAGCCGTCGCGGCCGGCTTGCGCACGGTGAAGGTCCGACCGAGCCTGATGCCGGGCAGCACGCCCTCGATGTGCTGGCACCGGACGTCCCGCGCGCGCCCAAGGCCACCGGCGCGACATATGAAGCCGGACTCGCGTATGTCGGGCAGTACACGCAACGACGCACACGGTTCGCCGAGGCGTACGCCGCGCTCGCGCGCGACTGACGACCGCAAAGCCAACCCGCTGCCGTCGGCCCGGTGTCACCGGTAGCCGAGCGACTGCGTACTGCCTAGCCTCAACGAGATCGAGGAACAGCTTCTGGCTCGGCGGCACGGCGCAGAACGGGAGGCCCTTGCTCGGCGAGTTTGAAGGCGACACCCACAGCATCCGAGTCTGCCGAAAAGGGGAGTTTGCCCGACCGGCCGTCTGGACACCTGTCTGTCATGTTCGATGACTTCACGGACGAGCGGGTCGACGTCGGGGAAGTGGAGCTACGAGTCCGGCACGCCGGACAGGGCCTTCCGGTTCTTCTCATTCATGGCCATCCCCGTACCGGTTCGACGTGGCATCGGGTCGCGCCGCAGTTGGTCGAACGCGGGTTCACCGTTGTCTGTCCGGACATGCGCGGCTACGGACAGTCGGGGAAAGCGCGTATCCTCCCCGACCACTCCCAGCAGTCCAAGCGAGCAGTCGCAGCGGATCTCGTCCGGCTGATGAATGCTCTGGGCCACCCGCGCTTCGCCGTAGTTGGGCACGACCGCGGTTCCTACGTCGGGCTACGCCTGGCACTGGACCATCCCCACGCAGTTAGCCATCTGGTCGTGCTCGACGGCGTGCCGATCAGCGAGGCCCTCGCGAGGTGCGACGCCACGTTCGCCCGCGACTGGTACCACTGGTTCTTCTTCGCCCAGGCTGACACGCCAGAACGGGTCATTAACGCCGATCCCGACGCCTGGTACGCCAGCAAGGCGCGGCCCGACAGCATGGGAGCCGAAAACTACCAGGAGTTCCGGCAGGCCATCCACGACCCAGCCACGGTGCGGGCGATGCTGGAGGACTACCGCGCTGGCCTCGGAGTTGACCGAGAGCACGAGGAAGCCGACCGGCATGCCGGCCGCACCGTAGGCTGCCCGACGCTCTTCCTCTGGTCCACACGGGACGACATGGAGAATCTGTACGGTGATCCGCTCACGATCTGGGCGGCGTGGGCCGATGATCTTCGTGGTCATCCGATTGAGTCCGGACACCACGTCGCTGAAGAAAATCCCGACGGCTTGACCACAGCGCTGCGGGACTTTCTCACCTGACAGTCTCGCTCCGCCGCGCTGGTCCACCACGAGGGCACCGGGCAGCACTTCGGCGCCTGGATCGATTCGGGCCTGACCAAGGTGGCGTTCCTGAGCGGGACCCAGTTCACGCCGGAGAACGTCGCCATCGCACACCACGTATCGTCCAGCGCGAAACCGTTCCGCCGATCTTGAGGTGATGGACTCGACGCCTCCGCTTCGTAGGCCGTTTCCAACGAATGCGCCTATGGCGTCGCGGTGCCTTGAGGCGCGTCGTCGCTACGACGACGATGGCTCGTGCCGAGAAGCCTGCCTAAACAGCCTGAACCCGTTAGGCAGGAGTGACTGTCATCAGGTCGGCCAGGCCTGCGATGGTCAGGACGGGAGCCAGGAGTGGGCTGGCGATGAGGTGGATCCGCTCGACGTGGGGAAACAGGACCGCGAGACCCGCGCTGTCGAGGTATTCCAGTGCGGTCAGATTGACCGTCAGCTGGCCGCAGGCGGCTTCTACGGCGCGGGTGAGGGCTGCTGCGAAGTCGGCGGCGTTGCTCATGTCAACCTCGCCGGTTGCGGTCAGTACGGGAGTGCCGTCTGACTGGTGACTGGTGGTGAGGGTCAGCGGGGTGCTCATGAAATCCTCGCCTGCATGTCGATGGTGGTGCCGGTGGCGCCGGGCGTGATGGTGATGGCGTCCATCAGGGCACGCATGAGGACCAGGCCCCGTCCCCGGTGGGTGTCGGCGTCCGGCTGGGGTGTCTTCCAGCGCCCGCTGTCGGTAACGCTGAGGTGCAGGCCGCCGGCGGTGGCGGTGGCCCGTAGCCGGATCCGTCCGCCGGGGTTGTCGCGGTGGCCGTGCTCGATGGCGTTGGCGCAGGCTTCGCCGACGGCCACCAGGACGTTGTAGGCGTTGGTGGGATCGAGTCCGCAGCGCTCAAGCCAGCTTCTCAGGGCGGTGCGTACGGGTGCGAGACCGGCGCTTTCGGCGGCGAAGTCGAGTTCCAACGGGCCGGGATGGCGGTAGAGCAGGACCGCGACGTCGTCGTCGTACCCCCCCGACGGGCTGAGTTGGTCCATGACATCGGTGGCGAGCGTCTCGATGGGGTGGGCGCGTCCGTTCTGGATCACCGTCACGACGTGGTCGATGCCTGCGGTGAGCGGTTGGCGGCGGCGTTCGACAAGTCCATCGGTGTAGAGCATCAAGGTCGCCCGCGCTGGCACACGTTCCTCAGCTTCGGGCCGCTCGGCGCTGCCTCGAACTCCGAGGGGACGCGAGTGGCCCTGGTCAAGCATCCGGGTGAGGCCGTCGGGAGAGGTGATGATGGCGGGAGGATGCCCGGCGCTGGCGTAGCGCAGGTGCCCGGTCGTCGGGTCGAGGACGCCGCAGAAGACCGTCGCGCACAGCGCTCCGGGCAACTGGGCGGCGAAACGATCGAGTGCGGTGAGCGTGCGCGACGGGCTGGAATCCTGCAGCAGCAGAGCACGACAGGCGCTGCGCAACTGTCCCATGACGGTGGCGGCTCGCAGTCCGTGACCAACGCAGTCTCCGACGACAATGCCGATCTGCCCGTCGACGAGCGCGATGGTGTCGTACCAGTCGCCGCCGACCTTCAACGGCCGGGTGGCGGGTGCGTACCGCGCGGCGAAACCACTGGGCAGCTGTGCGGGCCCGAGGATGGCCCGTTGCAACGCGAGGGCGGTTTCCCGCTGCTGATCGATCTGCTGCACCCGCTGCAGCCCTTGGCTGAGGTGGCCGGCCAGCAAGGCCAGCAGGGTCTCGTCCTGTTCGGTGACGGGGCGCCTCTCGCCGAGGTCGATCCACAGGGCCATCGTGCCGTGCGGGTGGTCGACGGCGATTCCGACGCCCGTGGTCCGGTCCGCGACCGTGGTGAGCAGGGGCCGGTCCCGCAGGACGGTGAGCATCTGCCGGCGCTGGTCGGACAGGGTGTCCCAGCGCTGGTGCGGATCGGTCGTGGCGATCGTCGGGGTGTGCGAGCCGTCGAAGACCGCCGCGAGCACTCGCCTCGCGCGCCACAGCCCCCGTAGCTCATCGAGGACGCCGTGCAGGGCGTTGGCGAGGTTGTCCGCCTGCGACAGACGGATGCTCAGGGCGGCCAGCGCGCTCTCCCGTTGTACGGCGTAGTGCTCCGCCGTGACATCGCGGAAGGTGCCGACGATGACCCGTCGACCGGTATCGGGGTCCTGCACCTGGTTGAAAGCGGCGGCGGCCCACAGACGATGGCCGTCTCGGTGAGTCACCGGGATGGTGTACGCGCCGCTGGTCTGACCCACCAGCAGGGTGAGGGCATCGACGACTTGCTGGTATGCCTCGGGCTCTGCGTCCTGGCTTGGCCACCAAGGGGGATTGGCGGGGTAGGGAAGCCCTTCGGGGCCGTAGCCGAGGATATCGGTGAACGTGGTGTTGATCTCGATGACGGCGCCGTTCTCGTCGCAGACGAAAAAGGCCTCCTGTAGCGAGTCGATGAGGGCTGTGCGCCACCGAGCGTGGTGATTGCGCAGCCGGGCCAACTTCACGTTCGTCCGCACCCGGGCCAGCAGTTCGGCGGCGGCGAACGGCTTGACCAGGTAGTCATCCGCCCCCGCCTCCAACCCCTCGATGGAAGCCTCCTGCCCTGCCCGCGCCGACAGCAGTAGGACCGGAGTTCCCGCCGTACGAGGTTCGGCGCGCAGCGCGGCTACCAGTTGCAGACCATCCAAGCGAGGCATCATCACGTCACTGACGACCAGATCGGGTTGGTTGACGCGTGCCGCTTGCAAGGCCGCTTGGCCGTCGTTGACTGCCTCGACCCGGTAGCCGGCCGAGCGCAGCAGGCGGGTGAGGTACTCCCGCATGTCAGCGTTGTCGTCAGCGACCAGGACATGCGCCGGGCTTGGCCGCACGTCTGTCGTCGATTCCCGCGCGCTGCTTCCGGCAACCACGTCGAGCGCGCTCGTTGAAGGCTCCTGTGGTAACCATCGCAGCGCCTCCTCGACGAACGGTTCGGCGGTGGCGGCGACGTCGTACTCCTCGCCAGGAGTGACGGTGCCCGGCGGCAGGTGAAGGCTACCGAAGGGCAGCCCGACGGTGAAGGTGGTGCCCTGTCCGACGGTGCTGTCGGCGCTGACGTCGCCGCCCTGTAACCCGACGAGTTCCCTCACCAGCGCCAAGCCGATGCCACTGCCCTCGTTCGAACGTGAGCGGACGTTCTCGATGCGGTGGAAACGTTCGAACAGCCGCGGCATCTCCTCGGCCGGCACGCCGATCCCCGTGTCGGCCACGGTCACCACAGCCCGGCCGCCCTCGGCGCGTAGCCGTACTCGGATCGAGCCGTCGAAGGTGAACTTCAGGGCGTTGCTAAGGAGGTTCAGGATGATCTTTTCCCACATGCCCCGGTCGACATACACCGGCTCGGGGAGCGGGGAGCAGTCCACCTCGAAGGTGAGACCCGCGCGTTCGACGGCGGAGCGGAACACGCTGGCGAGATCAGCGGTGACCGCGGCGAGGTCCACCGGCTCGTAGCGGGCCTGCATCCGTCCCGCCTCGATCCGGGAGAAGTCCAGCAGCGCGTTGACCAGCTTGCCGAGTCGCAGCCCGTTGCGGTGCATGACCTGCAACTCCTCGAGCACCCCCTCGTCGGTGTCGCCGAGTCGGGAACGCAACTCCTCCAGCGGACCCATGATCAATGTCAGTGGAGTGCGGAACTCGTGGCTGATGTTGGAGAAGAATGCCGTCTTGGCGCGGTCGATCTCGGCGAGTTCCTCGGCCCGCTGCTGCTGCGCCTGGTAGCTGCGCGCACTGGAGATCCCGGCCGCCACGTGGCCCGCTGCCAGATCGACGAAGCCTCGGTAACTGTCATCGAGCGCCCGGTACCGATTCAAGCCGGCCACCAGGAAGCCGTACGGCCTCTCGCCCTGTTGCAGCAGCGGCACCAGGAGTGCCTGCGTCGGCGGCTGCGACCACGCACCGGTAGGCAGTCCCACGAACGGGGCGCCATCGAGCCGAACAAGTTGTGACTCACCCCGCGCCAGCGCCGCAAGCGGCCACACCATGGCCGGCTCATTGGCCAAAATCGTGCGAGGGGCTGCGGGGTGACCTGCGGGGATGCCCGCGGCCGCCGCCAGGCGAGCGCTACCGTCGCCATCGAGAAGGTAGATCGCCGTGAACGGCAGGTCGAGGTCGTTACGTCCGAGTTGCCGGCCAGCGAAGGCCAACATCTCCTCTTCGGTCCGCACCACGCTGGGATCGGACCCGAGCTCACGCAGCGTGGTCATCCGCCGTTCGCCGACGACCCGCTCGGTGTCCTCGCTGACCACGCACAACATGCCGATGAGGGCGTTGCCGTCGTCGCGCAGCGGGCTGTAGGAGAAGGTGTGGTAGCTCTCCTCCCGATAACCGGACCGCTCCAGGAACAGCAGCAACGCCTGATCCCAGGTCGCCACGCCGGTGGTCAGCACCCGATCGATCCGAGGGCCAATGTCCGGCCAGATCTCCGCCCACACCTCACTGGCTGGTCGACCCAGAGCCCACGGGTACTTGCGGCCGAGGGTGTCACGCCGGTACGCGGCGTTGCAGAAGAACGTCAGCTGAGGACCCCAGGCCATCCACATCGGGAAGCGCGACGACAGCAGAATGCTCACCGCCGTCCGCAGGCTCTGCGGCCACCCTGCGGGATCTCCCAGCGGAGTCGACGCCCAGTCCACCTTCGCGAGGTCACGGCCGATTTCGCCGTCACCGGCGAACACGTCGGCCCTGGTAAAAGGCCTTTGTGTGGCGCTGCTCATCGTGGCGACACTCCCTCGAACCGCACGCCTGACCCAGCGGCACCCATTTCGCAGCACGGATCGGTGCTGCCCTCTGGCACCGACGTGCCGACGCGCAGATGCCTCGCGGCATCGTAAAACATGTTCAGCCTGCCGGCCCGCCAGAGGACGGCGGGAGCGTGACGCACGGTCGCGTGCGGTTCTACCAGCCCGCCCCCTTGGAGCCGGTATCTGCGCTTCGCTGGCTTGCGCGGTGCCTGGACGAGATCTTCTCCGTGCCTCGCCTGATCACGACGATGCCGCGGGTGGCCGTCGTGGCCGGTCGCACGCTGGGCGAGAATCGCGAACGGCAACAGCATCCGCGACTGCTCCTCGGCGTAGGCCACCTCAACAGGCGACAAGTCGAGCTGCCGTTTCCTCCTGCGCGAGGCAGCTGTGAGGAAGACTGGAACCATCAAGCGGTGGCCAACTTGATCGATGTCTGCCGAAACCGTACGGATTGCGTGCCTGCCTGCTCGTGGCTGCTGGCGGATCCCGAACCTGACCTGAGCGGTCGCACAGGGAGTGGCGAGAGTGAGTTATTCGGATCTTGGTGCCCGTAGCGACCGTGGCAGCGCGTACGCCGAGCTGTCTCGCCTGGTCCGAAGTGCGGGTCTCCTCGACCGTCACCCGCGCCGCTACGCGGCCCGGGTGACGGTTCTGTTGGGCGGCCTCGTGCTGATGGGCGTGGTGTTCGTTCGGCTCGGGTCGTCGTGGTGGCAGACGGGCACAGCGGTCGGCCTCGCGGTACTGCTCGCGCAACTGGCGTTTCTCGGCCACGACGCCGGGCATCGACAGATCTTCCGCTCTCGGCAGGCGAACGACGTGGTGGGCATGGTCTGTGCAAACCTGATGAACGGAATTAGCTACGGATGGTGGGTCGACAAACACAACCGCCATCACGCCCATCCAAACACCGAAGGGCGCGACCCCGACATCGTCGTGGCTCCGCTGTCCTTCACCCCGGGGCAGGCCGCGACGCAGCGCGGCGTGAAGGCGCTGTTCGTCCGCCATCAATCGGCGCTGTTCTTCCCCCTGCTGATGCTGGAGGGTCTGCACCTGCACGGCGCCAGTGTCCGGGCGGTCATCAGCCGCCGCGGACTCAGGCATCGACCGGCGGAAGCCGGACTGCTCGTCCTGCACTTCGGCGGCTACCTCGCAGCCATATTCCTGGTCCTGAGCGTTCCCCAGGCGATCGTGTTCATACTGGTCAATCAAGCCCTCTTCGGGCTCTACCTGGGTAGCTCCTTCGCCCCGAACCACAAGGGGATGCCCATCCTGACCGAGGCCGACGACCTCGACTACCTACGCCGACAGGTCCTTACCTCCCGCAACGTGAGCGGCGGCCGGCTCCTCGACGCCCTCCTCGGCGGGCTCAACTACCAGATCGAACATCACCTGTTCCCCAGCATGCCCCGGCCGAACCTGCGCCACGCCCAGCCACTGATCCGCCAGTTCTGCACCGAACAGGGGGTCGCCTACCACGAAACCACCCTGATCCAGTCCTGGTCGCAAGGACTGGCACACCTGCGAACAGTCGGGTCCGCAGCGACCCGCCTGGGCAACGACTGAAACCGTGTCCGCGCCTCCCACACTGCCCGCACTCATGACCCGCCGGGCCGCAGGCCGTTGACGACGATCGCGAGCATACGGTCGAACTGGGGGCGATTTTCCGCAGGCGCTCATGGCGACCAGGGCCTGACAGATGCCGCGCCGCTCGGTGGCCCATGCGGCGAACCGGCCCATCCAGATGTGTAGCGCCCGGTCCGGTGGCTGGCTGGCCAGCAGGGCGTGGGCGTCCTCGTGTAGCGGGCGGATCTGGTCGCGGTAGATCTCTTCGACCAGGTCCTCGCGCGTCGGGAAGTGGCGGTAGAGGGTGGCGCTGCCGGCCAGTTTCTTCTGAAACTGCGCACCGGTGAGGTCGGCGCGATGCTGCCCAGCTGGCCGCGGTACAGCTGGAGTACAACCTGATCGAACGTACCGCGGAACGCGACCTGCTTCCCATGGCCCGGGAACTGGGGCTGGGAACGGTCCTCTGGTCACCACTCGCCGGCGGGGTGCTCACCGGCAGATACAGCCGCCAAGACCTGGCCACGCCAGATGCCACAGCCGCCGAAAGCGCCCGTAAGAGCTTCAATCTGGCACTCGGTGGGGTCACCGAACGCAACCTCGCGATCGTCGACGTGGTCAAAGAGATCGCCAGCGACCTGAACCGCACGCCCGCTCAGGTAGGCCTGGCCTGGACCCTGCAGAACCCCGCGGTGACCTCCCCAGTCATCGGTGCCCGTACATCAGCACAGCTACAGGAAAACCTCGGCGCACTGGAGGTCGAGTTCACGCCGTCGCAGCTCACTCGGCTCGACCAAGCCAGCGCCATCGAGCTCGGCTTCCCGCACGCGATGCTCGCCAGCGACCACATCAGAGCCCAAACCCGTGGCGAAATCACATTCGCAACCCACCGCTGACACCACGGCGCGATTCGGATGAGGGCCGGCGTCGGCGAGCCGGTAGCCGTAGGGTTGCCGGCTCGCCGAGGTGTCGGCGGCACCTCGATCTGACGTACGACTGTCCAGCGCACGGCCATCACGGGCTGCCGTTATGCGTGAGGCGGACTCCACGGGCGGAGGTCGCAAGGCGGTCGGCGAGCGCGACGACGAGACCGCGGAGGTCATCCGGTCGCTCGATGACAAACGGCCGGTCGAGCGACGCGAGCACCGGAGGCAACCAGTCGAGCCGCTCCGCCCACAGCTCGACGCGGAGCCAGCGCTCGGTCTCCGGATCTGCATCTTCCCCGGACGGGGACTCCTCCACGCTCGCGACGCTGGCGGGAAATCGGGTGCGGATCTGCTCGACCGTCCCCTGGATCCACAGTGTCACTTGATGCCGGTACGGAGCCTTGGCGAGCCCTGAGAGGACGCGCTGCGCCGGATCGAGTCCGGCGGGCGGCTCAAACGCGCCGGGCAGGGTCCTCGCGTCTGCGATGCGATCCAACCGGAACGTCCGGTCTTCGCCGATCTCGGGATCCGCGCCCGTTACGTACCACCGGCCCGAATGGGCGACGAGCCCGTACGGGTGCAGCGTGCGTTCGCTGTGCCGCCCGTCGGCGGCGGTGTACTTGATCGAGACCGGCCGACGATGGTGCACGGCATCGGCGAGAGAGAGCACGATCACGGTCTCCGGGACGGCGAACTCGCCGGGCGGAGCCGTGAAGGTGAGGGATTCGAGCACAGTGTCGAGCCTGTGGGCGAGCCGCTTGGGCAGTACCCGCCGGATCTTCGCCGCCGCCGTCTCACTCGCCGTGCCCGTCGCCGTCGTCAACCCCGCTCGGCGACCGGCGACCAGGCCGAGCAGCACGGCGAGCGCTTCGTCGTCGCCCAGCATGAGCGGAGGCATGCGGTATCCGGAAGCGAGCCGGTACCCGCCGTAGCGGCCGCGCACCGACTCGACGGGCACGTCGAGCTCGATCAGGTGGTCCACGTACCGCCGCACGGTGCGCCCGTCGACGCCGAGCCGGTCGGCCAGTTCGGCCACCGTCCGGCTGCCGCCCGACTGTAGGAGCTCCAGCAGAGTGAGCACGCGAGCGGTAGGTCGAGCCATGCGTGGAACGTAGCGCAAATGTGGACCGTTTCTGTCCGGTATTGGTCCTAGCATGCGAGCTGGAACGGCTCCACCGGAACAAGGAGATCACCATGAACTTCGTCTCGACCCGCATCATCACGGACGACGTCGCACGCCTCGTCGACTTCTACGAGCGAGCCACGGGAGCGCAGGCGAGCTGGGCCAACGAGGACTTCGCCGAGATCAGGACCACCTCCGCGACCCTCGCGATCGGCAGCACCCGCACCGTCCCGCTGTTCGCGCCTGGCGCCGCCCGTCCGGCCGACAACCGTACCGTCATCATCGAATTCCTCGTGGACGACGTGGACGGCGCGCATCAGAACCTGGCCGGCTTCGTCGAGAACTTCGTCAACGAGCCCACCACGATGCCCTGGGGCAACCGGTCGTTACTGTTCCGCGACCCCGACGGCAACCTCGTCAACTTCTTCACCCCTGTGACCCCGGCCGCCATCGAAAAATATGCTCGCTGACGACAGTGCACCCCCCGACAGGTACCTCCGGCAGGCCGGCGTACGGGTGCGCGTTCGCGGCGTTGGGCGGTCAGAACGTCGCGGTGGTGTGCGGGCGGCGTCAGTCAGCACACCGCCCGCACAGGCTTCTGTCAGGTGCCGGCGACCACGACGACGGCGCCCGTCGCCGCCTCGATGCGGTGGATCGGGTCGAACTCGGCGTAACTGCTACGGTCGGAACAGGTGACGCTGCCCTCGGCGACGAGGTCGTTCGTTGCTGAGGTGGCGGTGTTCCACCTCGTCACCGGCCCGCCCGAGTCACCGCCGAGTACGGGACCGTCCTGCGCGTGTCCGGTGACGGTGTCGACCTCCACCACCGGGGAGCCGCTGCATCCGGTGTTGCCGGTGTCGGTGACCCTGCCGTACACCAGGCCGCCGTTGGAGCCGGAAATGTAGACGGCGGAGCCGATGGCGGGCCACCCGGTCAGCTTCGCCGTGACCGGGTTGGCTGTCGACGTGTCGCGCTCGCCGAACCAGGAGTACCGGCTGAAGTAGGCCCCGTTCTCGCCGGCGACCATGGAGACGTCCGTGCCCAGGGCCAGGTAGTTCGAGCTGACGCGGAGGTTCCAGCCGCCGTTGTGCCAGAAGGTGGTGCCATTGGCACCGCAGTGCCCCGCGGTCGTCACCCAGTTGCTGTTCGTTCCCCCGCGAGTCATCCGGAAGCCGGTCGTGCAGTACGCGTTCACGCTACGCGGGTTGTCTCCCGCAGCGGTGACGTTGTAGTTGAACATCGCCAACCCGCCGTAGTACGGGATGGTGTCAACCCGGCGGCTGGCGGGCGTGATCCCGGCCTGCGAGACCGATACCCGGGGAGTCACGCCGGTGGCCTTGACGGCGGCGGCGGCGAGTGCGTCCGCGTCCCCGGAAGCGTGGATGACGACCTCTCCGGCCAGGCGGTCCAGCTTCACACGGTCAACGCTGGCGGCGTGGGAGCCAGCCCAGGCGCGGCTGTTCGCCAGCCGCTCGGCTGCGGCTTCCAGCCGTTTGATCGGTACCGCAGTGGTCTCGAACCGGACCGGGACCTCTCCCGCCTGTCGCGAGCGGGAGCCGACCGCGGAGCGAAGCCGGGCACCTTCGGCGTTCTGTACCTGGCGGACGACCAGTTGACCGGTCACCTCGTCGAAGTAGGTGCCGCCCGCGCCGTCGGGGTGCGCGGCGGCAGCGGCTTCCAGTCGGTGGAACTGCGCGGTCATCGCCTCGACGTCGACTGCTGCGGCAAAGCCGGGTTGCGGGGCCGGCCCGGCCGAAGACTCCTTCGCCTGAGCGGGGGACGATGTGACCGCGATCGTGGTGACTAGGCAGCAGAGCAACACCATGCTTTTACGCATGGAGCCTCCTTAGTGGAAGGTGCCCGGATGGTGCGGTGATCGTATAGTCCCGATCGCGGCAGCGATGTCCTACGCATTGATAAACGACATAGTCTGACTTGTTTCATTCGTCCAGACACGAAACGGGTCCAGGGCCCCCACGCGGGGGGCTCCTGGGCCGGTGTACGACCGCGCGACCCGTCAGAAAATGTTCATGGCGATGCCGTTCGTGAGCGACGTGGTGCTCTGTACGCCATCGATCTTGATCGGGTTGCCAGAGACGTGCTGCACGAAGACCCGCATGATGAAGTTGCGGGTGCCGCAGGTCGGGTCGACCGGGATGCCGGACAGGGCGAAGTTCGTGACGTAGTGGTGCGCGTCGTCGCGGATCGTCTTGCGGGACGTCGCCGTGCTCGTCGTGCGACAGGTGTGCGCCGTCGTGTCCAGCTGGATCATCTCGAAGCGCACATCCACCACAGCGTTCGTGCCGCGCGGCATCTCGTAGGCGTCGACGCTGCTGCTGCACGAGGCCGTACCCGTGTAGCAGGTAGTGAGCTCGAGATTGGCCAGCGCCTGGACGCTGGTGGCGTTGCTGTGCGCGTTCCACTTGTACACGGGCGTGCCGTCGTTGTAGAACACCCAGGCCGTGGAGGTGCCCGCGCCGACGTAGGTGCAGGTGCTGGACGTTCCGGTGCTGTTGCAGGAGGGGTTCTGCCACCAGCGTGCGCCCACCTGGTTGGTGTCGCTCACCTCGAGCCAGGTGTTGGTGGCGACGGCGGTCAGATGGTAATCGGTGAGCGAGCTGGAGGCCGTGTATCCGTAGAGGCCGCAGGTGTAGGTGCCGGCCGACGGCGCGGTGAACAGCAGGTCGGCGTAGATGGGCAGATGCCCAGGCATGGCGTAGTACGTGGTGTCCGAGCCCTCGTGGTTGCGGGACGACGTTGAGGTGGTGCCGACCACGGTGCCGCCCGCGTCCACGCACTTGAGCGTGTTGTTCATCGCCACGATCTGCGTGACGCTGCTCGTCGCCTCAAGACGGCCCCGTACGTGCCTCGACTCTCCGGCCGAGAGCGTGACCGTTCGGCTCAGCAGGCGCTCCTCGACTCTTGAGTAGAAGTTGTTCCCGCTCGTCAGCGTCAGTCTCGTCACCGGCCCCGCATCCGCCTGCGCGGGTTGCGCGGAACCGGTGATGATCAGCAGCGCCACGAGCATGCTGAATGCTTTCCGCACGTATCGACTCCTTCAGAGTTGAGGGAAGGCACCCGGGAGGGTGCCGCGTCGGCCGAATTGCCGGCCATGACCCGAATCGGACCGCAGTTCGAGGCGAGTGAATGTTAATGCCGGCTGATGCCCCACATGGTCCGTACCAGCCGCACGGTGAGCAGCCTTCCGTCGGGTGAGCATTGGCCGTGCGAACAACAGAACGACGGTGCGGGCCACCTCCAGGTGGCCCGCACCGTTATCGAACGCTGGGCGCGTTACGCCCGTCTGCGGAAAGCTGTTGGGTTCGAGTTCCCGGCCTACAGGTCGGCCGTCGTCACGCGGGAGGATTCGTACGTCGTGAAGGACCGGGGGAGGCCGGGCACGGTGGAGACGTTCTTGACCAGCATGCCGGTCGTGGCGTCGATGGTCAGCACCTCGCTGACCTCGCCGCCGAACACCTCGGGGCCGGCGGTGATCGTCAGCGTGGCCTTGCCGTGGGTGGTCGAGTCCTTGACGCTGACCGCGGCGATGGTGGACAGCAGACGCAGCACACCGGCCCGGACCTGCGTGTTGCCGTCGCCAGCGGACAGCGCTTCAGTGCTGTACGTCCACAGGGCGTTGTCGAAGTGCCGCTGAACGGCCTGGGGGGTGTACGGCTTCGGCTTGGCGTTGCCGCCCTTCTGCTTGATGATCACCTGGGCGTCCGCCTGCTGCTTGTCCCACACCGCCTTCTGCGCTACGGGGTCGAGGCCCACCAGCGGGTCCTTGGCTGCCTTGAGCATCTGCGTCCGGCCGTCGGCCGGGCTGCTGTCCGCCGCGGCGACGGCTGCCTCGAGGAGCGGAGCGTAGCCGCCTTCCGTCATCTGATCCTGGTGACGGACGATCGCCCGCTTGATGTCCTTCACGCTGTTGCCCGTATAGATCGCGTGACCGTCGGTGTACAGCGTGTACACGACCTGCATGGTCTTGGTGCCGTGGACCTGCGTCGCCTTCACCAGCCACGCGTCGCCCGCCGACGGGGTGAGCGTCTTGATGGACCCGGCCAGGGTCATCAGCGGCGCGCGCTCGGCGGACCGGTCGACGGTGGTCGAGCTTGAGGTGGCGGCTGACGAATCCTTGCTGGCCTCCGTGCCCCCGGTCGCCGACGAGTTGAGCACCACAGCGACGACTGCCGCCGCGGCGGCAACCCCCACCCCGGCGCCGATGCCCAATCGGCCCGCGATACCGATACGGCGGCGGCGCTGCTCCCGCGTGGTTGTCGTCGTTTCCATGGTTGAAGTCGCCTCCATAGTCGTGTCCTCCGCTGATACCGCCCCCAGCAGCCGTACGGTTCCGGGGTCGGCCATAGCCGCCCGCAGCACCATCCGCGCCCGCTGATACGCCTCCGGGCGCAGTGGTTCTGCGCTGCCCAACGCACCGACCAGATCGAGCTCGTCGGTCATCGGTGTCTCTCCTTCGCGCTGTTGCGGTCCTTCAGAAGCGCGGACACCCCCGGGGCGTCGCGCAATGCCGTCCTGGCCTGGCTCAGCAGCCGCCGCGCGGTGCCGGCCGGTATGCCGAGTGCCCGCGCGGCGTCGGCTGCGGTCAGGTCCTCCCAGGCGACGAGCCTCAGGACCTCCCGCTCTTCGGGTTTGAGCCGCGTCAGGGCCGACCGGAGCACCGCCCGGGCGTCCACGCCGAGGTCCACCGCCGACCACGGATCCCATCCAGTTGCCACGTCCGGTACGTCCGCGACCAGGTCCTCGGCCGGCCGGGATCGCCAGTAGCGCCGCAAGCGATTCAATGCCACCCCGTACAGCCACGGCCGCGCATCGTTGTACGACCGGTCGTACGAGCGCCGCGACTCGAACGCCGCAACCCACACCTCGCCCAGGAGGTCCTCAGCCGCATCCCGCCCTGCCCGGCGAACGAGGTACGAACCGACGGCGGCCTCGTGACGCTCGACCACCTCTACGAAGGCGTCGACATCGCCATCCAGCGACCGGCCTATCAAATCCGCATCCGAAGCCATGGCCCTCCTCGGCAAAAATCCGCGCTTCAACCTGACATTGCCGATCAGCCGGGAAAGTGTTCAGGTGCCGAGGTCCGACGGCGAGCCGTGTTGTCGCCTCACCTGCTCCGCGGATTGGCCGCCGAAGTCAATCCCAGGTCGCCCCGCCCGGGTCCGCGGCATCGCCGACACCCTCACCGACATTCTGCGCACCGCCCGCGCCACCGGCTCGACCCCGGCCGCCGCCGCCAGGTGGGGGAGGCAGCGTCGGGCTTTCGAGCCAGGCTTGGCCGGCCGCCACAGTGTGCCGACAGCGGCGACGATTCGTCGCTGCTCAATAGCAGAACGGTGGCGGGTCGTCCGGGTCCCTGGTGATGCCCAGGTCCGCGCAGTTGAACGCGCTGCCCTCTCCATGGATGCGCCACCCACGGCTCGGCGTGTACCGGAAGAGGTACAAGCCGTCGCCCTGCTGCTTCGGGTCCCAACCGGTCGCCCAGTCCTTCCAGCAGTCCACCCTGTCCGGGCTGATCCGGTAACCGTCAGGCAGACCGGGGACGCGGTTCAAGGTCGCCGCCGTTACCGGGCAGCCATGGTCGGGCCGCCCACTCGCCGTCGTCCTCGAAGGCCGTGCTGGAGATGTCGACCCCGACGGTGGTGGCGATGACGCCGACGGTGTCGGCGAGGCGGACGTCGGCTCCGTCGAGGGCGGGGGGATGGGGACAACCGTCGGTGGATCGGTGGCCGGCGGCGCTGGAGGACCAGAGATTCGGCCGCTCACCAGCGTCGCGGAGGCGACGATCGCCAGCACGCCCGTGGCCGCGGCGACGCCCCTCGTGGCAACGCTGCGCCGGCGCAGCCGGCGGGACTCGTGCAGCGCGCGCTCATACAGGTCGGTGCTTCCGCCGTGCTCCGCCGTATCGGTCATGACGCCGCGCAGCCGGTCGAGATCGTCGGTCAACGGGGGACTCCCTTCGTCTCCGTCGCCGACAGCAGTTCGGGTGCGATCTGTCGCATCCGTGCCAGCGCCTTGCTCGTCTGGCTCTTGATCGTGCCGATCGAGCAGGAGAGCACCTCGGCCGCCTCGGCCTCGCTGCGGTCCTCGAAGAAGCGCAGCACCAGCACCGCGCGCTGGCGGCGAGTGAGTTGATCCAGCGCCCGGAGCAGCGACAGTTTCAGGTCGGAGCGACCCGCGTGGTCGCTGTCCGGGTGAGCTCGGTCGGCGAGTTCTCCAAACAGGTTCTCGGCAACCCGGGTCCGTCGCCAGCGGCGGACATGCAGGTGGTACATGACGGTGCGGGTGTACGCCTCGAAATGTCCGCCGTCAGCGAGCCGACCCAGCGCCCGATGGGTGCGCGCCAGCGCGTCCTGCACCAGGTCCTCGGCGAGGTGCCGATCACCGGTCAGGAGGAAGGCGCTGCGTTGCAGCGCTGGCGTCCGGGCCCGGACGAACGCGCAGAACTCGGCCTCGGCCGGATCCTCCGGCGCGGCTCTGCTGCTCGTCGCCGGGACAGCCCGACGCGCCGTTGGTTCGGCCACCATCGCTCCGCTTCTCGTCATCGGAACAACACCCGCAATCGCCAACTACCACCGGTCATCCGTTGCGCCACGAGCAGAACGGTGGCGGGTCGTCCGGGTCCTTCTCGATGCCCAGGTCGCCGCAGTCGAAGGCGCTGCCCTGTCCGTGGATGCGCCAGCCCTGGCTCGCGGTGTAGCGAAAGAGGTACATGCCGTCGCCCTGCTGATCGCGGTTCCAGCCGAACGCCCAGCCTCTCCAGCACCCCACAGTGTCCGGGGTGATGCGGTCGCCGTGGGGTAGCCCGGGCACGCGGTTCAGGGTCGGTGCGGTCACGGGACAGCCGCCGTCGGGCTGCCTGCTCGACGGCGACGGCAGTGCCGGAGGTGTCGACGGCGATGCCGAGGGGGTCGACACCGACGGCGGCGGGGTGGTGGTGATCGGGGCGGATGCCGTCCCGGGCGGGATCGAGGGGGGTGCCTCGGCGACAGGTTGACCGTCGGAGCAGCCGGCCGAGGCGACCGCGACGAACGCGGCGGTTACGAGGATGCGTGGTCCGGTGTGGAGAGCCATACCTGATGACAGACCCGCCGCGCCAGAAAGGTTGCCGTCAGCTGACGAGATCTTCGCCCACCGGCTCGGAGCGCAATCCAAGCGTGATGTGTGGGGACAAACTCGCCGAAGAGATTGGGCGCCTCGAAGCCCGCCCGCAGGGATCGCCGTACCGGTGTTGCGCCAGGCGTTGACCAGGGATTTGAGCTGACATCGCGCACGCCGCGCTGGTCTGGATCGCCGCCGTCCCGGCGCTCAGGGCGGGAGCCGGTGGAACCTGGGAGGGCGATCACGCTTGATGCCACACCAACTGCGATCGCGACGACCTGGCTGCTGATCGCTCTTTCTCCTCCCCGCCATCGTCTTCACACCAGTGCGGAGAGTCGGATGCTGGACGATCGGTGCGACGGCCACGTTCCACCCGTTGCGTCTCGGCGCGATAGACGGTCAGCCGGTCTCGGTGGCGAAGGGGCCGCCGTTGCCGAACGCGAGTCGCGCGAAGTTCTCGGCGATACGGCGATGTCCGGCAGAGTCGGGGTGCACCCCGTCGGGCAGTGGGAGTTCGGCGTAGTCCGCCTCGCCGTACAGGTCCCGTCCGTCGAGGCAGTGCAGGTTCGGGTCATCGGCCGAGCGCTGCCCGGGCCAGGCCAGGGCTCAGTCGAGCAGATAGCTGGCAGGGACCGCGTCGGTCAGCCAGACACCGTTCGCGCTGCGGTGGAACACGTGCCCGTCGGCGGCCATCGCCGCCGCGTCGACGGTGAGGATCACGACCCGACCGGCTCGCCGGGCGCCGACCCGATAGGCGGTCTCGGTGTCGGTGGAGAGATGGACGTGGTGCCGGCCGCCGCGGTGCAGGCCGGTGGCCCGGATCGACTCCAGCGCGTCGGCGCTGGTGCCGTGATAGAGCCGGTCCGGTGGGGTCACCGAGGGCAGCCCGAGGTCCACCGGGACCGAGTGGCCCTGGTTGGCCCGGATCCGCAGCACCCCGTCGGTGCCGCGCTCGACAGCGAACCGCTGCTTGTCGTTGCTGGCGACGACCGCGTCCAGCTCGGCCCGCTCGATCCGTAGGGCGGCGAGCAGAGCGTCGACGGGAGTCCAACCGGCGGGGTCGAGCACCAGGCCGGCCCGGCCGGGGTCGTGCCGGAGGGCCTTCGACAACCGTTTGCTCAACTTCACCAGGTGCTCGCGTTCCACTGTGGCATTGTGGTCGATCCCCGGTGGTCGAATCGAGAGGTTTTCCGACGACACCGAACTCAGGTCTTCTGCCGCACCGCGGCCCGGACATGGTTCAGCCGGCCGCCAGGGGTTGAAGCGGCTACCACGAAACCACCCACATCTGTCGAAGATAACCGCTACCGGGCGCCTGATAACCGCTGTGATTGTGACGGCGTATCGGGGCAGGATCATCAGCCGTGACACTTGTCCTGCCGCCGCGTCTGACGGCCTCGGCCCGGAGCCTGCGCGACGCCGCTCATCGACGCGGAATACGCACCGTCCAGCTCGGCTCTTTCGACGTGCCCGCCGGACTGCGTGCTGATCACCTTCATGCGGGACCGAGCTTCGCCGACGTTGTCGCACCGTTGCTTGGGATCGCGCCGCTGGAAGCGGAACCTGGTTGGCTGACTGGGCTTCCTCGTGAACTTACCCGCCGCGACATCACCCTGGTCGCCATCGGCGAGGCCTACGAGCTCCGTCGACCGGCGTTCATCAAGTCGCCGAATGACAGGAACATCCCGGCGATGATCTACACGGATGGCTCCCGCCTGCCCGGCCCGGATGCTGTCGACCGGCGGACTCCAGTGCTCGTCAGCGACATCGTCGACTTCACCGCCGAGTACCGGCTACACGTGCTCGACGCTGTTGTCCACGCAGGCAGTCAGTACGCCGCGTACGGCCGATTGCACCTCGGCCCTCCGTCGACCGACGCGCTAGCCTTCGGCGCCGATCTCATCGCCGGCTACGGGCACACGTTGCCCTCCGCCATCGTTGTCGACGTAGGACTCGTGGACGGTCACTGGGCCGTGATCGAGGCAAACGCCGCATGGGCCAGCGGCGCCTACGTAGCGGATCCCGACCTGGTCCTCGATGTCGTCCTTCGAGCGGCAAGCCCAACGGCTTCGGTGACCGACCGCGACCGACAGTTCATCCGACGGCCTCAGCCGAGCGCTGCGCTCTGAGCCGTAGGTCCAAGCCGGTGTACTGAACTGCCGAGTCGAGTGCTCCCTGACAAGGCTTTGTGGCACGACTACGTTAGGGCCCATGACGACGACCTTGGGCCGATTTGCCGGCGTCACGATAGATTGTCAAGACCCACAGAAGCTGGCTGACTTCTGGTCCGCCGTGCTCGGCGGTCGGGTGACGGAGTCCCTACCCGGCTGGCGGCGAGTCATCATTACCGACGGCGGGCCGGTGTTGACGTTCCAACCCGTACCGGAGCCCAAGGTCGGCAAGGCGCGTCTGCACGTGGACATCGCTGTCGCCGACGCCGGTGAAGCGGTGGACCGGATCGGGGCGCTGGGCGGCCGGTGGACCGGCGAACGGCACGACTACCCGGAAGGCGCGGTTCTGGTGATGGCCGACCCGGAGAGCAACGAGTTCTGCGTCGTGCAGTACTACCAAAAATGACGTCCTAGTCCTCACTTTTCGAGCACCGCACTTGCCACCGGATCGCCGGCTGCGGGCTGCCGGGTCAGCGAGCCGTCTCGCGGTGTCGTGAACTGCCGGACCGCTTCGGACCGCTCACCACACTCTCCGATTGCTTCGCGCCACCACGGCATCGGCGGTCAGGTCGTCCTCACTTCGGGGTCACCGACGCTGAGTGTTCGAAAAGGGTGGCGCGTGCAGGGCGTTGATTGGGTAGCGTCCCGGGCGTGATCGAGCTTGTCGAGCGGCATACGGCCCTCGCCGTTGTGGTCGGGTCCCGGGCGTACGGGCTGCACGACCTGGCCTCCGACTACGACCGCCGTGGTGTGTATGTAGCGCCCACACGGGCGTTCTGGCACCTCGACAAGCCGCCCACCCACCTCGACGGTCCGGCGGCGGAGCAGTTCTCCTGGGAGTTCGAACGCTTCTGCGTCCTGGCCTTGCAGGGCAACCCGACAGTTCTGGAGGTGCTCTGGTCCCCGCTGGTCGAGACGATCACCGTCGACGGGGAATGGTTGCTGGCAGCACGGCAGGCGTTCCTGTCGAGGCGGGTGGCCGAGACCTACGGCAACTACGCCAGGGATCAGCTCAACCGAGTGGCGGCCCGCCGCGAGCGGACCGGCGAGACGAATCACAAGCAGGCCATGCACATGGTACGGCTGCTGATCGCCGGGGCGCATGTGCTGCGTACGGGGGAGGTGCTGGTCGACGTTAGTCACCTGCGCGACCGTCTGCTCGCGGTGCGGCGCGGCGAGTTGCCCTGGGATGAGGTTGCCGCCTGGGCGGCGGACCTACTTGTCGAGCTCGCCGACGCGACCGCCGCCACCGTGCTGCCCGATCAGCCCGACCAGATTGACGTGGATCGGCTGCTCGCGGCCGTACGGGAGAGGAACCTGTAGTGACCACCGAGGTGCCGCCGTGGGCCGCCGAGGCAGCCCGCGACCTGCCCCGTCCGCTGCTGTTCGCCACCGTCAGCGGCGCGCATCTGTACGGATTCGCGTCCATCGACTCCGATCTGGATCTGCGCGCCGTGCACCTGCTCCCGGCCGAGGAGGTCGTCGGGTTGCGCACCGGTCCGCAGACGTTGCAGCACATGGGCGTGCGCGACGGCGTCGAGTTGGACGTGGTCAGCCACGATCTGCTGAAGTTCGTCAAGCTGTTGAACAGCCGCAACGGGTACGTCCTGGAGCAGCTGCTGTCACCGCTGGTGGTCCTGACCACTGCGGTGCACGCCGAACTCATCGCCGTGGCCCCGCGACTGGTCACCCGTCACCATGCGCACCACTATCTCGGTTTCGCGGCCACTCAGGAGAGGTTGTACGCCAGGACCGGGCAGCTCAAGCCCGCGCTCTATACGCTGCGGGTCCTGCTCACCGGGATCCACCTGATGCGGACCGGCCGCGTAGAGACGAACCTTGCCGTGCTGGGAACGAGGTTGGCGTACGTACCGGATCTCATTGCCGCCAAACGGGAGGCCGAGCATGGCCCGCTCCCCGCGGGCGTTGCAGGGTGGCTCGCCACCGACGTGTCGCGGCTGCGCGCCGAGCTGGAGACGGCCCGGGACACCTCGGTGTTGCCCGAACGCGCAGATCCGGCAGCCGTGAACGCCCTGCACGACCTGGTGGTGCGCACCCGACTGCACGGGCTCCCCACCAGGGTCGTGAGTCAGCGGACTGAGGTCGGCCGGATGTCCGTCATCTGAGACACAGGCCCCACGGGCAGTGGGCGGGCGAGATCGATCTCGCCCGCCCACTACTTGGGCGCGTCTCGTCGGGGTGCCTACTGCTTCCGTACCGTCAACTTCTGGTAGTCGGCGGCGTAGGGCTGATAGGTCGGGTTGCCCGAGTAGGCGACATGGACCTGGTAGGCCCCGGGCCGCAGGTCGGCGGTCTGCAGTTCGACGACGGCCCTGCCGTGCGCCAGTGGCACGACGTACGCGATGCCGCCGAAGGTGACGGTGACCTCGCCGGTCGGGGTCGGAGGGTGGTGCTTCGGTCCGCTCGCCGGCCCGACGGTCACGTTCAGTGTGAACGTGTCCCCGCGGACAACCGATGCCGGCGTGGCTTTCGCCTTGACCTTGACGGCGGCCGGGCCGGAGGGCACCTCGAACGACGCCGTGCCTTCCGACGCCTTCAGGTAGTCGAAGCCGAGGTACTCGGCCTTGACCGTCCGGGCACCCGCGGGCAGGCCCGTCGGCAGCGTGACGGTCGCCGCACCGTCGCTCAGGTGGGCGAGCTTCGACCACGAGCCGATGCTGATCCGTACCTGACCGCCGGTCTCGAACCCGTCAGCTGCCGTGACCGTCACGGTGGCAGTGGTCGTCTGGGCCCCGCTCGCGTACGGCTCGACAGCCACCTCGGTGGTGGTGGTGACGTCGCTGTTCGGGATTCCGCGGATGTCGTTCCACTCGCGGACGGTCAGCGGGATCACGGTGCCGTGCCGGGGACGGACGACACCGGCGTTGGTCATCGTGATCGCCTTGGCGTTCCACGTCGAAGCCTCGATGTTCTCGTGACACGCGGCCTGGTATCCGCCACCGTTCGTGTACCGGTCACCCCAGAGGTAGAACTGGCCGGGGCAGGCGGTGTCACCGGGGTTGGCCTTGAAGATGACCGGTCCCTCGTACCCCTGGTTGGCGACCCACGTCGTGCGCCCCAGAGCTGGCGCGACCAACGTCCAGTTGGCGATGTTGCTGTCCAGGAAGTCGGTGTGCTTCTCCGAGAAGATGTCCGAGCCCTGGTTGCCGGCCTCGTTCTTGGTCACCCGGTAGTAGTGGTCACCGACCCGGATCGCGGTCGTGTCGATACGCGACAGCGGGGCCGGATCCTGCCAGACCTGGGGAGGGGAGAACGTCTTGAAGTCCCGCGTCGTGGCGTACCACATCTGCGCGTTCCCCTGACCGGTGCGGTTCACGGGGTCGTTCCACAGCGACTGGGCCCAGAACACGACGTAGGCGCCGAGCTCGTCGACCCACAGCGACTCTGGTGCGAAGGCGTTGCCCGCGTTGTCGGGTGCCACCTTCACGTGCCGTTGAGGGGTCCAGTTCACCAGGTCGTGCGACTCGAAGACCTCGATGTACTGAGTGTCGTTGATGGCGTACCCGCCCTGGTCGTACCAGTTCAGGTCGGTGGCGATCATGTAGAACGTGTCGCCGTCGGGGGAGCGGACGATGTGCGGGTCACGAAGCCCCTGGTCGCCCAGCTGGGAGATGAGTGACGGCCGACCTCCGGTCAGACCGGTCCAGTCCAGAGCGGTGTTGCCGTTGGAAGTGGCGAACATGATCTGCTCGCCGTCGGCGATTCCCTCTCCCTTGAAGTACCCCATGAAGTACCGCTCGTGGTCCTCCGATCGTGGCATGGCGGTGATGGTCACCGGGAACGACTTCTTCTGCGAGGCCTTACCCTTTTTGATGGTCGCCGTCAGGGTGGCGGCAACGTCCGCACGGCCGAAGGCGGGCCGGCTGACCACGCCCGTCGGGGTGACGAGGCCGGTGGTCGACCTCCAGGTGATCGTGGATCCGAACTCGCCCTCGGCGGCGAGGTCGAGGTTTCCGCGTACGCCGTCGGCGCCGTCCACTGTCAGATCGAAGGCGTCGCGGTCGACAGCCTGCGCATCGTCGAACTCGGCCTTCACCACCACGGGGATCTCCCGTGTGGTGACCTCCTGCGCGCCCTTGCGGACAGTCGCCGTGAGCGTGGCTGTCGCGTCGGCCTGTCCCTGTGCGGGCCGGGTGATTCTGCCGGTCACCCCGACCTTGCGTGCGCTGGCGACGGCTGGCGGGGTGTTGACCTCGACGACGGACGGGTCGGAACTGGTCCAGGTGATGGCCGAGCCCGCCACGGAGCCGACCTTGGGCAGAACGAGGTCGCGTACGACCGCACTGGTACGGCCGAGGTCGATGGCCGCGGCGTCGGCGCGAACGCCGTCGGAGACCGTCTTCTCTGCCAGGAGGAGTGTCTCGTCGAGGCTCACGGCCCGGTCGTACACGCGGAAGTCCCGGATCGTTCCGCGGAACGAGTAGTGGCCCGCTGTCTGCGAGCGACCGAGGAAGTTGCAGTTGGTCCCCGCGGCGTTCACCGACGGCGCCGTCGTCAGGTTCGTCGACGTCGCGTGCAGCACGCCGTCGAGGTAGACCCTGCCGGTCCAGCTCGTTCCGTCCGAGTTCAGTGACTGGGTGTAGGTGACATGGGTCCACGCTCTCTCGAGCATGCGGACCCGGTTCTGTTGGAGGTTCGTCGGACCCACCGCGACGCGGAACCGCTGGGTGTTCGACGCGAAGATGGAGCCCTCGGCGCCGGTGTCGGCGTCACACGAGCCGGACTTACGGCCGAAACCCCACATCTGGTGCTCGCCGACGTTCGCCGGGTCGACCCACACGTCGTAGTCCACGGTGAGGTTGGACATGCCGGCGGTGATGTCGTTCGGCAGCGCCACGTATGCGCCGTCGAGGGCGCTTTCGTAGGAGTCGGGGTTGAACCTGACTCCTTCGCCGGTCAGGGCCGCCTTCTCGGGATTCACGAGCGTGGCGTTCGCCGCCGCACCCGCGCTACCCGAGTTGACCAACGTCGTCCCACTGGTCTCGTCGAGGGCGAAGTGGTGCACCAGGCCTTGGGTGAGTTGCTCCTCGGCAGCGTACGAGGGCGTTGCCGCGATCGAGACCGAAACAAGCGCACCCAGTGCCAGGACCGCGACACCTCTGCCCTTCCGACTCCGCTCGAGACGTGGTCTTGGCTGTCGCAGTCTCAATTGATCCTCCTTGGCCGGGCGCGTTTGTTTCCAAACTGGACGGACTTGTTAACGCTAACTACGGGGTGCTGTCGGGTCAACGCGATGCGTTGCGGCCCGAGCCCACGGAGGCCCGTGAAGGGTCGGCTTGGCCGTTCGATGTCGCAGCCTGACGCTTGCGGTCTGGCACGCACGTGGCCTGCTGGTTCACGACGGGCGCGCCCCCCATCGCAGTGCGGACGCGCCGGAGGCGCCAGTGGCGTGGTGTCACGATCGCTTGTGACGTGGTGTCACTGTTCGCTCGCCGCTGAGCGCCGAATACTGGGGTGGTCACCGCACGATCGCCGCGTCACACCCGCGTCGATCGCGCCGGCCGCGGGGGCGCTCAGCGCGTGGGCGCTGTGTCCGGTCCGCCGTGGCCGACCTGTTGACCAGCCGATTCGGCGCAGGTCAGGACACACCACACTCGTTACGTTGATCCACCGGATGCGCCGCCGCGCTCGGGAGCTGGACGGTGCGTCGTCGGATCCTGCCAGGGTGCGACGCTCGTCGAGCCGACCGGCCGGGCGGAGGCGCGACCGACAACCAGGAAGGACCGCTGATGACCGCGTCGGTGATCGAGAAGCCCGACTTCACCGGGTTGCGAGCGATGTTCATCAACTGCACCCTCAACCGTTCCGCCGTGCGTAGCCACACTCAGGGACTGATCGATCGCAGTGCGGCGATCATGGAGGCGAACGGGGTCGCCGTGGACCAGATCCGCGCCGTCGACCACGACATCGCCACCGGCGTCCGACCCGATATGACCGAGCACGGGTGGGACACCGACGAGTGGCCGGCGTTGCTGCCCCGGGTGCTGGCGGCCGACATTCTGGTCATCGCCGGGCCGATCTGGCTCGGTGACAACAGTTCGGTGACCCGTCGGGTGATCGAGCGGCTCTACGGTTACTCCGGGGTGCTCAACGAGCAGGGTCAGTACGCTTACTACGGGCGGGTCGGTGGCTGTTTGCTGACCGGCAACGAGGATGGCCTGAAGCACTGCGCGATGAGCATTCTCTACAGCTTGCAGCACATCGGTTTCACCGTCCCGCCGCAGGCGGACGCGGGTTGGCTCGGTGAGGTCGGCCCCGGGCCGTCCTACCTCGACGAGGGCTCCGGCGGGCCGGAGAACGACTTCACCAACCGTAATACCGCGTTCATGACCTACAACCTGCTCCACCTCGCGTCGATGATGCGCAGCGCGGGTGGATTCCCGGCCTACGGCAACCAGCGCACCGCCTGGGAGGCAGGAGTTCATCCGGACGCCGCCAACCCCGAGTACCGCTGACGCGACGACCGACCACGACAACGACCTCTGTCACCCTCTCGTGGCAGCGCCAAGGATGTGAGTAGTGATGACGAGCCCGGCAACGACGACCTGGCCGAGCCTGCGGGTCTCGGACTGGACCGCCACCCGTGACACGGTGCACATGTGGACTCAGATCGTGGGCAAGATCCGCATGGCACACGCTCCGTTTCTCAACCACTGGTGGCAGGTGACCCTGTACGTGAGCCCGCGCGGGTTGACGACGTCCGCCATCCCGTACGGGGCGGGAGCCTTCGAGATCGAGTTCGACTTCATCGGCCATCGGCTCGACATTCGGACCAGCGGCGGCGGCGCACGGAGCCTCGCACTTCGGCCGATGCCGGTCGCCGAGTTCTACTCGCGGGTCATGGCCATGCTCGACGAGCTCGGGATCGAGGCACCTATCCGGCCATACCCCAACGAGGTCGACCCGGCGATCCCGTTCGCAGAGGACCACGACCACGCCTCCTACGACGGCGACGCGGCCGCCCTGTTCTGGCGACAGCTGTTGCAGGCTGATCGGGTCATGGGCGAGTTCCGGTCGCATTTTGTGGGCAAGGTCAGTCCGGTGCACTTCTTCTGGGGTGGGATGGACCTCGCCTGTACCCGTTTCTCCGGCCGGTCGGCCCCGCCACACCCGGGGGGTGTGCCCAACTGCGGGGACTGGGTGATGGTCGAGGGCTATTCCCGCGAACTGTCCAGCTGCGGGTTCTGGCCCGGCGGCGGTGAGGAAGGCGCTTTCTACTCGTATGCCTATCCCGCACCCGACGGGTTCGCCGAGCGGCGGATCGGTCCCGACGGCGCCTACTACAGTTCCGAGTTCCAGCAGTTCCTCCTGCCCTACGAGGTTGCCCGCGCCGCACCGGACCCCGACCGCGCGGTCGCCGAGTTCCTCCGCACCACCTACGAGGCCGCTGCGGACCTCGGGCGCTGGGACCGCTCCGCGCTGGAGGACGACCCCCTCCGGTGGCACCGCGGCCCTGCTCGATGAGGACCGAACACTGTGACGATCACGAGTACGCGGACAAGGTCGATCCCGGCACGCCGTATGGAGGACACGAGATGGTGGAAGTGACGGACGCTCCCGAGGCCAACCGGTACGAGGCCCGGGTCGACGGGGAGTCCAGGGTTGCCGGCGTCGCTCAGTACATCCGCACCGCAGAACTCGTCGCGTTCGTGCACACCGAGGTCTCGCCGGAATACGAGGGCAAGGGGGTCGGGTCGGCGCTGGCCCGCACTGCCCTGGACGAAGCCCGTGCCGCGCATCTGCGCGTCCTGGCCACCTGCCCGTTCATCGCGGGATGGATCGACCGGCATCCCGAGTACCAGGATCTGGTCTACCAGTCCCGCAGCAGGGTCAGCGACTGAACGCAGGGGCGCGGCGGTGCCGCCGCGCGACCCTTCCGGCCCGCTGAGCGGAGGCCCGGGGCGTCCTCACGGCATGGCGAAGTCGGCGAAATCGAAGCCCGGACTCACCACACAACTGACGAGGACGTGCTTGTCGCCCGCCGGTTTCGCGGACTGCCACTCGCCCGCCGGAACCAGGATCTGCGGACATTCGGCACTCAGGATCGTCGGCCGACTGTCCCTACCGACTGTCAGCGCCAACGGCCCACCCGAGTGCCAGAACCAGATCTCGTCCGACCGCACGGTGTGCCAGGCCGACGAGTCACCCGGCTCGAGGAGATAGAGGATCGCCGTCGCGGCGGCACGGCTGCCCGGGTAGCCATCGGGCTCGAACGTGACAGCGGACCGATAGGTTTCCCTGAACCAGCCGCCTTCAGGGTGCGGGCGCAGATCGAACTGTTCGGCAAGAGGCGGACGTACGGACATGATGGCCACTGTAGTGGCCCGCCTTGACCTCCCACCTCTGCGCCGACCCCGGCTGAGCGGACCGACGTCACGATCGTCCTTCAGCCCGGCACGGGTGTTCTGCCTGGCCTCGCCGAACCTGACCTGGGCGTTCTCGCAGGCCGCCACCGAGTGCGCACACCGAGAGATGCATCGCCGGATCGGCTGATGACACGCTCGTGCAACGCCACCGGTCGATCCGCTGCGCCCCCCGGAACGGGCACTTCGGCTTCGCCGGGCGGACCGGCGCGTGGCCGAAACACTCCGCCGAAACTGGGAGTCATCCATGGACAGTTGCCCGTTCTCTCTGGACACCACCGGAAAAGATATCCACGGTGAGGCCGCGAAGCTGCGTTCGCAGGGCGCCGCCACTCAGGTGGTTCTGCCCGGCGGCGTGGTGGCGTGGTCGATCAATAGCTATGCGGTGATCAAGCAGCTGCTCACCGACCCGCGGGTGACGAAGAGCGCCCGCAACCACTGGCCGGCGTTCATCAACGGCGAGATCCCGCCGGACTGGGAAATGATCAGCTGGATCGCGATGGACAACATGGTCACCGCGTACGGCAAGGACCATGTGCGGCTGCGCAAGCTGGTCGGCAAGGCGTTCACCCCGAGGCGTACGGAGGCCATCCGGCCGTGGATCGCCAAGATCACTGAGGAGCTTCTCGACGGTCTGGCCGCCGCCGCCCCCGGTGAGGTGGTGGACCTGCGTGAGCGGTTCGCGTACCCGTTGCCGGCCCGCCTGGTGGCCGACCTCATCGGCATGTCCGAGGAGGCTCGCGCCAAGACGGCGAAGGTCATCGACATGATGGTCGACACCACCGTCACCCCGGAGCAGGCGCAGGCCGTGCTGGCCGGGTGGCGCGGCGCGATGGCCGATCTCATCGCCACCAAGCGGGAGAACCCGGGTGAGGACATCACCAGCGACCTCATTGCCGCCCGTGACGAGGACGGTTCCCGGCTCAGCGAGGAGGAGCTGACGGACACCATCTTCGCCATCCTCGGCGCCGGCTCCGAGACCACCATCAACTTCTTCGACAACGCCATCACGGCCCTGCTCAGCAACCCGGAGCAGCGGGATCTCGTGCTGTCCGGCGAGGCCACCTGGAACGACGTCATCGACGAGACGCTGCGGGTCGAGTCGCCGCTGGCGCACCTGCCGCTGCGGTACGCCGTCGAGAACATCGAACTGGACGGCGTGACGATCCCGCGGGGCGATCCAATCCTGATCAACTACAGCGCGGTGGGTCGCGACCCCGCCCTGCACGGCGACGACTCCGACCGCTTCGACCTGAAGCGCGCCGACAAGGAGCACCTCTCCTTCGGCCACGGACCGCACTACTGCCTCGGCGCCGGGGTGGCCCGGGCGGTCGCGACCACCGGCCTCTCCTCGCTGTTCGAACGCTTTCCCGACATCTCGCTGGCGGTGCCGGTCGCCGACCTGCAGCCGTTGCCCACCTTCATCATGAACGGCCACCGGACGCTGCCGGTCCGGCTGACCGCCCCCGTGCCCGCCGCCTGACAACCATCGACGACCTCAGGGAGCCGCCGTGCTGACCACCACCGACACACCCAGGCGCGAGGAGATCGTCGCGCGCGTCACGGACCTCGCCCCGCTGCTGCGCAAGAACGGCGTACAGGCCGAGCGGGACCGCCGACTGCCCGACGAAACGATCGAGGCCCTGGCCGACGCCGGGGTCTTCAAGCTGCGGGTGCCGAAGCGGTTCGGCGGCTACGAGGCCGACACCCGCACGCTCGCCGACGTCGCGACCGCGCTCGGCCGGGCCGACGGTGCCACCGCGTGGACCGCCTCCGTCTACTGGATCCCGACCTGGATGGCCGGCCTGTTCCCCGAGGCGGTGCAGGAGGAGGTCTTCTCCACGCCGAACGTGCGGATCTGCGGCACCCTGAGCCCGTCCGCCATGGCGGTCCCGGCCGATGGCGGCATCGTCGTCAACGGCAGGTGGGGCTTCATCAGCGGCGCGTTGCACAGCCACTGGCAGGAGATCATCGCGGTGCTGGTCGGCGGTGATGGCCCGCCGATGCCGGTGATGGCGCTGGTGCGGACGTCCGAGCTGCAGATCGTCGACGACTGGCACACGTCCGGCCTGCGCGGCACGGGCAGCGTCAGCACGGTCGCCCAGGACCTGTTCGTGCCGGCCGAGCGGTTCCTGCCGCTGCCGGTGGTGCTCCAGGGCCGGACCGGACCGGACGCGGCTGACGCGCCCGCCATGTACCGGGCGCCGCTGCTGCCGGTTGCCTCCGCGTCGTCCGTGGGCACCGTGCTGGGCCTGGCCCGCGCGGCCGGTGAGACGTTCCTCGAGCGGCTGCCCGAGCGCAAGATCACCTACACGGGGTACGAGAAGCAGGCCGAGGCGCCGCTGACCCACCGCCAGGTGGCCGAGGCGGAGCTGAAGACCGACGAGGCCGAGTTCCACGTGCACCGCCTCACCGCGCAGGTCGACGACAAGTCGGCCGGCGGCCAGCCGTGGAGCCTCACGGAGCGGGCCCGTGCCCGGGCCGACCTGGGAGCCGCGTGCCGCCTGGCGAGGGAGGCGGTCGGCATTCTCGCCGGCGCCAGCGGCGGCTCCTCGCTCTACGACGACGTGCCCATCCAGCGCATCGCCCGCGACGTGCAGGCGGTCAACCTGCACGCGTTGATGAACCCGGACACCAACACCGAGCTGTACGGCCGGATCCTGTGCGGCCTCGAACCCGACACCCTCTATCTCTGAGCCGCCGAGAAAGGACACCAGAATGACCACGAGCACCTTCAACGCCGAGGCTCAGGCCGCCGTGGCCGCGGTACCGCGGCACATCGTCACCGCGTGGGCGGAGCACGACGCCGACGCGTTCGCCCGCACGTTCACCGAGGACGCGACCATGATCCTGCCCGGGGTCTTCTGCCGTGGCCGGGACAAGATCCGCGGATACATGGAGCAGGCGTTCCAGGGCCAGCTCAAGGGCACCCGGGTCACCGGCACACCGGTCGACGCCCGCCTCATCGCGCCCGGCGTCGCGGTGCTGACGACCGAGGGCGGTGTCCTGGAGCCCGGCGCCGAGGACGTGTCGCCGGCCCGGGCCATCCGGGCGTCCTGGATCCTCGTCGAGCGCGACGGCGAGTGGTTGCTGGCGGCTTACCAGAACAGCCCGCGCGGCGAGTCGTGAGCAACCAGGCCAGGAAGGGGCAGCCGTGAGCGCACAGGTGGGAGAGCGTGCCGTCGTTCTCGGCGGCAGCATGGCGGGCCTGCTCGCGGCGCGGGTGCTGGCCGACGCGTACGCCGAGGTGGTCATCGTCGACCGCGACCGGCTCACCGGCGTCTCCACCGCCCGACGTGGCGTGTCACAGGGCCGGCACGTGCACGGTCTGCTCGCCCGGGGCCAGCAGATCCTCGACGAGCTGTTTCCCGGTTTCACAGCGGAGGCGGTGGCCGCCGGGGTGCCGACCGGCGACCTGGGCGAGCTGCGGTGGTTCTTCAACGGACGCCCTCTGGCGCCGGCCAGTACCGGCCTGACCTGCGTGTCGGCCGCCCGTCCCGTGCTGGAGCAGTTGGTGCGCCAACGGGTGGCCGAGCTTGCGGCCGTACGCTTCGCCGAAGAGCGCGACATCGTCGGGCTGACCACCACGCCGGACCGCCGGCGGGTCACCGGGGTGCGGGTGCAGGGGCGTGACGGCGCGGCCGAGGAGACGATCACCGCGGATCTGGTGGTCGACGCCACCGGCCGCGGCTCGCGCACCCCGGTCTGGCTGGAGGAACTGGGGTACAGCCGGCCGGACGAGGACCGGATCCGGATCGACCTGACCTACACGACGCGCCTCTATCGGCTGGCCTCGGACGATGTTCTCAAGGGCGACCTGTCGATCAACCCGGTGTCGACGCCGTCGCACCCCCGTGGCGCCTTCCTGTCCCGCATCGACGGCGGCCGGTGCATCGTCTCTCTGACCGGGGTGCTCGGCGACAGCGCGCCGGCCGACCCGGCCGGATTCCTGGAGTTCGTCAAGTCGCTGCCGGTTCCGGACATCTACCAGGCCATCCAGGACGCCGAGCCGCTGGACGAGCCCGTGTCCCTGCGGTACCCGGCCAGCGTCCGTCGCCACTACGAGCGGTTGTCCCGGCTGCCGGACGGCTTCCTGGTCCTCGGCGACGCGGCGTGCAGCTTCAACCCGGTCTACGGCCAGGGCATGACAGTGGCGGCGTTGGAGGCGCTGACCCTGCGCGACCACCTGGCCGGCGGCACGGCACCCCGGCCGACCGACTTCCAACAGGCCGTCTCCGCGGTCACCGACGTGCCCTGGGAGATCTCGGCGGGTGGTGACCTGAGCTTCCCGCAGGTGCGGGGCCCGCGACCGTTCAAGGTGCGGATGGCGAACGCGTACATGGCCAAGATGCAGGCGGCCGCGACCCGTGACCCGCAGGTGACGCGGACCTTCATGCGGGTGGCGGGGCTCGTCGAGCCGCCACAGGCCCTGATGCGACCCGCGATGATGCTCCGGGTGCTGACCCGCAGCCGCCGTCCGGCACCGGAGGTGCCCGCGTGGCAGCCCGACGCCGTCGGCACCGCCTCGGAGGTCTGATCCAAGAAGTTCGGTGCCCCGGCCCTTCTGGGCCGGGGCACCGACGGGTCCGGGCCCGGCGTCAGCCGGCGAGCACGCCGCGCTTGCGCAGCAGCGGGAGGACGCCCTCCCCGACGACGTAGGCCTCTTCGAGGTGCGGCTGCGCCGACAGGATCAGGTGGTCCAGGCCGAGCCGGTGGTATTCCTCGATCCGGTCCGCCACGTCCTCGTGGCTGCCCACCAGCGCGGTGCCCACGCCGGGACGGACCAGGCCGTACCCGGCCCAGACGTTCGGGTAGACCTCCAGGTCGTCGGTACGCCCACCGTGCAGCGCCGCCATCCGCTGCTGCCCCTGCGACTCGGTGGACCGGAAGCGCTGCTGCGCCTGCCGGATCCGCGCCGGGTCCATGCCGTCGACCAGTTGCCGCGCCACCTGCCAGGCCTGCGCGGACGTGTCCCGGGCGATGACGTGGAAGCGGGTGCCGAAGCTCAGTGTGCGTCCGTGCGCGTCGGCGAGTTCGCGGGCCCGGCCCATCGCCTCCGCCATGGCCGCCGGTGGCTCGCCCCAGGCCAGCAGCACGTCCGCGTGCACGGCGGCCACCTCCCGGGCCGCGTCGGAGGAGCCGCCGACGAAGATCTCCGGAGCGACCGGGTACGGCCGGGTGAGCAGGCCCGCGCGGATGCGGTAGTGCGTGCCGGTGTGGTCGAACCGCTCACCGGTCCAGGCTCGGCGGAACACGTCGAGGAACTCGCCGGTGCGGGCGTACCGTTCGTCGTGCGACAACCAGTCGCCGTAGCGCCGCTGCTCGTCGGCGTCGCCGCCGGTGACCACGTTGAGTTGGAGGCGGCCGCCGGAGAGACGTTGAAGGGTCGCCGCGGACTGCGCGGCCAGCACCGGCGAGATGAGCCCGGGGCGCATCGCCACCATGAAGCGGATCCGCCGGGTGTCCGCGGCGAGCGCGGCAGACACCAGCCACGGGTCCTCGCAGAACATGCCGAACGGCACGAGCATCCCGGTGAACCCGAATCGGTCCGCCGCGAGGGCGACCTGACGCAGGTAGTCCGGGTCGACGTCGCGGCGCGCGCCGGGCGGTGGCGGGCCGGAGGAGGGTTGGGCCACCTCGCGTCCGTCCCCGTGCGTGGGCAGGAACCAGTGCAGCTGCAACGACATGTGTCGTCCTCTCGATTCGGCGGTGAGCGCCGGCGGTCAGCTCAGCAGCAGGGCCGCGAGCACGTCGTGCGGTGGCACGGAGGTGACCCGGTGGGCGTCCAGCCACAGCGCCCGCCGGTAGCGCAGGTGCAGCCCGAACTCCCAGGTCATGGCAATGCCACCGCAGACCTGCAGGGCCACCTCGCAGGCCAGCACGGCCGCGCGCGGACCGGCCACGGCGGCACAGGCCACCGCCTCGGCGGCGCCTTCGCCGTTCAGCGTCACCGCCGCCCGGTAGGCCAGCGACCGTGCGGTCTCGATCTCCGCGTACGCCTCGGCCAGCTGGTGTGCCACCGCCTGGAACGACCCGATCGGCCGGCCGAACTGGGTCCGGATTCCGGCGTACCGCACGGCTTCGGCCAGTGCGCCGTCCGCGACACCCACCGCCTCGCAGGCCAGCAGCATGGCGCTTCGTAACCGCAGCGCAGGCAGCAGCTCGGCGGTGCGGCCGGGGTCGGCGAGCAGTCGGGCGGGCGCGTGCAGCAACCGGACGGTGGCGTACCGGCGCAGTGGATCGATGTCGTCCCGCTCGGCGATGGAAACCTCCGAGGGCGCGACGCCGAACAGCGCCACCCCCTGGCGGGTCGTGGCGGCCACCACCAGCTCCGTGGCCAGGTGCGCGTCGACCACGCCGGGTGCGCTCCCGCTGATCCGCCAGTCCGGCGTGTCGTGCGCGGCGCACGTGTCCGAGGAATCGACCAGCGCGGCCGGTCCGGGTAGCGGCAGCCCCGCCGACTGGTACACCGGCAGAACCGATCCGGCCGTGCCGACCCAGGGTTGGGGGAGCAGCGCCCGCCCGCTCTCCTCGGCGAGCAGGGCGAGATCCACCGGTCCGAGTTCCGCGTCCAGCCAGCCCTGTCGGTCCAGCGCGGCCCAGTCCTCCGGATCGAGGAGGCCGTGATCCGCCGTCGCGGCGAGCCGGGACGGTGGGAAGCGCTCGCTCAGGTGGCGTCGGGCCGCGTCGGCCAGGTCCCGCTGTGCGGTGGTGGTGGCGAAGTCCATGGTGCGCTCTCCTAACGGTGGCGAGGCAGGCCGAGAACGCGTTCGGCGACGATCCCGCGCAGGATCTCGGAGGTGCCGCCCTCGACGGTGTTCGCGCGGCTGCGCAGCTGCGCCCGCCGCCAGTACGCCGCCCACTGCCCGGCGTGTCCGACGGTGTCGCCCTGCACCAGCCGCAGTCCCAGCCGGCACATCTGCTGATGGGTCTGCGACCAGCGCAGCTTGAGCACCGAGCTCTCCGGGCCGGGCTCCCCGTCCCGTTCCAGCTGCGCGAGCGCGCGGTAACCGGTGAAGCGCAACCCCTGAAGCCGCACGTGCAGATCGGCGATCTCCCGGCGCACGGCCTGGTCGGCGGTGGCACCGACCGCGTGGGCGGTACGGATCAGCCGGTCCAGTTGCACCGCCAGGCGAGCGGTGAGCGTGATGCCGAACGTGCCGCGTTCGTGCGAGAGAGTCGTGAGCGCCACCTTCCAGCCCTCGCCACGCGCACCCACCACGCTGTCCTCGGGCAGTTCCACGCCGGTCAGCACGATCTCGCTGAAGTCGGTGTCACCGGAGATCTGGCGAAGCGGGCGCACCTCGACGCCGGGGGCGCGCATGTCGAGCAGGAAACAGGTCAGGCCGCGATGCTTGGGCGCGTCGGGTTCGGTGCGGGCCAGCAGGAGACAGCGGTCGGCGAGATGGGCGTACGACGACCACACCTTCTCGCCGGTGACCGTCCACCCGTGCGCGGTCCGCTCCGCCCGGGTGCGCACCGCGGCCAGGTCCGAGCCAGCCTCCGGCTCCGAGAAGCCCTGGCAGAAGATGATGTCGCCGGACAGGATCCCCGGGAGGTTGACGGCCTTCTGGGCCGCGGTGCCGTACCGGATCAGCGTGGGACCGACCATGTGCAGGCCGATGACGTTGAGGTGGTCCGGGGCGCCGGCCAGCGTGCTCTCCTCGGCGTGGATCGCCTGGTACAGCGGTGGCAGGCCCCGCCCGCCGTGCTCCCGCGGCCACGTCAGGCCGGCGTACCCGGCCTTGCCGAGGGTGGCGCTCCACTGCCGCATCTCCGGCTCCGGCCATGGCTGTGGCGGACCCGCGGAGGGGGCCGGCACATGCGCGCGCAACCAGGCGCGCAGCTCGGCCCGGAATTCGCCTTCTTCGTCGCTGTCGTCCAGCCGCATAGAGGCACGCTAATGCCCACGGTGGCCGGCGTCGCCATTTGTCGGCGCATTCCGCAACGTGCGAGAAGGAAGGGCACCGGAAATGCGAGGCGGCAATTTTGAAGATGCGCCCGTACGGGCCGGGCGGCGACGATGGCGTCGGATACGGACCCGGGGAGGCACTCGTGCACGTCATCGTCGATTTCGACCAGTGTGACGGCAACGGCCTGTGCGCCGACGCCGCCCCGGAGGTGTTCGAGTTGGGCGAGGACGACGTGCTCCGGGTCCGCGCGGAACACCCGGCGCCCGCACTGTGGCCGGCGACGGAGATCGCGGCCCGGGGCTGCCCCAAGCTCGCCATCACGCTGCGGACCGACGCGTGATCGCGTCCGGTGAGCGACTGCCGGTCATGGTCGCGGCCACCCGTACGCCGATCGGGCGGCGGGGTGGGGCGCTGGCCGGTCTCAAGGCGGTGGAACTGCTGCGGCACGTGCTGCTGGCGGTGTTGGACGAGACCGGCACCGACCCGTCCGACGTGGAACAGATCATCGGCGGGTGCGTCACGCAGTCCGGGGAGCAGAGCCTCAACGTCACCCGCAACGCCTGGCTCAGCACCGGGCACGACCCGGCTGTCGGCTGCACCACAGTGGATGTGTCCTGCGGGTCGGCCCACCAGGCCAATCACCTGGTGGCCGCGCTGATCGCGGCCGGGGAGATCGACGTCGGCATCGCCTGCGGCGTCGAGTCGATGAGCCGGGTGCCGGTCGGCACGAACCTCTACCAGGGCCCCGGGCACTACAAGACAGCCGACTATCCGTGGGACGACCCGCCCCAGGCGCAGTTCGGTGGCGCGGAGCGGATCGCCCGGCGCGAGGGCATCACCCGCGCCGACGCCGACGCGTACGGGTTGGCGTCCCAGCGGCGGGCCGCCGCGGCCTGGGCCGATGGCCGGTTCACCGCGGAGGTGACGCCGGTGCGCGCGCCGGTGCTCAACGGCGACGGCAGCCCCACCGGTGCGGTCCGTCTGGTCGAGCGCGACGAAGGGCTGCGCCCGACGACAGCCGCAGGGCTGGCTGCGCTGGCGCCGACCATCGAGGGAGGGGTGCACACCGCCGGGACCACGTCGCAGATCTCTGACGGCGCCTCCGCCGTGTTGTGGATGTCGCAGGGGCGGGCCCGCGCCGCCGGCCTGCGCCCGCGGGCGCGGATCAGCCACCAGGTGGTCACCGGCGCTGACCCGTACTACCTGCTGGATGGTCCGGTCGCCGCCACCGGTCGGCTGCTCGCCCGGGCCGGGCGCAAGATCAACGACATCGACCTGTACGAGGTGAACGAGGCGTTCGCCGGCGTCGTGCTCACCTGGCAGGCGGCGTACGGTGCGGACCCGGAACGCGTCAACCCGAACGGCGGGGCGATAGCCCTCGGCCACCCGCTCGGTTCCACAGGCACCCGGCTGCTGGTGACCGCACTGCACGAACTGGAGCGCTCCGGCCGGGAGTCGGCGCTGATCACCATGTGCTGCGGGGGCTCCCTCGGCACCGCCTCACTGCTGCAGCGGCTCTGACATGCGGGCCGAGGACTTCTACGCCGAAGCGCGGACCGACCTGTCCGGGCCACTGCACGGCGTCCGCGTGCTCGACGTGACGAAGGTGTGGTCCGGGCCGCTGGCCACCTGCGTCCTGGCCGACCTCGGCGCGGACGTGATCCGGGTGGAACTGGCGCACGGCCGCGACGGCGAGGTGCCCCCGGTGATCCCGGGCACCTCGCTGTCCTGGTTCCGCCAGACGGTGCACCGCAACAAGCGCAGCCTCGGCCTCGACCTGCGTACGGACGAGGGGCGCGCCGAGTTCCTGCGGCTGGTCCAGGTGGCCGACGTGGTGGTCGAGAACTACCGACCGGGCACGCTCGCCAGGTGGGGCGCCGGATACGCCGACTGCCGTGCCGTCCGCCCGGACGTGGTGTTCGTGTCCGTCTCCGGGTGGGGCCAGTACGGTCCCGGCCGGGACCGACCCGCGTACGACCCGGTGGTGCAGGCGGCCGGCGGCTGGATGGCGCTCAACGGGCCGGTCGACGGCGATCCGGTGCGTGCGCCCACCTTCATCGCCGACGAGCTGGCCGGGCTGCACGCCGCGATCGGGGCTCTTGCCGCGCTCGCCCACCGGGACCGGTTCGGCGAGGGTCAGCATGTCGACGTGTCCATGCTGGACGCTCTGCTGTTCGGTAGCAGCGGCCTGCCGACCCTCGCCGCCGCCGGGGCCCCACCCGGCAGGCACGGCAACGAGACCCCGTTCGCGGTGCCGTCGAACGTCTACGCGTGCGCCGACGGGCATCTCTACCTCGTCGTCGCGCTGAACAAGCACTGGCGGGTACTGGCCCGCACGATCGGCCGCCCCGAACTGGCCGACGCCGACGGGTTTCGGACCGGCGACCAGCGGATCGCCAACCGCGAAGCGGTCAACCTCGTCGTGGCCGGCTGGTGCGCGGGACGCCCGGTCACCGAGGCGGTCGACGTGCTGACCGGCGCCGGGTTGGTGGCCGCTCCGGTCCGGACGCTGAGCGAGTCGGTCGCCGACCCGCACGTACGGGCCCGCGGGATGCTCCAGGACACCGTGCTGAGCGACGGAACCACAGCGCCGCTCGTCGGGCCGGCGGTGAAATTCTCGCGCACCCCGACCCGGATCCGCCGGTGCGCACCGGCGCCCGGCGCCGACTCGGCGGAGATCCGCAACGAGCTGAAAAGCGATGTCGCAACGTGAGAGAAGGGGCCCCGGCCGGTCGGCCGATAAAGTAGGCGAGTAGCGATCTCCACCATTTAAGGCCAATTCATCAATGCGGCTGTTAATGGTTCGCGCGCAAATTACGACGGAGGCGAAATGGCCGAACAGCACCGGGCTCTGATCACCGGGGCGTCGCGCGGCATCGGCCGGGCGGTGGCCTTGCGACTGGCCCGCGAGGGGTACGCCGTCGCCGGCTGTCACCACACCGGCGACGAGGCCGCCCGGCGTACCGAGGAGGACGTCCGACTGCTCGGCGTGCCGTGCTACTTCGCGCGCTGCGACGTGGCGGACCCCGCCGCCGTCGAGGACTTCGTGCGCGCCGCCGAAGATCAGCTCGGCACGTTCGACCTCGTCGTCAACAACGCCGGCATCACCCGCGACGCGCCCCTGGTGCTGGCCCCCGCGGACGACTGGGACGCCGTGCTGGCCACCAACCTCACCGGAACCCGCAACGTCTGCCGGGCCATGGCGTTCCGCTTCATGAAGCAGCGCAGCGGCGCCATCGTCAACATGTCGTCAGTGGCCGGGGTCTACGGCAACGTCGGCCAGACGGCCTACGCCGCGAGCAAGGCCGGCATCATCGGGTTCAGCAAGTCGCTGGCCAAGGAGGTGGCCCGGCACGGCGTACGGGTCAACGTGGTGGCGCCCGGCTTCATCGAGACCGAAATGACCGACGCGCTCCCGGACCGGCTCCGCGAGCAGGCACTGGGCCAGATTCCCGTACGCCGGTTCGGCCGGGCCGACGAGGTCGCCGAAATGGTCGCCTTCCTGCTCAGCGAGCGCGCCTCCTACGTCACCGGCCAGGTGTTCCAGGTGGACGGGGGGATCACGCTGTGACCCGGGCGGTGGCATCCCCGTTGTGTGACGCCGACCTGGTGCGCCTGGACTCCTCCGGGGCGGCCTTCGCCGTACGTGTCCCCGTGCGCGGCGACGATCCGTACCTGCGGGGCCACTTTCCCGACCTGGCGGTGTTCCCCGGGGTCTTCGTCGTGGAGGCGCTGTGCCGGGCGATGGCCGGCGCCGCCGGGGGCCGCCCGCCCGAGCTGGTCGAGCTGCGCTCGGTGCGGTTTCTCGCGCCGCTGCTCGACGGTGACACGCTCACGCTCACGGTGCGGGCCGAGGAGTCGCCCGGTGGCTGGGACGTGCGCGCGGTGGCGTACCGCGCCGACGGCACCACCACGGCCAAGCTGCGCGCCCTCTTCGCCGCCGCCGGAGCCGGCGATGGGTGAGCACAACGAGATCCGGGCGGTGCTCCCGCAACGTCATCCGATGCTCCTGGTGGACCGGGTGCTCGCGCTGGAGCCGGGACGCTCCATCCGGACGGTCAAACTGGTCAGCGCGACCGAGCCCTGCTACGCCGACCTGCCGGAGAGTGCCGAGCCGTGGCGGTTCGCGTACCCGCGGTCGCTGTTGATCGAGTCGTTCGGCCAGAGCGCCGCCCTGCTCTGGCTGGGGGACAGCCCACCGCCGGACGACGACGGCGTGCTGATGTTCGCCGGCGCCCGGGACTGGCACTTCGCCGGCTCGGCGTACCCCGGTGACGTCCTCCGGCACGAGGTCCACCTCGACTCCGTGGTCGCCGACACCGCGTTCGCCCACGGCGAGACCTGGATCGGCGATCGCCGGGTGGCCACCGTGGGCACCCTCATCGCCACCCGCCGCCCCGTCGCCCGGCCGGCGGTCCCGCCGTCCGGCGTCGCCCACCCTCATCCAATGGTTTCGGTCAGCACGGAAGGACAGCGATGACGATCAAGGAACAGCAGCTGGAGGAGCTTCGCGAGATCGTCGCGGAGGTGCTGGAGGTCGAGCCGGAGGAGCTCACCGACACCGGCGACTTCATGGACGAGTACGAGGCGGACTCGCTGCGTGCCATCGAGATCCTGGCCCGTATCGACAAGCAGTTCAAGGTGGAGATTCCGCAGGCGGAGCTTCCCGAACTGCGCAACCTGAAGGCTGTGCACGCCGCCCTGACCCGGCACGCCACCGGCCGGGACTGAGCCGTGGTCCGCGTCGCGGTGACCGGGCTCGGTCCGGTATCGAGCATCGGGGTCGGCGTGTCGGCGTTCGCCGACTCGCTGCGCTCCGGGCGATCCGGCATATCCCGGATCACCAGCTTCGACACCTCCGGGTTTCCGTTCGTCAAGGCAGGTGAGGTGCACGGGTTCCGGCCCGGTGAGCACCTGTCCAGGCTGGACCCGTCCCGGTGGGGCCGGTCCAGCCTGTTCGCGGCCACCGCGGCGCGGCTCGCGGCCGCCGACGGCGGTCTCGACCCGGACCGGATCGACGCCGGACGCGCGCACGCGGTGATCGGCACCACCAGCGGCGAGTCACAGGTGCTGGAGGCGCTGACCGCACAGATCCTCGCCGAGGGGTTCGCCGGACAGGACCCGACCCTGCTGGCGCAGCTACCGGCGAACCGGCTCGCGCACGCGGTGAGCGAGGAACTCGGCCTCGCCGGTGAGTCGCTCACCCTGGCCACGGCCTGCTCGGCCAGCAACTACGCGATCGGGTACGGCTACGACCTGCTCGTCGCCGGTGAGGCCGACGTGGTGTTCGCCGGCGGTGCCGACGCGGTGTGCCGGTGGGCGCACGCCGGCTTCTTCAGGCTGGGCGCGCTCACCGAGCACGCGTGCGCGCCGTTCGACCGGGACCGCTCCGGCATTCTCACCGGCGAGGGCGGGGCCGTGCTGATGCTGGAGACGTTCGAGCACGCCCGCGCCCGCGGCGCGCGGATCTATGCCGAGCTGCTGGGGTACGGGCGCAACTGCGACGCGCACCATCCGGTGGCACCGCACACACCCAGCATCGCGGACTGCATCCGGCTGGCGCACCGCAACGCCGGGGTGAAACCCGAGGACGTCGACTACATCTGCGCGCACGGCACCGGCACACCCGCCAACGACCTGGTGGAGGGCGCGGCGATCCTGGAGGTCTTCGGGCCCGAGCCGCCGCCGGTGAGCTCGATCAAGTCGATGATCGGGCACACGATGGGCGCGGCGAGCGGGTTCGGCGCCATCGCCGGGGTGCTGGCGATCGACAGGGGTTTCCTGCCGCCCACAGTGAACTGGGAGCACCCCGACGAAGGGCTGCCGGGTCTCGACCCCGTGCCGAACGTGGCCCGCGACGCCACAGTGCGCGTGGTGCAGAACGACGGGTTCGCCTTCGGCGGCAACAACGCCATCGTGATGCTGGGAGCGGTGGCATGACCGGCGTGAGCGTGTTCGGCTGGTCCGCGCTCACCTCGGCCGGCATTGCCACGTCCGCGGCCCCCGCGTCGCTGCCGCGCTCCGACGCCCCGGTCGCCCCCGGCACCGGTGGCCTGTTCACCGAGTCGCTTCCGTCGCCGCGCGGACACGTCGTGCCGGGCTTCGACATCCGGGCCCGGCTCGGCCGCAAGGGGACCAGCACGTACGACCGGGCCACCGGGCTCGCGGTGGTCTGTTGCGAGGACGCCCTCGGCGCGGCCGAACTGTCCGCCGACGCCGACCGCGGTCGCGTCGGTGTGGTGCTCGGCACGACGATCGGCAGTTTCCGGTCCACCAGCGACTTCAGTCGCGAGACGCTGGTGCAGGAGAAGCCGTACCTGGTGAACCCGATGCTGTTCCCGAACACCGTGATGAACGGCGCCGCCGGCCAGGTCGCCATCCGGCACGGCCTGCGCGGTGTCAACGCCACCGTCGCGGGCGGCGCGCTCGGTTTCCTCAACGCCGTCCGGTACGCCGAGATGGTGCTCGCCGGCGGATACGCCGACGTGATGCTCGCCGGTGCCGTCGAGGAGTTCTCCGCACACCGGGCGTGGGCCGCACACCTCACCGGTACGACGGCCGAGGTGCCGCTCGGCGAGGCGGCCGCCGTGTTCGTCCTGTCCGCGCCCCAGCCACCGGCCTGGGTCGGCGCCGCGCCGGTCGCCGACCTCGTCACCGCGACCGGGTTCGGTCCGGGCGGCACCGGGGCGCGCGCACTCCTGGCCTGCGCCCGGCGCGCCCTGGACCGGGCCGGCGTCGCACCCTCCGACGTCACCGCGGTCCTCACCGGCGAGGCGGACGAGGCGGGTCAGGACGAGTACCTCGCGGTCGCCGGGCTGCTCCGCCACCGACCTCGCCGGGTAGCGGCGAAGAGGCTGCTGGGGGAGTGCGACGCGGCCTCGTCCGCCGCCGCGCTCGCGGTCTGGCTGGCTGACCCGGAGCCTGCCGGGCCGGCCCTGCTGACCGCCCGCAACGCCGACGGCGCGGTGGCCGTAGCTGTCGTGAGGAGGTGCGCCGATGCCGGCACTGGTGACCGGTAGCGCCGTCCGTACCTGCCTGGGCGACGGCCAGCGGACGTTCGCGGCGCTACTCAGCGGCGCCTGCGGCGCGGCGCCGTTGCGGCACCCCGGCGGGGCGCTTCTGAACGTCTCGCACGGCTACCACGCCGCCGGCGCGGCGCCGTTCGGCGCCGCCCGCATGTTGTCGGCGTGCGTGGCGGAGGCGGTGGCCGCGTCCGGGCTGGACGCCGGCCGTCGCCGGGTCACCGCCCTGGTGGGTACGGGGCTGCGGGAACTCGGCGCGGTCGAGGAGTTCGCCCTCAGCGGGGTCCGTCCGCCGCGCTCGAAGCTGCACTTCGCCGAGGCGGTGCGCCGCGTGCTGCCGGGCGTCACCGACGTCATCACGGTGTCCAACGCGTGCAGTGCGGGTGGGCATGTCCTCGCACTGGCCGAGGACATGCTGGCCCTGGGCGACGCCGACGCCGTCGTGGTCGCCGCCGCAGACACCATGACACGCTCCATGCTGGCGATGATCGGGCGGGTGAGCGATCCGCCCACCACGCGGGTCCGCCCGTTCGACCGGGACCGCACCGGTGTGCTGCTCGGCGACGGTGCGGCGGCGCTGGTCGTGGAACCGGCGGACGTCTCCCGACCGGCGCTCGCGCGGGTCGCCGGCACCGGCCTGTCCTGCGACGCCCGGCACGAGACCGCGCCCGACGTGGACGGCATCTGCCGCGCCATGCGCGACGCGTACGCCCGTGCGGGGCGGGAGCCGTCGGAGACCGATCTGGTGATCGCGCACGGCACCGGCACCGCGCTCAACGATCCGGCCGAGTGCCGGGCACTGCGGGCCGTGGTCGACGCCGCGGGCGGCTCGCCGCTGATCACTGCGGTCAAGGGCGCGGTGGGGCACACCTCCGGTGCCGCGGCGCTCGTCAACGTCGACGTGGCGATCCGCTGCCTGGAGACCGGGCTGGTGCCGCCGGTGGCCGGCCTGCGAACGGTCCTGGCCGAGGGCGACGGACTGCGGTTCGTCGTGGGCGACTTCGTCGGGTCGCGGCCCCGGCTGGTGCAGGTGAACGCCTTCGGGTTCGGCGGCGTCAACGCGGTCTCCCTGCTGGAGGCGTCGTGACCACCGCCATCTACGCGACCGGTTGGAGCCTCCACCTGCCCGGTGCCGACCTGAGCGCCGCGGGAACGGGGGAGTGGGCGCGCGCGGAGGCCGCCACCGCCGACCGGGCGGCCACGCTGCTGGGTCGCAAGGGCCTGCTCTCCAAGGACCCCGCGACGCGGCTCGCGCTCTGCGCCGTGCACCGGGCGCTGGGGTTGACACCGGGCCGTCACCCGCTGCCGACGCCGCTGCCCGCAACCGCGGTGGTGGCCTGCAGCAATCTGGGCAACGTCGAGACCGTGGCCCGGGTGGCCCGGACGGTCACCGAGGAGGGTGGGCGCGCGGTCAGTGTGCTCGACGCGCCGGGCGTGTCCAGCAACGTGGTGTCCAGCGCCGTGGCGCTGTGGTTCGGCTTCGGCGGCCCGAATCTGATGATCTGCTCCGGCGCCCGGTCCGGGCGCGCCGGCCTGCGCACCGCCGCGCTGCTGCTGGCGGCGGGTCGCGCCGACCGGGTGGTCCTGGTCGGCGTGGAGCCGGCCGACGAGATCGCGTCGGCGCTGCACGCCGGTGCCCCGCCGTTGCGCGCGGGTGCCGCCTGCGTCGTGCTCACCGCGCGCCCGGGCCCCCTCGTCGTCCACTCGCGAGCGCCGCTGCCCGCGGCCGAGCCGTTGCCGTCTGGCCCGATCGATGACTGGGGCGACTCCTACGGCGCACGCGACATCGTCGCCCTCGCCCTGGCCGCGCACCTGGTGGCCGACGAGGGACACGGCGCACTGGCCGTGGGCGATCCCGGCGACACGCCGTTCGCCGTTCTCGGCGGTGCGTCGTGACCGTCCCCGTGCACGTGCTCAACGAGGGTGATCCGGGCGCCCCGCTCGTGGCGTTCGCGCACGGGCTGGAGGACACCTGGCAGAGCTGGCGGCCCCTCGCCGAGTGGCTCGGCCCGCGCCGGCGCCTGGTCGCACTGGACCTTCCGTGGCGTGCCGGCAACGACTACCGGTGGCGGCACCGGTCGCCCGCGGAGTGGCTGCGCTCGGGCCTGGCCGCGTTGCCCCGAACCCCGGACGTGCTGGTGGCGCACTCGTTCGGCGGCAACGCGGCACTCCAGTTGCTCTGCGCCGACGAACCTCTCGCCGGGCGGACCGTCGCGCTGATCTGCCCCCTGTACCGACCTCCCGGAGGGCCGGTCACCTGGGCACTGTTCGACCGTTCCCGGGAGACGTTCGTGCAGCACATCCACGACGGCCTGCGCGCCCGGATGGGCAGCCGGGCGGCCCGCATCGACGCCGGGCTGCTGGCGGCGATGACGGACCTGGCGATCGAGCGGGTGGGTCCGGCCGGGTTCCTCACCGTCTTCGAGCAGTACCTGGCGACCGCCGATCTGTCGCTCGAGGCGGTGGGCAGGCCGGTCGCGGTGCTCGCCGGCGGCGCGGATCCCACGCTGACCCCGAAGGCGGCGGAGGTGCTCGCCGCCGGCATGCCGGGCGGCCTCCTGCACCTGCGCGACGACTACGACCACTTCTGCCATGTACGGCACGCCCAAGGGATCGCCGACCGGGTCGCCGACCTGGCCCGGCTGGCCCGGGCGACGATGGGAACGGCGGGATGAGCAATGACCGTGACGATCACACCAAGACCCACAGTGGTGCACACCGAACCGGGGTACGAGGGCGCCAACATCCGTACCTGGATCGGTTTCAAGCACTTCCTCTACCTGGTCGAGCAGGGCGTGCTGCGCTGGCTCCGCGACCAGGGCGCCGGCGCCGGTGAGCTGTACCTGCGGCACGGTCTCGGCCTGGAGATCGTGGAGAGCTCCGTACAACTGCCCGCCGTGCTCGAACTGGACGACGAGGTGCGGGCCGAGGTCACCTCGGCCACTGACAACCTGCTGAGCGTCCGGCTCGTGTCGACCCGGGACGGACAGGAGGTGACCGCGCTGCGGGGCCGGGTGCGGGTCGCGCTCGTCCGCGAGCGCACCGCCGAGACCTACCGTCGCGCGCCCGGCGGGCTCGACGCCCTGGAGGTCCCCGACCTGGCCGCGGCGACAACGGTGCGACACCCGGACCACCGGTCGCTGGCACCCGGTGAGACCGCCGAGGACGTGCTGGGCGCGGAACCGGGCGCGCACCTGTGGTCCTGGCGGGCACCGTACTTCTACTGCCACTACTCCGACCGGGTCCAGCACTCCGGGTTCGTGCGCGCTCTGGAGGAGGTGGTGGACCGGTTCCTCGCCGACCGTGGCATCTCCGTCGGCCGCCTGCTGACCGAGCGGTCCTGGATCCCGGTGGTGTCGCGCAGCCACCTGCAGCTGGTCGAGGCCGCGCGGATGGAGGAGACCGTGCACACCGTCTTCACCGTCACCGACATCCTGCGCGGCGTGCTCTTCGACGGACGGATGCGGTGCCACGTCCAACGCGGCGACCGCCTGGTGCAGGTCGCGCAGGCGCGGATCCTGCACGGCTACGCCATCGCTGCCGGACCCGGCGCGGGCGGCATGGCCGAGCTCGATGACGAGGTGGTCGCGGCGCTGCGGGGAGACCGACGATGAGCGCCCGGCCGCGGCTGTACTTCTCCTTCCGCAGCCCGTACAGCTGGCTCGCGGTGCGGCGGTTGCGCGAGGCCGTACCGGATCTGTTCACCAGGATGGACCTGCAGCCGTACTGGGACCCGGACGAGCGGTCGACGGCGGCACTGGCGGCGCGCGGCGGCGAGTTCCACTACGTGCAGATGAGCCGGGCCAAGCACCTGTACATGCTGCTCGACACCAAACGCCTGGCCCAGCGCCAGAACCTGACCATGGCCTGGCCCATCGACCGGGACCCGTGGTGGGAACTGCCGCATCTGGCCTGGCTGGCCGCACGACGCGAGGGCCTGGCCGAGGCGTTCTACGACGCGCTGGCGCAGGCCCGCTGGGGACGGGGTGAGGACATCTGCCAGCCCGACACGGTGCGCCGTGCGGCCAAGGAGGCCGGGTTCGCTCCGGAGACGGCGGTGCTGGCCGCCGAGTCGGCGAGCATCCGGGAGGAGGGCGTGGACTGCCTGTACCGCGCGTACCTCGACGACATCTTCGGCATCCCCTACCTCAAGCTGGGACGCCACCGGTTCTGGGGACTGGAACGGGTCGACGCCTTCCTGGAGATGTGGCAGGCGGGTGACGACCGGCCGGTGGTCACCGAGTCGGCCCGGCTGACCCCGCCGTACGACCTCGACACCCCGGGCGGATGCGGATGACCACGCGCCGCGAACCGCTCGCCGAACGGCGCTACCGCAAGCAGCGGCTCGCCGCGACACTGCGGCTGTTCGCCCGCTCCGGCTTCGACCACGGCGCCGGCGGACACGTCACCGCCCGTGACCCGATCGAGCCGGACCACTTCTGGATCAACCCGTTCGGCATGCACTTCGGACACGTGCGGGTCGCCGACCTGCTGCTGGTCGACGAGTCCGGCACTGTGGTCGCGGGCAGGGGCAGCGTGAACCCGGCCGGGTACGCGATCCACTCCCACGTGCACGCCGCCCGACCGGACGTGGTGGCGGCCGCGCACACGCACTCCACCTACGGGCGGGCCTGGTCCACCCTCGGCCGGCCGCTCGACCCGCTCACCCAGGACGCCTGCGCCTTCTACGAGGACCACTCGGTCTATGACGGCTTCGAGGGCGTGGTCCTGGAGTCGCAGGAGGCGAAGCACATCGCCGACCGGCTCGGCGACGCCAAGGCGGTGATCCTGCGCAATCACGGCCTGCTCACCGTCGGCGGGAGCGTGCAGGAGGCGGCGTGGTGGTTCATCACCATGGATCGCAGCTGCCAGGTGCAACTGCTCGCCGAGGCGGCCGGCCGGCCGGTACCGATCCGCCCGGACGCCGCGCGGGCCACGGCGGCCCTGATGGGCACGCCGGGCATGGGACGGCTCAACTTCTCCCCGCTGTACGACGACATCATCCGCGCCCAACCCGACCTGATCGAGGAGTAGACGCGCCCATGCCGACGTTGATCAACGACCTCATCGCCGCGAACGGACACCGCACGGCCCTGGTCGACAAGCGCGGCCGTTCCAGCTGGCCGGAACTCGGTTCGCGGGTGCACCGCTGGATGGGCGTCCTGGCCGCCGAAGGGCTGGGTCCCGGCGACCAGGTGGCCTGCGTGCTCGGCAATCGCCGGGAGACGTTCGAGATCCTGCTGGCCTGCCTGCACCGCGGGATCACCGTGGTGCCGGTGAACTGGCACCTGACCGAGCCGGAGATCGCCTACCTGATCACCGACTCTGAGTGTCGGGGGCTGATCGTCGAGGAGCCCTACGCGCAGGTGAGTGGCCGGGCCGCCGCCCGCGCGCCGGGGGAGGTCCCGACGCGACTGGTGCTCGGCGACCGTGACGTGCCCGGCTTCCGGGCGGTGGAGCCTCTGCTCGCCGCCGCGGATCCGGCCGAACCGGCCGAGCAGTCCTGCGGCTCCACCATGCTCTACACGTCCGGGACCACCGGCGCACCCAAGGGCGTGCTCAACGGCATGTTCGTGGTCGGAGCGCCGTTCACCCGGGTGGCCAAACTGCTGGAGTACGCCCGCGTGGTCCTCGACGTCCCGGCGAACGAGCGGTTCCTGCTCGACGGGCCCTGGTACCACTCGTCGCAGCTGTTCCTCGCGCTGCTCGCCCTGCTGCGCGGCTGCACGCTGCACATCCAGGAGAGGTTCGACCCGGAGGCCACGCTCGCGGTCATCGACGCGGAGCAGATTTCCGCGGCGCATCTGGTGCCGACCCAGCTGGTGCGGTTGCTCCGGCTGCCGGAGCACGTCCGCCGCGGCTTCTCCGGCGCATCGCTACGGCGGGTCTGGCACGGCGGCGGGCCGTGCCCGCCGGACGTCAAACGGGCCATGATCGAGTGGTGGGGGCCGGTGTTCCTGGAGTACTACGGCGCCACCGAGGGCGGCGTCGTCAGCCTGATCAACTCGCACGACTGGCTGCGCCGGCCGGGCAGCGTGGGCCGCGCCGTGCCGCCGTACGAACTCGTGGTGGTCGACGAGGAGGGTGCCCCGGTGCCCGCCGGTGTGTCCGGGCGGGTGTTCGTCCGGCGCCTCACCGGGCGCACGTTCCAGTACCACAAGGCGCCCGAGAAGACCCGGGCCGTGCACCTGGCCGCGGACAAGTTCACCTACGGCGAACTGGGACACCTGGACGAGGCCGGCTTCCTGTACCTCGACGGCCGTGCCCAGGACCTGATCGTCACCGGGGGCGTGAACGTCTATCCCACGGAGGTCGAGGCGGTGCTGCTGGCCCATCCGGCGGTACGGGACGCGGCCGTCATCGGCGTGCCGGACCACGAGTTCGGCGAGCACGTGGTCGCGGTGATCGAGCCGACTCTGCCCGAGCCGGCCGACCTGTTCGCGCTGCTCGATCCGCACTGCCGCCGCTCGCTCGCGGGTTTCAAGACGCCTCGGGCGTACCACGTGGTGGCTGCCCTGCCCCGGGACACCTCCGGCAAGTTGCGGAAGGACGCGCTGCGCCGCGCCATCGCGCCGCCCGCGCCGGACGACCCGGATGCGGTGCTGGAGCGGACGTCGTCGGCGGAGCCGGTGCCGTGACCGGCGTGTCGGGCGCCACCCGGCCGGACATCGCCCATCCGGCCACCTACGCGCACGGGGTGCCGCACGCCGAGTTCGCCCGTCGGCGGCGCGACGAACCGGTGGCCTGGGTCGACGAGCCGCTCCTGACCCGGCACAGCGCGAGCGGCCGGATCACCGAGCGGGGCCGCGGGTACTGGGCGGTCACCACGCACGCGGCGGTGCAGGAGGCGTCGCGGCGCACCGGCGACTTCTCGTCCGGGCGGGCCGGCGCCTTCCTCGTCGACCCGCGGACACCGGCGGACCTGCGGCAGACCAGGCAGCTGTTGATCAGCATGGACGCACCGCAGCACGTCCAGATCCGCCGCCTGGTGACGTCGGTCTTCACGCCCCGGGCGGTCGGCGGTCTCGCCGACGGGGTCGCGGCACACGCCACCGAGCTGGTCCGGCGCGTCGTGCGCGCCGGCGAGCTGGACGTGGTCACCGACCTGGCTGCCGAGTTGCCGTTGCTGGTGCTCTGCGACCTGCTCGGTGTCCCGCGCGCCGATCGCCACCTGCTGTACGGGTGGAGCAACCATCTGGTCGGCTTCGACGATCCCGAGTTCGGCGGCGGGGACGTGGACGCGTACCGGCGGACATTCGCCGAGGCGTTCACCTACGCGCTGGAGCTGGCGGCCGAGCGCCGCGCGCACCCGCAGCCCGACCTGATCAGCCGGCTCGCCGTCGCCGAGGTGGACGGCCGGCGGCTGTCCGACCGCGAATTCTGCATGTTCTGGCTGCTGCTGGTGGTGGCCGGTAACGAGACCACCCGACACCTCATCGCCGGCTCGCTGTCGGCCCTGGTCGACGACCACGAGCAGCGCGACCGACTGGTGGCCGGCACGGTGCCCATCGCCGCGGCGGTCGACGAGCTGATCCGCCATGTCACACCGATCATGCAGTTCCGACGTACCGCCACTCGCGACACCGAGCTGGCCGGGCAGGCCATCGCGGCCGACGACAAGGTGGTCCTCTACTACACCTCGGCGAACCGCGACCCGGCCGTCTTCACCGAGCCGGACCGGCTCGACCTCGGCCGCAGTCCCAATCCGCACCTGGCGTTCGGCATCGGCCCTCACTTCTGCCTGGGCGCCCACCTGGCCCGGCACGAGTTGACCGCCCTGCTCCGGGCGTTCCTCCCGCACCTGCCGTCGCTGGTGCGTACCGGACCGGAGATCCGGTTGGAGTCGAACTTCGTGAACGGTTTGAAGTCTTTTCCCGCACAGATCCGATAAGCGCGTGCTTCAGCCAATGGAAGGGAATTGCGCGATGGAAGAGTTCCGGATCGACATCCCACAACCCGACGTCGACGACCTGCGTCGACGACTGGCCGCCACCCGCTGGCCCGGCGAGCTCGCCAGCGTCGGCTGGGACCGCGGCGTGCCGCTGGCCTACCTGCAGGAGCTCACCGACTACTGGGCCACCACCTTCGACTGGCGGGCCGCGGAGGCTCGGCTCAACCAGATGCCCCAGTTCCGGACCGAGATCGACGGCGCGATGATCCACTTCGTGCACGTGCGCAGCCCGGAACCGGACGCGGTGCCGCTGATCCTCACCCACGGCTGGCCCGGCTCGTTCGCGGAGTTCACCGAGATCGTCGGCCCGCTCACCGACCCGCGCGCACACGGTGGCGACCCGGCCGACGCGTGCCACGTGGTGATCCCGTCGCTGCCCGGGTACGGCTTCTCCAGCCTGCCGGACACCGGCTGGGACGTGGTGCGGATCGCCTCCGCGTGGTCGGAGCTGATGCGCCGGCTCGGCTACGACAGGTACGTGGCGCAGGGCGGTGACGCCGGATCGGTGATCTCGCAGGCGCTCGGCGTCATCGACCCGACGCACTGCGCGGGGGTGCACGTGAACATGCTGATGACCTTCCCGTCCGGCGACCCGGCCGACCTGGACGGCCTGAGCGAGCGGGACATGGCGCGGCTGGGCCGGCTGCGCGAGTTCGACGAGCACCTGTCCGGTTACATGAAGATCCAGCAGACCCGCCCCCAGACGCTGGCGTACGCGCTCACCGACTCACCGGTCGGGCAGCTCGCCTGGATCGTGGAGAAGTTCCGGGAGTGGACCGACAGCGAGAAGGTGCCCGAGGACGCGGTGTCGCGCGACGACATCCTGACGCTGGTGTCGCTGTACTGGTTCACCGCCACCGCCGGGCCCTCGGCGCAGTTCTACTACGAGGGCGCGGCCGCGGTGAAGGCGGCGGCCGCCGGGGCGGCGCCCCCTCCGATCACCGTGCCGGTCGGTGTGGCCGTGTTCCCGAAGGACATCTTCCTGCCGGTACGCCGATTCGCCGAGGCACACATCCCCACCATCGCCCGGTGGACCGAGTTTGACCAGGGCGGTCACTTCGCCGCCCTGGAGCAGCCCGGCCCCCTGGTCGACGACGTCCGGGAGTTCGTGCGTCTGGTGCGCTGATCGACAACCGCCACGGCCGGCCGGGTGATCCCGGCCGGCCGTGGTGTGCGTCAGAGAACGACCGCGCCGGTGGTGATGGCGGACAGCAACGTCCTGGCCTGGACGTTGACATAGTGCCCGTGCCGGAGCAGCGCGGTCAGCTGGCCCGGTGTCAGCCAGCGGTATCCCGGCGGCGGATCGGCGGGCGCCGCGTCGGACTCCAGGACGACGCAGCGGTTCTCCGCGTGGTAGAAACGCCCGCCCTCCTCGGCGTGCACCACGTCGTACCGGATCTGGCCGGGCGTCGCCGACCTGATCAGGTCCAGGAATGCCGGCCCGGTGCCCGAGCCGTGGTGCCCGGGTGTGCACTGTACGGTCGGCCCGAGCTCCACTGTGTTGTGGAAGCCGGCCTCCACCCGGGCGTGCGTGAGCAGATGCGGCACGCCGCCGAACCGGCGGGTCAGGAACGCGATCAACCCTCGTTCCAGCGGTTCGAAGAGTGGCTGGGTCCAGCCGCGTACCTCGCGGTTGTCGGCTTCGACCGAGACCGCCATCACCCGGAAGTAGCGCGGCGGGACGTGTTCGATGGTCCGTTCGCCGATGGTCCAGCCGGGCAGCCCGCGCAGCGGCACCAGCCGGCCGTGGAGGTCGTGGCGTGTGCGTTCCGCGGTGAACCAGGAACGCACCTCGGTGTCGTCGTGCCGGGCCACCGCATCGCCGAAGGTCACTGGCGCGCAGGCCAGGACCGTACGGGTGTCCATGTTGATCAGGTTGTCGACCTGCATCAGACGGCCGATCTGGCCGAGGGTGAGCCAGCAGAAGTCCGCGCCGGCGTCGACCGGGGCGCCAGTCTCGACGATCATGTTCCGGTTCGTCTTGTGGTGGAACCAGGACCCGTGCTCCGACTGCAGCACGTCGGTGAGCGGCCGGCCGCGATGCGGATCGGTGAAGAGCTCCAGGTGGCGCACCGGTGCCCCGCGGTGCGCCCCGGTGTAGTTGCTGCGGGTGGCCTGAACCGTCGGCGAGAGCTGCACCGGTGTCGGGTTGCCGGGCTCGGCCTTGGCCTGCAGGAGGAAGTGCAGAACGCCGTCGAACTCGGTGGCGACGATGCCCAGGATGCCCACCTCGGGCTGGTTGATGATCGGCTGCCACCACTCCAGGTGCGGCGACCCACCGGTGCGTACGTGCAGGCCCTCCACAGTGAAGAAACGGCCGCTGTGGTGCACCAGGTTGCCGGTGCCCGGAGCGAACCCCCAACCGTCCAACTCCTGGAACGGGATCGGCGTCACCCGGAACCGCTGGGCGCGCGCCCGCTCCGCCAGCCAGCCCGGCACGTCCGTCGTACGGATGGCCGCGCCGGCCTCGGTCTCGGCCGCCGAGCGAGCCAGGCGTTGCGCCAGCCCGTCGTCCTCACGCGGGCGCAGCCGAAGCGCCGCCCCCGGCGCGCTCACGCGGCCAGCTCGATCCGGGTGTCGTCACCGATCACCAGCCGGTGCGCGAGGCCGTCGCCCGCACTGACCGTCGCGGCGCGCCCGATCAGCGACCGGGCCAGTGGCGGCACCGCCGAGATGGTGGCACCAGCGAGCACCACCGAGTCGGCCACGTTGCACCGACGCAGGACGCAGTCCGGGCCGACGGCGGTGAACGGCCCCACCGTGCTGTCCTCGACGAGGGTTCCCGCCCCGATGACGGCCGGGCCGTCGATGCGGGAGCGCACCACCCGGGCGCCGGGCTCAACGACGACGTGCCCGGTCAGGATGCTGGCCGGGTCGACGTCGCCGGCGATGCCGGGCGTCAGATCGGCCAGCATCCGGCGATTGCAGTCGAGCAGGTCGTCGACCTGCCCGGTGTCCTTCCAGTAGCCGTCGTAGACGCTGGCACGTACGTCCGCGCCGGACGCGAGGAGCCACTGGACCGCGTCGGTGATCTCCAGCTCCCCGCGGGTGCTCGCGTCGATCGCGGCCACCGCCTCGTGCACCGCCGCCGTGAAGAAGTAGACGCCGATCATCGCCAGATCGCTGCGCGGCCGGGCCGGCTTCTCCACCACCCGCAGCACGGTGCCGTGCGGGTCGAGCTCGGCGACGCCGAACTCCTGCGGGTCGCTGACCTTGTGCACCACGATCTGGGCGGCCGGGCGGTGCACACGGAAGTCGGCGGCGATGTCGGCGACACCGTCGGGCAGCACGTTGTCGCCCAGGTACATGACGAAGTCGTCGTCGCCGAGGAAGGAACGTGCCAGCCGGACGCAGTCCGCGAGCCCGCGCGGCTGGTCCTGGTGCAGGTACGTGATCGGTACGCCGAAACGCCGGCCGTCGCCCAGCGCCATCCTGATGTCGGGCCCCCACCGACCGACCACCACCCCGATCTCGGTGACGCCGAGGCCGCTGACGGTTTCCAGCACCAGTTCCAGTACCGGTCGATTGGCCACGGGGAGCAGTTGTTTCGGCATGGAATGACTGAGCGGGCGGAATCGGGTGCCGGAACCGCCCGACAGGACCAGAGCCTTCACCGTGGAAATTCCTTTCCTTGCAGGAAGTGTGGACGCTCGTTCAGTGGCGTCCGGCGACGAATTCCCGGATGGTCCGCCCGACGTGGAGGATCATGTCGTCGGTGATGCCGGGATAGACGCCGATCCAGAAGGTGCCGTGCACCACCGCGTCGCTGTTGGACAGGTCACCGGCGACCCGGAACTCGACATCCCGGTAGGCCGGGTGCCGGGTCAGGTTGCCGCTGAACAGCAGCCGGGTACGGATCTGCCGCTCCTCCAGGTGTTGCTGCAGCTCACCGCGGCCAAACGGTGCGTCAGGCGTGACGGTGAGCGCGAACCCGAACCAGCTCGGATCCGAGCCCGGTGTGGGACGCGGCAGCAGCAGTCCCGGCACTCCGTCGAGCTCCTCGCGCAGCCGCTGCCAGTTCTTGCGCCGAGCCTCACCGAACGCCTGGATCCGCTCCAGCTGGCTCAGCCCGAGCGCCGCCTGCAGGTCGGTCGCCTTCAGGTTGTAGCCGACCTGCGAGAACGTGTACTTGTGGTCGTAACCGGCCGGCAGTGTGCCGAGCTGCCAGTCGAACCGCTTCTTGCAGCGGTTGTCCTCCCCGGGCTCGCACCAGCAGTCGCGCCCCCAGTCGCGGAAGGACTCCACGAGGTGGGCCAGTTCCACGCTGTCGGTGAGCACGCAGCCGCCCTCGCCCGTGGTGATGTGGTGGGCCGGATAGAAACTGACAGTGCTGAGGTGGCCGAACGTGCCGGTGAGCCGCCCGCCGTACAGCGAGCCGACCGCGTCGCAGTTGTCCTCGACGAACCACAGCCCGTGCCGCTCGGCCAGTTCGGCGATCTCGGCTGCCTCGAACGGGTTGCCGAGCGCGTGGGCGATCATGATGGCGCGGGTGCGTGGCCCGATCGCTGCCGCCACCCGCTCCGCTGTGGTGTTGTACGTGCCGAGTTCCACGTCGACGAACACCGGTATCAGGCCGTTCTGCACTATCGGGTTCACTGTGGTGGGAAAGCCCGCCGCCACCGTGATGACCTCGTCGCCGGGCCGCAGACGCCGGTCTCCCAGCTCGGACGCGCGTAGCGCGGACAGGGCGAGCAGGTTCGCCGACGATCCCGAGTTGACCAGGTGGGCCTTGCGGAGGCCGAAGTACCGCGCGAAGGAGCGCTCGAACCGCAGCGCGTGGAACCCCGCGGCGATCCGCATGTCCAGCGCCGCCTCGACCAGCGCCAGCCGGTCTTCGGCTTCGAGCACGGCGCCGGACGACAGCACCGGCGTGACGCCCGGAACGAACTCCTGGTCGTCGGGTGTGCGTTCGGTGTGATAGGCCCGGACCAGGTCCAGGATCATTGCCTTGAGGTCCGGGGTCATGGTGTGCTCGCCTCCTGCGCGGGGTGGCCGGGGAACGGGTGGGACCGGGCGGCCTGCCAGATCCCGAGCAGCGTCTCGGGCAGCTCCCGGCGCGCCGACCAGCCGAGCACCGTGTACGCCCGGCGGGTGTCGGCCCGCTGCCAGTCGCCGTCGGCGGAGCGTGCGCCGGTCGTCGGCGCCGGCCGCAGCTCCAGTCGGTAGGGGACACCGCTGACCTCGGCGAGCGCCCGGACCAGTTCCTCTGCGGTCCGGGTGACACCCGACCCGATGTTGAACAGCCCGGGAGCGATCTGCCGTGCCGTGCCGGCGGCCAGGACGGCGTCGGCGGCGTCGCGTGCGTCCACGTAGTCGCGGTACTGCGCCAGGTCCGTGAGCTCCAGGTGTGCCGTCGTACCGGTCCGGTGCGCCGCCACCAGGCGGTTCACCGTCCGGCCCAGCACGCTGACCGGTGACATGCCGGCGCCGATGACGTTGAACAGCCGCAGCACCACCGCCTCGACCCCGTGCCGGGCCGCGAGGCGGCGTACCAGCTCGGTGCCGGCCAGCTTCGACCGTCCGTACGCGCTGCGCGGTGCGGCCGGGGAGTCCTCGGTCAGGGCTGTCGGCGGTGGCTGCGGCGCGTACTCCAGCGATGAGCCGAGATGCACCAGCCGGGCGTCGGCACCGGCCTCGGCCACAGCCCGCACCACGAGTCCGGCGAGTTCGACGTTGGCGGCGGTGAGCCGGTCGGGCTCCGGCCGCCAGATCTCACCGGCGGCGTTGACCACCACGCCGGGCCGCGCCGCGCGGATCGCCTCGGTCAGCGACCCTGTCGCGACCTCGGGTGGGCGCCCGACCACGACCACGTCCCAGCCGGCCGAGGTCAGCCGGTCACGGACGTGCCGGCCCAGCAGACCCGTGCCGACCACCAGGGCGCGCCCGGTCACGGCTCGCCCAGGCCGGCGGCCCGGCGGATGGTGTCGACCAGCCGCGCGTGCCCCAGCATCTCGGCGTGGTGCCCGGACAGGTCGTGCTCGCCGTACACCGCCGCCACGAAGGTGCGGACCAGCGCGGCGAACTGGTCCTCGGCGGCCAGCGTCCGCGACTCGCGGTGGTCCTGCTGGCGCAACCCGAGCACCGGGCGGTGTTCCGGCGGCGGGGTGAACGCGCGCTCCAGGCGCAGCTCACCGGTGCTGCCCCACAGCTCGTACCCGCTGCGGTAGAAGTGCTCGAAGCCGAACCCGACCTGCACCGCGACCTGGTTCGGCCCGCTCAGCAGCACGGTGCCCGCCACGTCCACGCCGGACGGTCCGGTGCGCAGGTCCGCGCCCACCACCCGCAGGCTCGGGCCGACGAAGTGACGTGCCGCGCGCAGAGGGTAGAAGCCGACGTCGAGCAGCGCCCCGCCGCCCAGGTCCGGGCGGTACCGGATGTCGCCGTTGTGCAGCGGCGGAATCCCGAACACGCTGCTGAAGGCGCGTAGCTCCCCGATCTCGCCGGCCGCGTACGCGCGGCGCACCGCGGCGTGCTGGCCGTGCAGGAGGAACGCGGAGTTCTCCATCAGGGTGAGGCCGCGCTCGGCCGCCTGGGCAACCAGATCCGCTGTCTGCTTTTCGGTGCCCACCATCGGCTTCTCGGCGAGCACATGCTTGCCGGCGGCCAACGCCGCGCCCGCCCACCGGTGCCTCAGGCCGATCGGCAGCGGCAGGTAGACCGCTTCCACGTCGGAACGCTCGAGCAGCTCCTCGTACCGGTTCACCGCGGCGCAGCCGAATCGGGCCGCGAAACGGTCGGTGCGTGCCGGGTCACGTCCGGCGATCGCGACGGTACGCAGACCCGGTTCCGCCGCAGCCGCAGGCAGCAGCTTGCGCCACGCGATGTCCGCGCAGCCGAGCACGCCCAGGCGAACGGGGACCGGCACGTGGTTCATCGGCGTCGCCCCAGAACGAGAGCGACCCGCAACCGCACGTACAGCATGGGAATCACCTGATCACCATCGCGGAGCACCGCCCGGGACGGCATCTCACACGTTGCGCAGCCGGGTCGTCCGTCCGCTGAGCGCAACTTGCGAGATGCCCGGGATGTCGCCGCTGCGGCACAGTGGTGCCATCGCAGGCAGCGTCGCCTGTCGATGTTCGGTCCGGGCGCCGGGCGGCACCGCAATCTGGAAGAAGATCGCGCGTGGCCAGAGCAAGCAGACTGAGCCGGATCAGTCGACTTATACCGATGGGTAGGTGCTCACATGGTTGCATCGCGCCGGCAGTTCCTCGGCTCGGCCGCTGCTGTCTCCGGCGCTGCTGTCACCGGCTTGGTCCTGCAGCCCGGCGCTGCGCAGGCCGTCGGTCACAGCGGTGGGGCGGCCTTGCCGAATGTGGTGGTGCGTCCGGACGACCCGCGTTACCCCGAACTGCTGACGCGCGGGTTCAACGCGCGTTTCGTCTTCTCCCCGGATTCGATCGTGCTGGCCTACTCGGCCGGCCAGGTCCAGGAGGCGGTGCAGCGGGCGGTCAAGGAGGGCCGCAAGTTCACCGTCCGCAGCGGCGGGCACTGCCTCGAGGCGTTGGTCGCCGACCCGCGCTTCGACATGCTCATCGACGTGTCCCCGATGCACCAGGTTTCCTGGGACGCCAAGATGAACGCCTTCTCGGTCGGCGCGGGCAGCACGCTCGCGCAGGCGTACAAAGCGCTCTACCTGGGTTGGGGCGTGACCATCCCCGGTGGGGTGTGCCCACCGGTGGGCATCGGCGGACACACCGCCGGCGGGGGATACGGGCCGCTGTCCCGGCGGTACGGTCTCATCTCCGATCACCTGTACGCGGTCGAGGTGGTGACCGTCGACGCCAAGGGCAAGGCCCGCATCGTCGTCGCCACGCGCCGCCCCGACGACCCGAACCGCGACCTGTGGTGGGCGCACACCGGTGGTGGCGGCGGCAACTTCGGCGTCGTCACCCGGTACTGGTTCCGCGACCCGCGGGCCACCGGAAACAACCCGACCAAGGCGCTGCCGCGGCCGCCGGCCCGGCTCCTGATGACCTGGGTGACCTGGCCATGGGAGTCGCTGAGCCAGGCGGACTTCAAGCGGCTGGTGCAGAACCACGGAGCCTGGCACGCGGCCAACAGCGGGCCGGACTCGCCGTACGTCGTCATGCACAGCGCCCTGCACCTCAACATGAAGAGGGACTACGCGCTCTACCTGGAGTGCCGGATGGACGCCACGGCGCCCAATGCCCGCCGGATGGTTGAGGACTACATCGCCGCTGTCTCCGAGGGCGTGTCAGTGCAGGGCTACGTCGAGATGAACGAGGAGCTCTGGCTCGCCAACGCGTTGTTCGAGTACCCCCGTTCGCTCGGCGCCCGGACGAAGTCGGCGGGCAGCAACCTGCGCAAGCCGCTCACCGACGACCAGATCGACATCGTCTACGGGGCGCTGACGGACCCCGACGCCAAGAACTCCTGCCTGGTCTATCTCGGTGCCTACGGCGGGCAGGTCAACGCGGTTGCGTCGGACGCCACCGCGGTGCCCCAGCGCGACTCCATTCTGCGCTTCTGGATCGACTCCACGTGGGCCGATCCGAACGCCGACGCGGAGGCCGTGGAGTGGACCCGCCGGCTCTACCGGGACGTGCACGCCGCCACCGGCGGGGTGCCGGTCCCGAACGACCAGTACGACGGTTGCTACATCAACTACCCGAGCAAGGACACCAGGGACCCGGCGTGGAACACGTCAGGGGTGCCCTGGCACGACCTCTACTACAAGGACAGCTACCCGAAGCTTCAGCGGATCAAGAAGAAGTACGACCCGCTGAACACCTTCCAGCACGCGATGTCCATCGAGCCCGCCTGACCGGGCGGTTCGTCCAGGCCTTGCCCGCAGACCGCTGACACAGCCGGTCGCGAAGCGGCCCCACGCCCATCGACATGACGGGTGTGGGGCCGGTTGCGTACTGCCCTGACGACGGTGTGACGGAAGAGGTGGCGGTCCTTGCCGGACAGCCGGGACGACCTGAGTCCCGGCCGAGGAGATCCGATCAGCAAACGGAGGACCGACATGACGAGCCCGGACGGCAATGCCAACGCCACGACCAAGGTGTTCCTGGTGCAACAGGGTGTCTGGGAGATGCCGCTGGAGTCGATGCCGCTGGCGTCGGGCTATCTGAAGTCGACGGCCCTGGCCGACGACCGGATCCGCGACGCCTGCGACATCAGCATCCACAACTTCCGCGGCGGCACCACCAACGCCACCATGGCCAACGCCCTGTTCAGCGACGAGCCGCCGGACGTTCTCGCGTTCAGCGTGCTGGGCTGGAACTACCGGTCCTTCGGATCACTGGCCGCGACGTTCAAACAGCTCAACCCGGACGGCTGGGTCGTCTTCGGTGGCACCCACGTGGCCGAGCAGGCCGACCGGGTGTTCCGGATGTTCCCCGAGGTCGACGTCGTGGTCAACGGGGAGGGCGAGCTGACGTTCCGCGATCTGCTCAACTGCTACCTGGACGGCGTGGACAAGCACGCGCTGCACGCGGTGGCGGGTGTGTCGTTCCGCGAAACCGACGGCGCCACCTGTCACAACGTCGCCCGTGACCGGATCGAGGATCTCGAGATCATACCGTCGCCCTTCCTGACCGGGGCGCTGGAGATGACCGACGCCGACGGCAACTTCCGGTACGACGTGGCGCTGATGGAGACCAACCGGGGCTGCCCGTACAAGTGCGCGTTCTGCTACTGGGGCGGTGCCGTCGGGCAGAAGGTCCGGGCGTTCTCGCCGGAGCGGATGCGCGCCGAGCTTGAGATGTTCGGCCGGCTCAAGGTGCACACCGTGGTCGCCTGCGACGCCAACTTCGGGCTCCTGCCCGGTGACGTGGAGTTCGTCGAGACGCTCATCGAGACTCGGGACCGGCTCGGTTTCCCGCGCGCGCTGGAGACGTCCTGGGCGAAGAACAAGTCGAAGACGTTCTTCCGCATCGTCAAGATGATGAAGGAGGCCGGCATGCGGAGCTCCTTCACGCTCGCGCTGCAGACGCTCAGCGACACCGCACTGGACACCATGAACCGGCGCAACATGAAGGTCAACGAATGGGAGGACCTCGCCGCCTGGCTGGACGAGGAGGGGCTCGACTGTTACGCCGAGCTGATCTGGGGCGCGCCGGGTGAGACAGTGCAGTCCTTCATGGAAGGCTACGACCGTCTGTCGCGGCGGGTGTCGCGGATCGCGGTCTACCCGATCCTGCTGTTGCCCAACACCGACTACATGGAGAAGAAGGAGCAGTACGGCATCAAGGCCGTCCGCGGTGACAACGACGACTTCGAGTACGTGCTCGCGCACAACACCATGACCTTCGCCGAGAACCAACAGATGCAGCGGTTCCTCTTCATGGCGCGGGTGGTGGCGGAGAACGCGGTCCTGCGCTGGATCTGGCCGGCGCTGCGGCACCTCGCCGGCATCACCCAGTCCCAGGTGCTGCGCCACCTGGACACCTGGATCAGCACCACTGACGACCCGGCGGCCGCGCCACTGCGAGGGTACGCCGCGACCGCTGTCGGCGGAACCGGCGCGTTCGGGGCGGCGATCACCTACCTCTACACCGACCCGGACGCCGAGCGGATGCTGCACCGCTGGTGGGACGAGGCGATCCGGCCGCTGGTGCCCGCCGAGGCGGCGCCGGTGCTGGACGAGGTGTTCCGGTACGACCTGCTCACCCAGCCGGTCTACCGCCCTGCCGACCATCCGGTCGGTGAGGACCTGCCGGTGGTGCTGGTACGCGATGAGGAGTACTACCTGCGCAGCGGGGTGCGGCTCCGCTACGACGTGCCGGCCATCGTCGCGGCCATCCGGCGCGGCGAGGAGCCGGACCTGTCGCCGGTGGACTTCACCGTCGACCTGTACTACCGCACCGGCTCGGAGTCGGCGGTCACGTCGACCAACCACGAGATCGTCGTGCACTTCATGGGGATGACCGCCGAGGAGGTCCACGACAACGCGCGGGGGAGTGCCGAGGGCCTGAGCGAGGCGGAGTTCGAGGCCACCTCGGCGTCGCGGTCCGCGGAGGCCGGCTCCCCGGCTCCGGACGGACGGACCACGCTCGGGATGCTCAAGGCGGACAAGGGCGGCTGTTCCTGAGACACGCTGCGGGCCCGGTGCCTCAACAGGAGGCGCCGGGCCCTGGCGTGCGCGCCGGCGCGCCTTCTCACGAACAGACTGAGGCGTGGACGCCGGTCGCGGGCAAAATGAGGCGTGGACGCTCGACGAGCGCCCACGCCAGCTCAGGGGTCCGCGGCGATCGCCGCCGCCTACTACGTCGCCAGGTGCGGCGCGGTCCAGCCGTTCAGGTCGTACTCGGACAGGCACTGCTCGACCAGGGCGATCATGTCGTCGGTGACGCCGGCCTGGGTGCCGCGGCGCAGCACCTGGGCCCGGTTGTCGTCCGGGTTGCCGGCGTGGTTGCGCTCGTACAGCTCCTGACGCCCGCCGAACTCCGTGCCGACCGCGTCCCAGAGCAGCTTCATCACCTTCACCCGCTGCTCAGCGTCGGTGCCGTGCGAGCCGCGCAGGTACCGGTCCAGGTACGGGCGGATCTCCGGGTTGTGGAAGTCGGCGACACCCGAGTTCAGGTAGATCAGCCCACTGCCCGCGGTGTGCTGGACGATCTCGCGCATCTTGCCGTACGCCATCGGGGCGAGGGTCCGGTACGTCAGCGCGTACTCCTCGTTGGGCTGCACGTAGCCGTCGGCCCACGGCCGGGACCGCTCGATCATGGCGTCGGACAGCGCCCACATCAGATGCCGCCAGACCATCAGCTCACCGATGTTGCCCTGTACCTGACGGAACTCGTCGGTGCCGTTGATCTCCACGGCCTTCATCAGCAGGCCGCAGATGAAGTCGAACTTGACCGCCAGCCGGGTGGCGCCGTGCAGGGAGAACCGCGGCATGAAGCCGGAGTCGTGGAAGAACGTGTTCGCCTTCTCCAGGTCGCCGTAGACGAAGACGTTCTCCCACGGGATCAGGGCCTGGTCGAACACGATGACCGCGTCGTTCTCGTCCATCCGGCTCGACAGGGGATAGTCGAACGGGCTGGCGGTGCGGGCCGCGGTCATCTCGTACGAGGTGCGGCAGAGCAGCTTCACCCCGGGGACGTTCATCGGCGCCATGAACACGACACCGAACTGCTTCTCCTTGATCCGGAGCCCGTGGTGGGCGATGAAGTTGTAGTTGGTCAGCGCGGACCCGGTCGCCACCACCTTCGCCCCGCTCACCACGAGGCCCGCGTCGGTCTCCCGGTCCACGTGCACGTACACGTCGGCGACCTGCTCGGGGCGCAGGTGGCGGTCCACCGGCGGGTGCACGAGCGCGTGGTTGACGTGCAGCACGCGCTCCTGGCACTCCTTGTACCAGCGCCGGGCGTTGTCACCGAACGGGGCGTAGAAGTCGGCCTTGGCGCCCAGGGTGGCGAGGAACGACGCCTTGTAGTCGGGCGAGCGGCCGAGCCAGCCGTAGCACCGTCGCTGCCACGCCGCGATGGCGTCGCGCGAGCGGCGCAGGTCGGCCGCGTCGACCGGGGCGCGGAAGAACGGATGGGTGAAGCCACCGTTGCCGGTGTCGGTAGGGACGGTCAGCACGTCGCGGTCCGGCGACTCCCAGAGCGCGTCGTACATGTTCGCGATGGTCCGGGCATTGTTGCGAAAGGCCGGATGCTCGGTGACGTCCTTGATTCGCTCGCCGTACAGCCAGATCTCCCGACCGTCGCGCAGGCTTTCCAGATATTCGGCACCGGTGAATGGCCGTAGTCCGGACGGTTGCGCCTCCGGCGTCTCCGTCGTGGATTCTGCGCTCGGCATCGGCAATCAGCTCCTCGGCGTGGCGGTGCGGATATTCATGGAGCGTGCCAGCCGGCTCGGTGGCACGACAAGGCAATGGAAGCGGAACGGCAATTCAGGAGATGCCGCTGCTACGCAAGGAATGCGAGCGTGAGCGGGCGACGATCAGATTCTTACGACCCACGAGGGGGCACGGTGGCACGGGACGAGATGAGCGCCAAAATCTGGTCCATGGCGGGGCTCGGTACGCCGATGGCGATCCGGACGGCGGCGACGCTGCGCCTGGCCGACCACATCGACGCCGGTGCCGACACCGCCGAGGCGATCGCGGGGGCCGAGGGGGTGAACGCCGACGCGCTGGAGCGGGTCATGCGGTACCTGGCCGTCCGGGGCCTTTTGACCCGGGAGAGCGGCGGGCGGTACTCACTGACCCCGCTTGGCGCGGTGCTGCGGGAGGACCACCCGTCGAAGGCCCGCGCCCGGCTGGACATCGAGGGTTCCGTCGGCCGGGCCGAACTGTCGTTCGTGCAGTTGCTGCACAGCGTACGGACGGGAGAGGCCGGTTTTCCGGTCCAGTTCGGCCGTTCCTTCTGGGAGGACTGGGCCGCCGACCCGGAGCGGGCCGCGAACTTCAACCGGCTCACCAGCGACCTGGAGTCACGGTCTCCGGAGATCGTCGAAGGCATGGACTGGGGTCCGCTGGGCTGGGTCGTCGACGTCGGCGGCGGCAACGGCGCGCTGCTGATCGGGCTGCTCAACGCCTACCCGACGCTGCGTGGCACGGTGCTCGAGATGCCGGACAACTGCGAGGCCGCCCGCAAGTCGGTCGCGGAGTCGGACCTGGGGGAGCGCCTGGACGTGGTGGCCGGCAGCTTCTTCGACCCGCTGCCGGCCGGCGCCGGCGGGTACGTGCTGTCGTTCGTGCTGCACAACTGGGCCGACGACCCTGCGCGGGAGATCCTGCGCCGGTGCGCGGAGGCCGCCGGGCAGACCGGCGCGGTGCTGGTGGTCGAGCAGACCGGACCCGGTGGGGAGGCTACCCACACCGGAATGGACCTGCGCATGCTGACGGCCTGCGGTGGTCGGGAGCGGACCGCCGCCGATCTGACCGCCCTCGCGGCATCCGTCGGGCTGCACGCTGTGGCCGTCCATCCGGCCGGCTCGTTCTCCATCGTGGAGCTGCGCGCGGCAGGCTGACCTGCCATTCCGTTGCCGCCGTCGCGCCACCGGGTGGGTTACCCTGTGCCGCATGCGCTTCGGGATGCTCGGTCCGCTCGAGGTCTGGACCGCCGACGGCAAGCCGGTGCGCATCCCGGAGCTCAAGGTCCGCGCGCTGCTGGCCGACCTGTTGGTCCACGACGGTCGGCCGGTGGCGGCGCACCGGCTCATCGACGACCTCTGGGGCGACCGACTGCCCGCCAACCCGGCCAGCGTGCTCCGCAGCAAGATGTCGCAGCTCAGGCGGGCACTGGACGACGCCGAGCCGGGGGCGCGCGATCTGGTCACGCATTCCCCGGCCGGGTATGCCCTTACCGCCGGCGACGACGCGGTGGACGTCGGCCTGTTCACCGAGATGGTGGGCCGAGCCCGCCGCGCCGTCCACCCCCGGGACAGGATGGCGCTGCTGACCGATGCCCTGGCGCTGTGGCGCGGCCCCGCGCTTGCCGATTTCCCGGACGAGGCGTTCGTCCGCCCGGCTGTCACGCGCTGGTCGGAGGCCCGGCTGATCGCTCAGGAGGAGTGGGCCGAGACAGCGCTCGATCTGGGTCGACACGCCGACGTGCTGGCCGATCTCGGCGACCTTGTGGAACGCCATCCGTTGCGCGAGCGTTTCCGCGCGGCGCGGATGCGGGCGCTGTACCAGTGCGGCCGGCAGGCCGAGGCGCTCGACGAGTTCCGGGTCTTCGGCGACCGCATGCGCGACGAGATGGGGCTCGACCCGGGGCCCGAACTGGTCGCCCTGCACCGCGCCCTGCTCCGCCAGGACCCGGCGCTCACCGGCCCGGCCACGACGCCGGTGCCGATCGAACCCGAACGCGGGAACCTGCCGGCCCCGCTCACCGGGCTGATCGGCCGGGACGCCGCGGTCGCCGACGCGGCTCGACTGCTGGACGCCGGCCGCCTGGTCACCCTGACCGGTCCGGGCGGCGTCGGCAAGACCCGGCTAGCGGTGGCCGTCGCCGCGCGGATCGCACCCGGTGTGCCGGCCGGCGCGTGGATGGTCGAGTTCAGCACCGTGCCGCGTCCGGCCGGCGGCGGACGGGCGCCGTCGGCCGTGATCGACGCCGTCGCCGGCACGCTTGGGCTCCGGGACGACGGCCGCTCGGGCAGCGCCGGCGGTGTCGACCGACTGGTGGCGGCGCTGCGGGGTCGGCGTCTGCTGCTGGTGCTGGATAACTGCGAGCACGTCGTCGAAGATGTCGCCGAGCTCGGCCGCGAACTGCTGGATGCCTGCCGCGACCTGCGCATTCTTGCCACCAGCCGGGAGTCGCTCGGTGTGCCCGGCGAGGTTCTGGTGCCGGTGCCGCCCCTGGCGCCGCCGGAGGCGGGTACGACGACGGTCGCGCAACTGCGTCGGTCCAGCGCCGGGGAGCTCTTCCTGGCGCGGGCGGCCGCCTCCGAGCCCGGCTTCGCCCCCGACGACGAGAACGCGGCAGCGGTGGCCACCGTCTGCCGACGGCTCGACGGCATACCGCTGGCCCTGGAACTGGCCGCCACCCGGGTGCGCACGATGGGGATCACCGAACTGGCCGCCCGCCTCGACGACCGGTTCCGACTGCTGGCTGCCCACCGGCGCGGCGGCCCGGCCCACCACGCCACCCTGCGCACCATGATCGACTGGAGCTGGGACCTGATCGGCGCGGACGAACGGGCCGTGCTGCGACGGCTGTCGGTGTTCACCGACGGCTGCGCGCTGTCATCCGCCGAGGAGGTGTGCGCCGATCCGCCCGCCGCCGGGGGAGTGTCCCGTGCCGACGTGGCGTACCTGCTCGGGCGACTGGTGGACTGCTCGCTGGTCACGCTCGTGGAGAACGCCGACGGGGTGCGGTACAGGATGCTGGAGTCGGTGGGGGCGTACTGCGCCGAGCGGCTGCGCGAGTCCGGCGAGGACGAGGCGGTGCGACTGCGGCACGGCACCTGCCAGGCCGCCCTCGCCGAGGAGGCGGACCAGAATCTGCGCGGTCCCGTCCAGCGCCGGTGGCTGCGCCGGTTGGACGCCGAACAGGCCAACCTGCGGGCGGCCCTGGCCGCGGCGATCGAGCGTGGCGACGCGGTGCTCGCCCTCCGGCTGGCCTGCGCCTGCGCCTGGTACTGGGTACTGCGCGGCCACTTGGGCGAGGGCCGCCGTGCGCTGGCGGCGGCGGCCGCGGTGCCGGGCGAGGCGCCGGCCGGCCGGCGTGCCCTGGCGCTGCTCTGGGAGGCGGGCATGGCAGCGCTCGGGGGCGATGACCCACACGACCTGCTGTGCCGGGCGGAGGCCGAGGGTGAGGCCGGTGCCGACCCGCACGCCGTGGCGCGGGCCCGCTGGTTGCTCGCCTCGGCGCTGCCCGAGGATGTCACCGCCCGGCCCGGCGACGGCCGGTTGGACGGAGTGCTGTCGGACTTCCGTAGCCTCGGCGACCGCTGGGGGGCGGCGGCCGCGCTGAGTAGCCTGGCCTGGACGGCGCTGCTGCGCGGAGACGTCGCCGCGCTGCGCCGCGACGCGGAGCGGAGTCTGGAGGAGTTCCGCGATCTCGGCGACCACTGGGGAGTGTTGCAGGCCACCAATCCGTTGGCCGCGCTGGCCCGGATGACCGGGGACAGCAGCCGTGCCGCGCGGCTGCACCGCGATGCCCTCCGCATCGCCCGCGAGCTGGGCCTGTGGCCGGAGGTGTCGTACCAGCTGAACGAACTGGGACGGATCGCGCTGGACGCCGGCGACCACGCCGCCGCCGGCGACCTGCACGCCCAGGCCCGGCACATGGCAAAGGAACAGTCCAATCTGGCCCTGGAGCAGTTCGCCGACCTGGGGTTGGCGATCACGGCACGCCGGCAGGGCCGATGGGACGCCGCCGAGCGACTGCTGCACCCGTGGCTGGAGTGGAACAGGCAGGCCGGCTGGCATGCCGGCGTGGCCGCGGTCGGCGCGGAGCTCGGCTTCGTCGCCGAGCAGCGCGGTGCGGCCGACGACGCGCTGCACCGGCACCGGGAGGGCTTCGCCGCGGCTCAGGACAGCGGTGACCCGCGAGCGGTGGCGCTCGCCCTGGAGGGGCTCGCCGGGGCGTACCGGCTGGCCGGTGACCCGGTGCGGGCGGCCCGACTGCTGGGCGCGGCGGACGCCGCCCGCGACGCGGCGGGACTGCCGTCACCGGACGCGGACCGGCACGACTCGCGACGCGTCGCCGGGCTCCTGGCCGCCGACCTGGGCCCGGCCCAACTGGTCGCGGAGCGCGCCGCAGGGGCCGGCGCGCCGCTCGACGACCTGCTGCGCGACGACCGGTCGATGGCCCGGCGCTGACGAGCCTGCGCAACGCAGGAGATGAACATCGGGTCGTACCCGTGTGATGCTTCAGCTCGCGAGACAGTGAATTCCCGGCCGAGGGGATCCGGATGTCAGAACAATCGCGCGCCGATCTCGAGAAGCACGTCAATGCGATCTGGGAGGACGTTCTCGACACCGCGGCCGGTCCGCCCGACGCGACATTCTTCGAATTGAACGGGCAGTCGATAGCGGCTTTTCGCATCGTCGCGCGGATAAGTGACCGGACCGGCATCGACGTGCCCGTCGAGGAATTGTTCAAGGATCCGACACGCGCCGCCTTCGCCCGGGCGGTTCTCGCGCGTGCGCAACGGCGCTGACCCGAGCGGGCTCGACCACGTGGAAAGGCACGGTGGAATGGTGTACGCAGAGAACCGCTTCCCGTTCTCCATCGAGCAGGAGTTCCTGCGCGGGCAGCATCAGGAGGACGGCTCCACGGCGGGGTTCGGCCCGCGCCCCATCTCCAGCGGTGGCTGGCGGCTCACCGGGCCGGTCGACGCCGACCTGCTCCGCGGGGCTCTGGACGACGTCATCGCCCGGCACGAACCACTGCGGACCATGGTGATCAGGGGCGCCGACGGCTGGGAACAGGAGGTGCGGGACCCGTGCCCGGCCCGGCTCCAGGTGCATGACCTGGGCGACGACCCGGACGGCCGGGGCGTACGGGCCGAGCGGTTCCTCGACGAGGCTGAGTCCGGTCACTTCGACGCGGACGAGCTTCCCCTGCTCTGGGCGTACCTGGGCCGTTTCGACGACCGGGACGCGGTGCTGGTGCTTGTCGCGTACCTCCCGCTGATCGATGTGTGGTCACTGGGCATCGTCATGGACGACCTGGCCGCGTGTTACGCCGCCCGCCTGGCCGGCGGCAAGCCCGACCTGCCGGACCCACCGCGGTATCGCGACTACGTGCGACGCACCGAGGGAGATGCCGCTGCCGGCGGGTCCGACCCGTCCTTCGAGTACTGGCGTGAGCGGCTGGCTGGAGCGCGCCCCGTCGTCATCGCCGCGGACCGGCCGGCGAACCCCGACCATCCGGGCGTCACCCGCGTCGACCGTTTCCAGATCGACGCCCGGATCGGCTCGGCCGCCCTGCGTCTGGGTCGTGCGACGGGAAGCTCACCGTTCATGGTGATCTTCGCGGCGCAGCTCATCCATCTCCAGCGGATGACTGGTGTCTCGGACGGGGTGGTGTGGACGCTCACCCCCGGACCCGGCCGCCGGCACGAGTGGGCCGAGGCCACGGTCGGCTACTTCGTCAACATGTCACCGCTGCGAACCGACATCTCGGGCTGTGCCACCTACCGCGACGTCCTCGCCCGGGTGCGCGCCACCTGCCTGGAGGCATTCCCGCACGAGGTGCCGTTCGTCGGACTGGCGCAGCGGGCCCCGGACGTCATCGCGGGGTTGGAACAGGGCGGCATGGTCGTGCCGGGCTTCGCGGTGTTCCAGAACCCCGCGGCGTCGAAGACCCGGTCCGCCGGTGCGGTCGAGTACGCGCCGGTGCGTCGGCGGTTGTCCCAGGCGCAGGGCCCGGGCATCCCCGACGACGCGATCCTGTGGACCATCGACATCGACCCGGACGGTGAGATCTTCTGCGCCGTCAGCTCGAGCACGGACCGGTTCGAGCAGGCCACAGTGGACCGCATGCTGGCCGAGTTCCGCGACCTGTTCGGCAGGGTCCTGGCCGACCCGGACGCGCCGCTGGCCGGCGCCCGTACCCACGAAGGGGCGCACTCGTGAGCACGCTGCCTCCCGGCTACCAGCTGGTCACCGACCTCCCGGACGACCGGTACGGGGAATGGCTGGACTGCTGGCTCGGTGCCTTCGGCAACCCGGTCAGCGCCGATCCCGAGATCCTCGACTTCTACCGGCGCACGCACCCGCCGGATCGGGCCGTGGCGGTCGCCGACGACGAACGGTACGTCGCCACCAACACCGCGCTCGACCGTGACCTCGTGCTCCCCGGCGGAAACACGGTGCCGGCCGCCGCGTGCACCGGTGGTTCCGCGCACCCGGTGGTGGCCCGGCGCGGGTTGCTGCGCGCCACAGTCGCACACCTGAACCGGCGGGCCGTCGACGAGGGCAAGGCGATCGTCGTCGGGGGCGCGTCCGAGTGGCCGATCTACGGCCGGTTCGGTTCCGGCCCGGCGACCTGGTCCGACGCGGTCGAGTTCGACGTCCGGGCGGTCGGCCTGCGCGACGACGTGCCGGGCCGCGACCTGCGTCCTCGTCGGATCGACGGTACGCAGGCCCGGGACCTCGGGTACAAGCTGTACTCCCAGCAGGCGGCGCAGACGCCCGGGGAGGTGCTCACCCCCTCGTGCTACTGGGACCGGCTTGCCGGCGACCCCGCGTCCGGCGCGCTGGAGGAGGCTCTCGCCCTGGGCGCCCCGGGGTACGGGCCCCGGCACTGCGCCGCGATCGACGACCGTGGGCTGGTGACATACCGGATCATGCCGGACTGGACGGCGGAGTCCGCGCCGCAGAGCAAGCTGCACGTCATCGACTTCCTCGCGGCCGACCAGGAGGCGGAGGGCGCGCTCTGGCGGCACCTGTTCTCCGTCGACCTGGTCCGCGAGATCGACGTGTGGCGGATGCCGGTGGACAGCCCGCTGCGCTGGTGGGTCGACGACGCGCGACGGATGCGTGTCCGCCGCCAGGACGCCCTCTGGATCCGCCCGCTGGATGTGCCACGGCTCCTGCGCACCCGCGGCTGGGCCTGCGACGGCGTCCTCACGCTCACCGTGCACGACCCGGAGGGCCTGGCGGCCGGCACGTTCCGGCTGGAGGTGACCGACGGGCACGCCACGTGCGAGCCGGTCACCGCCGCGGCCGACCTGGAGATGGGCGTCGGCGCGCTGGCCGTCATCCTGCTCGGTGGCACCCCGGCGGCCGCGCTCACCCGGGCCGGCCGGATCAGCGCCCCGGACGCGCGCAAGGTGCGACTGTGGGACGCCATGGCGGTGCCGGAGCGCAGCCCGTACATCAGCTACTGGTTCTGACGGGGTCACCGTGACAGTGAGCCCGCTCGCCGTGACCGGGGCCCTGCACTTCACCGCGCCGGTGTTCCCCGACGACCGGGGCTTCTTCGGCACCCCGTTGCAGGCTGGCCTGTTCGCCGAGACCACCGGCCGTCCGCTGTTCCCGCTCGCGCAGGCCAGCTACAGCCGATCCCGGCGGGGGGTGGTTCGGGGGGTGCACTACACAGCCGCACCCCCCGGCGCCGAGAAGTACGTCTACTGCGTGCACGGCGCCCTGCTCGACATCGTGGTGGACATCCGGGTGGGGTCGCCCACGTACGGCCAGTGGGACGCGGTGCGGCTCACCGGCGACCGGATGGACGCGCTGTACCTGCCGGTCGGCGTCGGCCACGCCTTCGTCGCGCTGACCGACGACACCGTCATGCAGTACCTGCTCTCGCGGGAGTACGAGCCCGCTGACGAGCGCGCCGTCTCCGTCCTCGATCCGCGGCTGGGTCTGCCGGTGGGAAACCCCGCCGGGCACGATCTGTCCGAGCGCGACCGCGCCGCGCCGACCCTGGAGCAGGCAAGGGAGGCGGGGTTGCTGCCGGACTACGCCCGCTGCCGGGCGATCGAGGTGCGCAATCTGCGAGATGCCCCGGCCAGGGCGGCTGGTGGACGGTAGGCGGGCACACGACGACCCGACCGAAAGGGCACCGATGCGCGTTCTGTTCGCCACCTATGCGGAAACCACCCATTACTACAACATGGTCCCGCTGGCCTGGGCCCTGCGCACCGCCGGCCACGAGGTCCGGGTCGCCACCCAACCGGCCCTCATGGACGCGGTAGTGCAGTCCGGCCTGACCGCCGTGCAGGTCGGGGAGGACCACGACTTCATGTCGGTCATCGCGGCCAAGGCCGACGACCCGACCTGGGGCGAGCGGATCACCACGGCGCTGCGGACCGGCGGCGCCGACATGGACTATCCGGCCCTGCTGGCGTTCTTCGACGAGGCCGTGGAGACCTCGGCCAAGGTGTTCAACGACCCGATGGTCGACGCCCTCGTGGCGTACGCGCGGGAGTGGCAGCCGGATCTGATCATCTGGGAGAACTTCACCCTCGCCGGCGCCATCGCGGCCCGGGTCACCGGCGCCGCACACGCCCGTCTGCTCTGGGGAGCCGACGCGCAGACCCGCATCTACAACCGGTTCCAGGCGTTGCTCGCCGAGCAGCCCGAGGATCGGCGACGCGACCCGATGCAGGACTGGGCCGCCGCGCACCTGGAGCGGTTCGGAGTCACCTACGACGCCGACGTGCTGACCGGGCAGTACACCCTGGACCAGGCGCCGGAGAGCATGCGGCTGGACGTCGGGCTGCGGATCGTGCCGTTCCGGTATGTGCCGTACAACGGTCCGGCCCGGGTCCCTGGCTGGCTGCGCGAGCGCCCGGAGCGCCCGAGGGTCTGCGTGACCGCCGGCATCTCGATGCGTTACATGCTGGGCTACGACCCGATCCCGGTCTCGACGCTCAAGCTCTTCGCCGACGCCGACGTCGAGGTGGTCGCGACGCTGGCCGTCGACGAGAGCGAACTGACCGACGTGCCGCCCAACGTCCGGGTGGTGAACTTCGTGCCGATGCACGCGCTGCTGCCCAGCTGCGCGGCCGTCGTGCACATCGGCAGCGCCGGCGTGGTGTCGACGGCGATGGCGTACGGCGTGCCGCAGTTGACTCTCGTCCCCGACCTGTGGGACGCCGTCGTGCGCGCCGACATGTTGCGCGAGCAGGGCGCCGGCCTGGATCTGACGCTCGACCGGGCGACGCCCGAGGCGATCCGCGACAACGTCCTGCGGCTGGTGCACGAGCCGGAGTTCCGGGCGGCCGCGGACCGGATCCGGGGCGAGATGCTCGCCGAGCCGGCACCGAGCGAGATCGTGCCGGTTCTCGAGAAGATCGCCGCCCAGCGGTGACCCGGGGGTTCCGGCCGGCGCACGTCCGGCCGGAACCGAACCGGAACCCCGGCACGGAAGGCTGACCACTGTTGCGGGGAGGCCGGCGAGCCGGGGAGAGGTGACGCCAGGATGAGCGAGAACCATCTGCGGTTGGTGATCGTCATTGCCAGCATCCGCCGAGGCCGGTTCGGTCCGGTCCCGGCGCGCTGGCTGTGCGACGAGACCAACCGTGGTGGGCGCATCGAGGCGGACGTGATCGACCTCGCCGAGGCCCGCCTGCCCGAGGTCGCCGGCGACCCGGCTCCGCCCGCCGTTCGCGACCTCGCACCATGGCTGGCCGCCGCGGACGCGTTCGTCGTCGTCACACCGGAGTACAACGGCAGCTTCCCCGGGTCGTTGAAGACGGCCATCGACTGGTTCCGCGACGAATGGCGGCGCAAGCCCGTTGGCTTTGTCTGCTACGGCGGGCCGGCAGCGGGGCTGCGGGCGGTGGACCATCTGCGCCAGGTGTTCACCGACCTGGACGCGATGACGGTGCGCGACCCGGTGACCATCCCTCACCACCGGTCCGCCTTCGATCTCGCCGGCCGGCCGGTCGATCCCGGTCTGACGGTCGCGGCTGGTCGCATGCTCGAACAGCTCGTCTGGTGGGCCGACACGTTGCGGCGCGGACGCGTGGCGCCGACCGACACCCGACTCGGGAAACTTCAGGAAGGAATTCGATGACAACCGAAGGCACCACTGCGGCCGTGCCGCGGGCGGGCCGCCGGGAATGGATCGGGTTGGCTGTGCTCTGCCTGCCCACCCTGCTGGCCTCGGTGGACCTCACGGTCCTGTATCTCGCACTACCGCATCTCAGCGCCGACCTCGGCGCCACCACGACCCAGCAGTTGTGGATCGTGGACATCTTCGGGTTCCTCACCTCCGGCCTGCTGGTCACCATGGGCACGCTCGGTGACCGTTTCGGCAACCGCAGGATGCTGTTGATCAGCTCCGCCGCGTTCGCCGCGGCGTCGCTGCTGGCGGCGTACGCCACGACGCCGGAGATGCTCATCGGCGCCCGCGCCCTGCTCGGCGTGGCCGGTGCGGCAGGAATGCCCGCCGCCCTGGCCCTCATCACCCACATGTTCCGGGACCCGGCGCAGCGCGGCATGGCGATCGCGTCGTGGATGAGCTGCTTCATGGGCGGTCTGATGCTCGGGCCCCTGGTCGGCGGCATCATGCTCGAGTACTTCTGGTGGGGCTCGGCGTTCCTGCTCGCGGTCCCGATCATGGTCCTCGTCCTGGTGGTGGCGCCGGTGCTGTTGCCGGAGCGCCGCAACCCGGGCGCTGGCAAGCTCGACCTGCTCAGTGTCGCCATGTCCCTGGTCGCGATGATCTCGCTGGTGTACGGGCTGAAGAAGCTCGCCCAGGACGGCTTCACGGCACCGGCACTGCTCGCCATGGTGTTCGGCGTTCTGGTCGGCGTGCTCTTCGTGCGGCGGCAGCGGAGCCTCACCGACCCGCTGCTCGACCTGCGCCTGTTCGGCATAGCGACGCTGCGCGCCGCGCTCATCCTCGGCCTGCTGGTCAGCGCGCTCAACGGCGGCGCGTCGCTGCTGGTGACCCAGTTCCTCCAGGTGATCGAGGGGCTGTCACCGCTGCGGGCGGGCCTGTGGCTGCTGCCGCCGTCCCTGGCCATGATCATCGCGTTGTTCCTGGCGCCGGGCCTAACCGCCAAGCTGAAGGCGGGCCGGGTGATCGCGCTCGGGCTCGGCATCGGGGTGGTGGGCTATCTGATCCTGGCCCAGGTGGACAGCGTGGACGGTCTCGGGCTGCTCGTCGCGGGCTTCGCGGTGCTGCTGTTCGGTATGGGCCTGCCCTCGTCGCTGGGCACCATGCTGGTGATGGGCGCCGCGCCGCCGGACCGGATCGGCTCCGCGTCGTCGCTGCAGCAGACCAGCAACGAGTTCGGCATCTCGATCGGCATCGCCACGCTCGGCAGCATCGGCATGGCGACCTACCGCAGCGAGTTGGCGGACACTGTGCCCGACACGGTGCCGCCCGACGTGGTGGAGGCTGCCCGGGAGGGCATCGCTCCCGCCAGCGTGCTGTCCGCGCAGTTCCCCGACCTGCTGGTGCCGGCGCGGGCCGCGTTCACCGTCGGTCTGAACAACGTCGCCTGGGTCAGCGCGGCGCTGATGATCTGCCTGGCCGTCTTCGCGTACTTCGCCCTGCGGCACACGCAGCTGAGCGAGATGACGCCGCCGACCGACATTCCGCCGCTTGCCGAGCAGGCTACGGCCGCGGACGCCGCCGGCGTCGAGGCCGGCCGCACCGACGACGCCCCGCAGACCGTTCCGCCTCAACGCTGACGCCGATGCCCGGCGGGCCTGGCCCGCCGGGCGTCGCGGAAGGAGTAACCATGTCACTCGACGTGGATGGCACCCAGGTGACGCTGTGCCGGGACAGCGCGCGGCCCAGCGTGCGGCTGCGGCGCCGCTTTCCGGCACCGGTCGCCGAGGTGTGGCGGTGCCTCGTCGAACCGGATCAGGTCAACGCCTGGTGGACGCCGATGACCGTCGAGCTGGTGCCGGAGGCTGGCGCTGCGATGACGTTCACCTGGCCCGGTGGCGACACGGATCCGGGCCAGGTCCTCGCCGTCGACCCACCCCACCTCTTCGCGTACACCTGGGGTCCGGACACCCTGCGCTGGGAGCTGTCCGCCGCGGGGGACGGGACCGACCTCACGTTGCTGACCACGGTGGCCGACCCGGGCCACATCGCCTACAGCGCGGCTGGCTGGCACGCCGGCCTCGACCTGCTCGGAGATCACCTGGCCGGCCGCGAGGTCGTGCCACCCGGCCCCGATCCGGCACCTCCGGCGCTGGTCGAACGCTATCGTCGACTGCTCGACGGAGAACAGGGATGACACATGGCTGACGAAGAGATCCACGACAGTCCCACCAAGTGGGTGGCCGACCACGTGCGCTCCTATGTGGAGAGCGACGGCGTCAAGGGACACGACTTCCAGGGCAAGCTGCCCACCCTGCTACTGACGACGCGGGGCCGCCGGACGGGCAAGCTGCGCCGCACCGCGCTGATCTACGGGCGGGACGGCGACCGGTACGTGGTGGTGGCCTCGGCGGGCGGGCAGGAGGCGAATCCCGCCTGGTACCTGAACCTCTGTGCCGAACCCGAGGTGTCCGTGCAGGTGTACGGCGAGACCTTCCAGGCCAAGGCGTCGGTCGCCGCTGAGGCCGAGCGGCCCGCGCTGTGGGAGAAGATGGCGGGAATCTTCTCCACCTACCGCCGCTACCAGAAGAAGGCATCCCGGGAGATCCCGGTGGTGCTGCTGGAACCGCTGCGTTAACCCCTGAACAGGCTGTGCGCCTCCGCCGGCCCGCCCCCGTCCGCGCGGAGGCGCACAGCCCTGCCTCAGCCCGCCCGCCGGTAGGCCGCTGTCAACTTCTCCACGGCGGGCACCACCTCGTTGGGCGTGGGCAGACCCATCATCTCGGTACGCAGGCGGACCGCGTTCTCCTTGAACGACGGGTCCTTGAGCACCCGCATCAGGTCCTCGCGGAGCCCCGCCCGGGTGAGGTGGTCGGAGTCGTAGGCCAGCCACACCCCGGCGCCACGCTCCTGCAGCCCGTTCGCCTGCGCCACCGGGCCGAACCACTTCTCGCTCCAGTACGCGCTCGGCACGATGAGCTGCGGTACGGCGTGCTCGAAGGCTGAGGCCATCGTCGAGGATCCGCCGTGGTGCACGATGGCGCTGCACGTCGGCAGCAGGACGTTCATCGGCACGAAGTCGACCACCCGCACGTTGTCCGGTATCCGCGGCACCGAGGCGAGCTGCTCCGCGCTCATCGTGGCGACCACCTCGATGTCGAGGTCGCCCACCGCCTCGAGCAGGTCCACGGCGGAGGCCTCGGCGACGTCCGCCTCGCGGTGGGTCATGCCCAGCGTGACGCAGACCCGCGGCCGGACCGGCGGCTCATAGAGCCACCGGGGCACCACCGAGGGGCCGTTGAAGGCGAGGTGACGCATCCGGATGTAGTGCGGTGAGCTGGGGCGCCAGGTCCACGGCGGCATGGTGTCGATCGTCCACTGACCGTGCACGACGTCGTCGGCGAACGCGCCGCCGCCGTGCGTGCGCAGCAGCGGCTCCAGCCAGGCGCGCATCGGGTCCGGCCGGGACCCGCCGGCCGCCCGGACCGCCTCCCAGAGCTGCACGAAGGCGTCCGTGCCGAACAGGATGCGCGCGTGCGCCGCGCCGCAGGCCCGGGCCACCACCGGTCCGGCGTAGGTCATCGCGTCCCAGAGCACCAGGTCCGGCCGCCAGGCGCGGGCGAAACCGATCAGGTCGGTGAGCATCTCGTCGGTGTGCAGGAACGGGAGGAGGTTCGTGGTGAGGTACTCAAGCTCGGCGTACGGATCGTCCCGGGCATAGTCGGTCTGCACCGGCAGCGTTGCCGGTGCGGCCTGGCGCTTCGGCGGCTCGGACATCTCGTCGACCTCGGCCAGCGTCTCGGCCATGGGCTCACCGGCCAGGACGGCGGTGAGCCCCGCCTGCGCCAGCGCCTCGGTCGAGCCCGGCTGGCAGGCGACGCGCACGTCATGACCGGCGGTGCGCAGCGCCCAGGCCAGCGGCGTCATGATGTAGAGGTGTGACTTCAGGTCCGGGGGAGCGACGAACAGGACACGCATGGCGGGTCTCTCCTTCGGGTTCGAGGTGATTCACCAGCCCGCCGGCGGGCTGGCGCCGGCGACCGGAGGGAACAGCTCTTCCAGGCGCCGGATCACCGCGGGGTCGAGCGGGCTGTCGAGGGCGGCGAGGGCACCGTGCAGGTGCGCCAGGGTGCGTGGACCGATCACCGCGCCGGTCAGTCCGGGACGGCCCAGTACCCAGGCGAGCGCCACCTCGGCCGGGTCCAGCCCGAGACCGGCACAGTACTTCTCGTAGTCGGCGACGGCCTCGTACCGGTCCTCCAGGGCCCGCATCGCGCGCCCCTGCGCCGTCTTCACGGCGGTGCCGTCGGCCAGCTTCCGGAGCGCGCCGCCGAGCAGCCCGCCGTGCAGCGGGGACCAGGCGAACACCCCGACGCCGTACGCCTGGGCCGCCGGGATCACTTCCGTCTCGGCCTGCCGGGCCACCAGGTTGTAGGCACACTGCTCGACGACGAGCCCGAGGTGACCGCGTCGGGTCGCCGTCTCCCGCGCCGCGGCGATGTGCCACCCGGCGAAGTTCGAGGAGCCGACGTACCGGATCTTGCCCTGGCCGGTCAGCATCTCCATCGCCTGCCAGATCTCGTCCCAGCCGGCGTGTGGATCGAAGTGGTGCATGTGGTACAGGTCGATCCAGTCGGTGCGCAGCCGCCGCAGGGAGTCCTCGCAGGAGGCGACGATGTGCCGGGCGGACAACCCGCGGTCGTTGGGCCAGTCGCTCATCGGGTTGAACACCTTGGTCCCCAGCACCACCTTCTCCCGCCGGCGGTCGCCCTGGTCGAACCATGCGCCGATGAGTTCCTCGGTCAGCCCTCGATGCACCTGCCAGCCGTAGTGGTTAGCAGTGTCGAAGAAGTTGATGCCGTGGTCCAGCGCCTCGTCCATGAGGCGGAACGCCTCTTCGCGCGTGGTGCGCACACCGAGATTGAGCGTGCCCAGGCACAGCGGGCTGACCTCCAGGGCGGTACGGCCGAGTCGGGTGTAGCGCATCGTCGCTCTCCTTCGTCTCAGCCGCGCTGCCCGACGAACAGGCCGCGCCCGGTAAGCCCGTCATCCAGGAACTCGGCCGGGCAGCCGGCGTCCGCGAACGCACCCAGGTACTCGTCGCGGCTGAACAGCATGAGGTGCGACGTCTGGGTGAACTCCCGGATACCGCCCGCGTCCCCCACCAGGAAGCGCACCTCCAGGTGCGACATCCGCCCGGTGCGGGTGGTGTGCGACATCCGGGCCACCGCCCGCGTCCCGTCGGTGTCGGAGTCGACGGCCAGATGACCGTCGAGGAACCGCTCGGGAAACCACCACGGTTCCACCACCAGCACGCCGCCCGGCTCCAGGTGCTGCGCCATGGACCACACGGCCTGGCGTAACTCGGCCACCGAGCCCAGGTAGCCGATGGCGTTGAACATGCAGGTGACCGCGTCGAAGCGGCGGCCCAGGCGAAAGTCGCGCATGTCGCCGTCGTGCACGGGCACCCCGGGTAGGCGCGTCCGGGCCGTCGCACGCATCGGCTCGGACAGCTCCACGCCGGCCACCTCGTCGAAGGTGCCGGCGAAGGTGGCCAGGTGTGCGCCCGTCCCGCAGGCCACGTCGAGCAGGCTGGCCGCCTCCGGACGCCGGTCGCGGATCAACCGGGTCAGGGTCTCCGCCTCGGCGGCCCAGTCCTTGCCCCGGCTGCGGTAGATGAACTCGTAGATCTCGGCGAACTCCGCGGTGTAGGTCATCGGCGGACCCCGGCGAACAGGCCACGGCCGGGCAGGCCGCCGGCATCGGTGAGATGCTCGGCGGTACAGCCCGCCGACCGCAGGGCCTCGAGATAGTCCTCCCGGGTGAACAGGGTCAGCATCTGCACGTGGGAGAAGTGCCGGATACCGCCGTCGTCGGCGACGACGTAGTGCGCCTCGTGCCGGGCCGCCTGCCCCTGCCGCGCCGAGTGCGAGACCCGCACGACGGTACGGGTGTCGTCGTGGACCACGTCGTGGGCGATGTGCCCGTCGAGGAAGGTGTCCGGGGACCACCATGGGTCGATCACCAGTACGCCACCGGGAACGAGGTGCGCGGCCATCGTCCGGACCGTCGCGCAGAGCTCGTCGACGTCGTGGGCGTAGCCGATGGTGCCGGTCAGGATGCACACGGCATCGAATTCGCGGCCCAGCGCGAACGACCGCATGTCGCCGACGTGGACGGCGCCGGACGGCAGCTTGGCCTGCGCCACAGTGCACATCGCCGGGGACAGTTCGAGTCCGGCGACCTCCAGGAAGGTCGTCGCCAGCCGCCGCAGGTGCTCGCCGGTCCCGCAGGCCACGTCCAGCACGGACCGGGCCTGCGGCCGGCGCTCGCGGACCACGCGCGCCACGGCGTCCGCCTCGGCGGCGAAGTCCTTGCCCCGTCCCGCGTACAGCAGGTCGTAGATCTCGGCCACGTCGGCGTCGTATGCCGCCGAGGTCACAGTGGGTTGGCCGGTCACCGGGTGTCTCCCGCCGCGACGGTGTGCCGGCCGAGCCGACGGGCGAGGGATGCGCGCAGCGCCGCGACGACCGCGTCCACGTCGTCGTCGCTGAGCGCCTGGTGCATCGGCAGGCACAGGGTGCGTTCGGCGGCCCGCTCGGCCCGGGGCAGCCGCGCTGTCGACCCGTACGCGGCCACCCGGTGCAGGATGGGGTAGCGGAACGTCGTGTAGATGCCCTGGGCGTACAGATCGCTGGCCACGTCGTCGCGGATTCCCTCGTCCATCTGCACCCAGTACAGGTAGTACGAGCTGCGTTGGCCGGGGGGCAGCGGCGGGGGCAGGGTCAGACCGGGCACGTCGGCGAGGCCGCTGTCGTAGCGAGCCTCGACAGTTCGCCGCCGGTCGGCGAAGTCCGGCAGTCGGCCCAGTTGCACCAGGCCGACGGCGGCCTGCATGTCGTTCATGATCGAACGCCTGGAGAACGACGAGATGTCGAAGTCCCACCATCGGTGCGCCGAGCGCCGGGCCTGGGAGAAGCCGCTGAACTGCTCCAGGCCGAAGTACGCGAGCTTGGCGGCCCGTGCCACCAGGTCGGGATCGCGGGCGGTGAGCATGCCGCCGTCGCCGGCCACGACGATCTTCTGTGCGTCGAAGCTCCACACGCCGATGTCGCCGAGCGTGCCGCAGGGTACGCCGTCCACGCTGGAGTCCACCGCGCAGGCGGCGTCCTCGATGAGGAGGATCCCGCGTTCCCGGCACAGCTCGGCGATGCCCGCGATGTCACCAGGCCGGCCACCATAATGCAGCGCCAGCACTGCGCGGGTGCGCGGAGTGAGTGCCGCCGCCACGTCGTCGACGGTGGGGTTGAGGGTGTGCGGATCCACGTCGCAGAAGACCGGACGGCCACCGTGCGCCGCAATGGCGTTGCCCGCACCGACGAAGCTCACTGTCGGCAGCACCACCTCGGTGCCGGGCCCCACACCGGCGAGCTGCATCGCGATGAAGGTCGCCTCGGTGCACGAGTTCACCGCCGTGACCCTGTCGGTGTCCACACCGAGGTGGCCGGCGAAGGCTGCCTCGAACGCAGCGGTGCGCGGTCCCTTGCCGACCCAGTTGCTGCCGAACACCTCTGCGATGGCGTTCAGCTCCGCCTCGCCGAGGGACGGCTGAAACACGTTGATCATGATCCGCTCACCACCTCTCGTAGTCGTCGTGGTGGCGGACCCAGTCCATCTTGTCCTCCAGGTGATCTTCCTGGCGACCCAGCGGGGTGAGGTCGAGGTAGTTGTAGGTGTTGTTGAGCAGGTCGCTACCGCGCCGGTAGGTGGAGTAGGCGTAGCGCACCACGTCGCCCTCGCGCAGGAACGTGCTGACGCCGGGCATCTCCGGCTCCGGGTCGTCGTCGTCGAGGCGCACGTGGAAGTCCTCGTAGAACGTGGTGCCGTGGCAGGAGACGAACGGCACGGTCCAGCCCATCCGCTTGACGAACTGCTCCGTCTCCGCTGGCGGCTCCGGTGACACCACCACCAGCGTGGTGTCCCGGGCGTGCAGGTGCGCCAGGTGACCGATGTTGTCCACCCAGAACGAGCAGATCGGACACCAGCCGTACCCTTCCAACGAACCCATGAAGTGGTACGTGATGAGCTGGCGCCGGCCCTCGAACAGGTCGAGCAGGCTCAGCCGGCGCCCGCCCGGGGCGATGAAGGTGTAGTCCGTGTCGACGGTCAGCAGGGGCAGCGCCTGCCGCTCCCGGGTCACCGCGTCGCGGGCCCGGGTCAGTTCCTTCTCCCGCTCCAGCAGCGCCTTGCGGGCGGCCAGCCACTGCGCCCGGTCGGCCAGCCACTGCGCCCGGTCGGCCGGGGCCGGCGTGGTGGTGGCGGCCCTGCCCGTAGCCCCGTCAGCGCAGCACGACATCGGCGCGCTCCAGCTCCGTCAGGAACACCCCACGCGACAGCGCCTCGGCGGTCCGCTCGATGTCGTCGGACATGTACCGGTCCTCGTTCAGCGTGGCCACGAGGCCGCGGACGGTGTCATAGGTGGCCCGGGCAGCAGGGCTCAGCCCGTCGGGCCCACCCCGCAGGTCCACCGCCTGCGCCGCGGCCAGGAACTCCACGGCGAGGATGCGGTCGTTGTTCTCCAGCACCCGCCGGGCATTGCGGGCGGCGATCAGGCCCATGCTGACCACGTCCTGGTTGTCGCCGTTGGACGGCACGCTCTGGGTGCTGGCCGGCCCGATGGTGCGGTTCTCCGCGACCAGCGCGGTGGCCGGGTACTGCGCGCCGGCGAACCCGCTGTTCAGGCCGGGATCACCGGCCACGAGGAACTCCGGCAGCCCGTCGCTGAGATGCCGGTTCAGCAGTCGGTTGGTGCGCCGCTCGGAGAACACCCCGAGCTGGGTGAGCGCGATGGTCAGGAAGTCCATCACGAAGGCGATCGGCTGGCCGTGGAAGTTGGCGCCGTGGAAGACCTCCTTGCCGACGAAGAACAGGGGGTTGTCGTTGGCCGAGTTGACCTCGGTCTCCAGCTTCTCCATGGCGTGGTACACGGTGTCCCGGACGGCGCCCACCACCTGCGGGATGGCCCGCAGCGTGTACGCCTTCTGCATGTAGATCTCCGTACGGGAGACGCCGTTCGCGGCCCGCTCGGTCGCCTGCAGCTGCCGGCGCAGGTCCTCGTGCTCCAGCGCCAACCCGCTCCCTCGCATCAGGGCCCGCATGTTCGCCGCGGTGTCGATCTGACCGCGGTGCGGGCGCGCGATGTCGTGGCCCTCGGCGAGGAACGGACTGGTCGACGCACGCATGGTCTCCAACACCAGAGCGGTGACGATCTCCGCCTGGCGAACCTGGTCGAGCGCGCGCTTGGCCACCAGGCAGCCCAGGCCGGTCATGCCCGAGGTGCCGTTGATCAGTGAGAGGCCCTCCTTGAAGCGGAGCTCCAGCGGCTCGATGCCGAGCTTGCGCAACACCGGGCCGGTCGGCACGCGGCTACCACCACGCAGCAGATAACCCTCGCCGATGAGGGTGGAGGCGATGTGTGCCAGCGGAGCCAGGTCACCGCTCGCTCCCAGCGAGCCGATCTGCGGGATGGCCGGCGTCAGGCCCTCGTTCAGATACAGCGCCAGCCGCTCCAGCACCTCGGGGCGGACCGCGGAATATCCCTTGGCGAGGGCGTTGAGCCGGGCCGCCACGATCGCCCGGGCCTCGTCCTCGGCGAAGTCCGGCCCCACGCCGGCGCTGTGACTGCGTACGAGGTTGGTCTGGAGCTCGACCTCCTTCGAGGTGTCGACGAGCATGTAGACCATCTCGCCGTAACCGGTGGTGACGCCGTACACCGGCTCACCGCGTCGTACGGTGTCCTCGAACATGGCCCGGCTGCTGGCCGCACGGCCCAGCGCGTCCCGGTTCACCCCGCAGCGGACGCGGTCCACCGCGACCTTCCACACATCGGGCACGCCGACGGTCTCGCCGTCGAAGTCGACGGTCGTCTGGGTCTCGACAAGGGTCACAGTGCACACTCCATCGGATCGCGGTGTTTCGTTCTTCCGGTACGGAGGCCGGCCAGGGCGCGCCGGTCGACCTTGCCGCCGGTGTTGCGCGGCAGGGAATCCACGGTGGTGAAGGTGACCGGCAGGACGGGATCGCCGAACCGGCGGCGCAGTGCCGAGCGCCAGTGGTCCGGGGTCCCGCCTGGGCCGGGTACGACGTAGGCGTCGAGGCGGACGACCAGACCGTCGTGGCCGGTCACGGGCACCACGGCGCAGGCGGCCACTGCTTCGTCAGCGGACAGGGCGGCCTCGACGTCGGCGAGCTCGATGCGGACGCCGTACATCTTGATCTGCAAATCCCGGCGGCCGTGAAACTCCAGCACACCGTCCGGGCGCCACCGGCCGAGGTCACCGGTCCGGTAGTGCGGGGTGACGCCGTCGACGCCGCGCGGCGGGTGGAACACCCCGTTGTCCGCGGCCGCCGCCCCCACGTACCCGGTGGTGACGTACCGGCTGCGGATCACCAGGTGACCGATCTCGCCCGGCGGGCACGGGCCGTCGCGGTCGTCGAGCACGAGCAGGTCACGTCCGGGGATGGGCCGGCCGATCGCGACGGTGCCGGGCCCGGTGTCCGCGACGGACACCTCGTGCCAGGTGGCGAGGATGGTCTCGGTCGGTCCGTACAGGTTGACCAGCCTGGTCCGTGGCAGCCGCGCCCGGAGCTGGCGGGCGAGCGGGCCAGGCAGCGCCTCGCCGGCGAGCAGCAGGGCGGCCAGCCGGGTCGACGCCGGATCGCCGGCGAGCAGCGGCTCCAGCTCACGGGCGAAGCTCGGCACGGTCTGGAGCACTGTCACGCGCTCACGTGACAGCCACGGCACCAGGCGATCCGGGTCCGCGCGTGTTCGCCACGGCACCGGGCACAGCGTGGCGCCCCCGCGCAGGGCCGCGAACACCTCGACGAGGCAGGCGTCGTAGCCGGGTGCCGCCCACTGCGCCAGCCGGGTGCCGGCACCGATGCCGAACTCGGCGGCGAACCATCCGGTGAACTGGGCCAGCGCGGCGTGGGTCTGCCGGATGCCCTTGGGTCGACCGGTGGTGCCGGACGTGTACGCCACGTAGGCGGTCGCGTCCGGAGCGACGGCGGACACCGTGGTGTCGGTGGCGCCGGGGATGCCGGCGAGGTCCAGCACGGGCACGCCGGTCGCGTCGACCGCCCGGCGTACCGGATCGTCCGGGTCCGAGTCGGTGAGTACGCACGCCGGCCCCAGATCGGCGAGCGCGGCGTGCGCGGTCCCGGTGCCGGCGAGGCACACCATCGGCGCCCCCGAACCGAGCGCGCCGACGAGCGCGACGACCAGGTCCGCGCCGGGGGACGCGAGCACTGCCACCGGTCGTCCCGGCCCGGCACCGTACGCCCGTACCGCCGCCCGCACACCGGCCGCGCGGCGTGCCAGCTCGCCGTAGGTGAGCTCGACGTCGCCGTCCGACACGGCGATCGCTTCGGGATGCCGCCGGGCCTGCGCCCGGATCAGGTCGGCCACGGTCGGGCCGGCGTCGGCCGGCTCCAGACCCTGGGTGTTCGCGGTCACGCCTCCTCCTTTCCAGATCGGTTGGGGCGACGGGGAGATCAGCGCAGTCGCACGGGCAGCGAGTTCAGGCCGTGCATGACGACGCTCGCCCGCCAGGCCAGCGATTCGGCCGGGTTGGCCAGCCGCAGGTGCGGATAGCGGCGCACCAGCGCGCGGATGGCGATCGTCGCGTCCAGCCGGGCCAGCGGCGCGCCGATGCAGTGGTGCAGTCCGTGCCCGAACGCCACGTGCGCGTTCTGCGGCCGGTCGACGCGCAGCGTGGCCGGCTCGGCGAACCGCTGCGGATCGCGATTGGCCGCCAGCAGCGAGACCAGCACCACCGCGCCGGCCGGAATGGTGGCCCCGCCGACGGCCAGCGGCTGCCGCGCCCGCCGGGCGGCCACCTGCACGGGGCTCTCGTACCGGAGAACCTCCTCCACCGCGTCCGGCACCAGGTCCGGATCGGCGCGCAGCCGCTCGAGCTGCGGGCGGTCGGTCAGCAACGCCAGCATCGCGTTGCCGATCAGATTGACGGTGGTTTCGTGTCCGGCGATCAGCAGAAGGAACACCATGGAGGTGAGCTCGTCTTCGGTGAGCCGGTCACCGCCGTCCCGCACCGATGCCAGGGCGGAGAGGAGGTCGTCACCCGGCGCGCGGCGTTTGTCGCGCAGCAGGCCCTGGGCGTAGTCCAGCATCTCCCCGGCGGCCGCCTCCAGCTCGGCGAGGCTCAGCGCGCTCGCCGTCAGTGTGGTCGTCCAGCGGTGGAAGGCGGCGTCGTCCGACTCGGGGATGCCGAGCAGCCCGCCGAGCACCCGGATGGGCAGCGGCAACGCGTACGCCGCGACGAGGTCGACCTCGTCCGCGCCGGCCATCGCGTCCAGCAGATCCTCGGCGATCCGCTCGATGCGTGGCCGCATGTCCTCCATCCGCCGCCGGGTGAACGCCGCGGAGATCAGCCTGCGCAGGCGGGTGTGGTCCGGCGGTTCCCGGTTCAGCATGTGATTGTTCATGCCGAGGCGGAGCCGCTCGGAAAGACCGCGCCGGTCGGCTACCGCGCCGGTGCGGCCCTCCAGGCGGGTGTCGGCCAGGCACCGGCGCACCTCGTCGTACCCGACCACCAGCCACGCCGGACCGCCGGACGGCAGCGTCACCCGGTGCACCGGTCCCAGCGCCGCCAGGCGTGCGGATCCGGCGTGCCGCTGTGCCGCGTCGCCCAGCAGGAAGTCCGCGGCGTGCGGCGCGACGGTCATGCCGTCATCCTGGCAACAGCGGGTGTCGCGCAGCGCCTTCGTGGTTGCGCTGCTGGAACGAGGTGCATCCGGCATGATCAGGACCGGCCGAACTGTCCCGGCGTGCGACCCGCACCGGCCGGCCCGCGGTACGCCTGGGCGATGTCCAGCCAGTGCTCGGCGTCGGCCCCCGTCGCGGTCAGGGACAGATCGTCGCGGTGCCGGCGCCGCGTGACGAGCAGGCAGAAGTCCTCGGCCGGCCCGGAGATCCGCTGCTCGGCGTCCTCCGGGCCGAACCGCCAGACGGCGCCGGACGGAGCGGTGAGCGTGTAGCCGAACTCGACGTCGGGGGTCGACTCGCCGCGAGCCTGATAGCCGAAGTCCCAGGTGCGCACGGCGAAGCCGCACAGGAACCGGATCCGGTCCGTCCGCACCTGACGCACGCCGAGCGTGTCGGCGATGTCCTGACCGTGGCCGAACAGCTCCATCATTCCGGCGCAGGCGAGCACCGGCGCGGGCAGTGGCCGCACCAGCCAGGGCACCACCTGACCGTCCGGCACGGCGGCGAGAGCCTTCTCGGCGTTGGCGCGTTCCTCCCGCCACCGGTTGAGCAGGACGTGCGGCGGGTCGGAGAGATAGGCCGACAGCGCCACGTCGACGTTGCGGTCGAAGTCGCCGCTCATCGTCGCGACGCGGGCGCGGAAGCCGTCCGGGTCCGCGGCGGCGAAACCGGCCAGCCGGAATGTCGCGGCCAGGTGGGCCACCTGATGGGCGATGGTCCAACCGGGAGCCGGAGTGTCCAGCTTCCACTGTGTGTCGTCCAGGCCGGCGAGCAGCCGGTCCAGCTCGTCACCGTCAGCGGTCAGGGCGGGGATCGGGTCGGGTCCGGTCACCGTGAGGTCCTCTCGATCGGGCGTACGGGTGGCGTCGGGCCGGTGCGAGCCGGGCGGCGGTGTGTGTGGACTGGATCGGCGTCGGTTCTCTGCAGGCGGGACCCGTGCGCCAATCCCCGGAAAACTTCTCCATGGTCGACCTCGCACGGAGGGTGATGCACCTTCGTCAGTGCGCTGCGGGGCAGTGTGGATCTTCGCCGCCGGGGTGTTCAGGGCGACTGCGCACGAACGCGTACGCGTGGCACGGGTGGCGCTGGGCAGACTTGTTCCGGCGCCACACGCGCCGGGCAGGGTCCGCGCGGCCGCGACGCCCGATGACGCCGCCGATCGCGCCGGTGCCGCCGCTGGACCCGGACCCTGGTCCGCCACTGTGCGGCGCGGCGCGCGACTCACCCGGACCGGAACGTTTCCGGACCGTCCCGGCACCGCCACTGGGGCACGATGAACGCCGGACGGGCGCGTCCACAGAACCGAAGGGAGTCACACGATGGCGCAAGGCACCGATCTGCCGAGCTCACTGGGCAAGCCCGCGCTGCGGGCGCTCGAGGGTGCCGGCTACACCAAGCTGGAGCAGTTCACCAAGATCAGTGAGTCCGAGGTCAAGGAGCTGCACGGGATGGGCCCCAAAGCCCTGAGCACGCTCAAGTCGTCGATGAAGGCGAAGGGCCTCTCCTTCAAATGAACCGTGACGACCGGGTGGGTGGCTGTTCGCCACCCACCCGGTCTCGTCGTGGCGGGCACCCGCCACAGCACTTTGGAAGAAGGCATCTGATGGGAAACGGGTACGAAGGCCACACATCAGCTCCATCGCGAGGCAGTGTGGGGCATCGACCCGGAGGAAGCGGCATGACACAGGCCAGAACAGCCATGATCATCGGTAGCGGCATCGCCGGCAGCGTGGCGGCGCTCGCGTTGCACCGCGCAGGCATCGAGCCGACCGTTTTCGAGGCGTACGACCGACCGTCCGACGATGTCGGCGGCGAGTTGATGCTGGCGCCCAACGGCATCGACGCGCTCGGCATCGTCGGGGTCGAGGACGACGTGCACCGCCTTGGCAGCCCCATCCGCCGCACCGTGATGACGGACGGCCGAGGCCGCCCGTTCGGCGATTTCGAGCACCTGCCCGATCTGCCGCCGAGCCGCGCGGTCAAGCGCGCGGACCTGCAACGACTGCTGCGTGAGCGGACCGAGGCGGCGGGTGTCCGCATCGTGTACGGCCGGCGTCTGGTCGGCGCCACGGACTCGCCGGACAGCATCACCGCCAACTTCGCCGACGGCAGCAGCGCGACCGCCGACGTCCTGATCGGTGCGGACGGCATCCGATCGGCCGTCCGGCGCCTCATCGACCCGGGCGCACCCACGGCGCAGTACACCGGGATGCTCGGCCTGGGCGGCGCCGTGGAGGTGCCGTCGGTCGGTGAGCCGGGCGTCATGCATCTGGCAAACGGGCACGACGCCTTCTTCGGCCACTGGATCGGATCCGACGGACGCGTCAACTGGTTCAGCAACATCACCAGCGACGAGCCGATGGCGATGTCCGAGGCGCGCCGGGTGCCCGCGGACCGATGGCTGAACCGGTTGCGCCGGGTGCACGCCGAGGACGTACCGGCGCGCGAAGTGCTCGACCGGGCCGGGCCGCAGGACGTGTTCCCGTTCGGCGCCATCGAGATCCTGCCCCCGCTGCGGACGTGGTACCGCGGGCGGATGGTGCTGGTCGGGGACGCCGCGCACGCGCCCTCCCCGGTGTCCGGTCAGGGCGCCTCGTTGGCCTCGGAGAGCGCCGTGCAGCTCGCTCGCTGCCTGCGCGATGTGCCCGGGGTGCAGGCGGCCTTCGCCACCTACGAGATGATGCGCCGACCCCGGGTGGAGAAGATCGCTGCCGATGCCGCGCGCGCCAATCAGGCCAAGGCTCCCGGCCCGGTCGCGTACGCGCTCATGCGGCTGCTGGCCCCGGTCGCGCGGCACACCGTGCTGAAGCCCGAGCGGATGTTCGGTCCGGTGCACCGGCACCGGATCGACTGGAACCGGACGGTCACCCCCGCCTGAGCGGCGTCGACCGGTCCGCGGTGTACGCCTCGTGAACCTCCCGCAGGGCACCGATGCCGCCGCCGAAGACGGTGACCGCCAGCTCGGTGACGCCGGCCTCGGCGAACTCGCGGAGCCGCCCGGCGATCCGGTCCACCGGTCCGAGCAGCGACGTACGGTCGACGAAGTCCGCCGGTACGGCGGCGGCCGCCTCGGCGTACCGCTTCGCCAGATACAGCTCCTGGACGTCACGGGCCGCGTCCGCGTATCCCATGCGTGCGGCGAGGAGGTTGTAGAAGTTGCGGTCTCGACTGCCCATGCCGCCGAGATAGAGGGCCACGTGCGCGCGGACCCGGTCGACGCACCGCCCGACGTCGTCGCCGACGGCGAGCGGCACTGACGCGATCACCTCGAACCCGTCCATGGGCCGGCCGGCTCGGTCCCGGCCGGCCCGGACGTGCCGCAACTGCTCGGCCGCGAACTCCGGGCTGAGAAATGCGGCGAGCCAGCCGTCGCCGATCTCCCCGGCCAGTTCCAGGTTGCGCGGGCCGACCGCGGCCAGATAGATCGGCAGGTCCGGGCGGGGCGGATGGACGGTCAGCCGCAGGGCTCTGCCGGCGCCGCCGGACAGCGGCAGCGGGTAGTGCCGGCCCGGGTGGGCGAGCGGGCGCCGGGACAGGGCGAGGCGGAGCACGTCGACGTACTCACGGGTCCGCCCGAGCGGGTCGGCGAAGGGCACGCCGTGCCATCCCTCGGAGACCTGTGGTCCGGAGACGCCGAGGCCCAGCCGGAACCGACCGCCGGACAGGCGATCGAGGGTCGCGGCGGTCATCGCGGTGAGGGCGGGGCTGCGTCCCGGCATCTGCATGACGGCGGAGCCGATGTTGACGGACCGGGTGTGCGCGGCGATCCAGGTCAGCATCGTCACCGCGTCCGAGCCGTACACCTCCGCCGCCCAGACGGTGTGGAAGCCGAGCCGCTCCGCCTCGACGGCCAACCGCACCCGGCCGGCGGCATCGCCGGCGCCCACCAGATGTCCCAGATTCAGCGACAGTCGCATCCGACCATCGTGGCGTCGGGTCGCATCGGCGGGCATCTCGCGCCGTGCCGTTCCCGCAGCGCAGGGCACCGGCGACGCCCGATCGGACGGGCCCTGGCACCTGCGCAGCCTGGGAGGTGCCCCCGGTCGAACTCGGGGCCAGGATGTGTGACGAGAGCAGGGGGTGGCGATGACCGGAGGGCGCGGAAGTCGCACCGCTGCTGTGGTGGGCACGATGGCGGGGCCGCACATCATGGTCAGCCTCGTATGAGGCGGACGGAGGGTCGTCACCGCCGTGGGCGGGTGCCGGCGGTCCAGCGACGTGTCTCTCATCCGGCGTTGGAGGAGTTTGATGTCCATCCATGATTCACGTGTCGAAGCTATGGATCCGGTCGAGTTCGCCCGTCTGGTCAAGCACACTCCGGACGACGAGCTGCGCGAGGTCATGCGCGGTGAGCGGCGTGCCGAAATCCTCGATCACCTGATCGGCGGGATGCAGTCCGCGTTTCGGCCCGAGGTCGCCGGCCGGACCCGGGCGGTGGTGCACTGGCGGATCGGCGATCGACCGGACGGCGGCGTCGACACCTACCAGATGGTCATCGCCGACGGCGTCTGCACTCTGTCGTCCCGCGCCGACGGGCAGCCACAGCTGACCTTGAACCTGGCCGCGGCTGATTTCGTCCACCTGGTCACGGGCAACGCGCACGCGGTGATGCTGGTGATGAAGGGCCGGTTGAAGACCCGAGGTGACCTCGGTCTGACCGCCCGGTTCCCCACCTTCTTCGCCGCCCCCCGGCCCTGAGCGGCGCGGCCCGGACCGGGTGGAGGCGTCCGGGTTCCATCTGGCGATTCGGCACGTGAGGAGCGAGAACATGACCGACACCGGCGCGCACGGTGAGGATGGGCGCGATGCCGAGGATTCGGCTGCCGGCTCTCGCCACGAGGACCTCGAAGACCCGTGGCGCGGTATCCCGGCGACGCTCCTCGACGGTCCCGGCTACCACATCGGCGGGCCGGCCGGAGACGGGCGCGATGCCCCGCGGACGCTCGGAAACCCTCGCGCCGAGAACGTCGAAGACCGCTGGCGCGGCATTCCGGCCACGCTTCTCGACGGCCCCTTCTACGACGCCGGCCCAGCGGGTGACTTCCGATGAACGGCGGGCTCGCGGCGCGCACCGTCGTGCGGTACGGCCTGGCCAGGCCCCGCGGGTGCCACCGGGTCGCGTACGCCGACTGAGGTCGGCTTACCGCGGCCGGTGCGGGTGTCGCCGCTCTCCCGGCGGGCGACGTTCCTGTGCCCGTCTCCCACGTGCCTCTCAGCCGGCACGGTCGGCCCGGCGGGGAAGCTGTTGGGGCACCCCGGTCGCCGGGTCGCCGGCGTGCCGCGTGCCGTTCGCCGGCGTCGCGTCGGTGGTGGGGGAGCGGCCGTGCGTCGACGGGGCCGCGCCGGACGTGTCGGCCGGTCTGCCGAAACGTTGGGTGACCAGGTGCTCCTGGGCCATCCCGCGCAGCGCGGCGAGCGCCGCGTCGAGCAGCACCGCGCGGGCCACCGCGGCGGCCCGCTCCACCTCCATGTTGTCGCGCGGAAGCAGACTGAGCTCGCGGTCCGCGGACTGTTCCGCGAGCTGTGCGTACGGATGGAAGAACTCGGTGCCGTGGCTGCAGCCGAGCTGGCGCAGAGCTGCGAGGACGTGGGCCAGCCGGTTCCGGCCCGGGACGTCGTCGCCCACCTGCCAGCCCAGCTCGTTGATGAGGCGGTCGACCTCGGTGCGTTCGGCCGTCACGTCGTTGACGGCCTTGGATTTGTCGAGGTCCGGGTACACCACCCGGTTGGCGGTCCGGTACAGCCCGGGAAGTGGGAGGTCGTCGTCCTCGATGGCCGTGAGCAGTTCCATCACTGTGGACAGCTCAAGCTGGCCGATGCCGGTCATCGCCCGGATGAAGAGCAGGCGCCGTCGGTGCGCCTCGCCGTACTGCGCCTGGTTGCGGCCAGTCAGTCGGCCCGGTGGGACGAGACCCTCACGAAGATAGAACTTGATTGTTGCGACGGGCACGCCGGTGTAGCGGCTCAGGTCAGAGATGCGCATCGAGTTCCCCCAGCTGGTCAACACAGCCCCGCGGTGCGATTCTCCCATGTGGAACGGGTGGAGATTGATGGCGATCCCATGGCACGCTCGTGGCGGAAGCGTTCGGGCCGTCGCCGCGTCGCGGCTGTGGCCCGGGTGGGACCGGCGGTCGAGTAGTCAGGCAGTCAAGCAGTCAGGCAGTCAGGCAGCGGTACGGTCGGACTCGCGGAGCTTCGTGATCATTACGGGCGCGGCGCTCAGGGGCGTCTCGGCGGCCTGTTGTTCCGCCGCGACCCGGGCCAACGCGAGCTTTCGGCTGTCCATCAGGGCCAGTAGCACGGGCGGATCGATGCTCTGGATCGGCTGTAGGTCGAGGTCCACCCGGATGTCGGAGTTCCATGAGACCGTCAGCGGCCCCTCCGAGGCCACCGCGATCGGTCGGTTCGCCTCGTCGGGACGCCCGCCCGCGTTGGTGTCGACGGCTTGAGCGAGCAGGTACCAGGTGCCCGGCGGCACCGTGTCGAAGTGGAAGTAGCCGCCGTCGGGTAGCACCGCGCACCGCACCGGACGACCCTCGGGGATGCGGTCCGTGAAGAGGCCGACGAAGACCGGCCCGTTCGGTCGGCCCGGCTGCGAGGGGATGCGGCCGTGTACCCGGGCTTCGGAGAGCGGGGCCGGTTCCGGATCGGTCGCGATCTGCGGGGCGTAGCCGGCGCGGCGCCGGTAGGTGGTCGGCGACATGCCGACGCTGCGGGTGAACCGCGAGCTGAAGGTGCCGACGCTGTTGTAGCCCACCCGGAGGCTGATGTCGGCGACGTTGAGTGTGGTGGAGATCAGCAGCTGTTTGGCGCGTTGCAGACGCAGCGCGGACAGGAAGCGGCCCGGGGAGACCCCGGTGGTCCGCTGGAAGATCCTGGTGAAGTGGAACTTGCTGAACATGGCAGCCCTGGCCATGTCGTCGACGGTGAGCTGCTCGCCGAGATTCTCTCGCATGGTGCTGATCGCGCGATTCACGGCCTGCTTGGTCGATTCCTCCATGATGCCTCCCCCTGACCTGTCCGGCGATTTTTCGTACTAGGTGGTAATAATTGTCGTGTAAAGCATCGCGGTTTCGGTCCCATCGAGCGCCGTAGTGATGCATATGATTGCGCCGGTATGCCCTGCTGCCTCACTCCCGCCGCCCCGATGGGCACCGCTTCCGGTCGAGGCTAGCCCAGCCCAGAGCGATTGACAATACTGCTGATCATCGAGGGCAATAGACCGCAATCGTGAAGAGAGGAACGCCTTGAGCAGTGCTTCTGACACTCATATGAAGCTCGACAGTCATCCATGCGGATAGCGGTGCGACCCACTTTCCACGGGGGTTGCCGAGAGTGGCCAATGTGGAAACTGGTAACGCATACGGTGCCCCTGGGCTGCGGTTTGACGCGAAACGTCGGTAATTGTCGATCATGTACCCGGCGGTCTGGCTACCTTCAGTGAATCTGGCGCTTTGTTGACTGAAAAAGATTATTGACCGGAGCGACGAGCGGAAGGTAAGATTATTTGCTCACGCTTCTGGTCGGATCTATTGCAATGCATAGTCGGAGTTTTCCGGAATGCCAGTATTTGTTTTTCTATTAAAAAGAATTGCTACCTGAATTTCTCGGGCCGGGGTCGCGTGGCCGATATTCGTCAATTCTCAATCGGGTGCCGGGTAGGTGGATCAGCCGCTCGTCGCGCTGGTTTCGATCGGGCCCGGATAATCAGTCGGGGCGGATTCCAAAGACCGTCGTCCGGCCCGGTGAACAATAGGAGGAGCGGCAGTGGAATCCCGTCGGCCGCACCGCCTCATGCCACTCGGCACGGTCCCTACCAGGATGGGGGCGAGGGTTGCCTGACCGACCCCGATCGACCATCCCGTCCGTGGGACAACCGTGTGAGACACACCCGAGGGGCGCGTCCTACTGCTCAGGGAGGCGTACGAGACGGGCCTCGTCGTTGCCACCTGAAGCCGCGGCCAGCGACATCCAGGAGCCGTCGGGCGGGCCGTACGCCCTGCAGGATCAACCGATGGTGCGCCGGCTCCAGCCCGCCGTCGGGGCCGGCGCCACGCGAAGGGCGCGCGCGCCCAGGTGACGGGCGGCGGTGAGGCTCGACCAGGCGGCCAGTTCGACGAGACCGCGGTCGTCGTACCCCTGGGCGCGTACCCGGTCGACGTCGGCGGCGGTGACCCGGTAGGAGGCGAACGCCACCAGCAACGCCAGACGCCCCGCCGGGCGGTCCGACTCCGGCAGGCCCGCGACGCACTCGTCGAGCCAACGGAGTCGCAGGGCGGCCGGGCGCGCGTCCAGGACGGACGGGGGCGCGCCAAGGCGAGGGAGTTGCGCCGTCAACAGCCGGCGTACCGGTGCCGGGACACTGCGTTCGCCTGCCGCGTCGACCACCGCTGCGGACCGGGCGAACGCCGCCACCAGGTGCGGCCGGTCGCCGGTCCAGGACAGGTCCGGCGGCACCGTCGCCGGAGGCAGCAGGCCCGGGGACTCGCCCGGGACCACGGTCCTGCCGGCCAGCCCGGCCAGGATCCGGGCCGCACCCCGCCGCAGCACCGCCGCGACCGGGCCGGGCACCGGCGGCAGGGGCGAGTCCGGCAGGAAGACGTTGACCATCCGGTTCAGGTAGTGAAACACCACAGCGACGCCGACGAGTTCGGGACCGTGCTCGGGCGGGAACGGCGGCGGCCCGCCGTGGACGGCCCAGCGGGCCAGCTCACGCAGCTGCGGGTCCCGCAGGTCGGCCAACTGCCCGGTCAGCATGGCGGCGGCGTCCGGGCCGCTCAGCAGACCGGCGAGGGTGCCACCGTGCACGTCCACGCAGTACGGGCAACGGTTGGCCTGGGAAACCCCGGCGGCAACCACCTCCCGGGCCTCCCGGCCCGTCTGCCCGGACGCCAGCAGCGCCTCGCGCAGCATGGTCCAGGCCGCGGCGAGCACGACCGGAGAGGCCGCGTGCAGCGCCACCGGCGGTGCGAGCATCCCGAAGTCCCGTTCGATCTGCTGGTACACGGCCGCCACCGGGCCGTCGGCCCGGCTCGGCGGGACTGGCGCGACGTGCCGGAGTTGCAACGCCGTGGCGCGTCGAGCGACCCTCGCGATGAGCTTTCGCACCGATTCTCCCTTGGAAGAACAGGCGCCGGCCGGCGCCTGGCCGGCCGACGCCCGACTGTTCAGCGGGCGAACACCGCCCGGCGGCCGGCGGTCTCGCCGTCCGGCGACGGCGCCCCGTAGGTGACGGAGACCCCCCGCTCCTGCGCGGCCCGAATGATGCCCGGCATGGCGCGTTCGGCAAGGGCGGCGATCGTGAACGCCGGGTTCACCGTGAGCGCACCGGGGACCGCCGATCCGTCGGTGACGAAGATTCCGGGGTGTCCGCGCAGCTCGTGCCGGTCGTCCAGCGCCGAGGTGGCCGGGTCGTCGCCGATCCGGCAGGACGCCAACGGGTGCACCGTGTACGCGCCGACCAGGTCGTTCGTCCACGGCTCGACCCGGGCCAGCCCGTCGCGTTCCAGGATGTCCTTGATGTCGGCGTCGGCCAGCGACCAGCCCCGCCGGGTGTTCGCGGTGGGCCGGTAGCTCAGCGGACCGTGCCCCAGCATCTGCTGGGAGAAGCGGTGCGCGTTGCCGGTCTCCGGCGGCGGCCCGAAGACGCCCTCGTTGTCGTCCTCGGACATGATGAAGATCGTCAGCCAGGACTTCCAGCGGCGCAGCATCTCCTTCTTGTCCACCCCGAACCAGGTCGGGCCGCTGGCGTCGGGCGCCTGCGCCAGGATGGTGCCCAGCCCCGGCGGGAAGTAGAGCTGCTCCAACGAGTAGCGCTCGAACTCGGGCAGGTTGCCGTCGAGCCGGTCCCAGCTGGCCACCGTCGGGCCGCGCCCGATCTGGTACGCCTCGTAGGCCCGCCCGTCCGGTCGGGAAAGCCCGAGCACGTCTCGGACCCGGTCCTCGTCGAAGACGGCGGTGTTCAGTCGCTCCCCGTTGCCGGAGAAGTAGCGCCCCACCGCGTGCGGCATGGTGCCCAGCCCGGGCTCCGACCGTTGCAGGATCACCGGTGTGGCACCGGCACCCGCCGCGACGATGACGAGCTTCGCGTCGATCGCACCTTCGTCGTGCAGGATCCGGTAGTCCTCGCCGTCCACGATCCGGTAGTGCACCCGGTAGCCGCCGTCGTCGTTACGGGAGATCTGCTGCACCTCGTGCAGCGGCCGGATCTCCGCGCCGTGGGCGAGCGCCGCCGGCAGGTAGTTCAGCAGCAGTGAGCGCTTGGCGTCGAACCGGCAGCCGGACATCATCCAGTTGCAGTTGGTGCACATGTCCACGTCGACGGCGGACGGCGCCGGGTTGGCGGTGCGCCCGGCGTGCCGACAGGCCGCGCCGAACAGGCCACCGGCGTACGGGATCTTGTCCCAGGTCTGCCGGGTGATCGGCAGGGCCTCGGCGACCCGGTCGTACCAGGGTTCGAGGGCGTCCCGGCTGATCGAGCTGGGCCACATCCGGCGGCCGATGCTGCCGCGTCGCTCGAAGACGAAGCGCGGCGCGCGCGGCATGGTGGCGAAGTAGACAACGCTTCCGCCGCCGACACAGTTGCCGCCGAGCACGCTCATGCCGTCGCCCACCACGAAGTCGAAGACCCGGGTGTACGACGAGCCGAGCAGGAAGTCGTGGTCGAACTCCTCGCCGCGCAGCCACGGGCCGCGCTCCAGGACGGTCACGCGGGCACCGCCCGCAGCGAGGTGGTACGCGGGGATGGCCCCGCCGAAGCCGCTGCCGATGATGAGAACGTCTGTCGATTCGATGCTGGTCATGCGGGGCTGCCCGTCGCCGTCGTGTCGGGGTGGAGGTCGGCCAGTTGCCGGCCGTAGGAGAAGGACTCGAACCGCCAGATGCCGTCGGCCTGCGGCTGTTCGTAGCCGATGGTGAGCAGCCCTGGGTGGCCGGCGGCCAGCGCGGCGGGCGTGCTGAGGTGGGCGGCGCTGTCGAAGGCCATGTTGCTGAACAGGGCCAGGCCCACCCACATCTGCTTTTCCGGGTGATCCGGTTTGGTGAGGTCGGCGACCAGGGCGGTGCGGTGGTCGAACGCCAGCGCCACGAACGGCGGCACCGTCGGGTCCAGCGTCAGGTCGTGGTCGGCCGCGTACTCCCGTGCGTGGTCGTTGAGGGAGAACACCAGGGAGTCCAGCCCTTCGGCCAGACCGCCGGCCGGGTTCTCGAGAAGCTCGACCGCACCGGCCGCCACCGCACCACCGCCGGCTGACACCCCGGCCACGCTGCGGTCCCCGGGAAACCGTTTCTCGCCGGGAATGATGGTGTCCGCGAACGCCTCTAGCACGAGGGTCCGATCCGGATTGCGCTCGGATTCGTCGGGCTGCACCGCATCGCCTCCTGTCCGTGGTCGGCGCGCCGGTACGGGTCGTCCGCCTGGCGGACGCGCGACCGGAGGAGGTGCCCGCCGGGCCGGTCAGTGCCGTGGCCGTCGTGCCGGACCCGCGGCGGTGACCCACCGGACACCGCTCACGGATCGCTTTCCCACATCGTGACGGCAGCACGACAGGGGCCGCATCTTCGTCGTTGCGCTCGCACGGAACCCTCTGAATCTGGAGAAAAACCCCGGGCTTCTCCGGTCGTGCGCTGGACCGGTCGGCCCCACTCCAAGCGACCGCCGCCCGCTGATACTGACCGGGAACACGACGACGGATGGAGGACGGAGATGGTCGCCGGGCGGGTAGCGTCCTCAATGGTGCGTCGGCAGGTCAGGTACGTGTCCCCGGTTTCGCCAGGGTCGGCCAACGGGCTGGTCGCCGAGGTGTACGCGCAGGTGGCCGACGAGATGCGACTCGTGGTGCCGCCGGCGTTGATGCACTCTCCGGCACCGGACGTGCTGGCCGCGTACTGGGCGCTGACCCGGGAACCCCTGGTCACGGTGGGGCCGGTGGACCGGGCCACCAAGGAGGCTGTCGCCGCGGCGGTGTCGGTGGCCAACACCTGCCCGTACTGCGCGGACATGCACACCGTCGGCATGTACGACCTGTCCGGCGAGCACGCCGCCGAGGCGGTCGCCGGCGACCGGATGCAGGACATCACCGAGCCGGAGCTGCGCGTCGCGGCGGCGTGGGCGCGTACCGCACACCAGTCCGACGACGCCGCGCCGCCGCCTGCCGGGCTGTCCCCGGCGGACCGCGCGGAACTGATCGGGGTGGTCGTCGCCTTTCATTACCTGACCCGCATGGTGAACGTGTTCCTGGCGAACTTCCTGCTGCCGCCGGGCCTGGCTCCGTGGTCCCGTCGCCGACTCAAACAGGGGATCAGCCGGGTCCTGCGTCCCACCCTGCGGGAGCCGCGCGAGCCGGGCCGGGCCGCTGGCCTGCTGCCCGCCGCGCCGCTGCGCGCGGCCACCGCCTGGGCGGCGCCCCGGCCGGCGGTGGCCGCCGCGGTGGGCCGGGCCGACCAGGTCTTCCGCGCCGCCGGTGAGCGCGCGCTCTCCCTGGAGGTACGCGACCTGGTCACCGCGCATCTCTCGGAGTGGCGGGGAAGGGAGACCGGAATCAGCACCGACTGGTGCGAGCGGCTGATCGCCGACCTGGCACCGGCGGACCGGGCCGCCGCGCGGTTGGCGCTGCTCACCGCGGTCGCCTCGTACCAGGTCGACGAGGAGATGGTCCAGGAGTTCCGCCGCCACCACCCGGAAGACCGGTCGCTGGTCGACGCCGCGGCCTGGGCCGCCTGGTCGGCGGCTTGCCTGGTCGGCGCCCGGCAGGTGGCCGACCCGGTGACCGGGCCGCCGCCTGAGCGCCACGGCTGACCACCGTCCCGCATCCGGTCCGGCGCGAACTGAGCATTGTGGAAGAACAACGATGCGCCGCGACCCGGAAGGGTGGGAGGGGATGCCGTCCGTAGGGCTCGGGCGGCGACCGCTACGGCGACTGGAGGCCAGGATGAGTGTTGACGCGGCGCGAACCGGGAGGGTCGGCCCGACCAACTGGTGGAACGGTGCCCACCACCGTACCGCGCTGAACCTGTTCATGGTCGTGGTGCTGGCGCACTGGGCCGAGCACCTCACGCAGGCGTTCCAGATCTGGGCGCTGGGCTGGCCCGTGCCGCAGGCGCGCGGAGTGCTCGGCCTGTACTTCCCCTGGCTGGTCACCTCCGAATGGCTGCACTACGCGTACGCGCTGGTGATGCTGGTCGGCCTGTGGCTGCTGCGCGGCGGTTTCGTGGGCCGGTCACGCACCTGGTGGATGATCGCCTTCGGGATCCAGTTCTGGCACCACATCGAGCACCTGATGCTCTTCGTACAGGCTCAGACCGGCACGTTCTTCTTCGGCCGTTCGGTTCCCACCAGCATGTTGCAGCTGGTCCTGCCCCGGGTCGAGCTCCACCTGTTCTACAACACCGTGGTGTTCCTGCCGATGGTGATCGCGATCATCCTGCACCTACGGCCCAACCGGGCCGAGTCCGAGCTGATGACCTGCAGCTGCGCCCCACGGCTGACCGTGGCGCCCAGCACGCCGTGACGGCGCCGGAAGCCGCGCGTTCGGGGTCCGGGTCCCGCTGGTTCGGGTACCTCCTCGCCGCAGTGGTCTGCGCGGTGGTGGCGCTGGCCGCACTCACCGACAATCCGACCGCCCGGGTCGCCGCGGTGACGCCGGCGGACGGCGCGACAGTGGCCGGTCCACCGGCCGAGGTGGTGGTCACCTTCGAGGGCACGGTGCGGGCCAGGGAGTTCCATCTGGCCGTCGCGCCGGCCGGTCAGAGCCGGTCGATAGCCGCCGGTCCGGCGAGGCTGGAGGAGCAGCGGTTGGTGCTGCCCGTCCGCGTTCAGACCGCCGGGGCGTATCTGGCCGCGTACCACGTGCTGTTGACCGACGGACGGCAACTGAGTGGCACGACCCGGTTCACCGTGGCCGCTGGCGGACCGCCCGTTTCGGTGGCCGCCGACGCCCCCTCGGTCGGGCCCGGTGGGCACCAGCACGGTGCCGACGACCCGCTCAGCGTGGGCCTCCTCGTGCTGGACCTGCTGCTGGTCGTGGTCGTGGCCGTCGTGCTGCTACGCCGGCCCCGGGTCCGGGCGGCGCGACGCTGACGGTGACCGGGAGCGCATGAACGAAGGCGCGCGAGATGCGGCCGGCGTACGACGATGGGTACGCCGGCCGCGGCACGTCGCCGGGCCGTGAGGGAGGACGACGATGCCGACGACAGTGGGTTCGATACGGCGGCTGGTCCTGACGCCGTCACTGGCGGAGACGACCTTCGCCCGCCGCGGCTTCCCCGTGACGCCCGGCCCGGTGACCCGCCGCCTCGAGGCGATTCCGCAGGCGGTGATCTGCGGGTTCGAGTGGGGCATCGACATGCGCGACCAGTGGGAGCTGGAGCGTCGTCTGGAACTGGTCGAACCGGAGATGCGCGGCTTCGCGTACGAGGGTGCGGCGATGGCGCTCACCGTCATCGACGCGATGCCGGGGCCACGCCGTCACCGAGCCCGGGAGTTGCTCTCCGGTCCGGGCCGGCCGCACACCTTCCTGACCTACATCGGCATCGGGTTCGCCATGGCCCGCCTGCCGCGCCCACTGTGGAAGGGTGTGCTGCCGGATCTGACCGGCACCCCCTACTACCCGACGATGAGCTGGCTGGCCGTCGACGGTTACGGCTTCGACCGGGCGTACTTCGAGACCGAGCGGTGGGTGACCCGGCAGGAGCTGCTGCCCGCGTACCCCTGGCAGGGGCGGGCGGACTACTTCCCGCGCGCCGTCGACCAGGGCATCGGCCGGGCGCTCTGGTTCATCCACGGGGCCGGCGCGGCGGACGTCGCCGCGGCGGTGCGGCGGTTCGCGCCCGCCCGGCAGGCGGACCTGTGGAGCGGTGTCGGCCTGGCGGCCACGTTCGCCGGCGGCGCCGACCTCGGCAGCCTGCGCTCGCTGGTGGACGCCGCCGGAGAGGACCACGCGCACCTGGCGCAGGGCGCGGTCTTCGCGGCGAAGGCCCGGCACTTCTCCGGTTTCCAGCCGGCGCACACCGAGGTCGCGCTGACGGCACTGGCCGGCATGTCGGTCGAGGCTGCCGCCGCCCTGGCCGACGACGTCGCGGTCGACAGCCTCGCCGACGACGCCGAACCGGACTACGAAGTGTGGCGCCGCCGCATCCGCGCTCATTTCCCGGTGCCCGCGACGCGCGTGTCGTAGCGATTCCCGCTACCCGTTCTGGCGCCCATTTTCCGGGCGCGGCCCCTGCCTGCCCGAGGTCGGTGCAAAGCGCCGCAACAAAGAAGAAGAATGTCCTCGCCCGGGCTGCGAATATTGGCGACATATCTATTGCCCTGGGGGTGCTGATGAGAGCTTGGCGAAGGCTGCGACGGCGTGTCCTGACTCCGGACATCTCCCAGACGAGGTGTGACGTCCGGGGCTTCCACGTCACTGACGAGGCGACGCGTGAGCGCTTGGAGACCGTCGGCGGGTCCTTCCTCGCCGGCTTCGGCGAGGCCGCGGAGGCCCGCGTCGTGGCCGACGTCGTGGCCCCGCTGGAGCGGTTGGCGCCCACCTGGCGCGGCTTCGCCTACGAAGGCGCGGCCATGGGCCTGAGCATCCGCGACGCGCTGCCCGGGCGGGGCGGGCGGGTGGCCGAGTTCCTCGCCGGCCCCGGCGACCCGCACGTCTACATGGCGTACGTCGGGGTGGGCTGGGCGATGGCCCGGCTGCCCCGGTTCCTCTGGTCCCGGCTGTACGCGCCGGACCCGCTGCTGCGCTGGCTGGTGCTGGACGGCTACGGCTTCCACCAGGCGTACTTCCGCACCGGACGCTACGTCGAGCAGCGCTACCGCGAGGAAACCTTTCCCTGGCCCGGCGACGACCCGGGCAGGTACGCGGTGCGGGCCATCGACCAGGGCGTCGGCCGGGCCTCCTGGTTCGTGGTCGGGGCCGATCCGGACCGGCTGGCCCGCCTGTTCGCCGGGTTCCCGGAGCGGCGTCGGGCGGACCTGTGGGCCGGTGCCGGGCTGGCCGCCACCTATGCCGGCGGCGCTGACGAGGCGGGGCTGCAGCGGCTGCGCGAGCTGTCCGGGTCGTACCGGGGCGACCTGGCCCAGGGGTCGGCCTTCGCGGCCGGGGCCCGGGTGCGCGCCGGCCTGACGGTGCCGCACAACGAGGTGGCCACCCGGGTGCTGTGCGGGTTGTCGACACGGGACGCTTCGGCGGTCACCGACGACACCCGGATCGGGGTGGCCCCGGCGAACGGCTTCCCCGCGTACGAAGTGTGGCGGCAACGGATCAGGAACGCGCTCGTGCCGATTCGGAATAGTTGATTTGCTTCATTCACCGAAGACCGTGCGCGAATTGTTCCGTGCTGCGCCGGGCGTTTGAGGAAGGGCGTAGTCAGTATGACAAGAATCGCTGTGGTGGGCATGGCGTGCCGCTATCCCGACGCCACGTCTCCGCGGGAGTTGTGGGAGAACGCACTGGCTGGCCGGCGGGCCTTCCGGCGGCTGCCCGACGTGCGGTTGAAGCTGGACGACTACTGGGACGCCGATCCGAAGACCCCGGACAAGTTCTACTCGCGCAACGCGGCGGTCATCGAGGGGTACGAGTTCGACCGGGTGGCCTACAAGATCGCCGGCAGCACCTTCCGCTCCACGGACCTCACCCACTGGCTGGCGCTGGACGTCGCCGCCGCCGCGCTGGCCGACGCCGGCTTCCCGATGGCCGAAGGGCTGCCCCGGGAGCGGACCGGCGTGGTCATCGGCAACAGCCTCACCGGTGAGTTCTCCCGCGCGAATCAGCTCCGCCTCCGCTGGCCGTACGTGCGGCGGATGGTCGGCGCGGCGCTCAAGGAGCAGGACTGGGACGACGACCAGCTCGCCACCTTCCTGGACGGCTTCGAGGCCACCTTCAAGAGTCCGTTCCCGGAGATCGACGAGGACACCCTGGCCGGTGCCCTGTCGAACACCATCGCCGGGCGGATCTGCAACCACTTCGACTTCAACGGTGGCGGATACACAGTCGACGGTGCCTGCTCCTCGTCGCTGCTGTCGGTGGCCACCGCCTGCAAGACGCTGATCGACGGCGACGTGGACGTCGCGGTCGCCGGCGGCGTCGACCTCTCCATCGACCCGTTCGAGATCATCGGCTTCGCCAAGACCGGTGCGCTGGCCACCGGCGAGATGCGGGTCTACGACCGCTCCTCCAACGGCTTCTGGCCGGGCGAGGGCTGCGGCATGGTGGTGCTGATGCGGGAGGACGAGGCCCGCGCCGGAGGGCACCGCATCTACGCCTCGATCGCAGGCTGGGGCATCTCCTCCGACGGCAAGGGCGGCATCACCCGACCCGAGATCAACGGCTACCAGCTGGCGCTGCGCCGCGCGTACGAGCGCACGGGCTTCGGCATCGAGACCATCGGGCTGTTCGAGGGCCACGGCACCGGCACCAAGGTCGGCGACGCGACCGAGTTGGAGGCGCTGTCGCTCGCCCGCGCCGAGGCGGACCCGACGGCGCCGCCGGCCGCGATCGGCTCGGTGAAGGGAATGATCGGTCACACCAAGGCAGCCGCCGGAGTGGCCGGCCTGATCAAGGCGGCGATGGCGGTGCACCAGGAGGTGCTGCCGCCCGCCATCGGCTGCGTGGACCCGCACGCGCTGATCAGCGAGGGCACCCCCGCGCTGCGGGCACTGCGCCGGGCGGAGGCCTGGCCCGCGGACACACCGGTTCGCGCCGGGATCACCGCGATGGGGTTCGGCGGCATCAACACCCACATCGTCCTGGACAACTCCCGATCACGGCGCAGGTCGACGTTGGACACCCGTACACGCGCGCTGGCCACCGGCCTCCAGGACGCCGAACTGCTGGTGGTCGACGCACCCACCCCGAATGACCTGGTGCAGCGGCTGGACCAGCTGATCGAGTTCGTGCCGTCCCTGGCGTACGCCCAGCTCGCCGACCTGGCCGCGACCCTGCACGGTGAGCTGCGCGAGCAGCCCTTCCGGGCGGCCGTTGTCGTCTCCTCGCCCGAGGACGCCGAGCGGCGGCTGCGCAAGGTACGCGACTCGGTGGAGGCCGGGGAGACCCGGATGCTCTCCGCCGACGGCCGCTGCCTGGTCGGCCACGTCAGCGGGCCGGGACGGATCGGTTTCCTCTTTCCCGGCCAGGGCTCCGGACGAGGCGTCAGCGGCGGCGCGCTGCGTCGCCGGTTCGCCGAGGCGGAGGAGGTGTACCAGCGGGCGAACCTGCCCACCGGCGGCGACGTGGTGGCCACCGAGGTGGCCCAGCCGCGCATCGTCACCGGCTCCGCCGCGGGCCTGCGGGCGTTGACCACGCTCGGCATCGAGGCCGCCGTGGCGGTCGGTCACAGCCTGGGCGAGATCTCCGCGCTGCACTGGGCCGGCGCGATCGACGAGGCGGGCCTGCTGCGTATCGCCGCCGTGCGGGGCCAGACCATGGCCCGGCACAGCGCGTCCGGCACCATGGCCAGCCTCGGTGCCGCGCCGGAGGCCGTCCACCCGCTGATCGCCGACCTGCCGGTGGTGATCGCCGGCTACAACAGCCCCGACCACACCGTGATCGCCGGTGCCGAGGACGCGGTCAGGGCTGCGTGCCGGAGGGCGTCGGACGCGGGGCTGAACGCCTCCGTCCTGTCCGTCTCGCACGCGTTCCACTCGCCGCTGGTGGCCCCGGCCGCCTCGGCGTTCGGTGCGGCGCTGGCCGACGAGCCGTTCCGGCCGCTGGACCGGCGGCTGGTCTCCACTGTCACCGGCGACGTGCTGCCGGCCGACACCGACGTGCCCGCCCTGCTGAGCCGCCAGATCACCGATCCGGTGCTGTTCACCCTGGCGGTCACCCTCGCCGCGAAGGATGTCGACCTGTTCGTCGAGGTCGGGCCGGGCCGGGTGCTGACCGGGCTGGCGTCCCGGACCACCGACGTACCAGCGGTCGCCCTGGACACCGACGAGGAGTCGATCGCCAGTCTGCTCAAGGTGGTCGGCGCGGCGTACGTGGTTGGTGCGGCACCGGTGGACAGCGGGCTGTTCCACGGCCGGCTGATCCGGCCGCTCCAGATCGGCCAGCGGTTCTCCTTCCTGGCCAGCCCGTGTGAGCAGGCGCCGCCGCTACGGCTGCCGGAGGCCACCGCCGCGGCGGCGCTCACGCCAGCCGCCCAAACCGCCGAGCCGACGGTCGCGGACCTGCTCGGCGAGTCCGCCGAGGAACAGCTGCGCCAGTTGGCCGCCGAGCGGGCGGAACTGCCGCTGGAGACGGTGCAGCCGGACAGCCACCTCCTGGACGACCTGCACCTCAGCTCGATCACCGTCGGCCAGGTGGTCAACGACCTCGCCCAGCGGATGGGTGTGCCGACCGCGGCGCTGCCCACCAACTTCGCCACGGCCACCGTCCGCGAGCTGGCCGAGGCGTTGGACGAGTTGGCCGGTACGGCGGGGCAGGCCGGGTCGGTGACCGAGCCGTCGGTGGCCGGAGCCGCCGCCTGGGCCCGGCCCTGGCGGCTGGACCTGGACGAGCTGCCCGCGCCCGCGCGGGTGGCTCCCGAGGAGACCGGCCGGTGGCGGGTGCACGCCGCGCCCGGACACCAGTGGGCCGACCGGTTGGCCACCGCCCTGCAGCGGGCGAACCTCGGCGACGGGGTGCTGGTCTGCCTGCCCGACCCCTGCCCGGAGGAGGCGCTCGACCTGGCGCTGACCGGGGCCCAGGAGGTACTCGGCGGTGCCCCTGGCACGCGATACGTGCTGGTCCAGCACGGTCGCGGCGCGGCCGGCCTGGCCAAGACCCTCCGCCTGGAGGCGCCCCGCGCCCGGGTCACCATCGTCCACCTTTCCGACGACGCGGCCGTGGTGGACCGGGTGGTGACCGAGGTGGCGGGCACCGCCGACTACCGCGAGGTGCACTACGACACCTCCGGCGTACGCCGGGTGCCGACGCTGCGCGCCATGCCGGTGCGTGCCGCCCGGCCCCGTCCCGCGCTCGGCGCGGACGACGTGCTGCTGGTCACCGGCGGCGGCAAGGGCATCACCGCCGAGTGCGCGCTCGCCATGGCCACCGACAGCGGGGCGAGCCTGGCCCTGCTCGGCCGTTCCGACCCGGCGGCCGACACCGAGCTGGCGGCCAACCTGGCCCGGATCGCCGAGGCCGGGGTGACGGTCCGCTACGCCCGCGCCGACATCACCGACGCCGACCAGGTACGTCGTGCCGTCGCCGAACTCACCGCGCAGCTCGGCCCGGTCACCGCGGTCCTGCACGGTGCCGGCCGTAACGAGCCCGCCTCGCTGGCCAGACTGGACCTGGCGGACTTCCGGGCCACGCTCGCGCCGAAGATCGACGGCCTGCGGGCCACCCTGGAAGCGGTCGAGCCGGACCGGCTCAAGCTGCTGGTGACCCTGGGCAGCATCATCGGCCGCGCCGGGCTGCGCGGCGAGGCGCACTACGCCACCGCCAACGACTGGCTGGCCGAGACCACCGAGGAGTTCGGCCGACGGCATCCGGGATGCCGGGCTGTCTGCCTCGAGTGGTCGGTCTGGTCGGGTGTCGGCATGGGCGAACGGCTCTCCGTGATCGAGTCCCTCACCCGCGACGGGGTCACCCCGGTCACGCCGGACCAGGGCATCGCGATCCTGCGCCGGCTGCTGGCCGACCCGGACGCGCCCGGCACTGTGGTGATCAGCGGCCGCACCGAGGGCATCGACACGGTCCGCTACGACCTGCCGGAGCTGCCGCTGCTGCGGTTCGTGGAACGGCCGTTGATCCGGTACCACGGCGTGGAGCTGGTCACCGAGGTCGACCTCAACGTCGGTACCGACCTCTACCTGGCCGACCACCTCCTCGACGGCAACCTGCTCTTCCCGGCGGTGTTCGGCATGGAGGCGATGGCCCAGGTGGCCGGTGCGGTCACCGGCGACGGGCGGGTGCCGGTCATCGAGCGGGCCGAGTTCCTCCGGCCGATCATCGTCCCGCCGTACGGCCGCAGCCGGATCCGGGTGGCCGCGACGGTGACCGACGACGACACCGTCCAGGTCGCCATCCGCAGCGAGGAGACGGGCTTCGCCGCCGATCACTTCACCGCGACGATGCGCTTCACCGACACGGTGGCCCCCGACGGCCCGCCCGACCAGGTCTGCGACGAGATCGCCCCGGTGCCGATGTCACCGGCCGACGATCTGTACGGCGACGTGCTGTTCCAGGGTGACCGGTTCCAGCGGCTGCGCCGCTACCGGCGGGCCGCCGCCCGCCACGTCGACGTCGAGGTGGAGGCACTCGACGACGTCGACTGGTTCGCCCGGTTCGTGCCAGACCGCCTGCTGCTCGGTGACCCCGGTGTGCGGGACGCGCTGATGCACGGCAACCAGGTGTGCGTGCCGGACGCCACGCTGCTGCCGACCGGGGTGGAGCGGATCCACCCGGCGGGGGAGAAGCTGACCGGCCGGGGTGAGTTGCGCTACTGCGCCACCGAGCGCAGCCGCGACGGCGACACCTACGTCTACGACGTCGTCCTGCGGACCACGGCCGGCGAGGTCGTGGAGCGCTGGGAGGGCCTGCGACTGCGTGCCGTGCGCAAGCAGGACGGTCGCGGCCCCTGGGTGGCGCCGCTACTCGGGCCGTATCTGGAGCGGGCGCTGGGCGACGTCCTCGGCGCGCAGGTGGCCGTGGCTGTCGAGCCGGACGGCCCGACCGAGCCGGTCGACCAGCCGGGCGGGCACCTGGCCGTGCGGCGGGCCCGGTCGCGCATCGCGGCGCGGCGTTCGACCGGCGAGCCGGTCGAGGTGACCTACCGCCCCGACGGCCGCCCGGAGATCGCGGGCGGGCGGACGCTGTCCGTGGCGCACGGCGCGCGGCTGACCCTGGCGGTGACCGCGACCGGGGCCCTCGGTTGCGACGTCGAAACGGTGCTCCACCGCGACGACACGGTGTGGGACGGCCTGCTCGGCGAGCACGCCGGCCTGGCCCGGCTCGTTGCCGCGGACACCGGTGAGGACGCCGACACGGCCGCGACGCGGGTCTGGACGGCGCTGGAGTGTGTGCAGAAGTCCGGCGGCCAGCCCGGCGGACCGCTGACCCTGCTGCCCTCGCCGCGCCCCGGCTGGACGGTGTTCGGGGCCGGCGAGCTGCGGGTGGCGGCCTTCGTCACCGCGGTACGCGGCGTCGACGAGCCGGTGGTGTTCGCGATCCTTACCGAGGGGAGGTGACGACGGTGGAGCGCTGGTTCGAGTACCGGCACACGGTCGGGTTCGAAGAGACCAACCTCGTCGGCAACGTCTACTACGTCAACTACCTGCGGTGGCAGGGGCGGTGCCGGGAGATGTTCCTCAAGGAGAAGGCGCCGGCGGTCCTGGCCGACCTCCGGGCGGATCTCAAGCTGTTCACACTGCGGGTCGATTGCGAGTTCTTCGCCGAAATCACCGCCTTCGACGAGCTGGCCGTCCGGATGCACCTGCGTGAGCTGGCGCAGACCCAGGTCGAGTTCGGCTTCGACTACGTCCGGCTGGACGCCGGCGGCGGCGAACTCCTCGTCGCCCGCGGCTCGCAGCGCGTGGCGTGCATGCGCGGCCCCAACACCCGCACCGTCCCCACCCGGGTGCCCGAGGCGTTGGAGGCCGCGCTCAAGCCGTACGCCGCGGGCGTACGGGCCTGACCGGCGACCCCAGGAGTCACTGTGACAGCTCATCCCCAACCCACCGGCCTGGTGACCGACTCGAAGACACTCCGCTGGGCACTCGCCGCCTTCGCCACCGGCGTCACGGTGGTCACCGTAGGCGGCCCGACCCCGCACGGCATGACGGCCAACTCATTCACCGCGGTCTCCCTGGATCCGCCGCTGGCCCTGGTCTGTGTCGGCCGGGACGCGATGATGCACGGCGCACTGACCGAGGCCGGGCAGTTCGGGGTCTCGGTGCTCGCCGCGGCGCAGGAGCCGGTGGCCCGCTACTTCGCCGACCGGCGTCGGCCGCTGGGCCGGGAGCAGTTCGAGTTCGCCGAGTGGCAGCCCGGCAGCCGGACCGGCTCGCCGCTGCTGGTCGGCGCGATCGCGCACTTCGAGTGCGAGTTGTGGCAGGCGTACGACGGCGGGGACCACAGCATCTTCATCGGCCGGCTGGTGGCGCTGGACCGCAACGCCGACGATGCGCTGGTCTTCGTCGACGGTCAGTTCCGCCAGTTGGAGCGTGCGCACAGCGGGGCCACGACGTGAGCGTCGCGACGCGGGCCCGCCGGACGCCGCCCGGTCCGCCGCGCCTCGCGGCGCTACGCATGCTGCTGGTGATGAATCGCGACCGGCTGGGAATGATGACCTCGGCCGCGCAACGGTACGGCGACGCGGCGCGCCTGCCCGTCGGCCCGAAGAGCCTGTACTTCTTCAACCACCCGGACCACGCCAAGCACGTGCTGGCCGACAACGCCGCCAACTACCACAAGGGCATCGGGTTGGTGCACGCCCGGCGGGCGCTCGGCGACGGGTTGCTCACCAGCGAGGGTGAGTTGTGGCGCAAGCAGCGCAAGGTGATTCAGCCGGCGTTCCAGAGCCGGCGGATCGCCGCCCAGGCCGGTCAGGTGGCGGAGGAGGCCGCGGCCCTGGTCGAGCGCCTCCGACGACGGGCCGGCGACGTCGTCGACATGTCGGACGAGATGACCTCGCTGACGCTGGGGGTGCTGGGCCGCACTCTGCTCGACACCGACCTGGGCCGGTTCCCGACCATCGGCGGTGACTTCGCCGCCGTACAGGACCAGGCGATGTTCGAACTGGCGACGTTGAGCGCGGTGCCACCGGTGCTCCCGCTGCCCCGGCAGCTGCGGTTCCGGCAGTCCCGGCGGCGGCTGGAGGGCATCGTCGACCAGTTGGTGGCTGAGCGCGGCAGTGCCGACGACGACCGGGCGGATGTGCTGTCCCGGCTGATCGCCTCCGCCGGCCGGGAGCGGGATCCGCGCATCGGGCGCGCCCGACTCCGCGACGAGCTGGTCACCCTGCTGCTCGCCGGCCACGAGACGACCGCCAGCACACTGAGCTGGACCCTGTACCTGCTCGACCGGCACCCCGAGGTACGCGAACGGCTGCGCGCCGAGGTGGTCTCGGTGCTCGGTGACCGGTTGCCCACCATGGACGACCTGGGCCGGCTGCGCTACACCTCGATGGTGCTGGAGGAGGTGATGCGCCTCTACCCGCCGGTGTGGCTGCTGCCGCGCAAGGCCCTGGCCGAGGACGAGGTGGGCGGGTACCACGTCCCCGCCGGCGCGGACGTGCTCATCTGCACGTACACCCTGCACCGGAACCCGCGGTTCTGGGACGACCCGGAGCGGTTCGACCCGGAGCGGTTCGACCCGGCCCGCTCCGTCGACCGACCCCGGTACGCGTACATCCCGTTCGGCGCGGGGCCCCGGTTCTGCGTGGGCAATCACCTGGGTCTGATGGAGGCCACCTTCGCCACCGCGTTGCTGGTGCGGGATCTGCGCCTGACCCGTCCGGCGGGTCGTCCGGTGGTGCCCGAGCCGATGCTGTCACTGCGGGTGCGTGGCGGCCTGCACATGAGCGTCGACCTGCCCGACTGACAGTGCTCCGCCGCCGTCCCCGCCCGGTCCTCCGGGTGGGGACGGCGCGGTCCACGACTGTTTCCGGGGCATTTTTCTTCCGAGTCACAACCGTCGTGAGTAGTGGCACTCACCGCTTTCGAAAAACGTTTCTTCATCCGTGCGCGCTTCGCCGTAAACAGCTTCGAGAGCAATTCCTGAGAAGACACCGCGCCGCGCCGGACGAAAGCATGGCGATGGTTCGTACCGAGACGCCGCGTCCGACCGCACCGCCCGCTGCCGGCCGACCCGAATGTCCCGGCGCCGTCTACCCGAGGGGGACACTTGCCACCGCAATCCGTAGGCATCCTGCGCCGACTCATCCCACCCGTGTTCGTCCTGGTGCTGGTCGCCGGGCTGTTCTCGGTGGCCCGGCTGCCCTCGGCGTCTGCCGAGGAGCGCAGCGCGCTGGCCTCCCGATACGCGTTCACCGAACGCCCGATCGCGTTGCCGCCCGGCCTGCCGGAGCGCACCGTGCGCCAGGTGAACCCCCGGTACGAGCACATCCGGTCCTGGATCTCGTCGGTTGGCGCCGCAGTGGCGCTCAACGACCTGGACGGTCAGGGTGGTGCGAACGACCTGTGCCTTGTCGACACCCGCAGCGACGCGGCGATTGTCACCCCGGCCCCGGACAGTGGTGCCACGTACGCACCGTTCGTGCTGGATCCGGCCCCGCTGCCGATGGGTCCGGCGATCGCCCCGATGGGCTGCACCCCCGGCGACTTCAACCTCGACGGCCGGATGGATCTGCTCGTCTACTACTGGGGCCGCACGCCGGTGCTGTTCCTTCAGCGCCCCGGGGTGACCTCGCTGAGCCTGGCGGCGTACCACCCGGTCGAGCTGATCCCACAGCAGACCATTGGCACCCTCTACCGCGGTCCTTTGTGGAACACCAATGCCGTCGCGGTGGCCGACTTCGACGGTGACGGCCGCCCGGACATCGGGATCTTCAACTACTTCCCGGACAGCCAGGTCCTCGACCCGCAGGGCCTGCCGCACGTGCAGATGAACCACTCGATGTCGCACGCGCACAACGCCGGTGGCGCGTACCTCCTGCGGTGGACCGGCGCTACCACCGGTGACTCACCCTCGGTGAGCTACGAGAGGCAGGTGGCCGGCGATCCGGAATTCTTCACCGGCTGGACCCTCGGCGCCAGCTCCGCGGACCTGGACGGCGATCTGCTTCCGGAGCTGTACCTGGCCAACGACTTCGGACAGGACCGGCTCTTCCACAACCGGTCCAGGCCCGGCCAGATCCGGTTCGACCTGGTGGAGGGAAATCGTGACCCGATCACCCCGAAGTCACTCGTGCTCGGACACGACTCGTTCAAGGGCATGTCCATCGACTTCGCCGACCTGGAGGGGCGCGGGCGGTTCGACGCGTTCGTCAGCAACATCACCGAGTCCTGGGGTCTGGAGGAGAGCAACTTCCTCTGGCAGAACACGGCCTCGACTCCGGAGCAGGCCCGGAAGATGCTGAGCAGGGGCGAGGCGCCGTTCCGCAATCAGGCCGCCGCCAAGAACATGGCCTGGATCGGTTGGGGCTGGGATGCCAAGATGGCCGACTTCGACAACAGCGGACGGTTGGCTGTCGTCCAGGCCACCGGCTTCGTGAAGGGCACCATCAACCGGTTCAACTGGTTGCAGGAGTTGGCGATCAGCAACGACCTGCTGCTCTCCGACCCGGACATGTGGCCCAAGGCCGAACCCGGTGACGACCTCGCCGGCGACAACGAGCTCGCGTTCTGGGTACGCGAGGACAACGGCCGGTACGCCAACATCAGCAAGGAACTCGGTCTGGCCCTACCCATCCCCACCCGGGGTGTGGCGGTGGCCGACACCAACGGCGACGGGGGCCAGGACTTCGCCGTGGCCCGCCAGTGGGGTCCGCCGGCCTACTACCGCAACGAGAAGCCCGGGAACGGCAACTTCCTGGGGCTGCGGCTGACCCGGCCGACGCTGTCCGGCGACGGTTCCTCACCGGCGTACGGCGCGCAGGTGCGGGTCACCACCGCCGACGGCCGCACCCAACTCGCCCAGCTCGACGGGGGCGGGGGCCACTCCGGCAAGCGCAGCTTCGACGTGTTCTTCGGCCTCGGCGCAGCCGGGGACCGGCCGGTCAAGGCCGAGCTGTGCTGGCGCGACCTCACCGGTGCCACTCACATGCAGACGCTCGACCTGACCGCCGGGTGGCACGACTTCATGCTGACCAGTCGAGCCGAGGAGTTGACCAAGCGATGACGGACGTCAAGCAACCCGAGGCGACCAGGGAGCTGTCCCTCGCCACCCCGGTCACGCCGTCCGCGACGGCACCGCAGCCGACGCCCACAACGGACCGGCCCGCCGTACCGCGGGTCGACAGCAAGGACCCGCGCTACATGGCGCTGCGCAACTTCGCCATGTCGATGACGGTCTTCAACATCCTGGGTTACACAGTGCTCGGTTTCGAGCAGCCCTGGCTGTGGCCGATCCTGGCCCTGGCGGTCGGATACGGCACCGAGATGATCGTTGAGATGGTCTCGGCGCGGGCGCTGAAGCGGCCGGCGGCCTTCACCGGCAACGGGGCGTGGGGGGTCTACACCTTCCTGCTGCCGGCGCACATCACCGCGTTGGCCGCGAACATGTTGCTGTACGCCAACGACAACTTCTGGCCCATCGCGTTCGCGGTGGTCGTGGCGGTCGGTCAGAAGGCGGTGCTCCAAGCGCCGATCAAGGGCCGGATGCGGCACTTCATGAACCCGTCCAACTTCGGCATCACCATCACGCTGCTGGTGTTCTCCTGGGTCAACATCGCCCCGCCGTACCACTTCACGGAGAACGTGCCCGGGGTCATCAGCATTCTGATCCCGGTGATCATCGTGACGGCGGGCACGGTGATCAACGCCATGCTGACCAAGAAGGTGCCGCTGATCGTCGGCTGGCTGGGCGCGTTCGTGATCCAGGCGGTGCTCCGGCACTTCATCTGGGACGTGTCGCTGGTCGCCGCGCTCGTCCCGATGACCGGGGTGGCCTTCGTCCTGTTCACCAACTACATGATCACCGACCCGGGCACCACCCCGGCGGCACCCCGGATGCAATTCATGTTCGGTTCCAGCGTCGGCATGGTCTACGGCCTGCTGATGGTGTTCAACGTGGTCTACACGCTGTTCTTCGCCGTGACACTGGTCTGCCTCGCCCGTGGGCTGTTCTGGTGGGGCCGGTGGCTGATGCAGCGCAACCGGCCCGAGGAGAACCTGACACCCGCACCGCCGCCCGCGGCGGTGGCGCTACCGGTCGCCCGTTGACCGTCCGCCGGTCCCGGTCACCGGTCGGCCCGCTCGTCGTGGGTCCACCGGTGGCCAGGACCGGCCGCTTTCGTGGAGGTGCACCATGAACCTGCTCGTCGTCGGCGCCTCGTACCGGAGCACTCCGGTCGACGTACTGGAACGGCTCGCGGTCGGATCCGCCGAGCTGCCAGGGCTGCTGCGCACGCTGCTCGACCGGCCGGCGGTCGAGGAGGCGGTGGTGCTGTCCACCTGCAACCGGGTGGAGGTGTGGGCGGCGGTCAGCGGCTTCCACGCCGGGCTGCGCGAGATCGGCGCGGCGCTCGCGACGCACGCCGACGCGTCGACCGACGTGCTGGCCCGCCACCTGTACGCCCATTACGACGACGCCGCCGTGGCGCACACCTTCACCGTCACCGCCGGCCTGGACTCGATGGTGGTCGGCGAGGCGCAGATCCTCGGGCAGGTGCGGGCCGCGTACCGGGCCGCGGTCTCGTACGGGAGTGCCGGCCGGCTGACCCACGAGCTGGTCCAGCACGCGCTGCGGGTCGGCCGACGGGTCCGGGCCGAGACCGACATCGGGCGCTGCGGCGCCAGCACGGTGACCGCCGCCCTCGACGTGCCGGCGGGACACCTGCCCGGTGGCCTCGCCGGCCGACCCGCCCTGGTGGTCGGTGCCGGGGCGATGGGCGGGATCGCCGTCGCCGCGCTGTCCCGCGCCGGCGCCGGACCGATCGCGGTCGTCGGCCGCGGTGCCGAGGGCATCCGCCGGCTCGTCTCGGCGTACGGCGTGCGGCCCGTGCCCGCGGCGGACCTGGTGCCGGCTCTCGCCGCCGCCGACGTCGTGGTGACCGCGACGACCGCACCGGACCCGGTGCTCACCGCTGAGCTGGTCGCGCCGGCGCTACGTCGCCGGCTGACCCGCGGCCCGGACGTGCCGCTGTTCGTACTGGACCTGGCGATGCCCCGGGACGTGCACCCGGCGGTCGCCCGGCTCGACGGCGTGGTGGTCGTCGACATCGGCGGACTCGGCGCGGTGGCGCGCGACGGTGTCGAGCGCCGGGACCGGGATGCGGCAGAACGGATCGTGGCCACCGAGCGCGACGCGCTGGCCGGCCGGCTCCGCGGGGCGGACGCCGGGCTGACCGTGGCCGCGCTGCGCCGCCGGGCCGACCGGACGGTCAGCGCGGAGCTGCACCGGCTGGCCCAGCGCCGACCTGACCTCAGCGAGGCGCAGCGGGCCGAGGTGGCCCGCACCGTCAGCCGGGTGGTCCAACAACTGCTGCATCCCCCCTCGGTACGCGTCCGTCAGCTCGCCGGTGAGCCGGACGGCGAGCGTTACACAGCGGCACTGCGTCAGCTGTTCGACCTGGAGGTGCCGCACAGCACCCCGGTCGCCGACGTGCCCCGGGTGGCCTGACCGTCGTCAGCGACCGTCGTCGGCGGGCGTTTCGGCGAGGGCCTTGATGCCTTCCAAAGTGGTGAGCATGGCCTCCCGTAGGGCGGCCACGCGGCGTCCGATGATGACCTCCTCCTGCTCCGGTGCGCGGTCGATGATGAGGCTCAGACCGGTGCGGCCCGGCCCGATGCGGACCGAGTGGGTCAGTCGACATCCACCCGCCTCCTCGACGAGCCGGAACTGCCAGGCCGAACCCGGACGCTCCGGGTCGGCCGGGCCGCCGCCGAACCGGCCGGCCTCGTCGACCACCACCCAACCGAACACACGCGGCGCGTCGAGGCGCACCACGTGCGAGACGGTCTGCCACTCACCCAGCAGGGGGTGGTGGTTCTCGCCTTCGAACCGGGCACCCAGCGTCGGCCCTTCGCAGTCGTCCAGCCACCGCACGCGCCGTAACTCCGGGCTGAACCGCGCGGGCAGTTCGATGTCCGTCACCAGCTCCCACACCCGGGCGGGGTCGGCCGCCACATGCAGGTCACACTCGATTGTCGGGCTGTCGGCGTACCGCACGTCACCGCTCCTCTGATCGTTTCGGACTCGTGCCGGTCCACTACAGCGCATGACATGATCGGAATTCAAGTGCGCAAATTCGTGGCGGCGCCGAGCGGGCGTGCTGCGTCGTCCCCATTGGCGTAGACAGGCAATGCGCGGGTTGCGGTGTTATGGGTTGTTGGCCCACCGGTCTGGAGGCGGCAGCATTGACACACGCCGACATTCATTCCAAGGTCGATGGATTCGTCTCTCCATCGAAGGGGCCGCAGGATGGTCAGCAACGAGCACAGGTACGTCATCGTCGGGGCGGGTCCCGCCGGCGTTCAACTGAGCTACTACCTACAGCAGCACGGTGCCGACTACCTGACACTCGAAAGCGGAGACGCGCCGGGCGGGTTCTTCCGGCGGTTCCCACGCCATCGCAGGCTCATCTCGCTGAACAAGGTGCACACCGACAGCACTGATCCGGAGATTCGCCTGCGCTGGGACTGGAATTCGCTGCTCAACGACGATCCGGACCTGATGTTTCCGAAATTCAGCGAGGAATACCTGCCGCCGGCCGATGACCTGGTGCGCTACCTCGCCGAGTTCCAACGTGTGCACAAGCTCAACATCCGGTACGGCACGACGGTCGAGCAGATCACGCGTACGGGCGACGGCTTCACAGTGCGCACCGACCAGGGTGAGGTGCGCGCGCGCTGCCTGGTCGTCGCGACCGGCTGGGGCCAGCCGTTCGTCCCGGCCATCCCGGGCATCGAGCACGCCATCGGGTACGAGGACATGGTCATCGACCCCTCGGCGTACGACGATCAGCGGGTCCTGATCATCGGTAAGGGCAACTCCGCGTTCGAGACCGCGTCGGCCATCCTCGGCCACGCGTCGATGGTGCACCTCGCCAGCCGGCAACCCCTGCGACTGGCGTGGAACACCAAACACCCCGGGGACGTCCGTGGTCAGTACGGCGCGATCCTCGACAGCTACCAGTTCAAGACGCTGCACGCGGTGCTCGACTGCACGATCGACGAGATTCGACCGGTCGACGGGCGGTTCCAGGTGTCGATCACGTACACCCACGCCCAGGGGGAGACCGCCGTCCTCGACTACCACACGGTGCTGAGGTGCACCGGCTTCCGGATGAACACCACGATGTTCGACGAGACGTCCCGACCCGACATGGTGCGGGACGGCCGCATGCCCGGGATCCGCCCCGACTGGCAGTCGAGCAACGTCGACGGTCTGTACTTCGCCGGCACCATCGCCCAGGCCCGGGACGTCAAGCACGCGTCGTCACCCTTCATCGACGGCTTCCGGTACAACCTCCGTACGTTCACCCGGATCCTCCGTGAGCGGTACGACGACGTCCCGTTGTCGTACGCGACGATGCCGGCCGACGCCGCGTCGCTGACCAAGCTGATGCTCGACCGCGTCAACTGGTCCTCGGCGCTGTGGACCCAGTTCGAATACCTCTGTGACGTCTTCGTCCGCGACGACGCCAGCGGCGACTTCCATCACTACGAGGACCTGCCGGAGGACTACGCCGTGGAGCGCTTCGGGGCTGCCACGCAGTGGTACACGCTCGCGCTCCGGTGGGGCCGCGACGACTACGGCGACGTCTTCGCCATCGAGCGGCATCCGACCCCCGACCGGGCCAGGGAGAGCGCCTTCATCCACCCGGTGATCCGGCGGTACCGCGGTACCGAACTGCTCGCCGAGCAGCACCTGCTGGAGGATCTGCTGGCCGAGTGGCGGCGGACGGACCGGCACGTCGAGCCCCTGGTCGATTTCCTGACCAGGGACCTCACCAGCGGATCATGACCTCGTCGAGGGGTTTGCGGGAAAGGTCGGGGACGTGGGCGTCCGGCGTGGGATACCCGACGGGCATCACCACGTACGGGCGCTCCTCGGGCGGACGCTCACACACCTCGTTGAGAAATCGCATCGGGCTGGGCGTGTGGGTCAGTGTGACCAGGCCGGCATGGTGCAGCGCGGTGATCAGCAGGCCGACCGCCATGCCGACGGACTCCTTGACGTAGTACGGCTTCGGGGTGTTCGGCCCCTGGTGCACCTCGAACACGACGATGACGGCCGGTGCGGTCTCCAGGAACGGTTTCCGCCAGTCGGTGCCGAGCCCGGCGATCGCACCGAGCCACTCCTGCGAGGCGCGGCGGTCGTAGAACGCGCGTTCCTCGGCCTCGGCCGCCTCGCGTAGCCGGCGCTTGCGGACCGGGTCGGTCAGCACGACGAACCGCCACGGCTGCACATTGGCCCCACTGGGTGCGGTCGACGCGGCCCGGATCGCCGCCTCCACGACCCCGTCGGGCACGGGGTCGCTGGCGAAGTCGCGCACGGAACGGCGCCGCGCCATGCGGTCGGCGAACGCCTCCGCCTCCCGCACCATGTCCGCGGGGGATCGACGCTCGAACTGGATGGGGACCTTGGAAAGCAGGTCTGTGTCGTGCACCTGGAACCTCCCCTGATCCGGCGTGCCGGTTTCTGCGGGAGGGTCACCTGCCGCCGGCATCCGGTTCGTTCAGCATCTCGGAGGCCTGACGGCATGTCGTTACGCAGGTGTGCTGTCTTCGCGGGTCGGCACGTCGGGCGCGGTCCGGGTGGCGATGTCGTCGACCACGTCGGTCAGGCGTCCACGGAGCGCCGCGGCGGCCCGTTGGCGGGTCGCCCCGTCGCCGTCCACGGTGAGCGACCTCAGCCATGCCTCCACCCGGTGGCGGTCACCCGCCTCGTCCAGCGCCGGTCGGGCGAGCGCGACCAGCCGTTCGGCGAGGGCCGTAGCGGGCAGCAGCCGGCCCGTGGCGGCGTCGACGCCGTGGCCGCCCATCCCGTCGCGGGCGGCTCGCCAGTACGCCAGTCGCATCAGCTCGGGGACCAGTTCCGGCCCCTCGTCGCCCCGGTCGACGGCCTCCCCGGAGACGACCACCAGAGCCCGCACCAGGGCCGCGAGCGCCGCGGATTCGACGGCGCTGACGGGTACGTCGGCCACCCGTACCTCAAGGGTGGGGTGGTTGGTGGACAGCCGGAGATCCCAGAAGATGGTGCCGTGGTCGACCAGCGCGCCCGCCTCGAGCAGCATGTCCACGTGGTCGTCGTACTGCTGCGCCGAGGTCAGGAACGGCGGCGGGCCGGCCACCGGCCAGCGCCCCCACGTGACGCTGCGCCAACTGGCGTACCCGGTGTCGCGTTCGGGCCAGTACGGCGAGTTGGCCGTGAGGGCGAGCAGCACCGGCAGGTGCTGGCGCAGATGGTTGCCGATCAGCACCGCCCGGTCCCGGTCGGGCTGCTCCACGTGGACGTGCACGGCGCAGATCGCGAGCTCGTCGTGCAGCCCACGGTAGGTCGCGGTGCCCCGGTCCTGGCGAGGCCCTTCGGTGAGGGGCGGCGGCACGGCACGGCCCAGCACCGGCGAGCCGCTGGCGATCACCCGCAGACCCGCCGACAGGGCTGCGGCCTGGACGGCGGCGCGGCCCTCGGCGAGCTGCGCGCCGATCTCCTCGACGCTCCGGCACGGCTCGGTTCGCGTCTCCACCTGAAACTTGGTGATCTCACCACCCACCCGGGTGCCGAGGGCCGGGCGCGCGCGGTCGACGACGATGGCCGCCTCCGGCACGAGCTCGCCCCGGTCGACGTCGACGACGAGGAACTCCTCCTCGACGCCGAGCAGGGGAATGGATGATCCCGCACGCTGTCCCGTAGTCATCCCGACGCCGACCTCTCGCTGCCGGTCGTGTGCCGGCGGTGAGCACGTTACGTTACGGGATCACGTCGGTGGGTCAAGATCCGAGACGCTCTGATGTGGACAGAACCTCGACGAGCCCGGCCAGGAGCGCCGTCCGTTCGGGCATCCGGTCGAGGCAGACATACTCGTCGGCGGCGTGCGCCCCGCCGCCGACCGCGCCCAGGCCGTCCAGGGTCGGTACGCCCAACGCGGCGGTGAAGTTGCCGTCGGACGCGCCGGCCGCGTACGCGCCGACGAGGCCCGGGATGCCGAGCTGACGGGCGACCGACTGGGCCAACTTCAGCAGTGGTCGCGCGAGCTCTTCGGACATCGGGTAACGGTTGATCCCGCCCTGTACGGCCAGCGTCGCCTCCGGCAGGAACGGCACCAGAGCGCGGATGGCGTGATCGACGCGTTCCAGCTCGTCTCTGGTCCAGGCCCGCACGTCAACGGCCAGACTGGCGCGCTCCGGCACCGTGTTCGTCGTGGTGCCAGCGGAGAGCAGGGTCGGTGTGACGGAGGTGCCGCCGCTGTCCATCGCGCCGAGCGCACCCAACGTGAGAACCTGGTGGGCGACCTCGACTGTGGCGTTCACTCCGCGCTGCGGTTCGACGCCCGCGTGGGCGGCGCGACCCTCGACGATGACGCGGTAGACCGAACCGCCCTTCCTGGCCACCTTCACCTGCCCGTCCGGGGTGGCCGCCTCGCAGACGAGAACGGCACCCGAACGCCGTGCCTCGCGTTCGATCAGTGGCCGTGACGTGACGGACCCGGTCTCCTCGTCGCAGGTGAGCAGCACGCCGACGGACGAGGTGTCCTCGATCAGTCGCAGTGCCGTGAACATCTGCACGATCCCGGCCTTCATGTCGCAGACGCCAGGTCCGGTCGCCACGTCCCTGCGTACGGTGAAGGGCCTGGACCGGATCGTGCCGACCGGGAAGACCGTGTCGAAGTGGCCCAGGAGCAGCACGCGCTGATCGGCGGCCGGCCACAGCAGGTGCGGCAGACCGTCGATCACGACCCGACAGGCGGGCCGGCCGAGCGCCTCCTCGCCCCAACGGGCGAGCAGGTCGGCACAGGACTCGAGGTGGGGCAGCGAGCCCGGTGCCGACTCGAGCGCGACGAGCGCGCCCAGCCGGTCAACCATGTCTGCTCGGAGCTGCTTCGTCGCGGGGAGCAGCCGGCGTGCGAGGTTCATCGATCCCTCCAGCGTCACAGGTGCCGGGCATGGCCGGGCCTGTCCGTCGACCATCGCAGAGGGATCGGGGTGTGGTCACCCGTGTCTGTGCTCAGGCGGCTGGCGGCCCGCTGACCGCAGCCCCGTAACCAACCTCGACGATCCGACGTGCGGTCTCGGCGTAGGCGTCCCGGCCCTCGGGCGCGAAGGTGCCGAGCCCGTCGACGTAGCGGTTGAACATGCAGAACGCGGCGGCGATCAGGACGGTGTCGTGGATCTCCAGGTCGGTGGCGCCCTCGGCGCGGGCGTCGTCGACGAGTTCGGTGGTGACCTCGCGACCACTGATCTGTACCGCACCGGCGATGCGCAGCAGTGCCCGCAGTTTGGCGGAGATCGGGGCGGTGTCCAGGTCCGCGCGCACCTGGTCGACGAGGGAGTAACCCTCGTCGAGTTGCGCTGCGGCGAATGCGGAGTGCGACGCGCAGCAGAAGTTGCAGTCGTTACGCCCGGACACGTACGCGGCGATCAGTTCGCGCTCACCGGCGGGAAGCGAGTGAGGGGCACGCAGCAGCACCTCGGCCAGTTCGTTGAGTGGCTTCGCCGTCTCCGGCCGGTACCGCATCGGTCCGGAGATGCCGGGAAACTGCTTCTCGTCCAACCCGAGATCGATGTGCGCCATGGTCGTCAAACCCTTCGCTTGTGGGTCACGGCCCCGCCGACAACAACGTCCACAGCGGACACAGGTTTGCGCGCGGCCGTGCGGCTGTTGCCGCGCAGCCACGATCTCACTCGATCCACCGCTCGGATCTCTTCATTCGTGCTCTCTTTCCGTCGAGGTCGTATCGGCGCACCGTGACCACAGCAGGTGCGGCCGGTCGACCTGTCCACGGAACGACCGATACCCGGCGACGCGGTCCTCACGACATCGGGTTGCGCTCGGCGAACTCCCACATGATCGCGCTGGCGTCCGGGCCCGCGTGATCGGTGTACCTGCCGTCACCGTCGGGGCCCGGCCAGGCGTGCCCCATGTCCTGGACGTGGTACGCCTCGACGATCGACGAGCCGTCCGGCGCGGTGATCGTCGTCCGCGTGTACGCGTGCCGGTCGGCGGCGCCCGGCACGGACGCGGTCTTCGTGGTCGGGTCGAGGCTGTCGTTGGGCAGCCCGTCGTCGACGAGGTCGTTCACCGCGATCCAGTGGGCGACGAGTCGGGTGCCGACCAGGGGCGGCACGACCTCGTCCTGCTCGCCCTGTATGACCAGCAGCGGCACCCGTCGGGCCCGGTCGCCCATCTGTGCCCAGCCCTGACGCGCCGTGTCCAGGGGCGGGGTGGCGTCCGGGTCGTCCGGGTCGACCTGGTTGAGTCCGTACTCGCCGCCGGCGACCGAGGTCACCGTGGCGAAGACGTCGGGGTAGGTCACGCCGAGGATGACCGCCGTCCCCGCGCCCGACGAGGCACCAGCTACGTGCACGCGCGCCGGATCCGCGTCGTACTCCTGGACCACCTCGCGGGCGACACCAGCCAACAGCGCGGGTTCGCCGGTGTGCCGTTGCTGATGCCGTGGGTCGGCGGAGTTCCAGCAGGCGATGACGTTGCGGGAGATCAGTTGCGTGGGGTAGACGACGATGAAGCCCTCCCGGTCGGCCAGGCTGTTGAGCTGCGTCGTGGACTTCATGGAGTTCCACCCGTAGCCGGTCATCGCGCAGCCGTGGATGGCCATGACGACCGGGAGCCGGGCCGTCCCGTCGTGCTGGGGCGGAAGGTGGACCTGGTAGCGCTGCGAACCGGCAGCGCCTTCGTAGACGTGGTTCCGGTCGTTCTCGCCCAGTTGCCACGGCAGGCCGAGCTGAAGTGCGGCGACGCCGAGGCTGACGGCGGCCGCGACGATGGCGAGGGTGCCGGAGACGATCCAGAGCCACCGCCGTCGCGAAGGACGGGTCGGCTCCAGATCGGTATCCGGCGCGGAAGGCGGGGAGGTCACTCCTGTCTCCTTTCTCGGATCTCTGCGTTGGTCATCCGATGGTGGGTGACCCTCCACGCTCATCACCCGACCTCGATCCGCCGCGATCAGTCGACCGCCGAGGGTGAGGTCCGCGAGAACGGCTCCGCCGAGGACGTAGAAGGGGCGAGAATTCGCTCTGCTGGAGCGGAACGCCCATTCGCACCTTGGAGGAACGATCACTCACAGCGCGAAAATCGCCGTGTGTGAGGTTCAGCGGGTCGACGTCGATGACGGGTGTCGTGGACATGCACCCATAACAGCAGCGTTCGCGGCCACCCGTCAGTGCAACCACGTCACGGATACCGGTGACGCTGTGTCACTGGTCGTGGCCGGCGGTCAACGGCGGGGTGCTCAGGGGGAGGCAGTGGGCGGCTGGACCGCCGATGCGGAACCGCCGCCGGGAGGGCCGCGGCGACGTATGCGGTTCGCCAGCAGTCCGGCTCCGATAAGCGCCACGATGATCGGGACAACCACCTGCGCCAGGACCGTTACGACCCGGTCGAAGGTGGACTGCCCGGCGTCGCCCTGAGCAGGCTGAACGGCCGCCTGACTTGTGGCCTGCGAGCCTGGTAGGGCTGATTCGTCAACGGCCGGGCCGCGACTGGCATCTTCACTGCTCGGCTGCGTGCTGGTCGGGACACGACGCGCGGTGAGCTGAATGGGGATGATCTCGTCTGGCACCAACGGCTCGTCGTTCTTGCCGTCCAACACGCGAATCGTCAACCACATCGTGTACGTGTCAGGCGTCGACGCCTGCGCAACCCAGACCCACAAAGCGGCGTCGCCGGGATCGGTCAACGGCTGAGGCACATTGTCCTGGTCGCGATCATTGCGGCGAACCTGCAGGCGATCGTCGGGGGATGCCAGGTGCACCTGAACGCGGCCCCCGAGCAGGACCTTCGCGGACCGCGATTCCGATTGCAGCCCGACGCCCGACGGCCTCACCTCCGTGCTACACCACGCTTTCGTGGTGGCTTGCGGACCGCAGAGAGCAACCCTGACCATGAATGACCTGGTTACCTCGACCTCTTGGTCGGCTGTGATGAACAGATTGCCCTGAAACAGTGCTCGTCGACTGTTCTGCAGCTTGATCTGGTACTCGAACTGCTCGGACGGCCTGACGCTGGTACCAGGGGACGGCTTCGAGGATGGCTCACCAGAAGTTGGGTAGGGACCAGGGTACGGCGACTGTTGGCTGTTATCTCCGATTAGCACGAGCGCGGCGGCGACGACGCTCACGATAATCCCGGCCAAGGCGGCCACCATCTGTAGGCTCGGCCGGTGCCGTCGCTCACTGCCTGTGGATGCCACCGATTCCCTCCGGATTAGCCAGTCGGGCCAGTGTGGAGTGGGGAATTAGCTCCGCTGAGCAGGAGGTTAGCTTCCACCACAGGCGGTAGTGAGGAGGGCGCGACGGCAATGGGCGCTGGTGGTTGATGAGAGTCGACAGTCGTCACATGAGTATGATGACCTAGAGACACGGTGAGGGCACGTTAGGTGTCGGGTTGTTGGTTGCTGTGGCCGTCCTTCCCAGTGGTGGATGGCTCTGGACGAGTCAGCTGACCGGCCTACCCGAGCAGGGTCGCCGCCGCGGTCAGCGTTGCCAGCGACAGCGTCGTGGTCACCACCACCGCTCGGTTGGCCACCGCCTCGCCGACGCCGTACTCCTGACCGTAGATGAACGTGTTCTGCGCCGTCGGCAGGCCGGCGCACACCACCACGGCGAGCAACTGCGGCGCGGACAGGTGCAGGGCCAGCCCGGCCGCGTACGCGATGACCGGCTGCGCGACGAGCTTCAAAGCGGTGATCACGGCCAGCTCGCCCGGCTCGGCTGGCTCGGCCTGCGACAGCGCCGTGCGGTGCAGCGACGCGCCGAGCGCGACCAGGGCGGCCGGAACCGCGGCACCCGACAGCAGGGTGAGCGACGCGCCGGCCGCCGACGGTAGATGCAGGCCGGTAGCCGAGAACGCGACACCGAGCAGCGACGCCAGGATCACCGGGTTGCGTACCGGCAGGGAGGCGATACGGGCGACCCGTACCCGCCCGGCCGGGTCGCCGTGCCGGTCCAGGGCGACCAGGATCACGGGTGTCACCACCAGCACCTGCAGCAGCACCACCTCTGCCAGGAACGACACGTTGCCGAGAACCTGCGTGGCGATCGGGATGCCGAGGTTCGCCGAGTTCACGTACCCGGAGGCCATGCCCCAGATCGGCCGTTCGCCGGGCGTGCGACCGAACAGCCAACTCGCGCCGACCCACCCGAGCCCGATGACAGTGGCGGTGCTTATCCCGAAGGCGAGCAGCGGGCGGCCGGCCAACCCGGACAGCGGCATTCGGGACAGGGCGAGGAACAGGGCGGCTGGCATCGCAAGGTGGAACACGAATCGGCCGAGCACCGACGCCGCCGCATCGCCCAGCAGGCCCCAACGACAGGCCCCGTAACCGACCGCGGTGAGGATCCAGATCGGTACGAACGCCGCTACCAGGCTCATATGGACATGTGCGTCGATCGGGAAGTCACGCGTTCAGACTCGCACCCAGTCCGGACCGAGCGGATGTCCCGCACCTCAGCAACGTCGCGGAGCACTGTCACAGGGTGACTTGCCGGCGGGCGGCCATTCTGCTGACCGCGACGTTGATGGCGAAAATCCCGACCACGACCTCGAGGAGCACGTTTCGCGGGTTCCAGTCCCAACCGTAGAGCGTCCAATTGGTCGGCTGATAGGCCAGCATCGGCAGCATCAGCGCCAGAAGGACCGCGCTGGCCGCGATCGACACCCGCACATCTAGTACCGCGCCCACGAGGGCCGCCACCAGCCCGGCGGCCATGATGACCGGTAGGGTCAATCCGTCTGCCCAGCCATTGAGTGGGTTGGGCGTCATGATCGCCATGGTTGTCGTGGCGCTGATAAGCCAGGTCCATTGTCGCGTGGCCCGTGGTTGGCGAGCTCGAAGGAGCGGCACCATTGTCAACACGGCCAACAGGCATATCCACGTGGAAATTTGCATGATCAGGTAGAGGCCGGTCCGGAGCCCCAAGGCAGAGTCGTACCTTGCCCATGGCTCTACGGCGTACCTCAGGTCGTTCGCTATGGAATGCCAGATTTCCCAGCCGAAGGCGCCAATGGTCAGGGGAAGGGCGAGGCGGTAGCGAGCCCACACTGCGGCGGTCAGCGCGAGAAGCAGCAATGCGGGCGTGACCGAGCTTCGCTCATACAGAAAGCTGGCCGAATTACCCGGCAACAGCAGCCACAGGCGCCACGTGAGGGGCAGGGCCGTCAGGGCAACGCCGCACACGAGCAGGGACAGCACGGTCGATCGCAGCGCGGAGTGTCGCAAGGTGTCCCGGGAGCGGAGCTGGTCCACACCGGAGCGGACCCGCAGACCTCCCACCACGAGTGCGAGGGACTCCCGGAGCCTCGGGTGCCTCCGGTCCGTCTCGCCCGCGACCAGCAGCGTTTCCAGCATCTCGTCGGCGCGGTACTGCCGGTACGCCCGAGGGTACGCGCGCAGCAGCCACCGGTAGCGGCGCTCCAGGCCGGTCATGCCGGCGCCGTCCGAGCCGTCGCGGCCGTCGACCGTACGGAACGGTCTCGAACGACCCGGGCCGCAGCGGCCATCCGAGCCGCCTCCTCGCGCAGTGCCGACAGCCCGCGCTCGGTCAGCTCATAGGTGCGACGGGCGCGACCGTTGACCACCGCCTCTTCCGCCACCCGCACCATCTGCTCGCCGGCGAGCCGGTCCAGCGCGGCGTACAGCGTGCCGGTCGTCAACCGCACTCGCCCGTCGGACAACTCCTGCGCGCGCTTGACGATGGCGTAGCCGTGCAACGGCTCGTCCTGCAACGCGGCGAGGATGAAGTACGTGGGTTCCCGCATAGCCGCGGAGGGCTTAGTCATGTCATCAACATAAGCAGATGGTCGACATATGCGTCAACCCAGTTGGTCCAGCTTCTCGCGAGCGCCGGTGTCGGGCCGAGGCGTGAGGACCACGAGGCGCAGGTCGGTGTTCTGAGTGGTCAGGACGTTGGCGTCGAGTGGGATGGCGCCCACGTCCGGGTGCACGGCGGTCTTGTGCGCGCTCTCGTGACTGGCCACCGCGCGGAGGGCCCAGAGGTGGCGGAACCTGTCGTTACCGGCCATCCGCGAGATCAGTGCGGCCACGTCGGGGTCGTTCGGATAGCGGGCGCTGGTGGCGCGCAGATCGGCTACCAACGACTGCTCAAAGTAGGCGCGCTCGGTGTCGGTCTGCCGCACCCGGGGGTTGCGGGATTCGAACTGGACGATCAGGGCGTTGCGATCGTCGCCGCTGGCGCCCGCGGGGTCGCCGAAGACGGCCGCGAACAGCCGGTTCCAGTGCAGCAGCCGCCACGCGGCGTCGTAGACGGCCGCGGGGGTGTCGCCGAGGTGGTCGATGACGCGGTGCAGGCTGCTGGGGATCAGGTGGGGTATCCGGTCGGGGGCCGCGGCGAACCCGGCGAGGCGCATAAGGTGCGCCTCCTCGTCGTCGGAAAGTCGTAGCGCGCGGGCCAGGGAGGTGCACACCTGCGCGGATGGTGTGGCGGCCCGGCCCTGCTCGAGGCGTGCCACGTACTCGGGGGAGATGCCGGCCAGTGCTGCCAGCTCTCCGCGTCGTAGCCCGACGACGCGGCGAGGTGATGCGCTCGTGAGGCCGACCGCGGCCGGGTCCGTGCGGTCCCGCCAGGCCCGCAGCGCCGCGCCGAGGTCATTCATGAACACCATGATCCGCCATTGGTGCCAATGGCTGGGTGGTACCAGCGGTACGCGGAAGATCCGTGCCTTCCACAGTGGTGGTACCGCCGTCGAGGATGGGGATCATGAGCAAAGTGACCAGGATGCATCACATCGGAGTGCCGGTCAGCGATCTGGCGCGGTCGGTGAGGTGGTACGAGGACGTTCTCGGCATCGCGCCGACCGGCGTGACGATCTCGGCGGCGAACCCGGCGATCGGTGCCGTCGTCGAGGTCGAGAACGCGTCGATGCGGGCATCGTTCGCACTGGCCGGTGACAACGTTCTTCTGGAACTCATCCAGTACGACAGCCCGCAGCCGAGGCCCTTCACCGGGCGCAACTGCGACGTCGGGGTGATGCACCTGTGTTTCGAGGTCGACGACCTCGACGCGGCGCACCGTGCCCTGGTGGAGCGGGGCGTGCACGTCAACGCCGACCCGGTCGTGCTCCAGGATGGGGACGGCGTCGAATCGGGCCCGCTGGCCGGGACGAAGATCCTCTATCTACGAGACCCCGACGGCATCCAGTTGGAACTGTTCGAGTTGCGCTCGTAGGAGCACCGACTCCAGCCCTGGCGACGATCGGCTCGACCGGGGCTCCCGTGGATACCATCGATCGACCATTCGTCCGGCGACATGCGGAAGTTGATGGCAGCTATCAGGTCAGGATTTTTCGTCGCTCGAGAGCCTGAGTTGGGCGAGATCGCCTCGGTGACGGACCCCGCGGCGCGCGGCCGTGGCGGGGCGATGCTCGTTCTCGGTGACGCGGGGATCGGCAAGTCGACGCTCCTCGGGGTGGCCGCTTCACGGCTCGACGGATGGCAGGTGCTACGGGCCGGTGGTATCGAGTTCGAGAGCGAGCTGCCCTACTCGGCCCTGCACCAGATGTGCGCGCCCGTGCTCGACCGCCGCGCTGCGCTCCCCGCGCCGCAGCGCAGCGCGCTCGAGGCGGTGTTCGGGCTGCGCGCCGGGGTCACGCCGACCCCGATGCTGGTCGGCGTGGCAGTCCTGGGTCTGCTCAGTGCCGTAGGCCGTCGTCGACCGGTGTTCTGCGTTGTCGACGACGTGCAGTGGACCGACGCCGGCTCGCGGCAGGTGCTGGCCTTCGTCGCGGCGCGCGTGGCGGCGGAGCGGGTCGCCATGGTGTTCGCCGCCCGCGACGCCGCCGCGGTGCCGGAACTCGGTCGCCTACCCGCTCTCCCTCTCACCGGGCTCACCGACTCGGAGGCCCTCACCCTGCTGCGATATCGGGCGCCGTTCGGCCACGAGGCGGCGATCCTGCAGCGGATCCTCGCCGAAGCGGCCGGCAACCCTCTCGCCCTGGTGGAGATCGCCCGCGACGCCGGGCCGTTCGGACTACCCGGGGGCGGCGGCCACGGCGCGGTGGAGCACCGGTTCGCGAAGCGGTTCCTGCGACTGCCCGCACCCACGCGCTCGGTTCTGGCGCTGGCCGCGGCGGAGCCGACGGGCGATCTCGTTCTGCTGCGGCGCGCCATGGCGATCCAGGGGCTGGACGCCGCGAACCTGGCCGCGGCCGAGGACAGCGGCCTGTTGGTGATCGGGCCCCGGGTGCACTTCCAGCATCCGTTGGCGCGTTCCGCTGTGTACCGGTCGGCCGGTGCCGAGCCGCGACGGCAGGCGCACGCTGCGCTCGCCGCCGGTACGGACGTCGACGTCGATCCCGACCGGCGCGCCTGGCACCGGGCGAACGCGATCACCGGCCCGGACGAGGGAGCAGCGGCAGAACTGGAGCGTTCGGCCGGCCGGGCACAACGCCGGGGCGGATTCGCGGCCGTGGCCGCGTTCCTCGAGACCGGGGCCCGACTGACACCGGGCCGGTCGGAGCAGGCACGCCGCCTGATGGCCGCGGCCCGGGCACGGTTGAGTTCGGGGGCGCCTTCTGCTGCCCGGGAGCTCGTGAACGAGGCCGAGCGTCGCCAGCCAGAGTCGGCCGACCACTGCGCCGCGCGACTGCTGCGCGCGACGATCGACTATCACGTGACACGCAGCATCCCGGCGACGATCGCCCTCGTCGACGCCGCCGACGGCGTGGGGCCCGATGACGTTCGCGAGACCTACCTGGAAGCCTTCGCGTCGCTCATGTTCAGCGTCGACGACCCCGGCAGGCTACGGCGGCTCGCCCTGCAGATCCGGGAACGGGTGCCACATCGTCAGCCGCCACGTCCGGTCGACCTGCTGCTGCACGCGTTGGTCGAGCAGAACCTCCGCCCGGTGGAGGAGGCGATGCCCCTGATGCGCCGCAGTGTCGACGCCTACCGGGAGTACGCCCGCACACCCGACGCGGATCCGTGGTGGATGGAGCGTGCCTGCGCGTTGAGCGTTGACCTCGGTGACAGCGACGCCATGGAGGAGATCGTCGACCGCCAGGTGGAACTCGCCAGGGCGCAGGGCGCCTACGCGATCCTTCCCCATGCGCTGCGCTTCCAGGCGGTCGCACGGACAATCATGGGTCGCTTCGCCGACGCGCAGGTCTGCGTCACCGAGGCGCGTGCTGTCGACGAGGCCGCAGGGACGTTCAACCTCGTCGGGTCCGACCTGATGCTCGCCGCATGGAGCGGAGACGTCGACCGGTTCCGGGAGGTTCAGGAGAAGCTGCGCGGCTGGGAAGGGGTGAACCCCACAGCGCTGCCCTACGCGAACGGCGTGCTGTGCAACGGCAGCGGCGACCACGAGGCCGCGCTGAACGCGTTGCTGCTCGTGCAGGACCAGCATCGGCGTGGCGCGTACGCGGTCACCGCATTCCACCACGAGCTGGTCGAAGCCGCAGCGTACGTGGGACGTCCCGAAGCGGCCAAGGAATCAGCGGAGTGGATCGGGGCCGTCGCACGGGTCAATCCGAACGCGTGGACGACGGGTGCGCATCTGTTGGCGTGTGCGCTGCTGGAACCGGGGCTCGGCGCGCAGGACCGCTACCGCGAGGCGATCAGCCGGTTCGCCGGGAGCAGAATGCGGGTCCACTACGCGCGAGCCCGCCTGCTCCACGGGCAGTGGCTGCGGCGGGTCGGCCGCCGCGCCGAGGCGCGGGTGGAGCTGCGTGCCGCACACGACCTGCTCTCCACCATCGGCGCGCGTGGTTTCGCCGCCCGCGCCGCCCGCGAACTGGATGCCATCGGCGAGCCGACCCTGGCCGACCACGCCGATCCGCTGGCGGGGTTGACCGCGCGGGAGCTGCTCGTCGCCCGCAAGGTCGCCTCGGGCGCGGGCACCAAGGAGGTCGCCGCGCTGCTGTTCGTCAGCCCGCGAACGATCGACGCCCACCTGCGCAACCTCTACCGCAAGCTGGGCATCACCTCACGCCGGCAGCTGCGCGAACTCCTGCGCTGACGGGTCCGGGTCGATCGGGCGGCGAACGGCCCCGCCGGCACGAGACCGGCGGGGCCGTGAGCCGCGTCAGCGGCGGGCCCGCTCACACTCCCGTTCGGCCCGGGTCTTCAGCTCCGTCAACCACGTCTTCAGGCCCTCGCCGAGAGCCACGGTGGAGAATTCGGCGTCCTGCTCCACCTGCTCACCGCGCCACGTCTCCTCGGTACGCACGAGAACCCGGCCGTCGATCTCGGTGAACGTCCACACGTGAACGCCCTCGTCGATGCGCAGCCCGGCACCGATCGCCGGGCCGTCCCACCGAAGGCACCTCTGGTGCTGGAGCTGCCGGACGGTGGACGTGACGACGAGGGTCGTGGCGGGGTTCAACGCGGTCTCGGGCACCGGCGTCGTCCATCGGAACGACGAACCGGGACGCAGTGGACCACGATCGAGCCGCTTGCTGGAGAGGACCGGCTTCTGCCATGACGGCCAGCTCTCGACGTCGGTCTGGATCTTCCAGACGGCGCGTAGCGGGGCGTCGATCGTCGTCTCCGTCCGGTAGCGGATCTTCGCCGCGGTGTCGACGGTCTTTCCCGCGCACCGCAGCGCCGCGCGGTCGGAGCTGCCATCGTGCCTGGCCTCGGCCTGAGCCGGTGCACCTGCGGCGCCCATGACGCCGGCCACGACCACTGCCGTCGCGACGGCAACCATACGGTTCTTCATGAGGCGGTCGCCGCCTCGGCGGTGCGCTTGAGTCGATCCAGCCACCGGGCGAGGGTCGCGTCGAGGCCCCCTTGGAACTGGGCAGGGTCGGCATCGACGGGCGGGCCGGCGAAGGACTCCTCGGTCGACACCTCCACGCCGTCGCCGGCCGGAGTGAGCGCCCAGACGTGAACGCCGAGGACGCCGTTCGGCCCGTCACCGTATCCCCGCCACACGAGGCGTTCCTGCGGTCGTGCCTGAACGATCGTCGACTCGATCTCCATGCCGGCTGCGGACCAGCGGAACACGGAGCCCGGCGCGAGCGGACCGGGTGTCTCCAGGCGTGCGTACGGGATCTCCGGCAGCCAGGTCGTCCATGCGTCAATGTCCGTGAGGATCCGCCAGACGGCGTCCGCCGAGGCGGTCACCGTGACACTGTGCCGGCTGACCACCGGCGCTGACACGTCAACGCCGGCCTCGCCGTCGTCCGTAATGTTGTTCATCATGAAGCCCTTCTGCGGTCTCTGACGACCGGTTCGCCGGGGCATGGGAGAGCCGCTGGATCCACACCCGCTGGCAGCCATCGTGCCAAGACGGCAACCGCCCCACATCAGCAAGAATTACCTAGTTCGCAGTACGTGGGGCAGCCGGCCAGCGTCCCGTCGTCGTCAATCTCGGCGGACGGTGAAGTTCCTGCACTTGTGGGCCAACGCCACCTTCGATAGATAATGGACAACACCGAGCGCCGCTTCAGCGACCAATGTGATCCGCCGACCCGATGGAGGCCAGTCCATGGCGTTGACCCCGGCGACTGGGGGCGGTTGCGGCGAGTCGACGCCACGCTCGCCGATTCAGTCACCGAGGCCGGTCAATTCCGACGTCGAGTGGGACAGCTTCGACCCGCAGGCATATGTCCGGCACAACTACGCGGATCTGCGGTCCGACGATCGGGAAATACTCTGCCGCATCCGAGACTTCTTCGCCGAGGCGAAGCTCTCCGACGCGCGGTGCGTCGACGTGGGATCGGGAGCGAATCTGTACCCGGCCCTGTCGCTTCTGCCGTTCGCGAAGGCCGTCGACCTGTGTGAATGGTCGGCGGCGAATGTGAACTGGCTGCGCACACAGGTCGACAGCTACGACCAGCTCTGGGACCCGTACTGGCAGGTGTGTGCGGAGCACCCGGCGTACGCGGCACTGGCGGACCCGCGTCGGCGCCTGGCGCAGGTGGGCAGGGTGGTGCGGGCCAGCGTTTTCACCCTGCCGAGGCATGTGTGGAGCGCCGGCACGATGTTCTTCGTGGCCTGCTCCATCTCGGCCGACCGCGCCGAGGCCGAGCACGCGATCGGTCGGTTCCTGGACGCGCTGCGGCCCGGGTCGCCCTTCGCCGTGACGGTCATGCTCGGGTCCCTCGGCTACAGCGTCGGTCCGCGGATGTTTCCGGCGGTGGCACTGCAGCGCGCCGACGTGGTGGCCAGCATCGCGGCGGGCGCGTACGACCTGGACGTCCACGAGGTGCGGCCCAAGCCGCCGCTGCGGGACGGGTATTTGAGCATGCTGCTGGCCACCGGCCGTACTCGCGGATAGCGCCGAGGCGTGCCCGTGCGATGCGCCGATGTCGTGCTGTCGGCGCATCGTGGCGGCGCGGCAATCCGTCGCGCCCCATCGACCGGAGTGTCAACACGCGGCCATCGAAGCCTTTCAAGTGGCACTCGACTGGCCCGCTACCATGATGCTGTACGCCATCGTGGGCACGGCAATACCAGAGGTTTCGAGTCGACGACTACAACAGACGGCGGTGGGTCATGCGGATGCAGCCGCGCCAGGAGATCCTCGACATCTGGCGGGCTACGGTTCGCAGTTGCTGGGCGAACGGTGAATGGCACTGGGGTGGCCGAAGTGGCAGCAACTCGATCGGCGACGCGGAGCAACTGCTGACCCTGCTGCTCCCCGCGGCAAAGGTCCCGGTGTTGTCGCTGGACGACCCGGACCGCGCCGACGAAGAGGTGATCGAGGCGCTCAGCCCGATCGGCGGCGCGATCGAAATCCCCCGCCGGCTGGTCAGCGTGATGATCGACTATTTCCGGCGGTACACCGACGACGCCGGCACTCCGATCTTCGGCGGGGGCAGCTACCTCACCTCGCTCGAGGGTGGTCCGGAGCTCACCGACGAGCAGCGTTCGCGGGAGATCGTGGACTCGTTCGCGGTGTCGGTCACACTCACGCTGGCGACGATCGGTTTCGTCAAGGTCTACCGGAGCTCCACCCAGCGGCGCGACCTGTTGGCGCAACTGGACGAACTGGAGGCGATGGCGAGCGTGCGCCTCACGGCGGCGATGGTCGGCCTGCTGCGCAGCTTCAGCACCTTCGTCTTCACCTCCACCGACGAGTACGGCATTCGTCTGTGCGACATGGTCAACCAGGACGAGCTGCCGCGCCGCGAGCTGGTGGCGGCGCTGCGCGAGCAGTTGCGGGACACGATGGCGAGCCTGCGTAGCGTGATCATCGGGTCGGGCCGGGTGACCGAGGACCTGGACAACAGCGAGATGCTGTTCGAGTGCGGCTGGTCGTGGGGGATCATCTCCGGTGCTGAGGAGGTTCCGACCACCGAGCCGATCGGCCGGCAGCGTGAGGGCTCCGCGGAGAACGCTCCCTACCTCTACTTCACTGTGATCGCGATGGACGCCATCGAGGACCTGAACTCCGAACGCACCCGGCTGCTCGGGTTGCTCAACGAGGAGCAGCAGCGGCTGTCCCGGGCGCTGCAACTGCGCTGGGAGCTCACCCGGACGTACTGGGCGACGGTGGCAACCTTCGGCAACCGACGGCGGTGGCCCATCGAGGACATCCCCTGGCGGACGACCGACGGCGACCGGACCGACTACTACACCCTCCAGGCCACGTCGCTGGCGGTGAAGGGTCTGATCGCCGTCGGGCGCGGCGGTGACGAGGAACTGGGGCGGATCGCCTCGGTGCTGGTGGAGCTGGCGCAGCGGGCGCGGATCACCCGGCGGGCGTCGCCCGGCGAGCCGGCACTGTTCGTGCACGCGCCAGGCAAGCGGGTGACCCTGAACGACGACACCTCAAAGCCGATCATGACGTGGAACGTGAACGAGTTCTCCGTGGTGCTGCTGCAGCGGGCGGCCACCGTCGCCGGTCTGCTGAGCAATGCCCGACGGCGCAGTGAACTGCTCGAGCTGGCCGACGAGGTGTGGGACCACCTGCTGCTGCGGCGCATCCCGGATGGCCGGCACCAGGGGCTGTGGGACCACGCCGGTGGTGCTTTTCCCGGCCTGGCGCCGAAGCCGGACGCACCCTCCTGGTATCTGACCGAGCGGGTGGTGCAGGCTCTGGTCACCTCCGGTCAGCTGCTGTGGGAGCGGCCGTTCCCACGGGCCGGCCGGCTGGCCGACTACGCGCAGGATCTCATCGACGAGGCGGAATACCTGTTCGACCGGGAGTTGATGCGCGGCACCTTCGACGGTGAGGCGATGCAGCGCAGCATGCGCAGCATCCGAGCCAGCCTGGGCCGCGCGCAGCTGCTGGTCGACGAGCGTCCCGGCACGGCGGCCGCTCTGGTGAACACACTCCTGTTGCTGCTCAACGACATCGCCACCGGGCAGCAGAAGGCCAGCGAGGGGATCTGAATGCTGGTCTTCGTCACGTCGCACAAGGGCGGCACCGGGCGGTCGGTGACCGCGGCGAACATCGCCTACCGCAGCGCGTTGTCCGGTCGCCCCACCTGCTATCTGGATTACGACTTCGGCTCGCCGACCGCCGGCATCACCTTCCAGATTCCGCAGGCCGTCAACGGCGTGGAGGGCGCCGGTCCCAACGGTGGCGGCCTGCACCGGTATCTCCGCGGTGAGATTCCGTCTCCGGAGCAGTTGGACGTGTGGGGCACCTCCGAACGTGCCAGTCTGCGTCAGAGGCCCATCGGGTCCGGTCCGTTGGTGCTCCTGCCGGGCCAACGCAACGGTAGCGAGTTCGGTTTCACCAACGACATCGCCAAACGCTGCGCCGAGCTCTTCCTCCGCCTGGAGGAGGAGTTCGACCTGACCCTGGTGGACCTCAGTGCCGGCCGGTCGTACGCCAGCCAGATCGCGCTGGCCGCCACGGCGACCTCGACCCTGCGCAAGGTCGCCGTGCGCTGGTTGGTCTTCCACCGGTGGACTCCCCAGCACGTCACCGCAGCGGCGGACCTGGCGTTCGAGGCGGGTGGGATCGTGGCCATGGGCAAGGAGTACGGCCACGAGCCGGACAGGCTACGGGAATCGCTGCGCTTCATCCGTACGGCGGTGATCGACTCACGTGGCCCGGAAGTCGGCCACCTCGGCCTCGCCCAGCAGGCGTTCCTGCGCAAGTGCGACGCGGAGCTGTCGGAGCTGGCCCGACGCCGAGGTGTCGGGCGTACGACGCTGCTCGGCGCGGTGCCGCTGGATCCTCTGCTGCAGTGGCGGGAGCAGCTCATCTCCGATCACGACGTGCAATCCAAAATTGCCAACGTCAAGACGGTGGACGCCTTCGTTGACCTGACTGAGAAGCTTTTCGACGAGACGGCATGGGACACCGCGTGATCGGCATGGATGTCAGGTTCCAGGAGGCAGCTGCGGTGCGTCGGACAGAGAGCGTGGCGTACTCGCATTTGTCCGTGGAGCTGGGGCACTTCTACGCGGAGGACTTCGGCGACGGGTGTGACGAGCTGAAACGCAAGTTCGAGCGGATCGCGGACTGGTCTGCCGCGATCCCGGCTCTGGCCCGACGAGGGCTGCCCGCCCACCGGGAGCCGCGGATCAGCACCTGCTTCATGATGGACGACTACTTCCACCGCTTCGGTACCCCCCGCGAGGTGATACCGCAGGTGCAGAGCGCCGCGGCGGAGCACGGCCTGGTCCTGGACTACGTGGCCCGGGAGTCCAGCTTCGCCCGGCACGACGGTGCCGAGCTGGCCCGGCTGGTGGTCGACACGCTGGTGGTCGAACCACCTCGGCACACCACCGGGAGTCGTCCACCGCTGAACGAGTCGGGCTGGCTGTCCAACGGTAAGCGGTCCCCCGGGCACGTCGACGCGCCGGCGATGACGCTGCCACGCCCGTGGGCTCCGCCGTTGCAGTCCGGTGATCCCCGGCACTCCATCTTCGTCGACATCGAGCTCTGGTCCGACGAGCCGGACGCCCGGGTGTGGGCCTGCGCCCTGCTCGCCTCGGTCTGGCAGATGACCCGACTCGGCGTGCTACGGCATCGCGGCGAGACGATGACGCAGCCGTGCCGGCTCGCCGGCGAGCTGCCGACGGACTGGGACGAACTGCCGGCGATCGTCCAGCTGAACCCGGCGGCCGCGCCGTTCTGCGCGTATCGCACGCTGACCCTGATGGGCACCCAGTACCTGCCGGTGGAGCTGGCCGTACGGACCATCCTCGGTCAGGTGGCGGTGCCGCCGACGGTCGCGCAGCAGGTCGCCAAACGGGCCGGCGGTGAGGGCCTGCTCCTGCCCAGCGAGTTGGTCGACCGGCTGAGCTACGTGTTCATCAGCGACTGAACGTGCTCAGCTCCCGCACGGCTCGTCGACGGCCACCCGGCCGGCCAGGTCGCGCAGCAGAGCCATGTTGCTCACGCTGATCTGATCCCGGATCCAGTTGACCGACGAGTTCCACTGGCGGCTGAAGCCGGGTACCTGTTCCAACTGCTCCCAGATCGGCCGCAGCCGCGGGTGCACCCGCGCGCCGGGCAGCCACAGGTGCAGCAGGTGCTCCAGCACCGGCCGCAGCCGCTCGACGTGCTCCTGCCCAGAGGCCGATCGGGTGACCGCGGACTCCACCAGCGAGGACAGCATGGTCAGCAGCCAGTCGTGCAACGCGAGATCTTCGCAGAGCCCGGCCACGGCGGCCGGCACGTCCTGCGGGTCGAGCACGAGTTCGACCGTACGCAGGGTGGGCGAGTCCACGGTCACCACCGCCGAGACGTCCCGGTCCGGGCGCGCGTCGGCCTGCGCGGTCCAGCGCAGCCGTGTGCGGGCGGTGCGCAGTGGCGGGCGCCGGTCCAGCAGGTCGGACATCTGCACACCGTCGAGAACCCTGCCGGTGATCGCCTCCAGGTTCAGCACGTCGGCGTTGTTGCCGTGCAGGAAGCCCGCGCTCAGGTCGGCGACGTCCAGCTTGCCGACCGTCTCCAGGACGCCGGGGTTGGCCAGATAGTGCGACCACGGCTGGCGGCGCTCGCCGGCGACGACGTGGATGACCGAGGATGCCTGCACCATCCGGCCGCCGGTGACGATGGCCCGGGTGACCACGGCTCCCACCCCACGTAACTGGCGCCCTCTGGCGCTCGGGAGCCAGCAGTCGACACCGGTGCGGACATCGGGTGACACCGCGTACAGCGATGGACGCCGGGAGGTCAGCACGGCCTCGCCTTCGATCAGGCTGAGCATCTCGGCGCTCTGTTCCTGGGCCAACGCCGTGCTGTGTTGCAGAAGGCTGGTGTGCACCTCACCGACAGTGAGCATGGCTTCCTCCGCAACGCTGCCACCGACCCGCGTTCATCGCGCGGTATGCGGCTCATGCTGATTGACGTACACCCCTCGCGACCGGCACTGACACGGATCCGCGTCGGACAACCGAGACTCCGCGGGTACGAGTTTCGACCGCCCGGATCCGTATCTGTTGACGGTCATCATAGGCCCGGGATGAGCGGGAATCCCATGTGCGTCGGGCATTCGGAGTGTTCGCGGGTCGGACGGACGTGACAACTGCTGATATTTTCGATGGTGCGGTCGCCAGCCACTCCCTGGAGTTTGCCGTTCATGAAGGTCTACATTTCGGCCACACAAAAGGACCTGCTGGAATACCGCGCTGCCGTGCACGCCGTGGCTCGCCGTCTGGAGATCGACGACGTGGCCATGGAGGCGTACGGCGCCGACATCCGTCCGCCGCTGGAACGCTGCCTCGCCGACGTGCGTCGATGCGACCTCTACGTGGGGCTGTTCGCCTGGCGGTACGGGTTCCGGCCGCCCGGCCAGGAGTCCTCGATCACCGAGTTGGAATACCGGGAGGCGCTCGCGGCGGGAAAGCCGTGCCTGGTCTTCCTGCTGGCAGAAGACAAGCCCTGGCCGGTCGACATGATCGACCGGGACGCCGACTGGCAGCAGATCGTCGCCTTGCGCCGTGAGCTCAAGGAGCGTCACCTCTGCGCCTTCTTCTCCGGCGTGGACGACCTCACCGCCAAGGTGACCGCCGCACTGGCCGACGTACGCAGTGGCAGGTCCCCGGCGCGCGAGCCCGCCGACCCGGACACCCACCTGCCGACGGCCGTCCGCAACCAGTACTACAAGCAGTTGTCGCTGAGATACCACACCGTCTCGGTGGACGCGGTCTCACCGCGTCCCACCATCGGTTACCTCACCGTCGGGCTGCCCAAGGTGTTCGTGGAGCCCCGCGTCCACGAGGACGCGCGACCGGAGATGCCCCTGGCGTGGTGGCGATGGGCCGGGTCCACGCCGGGCGACGACGTCGGCGGGCTGCCCGGGGTGGTCAACCCGGAGGAGGTGGAGCGGCTCTGGGAGGAGTACGCGGCCAAGGACGAGCTGTCGTTGTTCGATGTGGTGTCCGACCCGGGGCGGCGCACGATCGTGCTGCTCGGCGACCCCGGCTCCGGCAAGTCCGCAGCCGCGCGGTACCTGGCGCTGACGCTGGCCGAGGTCTGCGTCGAGCCTCGACTGAGTGCGCTGGACCGGTACCTACCCGTCCTGATCGAGCTCCGCTCGTACGCCACCCATCATGGGGACGGCCGGTGTGACGGCTTGCTCGACTACGTCGGCCACCGCCACCAGCAGGGGCTGGCCGGCATCGACCAGGACGTGCTGGAGGCGTACCTGCGCCAGGGCGGTCAGGCACTGTTCCTGTTCGACGGCCTGGACGAGGTGTTCGACCCGGCCCAGCGGGAAGAGGTGGCCGCGCAGATCGCCACTTTCGCCAACGAGTACCCGGGAGTGCTGACAGTGGTCACCTCGCGGGCGGCCGGCTACCAGCGGCACACCTTTGCCAACGCCGGCTTCGACCACTTCACGCTGGAGGATCTCGACGACGAGCAGATCGCGAGGTTCCTCGGCAACTGGTACCGCTACGTGATGCCCACGCCGGCCGCTGAGGCAGAGCGGCAGCGGCGGCAGATCCTCGACGTGGTGGGCAGTTCTCGAGCGATGCGCGAGATCGCCGGCAACCCCCTGCTGCTGATGCTCATGGCGATCGTCGGGCGGGGTCACCCGCTGCCCCGCAACCGACGCCGGCTCTACGCGCACGTGACCGACGTTCTGATCTCCGAGTGGGATGTGACAAAGCAACTGCGCGAGAGCCACGGCGACGTACCGTCGCTGGACCTGCAGGCGAAGCGTCGGCTGCTGCGTCACCTGGCGTATTGGATGCAGTTCCGCGAGTCCGGCCCCGCCGGAAACTACATTGAGTCCGACGAACTGGCGCGCATCTTTCGTGACCACCTCGTCGCGTTCTACGGCTTCGAGAATGAGCGGGCGCTCGCCATGGCCTACTCAATGATCGACAAATTGCGGCAGCGAAGCTTCATCCTGGAACGTTACGGGCTACGACTGTTCGGGTTCGTGCACCGAGCGTTCCTGGAGTTCTTCTGTGCAGAGGAGATCGTGGACAGATGCGAGCATGATCCGACCACCTGGGGCCTCGATCGTCTGCGTTCACTGTTTCGCGAGCACTGGGCCGATCCGTCGTGGCGCGAGGTGCTTCGACTGGTCGCCAGCGCCCTCCCCGCCCAGACCGCCAACGAGCTGGTCACCCTGCTCGCCACCGAGGCCACCCAACCGTGGCCGCCGCTGAACCTGACCGGACCGCCGTGGAACCTGGTGCTGGCGGCGCAGTGCGTGGCTGAGGCGCCGCAGCCCGCCGAGCTGGCCGACGCGGGCGACGCGGTGCTGCGGCAGGTCGTGCGTCTCATCGAGCATGGCATCTCCGCCGACGACCCGAACCTGGTGGATCTCACCGAGCAGGAGCTGCTGTCCTCGATCCGGGCGCTCGGCCCGAGTTGGCCCGGCCGGGAGATCTTCCTGCACTGGTACCGCCGCCGTGGTGTCCGGACCAGTTGGCGATCCGGCTCTCCCTTCGCCACCCGGATCGCGGCGGTGCTGTCCACCGCCGAGGAGCAGATGGAGGACCTGCTCGTCCGGGAGCTGGGACAGGGCCGCGAGCGTCAGGCCCACCTCACCCTGGTCGCCGGGCTGGCCGAGGCCGCCGGCCGCCTCGAGGCCACCGGTGGCAGCAGTCGCCGATGCCGGGACCTCCTGGTCGCCCAGGCGCAGGCCGAGGTCTCCACCGCGGTACGGCAGGCCGCCGTACGCGCACTGGTCGCCCACTTCGGTGCCGACCCCGACCTCGTGGACGTGCTGCGCGATTTCGCCAGTTCCCCCGACCTCGCGGTGCGGGCGCTGGCCGTGCAGTCCCTCGGCGCCCGGTCCGAACTCTCCGACGACGTCCGTCAGGTGCTGGCCAGAGCCACCGGGGACACTGCCGTCGCGGTGCGGCGAGCCGCCGCCGGAGTGCTCACCGCACGTTGCGCCGACCTGCCGGACGCACCCGAGACGATGCAGCGACTGCTGGCCACCGACGCCGACCCCGGTGTGGTGCAGTGCGCGCTGAAGGGTCTGCTGGTTCTGCCGGAGTACGCCGAGACCGCACGAACCACGGCGTTGCAGCGGGTCACCGGCGATTCCCCGGACGAGGTCCGACGCTGCGTCCTGACCGAGCTGCTGCCCGAGCGACCCGACCCGGAGAGCACCGAGCTGCTGCTGAAGCTGGCCTGCTCGGACACGTCGGCGCGGGTCCGCGCGGTCGCCGTGCAGCGGTTGGCGCTCGTACCCGACCCCGAGGGGCGCTGCCGGGCCCGGCTGATCGATCAGATCGAGCAGGACGAGGAGTCCTCCGTGCGGGCCGCCGCGGTCACCGCTCTGATCGACCGGGACCGCGCCGACGACACGGGGTGGACCGTGGTTGCCCGCTCGGCTCGCGTCGACGAGGACGCGACGGTACGCCTCGCCGCGGTGCGCGCGTTGGCCGAGGCCTACCCCGACCACCGCACCGGGGAACTGCTGCTGGAGAGCGCTCGACGCGATCCGACCGCGAGCGTTCGGCTCGCCGCGGTCGACCTGCTCACCGGGCGACCGTTGTTCGGTCACGCGACCCGAGATCTGCTCATCAGCCGCGCCTCCCAGGAGCGGGACCCGATCGTCCGGCTGCGGGTCACCCGTAGCCTGGCCCGTCTCGCCGACCCACCGGATCTTGAGGTGCGGGAGTGCCTTGCCGAGCAGGTCAGTCGGGACCCCGACCCGAACGTGTTGTGCGCCGCCGCACAGGCGCTCGCCCGCCACGGCGAGGCCCCGGGCCTGATGGAGACACTGTGCCGGCGGGCACGCCGGGACAGCTACGTCGGCATCCGGTTGGCCGCCGTGCAGACCCTCTGCGCGTACGGGAGCCCGGAACTGGTGACCGACGTGCTGCTGGAATGCGTCGAGTCCGACACCGACCCGACAGTGTTCGACGCGGCCGTGCGCTGTCTGACCGAGCAGGGGTCGGCGTCCATGGCGGTGACGCTGCGACTCATGCGCCGCCTGTCGGACCAGAACCCGGCGATCCGCGCCCGCATCGCCGCCGCGCTCGGCGAGCACTTCGGCGCCGACCCGGAGGTTCAGGTGCTGCTGGTCGGGTTGGTCCGCGACGATCCGGCCCTGGAGGTTCGCCGCCGGGCCGTCGAGCAGCTGGGCGCCAGCCTGGCCGGCCGCACGGGGGTACGGGACCTGCTGCTGCGGCTGGCTGACGACGATGACTGGGAGATCCGCCGGACCGCGCTGCTCGCGTTGACCCGGCACTACGACAGGGACACCCGGACCCGGGAGATGCTCGTCCGGCTCGCGTATCAGGAGGATGACGGCGCGGTGCGGCGGCTGGCCGGGCAACTGCTGGCCACGCTGGCCGACACCCAACCCGACGACTTTCCGTGATCGATCCGGAGCCGTAGGTGTGCGTGGGTGCGCGTCGAGCGACGATCCGATCGACCTCGTCAAATACCATGAGCTCATGACGGATCCGGTCGCCGGCTCGTCCCGCCCGACCGGCTGGAGTCTGCGAGTCCTCTTCGGAGTGATCGGGCTGGCCGCTCTCGTCCTCGGCTATGTCGGCTTCGAGCGCCTGCTGCAGGCCCGACCGGACGTCGCCAACGATCCGTACGACCTGCTCTACTACGACCTGCAACTCTTCGTCTTCGGCGCCGAACCATTCCAGGACGCCGGCCCCTACCCGTGGCAGTTGCAGGTCGCCCGGTTCGCGGCCCCGCTGTTCACGCTTCTCGCCGTCGCCGAGGCCAGCCGGCTGCTGCTGGCCGCCGAGAGTCGTCGCCTGCGCGCCCGGCGGGCACGTGGTCACGTCCTGGTCTGCGGGGACTCCCAGTTCGCCCGCATGCTCGCCGACCGACTCTTCGCCGACGGTGAACGTGTGGTGGTGGTGCGCTCCGAACCGTTCGGGCCGCTGGAGTACCGACGGCGCCGGTACCTCGGCGTGGTCGGCGACCCGACCAGCCCCGAGGTGTTACGCGGCGCCGGCCTGCCCCGAGCCCACACCATCTACGCCTGCAGCGAGGACGACGACCGCAACCACGCGATCGCCAACACCGTCAACCGGCTCATCCAGGACCGACGGCAACCACCTCGGGTCTACATCCTGGTGCACGACTCGGAGATGTGTCTGTCCCTGCAGGCCCGACGACTCGGTGCCGCCGGGTCCAGCCGGCTGCGGCTGGACTACTTCCACGTCGACGACGTCGCCGCCCGCGCGCTGAACCGGCACCACCCGCTGCCCAGCGGGGGAGACCGACCAACCAGGATCGTCATCGCGGGCACCGGCGCCTTCCGCCGGGCTCTCCTGGTGGAGACCGCCCGGCACTGGCGCGCATCCCGAGCCGACACCCCCCCGGGCCAGGACGTGCCACCCCTGCGGGTGGACGTCGTGGCACCGGATGCCGGGACCGAGATCGCTCTTGCGTCGTCGCGGTACCCGTTCCTGGCCACCGTGTGCCAGTTGACCGCGTACGACCTGGATCTCGACCGTGTCGTCGGTCTCGGCCGCGACCGCTACGACCGCATCTACGTCTGCGCGCCGGACGAGATCAGCGGGCTGCGGTTCGTGCTGGACACGCCCGCCCTGTGGCAGGGCACCGAGAGTGCCGTGTTCGTGCCGGTCTACCGGCAGGCGGCGCTCGCCGCGGCCTTCCACGGCGACCCCCGTCACGATCTGCTCGACGAGGTGCACGGCAAGCTCCGCCTCTACCCGGTGCTCACCCACGCCTGCGACGCCCGGCTGATCGCCGAGGACCTCACCGAGCGGCTGGCCCGGCTGATCCACGAGCGGTACGTCCAGGCTCAGCAACGCGCCGGGGTACGGCTCGGCGATGCCCCGGCGATGGTGAACTGGTCACGACTACCCGAGTCGTTGCGGCGGGCCAACCGGGCCCATGTGCAGGACATCGCCGCCAAACTGTTGGACCTCGGTTGCGTCGTGGCCCCCCGCCACGGTGGCACCGGTGACGCCTCGGCCGCCGGGCAGGCCATCGACGACAGGATCGAGGAACTCGCCCGCCTGGAGCACGACCGGTGGTGCCGGGAACGGCGCGGGGACGGCTGGACGTACGGTGACCCTCGCGATGACGTTCAGCGGCGGCATCCCGCCCTGCGGCCGTGGGAGGAGCTGCCGTCCGACGTGCAGGAGCAGAATCGTGAGGGGATCCGGGCCCTGCCCGATGTGCTGTCCGACAACGGGTTCGAGCTGATCCGGCTGGCGCCCCCGGTGCCCGCGCAGCGCGGAGGCCCGAGGGATGCCGCCTGACCTCGGCCCGGTCCGCGTCGGCGTGACCGGGCACATCAACCTGACCCGCGACACCGAACTGCTCGTCGCCGACGCGCTCCGCGTGGAGTTGGGCCGGATCAGCGAGCGGCCCGTGCACGGCGTGACCTGCCTGGCGGCCGGCGCGGACCAGGTCTTCGCGCGTACGATCCTCGATCTGGGCGGCACCTACGAGGTGGTCCTGCCGGCCCGCGACTACCGGGTCGCGGTGATCAGGCCGGAGAACCGGCTGGCCTTCGACGAGCTGCTCGACCGGGCGGCAGCGGTCGTCCACACCGGTCACGACCGCTCGGACACCGCCGCCTACGTGGTTGCCAACCGTGAGTTGGTCCGACGGGTGCAGCGACTCGTGGCGGTGTGGGACGGCAAACCTGGCCGCCACCCCGCGTCGACGGATCGGACCATCGACTGGGCGCGGCAACACGGCGTCCCGACCACGATCCTCTGGCCCGTCGGTGCCCGCCGAACGCCCATCGAGGACTGACGGGCCGATCCTGCCGCCCGGCCCGACGAGCGGCAGCGCGGAAAACGACGGATACTCGCCTGATGACTGGACCCGATCTCGACCCGGAACAGTATCCGCCCATCGACCCGCGCGAACCGGTGCCCGACGACGCGGGGATCCTTCTGCCCGGCGCGCCGGACGAATTGCCAGAAGCCCCGGCCGAACCGATGCCGGACGACGGTGGAAACGCCGGTGGCGTGCGCGAGCCGGCATAGATCAGTCCGTCGTGTCCGATGCCGCGCGGATCCGTTCATCGGGGGGCGGGGGGGTCAGGCGGACTGCCGGCGGCGGCCGAGTGACAGGAGCAGGCCGACCGCCGCGGCGACGAGCAGCGGGTACGGCCTGCGGACCTGGGCAACGCGAGCCACGCTCGCATGGTAGTGGCCGCACCGGCCTCCGTCCGACCTCGGCCAGCGCGGACGGCAGTTATGACATAGATGGGATTACATGTCTTGAGTGAACTCAGGTAGGAAGGCCGAAGGCACGTCTCGGTGCTGATTCCTGAGAAGGAGCGACGGATGAAACTTGCCCTGCGCCGCCTGCGAACGGGGGCGGTCGTGCTCGCTGCCTGCACACTTGGGCTGAGCCTCCTGTCGGTACCCGCCGCCGAGGCCTACTCGGTTGCCCCTCTCGCGCCAGGATCCGAGCGGGCACCGGAATCGAACCAGTTCTCGGCAGAGGGCGTGACGACGATCGGTGAACTCCGCACCGTGAGCAGCTCTCTGTCCTACGCCCCCAGCGGCGGGACACAGATCATCCAGCATCCCGGTGCCACCTACGTCAAGGTGCACTTCAGCTCACTGCGACTGGCCGACGGCGACTACGTCACCGTGTCGAGCCGCGACGGCAAGGAGAGCTACCGGTACGACCGCGACCTGAACCGGGCGACCGGTTCGGACTACACCACCGACGGGCAGCCGGGCTTCTGGGCGATGTCGGTGGAGGGCGACACCGCCGTCGTGACACTGCACAGCAGCCGCCCCGCACGTGGCAACGCCGCAACCATTGACCGGTTCTGGCGCGGGTACGACCGCACGGAGATCAAGGCGCACAACTTCTCCACCCAGTCCGTGTGCAGCACCGACGCCCGCCGGGACGTGGTCTGCTACCAGAACAGCCACCCCACCGAGTACGCCCGCGGCAGGGCGGTGGCGCGGCTGCTGATCAGCGGCGGTGGACTGTGCACCACCTGGCGGGTCGGCAACACCAACCGGATGCTGACGAACAAGCACTGCTTCTCGACGCAGTCCGCCGTGAGCGGCAGCGAGATGCAGTTCAACTACCAGTGCGCCACCTGCGGCGGCGCGAACCCCGGTGCCGGCACCAAGGTCAGCGGTGCCACCCTCTACCGGGTGAGCAGCGGCGGCTCCAGCCAGCTGGACTACGCCCTGTTCTCGGTCAACAACTTCGCCACCATCCAGGGATTCGGCACGCTGTACCTGGCAACTACCGCCACCAGCAACGGCACCCGGATCTACGTCCCCGGCCACGGCGACGGCACTGCGAAGCGGCTGTCGATCTTCGAGGACACCCAGAACGGCGCGACCTGCGCCGTCCGGAACGCGAACTACAACACCTGGAACATCAGCTACAGCTGTGACACCTCCGGCGGCAACTCGGGTTCACCCGTGCTGAACGCCAGCCACCAGGTGATCGCCCTGCACCACCTCGGTGGTTGTCCGTCGAACCAGGGCGCGAAGGCGCACCTCATCTACAACGAGATCGCCAGTCTGATCGACAACGGCTGAGACGGTGGGCCGCCGACGCGCGCCCTGCGCCTCGGCGGCCCAACGGCTCACCGCCGGCCACCGCGCACTCCGGCCCGGCCGCGCGCCAGAGCCCACCGATTAGCGGACCCTGGCAATCGCGGAGACGCTCAGCGCAGGGTGTCGATGTCGATGACGAACCGGTACCGCACGTCCGAGGCGAGCACCCGCTCGTACGCGTCGTTGACCGCCTCGGCGCCGATGACCTCGACCTCGGGAGCGATGCCGCGCTCGGCGCAGAAGTCCAGCATCTCCTGCGTCTCGGCGATGCTGCCGATGCTGGAGCCGGCGAACGACCGTCGACTGCCGAACAACGCGAAGACGGGCACCGGAAGCGGCTCCGGCGGGGCACCCACGCTGACAAGAGTGCCGTCCAGACGCAGCAGACCGAGGTAGCTGGCCATGTCGATCGGTGCGCTGACCGTGTTGATGATCAGGTCGAAGCTGTTCTTGAGCACCTCGAACGTCGCCGGATCCTTGGTGGCGTAGTAGTGCTCGGCTCCGAAGCGCAGGCCGTCGTCCTTCTTGCCCAGCGTCTGGGACAGCACTGTCACCTCGGCGCCCATCGCTGCGGCGATCTTGACAGCCATGTGGCCCAGACCGCCCAGGCCCACCACGGCGACCTTCCTGCCGGGACCGGCATTCCAGTGCGCCAGCGGAGAGTACGTGGTGATGCCCGCGCACAGCATCGGCGAGGCCGCCTCGTACGGGATGCTCTCCGGCACCCGCAGCACGAAGTCCTCGTTCACGACCACATGGGTCGAATAACCGCCCTGGGTGACGGTGCCGTCGCGGTCGACGCTCGCGTACGTCTGGGTGTTGCCCTTGAGGCAGTACTGCTCGTTACCGGTGCGGCAGTTCTCGCACTCGCGACACGAGTTGACCATGCAGCCGACACCGGCGCGGTCGCCGACCGCGTGACGGGTGACGTCGGCGCCGACCTCGGTGATTCGGCCGACGATTTCGTGGCCGACGGTGAGTGGGTAGGGAACGCTGCCCCAGTCGCCGCGCACTGTGTGGATGTCAGAGTGGCAGATGCCGGCGTAGCGGATTTCGATGAGAACATCGTGCGGGCCCAGGTCCCGCCGTTCGATCGTGGTGCGCACGAGCGGTTCGGTGGCGGACGGCGCGGCGAGGGCGTTGACGGTGAAGATGATGTCCTCCGGTGACGTGATGCTGACTCCTGGCGGATCGCGCAGACGTACCTTGCCGTCCCTCGGGCCATGGTGAGACGCCGTGGTGGACGCATGAAACGCCAAACGGCGGCCCGCTGAATCAGTCGGGCCGCCGTTCGCAGAGTGTGGATCAGAGCGGGCGGATGTTCTCCGCCTGCGGGCCCTTCTGGCCCTGGGTGATGTCGAACTCCACCTTCTGGTTCTCGTCGAGGCTGCGGAAGCCGCTCGCCGAGATCGCGGAGAAGTGGGCGAAGACGTCAGCGCCACCGTCGTCCGGGCTGATGAAGCCGAAGCCCTTGTCGGCGTTGAACCACTTCACGGTACCTGTAGTCATGTCTGCTCCTCGCAGGCTGTTAGAGACCGCACTGTGCGGACCCTTACGCCGCCGCGTTGATCACCCGCGTCGAAACGACACGAAAAACGAAAAAGCGCCTGGGCGGGTTCAGATGACCCATCAGGCGCTGAAAAACGTCTACGGAAATCAAAACTGCAACGTGGTTACCGTAGCAGATGATCTGTCGTCGAGCCCGTTGGGTCAGCTGGTTTCTCGCACTCATCACTGAGCACCACATCGACGTTACGGACAGTAATCTGCCGGAATCACCGGCCCGCCAAGCGTAAAGGCGGCGTTGGGCGCGGAGTCGCCCAAAGATTCTGAGAATCTTCCTGGGTGACGGCAACCTGCGGGCGGTGGATCGCATGTACCCGGATGTAAGCGACGATCGCCACGATCCATAGGGGCCTGGAAATGTCTGCACGTCCTCTCCTGCTGCTGCCCGTTGCCGCTGTCCTACTTGCACAGACCGCCTGTGGCTCCACGCCGGCGTCTGGTCCTGGCCCGACCGCCTCTGCGTCGACGTCGGCTGCTGTCGCCGCTGGCACCCCCAGTGCATCGCCCGCCGTGGCTACCACGGCCGCCGACTGTCCCTCGGCTGCGACCCTCCAGACGCTGGTCGAGCTGCCGAAGGGCTCGTCTCTCACGACGGTGAAGTGCGTCAAGGACTGGGCGGCGGCCGACCCGCAGGGTCCGACCGCCGGTGACGGCGTCTATCTGTTCCGCTACGCGAGCGGCACGGGCTGGAAGTACTACGACCAGGGCAGCGGCTATGACTGCAAGGATCTCGGCCTCAGCGAGCCTGCGCCGTTCTGCATCTCGGAGCCGGTGACGACGACGAGGAAGCCGGCGAACAGCGCGGCCACGACTGCCGCATGCCCTTCGGCGAAGACCCTGGAGGCCCTTGTCGAGCTTCCGAAGGGCTGGACGTTCGGCGGTGTCGAGTGCGTCAAGGACTGGGCGGGAGCTGATCCGCAGGGCCCGAAGGCCGGCGACGGCGTCTACCTGTTCCACTTCGTGACCGGCACGGGCTGGAAGTACTACGGCGAGGGCAGCGGCTATGACTGCAAGGACCTCGGCCTCACCGAGCCGGCGCCGTTCTGCATCTCCTGACTGGTTGACCGCGGCCGAGGGGGGGGGGGGGGGCCCCCCCCCACCCCCGGCCCCCACCAAAAAACCCCCCACACAACCCCCCCCAGACAAAGACAAACCCGACGCGTGGGGCGGCGAGCCACACGC